>NZ_KZ319367.1 GCF_002744715.1 Marinobacter profundi
ATAGACTCGTGGTCCATTTGAGCTTCCATGCTCGCCCTGGACTCCGGGCACACTGTAGGTGATGTCACCACACCAGACTTGGTTAGGCCGTTCTACTGCAAACTCCCGGTCCAGATGGTTCGGGATATCTGGTCGTTCAACGGTAGCCTGCTTGTAGGCATGAGGGCCTGGCTGCTTACAGATCAGCCCCAACTCGCTCATCAGTCGTCGAACTTTAAAGCGACCAACGACAACGCCTTCCTCGCGGAGCAAGCCTATGATTGTACGACTGCCGGCAGAGCTGCGGCTCTTGGTAAACAGGCGGTTTACCTGAGCCCTCAGGGCCAGGCGCTCCACATCTACACGGTTCCGCCGTTGGCGGTACTCGTAATAGCTGGAACGACTGATATCAAACGCTTCACAGACCAGTTCAATTGACTCCTGCTCCCCCAACCGGTCTATCAGCGCGTACGATTCATCTCGTCCGACATCAAGAGAGCTGTAGCCTTTTTTAATATTTCTTTCTCTCGCTCCAGGCGATTGCAGCGGGCTTCCAGCTCCTGAATACGTCGCTGCTCCGGGGTTAACGCCTTGCCTTTCGGAGTGACGCCCTTACGCTCGTCCGTCAGTTGTTGAACCCAACGCCGAACAGCGCTTTCACCAATTCCCAGAGACACGCTGGCCTGCGGAATCGTGTAACCTTGATCCAGCACCAGGCTGGCTGCTTCCTGTTTGAACTCAGGAGAAAAAGAACGTCGCTTTCTGGTCATCAGACACCTCGTTTATGGTGGCGATCTTACCACCTACGTTGGTGTCCGGAATCATTGAACCACTACAGGTGGCATCGCGGCGATTGGTCGCGAGCTGCCGTTCTTAGCCTCATTGAGAAGCGCTACAAAGAGTTTTTAGCGACTCATATCTGAACTTTTTTTCCGAATTCAAACTCATTTCAAAGTTTGCACTTATTATCTCGATCTTTTCCTGCCTCGTCATAGGCGCCTTACACCTATGATTTTTGGCTATTAATCGCTTCGGGAGAAAGTCGATGAAGGCAAGCAAGCACTCGCCTCGGGCGTTGCTGTGTTCAGTACTATTGTCCATTCCTCTGTTCGGTCAAGCTGAGACTGTTAATTGGGCGAATTGGCTCACTGGCCAGATAAGCAAGCACCCGGAGGTACTGGCAGCGACAGAGCAGGCGGCAGCGCGGAAAGAGGACGCTGAGGCAAGCGAACAACCGCTGTATAACCCGGAGTTGTCCGTAGGAGCAGACAGAACGGGCAGTGAGAATAACTTTGAGGCAGGGCTGTCACAAACGATCGATTGGTCTGATCAACAGGGCGCATTACAGGAGAAGGCAAAGCTGATCAGGCTGTCTGCGCAAGCTGGCTTGAGCGAAGCAGTTCTGACACAAACGTCTGAATCATTGTTTGCGCTTGTCGAGTGGCGCGCTACTACGCTGTTTGAGGAAATTGCTGAATCCCAACAGCAGCGCCTGGATGCCTTGCTGGACCAGGTTGAACAGCGCCAGCAGGCAGGTGATCTGGGGCGTGCCGACGCAGAGCTTCTGTTTTTAAATCTATCCCGTCAGTTGAGCGAAGTCGCCCAGGCAAAGGCCGCAGTTGATCGGGCAGAAACTCAGGTTAGAGAACGTCTGCCGGACTGGAGGCCTCAGGATGGGGGAATCCCCGAGTATATCTGGTCAGCGCTGGAGTCCCAGATTGGTGAGGCTGATCTGTTGGCACACCCGTCAATTGCAGCCGCTCGAGCCAAGTGGCAGGTGTTGAAAAGTGAGGCAGAGGTTGCGAGACGCAAAGCCACAGCATCGCCGACAGTAGGGCTGAGCGGAGGGCGTGACGGCGGCGAGAACGTGGTTGGCCTGACATTCTCGATCCCTCTGAACGTCCGTAATAACTACAGCGCTGAAATCCGGGCCGCGAATCGACGGGCTCTGGAGGCCGAAGCGCGGTTTCAGGCGCTCTACCGGAAACAACAATATGACCTGGCAGGCGCTCGCGCTTCCTGGAAGCGATACGACAAGCAACTTCGTCGATGGAAAGAACTATCCCAGGGGCGTGTACAGCGAAGTGCCGATTTGCTTGAGAAGCAGTGGCAGGTCGGCGACCTCTCCACCTCTGAGTATCTCCAGGCGTTAGGCCAGCGCGCGGAGAGCCTGAAAACCGGTATTGAACTGGAAAAGCTGGCGCAGCTGGGCCTGATTGAACTCTTGAGCCAGTCTGGCGAACTGATCACCCCCTTCCAATAATATTCTGGAAACTGGATAGTCATCATGAAAAAAACTCTGATTTCAGTATTTGTATTGACGCTGTTTATAGCTCCCCCTTCATTGGTGCAGGCCGAGGAAGATGCGCATAACGAGGCGGGCCATGATCATGCCGCCGGTGGCGACGATCATCGAGAAGGTACCGGTGAAGAGGATGAGCATGAGGGCGGGCATGCTGAAGAACGTGAGCATGAAGAGGAAGAAGGTCATGGCCACGAAGAGGAGAGCGATGGTGGTCATGAAGAATCAACTACCGCAAGCATCAATGCCAAACAGAAAGAGCTCGCCGGCATTGAGGTAGCAACCCTCGAGAGCAAGCGCGTTGACTATGAAATCTACGCTCCCGGTGAGCTGCTGACCAACGGCTATACCAGCTATCACGTGTCCCCCCGGGTTGCCTCGGTGGTGTTGAGACGTCACGTGGAATTGGGTGAGCACGTAACCAAAGGTCAGCAACTGGTAACCCTGTTCAGTGAGACGGTGGCACAGGCGCAGGCTGATTACAGGAAGGCTTTTCCTGAATGGGAGCGAATCAGCGGGCTGGGTCGTTCCGTGGTTGGTGATCAGCGGTTCAATACGGCGAAAGCGAATATTGAAGCGGCGAGGGCGACTCTGCTTGCTTATGGGCTAAACGATGATGACATTGGTGCGTTGAAGGCCAGCGGCGTAGGTAGTCTCGGTGAATACACGCTCAGAGCTCGCGTGGATGGCGCAGTGCTGACCGATGAGTTTGAGCAAGGACAAAGAGTTGAGGCAGGCCAACCGCTGGTGACTCTGGCTAATGAAAGCGAACTTTGGGTAGAGGCTCACCTGCCAGCAAACTCCGACATTGTCCTTAAGCAAGGGGCCGAAGCGGAAGTAAGAGTTGCAGGCCGAGTAGCTGTGGCAACGGTATCCCAGGAAGCTCATACCATTGACGCTGTGACCCGCACGCGAATTGTTCGGTTGGAGCTGGACAATCCGGAAGATCGTTTTCATCCCGGAATGTTTGCAGATGTGTATTTCCTTTTTAAAACCACGGAGCCGGTGCTTGCGGTGCCGGAGAGTGCGTTGATGCGAGGCGCCGATGGCGACTGGACGGTCTATGTGGAAGAGGCTGAAGGGGAGTACGAGCCTGTGGAAGTGGAACTGGGTCGCGCAATTGGCGGACTCCGTGAAATTTCGGGCCTGACTGCAGGCCAACGGATCGTTTCGCGGGGCGCATTTTTTGTGGCCTCTGAAATTGCCAAAGGCGGCTTTGACCCACACAACCACTGATTCCGGGAGCCATTATGTTCAACCGAGTTGTCGACTGGGCGGTTCAGAACCGCCTGTTGGTTCTTATTGCGCTTGCAGTGCTTATCGCCACGGCCGCGTTTCAGATCCCAAAACTGAATCTTGATGCTTTCCCTGACGTTACAAACGTCCAGGTCGCTGTTAATACAGAGGCGCCCGGACTTGCGGCCGAGGAAGTCGAGCAACTGATCACCTATCCCATTGAAGCGGTGATGTATGCGTTGCCGGATGTTGAGGAGGTTCGGTCCATCTCCAAAACCGGGTTGTCTGGTGTCACCGTGGTCTTTAAAGAGGGCACGGATATCTATTTCGCGCGCCAACTGGTGTTCGAGCGGTTGCAGGCCGCGCGGGAGCTGATTCCGGACGGGGTCGGGGTGCCTGAAATGGGCCCGAATACGTCCGGTCTCGGCCAGGTCTACCAGTACTTGCTGATAGCGGACCCGGATTCGGGGTACGACGCAATGGAATTACGCAGCTTGCACGACTGGCTGGTCAAGCTGTTGCTGATACCTGCTGAAGGGGTAACAGAGATTCTGTCGTTTGGCGGAGAGGTCCGCCAGTACCAGGTTAACCTGAACCCGGCGCGAATGCTGTCCTATGACTTATCACAGAACGATGTCATGGAAGCCCTGGAGAACAACAACTCCAATGTTGGGGGCTGGTATATGGGCCGCGGGCAGGAGCAGTTGGTTATTCGCGGTATGGGCTGGCTGGGTAATGGCGAGCAGGGGCTGGAGCAGATCCGTCAAGTGCCCGTTAAAACCAGTGATGGCATTACAGTGACGGTGAGCGATGTCGCCCAGGTAGCGCTGGGCACTGAAATTCGCCAGGGTGCGGTGACCATGACCCGGAAGGATGAAGACGGTCAGGTTGAACAACTGGGTGAAGTGGTTTCTGGCATTGTACTCAAACGAATGGGGGCCAATACAAAAGCCACCATCGACGGCATCGAGGCCCGCATTGATCGCATAAATCAGGCGCTTCCGAGTGGGGTTCGTTTTGAGCCCTATTACAACCAGGCGGATCTGGTGACCAAGGCCGTAGAGACGGTGACCAATGCACTTCTGTTGGCTTTTGTGTTTATTGCGATCGTGCTTGCCCTGTTTCTGATGAATCTTCGGGCAACAACGCTCGTGCTGCTTTCTATACCGATTTCTATCGGTATTGCGCTGATGATCATGGCCTGGTTCGGTCTCTCGGCCAACTTGATGTCTCTGGGCGGCATTGCTGTGGCAATTGGCATGCTGGTGGACGGCTCTGTTGTTATGGTCGAGAACATGTTCAAACATCTGACGCATCCGGATGCTGAGCATGACGCCCGTCGGGATGAATTGGTGAAAAACGACCCTGACCCATTGGACGCGTCACACGATGACCATGGCATTGCGCTTCGACTGCAGGAGGCAGGCCGGGAAGTGGCGCGACCAATTTTTTTCGCGACGGCGATTATCCTGGTCGTTTTCATGCCTCTGTTCAGCTTTGAAGGTGTGGAAGCCAAGCTTTTCCAGCCAATGGCGATCAGCATCATGCTGGCCATTGTGTCCGCTGTGATCGTCGCTCTGGTGGTTGTACCCGCGCTGGCGTCATACATGTTCCGTAAGGGTATCCGGGAGCGGGAAAGCTTCATTCTAAAACCCCTGGAAAAGCTCTATCGCATGGGGCTTGCCTGGTCACTGAAGCATAGCCGCGTGGTTGTTGGCGCGTCGGCTGTTCTTGTTGTGCTGGCGGCGCTGATTGTGCCACGACTCGGTACTGAGTTCGTGCCTGAACTGGAAGAGGGAACGATCAACCTCCGGGTGACTCTGGCTCCCTCATCAAGCCTCGATACGGCGCTTGAAGTGGCGCCAAAACTGGAGGCCATGCTGATGGAGTTTCCAGAGGTGACTTACGCTCTGTCCCGGGCGGGGCGGGCGGAAATAGGCGGCGATCCGGAGCCCGTGAACAACATCGAGATCTATATCGGCCTTAAGCCAACAGCCGAGTGGACCAGCGCCAGTAATCGCTATGAATTGCAGGCCCTGTTTGAGGCGAAGCTCGAACAGCACCCGGGGCTACTGTTTAACTTTTCTCAGCCTATTGCAACTCGGGTTGACGAATTGTTGTCAGGTGTCCGCGCGCAGTTGGCCATCAAACTCTTTGGCCCGGATCTCAAGGTGCTGGCCGAGAAAGGTCAGCAGATCGAAGCGGCGGTCCGAACTGTTCAGGGGACCCGGGACGTGGCCATGGAGCAGATTGCCGGTGAAGCGCAGTTGGTGGTTCAGCCAGACCGTCAGGCACTTTCCCGGTACGGACTCGCCGTGTCTGATGTGATGAGTGTCGTCCGGGACGGACTGGGTGGTGCCGCCGCGGGCCAGATCATCAACGGAAATGAGCGGTACGATATCTATGTGCGCCTGGCCAAACGTTTCCGGGAAGACCGGGATGCCATTGCTGATCTCAGGTTGCAGGCGCCTTCCGGAGCCTGGGTGAGACTCGGTGATGTGGCCGATGTGTCTATTGAGTCTGGCCCGCCCCAGGTGCGCCGCGACGACGTTCAGCGCCGTGTGGTCATTCAGTCCAATGTGCAGGGTCGTGACATGGGCAGTGTGGTTGCCGATATTCAGGATACCATCGCGTCAGAAGTGAACCTTCCCCCCGGCTATTCGGTGGATATTGGTGGTCAGTTCGAAAACCAGCAGCGAGCTCAGAAACGATTGACCATTGTGGTACCTGTATCTCTGGGCCTGATTGCACTGCTGCTGTACTTTGCTTTCAGTTCGGTCGGTCAGGCACTGTTAATTCTGGTCAACGTGCCGCTTGCTGTCATTGGTGGCGTCTTTTCACTCTGGATCTCCGGCCAGTATCTCTCAGTGCCCAGTTCCGTTGGATTTATCACTTTGTTTGGTGTGGCGGTGCTCAACGGGGTCGTTATGGTCGAAAGCATCAATCAGCGAATACAGGATGGATTGAACGTGGATACCGCGGTGTTTGAAGGTGCCGTCTCCCGTTTGCGTCCTGTCTTGATGACAGCAATAACCTCGGCGCTCGGTTTGATACCGATGCTGTTGTCGACGGGCGTGGGTGCGGAAATCCAGAAGCCATTGGCCAGCGTGATTGTAGGTGGCCTCGTGACTGCGACTTTCCTAACGCTTTTTGTTTTGCCGGCTCTATTCACGCGCTTCTCAAGGTCTAAACTCGATGATATGCAACGGTAGAAGAGAGGTGGAAATACACAGTTTTGATCGCGAGCAGGGGAGGGTAATCCCTCCGTCATAGCGGGGCGGAGGAATTATGGTTGTGCTCTACTCTGGGAAAGGAAGCACAACTGTAATTCTGGCGCCCCCTGTTTCTGAGGGGCCAATGTTCATCCGTCCGAAATTGTCTTCTAGTATTTCGGACACGATGGACAGTCCCAATCCAAATCCAGAAACGGTTTCGTCAAGCCGGGAACCTCTATCCATCACTTTTGAGGCCGCTTCTGGAGTAATCCCAGGGCCGTCGTCTGCAACTTCTATCGTTAGCCCGGAATCGGTCTGGCTTATTGAAACGTCAATCTCAGCCTGACTCCATTTCCCGCCGTTTTCGAGCAGGTTACCGAATAACTCTGATAGGTCCTGACGCTCCATGGGCCAACTGAAGTTATTCGGCAAGGATGTATTAATACGGAAACTCTTATCGGGAAAGATTTTTTCCATGACAGAAATGACGTTGTTCGCTATTTCAATCGGCAAACATGTTTGCCCCATCTGCCTGCCGGAGATATCTGCCTTGCTCATGCGGTAGTTCAAGGACCGGCTTAGATCCTTTAGGTTGGAGGTCATGAACTCTATGTCGTCGCGGGACGGAGGTAATGAACCAGTGTCTGACAAGATTGCGAGATTGGCAGAGATCGAGGTCTTGACCATGTGAGAAAGATCGGAATTGAGGCGGCGGTGGCGGTCAAGGCGACGACTTGCTAGTTCAAGTAGGTTATTGAACTGTTTGATCAGCGGACTGAACTCCTCTGGTGCGTCAGGATTCAAACGAGGTTGTTTGCCAGATTGCAGTCTCCTCATGTCTTCCTTGATGTGTTCGATCGGTTTCAAAGCGAGGTAAGTAGTGGTGCCTACCAGAGCCAAGAGAACAACAAGTAATAATGCGGAGGCAGCCAGCAAGGTCAGGTGAGCCCCACTGGATCGCTCGGCGAGTCCACTTTCCATTTCCAGGATGGTGACTGACGAAAGCGGGCTGTCAATTCCGAAACCTCGTTTCAATCCAAGAAGGCCATCTGCACCTTGGGATATTTCTACAAAGCCCGCCGGCTTTCTTGAAACCATTCGCAACGTTGTTTGATCTATGTTGCTACTGGCAATGATGCTTCCGTCTTTCACTTCGACGACGAGGGCGTGCTCCAGTAGCAATTGGAATCGATCAATCATGCTGCCAATCTCGTCGGGCGTCGGAACTTCGTTTTCAATGATGGTTTGAAAACTCTCCACCTCCTTGTCAAGGCGATGTTTTCTGGACTCGTTCGAAAGCTGCTCTATTACATAAGTGTGCGAGAAAAAAATTAGTAAAAAATACAAGAGGCTGAAAGCGATGCCATATTGGAGGACAGTTTTTCGGATGCTTTTCTGCGCTGTCATGAAGGTGCTTTTGTCGATTGAGCGGAAGGCTTCAGTTGAAGGCACATAGAGGTGCTCTGATCGGAAAGCATAGTTGGAATCGAAGCGTGCCGCAACGGGTGCGAGCCGGAGCGAGGGACGCTCTGGTCTTCAGATCGGTCTGGCTTGGTCTTATCGTTCTTAGGCATTTGAATAACTTGATTTAGTGTCATGAAATCAAAGCCGACCTAAATGGCTTTTGAGCTTGTGGTAGCCGCTGAAAAAAAACGTTTCATCAGCATATATTTTCAAGTGTGTTTAAAGTTTCGATGTTCTACTAAACACCCAAGGCCATTGAATGTTGCTGGTCTAATTGAAAAAAATGTCGGAGCCGTTTTATGAAGAAAGTATCCATGATTATAGTAGCTTCTTTCGTGGCAAGTGGTGCTTCTATAGCCCACGCAGGAGGGCAAGCGGACAGATACAACGAGGCAAGAAGCTATCCTAATAAGAGCATAGATGAACGTTCCTCCCAGTATCGTGTGGAAGAGAGCGAGACCATCAAAAAACTGAAGGAAGAACATAGATTGATTAAAGAGTTGATTGGGGATCTCTTGGAAAAGCAATAACATTTATCGTTGTTTACTTGGAGCCAGACGGGCAATTATGTGGCTCCAAGATTAATTTAATGGTAGATTTTGTTAATTTTCCCAAAATTGCGAAAGTCGCGCTTTAGTATTGATGAATCTCGTAAGGAAGACAGAGCGCAAAATGTTGGAAAGCTGCATTCTTAACTAAGATATTTTGCAGTATTCATGGCTAATTCAGACCTCCCTCGATTTTTCATAAAACCATATCTAATCTAGAATTACCAAGTTAAAAATAGTTCTATTTTAGTCATCGTTTTTTCAATTCTTGTTCCTATTTGGTGCGCATTATTGATGAGCGCACTATCGACGAGCAATGCAACACTTGAAGCAGAGTGCTTATTGCATTGAATTGTTAAATATTTAATCATTTTTATGAACTGCGGCCCTGATTTGACAATAATTGCTCATAGAATAAGTTTTTTAAAAGGTGGCACAAAACGTGTATGCATTATAGGTGCGTTATTCAATGCGCAAATAACTAAGCTGCCCAAATAGAAGGTAAAAACGATGAAAAGACGTATCTCGACTAAAGATTGTTTGCTAAGTGTTGGTTTGCTCGTAACTCTCCAAGCGGTCCCGTTAATTGCCAGCGCAGGTGTTAGTGCTAATTTGGGCATAACAAGCAACTACTTATTTCGCGGTGTGACACAAACAGATGGCTCAACGGCGACGCAAGGCGGGCTTGACTACGAACATGCGTCGGGGCTTTATGTTGGCGGCTGGGGCTCCAATGTGGATTTCGGCGATGGGACGAGCTACGAGCTTGATCTTTATGCTGGCTTCTCCGGTGTAATTGAGGATATCGGTTACGATGTTGGCTACATTTATTACTCTTACCCTGATGCTCCTGAATCTATTGATTTTGGCGAAATATACGGAGAGTTGAGTTACAGCATTGTATCTATAGGTGTTGCTTACACAGCAAACAGCGACGTAAGCGGCGAAGGGCTGTTCGTTCCAGGCGATATCTATTATTACGCATCAGTTGATGTGCCACTGGAAGACGATTTCAGCACAGGTGTTTTGATTGGCTATTATGATTTCACTGATGATGGCAAGGCGTCTATTGGCGAGGCGAGCTACGGACATGCAGCTGTTAACGTCACCAAAGATGCGGGAAGCTTTGGAGCTTTTAGTGTTAATCTGGAGTACGCTGATATCGATTCAAGTAACGCACTTGGTTCGGTCAGTTCGGACGACCCGAAGTTTTGGCTGGGCTGGACTAAGTCTTTTTAATCTATTTGGTATTTTTCACCGAAATGGTTAATCGTTGAGAAAGCTGGCCCGGTTTGTGGGCCAGCGCATTTATCTGGCGAGCCCTGGTCCTTGAGGAAAATGGTTAAATCACAGTAAAATCATTTAAGCTTCAACCCTTTTTTGAAGAGAATCTCTTGCAAAGTAATATCCTTGTCCTCTCAATGTTTTTATTCGTTTTTTTCCGAGTATCTTTCTGAGCCTGGCTATGTAGACTTGAACGACATTTCTGGTTGGGCACCTTTCGATATTATAGAGTGCTTCAACAAGTTCGTCCTGTGAGAAAACTCTGTCAGGAGAGCGAAGAAAGCATTGTAAAAGGCGGTACTCCGTTGCGGTTAGTCTGAACTCTTTATGATCGGGAGTTGTTAGGGTTCTATAGGTTGCATTAAGTAGAAAACCATCCACGATGATCTTATCAGTTGCTCGCCCGTCTTTTCTTCGTATTATGGCGCTAAGTCGAGCTTTTAGTTCATCGAATTCGAAGGGTTTTGGAAGATAATCGTCTGCCCCGGCATTCAAGCCCTCAACTCTCTCTGTCCAGTTGGAGCGGGCAGTTAAAATAAGAATAGCTTCATCTCTGCCACTGCTTCTCCATTTTTGCATCAAAGAAAGCCCGTTCTCGTCGGGCAGTCCTATATCCAGAATGATCGCCTGATAACTGCTTGTCTCTACGAAGAAATTTGCCTCTTTTCCGTTTTGGGCAACATCTACAGTAAAGTTTTCCTTCGCAAGCCAAACGGAGATTTTTTCTGCGAGTACCGCGTTGTCTTCGACAATTAGAACCTTCATCTATAAGCGCCGTCTCTGGATGTTGGAAAATTGTGGCTGTCGCCCTTCTCGAGAGCAAATCAAAATTAGCTAAGAGACCGGACTTCAAGCGACCCGCTATAACAACAGACGAAGCTGAATCTAGCTTGAAAAAGGCATTACGGTGAGGAAAGTTTTCTATACAAACACTATCCACATGTGATCGCTTAACCACATACCAGGTGGCCGGGTCAACGATTGATCACCGGGACCGCCCTGGGAAGGTCAACTATCACGGACAACCCACTTTTCGGAGCAGGTGAGAAGTTGAGGGTTCCACTGTAGCGTTCGACAATTTCTCGAACAATCGCCAGCCCAAGGCCATGGCCTGGGGTCTGCTCGTCCAGCCGCAACCCCCGTCGACCCAGATTGCCGATTTCAGCGTCCGCGACGCCGAGCCCATCGTCTGTTACGCCGATCTGCAGATTTCCGGAGTGTTGAACGAGTGACAGCTCCACGCATCGTTCCGACCATTTGCCTGCATTGTCCAGAAGGTTGCCCATGATTTCATTCAGGTCGTGCTCCTCGATCGGCCAGCGGGCGTCCTCCGGCAGGGAGCTCGACAGTTCAAAGGACTTTTCCGGGTATAGTCGCCCCAGCATCCAGACTAGATCCCGTGCCTGTTTCAGAGGGTAAGCGCTTTTCCCAACCTGTGGCCCTGCAAAGCGACTTCGGCGCATCTCGGCTTCAAGCTGTTTGTCGATGTCATTGAGTCTCGCGGTCATCTGAAGGCGGAGATCGTTGGAGAGCGGACGACTGGTGTCCTCAAGAATCTGCCGGACGGCCGCAATGGGGGTTTTGACGCTGTGAGACAGATTCGCCAGCGCATCCCTTGATCGTTCCAGGCGTTGATCCAGCGAGTCGAGCAATTGGTTGAGCTGCTGGACCAGCGGTCGAAATTCCTCAGGTGCTTGGACATGAATCCGCGAGACCTTGCCATCCTGAAGTCGCTTCAGCGTGGCCTTCAGTTCGACGACAGGGCGCATGGACAGATTGATACCGAACCAGATCACAACGACCAACAGCAGAATCAGCAGAATAGAGACGATGGCCGTCCACCCGTGCAACTCTGCCTGGCTGCGTTTCAGTGCGCCAAGATCCTCGGACACGATCACTACAATCGGCGTATCGCCGATCCGGAACGACTTTCGGTACGCAAGAATGCTCTTTGGGCCTTCGACGGTGTCCGCATCCCGAACACGAACGGTCCCATCCTTTGCTGATTCTATTAACGACGTTAACACCGGTGCCCAGGAATCCGGGGAAATGATCGTTCTGGACGGAGAATGTATGGCGAAGGCGTGGTGAAAGACTTCCTGAAAATAGTCACCAGTCTGGAGACTGTCCAATTGACCGCCAGAATCACGAATCTGATGCTCCAGAAAGGCGACCTCATCCTTGAGACGTGTCTCGACGAATTCCCGGGACATCCGGTCCAGTAAGAGGCCGTGAACCAGCCATGCAAGCCCCATTAGCGCAATGCCCGCTGGCAGTAGCAATAAAAGCAAGGTGCCTGGGCGCGCAAAGATCTGTCGCCGAAATGTCAGAAGCCAAAGTGGAGGGCTCAGATACTTGGGCCGACCCGGTCATCAAGTATGGCATTGCGCCTGAAACTCTAGAGGGACCTAATACAGTTGGGCATCGCTTTGAGGTAAGCCAGCAGCTGCCCTGGCCGGATCATCTGTCGGCGTCTCGCAAGGCAGCGGAGGCCGGAATGCTTGCCGCCCAGCAGGAGACTCAGTGGCTAATAAGGCAGCTGACAGCTCGCGTTAAGGAGGCGTATGCATATTGGTGGTATACCAATGAAGCGATCAATCTCCATCATGAGACACGCGCTTTGGTAGAGCAACTGGCCACCGTAACGGAACAGAGGCTTGACTATGGCATCGGCTCGCAAAGTGAAATGCTCAGGGTCAAAACGGAGTTGGACACTCTAGATGCCAGACTAGTAGAGCTGCAAGCGGAAAAGGCCGGGCTAGCCAGCGACCTGATTCCTCTGCTTGGGCGTCGTCCGACGGGGGCCAGTTTGCAACTGACGGAGGCATCTGAAACGCTTCTGTTCGCCGATGGACAGTTGGAACCAGATCATCCGCTGATTCGGGCAGCCGAGGCAAGGGAAGCCGAGGCGCGCGCGCGGCTGGATGTTGCCGAAGTCGATCGTAGACCTACGTTCACAGCTAATGCCGGCTATAACAGCCTGTGGGCTGACGAGAGAAAACGTTGGGTCGTCGGCATTGGCGTTCGGATTCCATTTAGTGGGCAGCGCCAGCACAGCGCCGTTCGAAAGGCGACTGCCGAAGCCTCACAAAAACGATGGCTGGCCACTCAGGCTCAGCGGGAATGGCGGGCTTCGATCGCTAAACTGAGGGCAAGCGTTGAGGCCGGCCATGGTCGCCTGAACATCCTCAACGAGCGACACTTGCCAAACCAGCGCGCGCACTGGGAAGCCAGTCTGAACGAGCTGGCCAGTGGCACTGGCAGACTGGAGGACGCAATAAATAGCGCAAGACAGCTTACTGGGGTCAAACTCCGTCGAGCTGGGGTGATCCGTGATCTATATAGTGCCTCGGCCGGATACGAAGCCCTGATACCGGTGCGTACTATCAATGCGTTAAATTAAAGAGGTAATTCAATGGTCAAGTCTTCGGGCATTTTGGATAGCACCAGAAAGTTCCATTCCAAATGCCCGAAGACTCGAAAAAACCACTTGGACCAAAACTCATGAACCTTCCTGAATGTTCGCTTTGCGACCGTAGCTTGCTGTCATATCGGCGAACGAGATACCTTAGTTTGATCGCCGCTTGCGATGAGAGTTTAGAGTCCGAAAACTGGCTTGACTGGGAGTTTCGACGCATTCAGGCATGCTGTCCAGCGACTACTCCAGAAGCCCAGGCCCACTGGAAGTTGTGGCCGCCCAGGTGGCCGGTGACATCCACCACTTCACCGATAAAGTACAGGTTGGGACGGTCGAGCACCGCCATGGTCTTGGAGGAAAGCTGGCGGGTGTCGACGCCACCAAGGGTAACCTCGGCAGTACGGTAGCCTTCGGTGCCTGCGGGTTTGATGGACCACTGGCCGAGTTGGCTGGCAACCTCGTCGATGTCGCTGTTGCGGTAACCCTGTAGCGGCCCCTGCCACTGGTTCAGGTCATTGAAAGCCTGAGCGAACCGCTTCGGCAGGTGTTGCGCCAGGTACTGGCCAACGGTGCTCCGGGGTTTGCTGTTGCGCAGCGCCAGCAGGTCGTCACGGATATGGCAGGCGGGCAGCAGGTTGATGGCGAGGCTGTCCCCCGGGTGCCAGTAGCTGGAAATCTGCAGCATGGCGGGCCCGCTGAGGCCGCGGTGGGTTACCAGCATGGGCTCTCGGAAGTGCTGGTTGTGGCAGCTCACATCCACCGGGCAGCTGACGCCGGACAGCGGCGATAACTGTTCCTTTAACTCCGGATGCAGGGTGAACGGCACCAGCCCGGCCCGGGTTGGCAGAACCGTCAGGTCAAACTGCCTGGCAAGGTCGTAACCAAAGCCGGTGGCGCCCATGGTGGGGATCGACAGGCCGCCGGTGGCAATGACCAGCGACTGGCAGGACAGTTTGCCGCCACTGCTAGTCAGCAGCCGGTATCCGGTGTCCTGGGCTTCGATCTGGCTGATGCCGGTGTTCATGCGGATGGTCGCGCCCGCCCATTCACATTCGGTAAGCAGCAGGTTGAGGATGTCTTTCGCACTGTCCTTGCAGAACAGCTGGCCGGGCGCCTTCTCTTCGTACTCAACCCCGTGGCGGTCCACCAGTTCGAGAAAATCCTGGGGCGTGTAGCGCTTGAGGGCCGAGATGCAGAAGCGGGGGTTGTCCGAGAGGAAGTTGGCCGGGGTGCTGTTGAGGTTGGTGAAATTACAGCGGCCGCCGCCGGACATCAGGATCTTCTTGCCGGGTTTATTGGCGTGATCGAGCACCAGCACCTTGCGGCCACGGTAGCCTGCGGTGGCTGCACACATCAGCCCGGCGGCGCCGGCACCGATGATGATTACGTCGTACTGGGATGTTGAAGCTGATGTCATGACTGCCCGCCACCGTGAATGAATGGCGGGCAGTATACCGGTTACGTCGGGGTCAGGGCAGGTTGACACTGCCCTCCATGAAGAACGCAGCGCGCCCGGCAATCTCGACGCGGTCTCCCTTCAGTTCGCAGCGTAACTCACCGCCCCGGGCCGATAGCTGGCGGGCGTTCAGCGTTGCCTTGTCCAGGCGGGCAGCCCAGTAGGGCACCAGCACGCTGTGAATGGAGCCGGTCACCGGATCCTCATCAATGCCGACGCCCGGTGCAAAGTAGCGGCTGACAAAATCGCAGTCCTCGCCGGGCGCCGTCACGATAAGGCCCTGGTTACCCAGCTGTTTCAGGCGGGCGAGATCCGGGCTTGCTCCCTGAACGTCCTGCCAGGAATCCAGTACCACCAGATAGTTGGTGTCATTGGGCACATAGAACGCCGTTTCCGGGGCGTCTGGCAGGGCCTCCCGGATCAGCTCCGGTGTCGGCTGCTCCTCGAAGGCCAGGCGCGGGAAGTCCAGTACCAGCCAGTCATTGCGTCGCCCGACCCGCAGCGTGCCACTGAGAGAGTGGAACGAAATGCCGTCGGCCGGCCAGCCCAGCTTGTTGAAGATAACCCAGGCGCTGGCCAGGGTGGCGTGGCCACAGAGCGGAACTTCCGCCGCCGGGGTGAACCAGCGGATGTGAAAGTCGGCGTCGTCGCCTGCGGTCAGGGGCACAAAAAACGCCGTTTCGGACAGGTTGTTTTCCATCGCGAGGGCCTGCATAACAGTGTCCTCCAGCCAGTGCTCCAGCGGCATTACCGCCGCCGGATTGCCGGTAAAGACCCGGTCAGCAAAGGCGTCAACCTGATAGATTGGCAGGGTAGGCATTAGGTTCTCCTCAGATTCTGTCGGGCATAGTGTTGGGCATAGCGCCGGGCGCGGTGGCGGGCAAAATGGGCCAGTTCCGCTTCAGTATAAAAGTGAAGTTCCGGCAATGCCTGGTGGAGCCGCAACAGCCAGTGGCCCGGGTTGCAGGTGATGATATGAAAACCCAGATCACTCAGCAGGCCGTGGAGCGCTGGCAGGCTGTGGCGGATTCCAGTGGCCGGATCGGCTTCGCCGACACCCAGCAAATCCTTGCGGCTGGCGAGCGGTAACGGTTCGGGATGGTGCAGGGCGTGGACAGCAGCAGTCATGGTGTCGCTCCTCTTTCCTCTTCCGTGGATGGTTGGTCCATTCTCCGACGGAAGTGACAGCCATAACAGAACCAGCTAAGCTGATTTTGCACCGGTACAGTTGATCCCGTAAACCTTCTGTACCGGTTGCTTTCCGGGCCATCTGTACTGCCCTCTCGTGCAACCGTTCTGGCAGGATTACGCAATGGGTATTCTCTACAACCAGGTGGCCGACCAGCTTCAGGCCCTGATTCGCGAAGGCGTCTATCGGGATGGCGAGCGGCTGCCCGGGGTCCGGGTGTTGAGCCGGCAGTTCGGGGTGAGTATTTCGACAGTGCTGCACGCCCACCAGACCCTGGAGGGCCGGGGCTTCCTCGAGGCCCGTGAACGCAGTGGCTATTTTGTCCGCCTGCCCCGCGGTGATGTCCCAGAGCCGGCCATGCCCACCCACCAGTCCCGCCCGGTACCGGTGAGCGCCCGGGACATGGCGCTGGAGTTGTGTGTCGATGAACAGAAGCGGATGGTCCCGCTGGCCGCTGCCATCCCCGGGCCGGAGTTTTTGCCGGTGCGGCAGATCCAGCAGGCAACGCTGTGGGCGGCGCGACGGAGCCTGGAAACCCTCGACTATGCCTTCCCCGGCAAAACCGTGTACCGGCGCCAGATCGCCCAGCGCATGGCGACGCTCGGCGTACCGGTGACCCCGGACGAGATTCTTGCGACCAACGGTGCCCAGGAAGCCATCATCCTGGCCTTGCGGGCGGTTACCAGCCCGGGCGACATCGTGGTGGTGGAGTCACCGTCGTTCCCCGGCATCCTGCAGGCGCTGGATGTGGTCGGGTTGCGGGTCATCGAGGTGCCGAGCCATCCCACCGACGGCCTGAGCCTTGAAGGCCTGCAGGTAGCGCTCGACCAGTGGCCGGTGAAAGCCTGCGTGGTGGTGGCCAACCACAGTAATCCGATGGGCGCGCGGATGCCCGACGAGCGCAAGCGGCAACTGGTGGCGATGCTGGATAATGCCGGTGTGCCGTTGATTGAGGACGACATCTACGGCGATCTCTATCACACCGGCGAGCGGCCGCGTCCGGTCAAGGCCTTCGATCGCTCAGATAACGTGATCTACTGCAATTCCTTTTCCAAGACGATTTCCCCGGGGCTCCGGCTGGGTTGGATGATTCCCGGCCGCTATATGGCCCCGGCCCGCCAGCACAAGTATTTTGCCAACCTGGCGACCTCGTCGATACCCCAGCTGGCGGTTGCCCATTTGCTGGAGCAGGGCGGCTACGACCGTTATCTGCGAGGGGCCCGCCAGGAATACCGTGACGCGGTGGAGCGGATGCGGGCTGCCGTTGGCCGCGCGTTCCCGGAAGGCACTGCCGTCAGTCGGCCCCAGGGCGGTTTTATCCTGTGGGTGCAGCTGCCGGCCCAGGTGTCGGGTACCGAACTCTACCAGCGGGCGCGAGCGGAGCACATCAACATTGCTCCCGGCCGGATGTTCTCGACCGCCGACAAATACGAGAACTGCATACGCCTGAACGGTGCCAACCCCTGGTCGGCGCGAATCGAGGCTGCCATCGCGAGGTTGGGGCAGATTGCCGGTCAGCTGGCGGATGGCGGCTGACTGTCACCAGCCGTCAGCCACCAGGAATCAGGAACGCTAGGATGCCGTTTCGCTGTCCCGATCGTTGGCCCGCAGGTCCAGCGGGTCAACCAGGCCCGCCGCGATGGCGAGCCCGGTAACGTCCGGCAGCCGGTCGGCACCCAGTCGTTTCATCACCCGGGCCCGATACAGGTCGATGGTCTTGATGCTGACGTTCAGCCGGTCGGCAATTTCGCGGCTGGTGTAGCCCTGGGCCAGTGGCAGGAAAACATCCCGCTCCCGGCGGGTCAGGGTGGCCAGCAGGTCGGTGGTGGCGTGCTCCGGTTGCGGCGGGCGGTTATTCCGCTCCCGGTGTAACTGGACGGCCTGCTGGACGCTGTCGAGCAGCAGCTGTTCGTTGAATGGCTTTTCGATGAAATCGAACGCGCCGGACTTGAATGCCCGCACCACGATGGGGACGTCGGCGTGGCCGGACACGAAGATAATCGGCAGTTGTGAACCCCGTTTCTGCAATTCTTCCTGCACATTGAGGCCGCCCAGTCCGGGCATGCGGATATCAAGAATGACGCAGCCATTCTGCTGGTCACCAATGGCATCGAGGAACTGGCGACCGTCGGCATACGCCTGCACAGTCAGCCCCACCGACTCCAGCAGCCATTGGGTGGATTCAAGCATCCCCGCATCGTCGTCGACGACATAGACGGTGGTGGCATCGGTCATATCAGGAGTTCTCCGGAGCAATCACAGCTTTGTTCTTGTTGGTGGAAGGCGGGAAGCGGCAGATCATCTGCAGCCCGCCGGTATCTGCAGGGTAGGCGTCAAGGAATCCGCCAAATCCCTCGATGATCGAGCGGCTCATTGACAGGCCGAGGCCAATGCCCTGCGGCTTGCTGGTGTAGAACGGGGTAAACATCTGGCGGCGGCCCTGTTCATCCAGGCCGGTGCCCTGGTCCGTGACCACGATCAGCGTCTCCTGTTCGCGGTTGACGCAGGTGGTAAGGGTGATCGTGCTGTGGCGCTCCGGCGGCTCACCGTTACCTGGTTGCCTTGCCTCCAGGTTGGCATCCACCGCGTTGCGGATCAGGTTGATAAGTACCTGTTCGAGCAACATCGGATCGGCGGTGATGACCGGATCGCTGGCGCACAGCTGTTGCAGGATGGCGATGCCATGTTTGTCGCAATCCCACTGGCACAGTCGCGCGGCATTGCTGACCAGCTCGTTGACCTGAACGGGCGCGGTGCGCTTCTGGCCCTTGCTGAGGAAAGCCCGCAGGCGTTTGATCACTTCCGAGGCCCGGTTGGCGTGATGGGTAATCCGTTGCAGGCCGTCTTCGACCCGGTCCAGGCACTCGGGGTGCTCCCGGGACTGTTTCAGATAGCGCTGGCTGGCGCTGGCGAAATTGACGATGGTGGCCAGCGGCTGGTTCATTTCGTGGGCAATGCTTGACGCCAGTTCCCCGAGGGTGGCAAGGCGCGTGGTGTGGGCCAGTTCAGCGGCCAGCCGGCGGTTGTGTTCTTCCGATTCGACCCGGGCGGTGATGTCCCGGGACACGCTGATGACCTCCACTACCGAGCCGGTGTAGGTTTCGCGGATGGCGCGGCTGGCAATCTCGAACCAGCGTTTGCTGCCGTCCCGGTGCCGGATTTCAAGGGTCAGGGTGGCGTAGCCGTCATCCCGCAGGCGATTGCGAACGTCCTCCAGGCGGGCTTCTGCCTGATTGACCTGGAACACCTCTTCCAGCCGCTTGCCCCGCAGTTCTTCCGGCCAGTATCCCAGCAACCGCCAGGACGCCGGAGTGGCGTCAATAAAGCGGCCGTCCGGGGCGTGGCGGGAGATCAGGTCGGTGGTGTTCTCGGTGATCAGGCGATAGAGCCGGCTTGAGCGGGTTGCTTCGTCCAGTGCCCGGATTTCTTCCGTGGCGTCACGCCCCCGCGCGATGACCACCCCGGCACCCGGTTCCGGAATGAAGGTCCATAACAGGATGGCTCCGGAAAACCGGCTTTCCACGCCACTGATGGCACGCTGCTGGCGCAGGCAGGCGGTGATCAGTGCCCCGGTATTGGTGGGCAGTACCAGGGCCGGCTCGCTGTCTGCGAGCCGGTTCGCCGCCCGGTTGGCGGCGAGAATGGCCCCGTGGGCATCCAGCACCAGGCCGGCATCCGGGTCGTGGTCGCTCAGGTAGCTGCTATATTTTTCTGAGTGGCTGGTCATTAAGCGATCTTGTTATAGTGGTATTACTATAATACCTAGGTGTTATTTCTAGTATTTATGCTATGAAATACTATCACCGCAAACCGAGAGTATAGCTTTTTTAGCCAGCTCCCTGAATACACCATAAGAACAACAGAGTTCACTGAGGAATGCCGCAATGACCTCGATCTATGAGCAGGGGCTCGACCCCGTCGATGCCAATTACGCCGTTCAGTCTCCGATTGATTTCATCGAGCGCACCGCTAATGTGTATCCGGATTATCCGGCGGTGATCCACGGCGCCATCCGCTATAACTGGCAACAGGTTTATCAGCGTTGCCGCCGGCTTGCCTCGGCCCTGGCCGGCCGTGGTATTGGCCGTGGAGATACCGTGGCGGCCATGCTTCCCAACATTCCTGCGATGGTCGAGTGCCACTTTGGTGTGCCGATGATCGGAGCGGTTCTCAACACCCTCAATGTTCGCCTCGATGCCGAAGCCATTGCCTTCATGCTGGAACATGGTGAGGCCAAAGTAGTGATCGCTGATCGCGAATTCGGCGAAGTCATCCGCGATGCGGTCAGCCGCCTGGAAAACAAGCCGCTGGTGATCGATGTGGACGATCCGGAGTATGGCGAGGGTGTCCAGGTCAGTGACCTGGATTATGAAGCGTTCCTGCAGGAAGGAGATCCGGACTATGTCTGGAGCCTGCCAGCCAATGAGTGGGATGCGATTTCCCTCAACTACACCTCCGGCACCACCGGAAACCCCAAGGGTGTTGTCTATCATCACCGTGGCGCCTACATCAACGCGCTGGGTAACCAGACCGTATGGTCTATGGGTATGCACCCGGTCTACCTGTGGACCCTGCCGATGTTCCACTGCAACGGCTGGTGCTTCCCGTGGACCATCACTGCAATGGCCGGTACCCATGTCTGCCTGCGCCGGGTTGATCCGGAAAAGATCCTGCAGCTGATTCGGGACCATCAGGTCACCCACATGTGCGGCGCACCGATTGTGCTGAACGCCCTGCTGAATGCGCCGGCCGCCGCCAAGGCCGGGATCGACCATGAAGTGAAGTCGATGACAGCGGGCGCGGCGCCCCCCGCCCAGGTGATCGGTGCAGTCGAGGAAATGGGTATCAAGGTAACCCACGTCTATGGCCTCACCGAGGTCTACGGACCGGTCACCGTGTGCGCCTGGAAGTCCGAGTGGGACGAGCTGCCGCTGGATCAGCGTGCCCGTATCAAGGCCCGTCAGGGCGTGCGCTATCACACCCTGGCCGGCACCATGGTGGGGGATCCCAATTCCATGCAGCCGGTACCGAAAGACGGCAAGACCATTGGTGAGATCTTCCTGCGTGGCAACACCGTGATGAAGGGTTACCTGAAGAACCCCAAGGCCACCGAGGAAGCGTTCCGTGGCGGCTGGTTCCACACCGGTGACCTGGCGGTGTGGCACGAGGACGGTTACATGGAGATCAAGGACCGCCTCAAGGACATCATCATTTCCGGTGGCGAAAACATCTCCACCATCGAGGTGGAAGACACCCTGTACCGCCATCCCGCGGTTCTGGAAGCGGCCGTGGTGGCCCGTCCGGATGAGAAGTGGGGGGAAACGCCCTGTGCCTTCGTTACCCTGAAGCCGGAAGCCGGCGAGGTGAGCGAAGACGACATCATCAACTTCTGTCGCGAACACCTGGCGCGGTTCAAGGTGCCGAAGACCGTGGTGTTCTCGGAATTGCCCAAAACCTCAACGGGCAAGATCCAGAAGTTCGTGCTGCGCGACCAGGCTAAAGAACTCGACTGACTAGGGTCGGGATAACCAGGCCCGGGTAAGCCGGCGCACCTGCCAGCGCCCCGTCACGGGGCGCTCGTCAAAGCATTCTGATCGTTACAAAAACAACATCAGACACACGCGTGCGTGTGTCAGGAGGCTTTATTATGCAAATTTTCCATCGCCGTAACGGCGAAGAGCAACCTTACTGGCCAGCCGGCCCCTTCAAAGTCCGCCTGCCGTTTGTCCATTACCGCTGGGAGTTTGCGGAGATGGTCCAGGCCCTGATCATGTTTGTGGTCAGCCTGGCAATGATTCCCCTGCTGGAGAAGTATCTCGGCGTTCCTTATGACGTCGCCCTGGCCTATGTGGTGGTTTGTGGGATCGGTTTCATGCTGCCCGCCCTGCTGGGGGTGCCACTGGTGCCGGGCTGGATTACCCCGGGTATTCCGGTGGTGCTGCTGTTCCTGGCCGATTACGCACCCGGCCCGCAGGCCATCCAGGCGCTGTTTGCGTTGCAGTTCCTGGTGTTCATCATCTTCCTGGTACTGGGGGTTACCCGCCTGGGTAGCAAGCTGGTCGAGCTGATTCCCCGGTCGATGAAAGGCGGCATCATTATCGGTGCCGGTATTGCGGCGCTGATGGGCGAGATTGAGGCGGGTGGTCGCCTGGCCAACACGCCGATCTCCCTGATCGTGGGCGGCCTGGTGTGTCTCTACCTGATGTTTTCGGTGTCGTTCAAGGGCTTTGTGGAGAGCAATTCCATCGCCCGCAAGATCGCCAACTACGGCATGGTGCCCGGAATGGTGGTGGCTATCCTGGTTGGTTTTGCCACCGGTGAGTATGCGGTGCCCAATGTGGAGTGGGGCATCACCAAACCGGCCTTTGGCGAACTGTGGAACTACCTGCCGTTTGTTGTCGGCTTTCCGGATGCCAGCGTGTTCATGTACGCCATTCCGACCGCGGTGATTGCCTATGTCATTGCCTTCGGAGACATCGTCGTGGGCCAGTCCCTGATGAATCGTGTCGACCACCTGCGCAAGGACGAGGATATCGACAACAGCATCGACCGGGTGCACCTGGTGACCGCCATCCGCAACGGCATGCACGCTTTCTTTGCGCCCTATCCGGGCCTGGCTGGCCCGATCTGGACTGCCGTGACCGCCACCATGGCAGAACGTTACAAATACGGCCGCAACGCCATGGACTCCATCTACAGTGGCGGCGGCACCTTCTGGATTACCGGGTTTATTGCCCTGTTTATCCTGCCGCTGGTGAGCTTCTTCCAGCCGGTACTGCCGATTGCCCTGTCGCTGACCCTGCTGCTGACCGGTTACATCTGTCTGATGGTGGGGCTGGAGCAACTGGAGAACAACACCGAGCGCGGCATTGCCGGCACCATGGGTGTGGTGTTGGCGGTCTATGGTGCAGGCTGGGGTCTCGCCACCGGTGCCGTACTCTATTTCCTCATCGAGCGTACCCGCTTGCTGGGCTTCACTGCTGATCCGGAAGCCCCGGGTACTGTCGCCGCAGAAGAACACTGAACGGAGAGCCTCCGGAGCTGACCGGAGGCTGTCTGCCCCTTGTGTGTCCTTGGGAGGCCTGTGTGCCTCCTTTTTTTTGTTGTCCGGCTGCGGTTAGTGGCTATGCTCGCGAAGCCCCGCGGGAGTCACATTCACCTCTGCTTCAAAGCCGTCGGAGCGTCCTGTTGCCGGCGATCGCAAATGCAGGGGCATACCGGAACCTGAAGCGATGGCATCCACAATCGCGAGCCCCAGGCCGGAGCCGCCTGTCTCGGTGTCGTAGCGGGCGAACCGGTTTCGTAGCAGGGCCAACTGGTCAGGTGGCACGATGGCGCCGCCGTTGCAGACTCGCACCCTTCCATCGTCGGTCATGATCACATCCACGGGGTGTTGCGCCGAGCCGTGTTTCAGAGCGTTCTCGATCAGGTTGCGGGCCAGAATGGCAAAGGCATCCGGATCAAGGAGGGAGTTCACCTCATGCTCCGGCAAGGTCAGGCGAATGCGGCCGGGCGCCCGGGGTTCGAAATCGCGGGCGATCATCGCAAGTATTGGCACAAGGTTATGGGGCTTTTGCGAAATCGCGCCTCCGCCTTCGGCCTTGGCAAGTTCGAGCAGCTTGCCGGACAGCGTGGACAGGCTGCGCAGCGCCTCTTCAATCTCAACCACATTCTTTTTCAGGTGTTGATCCGCCAGCTGTGTTTTCAGCCGTTGTACCTTGGCCAGGGCTGTGGCCAGCGGGGTGCGCAATTCGTGGGCGCTGTTGGCGGTGAAACTCCGTTCCGCGTCAAGCGCGCGGTTCAGCCGGGCCAGCAGCCGGTTGACGGCAACCGCCGTTGGTTTGAACTCTTCCGGTAGCGGGCCTTTGTCCACGGGAGAGAGATCGCTTGCCCCCCGGGATTCGATCGAGCGCTGGAACTCGACCACGCTTCGCAGGGAGAGCCGGACGACCCACCAGACCCCGAACAGGCTGACCGGAATCAGGAAGAGCAAGGGCGCCAGTAACGCCAGGCCGGCTTCCAGAGCGGCTTCGCGTCGGTGTGCCAGAGGTTCGGCCACTTCGATGTAGAGGGTATCGCTGACTGCCGACGCGCCATAGATCCGGTGTGTGGAAGTGTTGGTGAAACCTTCGCGGGGCCGTGCTGAGAATACACGGAGGTCGGCATCGTGGGACTGGAGCAGCAGGCTGCCCTGACGATCCCTGACTACGTAGGTGAGGTATTCGTCATGCTCTTTCAGGGCAGGGGCAGTGCGGTTTCCGGTATCGGTTTCGCGATTCAGAATGTCGGTTACGGCCAGCGGCAGAATGCGTTGCGCAGTCTCTTCAAGGGCACTGTCGAAGACTTCGTTCATTTCGTGCTGTGCCACCAGTCCAGACGCCGCCACGCCCAGCAGCCACAGCAGCGTGACCCCAAGGGTGAGGCCAATACCCAGGCGTTTTTGCAGGCTGCTGTTACGATTCATGGGTTTCCAGGCGGTAGCCCATGCCCCGCACCGTTACGATGGCGTCACGCCCCAGTTTTTTCCGTAGGCGGCTGACATAGACTTCAATGGTGTTGCTTTCGATTTCGGCCCCGAAGGCATACAGCCTGTCTTCCAGTTGCTGTCTTGACAGCAGCATTCCCGGCCGCTGTATGAAGCCCTCGAACAAGGCCCACTCACGGGCAGTCAGTTCTACCGGCTGGCCATTGCGCTGGATGCGATGATCGTGCAGATCCACCTCCAGGTTGCCCACCTGTATCAGTGGATTCGGGTTGCCCCGGTAACGTCGTGCCACGGCAGCTACACGGGCGGACAGTTCGGACAGATCAAAGGGTTTTATCAGGTAGTCGTCGGCACCGGCGTTCAGGCCCTCAATCCGGTCGGATACCTGGTCCCTGGCCGTAAGAATGATTACCGGGGTGGTATTGCCACTGGCTCTGATGGTTTTCAGAAAACCGAGGCCATGACCGTCCGGGAGCATCAGGTCCAGCAGGACCAGGTCGTAGGCGGTGGTCTGCAGGCTGGCTTCAGCAAACCTCAGGGACTGTACCCAATCCACGGCATGGTCATCGTCGGTAATCTGGTCCCGTACAGCCTCACCCAGGCCCACAGTATCCTCCACCAGCAATATTCGCATAGCCCACCTTTGATGCGGTTTCCGAAGAACATACTACAGCCGGAACCTGACAGCAGCCTTAATAGTCAAGGATTTGCCCTGTTCCCGGATCACCTTCAGCTGGCTGTCAGGTTTGCGCGGTAGCCTGACCGCAATCATTCCGGGAGCTGATCCGAGGAGACACCATGATCCGCCTGATTATACCCTTCGTTCTTGTCGTCACCGGCCTGTGGGCATGGAACCTGACGACATCCGCCGGGCACTGGTCCGTCTATGACCAGGGCCTGCTGCTCAGCGGGTGGTTATCCATCGCCCTGTTGTCCCTGACCATGATGCTGGCCCTTCGCCCGGCCTGGCTTGAGCGGCCCATGGGCGGGTTGGACAAGATCTATCGCACCCATAAGTGGGCAGGCATTCTGGCCGTGGCCTTCGCGGCGGCGCACTGGTTGATCGAGATGGGTGACGATGTCATCGAAGCGATCTTTGGCGGCATCAGCCGGCTCGATGACCTGCACTACAGCGGTTTCATCGAGGCGATGCGCGATGCGGCTGAAGAAGTGGGTGAATTTGCCATTTACCTGTTGTTCGCCATGGTGCTGATCACGCTGTGGCGTAAGTTCCCCTACCGGTACTGGCGTTATCTGCACCGGGCAATGCCTGCGCTTTTCCTGCTACTTGCGTTCCATGCGGCCTGGCTGGCTCCACTGGACTGGTGGCAGCAACCCATCGGTTGGCTGATGGCAGCCCTGTTGGCAGGCGGCAGCCTCGCCAGCGTGCTTTCGCTGGCCGGCAGGGTCGGCCGACGTCGTCAGGTGCAGGGCAAGATTGTGGCCATCAATTCCCCGGAACCGAGCATCACCGAGGTCACCCTGGACCTCGGCAGGGCCTGGCAGGGGCACCGGCCGGGACAGTTTGCCCTGGTAACGTTCAACAGGCTGGAGGGCTCTCATCCCTTCACCATTGCCAGCGCCGATAGCGGTAACGGCCGGGTCACTTTCCTGATCAAGTCGCTTGGCGATTTCACCCGCAACCTGGCCCATAAAATCGACGTGGGGCAGCCGGTGACCGTGGAAGGTCCCTACGGTTGCTTCGATTTCAATCGAAGAAATCGCAAGGCCCACCAGATCTGGATTGCCGGAGGCATTGGTGTAACACCCTTTCTCGCCTGGCTAGAAGCGGCGAGTGCTGCCCACCAGCCCGCACCTGAAGCGGATCTGCACTACTGCACCCGTAACGCTGACCGGGACCCGGTGGTCGAGCGGCTTCAGGCCCTTTGTCGGGACTATCCGGGCATCAAGCTGCAGATTCACGACAGCAGTAAAGGGGAGAGCCTTTCGGCAGAAGCGTTGTCGGCCAGTGAAAGCCCGGGTGCCAGGGCTGAGGTCTGGTTCTGCGGCCCGGCAGGGCTGGGGCAGAGCCTGGAGCGGGGATTGCGGACGGCACCGTTGCGTTTGTCACGCTTCCACAAGGAAGCCTTCCAGTTCCGTTAACCCTTCCCGGGGCGTTCAGGCCAGTGTCAGGTCTGCGCCCCAGAATAGGTGGTGTGGATTCAACAGGAGACATCCCATGAAGACCAAACCGGTGATTATCAGCCTCGCAGTTCTGTGCCTCAGTGCACCGGTGCTGGCGGACGATGACTGTGACGATCCGGTGGCTGACTGGCAGCCGCGGGAACACTTGCGTCAGAAACTGGAGGCGGAGGGCTGGACGGTCTACCGCATCAAGGTGGATGACGGATGCTATGAAGTGAAGGGGCTGGCCCCGGAGGGGCGGCGTGTAGAGGCTTCGTTTGCACCTGCCTCCCTCGAACTGATGGAACTGGAACGGGAAGACGACGATGACGATGACGATGACGATAACAACAGGCAGGACCAGGGCGATCGCCAAGCCGGGGACAAGGCTCAGGCCGATCGTCCGGTTCCCCGTAATGGCATCGTCAAGGGGCGCCCAACAGTGACGGTGGAATAACCCGCCCATTGTTTTGACCGCTGTTTCTGCAATTCAACGTGATAACGGAAATACGGTATGACGAGGTACGGTATGAAAAAGATTCTTCTTGCTCTGGGCCTGGCTGTAGCAGTTGCCTTGCCCGCGCTGGCGCAGGCACGTGAAGTAACCTTCACAACCGAGCTATACGACTACGGTGGCGATGGCGCCTATATAGCCCTTTACCTTACGGATGCGTCCGGGGCGTACCAGGGGACGCTCTGGGTAGCCGGGAAAAAGTCAAAGTATTACAAGCATCTGAGCGGCTGGGCCCGTGGCAGCAGGCTGGACCCCGCGGAATATGACGGGCTGACGGGAGCCAGCATTACCAGCGGACGCACCCTGAAAATCACGCTTGATCTTGATGACGCGCTGATTGACAGCGGCTACGAAGTCCGCGTCGATACCGCGGTGGAGGATATGCGTGACAACAGGGCGGATGTTGCATTACCGCTGACCACCGACGGGGCGGGCACGCCAGTCTCGGGGCGGGGTTACGTTCGTTTGTTCCGCTACGATTTTTAACGGGTAGCCAGGAGCCAGCGTGATGTTGCGTAAATTGCACGGTCTGCCCGCTCTGTTTGCGGTGGTGTTTCTGGTGACACTGGCTGTTACCGGTTCAATGCTGGCCCTTGCGCCGGTGTTGGACCGGGCCGGCGCGGTGGTTCCGCCGGCCGGGGAGATCAGCGTTGCCCAGCTGGCAGGACGGGTGGCGGAGAACTATCCGGGCACTGAACAGATTGTGCGTGACCTCTCCGGCCAAGTGGTCGTTTACTACAGCCGGGATGGCCAGACCGGGGCCGACCTGGTCAACCCGTTGACCGGCGAGCGTCTGGCGGCCTACCAGCCAGCGGCGTTCTTTGTCTGGATCCGGGACCTGCACCGCTCCTTCCTGCTGGATACACCAGGCCGGATGGTGGCGGGCATTTCGGCCGCATTGATGTTGTTTGTCTGCCTGTCGGGCATGGTTTTGCTGGCCCGCCGGAGTGGTGGCTGGAGAGCATTGATGCGGCCGTTGGCCGGCACCGGCAGTCAACGGTTCCATGCCGAATTGGCCCGGCTGGCGGTTTTGGGGCTGTTGTTGTCGGCGCTGACCGGCAGTTTCCTGTCGGCCCAGCGATTTGGTCTGCTACCAGAGGCCTCCGACCCGGGGCCAGGTTTCCCGGCCGAAGTTTCCGGGGGGCAACCCCGTCCGGTTGACCGGCTTAAGGCACTCACAGAGGTTGATCTTGGCGATCTCCGGGAACTCGTGTTTCCCTATCCCGATGACCCCCGGGACGTGTACTCCCTGACCACCACGGGTGGGTCCGGATTCGTGGATCAGGCTACCGGTGAGCTACTGCAGTTCCAGCCCCGCTCCACCGGCAGCGCGGTCCAGCAATGGATCATGAGGTTGCATACCGGAGAGGGCCTGTGGTGGCTGGGCCTGATACTCGGTGTGGCTGCGCTTGCCGTGCCGGTGCTGTCGGTGACCGGAGCTATTATCTGGTGGCAGCGGCGGTGGTCGTCGGTAAAGGTCCAGCACCGCGTGGCTGTCGATGAGGCCGATGTCGTTGTTCTGGTGGGGTCAGAGGGCGGTGCTACCTGGGGCTTTGCCCGGGCGCTGCAGACGGGCCTGACCAAGGCGGGGTTCCGGGTGCATTGTGCGGAGATGAACGCACTGGCGGACGCTTATCCAGTGGCTTCTATGTTGCTCCTGCTGACCTCCACCTACGGTGATGGTGATGCGCCAGCCTCGGCCCGGCAGTTTATGACCCGGCTTCGCGACTTCCGCGCCGGAAGCACGCTGAACTATGCCGTACTGGGGTTTGGTGACCGTCAGTTCCCGAACTTCTGCCAGTTTGCCCTGGAGGTTGATGAAGCGCTTGCCGGCAAGGGACTGAGCCGGATACAACCCGTTGAGCTGATTGACCGCTGCTCCGCTGGCCGGTTCAGCGAGTGGGGTGACCAGCTTGGCACTGCAATCGGATCTCCGCTGTCCCTGAGCCATGATCCGGTTCCGCCCCGCACCGTGCGGCTGGAGCTTGCAGAACGTGTGGATTACGGGCTGGCAGTGCAGGCGCCGACCAGTATCTTGCGGTTCAGGCTGGCAGACCCGGGGCGGGGATGGCGGTCCTGGTTCTCCCGGTCTCGCCGCCATAGCCTGCCAGCGTTCGAGGCAGGTGACCTGCTTGGCATCCTGCCACCCCAAGGGCAGGACGCACGGTTTTACTCGCTGGCTTCGTCGGCCAGTGACGGTGTATTTGAGATCTGCGTCCGCAAACAGCCCGGTGGCCTTTGCTCCGGTTACCTGCATGGCCTGAAACCGGGTGACAGTGTTGAGGCTTTCATCCGCCAGAACCCGGGATTTCGCCCGGTCGCTGGCACAGTGCCCGTCATTCTGATTGGTGCCGGTGCAGGGATCGGTCCGCTGACCGGATTTATCCGGAACAATACCGCCCGCAACCCCATGTACCTTTATTGGGGCGGGCGAAGTGCGACTTCGGATTTTCTCTATCAGCCGGAACTGGGGCACTACCTTGAGGATCGCCGGCTAACGGGGTTGAGTACCGCGTTCTCAAGATCCGCTGAAAGGGCCTACGTGCAGGACCGGCTCCTGCAGGATCAAACGGCCTTGCGGCAGATGATTGATACCGGTGCCCAGGTTCTGGTGTGTGGCGGCAGAGAGATGGCCGCCGGGGTGAAACAGGTTTTCGAAGAGATTCTTCAGCCTTTGAGGCTGGATGTGGATGATTTGAGAGTACAGGGACGTTATCTGGAGGATGTGTACTGAGTCGGGCGTGGCCAGGCTTGCGGCTTGCCGTGAGCCATTCGCATGCGAATATCCGATACTGCATTGACAATTTGTCATATCGTGACAAATTGTCTTATCTATCCTGTCGTTTTCTTTTCGGCAGAATCCGGGTGAGGTTAAACTGGCGTCTCCGGTTAAAAATTAGACGAAGTTCAATGCGCTGATAACAATAATCTGACGACAGGAGGCCACCATGTCAGTCAGCTCGACCCCGGAAGGGGTGTCTGTCGCACCCCGGCACATCCACTTTGATGTCAGCGAGGATCTGAAATCCTTCTGGCATGGCAATGACGCCTTTCGTACCGCCTTTTTCAACGCGTTGTCCCTTCAGTTCCCTGACGGTGAGCAGCAGTTCATCAACGCGGTGCGACTGTATCGGGACAGGATTGACGATCCCAAGCTCAAGCAGGAGATCCGGGGCTTTATCGGCCAGGAGGCTTTGCACAGCCGCGAACACAAGAGTTACAACGAGGCACTGAGGGCCCGTGGCTACGAGATTGATGCGATTGACCGGCGCTTCCGCAAGCACATGGCGTGGGTAGGCCGGCTGCCGGCCAGTCGGCAACTGGCGGGAACCTGTGGTGCCGAGCATTACACCGCGGTGCTGGCTAATGCGATTCTGCGGCACCCGGAATGGATGGCCGGTGCCAGTCCCCGGATGCAGCGATTGTGGCGCTGGCATGCCATTGAGGAAACCGAGCACAAGTCCGTTGCCTTCGATGTTTACCGCCAGTGCGTGGGTAACGAGCGCCTGCGCAAGGTAGTGTTCCTGTTTGTGACCTGGAATTTCTTCAAGTACACCTTTCTCAATACCTGCAGCCTGCTGAAAACCGACGGCAAGTTATGGAGCCTGAGGACCTGGCTTGGGGGAATCAACTTCCTGTGGGGCAGGCCAGGTGTCCTGCGGCGCTGCCTGCCCGAGTTCCTGGCGTACCTGCGCACCGGTTTCCAGCCCTGGCAACAGGATAACCGTGACCTGTTGAGGGAGAACCTGGCAGAACTGCAGGACAGTCGCTATCCCGCCTGACGCCAGCAAGCTCCCGATGGGATATGACGCTTTTGGGGTCAGTTTGTTCCGGGCGGCTGAAATTGTGATGGCATTGTGTTACATCTTGCCTCTGACAATAACAATGACAAGACGGTTGGCCCGGCAGTCCGGCCAGCCTGATGACCCTGGAGGCCCCGATGCGCGTTGGTCTTATTGTGGACTCTGCCTGTGACCTGCCCTATGAGTTCAGTCGCAAGCATGATCTGTTTATTCTCCCCGTAACGGCAAAGATCGACAATCAGGTATTTATCGACAACCACGACCCGGTGCTAACCCAGGAGTTCTATCAGAGCGGCCTCCTGCAGAAAGGCCACCATGCCGAGACTGAAGCCTTTTCCGCTGGCCAGATCCATGATCTGTTGATGGAAAAGGTGGTCACCCAGTTTGATGTTGCCATCTGTGAAACCGTAACCCGGTCGCGAAGCCTGATTTTCCAGAATGCTACCGATGCCTACAACACAGTGATGGGAAGCTGTCAGCAGGCGAGGGCGGCCGCCGGGGTGCCGGGAAAATTCTCCATGCGGGTGATCGACAGCAAGCAGATCTTCGCCGGCCAGGGGCTGCTGGCAGCCCACACCCTCCGGCTGATTGACCAGAAGCTGTCCAAGAACGTGTTGCGACAGGAGGTCGAGGCTTTTACCGACCGGATGTATACCTGCGTAATCCCTCGCGATCTGCACTACATCCGCGAACGGGCGCGCCGCCGTGGCGACAAGAGCATCTCGGCCGTCGTGGCGTTCCTGGGCAAGGCACTGAACATCACCCCGGTCATTTTTGGTCAGGGTGCCGAGGGGCAGCCGGTGGCGAAAACCCGGAACTTCGATACTGCGGTCGAGAAGGTCATGAACTACGCTGCCGGCCGGGTTGACGCTGGCCTGCTGACTCCCTATGTGAGCCTGTCCTGCGGCCTGTCCTGGACCGAGATCGAGGAGTTGCCCGCTCTGAACAGGCTTCGGGACGCCTGTGAGCGGAATGGGGTAGAGTTGCTGTTGTCCCAGATGGGCATAACCAGCAGCATTTATATCGGGCCGGGCAGTGTTTGCCTGTCGCTGGCCGCCGAGCCTCATCAGTTCAGCGATTTTCAGTAACCCGGATCACACTCTCGCTTGGCCCAACTGCTCCGGCAATCCGTCCTTTCGGGCAAATTGGCGCGGGCCGGTGCCGTGTTAGCCTCAACCCTGAATCCACAGACTGGCAGTCAACCTCCGGAACCACATCATGACCAAGGCTAACACCGATATTGCTTCAGCCCTTCTGGAGCAACATGTCAAACACGAGCTGGCGGCTCTCAAGGGGGCCAAGCTGAAGAAGTTCGTCGCTAACGAACTGGATGAGCTGTTCGCGCTCACCGAATCGGTCACTCTCAACCGGGTGAGTTCTGTGGAGCAGGTGATGGCGGTTATCCAGCGTATTGTCATTGACATGGAGCTGGACGCGGGGCTGCCAGAGCTGGCTGCGGACATGGCCACGGAGGTGCTGAATTCCGCGGTACAGGCCGAAACTCCCCTGAAAGACATTATCAGCCGCGAGCAGGCCACTGCATTTCTGGAGGAAGCCCTGGAGCTTCGCCAGCAGCGGGAGCAGATTATCCGTGAAGTCATGGCGCACCCGGTCTATCAGGAGCTGGTGTCCAACGTGGTGTATCACGGCCTGGTGAATTATCTGTATGAGGATAACCTGATTACCAAGGCGGTGCCCGGGGTCGGGTCCATGATGAAGTTCGGCAAGCGCATGGCGAACAAGGCGGTGCCCGGGCTCGACGAGACCTTTGAGCGGCGACTCAAGGCCTGGCTGTCGGATAGTCTGCCCGGCCTGATTACCCGCAGTGAACAGTTTCTCCACAAGGCGTTGACCGACGATGAGCTGCGGGACAGTGTGATGGCGGCCTGGATCTCACTGGAAGAGCGCAGCCTGGCGGACCTGAACGACGGCCTGGGTGACGTCCAGCTGCAGGAATTCGTGGTCCTTGGCTATGAATTCTGGCTGACCTTCCGCCAGACTCCCTATTTCCGTGCCTGTGCCCTTGCCGTGGTGGAGCACCTGTTTGCCCGCTATGGCGACCAGCCACTCGGGGTGCTGCTGCAGGATATTGGTGTGACCCGGGCCCTGGTGATGTCCGAAATCGAGGCCCATGGCTTGCCGCTGGTGGACGTGTTGCGGGATGAAGGGTATCTCGAGGCGCTGCTGCGACGACGCCTGCAGCCCTTCTACAAGTCGGCGGCGGTGGGCAAGATTCTCTCGCAGCAAGGCTGATTCGTTTCAGCTTGCGAAAAAAAGAGGCATCCGCGGATGCCTCTTTTTTGTATGCGGGTTTCAGGCGATCGCCATGGCTCCGCTCAGCGCTCCAGATACTGCAGCTTGTTGGGCTTGCCATCCCACTCGGCTGCATCCGGCAGGGGATCTTTCTTTTCGGTGATGTTCGGCCATTTGCCGGCCAGGTCGGCGTTGATTTCAACAAACTGGACCTGATCGGCGGGCAGCTCGTCTTCCGAGAAGATGGCTTCCGCAGGGCACTCGGGCTCGCACAGGGCGCAGTCGATGCACTCGTCCGGATCGATTACCAGAAAGTTCGGGCCTTCGTAGAAGCAGTCAACAGGGCAAACTTCAACGCAGTCGGTGTATTTGCACTTGATGCAGTTATCAGTAACGATAAAAGCCATAGTCAGATCCCTGGTTCGGTGGTCAGTCTCATCAGTGTAATATTAATTGCGCGATATTGTAGGGATCGCCCCTATCTGCCGCAAGCGCTGCACTGCTATATGCTTATGACCCTGGTCAACTTCACCGCTTTTTCCACCATCCCGTAACTCCTTGTTTTGAATTCCGGCACGGGTCATTTCGTCAGCAATTCACGGAGCTGATAGAGCTGGTTCAGGGCCTCGCGGGGTGTCAGTTCGTCCGGGTCGAGGGCGGCCAGCGCTTCCTCCACCTTGCTGGGCTCCAGACTGGCAAACATATCCCCCTGCCAGGCCGGCTCACCAACCGTGTCTCGGCGAGATTTGTCCGGGACGGTCGCTGGCTGGCTGGCGGGTTGCGCCGCCAGGGTGGCGGGTGCCGGAGTTGCCGAGCCTTCGAGGTGCGCCAGCTGTGCCTTGGCGTTACGGATTACATCCTGGGGTACCCCGGCCAGTTTGGCCACCTGCAGGCCATAACTCTGGCTGGCCGGGCCGTCGTGGACGTTGTGCAGGAACACGATGGAGTCATCGTGCTCGGTGGCAGTCAGGTGCACGTTTACCGCGTGTTCCAGCTGGTCAGCCAGCTGGGTCAGTTCGAAATAATGCGTGGCGAACAGGGTATAGCAGCGGATTTCCTTCGCCAGTTGCTCCGCGGTGGCCCAGGCCAGGGACAAGCCATCAAAGGTACTGGTGCCGCGGCCCACTTCGTCCATCAGCACCAGACTGTGTTCGGTGGCATTGTGGAGGATGTTGGCGGTTTCGGTCATTTCGACCATGAAGGTGGAGCGGCCACCGGCAATGTCGTCCGACGAGCCCATGCGGGTAAAGATCCGGTCCACCGGTCCCAGACGTGCGCGGTTCGCCGGCACGAAGCTGCCGGTATAGGCCAGCAGGGCAATCAGCGCTGCCTGGCGCATGTAGGTGGACTTACCGCCCATGTTGGGGCCGGTAATCACCAGCATCCGGCGCTGATTGTCCATCAGCAGGTCGTTGGGGACGTAGGGCTCACTGAGAAGCTGTTCCACCACCGGGTGGCGGCCCTCCTCGATATCAAAACCCGGCGCCGTGCTGAACTCCGGCGCGCAGAACCGCAGGCTGGTGGCACGCTCGGCAAAATTGCTCAGCACGTCCAGCTCCGCCAGCGCCTGGGCGGCATCCTGCAACGGGGCGAGTTCGGCGGCCACCGTCTCCAGAACCTCGTCGTACAGCGCTTTTTCCCGGGCCAGGGCCCGGCTCTTTGCGCTCAGGGCCTTGTCTTCAAATTCCTTGAGTTCCGGGGTAATGAAGCGTTCGGCGTTCTTCAGGGTCTGGCGCCGGATGTAGTCTGCCGGTGCCTGCTCCGACTGGGCGCGGCTGATCTCGATGTAATAGCCGTGGACTCGGTTGTAACCGACCTTGAGGGTGCTGATGCCGGTGCGCTCCTTCTCGCGGGTTTCCACATCCAGCAGGTACTGGCCGGCGTTCTCGCTGATATTGCGCAGCTCGTCCAGTTCGGCATCAAACCCGTCGCGAATCACCCCGCCTTCCCGGATAACCACCGGCGGGTTATCGATGATGGCCCGCTCCAGCAAGTCGGCAAGTTCCGGATAGGTGCCAATGGTCGCTGCCAGCGCACTCACGTGGCCGGAACCGACCGCCTGCAGGGTGCTCTGGAGATCTGGCAGGGCAAGGAAGGCATCCCGCAGCCGGGCCAGGTCCCGCGGTCGGGCAGAACGCAGCGCGACCCGGGCAAGTACCCGCTCGATATCGCCAACGGCTTTCAGCAGCTCGTGGACCGGCTCGTAGTGGAAGCCGTCCAGCAGCGCGGCGACTGCCTGCTGGCGCTGGCACACGGTGTCCACATCCCGCAGCGGCCGGTTCAGCCAGCGCCGCAGCTGGCGACCACCCATGGCGGTTGCGGTGCGGTCCATCACCCAGGCCAGGGTGTGCTGGTGCCCGCCCATCAGGTTGGTGTCGATTTCCAGGTTACGACGGCTGGTGGCGTCGAGAATGACCGCCTCCTCGCGCCGTTCACGGGTCAGCTTGCGAATGTGGGGCAGGGCTGTGCGCTGGGTTTCACGGGCATACTGCAGCAGGCAGCCAGCGGCACAAATCGCCAGGGTGAGGTCTTCGCAGCCGAAGCCGGTCAGATCGCGGACCTGCAACTGCTGGGTGATGACCCGGCGGGCGGCATCGGCTTCAAACAGCCACGGGCCCTGGCGGCGGATGCCGGTAAAGCCGTCCAGCAGGTCCTGGTAGGGAAAGTCTTCGCTGATCAGGATCTCGGCCGGACGCAGACGCTGCAGTTCGCCCTGCAGCGCCTCGGTGCTGTCCAGCTCGGCGACGGCGAAGCGACCGCTGGAGATGTCGAGGGTGGCAAAGCCGAACTGTTCCCGATGGCTGTAAATGGCTGCCAGCAGGTTGTCGCGGCGGTCCTCCAGATAGGCGTCGTCGCTCAGGGTGCCGGGGGTCACAATGCGAACCACCTGACGCTCGACCGGCCCCTTGCTGGTTGCCGGGTCGCCGATCTGTTCACAGATCGCGATGGATTGACCTGCCCGGACCAGACGGGCAATGTAACCTTCAGACGAGTGATAGGGGATGCCCGCCATGGGAATCGGATTGCCACCGGACTGGCCCCGGGCGGTCAGGGTGATGTCCATCAGCTCGGCGGCTTTCCTGGCGTCGTCGTAGAACAGCTCGTAGAAGTCCCCCATGCGGTAGAACACCAGCTCGTTGGGGTGCTCGCCCTTGATCCGGAGGTACTGCTGCATCATCGGGGTGTGCTTGGAGAGATCGGTCTGGGCTGCTGACATGAACGCTTCCGCATCGGTTGGCTGGTTGTGAGGCCAAGGATTGTAAGAAAATAACGCCCGGGATGAAATGAAGGAGATCATCATGACCACAACAGAAGCCGGACTCGCCGCTGCCGGTGAACGGCTGGGCGAGCTGCTCACGGCGCGCAACCTGACCATTGCCACCGCCGAGAGTTGTACCGGGGGATGGGTGGCCAAGGTGCTGACCGACCGTGCCGGCTCCTCGGGCTATGTGGTGGCAGGCCTGGTCACCTACAGCAACGAGGCGAAGCGGCGTTTGCTGGGGGTAGGGGCGGATACCCTGCAACAGTTCGGTGCCGTCAGTGAGCCCGTTGTCCGGCAGATGGTGGCCGGAGCCCTGCAGGCGACGGATGCCGATGTGGCGGTAGCCATCAGCGGTATCGCGGGCCCCGGCGGTGGCAGTGATGCCAAACCGGTTGGCACGGTGTGGTTCGCCTGGGGTAGCCGGCAAGACATCCGCGCCAGCATCTGCCACTTTGACGGTGACCGCGATGCGGTGCGCCGGCAGGCAGTTTTGTATGTGTTGCAGGGAGTTACCGGATTTGTGACGGATGACTGATGTTTCCCCCTGAAAAGGGGGTTGGTCTGGTCTCCGGGTTATGTTTTAATACTGTTCAAATATACAGGGATTGGTCTGTGCAGGCCTGACCGGGATATCCCTGAGTCCAAATGACAGCCACCGCGATGGCAACGGCGAAGAGGATTTTGCAACGATGGAAGACAACCGCAAGAAAGCGTTGAGCGCAGCACTGGGCCAGATTGAGCGCCAGTTCGGCAAGGGTGCCGTGATGAAGATGGGTGACCAGCCCAGAGAAGCCATTCCTGCGGTTTCCACCGGTTCCCTTGGCCTGGATGTGGCACTGGGTATTGGCGGCCTGCCTTACGGCCGGATTGTTGAAATCTACGGTCCGGAAAGTTCCGGTAAAACCACGCTGACCCTCCAGGTGATCGCCGAAGCCCAGAAGCAGGGCAAGACCTGTGCCTTCGTAGACGCCGAGCACGCCCTTGACCCGATCTACGCTGAAAAGCTGGGTGTCAACGTGGATGAACTGCTGGTGTCCCAGCCGGATACCGGTGAGCAGGCACTGGAAATTGCCGACATGCTGGTGCGTTCCAATGCGGTCGATGTCATCGTCGTTGACTCGGTCGCGGCCCTGACTCCGAAGGCGGAAATCGAGGGTGAGATGGGTGACAGCCACGTCGGCCTGCAGGCCCGCCTGATGTCCCAGGCGCTGCGCAAGCTGACCGGCAGCGTGAAGAACGCCAACTGCCTGATGGTGTTCATTAACCAGATCCGGATGAAGATTGGCGTCATGTTCGGCAGCCCGGAGACCACCACCGGTGGTAACGCGCTGAAGTTCTATGCTTCGGTACGCCTGGATATCCGCCGCATTGGTTCCGTGAAGGACGGCGACGAGGTTGTAGGTAACGAGACCCGTGTCAAAGTGGTCAAGAACAAGGTATCGCCGCCGTTCCGCCAGGCCGAATTCCAGATCATGTACGGCAAGGGCATTTACCACATGGCCGAAGTGCTCGATATGGGCGTGAAGGAAGGCTTTGTCGATAAATCCGGTGCCTGGTATGCCTACAACGGCGACAAGATCGGGCAGGGCAAGGCCAACGCCTGCAAGTTCCTGGAAGAAAACCTGGATATCGCCAACGAGATCGAAGCCAAGGTCCGTGACAAGCTGATGCCGAAGCCGGTCAGCAAGAAGGACGCGGCTGCGGCCGCGGCGGAAACGCCGGCCGAGGCCAGCGGAGAGCTGATCTGATCTGATACCGACTGGAGGTGAGTGCTATGGCTGGAGCGAGGAAGTTACTGATCGTTGCCCATGCACCCTCTCCAAATACCGAAACCCTCCGCAACGCGGTTGCGGAGGGGGCCAGGCACCCGGACATCGAGAATGTCGAGGTCCGGGTACTGCCGCCTCTTGAAGCGGGCCCGGATGACGTCCTGGCCTGCGATGCCATCATCCTCGGCACCACCGAGAACCTCGGTTACATGAGCGGTGCCCTGAAAGACTTTTTTGACCGCAGTTATTACCCCTGTCTGGAGAAGACTCAGGGCCTGCCTTTTGCGTTCTACATCCGGGCCGGACATGACGGCACCGGAACCCGACGCGCTATCGAATCCATCACCACCGGGCTGCGCTGGCGTCTGCTCCAGGAGCCGTTGATTTGTCGTGGCGAATACCGCGATGAATTCGAGGAACAGTGCCGCGAACTGGGCATGTACGTTGCGGCCAGCCTGGATGCCGGTCTGCTGTAACCCGCGCCGGGCAGGTCAGCTGGCAAAGCGGTTGTAAAAGCCTTCGATGCGCGACAGGGCATTGTCGACGGTCCGTGAGTAGCCCCGCTTTTCCGAGCAGTAACTGAAACGGATGCTTACCCGGAACCCGGCGCGCCAGGGGTGGCAGTTCACCACCAGGGCGGCGACTCTCGGTTGGTGGATGTATTTGCCCTCAAAGCGGATATAAAGCCGGGCATTGGTCTCGAAGGGGCGTGTGCTGAACACCGCCATGCCGTAGCGGTTGAGGTCGAGGCAACTGACCGGAACCGAGGGCCGGCCACGACCGAAAAAGCCACGTTCGCTGAGTTCAACCTTCAGGCATTCAGCGGGATAGCGTTCCTTGATTCTGCGTTCGACAGAGTCAGTCATAACGAAAAGCGTCCAGTGCTGTCAGGATTGATTGTTGTTGTCAGTGACGGCTCCCGGATTGCAATTCCGGGAAGGGAAGTGTAGTTCTCCAATCATGGCCTTAAAAATAGTACCTCTCGGTTTTGTGACGGCGCTCTCGCTTGTCATGGCCCGGATCGGTTGCGATTTATTCTGGAATAGTCATGGCAGGCCAGTTTCCGGGCTGTAGAATGTCTGCTTTTGCGTAAATTCCACGCTTGCACGGGACATTGGCGGAGCCAGATTCTACAATGTCCCGCCGTAACCTAACGCCATCAACAGGATCCAATCTTGAAGTCATTGCCACTGCACCAGTTATACAAAGCCTGTGTCCTCAAGGAGCTTCCGTTCAAAACCACTCGGCAGCTGGAACCCCTGGCCGAGATCGTGGGTCAGAACCGGGCCCAGGAAGCGGTACGCTTCGCCCTGGCGATGCCCCATGGCGGTTATAACGTCTATGCGGTGGGCCGTAACGGCCTTGGCAAACGAACCATGATGCTCCGTTACCTTGAGCATCATGTGGATACCGAGCACCAGAGCCACGACTGGTGTTACGTGGCCAATTTCGAGGAGCCACGCATTCCCCGGGTTCTGAAGCTGCCCGGTGGCCAGGGCCACCTGCTGAAGCAGGATATGGACCGGCTGATGACGCGGTTGATGAAAGTGATCCCGCAGACCTTCGACTCTGACAGCTTTCTGGAGCGTGCCGAGCAGCTCAAGAATGAATACGGCAAGAAGCAGGAAGATGAGCTGGAGAAAGTGGCGGCGCAGGCCCGGCGCAAGAAGATCAGCCTGACGGTCACCACTCCGGGTGGTTATCGCCTGGTGGCAATGAACGGCGATGAGCCCCATACCCAGGCAACCTTCGATGCCTTGTCGGATGAGCAGCGCGCCCGCTTCGAGGATGCTATTAATCGGCTGGAGAAGAAGTTGCGGCAGTCCCTGCGCAAACTGGCCGACTGGGAGCAGGAGTATGCCGAGAAGCAACAGGCGCTGAACCAGGAGACCCTGGAAGGCATCTCCGGTCACCTGCTTGATGATCTCGAAAAGAAGTACGGCGAGTTGCCGGAGGTTGTGGCCTATCTTGAGGCGGTGCGCAAGGATCTGGCGGAAAGCCTCGACATCTTCCTGGAAGACAACGAGGAACAGGCGGCGATTGCCTACGCATCCCTGGATCGCAAGATGCCCCGGCGTTACCTGGTCAATCTGCTGGTGCACCAGAAAACCAACGAGGTGCCGGTAGTGGTGGAAGATAACCCCACCTATCACAACCTGTTCGGTTACGTGGAGAGCGTGACCTACAAGGGTACTGTGTTTACTGACTTCTCGCTGATCCGCCCCGGCAGTATCCACCGCGCCAACGGCGGATACCTGCTGATGGATGCCATCAAGGTGCTGGAGCAGCCGTTCGTCTGGGACGGGCTCAAGCGGGCGTTGCGTTCGCGGTCATTGCAGATCAATTCGCTCGAGCGGGAGCTGACGCTGTCCGGAACCATCTCCCTGGAACCGGAGCCCATTCCCCTGGATGTCAAAATCGTGCTGTTCGGTGATCGCGACACCTGGATGCTGCTGCAGGAGTACGACGCCGAGTTTGCCGAGCTGTTTCGGGTAACGGCGGACTTCGAGAATGAAATGTGGCGTAACGATGACAGTCAGTTGCTCTACGCCAAGTTTATCTCCAGCCTGGTACGGGAAAAGAGCCTGTTGCACTGCAGCAACAAGGCGGTGGCACGGGTCATCGAACACAGTTCCCGCATGGCCGAGCATCAGGACCGGTTGTCGCTCCACGCTGCCGACATCGCCAATCTGCTGCGGGAGTCCGATTACTGGGCCCGCCAGGCCGGCGCCAAGCTCATCCAGGACAGTCACGTGGAGCAGGCCCTGGCCAGTGCCCGTTACCGCAGCAGCCGTATTCGTGACCAGTTCTACGATTCCATCCGCGATGGCACAACCCTGGTTTCCACGTCCGGCACCTGTGTCGGCCAGGTAAACGCACTGTCTGTCATGTCCACGGGCGGCTTCGAGTTCGGCATGGCCAACCGGATCACCGCCACCTGTTATTACGGCGATGGCGCGGTGATGGACATCGAGCGGGACGTCAAGCTCGGTGGCAATATCCACTCCAAGGGGGTGATGATCCTCAGTTCCTGGCTGTCGTCACGATTTGCGCTGATGGATCCCATGCACCTCTCGGCGAGCCTCACCTTCGAGCAGAACTATGGTGAGGTTGATGGGGACAGCGCATCCCTGGCCGAGCTGTGTGCGCTGATATCCTCCCTGTCCGGGGTGCCGGTACGGCAGGACCTGGCGATTACCGGGTCGGTCAACCAGTTTGGCGAGGTGCAGCCGATCGGCGGTGCCAACGAGAAAGTGGAAGGTTTCTTCGAGACCTGTCGGCTGACCGGCGGGCTGACCGGAACCCAGGGGGTGATCGTGCCCCAGACCAACGTCAAGAACCTGATGCTGGACAACGAGGTGCTGCAGGCTGTCCGGCAGGGCAAGTTTTCAGTCTATGCTGTAAGCAAGGTTGAGGAAGCGGTCACCCTGCTGCTGGGCAAACCGGCCGGCAAGGCCGATGAGCGCGGCCGCTACCCCAAACAGTCCGTGTTTGGCATGATTCAGCAACGGCTTGACAGCATGCGCGAGCATGAGCGCCAGGAACACGCAAAATTTGAAGGCAAAGATCCGTCCATCCATTAACAACAAGCAATGGCACCGGAAAAGCGAGGGAACTGATGACTGATATCCAGCAAACTGTGTATGTAGTGGAAGACGATGAAGCGGTTCGTGATTCACTGGAATTGCTGCTGAAATCCGATGGCAAGACGGTGAAAACCTATGAGAGCGCCACCGCGTTCCTGCGCGAGTTCTCGGATGCCATGGCCGGTTGCATTGTGCTGGATATCCGCATGCCCGGTATGGATGGCATGGAGCTGCAGAAGAAGCTCAACGAGCGTCATTCGCTGTTGCCGATCATATTTGTGACCGGTCATGGCGACGTGCCGATGGCCGTTGATGCCATGAAAGAGGGCGCCGTGGACTTCATCCAGAAGCCCTATCGCGAGGAAGCCCTGCTGGAGAAGATCGAGGCGGCCCTTGCCCAGGACCGTGAGCAGCGCAAGTCACTGGGTGAGAAGCAGGAGATTGTTCGCCGGATCAAGACGCTCACCCCCCGTGAGGCCGAGATCATGGACCGGATGATCGCCGGCCAGGCCAACAAGGTGATCGCCATTGAACTGGACATCAGCCAGCGGACCGTTGAGATTCACCGCTCCCGGGTGATGCACAAGATGGGCACTCACTCCCTGGCGCACCTTGTTCGCATGGTGCTGTCCGTAAAGGACCTTATCGACGCCCGTTAATCCGGCCGGCATCATGCAGTAATGTTTTTAACCGGCCATGGAATTATGACTGAGACTGTCAGCGCGCCCACAGAGGCGACGGTTCTGCTTGTGGATGACAATCCACAGAACCTGAAAGTCCTCTATGAGACACTGAAAGACAAAGGTTATCGCCTGCTGATCGCCAACGATGGCGAGAAAGCCCTGGAGCTTGCTCACCGCAATCACCCGGAAGTCATCCTCCTCGACATCATGATGCCGGAGATGGACGGCTGGCAGGTGTGTGAGCAGCTCAAGGCCGATCCGGTGACTGCCGACAGTGCCGTGGTGTTCCTGTCTGCGCTTGATGATGTCGACGCCAAGGTGAAGGGGTTTGCCCTTGGTGGTGCCGACTATATTTCCAAGCCGTTCCAGGCCCAGGAAGTGATTGCCCGGGTCCGTACCCATGCCCGGGTCATCAAGCTCGAGCGGCAGCTGCAGAAGCGTAACCGGCAGCTGGAAAGCGATCAAAGTCGAATTCTCAATGCCATCAGTGAGGGTATCTATGGTCTGGATGCCCGGGGCAACATCATCTTTGCCAACCCCGCCGCGGCCCTGATTACCGGCTATCACGCGGATGACCTGGTCGGCCAGAATTTCTTCAAACTGCATTTTGTGGACGCCCCGAATCCGGCGGATTCCGGCGAGGAATCCCTGCCGGTGTGGATGACCTGCCATCAGGGAGTCGCCGAGCATGAGCGCGGTGTCACCATGCATCGCGCAGACGGCTCGACCTTTGCGGCCGAATACCGCGCCACCCCCAAGCTTGAAGGTGACAACGGCAAGTTGCGGGGCGCGGTAGTGGTGTTCCGGGATATTACCGCGGAGCTGGAGAACGAGCGGGCGCTGGACGAGGCCCGGGAGCTGGTCCAGGAGCAGCGCGACCAGCTGGCTCACGCTTCCCGTCTGTCCACCATGGGTGAAATGGCTGCCGGTGTGGCCCACGAGGTGAACCAGCCCCTGACCGCCATTACCAATTATGCCCGCGTGGCCAGGCGCATGATGGCTGCGGAAACCCTTGATAAGGAACTGCTCGCGGAAACGCTGGGCAAGATCGAGGCCCAGTCCCATAGGGCCAGCGAGGTGATTCGCCGTATCCGCCGGTTCATGAAGAAGCCCGCCGCCGGCAAGGAAGTCCTGTCCATTCCGGCGCTTCTGGAAGATACCCGGCAGTTTGCCGAAGTGGATATGCGTAACAACGAGGGTGGCATCGAGATCACCGTCGCTGACGATGTGCCGGAGGTGCTGGCAGATCCGGTCCAGGTCCAGCAGGTGGCCCTCAACCTGATCCGCAATGCTCTCGAGGCGACTCGCAGTGCCGGTGCGGCCGATCCTGTGCAGGTGTCTGCCACCATGATGGGTGAGAACTGTGTCCGGATTGAAGTGACCGATCATGGCATCGGCCTGCCGGAAGACGCGGAAGAGAAGCTGTTCCTGCCGTTTTACACCACCAAGGAAGACGGCATGGGCATTGGTCTGCCGATGTGTCGGTCCCTGGTTCAGGCCCAGGGCGGTGATATCGGCTTTGAGCGCCAGCCAGAGGGCGGCGCCCGCTTCTTCTTCACCTTGCCGGTTGCCGCAGGCTCCGGCGCCAGCTGTGTGCCGGCCAGCCAGGACGACTGACCGGCCCATGTTCAGCCCTGGCGCTTCCTCAGCCCCAGCGGATCTCGCCACTGAGGTGCGGGGCGTCGCCACGGGCATTCAGCAGTTGGTAGTCCCAGCAACTCTCATTCTCCCGCCAATTGAGCTGGGCACTGCCCGGCAGAAAGAACGGCTTCTTGAACTGGCAGGTCACCGTCACCGAACCATCCTGCCAGCTGCCCTGTTGTTCCAGTAGGGCCAGCACCCGGGCCTTGCTCCACATGCCGTGGGCGATGGCCCGCGGGAAGCCGAACGCCTTTGCGGTCAGCGCATGCACATGGATGGGGTTGAGATCCCCGGAAACCCGCCCGTACTGCCGCCCGATGGATTCCCCGGCCTTGATGTCGAGGGTATTCGGATAGCGCACCAGTTCGGGCTTACCGGCACCTTGCTTGCGGTCCGGGCTAGTGCCGGACGATTGCCGGTACAGGTTGGTGCTGGTTTCCTCCCACACCCGTTTTCCTGCAGACCTGACCTCGGTTACCAGGTCAAACTCAAGCCCCCGTCCGGTGTGTTGCTGGCCTTCAAGCCTTACTTCGATATCCAGTACCTCGCCGGCGCCGATCGGGCGGTACTGGCAAATGGTATTGCGCAGGTGAACCAGCCCCAGCAACGGCAGGGGGAAGGTTTTTTCGGTCAGCAGCTTGAGATGAAGCGGGAATGCCAGAATGTGGGGCCAGGTGATGGGGACATTGGTGCCAGCTTCGAAACTGCAAATTTCCTGGTAGCGTGACAGGTGGCGATTGGTGGTGCTGACGCCGGTCAGTTCGGCTTTCAGGTCCGGCAGGACAAGGTCTTTGGCGGGGGGCTGGCCTTTTGGTAATAATGCCTTACCGTAAAGTGACCAGAGCCCCGGGGGCTGGTTATGGTAGCTAAGCTCGGCTGTCATCGCAGTCTCTCCGGGTTATTGAGGATCGGATTCTGGTACGTCTGTGCGAGCGTGGCCCGATATGCTCTAATATACGACGAAAGTAAAACAGTCTGGCAAACCCGGCCGGGCTGGGCATTGACTTGGTTAACCGGCCTTGAGGTCCGGAAAGCCAGTTGGATCTGTAAACAACTATAAGCGGGACGTTATGCAGGAACTTCGCGATGCGGGAGTGATGTTGCGCCTGATCTACCAGGCCATGAAACGCAAGGGAATTGATACAGACGCAATTTTTGCCCGGTTGGGCGTTGATGAAAGCTACGTGTACATGGATCAGTTGCGCACTCCCCACAGCGCGCAGCTGTATTTCTGGCAGGTGGTTGAAGACGTGTCCGGTGACCCGGATATCGGCCTGCACCTGGGCCAGCTGCTCCCTACCTACAAGGGACAGGTACTGGAATACCTGTTTCTCAGCAGCCCCACCTTCGGTGAGGGGTTACGCCGTGCGCAGAACTATCAGCGCTTGCTGAGTGATGCTGCCAATACCGATTTCGTGATCGAGGGTGACGAAGCGTGCATGATTCTTGACGCTGCCTCCGAGGAAGTCAGTCGGCTTCGCCATTTCAACGAATGCTTTGTGCAAGGGCTGGTAACCTTCTTCAAGTCCATCACTGAAGAGGAATTCCATCCTTCCCGGGTCGAGTTCGAGCACAGTCGTGAGCAGAACCGGGAGCATGTGGCCGAGGTTCTTGGCTGTGACGTGGTTTTTGATGCGCCTGAGAACCGGCTGTATTTCCCGGCCAGTCTGTTGTCCCATCCATCGCCCCACGCTGAGCCGGAGCTTCTCGACCTTCACGAGCGCTTTGCCAGCGAACAGGTCGCCCGGCTGGAGAAGAAAGACATTGTCGGCCAGGTAGAGCGGATCGTTGCCGAGCTGCTGGACAGCGGGGAAGTGACCCTGGATGCGGTGGCTGAGCGGCTCGACATCAAGCCCCGCACGCTCCGGACGCGGCTGACGGAGGCGGAAACCAGCTTTAACCAGGTGCTGGCAGATTTCCGCTATCGCCTGGCCCGGCAGTTGCTGGCCACCACCGATGAGTCTATTGACGAGATTGTGTATCTGACCGGGTTCTCCGAGCCCAGTACCTTCTACCGTGCATTCAAACGGTGGTCGGGGATGACACCGATCGAGTATCGGAAAACCTCCCAGGGTAAGGACGCCGTGGTGGACGCGATGTAATCGCGCCCACCACGATTGGCGCCTGCGGCAAATAACTTTGAAAAAAGCGTTGACATGCCCGCAGTCCTCTTTATAATGCGCCCTCGTTGTCACCGAGCAATCAACGACAGGTTGCTCGCAAAAAGGTGATGACCCGCGCGGAGCGGTAGTTCAGTTGGTTAGAATACCGGCCTGTCACGCCGGGGGTCGCGGGTTCGAGTCCCGTCCGCTCCGCCATTTCCTCCCTTCTTTGCCAATCCCTGAACAGTTTCTCTTCGAATCTTTTCGCTCTGAACACCTTCTAGCCCGTTATTTCAAGCTGTCATCCCGGTCGGGAAATCGTTGTCATCAACCTGTCACCAAACTGTCACCCGTGGGACATGTTCCGGTTGCACACTATCCGTGTGATTTTGATAGGGATAGTGTGTGATGCTTGATTACGAAGAAGAACTCATCGAGTTCCAGTTGGAAGATTTCGATGACGATGAAGGTTATGACGACGGGATGGAGCTGTAATAGCGGCTACCACCCGATTCGCGGGGCACTGACAGTTGCGGTGCCGGATTATCCGGTTAAGCGCCTGGAAAGTTAATAGAAAGCACCCTGCGATGTTCTCCCGGGCTGAGCCCGAACCAGCGCCGGTATGCCTTATGAAACGCCGCCGGGCCGGAAAATCCCAGTAACCAGGCAATTTCGCTCAGCGAGCTTCCGGTTTCCCGGATATAGGCAATTGCCAGATCCCTCCTTGCTTCGTCCAGAAGCTCCCTGAATCCGGTGTTTTCCGCGGCCAGTTGCCGTTGCAGGGTCCAGGGCGCAAGCCCCAGTTTTGCCGCCACGGTTGCCAGTTCCGGCGTCTCGCCTTGCAGCAGGGGTGGCAGCATGTCCTTGATCCGATCTCCGGTGGTCCAGCCACGGCGAATTTTCTTCAGTTCCCGATCACATTGCGCGCACAGTTCAGTGAACATCGCAGGTTGTGCCTGCAGCGATGGCAGGTCGGCAACCCGGGGAGCCAGCAGCAGACCATTGCGATCAGCCCCGAAGGTGACCGGGCACTGGAACCATTCCTCAAACCTGGTTTCCAGACCCTGGGCAGGGTACTCGATCAGCACCCGTTCAAGTACCTGCTGCTGCCCGGTGAAAATCCTCAATAACTGTGTCCAGGCCGACAGTACCGAGTCGACCACAAAAAAATTGTACTGGTTGTAAGGCCGAATGGAGTAGAAGTCCGCCTGTAAGCGGTTGTCGCTGATAACCGGGATGCCGCGGCTGTTTCGGCTGGTCAGTGGCGAGTAACGGATCAGGGTGGCCAGGGCCTCGCCGGCGCTTGCTGCGCACTGGGCGGCGAGCCCGGCCAGACCGGCATCGACTGGCCGGGTCAGTTCCGCGATCATCAGCCCCAGTGCCCGGTTCCCGGTCAGCTCGATGGCCGCCTGTCCCAGCCGCATGTAGCGGGGAATGCTGATCCGTGCCTGGGGCGTGGCGAGGAAGCTGTCGTCCAGGCCGAACTGGCCGAGCCAGGGGGCGGGGTCGTGCTGCATTGCCGCCACAGCGCGGGCCATCACGGCGACGTAGAGTACGCTGATATCGCCGAGGCTGTTGCGTTGAGGGCGCGGGCTGGCGGTCATGGATCCGGGTTCCTTGCCAGTTTTGTCATGCAGAGATAATACACTGTTATCTGAGGATATTGTTAGCGGTGCCGGGGATGGTTAATTTAGAGGCCATAACTGCGGGGCCGATGGCCCCGGACCGATCATGCGAGGAGACCTTATGACGACTGTGGCACCGAAACCGGGCGTAGCCCGCTATCCCAATCTCCTGGAACCACTGGACCTCGGCTTCACCCGGCTGCGCAACCGTACCCTGATGGGGTCCATGCACACCGGGCTGGAAGAGGCGAAGAACGGATTCGAGCGGCTGGCGGCATTCTACGGCGAGCGTGCCCGCGGCGGGGCCGGGCTCATCGTGACGGGAGGTATCGCGCCCAATGTGGAAGGCGGGGTTTTTCAGCACGCCGCCAAGATGACCACCGAAGAAGAGTCGGATCGGCACAAGGTGATCACCCGCGCCGTGCATGAGGCGGATGGCAAGATCTGCATGCAGATTCTCCATGCCGGGCGCTATGCCTATTCGCCGCAACTGGTTGCGCCCTCGGCCATCCAGGCTCCCATCAACCCGTTTACCCCCCGGGAGCTGGATGAAGCCGGCATCGAGAAGCAGATCGAGGATTATGCAGCCTGTGCTGCCCTGGCGCAGCGTGCCGGCTATGACGGTGTCGAAATCATGGGCTCGGAAGGCTACTTCATCAACCAGTTCATCGTAGCCCATACCAACCATCGCACCGATCGCTGGGGTGGCAGTTACGAGAACCGCATCCGTCTGCCAATCGAGATTGTCCGCCGTGTTCGTGAGCGGGTCGGGGCAAACTTCATTCTGATTTACCGGTTGTCCATGCTGGACCTGATCGAGGATGGTAGTACCTGGGAAGAGATTGTCCGGTTAGCGAAAGAAATCGAGAAAGCCGGTGCCACCATCATCAACACCGGAATCGGCTGGCACGAAGCCCGGGTGCCAACCATTGCCACTTCGGTACCACGAGCTGCCTTCTCCAAAGTCACTGCGCGGTTGAAGGGCGAGGTCAGTATCCCGCTGGTGACGACCAATCGCATCAACATGCCGGAGGTGGCAGAAAAGATCCTTGCAGACGGCGATGCGGATATGGTCTCCATGGCCCGTCCCTTCCTCGCCGATGCCGAGCTGGTACTCAAGGCAGAGGAAGATCGCGCCGATGAAATCAATACCTGTATCGGTTGCAACCAGGCCTGCCTGGATCACACCTTCAGCGGCAAGCTGACGTCCTGCCTGGTCAATCCCCGGGCCTGCCACGAAACCGAGCTTGCCTACGTGAAGACTGCAACGCCCAAATCCATCGCGGTCGTGGGCGCCGGCCCTGCCGGTCTGGCGTTCGCAACGGTTGCTGCCGAGCGGGGTCACCGGGTCACCCTGTTTGACGATGGCAGCGAGGTGGGCGGTCAGTTCAACGTCGCTAAGCGGATTCCCGGCAAGGAGGAGTTCTACGAAACCCTGCGCTATTTCCGTGTCATGCTCGACAAGCACGGGGTGGAGGTGAGACTCAATACCCGGGTAAATGCGAGCGACCTGCTCGCCGGTGGCTTTGACGATGTTGTGCTGGCAACAGGCGTTGTGCCTCGGACTCCGGAGATTGAAGGCATTGACCATCCGAAAGTGATCGGCTACCTGGACGCACTGCTTGGGCGCAAACCTGTCGGCCAGCGAGTGGCGGTCATTGGTGCCGGCGGCATCGGTTTTGACGTGTCCGAATTCATTGTCCACCAGGGTACTTCTGCTGCCCTCGATGCCCATGAATTCATGCGGGAGTGGGGTGTGGACCTGACCGTTGCCCACCGTGGTGGCATCCAGGGCGTGGAGGCGGAAGTCCCTGCGCCGGCGCGGGAGGTTTACCTGTTGCAGCGCAAGGCCTCCAAAGTCGGTAATGGCCTGGGCAAAACCACGGGCTGGATTCACCGGACATCACTGAAGAATCGCAAGGTGCAGATGATTCCCGGCGTCAGCTATCGTAAGATTGACGACCAGGGCCTGCACATCACGGTTACTCCGAAAGGCGCCACGGCCGGCGAGGATCGGGTACTGGCGGTGGATACCGTGATTGTTTGCGCCGGCCAGGAGCCACTGCGGGCCATGCAGGCAGAACTCGAGCAGGCGGGCAGGGCGGTTCACCTGATTGGCGGTGCTGATGTAGCCGCTGAGCTGGATGCCAAACGCGCCATCGACCAGGGCAGCCGGTTGGCGGCGGAGATCTGATCACAAAACGTTTCAGATTTTCTCTACCCGTTAAATCTCCTGTGACTACAATGAGAACGAGGTTCCGGCTGCACCCGGCCGGAACCCCGATAAATAATCCGATGATCCGGAGCGATCTCGGCGACCGTGGCAGAGGCCCGGCGAAGCAAGAGAGCGGGAGTGAACAATGGGACCTGCCGACCAGGCAAATGACGGGTACCAGGCGGTATTCTTTATGGAGGGCGTTAAAGTTGCCCGTCAGATGACGGCCAGCGAGTTTGGCGCTTTCCTGGATGGTTACGTGGGGTTGTCGGACCTGGCTGAAACCGATGTGCGGGCAGTTTACGTTGCCCTGAGCGGTGATCTGCTGGTTCAGTCCCTGGTGTTCTTCAGAATCTATTTCGATGACGAGGGTCGGGCAGACAGCCACTGGAATATCCCGGTGGAGCGGTTTGCCACCGAGGGGGCCAAAGGCCCGGATCTTGGCGGTGGCCCGATTCGCCTGGTGTGCCGCAGCCAGTGTCCGGAGCCACGCTATGCCGAGGAGTTGTGGGACCCGGACATGACACCGGGCAGCAACCACTTCCAGTCCATTCGCAAAGCTGTTCAGGCCAACAAGCTCAAGTTCCGCAAAATCGAGCCAGCGCCGGCAGTCGAGGAAGCCATTCCAGTGCTGGCCGTACCCGCGCCAGCCCCTGTCGAACCGGATAGCTCCGGCGAGCGCGCCCGTCTCGCCCAGATGATCCGGGAACAGCGGCTTCGCATTAAAACCCTGCAGAGTGTCCATCGTGATGCCCTGGCCGATATCCAGCGCGAGCATCGCGTGGAAATGCAGGCCCTGCGCAGCGAAATGTCTGATCTGGAGCAGAAATACGAGCGCCAGAGACTGACTAACGAGCAACTCAAGGAGCGTCTCTCCGAGCGTAACGAGCAGTACCTTGCCATCCAGGAGCAGATGGCCGGTAATGAAGAAACGTCCGGACGGGATCAGCAAACCAGCAGCGCCGAGCTGGTGTTGCTGCAGGAGCAGCTGGAACGCAAGGAGCGTGAGCTGGAAATGCGCGGCGACCGGATCGCCTTGCTGGAGCAGGAAAATCACGATCTGCGCAGCCGTGAGCCAGCCGAAGACTCGTTAATGCGCCAGTTGCAGGAGCAATCCGTCTTCCTGGTGGCTTATCACCCGGGTGTCGGTCACCTGACACTGCCGTTTGACGATATCGAGCGCTATTTCGGTAATCCGGTGAGCTATGCTGCGGAAAAGTGTGGCCTGAATGAACCGGCTTATCGGGAGTGGCTGGAGCATTATGAGAATCCGGTGTGCCGCCATGCCGGGGATGATGGCGGTGAATGCAATGAGCCCGTTATGCGGGTCAGCCAGCCTGCCGAGTTCCGGCCCGGGCAGGATGACCGGTGTGAGGCGCACCAGAGTGTTGCCGTAACCTCCTGACCTTCCCGGTTGTCATGCTGCGGGCAGCCGGGCTCAGTTTACGCTGGGTCCCGGCCAGCTGTCGGGTACGACAAAATGGCGGTTAACCTCCCGATAGTACCCATCGTAACCCCGTTCCATTCTGGCCAGCAGCACCGGCCGGTGATTGCGCTCAGCTGCCGTGAGGATCTCGCGGGTTACTCCGTGGTCAGGTATCTCCCGGGACTGAAAGGGCCCCAGCCAGTCCGGTTTGGTGAGCGCTGTCCAGCTTGCCGGCGTGGCCGCCGGCAGCTCACTGAAATAGAGCCACTGTCCCCGTTCGTGATCCTTGCTGACCCACTCGGGCAGGTCCGGTTGCGTGCGCGGTGCTACCGGATAGAACAGGTTGCCTGGCATGAACAGTCGTGGCGCTACGGTCTCGTGGATACCGGCAGCGCGGAGCATGGTCAGGGTTTCCGGGCGCTCGGTCATACGGCACTGATGGTCGAACATGCGATGGAACTTCAGGTCCAGCCGGTCCCGCGCGTTCGGGCCATACCAACGGCTGTGCGGGCCGTCATCAGGTGAGGACAGGGCAAGGCCCAGGTAATACTTGACGGCGATCTCGTGGTGCTCCACCTCGCCGCTGGCCATGTTTCGCACCACAAAATCCAGCTCTCCCAGGGTACGGCCGTCGGCAGAACGCACCGCCGTATTGTGCATTAGCACCGGCCAGTGCAGCAGATCGGTCAGCAGGAAGCGGTACAGCGCCTCAAAGTAGTGGCCAAGCCTGCGGCTTTTCACGCTGGCCAGCTGGTTCAGCAGTGGAGCCGGTGAGCGGTCGAGCAGGGCCAGCCGCGCCGGTGTGTCGCGCGGCAACACCTCGGCGGGCGCAAAGACCGGCCCCCGCGACACCAGGTTGCGGGCTCGGCACAGCCAGGCCAGGTGCCTGACCGCGGGAGTGCGCCAGTGGCGGGGTTTGACGGCTGCCATGGTGTGGGTATTTCTCCGCTGCCTGGGTTAAGCTGTGGTTATTGATGGGTGAAATGGGCGGGTTCGTTTTCAGAAAGCCACCGTAATTCGTTAAGATGCCACCTTGTGAGTCGCAAGAATACATTATGGAGCGGGGTTGGGCGCACCACTCCCTTTTACCCCGGGCCCAGTTACCCCGGACCCAGTTACCCCGGACCCAGTTACCACAGGAATTTTCATGGACCAGTTCAGGAACATTGGCGTGATCGGCCGAATGGGCAGTGTGAAGGTGGTGGAATCCCTTCGCCAGCTCAAGCGCTATCTCATCGATAACAATTATCACGTCATCATCGAGGAAGAAACCGCCACCATGCTGCCGGGCCATGGCCTGCAGGTTGCCAGCAAGAAACTGCTGGGCGAGATATGCGACCTGGTGATTGTGGTCGGCGGTGACGGCAGCCTGCTGGGGGCGGCCCGTGAGCTGGCCAAGTCCAAAACACCGTTGCTGGGCGTCAACCGTGGGCGGCTCGGCTTCCTGACCGATATTTCTCCGGCGGATCTGGAGGAGCGGCTGAGCAAGGTGCTGGAAGGTGAGTACATCGAGGAGACCCGCTTTCTGCTGGACGGCAACGTGGAGCGTGACGGACAGCCGCTGGCTTTCGGTACTGCGCTCAACGATGTCGTGCTGCACCCTGGCAAATCCACCCGGATGATCGGCTTCGACCTGTTTATTGACGGTCACTTTGTCTACAGCCAGCGTTCCGATGGCCTGATTGTGGCCACACCCACCGGCTCAACCGCCTACTCGCTGTCGGCAGGGGGGCCGATCATGCATCCCAAGCTGGACGCGGTGGTGCTGGTCCCGATGTTTCCCCATACCCTGAGCAGTCGCCCCATCGTGGTGGACGGCAAGAGCGAAATCAAACTGGTGATCGGGGACACCAACGAAACCTATCCGCAGATCAGTTTTGACGGACAGATGAACGTGGCTTGTGCCCCGGGTGACATTATCCGGATCACCAAAAAGCCATTCAAAATCCGTCTGATCCATCCGACTGACCATAATTTTTACGCCACATGCCGGGACAAGCTGGGCTGGGCCAGTGAAATAGCAGCGAGTTGAGCATGTCAGGAACAACCAGAGCCGCAAGCCGCGGTTTCGACATCATCGGCGACATTCACGGGTGCGCCAATACCCTGGCCCATCTGCTTGAGCAAATGGGGTATCGCAAGATCAACGGGGTTTACCAGCACCGTCGACGGCAGGCCATTTTTATCGGGGATATCATCGATCGTGGTCCCCGTATCCGCGAGGCCCTGCACCTGGTGCGGGACATGGTGGAGCATGGCTCTGCCCGGATGGTCATGGGCAACCACGAATACAATGCCCTGGGTTACTGCACGCGCGCCCGCCCCGGCAGCGGCAAGAAGTGGCTGAGGGAACATAATGCCCGTCACGACCGGCTGATCCGCGAGACCCTCGAGCAGTTCGAGCATTATCCCCATGAGTGGAATGATTTCCTGGAGTGGTTCTATACAGTGCCGCTGTTCATCGAGGAAGCGAACTTCCGGGTGGTACATGCCTGCTGGGACGGAGATCTGATCAGCAAGTTCAAACAGTCCCAGGGCGGCGCCTGCATTGACGAGGACTTCCTGCACGCATCTGCGGCCCTCGAGTCGTTCGCCGGGCAGGTGATGGATACGCTGCTGCGGGGTACCGATCTGCGACTGCCCGAGGGCATGGCCATCACCGGTCGTGACGGCTATGTCCGGCAGTTTTTCCGCACCAAGTTCTGGGCAGACGAGCCACGGACCTATGCCGATGTGGTGTTCCAGCCCGATCCGCTGCCGGCGGAAGTTGCCCGCAGGCCACTTGAGCCTCATGAGCGGGCCCAGCTGATCAGCTATCCGCTGAGCGAGCCGCCGGTTTTTGTCGGACATTACTGGATGGAAGGTAAGCCGGCACCGATCACCCCCAATGTGGCCTGTATCGACTACAGTGCGGTGAAATACGGCAAGCTGGTAGCCTATCGGATGGACGACGAGCGCGAACTATCCCGCGACAAATTTGTCTGGGTAGACGTTGACCGCCCCGAGCAGGCTGGCGGCCCGAATACCGAAGACAGCGTCGCGAGGTAATCTGTGTACCGGGTCAAGCAGATCGATACCACCATCAACCTGGCGGGCTTCAGTCACTGGCTGCGTGACCAGGGGGTTGGGCACCGGATTACCGAAGAAAGCGGGTTTCAGGTCCTGTGGCTGGATAGTCCGGAATATACGGATGCGGTTCTGGCGGCATTAGAGCAATATCTGAACGACCCGCAAGTCCAGCAGGCTGTGGACGAGGTTAACGAGTCCCCGGTCTACGTCAGTGGCCGCTGGCAACCGGCACCTCGCCATGCCCCGTTGGTGCTGGGCATTCTGCTGGTGGCGGTGGTGCTGGCCTGGCTGACCGCGCTCGGTCGAAGTCCGCTGGCGGCGGCGCTGATGTTCGTTGACCCCCAGGTGTTTGGCTGGCAGACCTTTGCAGAGCGCCTGGATGCCCTGGAGCAGACCCTGGCCGCCGGTCAGCTGTGGCGGCTGATTACGCCGGATTTCCTGCACTTCAGCTGGACCCATATCATCTTCAACGGGGTGATGCTGTGGTTTCTGGGCAGTCAGGTCGAGTGGTTTGACGGCCGCGCCCGCCTGGTGACCCTGTTCCTGGTCACCAGCCTGCTGTCTAACGGCCTGCAATACCTGGTTTCCGGCCCGCTGTTTGGCGGTTTGTCCGGTGTGGTGTACGGGATTCTGGGATACTGCTGGCTCAGCCAGCGTCGCCTGCCACGGTTCCAGTTTCCTCCGGCGCTGGTGACGTTTGCGGTGGTCTGGATGGTGATCGGCTTTACGCCGCTGACCGAATGGCTGGGACTCGGCCGGATGGCCAACGAGGCGCACCTGGGCGGCTTCCTGGCGGGATTGCTGCTTGGGGCATTACTGCCCGCAAAAAAAAGACCCCGCCGGGCGGCGGGGCATAAATGAGCGTATAGCTCCTGATGAGAGAGACCAAATGCAAACGACCGTTTTCATTTGGTGAGGCAATGATAATCATTATCATTTGAGTGTGTCAACCTCCGTCTGAACTATTTTATTTTGACGGTTTATTCCGGGAGAACGTAATGACCTACGAAGAACTGATCCAGCGTCTGGACCCCGCGGTGTACCAGAGCCTGCGCCAGGCCGTTGCCCTGGGCAAATGGCCGGATGGCCGCCAGGTGACCGAGGAACAGCGGGCAATCTGCATGGAAGCCGTCATCTACTACGAAAACCTGCACCAGATTCCTGAGGAAGAGCGGGTGGGCTATATCGGACGGCGCAAGTCCTGTGGATCCGACGAGGACAAGGGCAGTGACGGTCCTGTTGTCCAGACCTGGGGTTGAGGTGACTTTTGACTGCTGTAATTGACGTATCCGGCCGGCTCTGCAAGATGCCGGCATCCGCGGCAGAGCCGGTGGACTATACCCTGAAGGTAGGTGATACCCGGATCCCCCTGAATGACCTGATCGGTCATCCGCTGCGGCTGGATTACGACGGTGTGATCCGTTGTATCCATTGCGATCGCACCACCAAAAAAAGTTTCAATCAGGGTTACTGTTTTCCCTGCTTTCGCAAACTGGCAGCCTGTGACAGCTGCATCATGAGCCCGGAAAAATGCCATTACCATCTGGGCACCTGCCGTGAGCCCGAGTGGGGCGAAACCCACTGCATGACGGAGCATGTGGTCTATCTCGCCAATTCCTCGGGCCTGAAGGTGGGCATTACCCGGGCATCCCAGGTGCCGACCCGCTGGATTGACCAAGGTGCCGTTGAGGCGATCCCGATGTTGCGGGTGGCCACCCGGCAACTGGCCGGACTGGTTGAAGTTGCCTGCAAGCAACACGTGGCGGACCGCACCAATTGGCGGGCAATGCTGAAAGGCGACGTTCCAGAGCTGGACCTGCCCGCGGAGCGCAGCCGGTTGCTCGGACTGATCGCCGGTGAGCTGGCGGACCTGCGGGCGGAGCACGGTGCCGACGCTTTGCGTGAAGTGAGGGAAGAGGCACTGAGTCTCAGTTATCCCGTCGAGGTCTGGCCCGCCAAGATCAAAACCCATAATCTGGACAAGGAACCGTCGGTGGAGGGGGTCTTGCAGGGCGTCAAGGGACAGTACCTGATCCTCGACACCGGCGTTATCAACATCCGCAAGTTCACGGCCTACCAGGTTCGCCTGCAGGTCTTCGCCAGAGCCTGACCGGCCCGGCAGCACAGCCCGATCATCCCGTTTTCTGGAGAGGTTTAATGCGTACCAATCAGCCGCAGACTGTTTATCTCAGCGAGTACCGTGTCCCGGCCTACCTGGTGGACCATGTGGATCTGCGCTTTGAGCTGTTTGAGGAGGGGGCCAGGGTTCACAGTACCCTGGCCGTGCGGCGTAATCCGGAATCCGAGGATACCAGCGGGCGCCTCGAACTGGATGGTGACAGCCTGGTACTCGAAGGCCTGCAGCTGGATGGCCGGGACCTGGAGCCCGGGCAGTACGAGAATCAGGGTGACCGTCTGGTCATCCCCGAAGTCCCGGAGCAGTTCGGTCTGACTGTGGTGACCTGGATTGAGCCCCAGAACAACACCCGCCTGGAGGGGCTCTACAAGTCTTCCGGTATGTTCTGCACCCAGTGCGAGGCGGAGGGCTTCCGCTGCATCACGTTCTTCCCGGATCGCCCGGATGTGATGGCGCGCTTCCGCACCCGGATCGAGGCGGACAGGGCAGGCTACCCGGTACTGTTATCCAACGGTAACGACGTTGAGCGTGGCGACCTGGAAGGTGGCCGTCATTTCGTGACCTGGGAGGACCCGTTCCCGAAACCCTGTTACCTGTTTGCCCTGGTGGCTGGTGATCTGGTCGAGAAACGGGACAGCTTCCGCACCTGCACGGGACGTGAGATCGACCTGCGGATGTACGTCGAGCCGCGCAATGCAGACAAGTGTGACCACGCCATGGATTCCCTCAAGCGTTCCATGCGCTGGGACGAAGACATCTACGGCCGCGAGTACGACCTGGATATTTTCATGATCGTTGCGGTGGACGACTTCAATATGGGGGCGATGGAGAACAAGGGTCTCAACATTTTCAATTCGTCCTGCGTGCTGGCCAGCCAGGACACCGCGACCGACGCCACGTTCCAGCGCATCGAGGCAATCGTGGCTCACGAATACTTCCACAACTGGTCCGGCAACCGGGTGACCTGCCGCGACTGGTTCCAGTTGAGCCTGAAAGAAGGTTTCACGGTATTCCGGGATTCCCGGTTCTCGGCGGACATGGGCTCCACTACTGTGAAGCGCATTGAGGATGTGACCTTGTTGCGCACCGCTCAGTTCGCGGAAGACGGAGGGCCCATGGCGCATCCGGTGCGGCCGTCGTCCTACATGGAAATTTCCAACTTCTACACCCTGACCATCTATGAGAAGGGTGCTGAAGTGGTGCGGATGATCCACACCCTGCTGGGCCCGGACCTGTTCCGCAAGGGCAGTGATCTGTATTTTGAGCGCCACGATGGCCAGGCCGTCACCACCGATGATTTCGTAAAGGCGATGGAAGACGCTTCGGGTCGCGACCTGACCCGCTTCCGTCGCTGGTATGAGCAGGCCGGTACGCCGGTGGTGACGGTGCGTGATGAGTACGATGAAGCACGCCAGGTGTATCGTCTCGATATCCATCAGACTGTCCCGGACACCCCGGGCCAGACCGGCAAGCAGCCCCAGCACATTCCCTTTGCACTTGGCCTGCTGGGTGCCGATGGCCAGCCGTTGGCGCTCAAGCTGGTCGGAGACGATGCCCCGCCAGCGGAGCAACGGGTGCTGGAGCTGACCGAGGCCAGTCACAGTTTTGAGTTCGAGGGTGTTGCCGCGCGCCCGGTACCGTCGTTGCTGCGGGATTTCTCCGCTCCGGTGCGAGTGGACTATCCCTGGACCAGGGAACAGCTGCTGTTTCTGATGAGCCACGATCCGGATGGCTTCAACCGCTGGGATGCCGGCCAGCGGCTGGCCGTGGATGTGATCGAATCGCTGGTGGATGCCGGTGAGGATGCGGAGATTGAACCGAGGCTGGTCTCTGCCTACCGTCATTTGCTGACGGATGAAGGCCTTGACCAGGCGCTGGTCGCCAAGATGCTGCAGTTGCCCTCCGAGGCCTACCTGATCGAGCTGGCTGCGGCGCCGCGGGTCCAGCAGATTTACCGTGCCCGCACCCGGGTAATGAACCACCTGGCGGCAGCCCTGCGTGAGGAACTGCTGGCCTGCTATCACCGCAACAATGGCGGTGCGGAATATCGCCTGACGTCCGACGATATCGCCCGCAGAACCCTGCGCAACACCGCCCTCGGCTGGTTGCTGGAAATCGGCGATGCCGAAGGCCGCGTACTGGCGCTGCGCCAGTTCCGTGAAGCGGACAACATGACCGACCGGCTGGGTGCCTTGCGTGCGCTGGTGAACTCTGACTATCACGAAGACCGCGAGCAGGTGCTGGATGCCTTCTATCAGCGCTGGCAGGACGATCCCCAGGTAGTGGAACTCTGGTTCTCGGTACAGTCCGGCAGTACCCGGGGTAGCCTGGAGCAGGTGCGGGCGTTGATGGAACATGCCGCCTTCGATTGGAAGAACCCCAACAAGGTTCGCTCGGTCATCGGGGTATTTGCCGGCCAGAACCTGGCGGCTTTCCATGCCGAAGACGGTTCCGGCTACCGGTTCCTTGCCGAACAGGTCCGTCATCTGGATGCCAGCAATCCGCAGATCGCTGCCCGGCTGGTGACGCCACTGACCCGCTGGCGCAAGTTCGCCAGTGTCCATGGCGAGCAGATGAAAGCCGCCCTGGAAACCATCCGGGATCGGGAAGGCCTGTCCAAGGATGTGTATGAAGTAGTTCACAAGAGCCTCGCCGGCTGAGCCGGCGGGGACAAAATCGCACTTTCGGTCGATGCACGTTGGCCGTCGATCCGCTAATCTTCAGACTGTAGGGTATTCCATGACACCATAATAAAAGCCACACCAAAGGCTTTCAGACACTCCGGGAATAAGACAATGAAAAAAAACAAGAGTTTGCTTCTGGGTGGCCTGCTGGCGCTCTCGGTATCTGCTGCTCCATCATTTGCCGCCGTCCCGGCCAGTGAAGCAGCACGACTGGGCCAGGACCTGACCCCTTTCGGGTCGGTCAAGGCCGGTAACGCGGCAGGAACCATTCCACCCTGGACCGGGGGCCTCACCAAGGCTCCGGCGGGATACAAGGGCACCGGTCAGCACCATATCAATCCGTTCCCCGATGACAAGGCGTTGTTCACCATCACCTCCGGCAATGCCAGCCAGTACGACAAAAACCTCAGCGATGGCGTCCGGGCACTGCTGGAAACCTATCCGGCTTCCTTCCGGATTCCGGTGTACCTTTCCCGTCGTACCCATGCAGTGCCGGACTGGGTAGCAGAGAATACCCGCAAGAATGCCGTCAATGCCGAAATCGTCGGCGAGGCTGAAGGTCTGGACGGCGCCTACGGCGGCTACCCGTTCCCGATCCTGCACGGCAATGATGAACAGAAAGCCTGGCAGGTCATGTGGAATCACCTCACGCGCTGGCGCGGAGTGAACGTGACCCGCCGGTCCAGTGAGGTTGCGGTACAGGCCAACGGTGACTATTCCCTGGTGACGTCCCAGCAGGAAGCCTTCTTCAATTTCTACAATCCGGAAGGCAAGGAAAAAGATCTCGATAACGTGATCTTTTACTATCTGTCGTTCACCCAGTCTCCACCCCGCCTGGCCGGTGGTGCGATCCTGATTCACGAAACCCTGAACCAGATCATCAACCCGCGTAACGGCTGGGGCTACAACGCCGGCCAGCGCCGGGTACGCCGGGCTCCGAACCTCGGTTACGACTCTCCGATTGCCGCCGCAGACAACCTGCGTACCGCCGATGACACCGATATCTTCAACGGTGCCATGGACCGGTATAACTGGAACTATAAAGGCCTGCAGGAAATGTACATCCCCTACAACAACTACCGTATCGGGGAGAAGGGCACGAAATATTCCGAGATCCTGGGGGTCTCCCATCTCAACCCTGACCTGACCCGCTGGGAGCTGCACCGGGTACACGTGGTCGAGGCGAAGCTGAAGAAAGGTGAACGCCACATCTACGGCAAGCGTGTGTTCTATGTCGATGCCGACAGCTGGAACACCGTTCTGGTGGATCAGTATGACGGTCGTGGCGAACTCTGGCGGGTCAGCATGGGGCTGCCGAAGAACTATTACGAGCTCCCCGGAGTGTGGACTGTACTGGATGTTTATCATGACCTTCAGGCGCGCCGTTACCATGTGCTTGGGCTGGATACCGAGGAACCGGGTACCCGTTCCTTCTCCGATGAGGTGCCCAGCAAGCGTTACTTCTCTCCGGCTTCTCTGCGCCGCAGAAGTGTTCGTTAAGCACTGGCGGGTCAGCAGTCCTGATCATCGGTAATCCAGCCAGGCAAGGAGCCTGCGACCGCAAGGTTGCCGGCTCCTTGTGGCCTGGTGTGGACGCGGAATCTCCTGAAATCGATCACTACAACACAATAGGCAATCTGAATGGCTACATGGAAGATGCGCGAAACCCTGGGGGCAGCCTGTCTTGGTTTTTCCATGGCACTGTCGGCTCCGGCGGCTTTTGCGCTCGCAGATATCATTGAAACTCCCGCCAGAAAAACTGACCTGGCACCGCAAAGCCTGCTTAACGATGCTGATCGCGCCGGCGAGCGCGTGGTGGCCGTGGGCGAGCGCGGGCATATCATCTATTCCGACGATGAGGGTCAGACCTGGAAGCAGGCTAGCGTTCCGGTTGCGGTGACCCTCACGGCAGTGGATTTCAGCACCGACCGTGACGGCTGGGCGGTCGGTCACAGTGGCGTCATTCTTCACAGCAGTGATGCCGGCGCCAGCTGGGAGTTGCAGCTGACGGGAATTCAGGCGGCAGAGCTGGCCATCGAGAGCAAGGAAACCCGGATCGGGGAGATGGAAGTTCAGATCGAGGAGGCCCCGGAAGATCAGAAAGAAGACCTGGAATGGGCACTGGATGACCTGATTTTCTCGGTCGAGAACATGAAGGCCGATCTCAAGATCGGACCGGTCAACCCGTTGCTGGATGTCTGGTTCGAAGACGCTGAACACGGTTTCGCGGTTGGTGCCTACGGTATGTTCCTGCGCACCCTGGACGGCGGTGCAAGTTGGCAGGACTGGGCGCCCAACCTGGACAACCCCAGCGGTTATCACCTCAACGGCATTGCCCGCATCACCGGTGATGCCCTGGTTGTTGTCGGTGAGGCCGGTCAGATCCACAGCTCCGTTGACGGCGGCGAGACCTGGGAGCTGCGGGACAGCCCCTACACCGGTTCGCTATTCGGAGTGACCGGCACCGGCCAGGTCAACGAGGTGCTGGCCTTTGGTCTGCGTGGCAACGTCCTGCGCTCCACCGATATCGGGCGCAGCTGGGTGACCGTTGCCAATGATAATGGCGCCACTCTGAACGGTTCGGCCGTTGCCAGTGACGGGCGTATTTCCCTGGTCGGTAACGGTGGTGTGGTGCTGATGAGTACCGACGCCGGGCAGACCTTCAGCGAGCATGTGCGGAGCGACCGCGAAGGCATCATGGATGCGGTGCCGATCTCCGGGAACCGGCTGCTGCTGCTGGGTGAGGGGGGCGTCAAGCTCACCGATGCCCGTGGCCGTAATCCACAATAACGCCCTGATGCGGCACGACAAGAACGAAGACTAGAGGGGCAATTGAATGTCGAACCCGAAGCACGACAAGGGCGAACATTACCTGACGACACCGAAGGCCGAGCCTTTCCTGGAGCGGCTCATCTTCAACAACCGGGTGGTTATCCTGGTTGCGTTTCTCATCCTTACGCTGTTTCTCGGCTACAACGCCGTCAAGATTCAGCCGGATGCCAGTTTCGAGCGGATGATACCGCTGGAGCATCCGTACATCATCAACATGCTGGAGCACCGGGACGACCTGGAAAACCTCGGTAACTTTGTGCGAATCGCGGTGGAGTCCAGGGAAGGCGATATCTTTACCCAGGAGTACATGGAAACCCTCAAGGAAATCACCGATGAGGTGTTCTACCTGAACGGGGTCGACCGCTCCGGACTGAAGTCACTGTGGACTTCGAACGTGCGCTGGGTCGAAGTGACTGAACAGGGCTTCCAGGGCGGTACCGTGATCCCTGACGGCTATGACGGTTCCCGCGAGAGCCTGGAAGCACTGCGTCAGAACGTGCTGCGCTCCAATGAGGTAGGGCGGCTGATTTCGGATAATTTCCGCTCGACCATCGTTTACGCACCGCTTTACGAGAAAAATCCGGAAACCGGTGAACCGCTGGATTACGCCGACTTCTCCCGTCAGCTGGAAGAAAAAATCCGCGACAAGTACGAAGGCCAGAATCCGAACATTGATATCCACATCGTCGGGTTCGCCAAGAAAGTGGGCGACCTGATCGAAGGTATCGGCTCCATTGCGTACTTTGCCGGTATTACCATCCTGCTGACTACGCTGCTGCTGTTCTGGTACAGCCGCTGCATCGCCGGCACCCTGGTACCGGTGTTTTCCTCCATCATCGCGGTATTCTGGCAGCTGGGGGCCCTGCGCCTGCTGGGCTACGGTCTTGACCCTTACTCGGTGCTGGTGCCGTTCCTGGTATTTGCCATTGGTATCAGCCATGGGGTGCAGGTGGTCAACGCGATGGCGATGGAAGCCTCCAAAGGCTTTGATCCGATTACAGCAGCCCGCCTGGCGTTCCGTGCGCTCTACATTCCGGGCATGCTGGCGTTGATTTCTGATGCCTTCGGCTTCCTGACCCTGCTGTTCATCGAGATTGATGTGATCAAGGACCTGGCGGTTGCCGCGGGCCTTGGGGTGGCGATTGTCATTATCACCAACCTGGTCCTGCATCCGCTGATCATGTCCTACATCGGCATTACCGCCGGTGGCGTACGTCACGTCCAGAATCGCGGCGAAAAGCAGGATCGCAAGTGGCGCCTGTTGTCCAATTTCGCCCATCCGGCGGTGGCACCGGTTTCCCTGCTGATTGCCGTGATCGGTCTGGGCGCTGGCCTGTATTTCAAGCAGGACCTCAAGGTGGGTGACCTGGACCAGGGTGCGCCGGAACTGCGGGCGGACTCCCGTTACAACAAGGACAACGCCTACATCATTGATAACTACTCCACCAGTGCCGATGTGCTCGTGGTGATGGTGAAGACGCCGCCGGAAATGTGTACCCAGTACAACGTCCTGCGGGCGATGGACAAGCTGCAGTGGGAGTTGCAGAACACCCCGGGTGTGCAATCCTCGGTCTCGCTGGCGGACGTCTCCAAGATCGTCACCAAGGCGCTCAACGAGGGTAACTGGAAGTGGTTCGAGATCAGCCGCAACCAGACCATCATCAATGCGTCGATTCGTGAGGCGCCGGCCGGTCTGATCAATACCAACTGCAGCCTGACTCCGGTTCTGGTCTTCCTTGAGGACCACAAGGCGGAAACCCTGGAGACTGCCGTGAGTGCGGTGGAGGCCTTTGCGGCCGACAACAGCAGCGAAGAGCACACGTTCCTGCTGGCCGCCGGTAATGCCGGGGTGGAAGCGGCCACTAACGAGGTCATCTCCAGCGCCAAGGACATGATGCTGATCTTCGTTTACGGTGTGGTGAGCTTGCTGTGTTTTCTGACCTTCCGCTCAATCCGTGCGGTTATCTGTATTGTGGTGCCGCTGGGCCTGACCTCCGTGCTGTGTGAGGCGATCATGGCGGTGTCCGGCATCGGTATCAAGGTTGCAACCCTGCCGGTGATTGCCCTCGGTGTCGGAATCGGGGTGGACTACGGCATCTACATTTACAGCAAGCTGGAGAAATACCTGCTGGAAGGCAAGACGCTGCAGGAGGCTTACTTCGAAACCCTGCGTTCCACCGGTAAGGCGGTTATCTTTACCGGCGTGACACTGGGCCTCGGCGTGGTGACCTGGATCTTCTCTCCCATCAAGTTCCAGGCTGACATGGGCTTCCTGTTGTTCTTCATGTTCCTCTGGAACATGGTGGGAGCCATCTGGCTGCTGCCGGCACTGGCGCGCTTCCTGTTGCGCCCGGATCGTATGCTGGCCAAGGCGCGGGCGAGCAAATAAGCCCTTCGCCAACCCTCAAAAAAGCCCGGTTTCCGGGCTTTTTTGTTTTATCCTCAAATGGTTAGACTCCTAACGCAAACTTTATTTCGGCCCAAAACTGGTCTATGTTCTTCTAGGTAGCAGAAATTTGTCCGTACAGATCTGCGGGCATTTGAAGACAACGACCAAAAAAAAGGAAAAGCTCATGGCATTTCGAAACAAATTTTCTGCATTGGCGCTGACCGCTGCGGTTGGACTTGGTGTTTCCTCTCTGTCTGTGACAGCCCAGGAGCAGCGGTTCGTGACCATCGGTACCGGTGGCGTTACCGGTGTCTATTACCCGGCCGGCGGTGCGATTTGCCGATTGGTGAACATGGATCGCAAAGAGCATGGGATTCGTTGTTCGGTGGAAAGTACCGGTGGCTCTGTCTACAACCTGAATGCGATTCGCCAGGGCGAGCTTGACCTGGCCGTCGCCCAGTCTGACTGGCAGTTCCATGCCTACAACGGCTCCAGTGATTTCGAGAAGGACGGTAAGAACGAGAAGCTGCGTGCGGTTTTCTCCATGCACCCGGAACCGTTTACCGTCGTGGCCAGCAAGGCGTCCGGTATCAAGAACTTTGAAGACCTTGCCGGCAAGCGGGTTTCGGTGGGTAATCCCGGCTCCGGCCAGCGCGCCACCGCAGAAGTGCTCATGCAGGAAATGGGCTGGGGGCTGGACAAGTTCTCCCTCGCGGCAGAGCTGAAAGCTGCCGAGCAGTCCCAGGCGCTGTGTGACGGCAACATCGATGCCTTCTTCTACACCGTGGGCCACCCCTCCGGTGCGATCAAGGAAGCCACCACGTCCTGTGACAGCGTGATCGTCAACGTCGATAACGATGCCACCAAGAAGCTGATTGCTGACCATCCGTACTACCGTAAGGCCATCATCCCGGGTGGCATGTACCGGGGTAACGACAACGACGTCGCGACCTTCGGTGTGGCAGCGACTTTCGTGACCTCTTCGGATGTTCCGGAAGACGTCGTCTATGAAGTTACCAAGGCTGTATTCGAGAACTTCGACAGCTTCAAGCGCCTGCATCCGGCCTTCGGTAACCTGAAGAAGGAAGAAATGGTGAAGGATGCCCTGAGTGCGCCGTTGCACGCAGGTGCCGCCAAGTACTACAAGGAAGCTGGCCTGATCGACTGATCGCGGCTTCCCTCCCGTCCGCCGGCGGGGCCTCGCCTCGCCGGTGTTCCCTTCACTATGTGCTCCTTTGACAGGATGTAGCTATGGCAAACAGCGACCCCCGAACCGGGGACTCTGTGGATAAAGGGCAGATTGAAGCGGTGCTTCAGACTGAAACCGGGGGCAGGGCGCTGACAGGTCCCGCTGCGGTTATCCTCTTTATCATTCCCCTGGTGTGGTCACTCTTCCAGCTCTGGATAGCCTCTCCGCTGCCCTATATTCTGGAAATCGGTATTTTCAATTCGACCGAGGCACGGTCGATCCATCTTGCTTTCGCCACCTTCCTGGCATTTTCTGCGTTCCCGATGATCAAGGGACGGCATGCCAACAAGGTTCCGGTCTATGACTGGGTGTTGGCGCTGGCGGCGGCGTTTGCGTCGTCCTACCTCTTTGTGTTCTATGACCAGTTATCCACCCGTCCGGGCGCCCCGATTACCCAGGACCTGATTGTTGCCCTTGGTGGCCTGGTACTGCTGCTGGAGGCGACCCGCAGGGCGCTCGGCCTGCCGCTGGCCATCGTGGCGGCCGTGTTCATCATCTATTCCGTGTTCGGGCCCTACATGCCGGATGTGATTTCCCACAAGGGGGTCAGTCTCAACAAACTGGCATCTCACCAGTGGCTGGGTACCGAAGGTGTGTTTGGTGTGGCACTGGGCGTGTCCACCAGCTTTGTGTTTCTGTTCGTGCTGTTCGGTGCGCTGCTGGAGCGGGCAGGCGCCGGTAACTATTTCATCAAGGTCGCCTTTGCCATGCTGGGCCACATGCGAGGCGGGCCTGCCAAGGCGGCGGTTGTCTCCAGTGGCCTCAGTGGCGTGATTTCCGGGTCCTCCATTGCCAACGTGGTTACCACCGGTACCTTCACCATTCCGCTGATGAAACGGGTGGGTTTCCCGGCGACCAAAGCCGGTGCAGTGGAGGTGGCCGCATCCACCAACGGTCAGCTGACCCCGCCGATTATGGGGGCCGCGGCTTTCCTGATGGTGGAGTATGTGGGGATTTCCTACCTTGAGGTGATCAAGCACGCCATCCTGCCGGCCCTGATCTCTTACGTGGCCCTGATCTACATTGTCCACCTCGAAGCCTGCAAGCTGAATATGCAGGGCATTGAGCGTCTTAACAAACCGACGCTCGCGCAGCGTATGCTGACCTGGGTGGTGTTACTTATTGGTTTGAGTGTGCTCACCCTGGCTGTCTATTACGGGATTGGCTGGATGAAGACCTGGCTTGGCGAGGCGGCAATCTGGGTACTCGGACCGCTGCTGTTGCTGGTCTATATCGCCCTGGTCGCCTATTCCGCGCGCTTCCCGGCGCTGGAAGAGGACGATCCGGACAAGGATCTCACCGAGTTGCCCGAGGTCGGCCCCACGGTCAAAACCGGCCTGTACTACTTGGTGCCTGTGGTGGTGCTGGTGTGGTGCCTGACGGTGGAGCGGTTCTCACCCCAGTTGTCGGCCTTCTGGGCCACCCTGTTCATGATTTTTATTGTCGTCACCCAGCGTCCGCTGCAGTCGTACTTCCGCAAACATGGTCGGGTACTCGAGGAGTTCCGGGCTGGTTGTGCCGATCTCGCGCACTCACTGGCTACGGGGGCTCGCAACATGGTGGGAATTGGTGTCGCCACGGCCACTGCGGGCATAGTGGTGGGCACCGTTACCCTGACCGGTATCGGCCTGGTGATGACCGAGTTTGTCGAGTTCATTTCCGGCGGCAACCTGCTGTTGATGCTGATCTTTACCGCAATCATCAGTCTGATCCTCGGCATGGGGCTGCCAACCACCGCCAACTACATCGTGGTGTCGACGCTGATGGCGCCGGTTATTGTCACCCTCGGTGCCCAGAATGGCCTGCTGGTGCCGCTGATCGCGGTCCATCTTTTTGTGTTCTATTTCGGGATCCTCGCGGATGACACGCCGCCCGTGGGTCTCGCCGCCTATGCGGCGGCGGCGATTTCGGGAGCGGACCCGATACGAACGGGTATCCAGGGCTTCACCTACGATATCCGCACCGCGATCCTGCCGTTCATGTTCATCTTCAACACCCAGTTGTTGCTGATCGGGCTGACCGGCTGGTTTGACCTGCTGATTACGGTGTTCAGCGCGGTGACGGCGATGCTGGTGTTCTCCGCTGCCACCCAGGGTTATTGGTTTACCAAAACCCGGATGTGGGAGACCGTGCTGCTGCTGCTGATCACCTTCACCATGTTCCGCCCCGGATTCTGGTGGGACATGGTGTATCCCCCCCATGAGAACCGGCCTGCGACGGAGATCTATGAGTATGTCGAGACGCTCCCGGCGGATAAGGACCTGGTGCTGAAGGCGTCGGGGATGTCCCTGGACGGCGCCGATGTTACCAAGTTCATGAAGCTGACCATTCCAGGTGGCGATTCCGCGCAGCAGCGGGTCATGGATGCCGGGCTGGAGCTGAGCCCCGGAGAGGGCGGCATCATGAATGTGGACTTTGTCGGCTTTGACAGCCCGGCGGAAAAGGCCGGCATTCAGTTCGGCTGGACGATCGATGCGGTACAGGTGGAGAACAAGCGGCCTCCGAAGGAGCTGATGTTTATTCCCGCGCTGCTTCTGCTGGGGTTGCTTGCCTATGGTCAGCTTCGCCGCAGGTCGAGGGAGGCACAGCCACACGCTGCTACCTGATCGTCCGGTGGTGGTGATAAAAGCCCGGGCCCGGTGAGGGTCCGGGCTTTTTTGCGACCGGGTAGGTAGCTTCAGGCATGGCACCGCCTCGGGCGGCCTGTTAAACTCCGCCCTCAAACGGGCCCCCGGTTTGTGTCGTGGGCGCCGTCAACATGTGATCTTTGGTACCGATCACCGCTGAGTATTGTCCAGAGGAGCTTCTCATGCCCGTAGTTACCCTGCCGGATGGCAGCCATCGCAGTTTTGCCGAGCCAGTAACCGTTCACGACGTGGCCGCCGATATCGGCGCCGGCCTTGCCAAGGCGGCACTTGCCGGCCGTGTTAACGGCAAGCTGGTGGATACCAGCCACACCATCTCTGATGACGTCGAGCTGGCCATCGTCACTGATCGCGACGAAGACGGCGTCGACATCATTCGCCACTCGACGGCTCACCTGCTGGCGATGGCGGTCAAAGAGCTGTTTCCGGCTGCCCAGGTTACCATTGGCCCGGTGGTGGATAACGGCTTCTACTACGATTTCCGCTTTGACCGGCCGTTCACCAATGAAGATCTTGGCCGGATCGAAAATCGCATGGAAGAGCTCGCCAAACAGGACATCGCGGTGCACCGGTCGGTGCTGTCCCGTGACGAGGCGGTGAAGCTGTTTGAAGAGATGGGTGAGGAGTACAAGGTTCGCATCATCCAGGATATCCCGGGTGAGGAAGACCTGTCCTTCTACCGTCAGGGTGATTTCATCGACCTCTGCCGTGGCCCTCATGTGCCCAGCACCGGCAAACTGAAGGCGTTCAAGCTTACCAAGGTAGCAGGCGCCTACTGGCGTGGCGACACCAGCAATGAGCAACTGCAGCGGGTTTACGGCACAGCGTGGGGCAACAAGAAAGACCTCAAGGCCTATCTGCACCGTCTGGAAGAAGCCGAGAAGCGGGATCACCGCAAGATCGGCAAGAAGCTTGACCTGTTCCACCTGCAGGAAGAAGCGCCGGGTATGGTGTTCTGGCACCCCGATGGCTGGACGGTTTACCAGCAGATCGAGCAGTACATGCGCGACAAGTTGCGCCGCCACGGTTATAAGGAAATCAAGACACCTCAGGTGGTATCACGGACACTGTGGGAGAAGTCCGGTCATTGGGACAAGTTCCACGACGGCATGTTCACCACCGAGTCCGAAAAGCACGACTTTGCCATCAAGCCGATGAACTGCCCCTGTCACATCCAGGTGTTCAATCAGGGCCTGAAGAGCTACAAGGATCTTCCGCTTCGCCTGGCGGAATTTGGGTCCTGTCATCGTAACGAGGCTTCCGGAGCCCTGCATGGCATCATGCGTGTCCGCGGATTTACCCAGGACGATGCGCACATTTTCTGCGAAGAAGAGGCGATTCAGGCTGAAGTTTCGCGATTTATCGATCTTCTGCACGAAGTCTATGCCGACTTCGGCTTCAAGGAAATCCTCTACAAACTGTCCACCCGTCCGGAAAAGCGGGTAGGTTCGGATGAAGTCTGGGACAAGGCAGAGGCCGCTCTGGAAGAGGCGCTTAACCGGGAAGGGGTTGACTGGGAGTTGCTGCCGGGTGAAGGTGCGTTCTACGGTCCGAAGATCGAGTTCTCCCTGAAAGACTGTATCGGTCGGGTATGGCAATGCGGCACCATTCAGGTGGACTTCTCGATGCCGGGTCGTCTTGGCGCCCAATACGTGGCCGATAACTCCGAGCGTAAAACGCCGGTTATGCTGCATCGCGCGGTATTGGGCTCCTTTGAGCGGTTTATCGGTATTCTGATCGAGGAATACGAAGGCGCGTTCCCGACCTGGCTGGCGCCGACCCAGGTGGCCATCCTCAATATCACCGATAACCAGCGTGATTATTGTGAGAATCTGGCGAAAAAGTTGGATTCTTTGGGCTTTAGGGTTAATGCTGACTTGAGAAACGAGAAGATCGGCTTTAAAATCCGCGAGCATACTCTTAACAAGGTTCCCTACCTTGCCGTTATCGGCGATAAAGAAGTCGAGGACAACGCCGTTGCGGTGAGAACCCGCAAAGGTGAAGATTTGGGGACACTATCGCTCGAGGCGTTCGAACAGCTTCTGCAGGAAGATGTTGATCGCATGGGCAGAATCAAGACGGAGAATTGACTATTAAACAGCGAACGAATCGGGGTGGGCGTACTCCAAAGGCGCCGATCAATGAGAATATTGATGCAACTGAAGTCCGCCTGATCGATGCCGAAGGTAATCAGGTTGGGGTAGTTCCGATCGAAGACGCCCTCAAGATGGCTGAGGAGGCGACCCTGGATCTGGTACAGGTTACAGATTCCGATCCGATCGTCTGTAAGATAATGGACTATGGCAAAAAGGTCTTCGACGAGAAAAAGGCGAAGGCTGCAGCCAAGAAGAAACAGAAACAGACGCAAGTCAAAGAGCTTAAGTTCCGACCAGGAACTGAAGAGGGGGATTACCAGGTAAAACTACGCAACCTGGTACGTTTCCTTGAAAACGGGGACCGCGGCAAAATCACTATTCGCTTCCGTGGACGTGAGATGGCACACCAGGAAATCGGTATGAAACTCATGGCTCGCATCGAGGCGGATATTGAAGAGCTGGCAACTGTGGAAATGCGGCCGAAAATGGAAGGCCGCCAAATGACCATGATTGTGGCGCCCCGCAAAAAGAAGTGATCCTGATCGGGTGATGATCCCCCGCGCATGCGGGGGATTTGTCGTTCAGGACACATTGTTACTTTTAAAATAGAATGCGGAGTTTTAAAAATGCCGAAGATGAAAACCAAGAGCGGCGCCGCCAAGCGGTTCAAGAAAACCGCTAACGGCTTCAAGCACAAGCAATCCTTCACCAGTCATATCTTGACCAAGAAGAGCCCCAAGCGTAAGCGTCAGCTCCGCGGTACCAAGCTGATTGCCAAGTCTGATGTTGCTTCCATCAAGCGTATGCTCGCGCAGTAAGCGCTAACCGGTTAAGAAGGATTAAAGTATGGCTCGTGTAAAACGTGGCGTGGTCGCACGTCGTCGTCACAAGAAGATTCTCAAGCAGGCCAAAGGTTACTACGGAGCGCGCAGTCGCGTTTTCCGCGTAGCCAAGCAGGCGGTTATCAAGGCCGGTCAGTACGCTTACCGCGACCGTCGTAACCGTAAGCGTGCCTTCCGCGCACTGTGGATTGCCCGTATCAACGCTGGCGCCCGTGCCAACGGCCTGTCTTACAGCCGTCTGATTGCTGGTCTGAAGAAGGCGAATGTTGAAATCGACCGTAAGGTTCTGGCCGATCTGGCCATGAACGAGCAGCAGGCATTTGCTGCTGTTGTTGAGAAAGCCAAAGCATCCCTGTGATCGCTTAAGCTCTTTCATCGACATCCGGTCGATAAGGGCACCCCGAGCGGGTGCCTGTTGATAGGGGAAGGGCGCGCTCTTCCCCTATTTTTGTTTTAGCCGTCGGGAAAGGCATGTTCTTCCCGCACTACAGTATTTAGCCCCAACGTCTGAATCGGAGCAGGGTCAATGGAAAACCTGGAGCAACTTGTTCAGGATGGTCTCGCCGCTGTCGCAAAGGCCGACGGCCTGCAGGCACTGGATCAGGTCCGTGTCGATTACCTCGGCAAAAAAGGTGTACTTACTCAGCAGCTGAAATCGCTGGGTCAGCTTTCCCCCGAGGAGCGCCCTGCTGCCGGTCAGAGAATCAACGATGCCAAGGCCCGGGTGCAGGACGCCATCAACGCCCGCCGGGATGGCCTCGAGCAAGCCGCCATTGACCAGAAGCTGGCCAGTGAATCCATTGACGTAACGCTGCCAGGCCGCGGCCAGGACCTGGGTGGCCTGCATCCGGTAACCCGCACCCTGCAGCGCATGGAGCAGTTCTTCTCCCGCGCCGGTTACACCGTCGAGCAGGGGCCGGAGATCGAAGACGATTACCACAACTTCGAAGCGCTCAATATTCCCGGGCATCATCCGGCGCGGGCCATGCACGATACCTTCTATTTCAATCCCGGCACGCTGCTCCGTACCCATACCTCGCCGGTACAGATCCGGACCATGGAAGCGAACAAGCCGCCGTTCCGCATGATCTGTCCGGGCCGGGTCTACCGTTGTGATTCGGACATGACCCACACCCCGATGTTCCATCAGGTGGAAGGCCTGCTGGTCGACAAGAATGTCAGCTTTGCGGATCTGAAAAGTACCGTGGAAGAGTTTCTCCGGGTGTTCTTTGAAAAAGACCTGAAGGTGCGGTTCCGGCCGTCTTACTTCCCGTTCACCGAGCCTTCTGCGGAAGTGGATATCGAGTGGGGCCGGGAAGCCGACGGCAGTATCAAGTGGCTGGAAGTGATGGGCTGCGGCATGGTCCACCCGAAAGTGTTCGAATACTGCGGCATCGACCCGGAAGAGTACCGTGGCTTTGCGTTTGGCATGGGCGTTGAGCGCCTGGCCATGCTCCGCTATGGCGTAAACGACCTGCGCATGTTCTTTGATAACGACCTGCGCTTCCTGCGTCAGTTCCGTTAATCCGGCGCTTCGTTGATTTCCGAATACTCAGGCTAAACCGCATCAGGACAAGGCAAACACCATGAAATTTAGTGAACAGTGGCTGCGCGAGTGGGTTAATCCTTCCATTGACACCCAGGAGCTGGTGGATCAGATCACCATGGCGGGACTGGAAGTAGACGGTTTCGAGCCGGTGGCAGGCCGGTTTTCCGGCGTTATCGTGGGCCAGGTCGCCAGTGTTATCCCGCATCCGGATGCGGACAAGCTCAGGGTCTGCCAGGTGGTGGGCGGCGATGAGCCGGTGCAGGTGGTTTGCGGCGCGCCCAATGTCCGGGAAGGCCTGAAGATTCCCTTTGCCGTGGTGGGGGCGGTTCTGCCCGGTGATTTCAAGATCAAGAAAGCCAAGCTTCGCGGCCAGCCGTCGCACGGGATGCTGTGTTCCGAGGCCGAACTGGGCCTGTCTGACAACCACGACGGCCTGATGGAGCTGCCGGACGACGCCCCGGTGGGGCAGGATGTGGCTGCGTACCTGGGGCTGAATGATGTCACTATCGATGTGGACCTGACCCCGAACCGCAGTGACTGTCTGTCCATCCGTGGCATTGCCCGGGAAGTCGGTGTGCTCAACAGCGCACTGGTAAGCCAGCCCGAGATCACCCCGGTAGCTGCGGTCCACTCCGAGGTGCCGGCTATTTCTGTCCAGGCGCCGCAAGGCTGCCCGCGTTATCTGGGGCGAATCCTGCGCAATGTGAACCTGCAGGCGACTACTCCGCTGTGGATGCAGGAAAAGCTGCGGCGTTCCGGCGTACGGTCCATTGATCCTGCGGTGGACGTGACCAACTACGTGATGCTGGAGCAGGGCCAGCCGATGCACGCGTTTGACCGTGATGAGATCAAGGGCGGCATTGTGGTACGCATGGCAGAACAGGGCGAGAAACTGGTTCTGCTGGACGGCCAGGAAGTGACCCTGACCAGCGATACGCTGGTAATTGCCGATCATGAAAAACCGGTGGCGATCGCGGGCGTGATGGGTGGCGAGCACTCCGGCGTCAGCGAAAAAACCCGCGACCTGATTATTGAAGCGGCCTATTTCGACCCGATTACCTTGGCTGGTAAGGCCCGGCACTACGGCCTGCACACCGACGCTTCCCATCGTTTCGAGCGGGGCGTGGATTACCAGCTGGCCCGCGACGCCATGGAGCGCGCCACTGCACTGCTAATGGCCATCGTGGGTGGTGAGCCGGGCGACATTGTGGAGGTGGCCAGCGAGCAACACCTGCCGGCACCCCGCAGCATTGACCTGCGTGAGCAGCGGGTGGCAGATGTGCTGGGGATGCATATCGATCGCACCACCGTGGAAGAGATCCTGACCCGTCTGGGGCTGCATGTCAGCAAGCTGCTGAAGGATGGCTGGCAGGTCACGGTGCCAAGTTTCCGCCCGGATATCACCATCGAAGTGGATCTGATCGAGGAAATTGGACGCATCTATGGCTATAACAACCTTCCGGTCACTGAGCCGGTCGGTTCCCTTGGCCTGCGTAACCAGCCGGAGGCCGAGCGGCCATTGTCGGCCATCCAGAACTATTTTGTGTCCCGTGGCTACCAGGAAGCGGTGACCTACAGTTTTGTGGATCCCAAGGTGCAGGGCCTGGTTGATCCGGAGCGGGAGGGAATCGCCCTGGCCAATCCGATCTCGGCTGACCTGTCCGTCATGCGGACCACCCTGTGGAGCGGATTGCTGAAAACGGTGGCCTATAACCTGAACCGGCAGCAGCCACGGATTCGCCTGTTCGAGACTGGCCTGCGATTTGTGCGCGAGAACGGTGAAATTGACCAGCAACCGATGCTGGCCGGTGTGGTGGCGGGTGCCCAGGTGCCCGAGAATTGGGCCAACGGTCGCCGCAACGCGGACTTTTTTGACGTCAAGGGCGAGCTGGAAAGCCTGTTCAGTCTGCTGGGCATCGAGGTGGCGTTTGTCGCCGGCCAGCACCCCGCTCTGCATCCGGGGCAGACGGCAGAACTGCGGCGTGATGGTCATCATGTCGGCTGGTTGGGCACGCTGCATCCGCAAGTTCAGAAAAAGCTTGAACTTAATGGCACGATCCTGATGTTTGAGCTATTCTTGAATTCGATCCGCTCTGGATATGTGCCTAATTTCAAAGAAATTTCAAAATTCCCTGAAGTTCGGCGGGATTTGGCTATCATTATCGGGGACGGAGTGACGTTTGCGGATGTCGAGCGTGTGGTTAAACAGCATGCCGGAGATCAGTTGACGTCCTTGCGTGCGTTTGATGTCTATGAGGGCCAAAACCTCGGCGAAGGCAATCGCAGCCTGGCGCTGAGTCTGTTCTGGCAGCATCCGGAGCGCACGTTGAATGAGGAAGAGGTGCATTCGCTCTTCAATGGTGTCATCGGGGCACTGCAGGAGGAGCTGGGAGCAACACTGAGGAGCTGACAGATGACGGCGTTGACGAAAGCGGAAATGGCCGAGCGGTTGTACGAAGAGCTGGGGTTGAACAAGCGCGAAGCCAAGGAAATGGTGGAAGCGTTTTTTGATGAGATCCGCAGTGCTCTGAGCCATAACGAACAGGTCAAACTGTCCGGTTTCGGTAACTTCGATCTGCGGGACAAGAAGCAGCGGCCGGGTCGTAACCCGAAGACCGGTGAAGAAATCCCCATCAGCGCGCGACGTGTAGTCACCTTCCGTCCCGGTCAGAAACTGAAACAGAAAGTAGAAGCTTATGCTGGAACCCAGTCATAACAACGAGCTGCCGGCGATCCCGGGGAAGCGTTACTTCACCATCGGAGAAGTCGCCGATCTGTGTGCCGTAAAGGCCCACGTGCTGCGGTACTGGGAGCAGGAGTTTCCCCAGTTGTCGCCGGTTAAACGTCGTGGAAACCGTCGTTATTACCAGCGGGCAGACGTGATCACCATCCGCCAGATCCGGAGCCTGTTGTACGATCAGGGCTACACCATTGGTGGGGCCAAGCAGAAGCTGAGCAGTCACGAGATCAAGGATGACACCTCCCAGTACAAGCAGCTGATCCGCCAGATGATCACCGAGCTTGAGGAAGTGCTGGAGGTATTGAACGCACCCGCCAGGTAACCATCCTGGCAAACAAGAACCGGAGCCGTTGCTCCGGTTTTTTTATGCTTAAGGCATATGAGGAATAAGGGTATATTAAATGGAAATATGGCCATTTTTTGCGGAAGGATTTGATCTTGCACAAAGCCCGTCGTAATCGTCGGTGCTATTTATGGAACCGACCGGGTTGGGCCTGAACGAGGAGAAATTAGATGAAACGCATGTTGTTACCGTTGTTACTGCTGTTGGTCACCCCATTGTCGTGGGCCGAGGACGCGCCCTCGATAACGCCCGCGGATACCTGGGAGCTGGTGCAGTCCCCGGGTGAAAAAGTACTGTTTCTGGATGTGCGCGATCCGGTGGAGATCATGTTTATCGGGTTTACCGATGCAGTGGATCTGAACATCCCGTTCCAGATGGTGAATCGCAGCCGCTTCAATGAGGAGAAGCGGGTTTTTGCCATGGAAATGAACGAGAACTTTGTTGCCGAGGTGGATGCGGCGCTGGAAGCCAAGGGCCTGGATCGAAATGCCCTGATCATTACCATGTGTCGTTCCGGAAGCGCTCGTGGTAAGCCCAGTGCAGATTACTTGCTGGAACGAGGCTTCAGCAATGTGAAGTATGTGGATCACGGTTTCCAGGGTGATTCGGCGAAGGAGGGTGGCCAGAAGGGGATGCGTGTGGTCAACGGCTGGCAGAACTCCGGCATGCCGTGGTCCTCCAAAATCAATCCGGAGAAGATTTACCGTCCGTAAGAAAAATGCCCGGGCAGGAAGGTTTTCTACTCGGGCATTTTTATCGTGGAGTTATCAGAAGCTGAACGTGCGGATCTTCGGGTTGAGCATCTGGCTGGCCATATCCGGGGGCGTTGCAACACCCACACCCTCGATCAGGTCGGCCTGGCTATGCTCGCTGTTGGGCAGGTACAGCGCGCATACGTTAACGGCCGCACCCTGCTTGATGAGGCCACGGAGCATCTGGCCCGGGGTTACGTCCTTGGGCTTCAGCGCCGGCGCTTCATAGCTTTTGAGCGCCAGGTCGCCGGCTTTGTCGCACAACAGCACGTTCACCTTTGCGCCCTGACTGGCCATGGTATTACTTAACACCATGGCCATGCCCTGAGTCTGGTTGGACTCGCTGGCGAGTATGACCAGAACTTCCCGGGACGGGTCTTTGCTCTTGTCCTTGTGGCTGTCAGCGAGGGCTGCGCCGGCGGAAAGGGCCAGTACCGAAATCAGTGCGGGGGTGAGAATTTTTCGAATCATCGCGGGACTCCCTGTTTCAGTGTTTGGGTTTGGTCTTGCAGGTTTTGATCCCGAAAATGGAGTATGCGGGGCAGTTACCAATCAGCGCGGTTGCCAGCGGAATGATCCCGATCCAGCCCCAGGGAGTTTGCGGGCCCACAAAAACCAGGGCGATTAGTACAACGCCAACGATGCCACGGATAACGCGGTCGGCAGATCCCATATTGATGGTCATGGTAGAACCTCCTATGTCATGACTTGATACCATTTCAATCTAGACCCGTTATGAGTAGGTGTCAGTGACAAAGTCACACAGGGTTATTCACCGGAGCGAATGATGGAATTTTCTGAATCAGCAGGTACCGGGCACGCAATTCTTGAATCGCTGCCCGCCGGTCTGAGAGCTCATGCTGCGGGACAGGCCCAGCGGCTATCCCTGGAGGCCGGTCAGATCGTGTTCCGTGCCGGAGATCACTGCCAGGGCCTGCCGTTGATTCTCAGCGGCTCGGTAAGGGTGGAAATGACCGGGTTGTCAGGGAGCCGGATCGTGCTTTACCGGATGGGGCCGAACGATATCTGCACCCTGTCCATTGGTTGCCTGATGACTGGCCATGGCTACCGGGCGGAAGCTTATGTGGAAGAGCCCTCGGAAGCCGTGCTGATCCCGCGTCCGACGTTCGAGCGACTGATGGATGAGTCGCGGGACTTTCGCCTCGCAATTATGTCCTCCTATGGCCGGCGGCTGGATGACCTGATGCTGCTGGTGGAGGAGGTGGCATTTCGCCGCATGGATCAGCGCCTTGATGAATGGCTTGTCCGCCATGGTGGTAAGGGTAGTGTCGCGATTACTCACCAGGAGTTGGCGGGCGAACTGGGTACTGCGCGGGAAGTTGTCAGTCGGCTGCTGAAGGAGCTGGAGCGTAAAGGTCAGGTAAGGCTTGCCCGCGGGCGGATCGACGTGGTCTCTGTTAAAAAACCATCGGATTGAGTGATCAAAGTGAATCAATCGGTGGTACCGTGCGTAAGCTAGAGTCGATCCATCAACTATAAGGAACAGGCGAATGATTGGTTACGTGACGATCGGTGTGAGTGACATGGCGCGGGCGAAGGCGTTCTACGCCAGTCTGCTGGCGGACCTGGGTGCGAAGGTACTGCTTGATATGGAGCGAATTGCCTTTGTGGGCAAGGATATGAAATCCCCCATGCTTGCCGTTTGCAAGCCCTTTGACGGCCAGCCCAACCATCCGGGTAATGGCAATATGGTGGCAATCCATCCCGGCTCGAAAGAGGCCGTGGACACCTTCTACCACCGTGCCATTGAGCTGGGGGCGACCTGTGATGGTGAGCCCGGGCAGCGCATTCCCAACCAGTTCTACGGCGCCTATGTGCGAGATCCGGACGGCAACAAGCTGGCGTTCTACCATTTCGGCTGAACCGGCCCAAGGCCCCGGGATGCAATTGGACAATCAGTTCAGGAGCTGCTGACCGCTGACCGGTGACGCTATTTGCCAGCCCGCTTGCCTTCGGTCTCTAGCCACAACAGGGTATCGGTGTAGCCAACGAACCAGTGCAGGTATTCCGGCGACAGCTGCTGCAGCCTCTGGATTGCCCGGGTAACCAGGCGATGGCCGTTGAGGGGGCCGGCATCCGCCGGGGTGTTGGCAATGGCTCCGGCGATCCGGTGAGCGACCTGTTGCCGTGCCTGGGCGGCCCGCATTGCGGCCAGCGCCCGCAATTCAGGGCGCGCGTCGGGCAGGTCTCCGGTCGCGGTGCGCGACGGCTGATTGAGGATTGATTCCAGGTCGGGAGGCCCGGCGCGGACTTCGCGGGCGGGCCGTGCTTCCCGCAACGCTTCCCGCAGTCCGGCAAGCGGCGAGGGCTGCCCGGAATCGCGCCGGGAAGCACGGATCACGCCCTGGAAGTCGCCAAGGTCAAACAGGAGCTGAAGCACTGCGCGGTGTGGGCTGTGGTCGTCCTGATGGCTGCGGGCGAGCACGGCCTGTGCCTGCTGGCGCGCGGCGGTCAATCGCTGGTGCAGCTCTGCCAGGTATTTGCCGGTCCGGAGGCAGGCGGTCTGCGAGGCCTCCCCGTTGTTATTTTCCAGCCGCCTGACCAGAGTCTCGACAAACCGGTAGCGCACCGGATCGAAGCGGCTCGCGCCGCTGGCTTCCAGTCGGGCCAGCCTTGCGCGGAGGTCAGCCAGGCCCTTATTACTCATCGTTGGCACCCTTCATATCAACCGAGGCATCAACCGCCGGCGATGGCGGATCCTGCCGCGGCACGGTGCTGATTTCCACCCGCCGGTTCCGGGCCCGCGAGTCCTCGTCCAGATTGGGAACCGCGGGATCGTTGGGGCCAAAGGCCGCGGCGAAGATCCGCTCCTCCGGAATGCCCTGTGCCACCAGAGTGCGGGTCACCGTCAGGGCCCGTTGGGCGGACAGTCCCCAGTTATCCTCGTAACGCTGGTTGCCCCGGTGGACCGGCAGGTCATCGGTGAAACCACTGACCATCAGCAGTTCATTATGTTGGGCCAGGTAGACCTGCAGGGGCTGCACCAGCGTTTGCAGCAACGCTTCTCCCTCATCCTGCAGTTGGTCTGAGTTGAGTCGGAACAACACATTGCCGCTGATCCCGATCCGGCCATCCCGGAAGGTGACTCGCCCACTTGCCAGCGGGTCGGCAAGGGCTTGCTCAAGTGCGATCCGCCGTTGTTCTTCCTGCAGCCGCCGCTGTTTTTCCTGTTCCAGGGATTGGCTCAGCTCCAGCTGGATACCGATGACCCACACCAGGATTAGTACCAGGATGCCGACCAGCGCCGCCATCAGGTCCGAGAAAATCGCCCATACCGGTGTGGCCTGGCCTTCCGGGTCATGCAGTTCATCCATCAGCCCACCTCTTCGGCTGACTGTTTCGCGGCCACCGCACCCAGGGCGTCAATGACGTCCTTCTGGGAGGTCATGCTGAGCTCAATAATTTCCCGGGCCTGCTCCACATAGTAAGCCAGCTGCTCGTTGTTCCGGCTGGCGGAGGTGTCGAGTGCGGCCTCCACCTTTTCGAGGCTGCCGATCAGTTGATTGTTGGAGTCGCTGAACAGGCTGGCCGCCAGTTGCAACGCTTCGCTGAGACTTGCCAGCTCGTCGGCGCTTCCCGATATGTGTGTCGCGATGCCGGAAAGCTGTGTCCCTTGCTGTTGGACCTGGCTTGCAAAGCTGTCGCTGGCTCCGGTCAGTGCCTCGGTGGCAGCCACGATCAGCTCTTCGATGGCTTCCTGCTGGGACTTGGTGGCCGCCCGCTGGTCCTGTAGCAGGGCGTTCAGTTCAGCCATGATGCGACGCCGCTCGTCCAGCAATTCGTTGTCCCGCTCACTGGAGCGGGTCAGCTCGGCGCGCATTTCACCGATGACTTCGGCGGCCGCTTTAGGCGCCTCTGCCGCAGCTTCAATCAGCCGGCTCATCGGGGCTTCCAGGCCATGGCTGAGAGTTTGCAGGTGGCGGGCAACCGTCGCTTCCAGTTCGGCCAGGCGCTGTGCCGCTGTCTCGCTGCGCCCGGCTTCCTGATCCCGCAACGCGGTGAGCTGCTCCCGGAGCGTGGTTTGCAGGTCTGCAATGCCGGTTAGCTGGCTGGCCTGGAGCTGCTCGGTGTGGTGCCGATAGGTGTCGTTACAGGCTTGCAGGCTGGCGGCAATTTCGCGGGCCAGCGCGGCACTGGCTTGCTGATGGGAATTCAATCCGCTCTGCCAGCTGTGGGCGGCCTGCTCGGTGGTCTGGCGGAACTGTTCTGCGAGGCCTCGTGCGTGCTGTTCGAGCATCTCTCCAAGCTGTTGCCGGCTCTGTTCCGCGCCGTCGTGGAGTTCATTCGTGGCCTGATCGACCACGGGGCGCAGAGCCTCCGCAGCCAGTCGGCTGCTGTCTGCCAGGCTGGTCTGCAGGGAACGGGCGACGGACTCGGCCAGGGTTTCATACTGTCGGCTGACCTGTTGGTGGAAGTCCTGCTGGTTGTGGCTGAGGCTGGCGGACAACTGGGCGCCCAGCTGTTCCAGGTGCGTGGTCATGGCCTGCAGGCTGCTGACAACTTCCGGAAGCGCCCGGGATTGCTCCCGGATGGCCAGGAAGGCCTGCTCCCGTTGATAGTCAAGAGACAGATGGTGGAGCTGCTGGCGTACCCGGATGTCCAGTTGACGGGATACCATCACCCTTTCGCGGCGGCTGACGGTCGCTGCCAATCCCAGCATGGCGGATGCGGCGACGCCGGCAATTGACGTACCAAAGGCCAGGCTCAGGCCGGCAATCGGGGCGGCCAGCGCGCTGCGGATGGTGGCCAGCTCCGTGCTGCCTTTCAGGGCCGAGGCGGCACCATTCAGCGTGACAATCATGCCCACAAAGGTACCCAGCAGCCCGAGCATGACCAGCAGGCCGAGTAGATAAGGAGTCAGCATCGGGCCGGGGAGGGCGACCGGTTCGCCCTCTATTCGCCGGCGTGCGGCCGGCTGAAGCGCAGGCGGCAACTGGCCCAGCCAGCTGGTCAGTGCCTCCCGGGAGTCTGGCAGGCTATCCAGCAGGTCAAAAAGCCGGCCGGTGGCACGGCGGAACCCCGTCAACTCCACAAATCCGATGGCATAGGCCGCGCCGATAATCAGGGTAACGGCGAGCGCCAGGGTATTGGTGCCCAGAAAACCGGAACCAATCCAGACCACAGCCGCGGCGCCAAGCACAAAGGCCAGGGCAAACATTATGCGTGTCATGGGGTTTTACCTATCTCCTGGTGAATAGCGGCCAACAGGCCAAGTGCCGGCTCCAGGCGAACATCCAGTTCGGCCAGCAACAACAGCTGAATTTCCTGCTGGAATAATCCCCGCCAGTCCGAGCCGGCGTCCTGCTCCTGTTGCAATGCCACGAAGCGTTTTTCCAGCAGGGCCGGCAGGGTAGCAAAACATTGACTGGTGTACTGCGCCATAGCGTGGTCAAACACCCCGTCAAACTCGGCAATCCGGGCCATTGTGTGGCTGTAGCCGGCTACCGCCGTTCTGAAGCGCGCACGCAGCTGACGACTTGCCGCAACAATCTGTCGTTGTCGGGCCAGATAGAATTGCAGGAACGGAGCAAAGTCGGGTGACGGGGCACTGGCGGCCTCCGTATTCAGGTCGGCCAGCGGTTTCCGCGGTTCGGCTTTGTCGAACTCCTCCAGTGCAAGGTCCAGCTTGTCCAGGACCTTGCGTCGGGCGTCCGCCAGTTCCTGAAGTAATTGGTGTTCCAGGTCTGCGACTGGCTCCGGTTGGCCTTGCGGGCGGAACCCCAGCGCCTTGTCCAGCGTCATGGTGTCGCCCAGCCCGAACAGTCGCCCCAGCCGTTCCGCAAAGCAGCCGTGAGACTCGCTGGCAGCTCGCTTCTCAAGCCGCAACAAGCGCTCCACCAAGCGGGCGCTATGGGGCAGGACCTGGGCGGAGGCCTGAAGCGTGGTATGCTCTGTGCTGCTGGTCATTACCGGGTAGCCGGGGCTCCAGAAAGTGGTGGATTCGAGGTGGCACATTCTAGACGGAATTTGCTGCTGACGCTAAGCCGCGGGCGAGGTGTAAGCCCTTGCGTGACACATTGGTAACAAACCCCGATTCACTTGCCCGAGGTCCCCATGGCCCGTTTTGAATTACTTGGCACAGCCACCATTCCCGGTAAGGGAACCCAGCTGCGCCTGCTCCAGCGCAATGACGAGTTTTCCATAAAGATCGCCGGCAGCACCGGTGAGCTGATGAACAGTCGCCTGCATGGCTCCGAGGATGCGCTGGCAACCCTGGCCTGTGAGCGCATCGCGGAGCATCCCGCACCCCGGGTGCTGATCGGAGGGCTGGGGATGGGGTTTACCCTGGCAGCTACATTGCAGTCATTGGGGGCCACTGCCGAGGTGACCGTTGCCGAACTGGTGCCGGAAGTGAAAGAGTGGAACCTGGGTGCCCTGGGTGGCGCAGCAGGCTACCCGCTGAAGGATCCGCGGGCGCGGGTGCACATTGGTGATGTGGTTCAGCTGATCAAAGACTCGCCGGCAAGCTACGACGCCATTCTGCTGGACATTGACAATGGGCCGGAAGGCCTGACACGCAAGGAAAATGACTGGCTGTACACAGCGGCGGGTATCGCGGCGGCTCAGGCGGCACTGCGGCCTGATGGCATTCTGGCGTATTGGTCAGCGGGGCAGGACCCCACCTTTACGGAACGCTTGAAGCGGGCGGGTTTGTCAGTGGAGCCGGTGACGGTTCGAGCCCATCGCCCGGGCAAGGGCGCGCGGCACGTCATCTGGCTGGCCTGGTAGCGCTTCGCACAAGGCTGCATCCCGGGAGTTCCTGCTCATCGCGGCCTCCGGGGGCTACTGACTGTGGTGCCACTGGCAAATTCCAGGCATGAAAAAAGGCAGCCGAAGCTGCCTTTTTCTTTCGAGTTGCCTGTTATTAACAGGGCAACTTCCTACAGAGCTGCTTTTTACAGCGCTACAACGTTCTCAGCCTGAGGACCTTTCTGGCCCTGAGTCACTGTGAACTCGACTTGCTGGCCTTCGGCCAGAGTCTTGAAGCCGCCGCCTTGGATGGCGCTGTAGTGAACAAATACGTCCGGGCCGCTTTCACGAGTGATGAAGCCGAAGCCTTTGGATTCGTTGAAAAACTTAACAGTGCCGGTAACAGTAGACATAATAGTACTTTCCTGAATTCAATCTTTAATAGTGCCGTCAGACGACCGTTGTGATGCCTGATCAGCGGTATGCGGGAAACAAAAAACTTGCGTGATCAAAAACAGGACGTACAACTTGTAAAAGCACAGATGCGTCTTATTGATGAAATGCTTTGCTAAATCTTTCCAACGAGGCCCACTGTACTCCAGGCCGATCGAAATGCAAAGCTATTTTTTATAGGCACTTACCCGGGGGGGTGCACAAAGCAGGGCAATGCGAGTGTCTTTGGTAGTGGTGACGGACATCCGCTGGCCTCCTTTCCAAAAAACTTAAGCTTTGGAGGGAGGGGCTGGCAGACAAGCTGGAAGCCAGTTGATCTGCAATCAGCCCGGGAACTGGTTTAGCCCATAACGAAAAAAGGCAGATACCCTGAGAGTATCTGCCTTCATTCGGGAATATGGTCGGGACGGCAGGATTTGAACCTGCGACCACCTGCACCCCATACAGGTGCGCTACCAGACTGCGCTACGCCCCGAGTTCGCTTCAGAGGTCTTGTACGACAGCCCTGCTGTCGTGGACTTCTGGCCAGAAAGGTTTATCTCACTGGCTTAGCGGGAGCGAAGTCTACACTAGCCCCCAGCAAAAATAAACAGGGAAAGCGGCAATTTACCTCCCTTTTTGTTTGAGGGATCAGAGCAGCTTGGTTTCCCGTAACTGGCGGACAAATTCCGGCGGATCGAAGCTGTCGCTGGTGGCCAGGCTCCAGTATTTGTCGAACACCCGGTGGCCGGTGTTGCCCTTCAGCAACGCGCCGGGCTGCAGGTAATGGTACAGCTCGGCGTAGGATGAGATTTCGGTGCTGGAGACCCGGCGCAGGATGTGTTCCGGGCCCAGTTGGCTGGGGTGGTTCAGGCCGGCGGCGGCCAGCAGATTGGCCAGGGCATCCAGGGTGTTTTTGTGGAAGTTGTATACCCGCCGGCTCTTGTCTTCCACGTCCAGCTTGCTGCTGCGGGTCGGGTCCTGGGTGGCGATGCCGGAAGGGCAGTGGCCGGTGTGGCAGCTGAGGGACTGGATGCAGCCGAGGGCGAACATGTAGCCCCGGGCGGCGTTGCACCAGTCGGCGCCGAGCGCCAGGGTCCTGGCGATGTTGAAGGCGGAAGTGATCTTGCCGGCCGCGCCGATGGCAATGTCTTCTCGCAGGTTGCAGCCCACCAGGGTGTTGTGGACCAACTGGAGGGCTTCGTTCATGGGCATGCCGAGGCGGTTGATGAATTCCAGTGGCGCCGCGCCGGTGCCGCCTTCACCGCCATCCACCACGATAAAATCCGGTTTCAGGCCGGTATCCAGCATGGCTCTAACAATGGCCAGCCACTCCCAGGGGTGGCCAATGGCCAGTTTGAAACCGGTGGGCTTGCCACCGGACAGGGTCCGCAGCCGGTCGATAAATTCAAGCAGTTCCCGCGGCGTACTGAACTCGGTGTGGCTGGCGGGCGAAACCACGTCGCGGCCAACCGGGACGCCGCGAGCCTCGGCGATTTCAGAAGTCACCTTGGCGCCGGGAAGGATGCCGCCGTGACCCGGTTTGGCGCCCTGGGATAGTTTGACCTCAATCATTTTTACCTGGTCGAGGGTGGCGTTGGCGACAAACCTCTCTTCATTGAAGCTGCCATCCGGATTACGACAGCCGAAATATCCTGAGCCGATCTCCCATACCAGGTCCCCGCCCGGCTGGCGGTGGTAGCGGGAAATCGAGCCCTCGCCGGTATCGTGATAGAAACCGCCAAGACGGGCGCCGGTATTGAGAGAGAGGATAGCGTTGGCGGACAGCGAACCGAAGCTCATTGCGGAAATGTTGAACACGCTGGCACTGTAGGGTTGCTTGCAGTTGCGGCCGATCAGGATGCGGAAATTGCTGTCTTCAATCTCCGCCGGCTTCAGGGAGTGGTTCATCCATTCAAAGCTGTTGTTGTACATCTCCAGCTGGGAGCCGAACGGGCGCTTGTCCAGCACGCCCTTGGCGCGCTGGTACACGATGGCTCTCTGCTCCCGGCTGAACGGACGTTCCTCGGTGTCGGACTGGATAAAGTACTGGCGGATTTCGGGACCGAAGGATTCGAGGAAGTAGCGGATGTGGGCGACCACCGGATAGTTACGGCTGACCGTATGCTTGCGCTGCAGGATGTCGTGGGTACCAAGGGCGGTCAGTGCACCGGCGATGATCACCAGGACCCCGAATCCCGGCATCGCAAACGCCAGGGGAAGCGAGACCACCAGGGCCGCAATACACAGGATGTACGTCAGGTAGCGGCTGGGTGGCAGGGCAGATTTCGACATCGGAACCTCGGTAACTGGACTGGAAATCAGATCATACGTGCTGGGCCGCGATCCCGTAAGGTGGGCTGGCCGTTAATCATTACAGTTCTAATGGCACCTTTGGCTGTCGCATGAAGCTTTGGGAAATGTTTGTGATGGGGTCTACACTTTTAGCGTCAATGTTCTGATTGATGAGCTGCTTTGATATTTTGAGCTCAAAACAATAAAATGGCGGGTTTGTAATGTTCGAGTGACCAAACCTGAAGCGATGTATCAAAACAGGAGGCTCCCTTCGTGGGCAACGTTGTAAAAGACGAATATCAGACGGATTACGTCGCAGGCCAGGACAATATTTCGCCGTTTGGCCTGGACCTGCACGCGCCGGTATTCCCGATAACGGCAGTACTGGTTGTACTCTTTGTGGTCGGCACCCTGATCTTTCCTGCCGAGTCGAAAGAGCTGCTCGATGGCGCCAAGTGGGGCGCGATCGCAACCTTTGACTGGTTCTTCCTGATCAGCGCCAACATATTTGTGGTGGTTTGCGCCGCACTGATCTTCATGCCGGTTGGCCGGATCCGCATTGGCGGTATGGATGCCAAGCCGGAATTCTCCAGGCTGTCGTGGTTCGCCATGCTGTTCGCGGCGGGGATGGGCATTGGCCTGATGTTCTGGGCGGTGGCAGAGCCGGTGGCTTACTACACGGGCTGGTATGAGACCCCGCTGGGTGTCGAGGCCAACACAACGGAGGCTGCGCGCCTGGCCATGGGTGCGACCATGTATCACTGGGGCCTGCATCCCTGGGCCATCTATGCGGTGGTTGCGTTGTCGCTGGCCTTCTTTGCCTATAACAAGGGCATGCCGCTGACCATCCGTTCCGCCTTCTTTCCGCTGCTGCGGGACAGGGTCTGGGGCTGGCCCGGCCACATTATCGATGTGCTGGCGGTGGTAGCCACGATCTTCGGCCTGGCCACCTCGCTGGGCTTTGGTGCCCAGCAGGCCGCCTCCGGCCTGGATTACCTGTTCGGTATTTCCGCCGGCATCAACGTACAGATGGCGATCATCACCGGCGTTACATTTGTGGCGTTGATCTCCGTGCTGCGAGGGCTCGAGGGTGGTGTAAAGGTGCTCAGTAACTTCAATATGGGCCTTGCCGCCCTGGTGTTGCTGTTCATTATTTTTGCCGGTCCGACCATGAGCATCCTGGAAACCATCTGGGTCACGTCGTCGAGCTATGTGGCGAATATTGTTCCGCTGAGTAACCCGTTTGGCCGGGAAGACGAAGCCTGGTTCCACGGCTGGACCGTGTTCTACTGGGCGTGGTGGATTTCATGGTCACCGTTCGTCGGCATGTTCATCGCACGGGTTTCCAAGGGCCGTACCGTTCGCGAATTCGTCACTGCGGTACTGGTGATTCCAACCCTGATTACAATTGTCTGGATGAGTGCGTTTGGCGGTTCCGCGCTGGAGCAGATCCAGCAGGGGATTGGCGCGCTTGCCGAAAATGGCCTGACGGAGGTGTCCCTGGCCACCTTCCAGATGTTCGCCAACCTGCCGTGGGTGGCTGTATCCTCCTTTGCGGGAATCGTGCTGGTGCTGGTGTTCTTTGTCACCTCGTCGGACTCCGGCTCCCTGGTGATTGACAGCATCACCGCCGGTGGCAAAACCGACGCACCGACTGCCCAGCGGGTGTTCTGGGTGGTGATGGAGGGTGCCATTGCCGCGGCGCTGATCTTTGGGGGTGGTGATGATGCCCTGGGCGCCATTCAGGCGGTGGCCATTACCGCTGGCCTGCCCTTTACCGCGATCCTGCTGGTCATGACCTGGGGGCTGCTCAAGGGGCTCACCCACGAACGCAAGCTGCTGATGGCGGAAGGCAAGCTCTGACGCTGGCCTGTTAGCGAAAAACCCCGGAGGCGACTCCGGGGTTTTTTATTGGGCGTGAGAAGCTGCCGGGCGGTCTACTCGAAGGCGCCGAATTTTGACATGGCCCAGGCCACCCGGGCTTCCGGGGTGAAGTGGGGCCGCTTGAGCTTTTCCACTTCCCGCAGCCGCGGCAGCAGGCCCCGGCCATTGGCCATCTGGATCGCCAGCCCCGGGCGGGCATTGAGCTCCAGCAGCAACGGGCCCTCGGTGACATCCACCACCAGGTCGACGCCCATATAACCCAGCCCGGTCGCCTCATAGCAGCGTGACGCCATCACCAGCATCTGTTCCCAGTCAGCAATTTCCAGGTTCTCCAGCGCCAGGCCGGTATCCGGATGCAGGGTGATGGGGCGATTGAACTGCACGGCATTGAGGCTGCGGCCGGAACCGATGTCCAGGCCGACGCCCACGGCGCCCTGGTGCAGGTTGGCCTTGCCATCCGACGCAGTAGTGGCAAGACGCAGCATCGCCATCACCGGGTAGCCCTGGAAGATCACGATGCGGATATCCGGCACCCCCTGGAAGGAGTATCTTGCCAGCTCCGGAATTGACTGAACGAGGTTTTCGACGATGGCCACGTCCGGGGTGCCGGCCAGCGAGTAAAGGCCGGCCAGGATGTTGGACAGGTGGCGTTCGAGGGTGTCGATGCTGACTTTGGCGCCGGAGGCCTTCACATACTGGTCTTCATCGCGGCGGGTGATGACGGTGATGCCTTTACCGCCGGAGCCCTTGGCAGGCTTGATGGCAAAACCTTCCCAGGCCTCGGCCTGTTCGCGGAAGTGGGAAATCTCGTGCTGTTGACGAACCACCTGCAGCAGTTTGGGCGTTTTTACCCCGTATTCCGCCACCACCAGCTTGGTTTTCAGTTTGTTGTCCACCAGCGGGTAGCTCTTCCGCTCGTTGTAGCGGGCGATGTAATCGACGTTGCGCCGGTTCATGCTCAGCATGCCGATCTTTCGCAACTGGAGCGGGGAGATCCAGTCCATCAGTCATACGCCTTCATGGGATAGAAGCGGCGCAGCTCGGTGAGCTTGTAACCGGTGTACTGACCCATCAGCAGGATGAGGCCGAGGATTACCAGGTGCAGTTCCGGGAAGTTGAACGTCAGGTGGCCCGCCAGTGGTGCACTCATGGCCAGGTAGGCGCAGACCGCCACAAACAGGCTGCCGGTGCCCTGTACCAGCACTTCCCGCGCACCTTCTTCCTCCCACAGGATGGACATCCGCTCGATGGTCCAGGCCAGGATGATCATCGGGAAGAAGGTTACCGTCATGCCGGTATTGAAGCCCATCTGGTAGCCCACAATGCTGATGGCGGTGGTGATGAAGATGACCAGGATGATCAGCGCCGAAATCCGCGATACCAGCAGCAGGTTGAGGCTGGACAGGTAGCCCCGCATCAGCAGGCCGATGGCGACCACCGCCACAAAGGCCACCAGGCCGGGAATCAGCGAGGTCTGCACGAAGGCCACGGCGATCAGCACCGGCATGAAGGTGCCGGAGGTGCGGATACCAATCACGATCCGCATGAAAGCGACGATCAGGGCGCCCAGCGGGAGCAGCAGCAACATGCGGAACATGCTCTGTTCTTCGATGGGCAGCTGGTAGAGGCTGAGGAAGCCAAGGCCGTTCTCGCTGGCTTCGGTGCGGGCCAGCTGCAGGGCAGGGACCGTCTGGCGCATCATCGAGAAACTCACCTGGGATTCATCGCCACCCACCACGTCGAGCAGTGACACGGCGGACTGCCGCCACAGCAGCACGTTTTCCGGCAGGCCCTGTTCTCCGGTCTGGGGATTGAAGGTCAGCCAGCGTTCACCGTTGAAGATCTGCAGGAAGGGGCGCAGTTGCTGGCGGCGGCGGGCGTCTTCCAGTTGCAGGCCATCGGCGGTGCGGGCTGGAATGTTGGCGTGATTCAGCATCCGCACCAGCAGGTCGGCGTAATTGGCGCCACTTACCAGCAGGGTAGTGTTCTGGGCGCTGTTTTCCGGCTGCATGAGCTTGATCAGTTCACGGGTCATGCTCTCCGGGGTGCTGGAGCGTTCCGCTGCCTGCTGGAGAATTTCCCGTACCGCGGTCGCCTGGGGTTCTTCCCAGAACACGGCGTCCGGTTTTGGTTTGCGGCGCGGTGGCCGGATAGTGTTGGTGTCGTCCGGCACCAGCTGGACGTTGAAGTACAGGGTCTGCTGGCCGTCGGCGACCCGCTTGGACCACTCGGCGCGGCGATTGCCGGCGTCTTCCACCACCGAGAAACCGTAACCCGGCGACGCCGCCTGTTCGGATAACAGGCGGAATCCGGGGGGATCATCGGGAATGCTCAGACTGGCAAGCACCGGTTCGTCCCGTGCCTCGAAATCAACCCGAGCCTCCAGCATCCAGACCGGGCGCTGTTCACCGCTCAGCCAGGGGATGCCCAGCTCAAGATGTCGCAGGGTCGCCAGGGTAATGCCGGCGGTAATCAGCAGGAAGATGGCAAAGAAAAAGGGCAGGCGGGAGCGTGTAGTCAATTGCTGTCATCCTTGTTGTCCATCAGGCTGGCCGGCAGTTCCGTTGCATACTCCTTGCCGACATCAATCAACATTACATCCCGCAGCACGTTTCTGCCAATCAGCACCGAGTGGGTCAGGTGGCTGCGATCGGTAAGGGTGAACTCAGCCTGTTGCTGATGATCGCCGATGGAAAACTGCAATTCGACCACGACACGGCGCTCCGGTTCATCCACGTTGGACTGGATGATGCGTACGCGACGGGAGATTTCCCGCTCCAGCGTGGTGAGCTCGCCGTCTGTGCCGGGGGTGGGGATGTCGAAGCGCACCCAGTTCTGGCCATCCCGTTCGAAACGGGTGATGTTGCGGGCGTCCAGCGATGAGGTTTCGGCACCGCTGTCGATGCGGGCGTCATAGACATAGCCCGGGCCAACCAGGAACAGCTTCTCTACCTCACCAACCACAACCTTGCCCTTGAGGCGATCAGCACGGCCTTTGCTCTCGGCGCTCTGCACTGTGCAGACCGGCTGTTTCGGAATGGGGGGGCAGCTGGGCTTTTCCACCTGTTCGGCAATGGCCCTGAGCACCTGTTCTGTCGCCATGTCCGATTTGTGCAGCAGTTCCTGGTGGCGTTGCTCGGACGCGCTTTCCATGGTGGTCAGCGTGTTGCTTTGCTCGGTCACCTTGCTGTGGATGTCCACGAGATTGTTCTTGGGCACCATCAAGTAACTGTCGCTGGCACAGCCGGCCAGCATCACTGTGCCCGCGGTGATCGCAATGGCAAACCTTGCCGGGGAAAGCAGTCTGGAAAACATCGGCAACCTCAGAACTGGAAACTCAAATAGCAACAGTATTGCGCCCGCTGGCCACATTACAAGCTGGATCCGCACAAGCACTGACGAAGGTCAGTGCGCTGCGGCGAGAAATGCGGGCGAGTATACACAATCCAGACGAGGAAGTGGTTTACGGAAGGTTAAGAAACCTGGAAATAAAGGCGATAGATCATGCCGTTAGCCGGCACGCCGGGTTTCCCGGTTGTGCGCCAGGAAATGATCGTCGCTCAGCAGTCGTGCAGAACGCAGGTACTCCTGGATGACGGGGGAACAGTTCAGGTAGAACAGTAGCAACTCGCGCTGGACATCCTGATCCTGCACCCGGGAGGCAAAGTGCATCAGTTCGCGAATGGAATCGTCAACCTTGCCGTTAAACGACCGGCCATAACGGTTGCGCAGCAACACGGTGAGCCGCTCCAGGTGAAATTCACCAGTGTGGGTCATGTGGGGCAGGATCCGGAATTTCTTGTTCTGGACTCCGCCACAGGCAGATGCGCCCGGATGGAATCCCATTGTCTTGCGCCAGAGTTCTTTCAGCATCATGAAATCCTGTCCTTTTGATGTTCCGGTTGCGAATCACAGCCGCCCAGGCTGCCGAATGCTGACCCAATTACCGGTACATTCACTGTTTTCTAGCTTAGATTACGGTCTCAGTCCAGACGCAGATGCAGCCTTTAGCGATGTTTTACAAAAAGGGTGACCCGCGTCTCCCGTTGCCTGTTGTTTACAACACGTCCCCGGCAGAAAAAGGTTCCACGAATCAGTTAGACTGTTAGCAGCTTGTTTAGTTTCGCCAGTGCGGCGGTTTTTTAACCAGATCCAGAGGTCCCCGGTGCCGGAGTTCGCCCTCAATGCAGTAAGTAACCCGCCGTTAGCGCTGGGTGTTTTGGCCACCCTTGCCGTGGTCAGCCTGGTGTTGGCGGTCATGTTGATGCGTGGCCGCGGCACGGCGACAGCGCTCGACAGGCAGTTGCGGGCGATGATGGAGGAACGGGACCAGCTACGCCGTGAGTTGCTGGAGCAGGAGCATGCCGCCCGTTTGCGGCAACAACAGGCGGACCAGCTGGCGGCAAGGCTGGAAGAATTACGGAATCGCAATGGTGTGCTTGAGGCGGATATTGAACAATGGCGTCAACAGCTTCACGAGGCGCGCCTGGCCCTGCGGGGGCAGGAAGTTACCCTGGAGAAGGAGCGCAAGGCCACCACGGAAAAACTCGAGCTGCTAGAGCGGAACCGCGATGCCCTGAAACAGGAATTCGAGAACCTGGCCAACCGGATATTCGAGCAGAAGAGCGAGCGTTTCAGCCAGCAGACCCGAACCAGCCTGGATACCCTGCTCAATCCGTTTCGGGACCAGTTGCAGGACTTTCGCAAGCGGGTGGAAGACGTCTATACCACGGAAACCCGTGATCGCCAGGCCTTGCGCAGCGAAATCAAGTCGCTGCAGGAGCTGAATCGCCAGATTACTGAGGAGGCGGCCAATCTCACCCGGGCCCTGAAGGGGGACAAAAAAATCCAGGGCAACTGGGGCGAGCTGATCCTCGAGCGGGTGCTGGAACGGTCGGGCCTGCGTAAAGGTATTGAGTATGAGACCCAGGGCAGCTACCGGGATGCCGACAACCAGTTGTTGCGCCCGGACGTGATTGTGCACCTGCCGGACCAGCGCAACCTGGTGGTTGACTCCAAGGTTTCCCTGGTGGCCTATCAGCAGTGGATGACGGAAGAAGACGAGCCGTTGCGGGCCGAGGCCCTCAAGGCCCATGTCGAGGCCGTCCGGGCTCATATCCGCAGCCTGAGCGAAAAGGATTACAGCCAGTTGAACGGGCTGCATTCGCCGGATTTCGTGCTGCTGTTCATGCCCATCGAGCCGGCTTTCGTGGCTGCGTTCCAGCAGGACGAGAACCTGTTCGCGGAAGCCTTTGAGCGAAAGATTATTGTGGTAACGCCAACCACTCTGCTGGCGACCCTGCGTACCATCGAAAACATCTGGCGCTATGAACGCCAGAGCCAGAATGCCCGGCGCATCGCCGAACGCGCCGGTGCGGTTTACGACAAGCTGCGGGTGTTCGTCGAGGCGATGGAGAAAATGGGCAGCCAGCTGCACACGGTACAGGGCACCTACGACACGGCGATGAATACCCTGACCCGCGGGCGGGGCAACCTGATCTCCCAGGCCAATCGTTTTGTCGAGCTGGGGGTTCGGGTGAAGAAGGAATTGCCCAAGGCCATCATGGACCAGGCGGAAGTGGATGCAGACCCGCTTGACGACGAGATTGACCAAGGGCCTGGCGAAGGGATTGGCGAGAGTGGCTGCGAGATTGACGACACCCGCGCCGAGCGGGCGCTGTTGGGCGAACAAGAGCCTGCGGAACAGGAAACCGCTAATGATTCCACGGACAAATAACCGGCAACGGGCAGGAGAAGCAGTATGTCTTTGACAAAGATTGGTTCTGGACGAGGGTGGGTTCTGGGCCTGGCAATGGCTGCCGCCCTGCTGGGAGGGCAGGCTCACGCCCTGGCACCGGAGCACGAAGTGACCCGGCTGATGCTGGCCACCGAAAAGGCGGTGGGGGACGAGCGCTGGGGAGAAGCTGGCGAGTTCCTTAACCGGCTGCAGGGCTTGCAGGTGGAGAAGCCGGCCGAGTATTACTACTACCGTGGCCGGGTAATGGCCAATGCCGGGCACCACAACGAGGCCCGTGCGGCCCTCGAGAATTATGTCTCGATGGCGGGCTCGGACAGCCGGTTCTACCGGGAATCCCTGCTGTTGATCACCGAAATCGAAAAATCCCAGCGTTCCCAGCAAACCACGACCACGGCAGAAAAAGCGCCGGTGGCGGTCATTGAGCCGGCCGGGCGGGGCAATACCGCCCAGCTGCGCAGACGCTACGGCGCCCGCACCGACACCGAAGCCCTCACCAGCCACCTCAACAACCTGCTGGAAGCGGCCGCCTGGCGGCAGGATCAGCGCATTGTCCGGCTGGACACCCCGGCGGATCACAGTTTCAAGGTGACGGTGCAGGGCAACGAGTTGCGGATCCGGGAAGCGGAGCGTGACAGCCAGGGCCGGATGGTGATTGCCACCGAGGGGATGCCGGTTTTCGGGGTAAACCCGATGGTGAAGTGGGACTGTGAAGAGGCCAACAACGCGTGCTGGGTCTACGACCCCCGGGATGGCTCACGGCTGTTCCGCCTGTCCCTGGACGGCAATCGGGCCAGCGAAATTGCCGCTACCCTGGGTGAGCTGATCCGCACCATGCAGGCACCCCGCTGAGCCGCAGGCGGTAACTGAAGGGGCGAGCCGTCAGGGCTGCCCCCGCTCCCCGTCCCGGTAGGCCCCCGGGGTCACGCCGGTCCACTTCTTGAAGGCCCGGTGGAAGGTCGAGGGCTCGGTAAAACCCACCCGGTGGGCGATATCGTTGATGGCAATTTCCGGCCGGCCCAGAAAATAGATCGCCATGTCCCGCCGCAGCAGATCCTTGATCTCCTGGAACGATGTGTTTTCCTGCTTTAACCGGCGCCGCAAGGTTTGCGGGCTGGTGTGCAGTTCTGCGGCAATCCATTCAAAATCCGGCAGCGGTTTACTGAAATCCCGCCCGATCAGTGCGCGGATGCGGCCCGTATAGGTGTTGCTCTCGTCCGGCCGTGACAGCAGGTCTGCCGGCGAGGTTTTGAGAAACCGCCGCATCTCCGGTTTATCGCGGATAACCGGGGCCGTCAGAAAGCGCCGGTCGAAGGTCAGGGCAGTTTCCCTGGCATTGAACTCCAGCGGGCAATGGAAAATATGGCGATACTCGTCGCCATGGGGCGGTCGGGGGTAATTGAATTCCGCCAGCTCCAGTTCTACCGGCTGACCGATCAGCCAGCTGCCCAGCCGGTGCCAGATCACCAGGATGCTTTCCTGCAGAAAGTGCATGGGGTCGTAGACGTCGCCCTCGATCACCATCACCAGCCGGGCCCGGTCGCCGTCGTCTTCCAGGCGCATGCAGACTGTGGGCTCGAACAACCGTGAAAATTGCCAGGCCTGCTGATAGACCGTTTCCAGGGTGGGGCAGTCAATCACCAGCGCGCACATGGTGGCAAAGGTGCCGGTGTGGCAGCGGCGCGGCCCCATGCCCATAAATTCGTCGGCCATGTCGGACCACAGGGTTTGCATCAGCTTGCTGTACTGCCGGCTGTTGACCCGTGCCTTTTCAAACTTCAGCAGCTCCGGGGAAATCCCGGCACGGCGCAGCATGTCGTGGGTGTCGAGCCCGGCACGCTCAGCCCCGGCGAGGGCAGCCAGTACGAAGTGTCTTGAAACCGTCAGATCAGACATGGTCATTCCGTGTAGCGAGAGCGAAGCCCATCATAAAACCCCCCGGCCACAATGCAACCGCTTAACCCGGTGAATGGCTGGAAGAAATGGTCAATAGGATTGGGGTAACCGGTAGTTGGCCCGGAAGGAAAAACACGGCAGCATGGAGTATTCACCACAACAAGGAGAAACCCATGCCCGGCCCACTGAGCCATTTGAAAGTTCTTGATTTCAGCACCCTGCTGCCAGGGCCCTATGCCACCATGTTGCTGGCGGATATGGGGGCTGAGGTGCTCAGAATCGAAGCGCCTGACAGGGTCGACCTCACCAAGGTGATGCCCCCGCTCGATGGCAAGTTCAGTACGGCCTTCTCCTACCTGACCCGCGGCAAGGATACCCTGCAACTGAACCTCAAGCAGGAGGGTGCGGCGGACAAGGTCAAGGCGCTGGTCCAAGACTACGACATCGTCATCGAGCAATTCCGTCCGGGGGTGATGGATCGCCTTGGCATCGGCTACGACACCCTCAAGGTCATCAATCCCCGGCTGATCTACTGCGCCATCACCGGTTACGGCCAGACCGGGCCCTACAGGGATCGCGCCGGCCACGACATCAATTACCTCTCCATCGCCGGCGTCTCCAGCCACTGCGGCCGCGAAGACAGCGGCCCGCCCCCCATGGGCATTCAGATTGCGGATGTGGCCGGTGGCTCCCACCATGCGGTCATGGGCATTCTCGCCGCCGTCATCCAGCGCCAGCACACCGGCGAAGGACAGTTCGTCGACATCAGCATGACCGATGCCGCCTTCGCCCTCAACGGCATGGCCGGCGCCGCCTGCCTGGCCGGTGGCCAGGAACAGGCGCCCGAGAGCACCCTGCTCAACGGCGGCAGCTTCTACGATTACTACCAGACCAGTGATGGCCGCTGGCTCTCCGTCGGCAGCCTGGAGCCCCAGTTCTCCGCCCGGCTCTGCGACACCCTTGGCCTGCCGGACATGAAAAGCTACGCCCTCAGCCAGAACCCCGAACACCAGCACCAGCTGAAAACCGCGCTGCAAGCTGCCATTGGCCAGAAAACCCTGCAGGAATGGCAGGACATCTTCGCCGACAAGGACGCCTGCGTGGAGCCGGTACTCACCATCGCCGAGGCTGCTGAGCATCCCCAGCTGAAAGCCAGGGAAATGGTGATCGAGGTGGACCGGGGGGATGGCACCTGCCAGAGGCAGATCGGGCATCCGATCAAGTTTGGGAAGATGGGGGTGTGAGAGTGGAGTCGCCAGGGAGGTGGGATAGCGACGATTGACTGGTTTTTTGCCTCTGAATAACAAAAACCCCGGCTTGGCCGGGGTTTTTGATTCTGTTACCGCACTATCAGTTTTGATCCAGTGCAAAGTCAATGGTCAAGCTGTCACCCAAGACTGCGGAATTGGTGACTGGAATGGCTTGTTGGGTAACATTGCCAATGACTTCTCCCATCATCTCTGCAAACGCTGCGGACGTGTTGGAACCCTCAGAACACTGTTCGGTTGCAGGTGTAGCCGGTGCCACAAAGGTGCCGTGGTTCGCATTGATGCACGGGTTATCCCCGAAGAAGAGCGAGGCTGCATTTGCCGGGGCGCCTACGGGCAAGGGAGATGATGCCGAGATAATGCTGGTTCCGTTGCCATCAGCAAGGAGACCGCCGCCGGCGCCGAGGTCAATCAGTGCCATCAGCGGCTCGGTACCGGCCAGCGGGGCGGAAAGAGCCGCGCCGAGCGGTGCAACGTTGGCTTCATTGGGCACGGTCAGATCACCCAGTACCTCAGACATCAGCAGGCCTGTGCCATTTGCGGTTGCGAACGCACCCAGGTTCTTGCCGTAGTTTACGGGGTCGACGTTGTCGATTGTGGACTGCAGAACGTACAGATATGCCTCAAGAGTGGAGGTGCCCTGATCTACGCCGGCTGCGGCGAGGCCGCCAAGCACTTGTGGTGCAAGTGACGGCGAATTTTCTACCAGCTTGGTGAGCTGGCTGCCGGTGTTCATCAGTGAGATGGAAGTCAGTTCAGGATAGAAGAGCGTGCTTGTCGCCGTATTTGTGCCACGCAGAACCGGGTTCTCAAGCAGCGAAGCGAAAGCTGCGCCGGTTATACCGCCCAGAGAGTGTCCGACAAAATGGATGTTCTTGTTCTGGAGCTGTGCTTGTCCGAAATCGCCCAAAGTTCCGTCAATGTCGAGAGCACCGTTGGCAATCGTGGCAGACAGGTTGAGCAAGTCCATGACACCTTGGCGGAGGTTATCCCGGGTGGTTTGCATGCTGCCAAGGTTAATGAACAGGCTGCCAGAGCGGACATCAGTGATTGCAGCCTCTTCTTGTGGGCTGAATGCCCCTGCGGGCGTGCTGTAATAGAAATGCCGCTCGCCAACGTAGTCTGCGTTCGGGAAATCGGCAGGATCGATGTACATGTCAGCGGGGGTAAGGCCGGGTATGGTACCGACGGTCGCACCGCCCAGACCGTGCAGCGGCTGGTCGATTGCAATGGTCGCGATGCATTTGCCTTGCGCAATGGATTGAGCGGTCAGGTTAATTGCGGGAATTGTGGCCACACTGCGGTCCACTGTAATGCCGTGTTGGAAGATGACGACATCGGTGATGCCGGTTCCAGCAGTGGAACTGCAATTCAAAGTTCCTCCCGTCGCAGCAGACACTGCAGCAACATTCGGGTAGTAAATTGTCACCGGCACCGCTACTTTGGCATTCTCCTCAGGGAATGGCATGTATTGCGTGAGGTTGAAGGTGCCGTCGTTGTCACGGGGGAAGCTGAAGTTGGACAGTGTCGGATAAGTCGCTTTGAACGCATCAATAGTCGCATTCAGACCCGCTTCCAACTGAGTATCGCCTCGCCACATGCCGCTGACCAGCGGCGTACCATCAGTGCCGGGGAGTTCCTGGTAGTACGGAAGCTCGATAGCGCCCTCGGACACGTTTACCAGCTGCGCTGCACCAATCAGGGCTGCGTTGCCGGAGGCAGCAATTGCGGGCAAGGTCGCAGCAGACTTGATTGTTGAATCATAGACTGCAGTAGTCCGGGGCTTGGGGAACGGCAGGTTGGGCACGATTGATCCAACAACCTGCTGGCCCAGCGTTGCATCCTGGATGTAAGGAGCAACTGCGGCACCCACCTTCTGTGCCAATTCAACGTTTGTCGGGCTCGCGCTCAACGCATCGGCCAGTGCTGCAAACACAGTGGAAGCGGTTGCCGTCGCGGGCAGATTGTCTCTGACAACCTGCAGTGCCGAGTACAGTACGACCTGTTGGCCAAGCGTCCCGAGATAAGTGCCCGGAGCGGTAACCGCATTAAATACCGTTTTGGTATTAGACGTTGTCATGGTGTAGGCAAGTGTAACGCCCGCATCAATGCCGTTTGCGGCGAGCCAGCCATTGGACAGATTAACGGCAGCATTCAGTACGTCACGAATTGACTGGAAGCCAGCGTTACCCAGAGGGTCGTCGCCGGAAATCTGGCTGTAGGGCACCGACTGGGCAGTCGGACGCCCGTCAGCACCCTTCACCCCGTCAGTCACCAGGACAAGGTATTTGGTCTGATCTGCCAGCGGCTCCAGAGGGGTAATACGAATTACGTTGTCCGAGCCGCCGTCAAGTGACACAACCTCGGTGCGGAAATTCTGGGTGGCATACTTTTCAATGTTGAACGGATTGGCTGCATCGATGTACGCAGGGTTTGCCGTCAGCTCGATGTCCGGAGTACTTGCAGACACCGGCTTCATATTAATCGGAACGAGGTGCACCGTCTGATTGGCGATAACGGTCGCCGGATCAACCGAGCCGTTGAAGCGGATGTCGATCTGGCCGGAGGTTGAGTAGCCTTCGAGATCGCTTACTGCCACTGAGCCCGGGTCAGTCCCGTTGGAGAAGCCCGTAAAGTCATAATTAGTGCTTTGGCCCGCACCCAGGAGAAGAACCAGGTCAAAGTTTGCCGGTACGCTAAATGTCGGAGATGTCAGAACCGGATCAAAAATAGGTCTGACAAGTGTGTTGTCGATGGTGGTATCGGTAATCAGGTAATCCGGATTCGCATTCCCCCCGCTATCAGCGCTATCAAAGCAGCCAGTGAGGCCAAGGGAAGATGCCACGGCAAGACTTATTAGAGTTTTCTTGAACATGGGTGGAACCTTTTCCTGTTGTTGTGTCGTTATTATCGGTGCTGACGGGGCCGGGTGGTCCGGTAAGCCCTGTGTCAGCAGCCGGATTGTCTCGAAGTTTTCAAATCACGGTTGAGTGAGTTCGGGTCAGCGCTCTGAGCCAATTTCGTAATTCTGACTATATCGAAAGACAACGGATACTGTTGATCGCTCTAAAGTGTGATTCTGAGGGCAAATGCACCCCCAGGCCGGTCTTCTTGAAAAATAGATGGCAGGTGGGGGTTTGTCGAGTGGCTGGAGCGGCGTGTTGGCGGCCGGCCAGTGGGGCGGGCCGCCGGGGAGGGAAGGCGGTGGCAATCAGTCGAAACGGGAGTAGTCCGGCTTCCGTTTTTGCATGAAGGCGGTAAAGGCTTCGGCGGCTTCCGGGGACTTCAGGCGCTCTGCAAACAGCTGGCCTTCGGCAAGCATGGTTTCCTTGAGTTGCTCAATGTTCGGCCGGTTAAGCAGTGCCTTGGTGGCGCGGATGGCAGCCGGGGCCTGGGCGGCCAGGCGCTGGCAGGCTTCCAGGGCGGTCGCCTCGGTGGCGGCAGGCTCGCAGATGCGGTTGATCAGGCCGAGACGGGCGGCATCGTCGGCGCTGAAGGCGTCACCCAGCATCAGCAGCTCGGCCGCCCGTACCCGCCCCAGCCAGGATGGCAGCAGCAGGCTGGAGCCACCTTCCGGGCACAGGCCGAGGTTGGCAAAGGGCATCTGGAAGCGGGTGTTGCTGCCGGCAAAGACCAGGTCACAGTGCAGCAGCATGGTGGTGCCGATGCCCACGGCTGGCCCGTTAACGGCGGCCACGATTGGCTTGCTGGCCGATGCCAGCAGGAACAGGAAGCGGCCCACCGGGGTTTCGGTGAACTCGCCGGGCAGGCCCTTGGCAAAGTCCCCCAGGTCGTTGCCGGCGGTAAAGCAGTCAGCACTGCCGGTAAACAGGATGCAACGGACGTCCTTGTCTTCGTGGCCGGCTTCGATGGCATCACCCAGGGCGGTGTACATGGCGTGGGTGAGGGCGTTCTTGCGGTCGGGGCGATGAATGCGGACCACCAGTACCTGATTATTTTTCTCGGTCAGAATGTGTTCGGTCACGGGGACTCCTGGGTTCGGTGTGCTGTCGTTGTAATGAGTCTTTGGGCTGAATTGTCAGGATCTTACCCGCTTTTGCACGGTTTTTTCACGCTTTTCACCTGATTTTCTGTCCGAACCGCGCAGCACTTCCGTGTCATCCTTCGCCTTCCGTCGCATCCCTCGCCGGCGGGATTTTCTGGTAAACTCTCGCCTCCCGAGAATTTCATCGTTCAACCAACACCTGATGAGACGCCTATGACCACCGTAATCCGCCAGGACGACCTGATTGAGAGCGTAGCGGACGCGCTGCAGTTCATCTCTTATTACCACCCGAAAGACTTCATCCAGGCCGTGTACGAGGCCTACCAGAAGGAAGAGTCCCAGGCGGCGAAGGATGCCATGGCGCAGATCCTGATCAACTCGCGGATGTGTGCCCAGGGCCACCGCCCGATCTGTCAGGACACCGGCATCGTTACGGTTTTTGTGAACATCGGTATGAACGTGCAGTGGGAATGCGACATGCCCCTGGACGACGTGATCAATGAGGGCGTCCGGCGCGCCTATACCCATCCGGACAACGTGCTGCGCGCCTCCGTGCTGGCCGATCCGGACGGCAAGCGCCAGAACACCAAGGACAACACCCCGGCCATCATCCACTACAAGATGGTCCCCGGTGACACCGTGGAAGTCCATGTGGCAGCCAAGGGCGGTGGTTCCGAGGCCAAGTCCAAGTTCGCCATGCTGAACCCGTCCGATTCCGTGGTGGACTGGGTGCTGAAGATGGTGCCGCAGATGGGCGCCGGCTGGTGTCCGCCCGGTATGCTGGGTATCGGTATCGGTGGTACCGCCGAGAAGGCGATGGAGCTGGCCAAGGAAGCTCTGCTGGAGCCTATCGACATTCACGACCTGCAGGCCCGCGGTGCCTCCAACCGCGCTGAAGAACTGCGTCTTGAGCTGTTCGAGAAGGTGAACGAGTTGGGCATCGGTGCCCAGGGCCTGGGTGGCCTGACCACCGTGCTGGATGTGAAGGTCAAGGATTATCCGACCCACGCCGCCAACAAGCCGGTGGCCATCATCCCGAACTGTGCCGCTACCCGCCACGCGCACTTTGTGCTGGATGGCACCGGTCCGTCCCTGCAGACCCCGCCGAGCCTGGAAGACTGGCCGGAAATCACTTGGGAAGTGGGCGAGAGCGTTCGTCGCGTCAACCTGGACACCGTAACGCCGGAAGACGTCAAGGACTGGCAGCCGGGCGAAACCGTACTGCTGTCTGGCAAGATGCTGACTGGCCGTGACGCTGCCCACAAGAAGATGGTGGACATGATCGAAGCCGGTGAAGAGCTGCCGGTGGACCTGAAGGGTCGTTTCATTTATTACGTGGGTCCGGTGGATCCGGTCCGCGAAGAAGTGGTTGGCCCGGCGGGCCCCACCACGGCCACCCGGATGGACAAGTTTACCCGTACCATGCTGGAGAAGACCGGCCTGACCGGCATGATCGGCAAGGCCGAGCGCGGCCAGGTTGCCATCGACGCCATCAAGGAGTTCGGTGCGGTCTACCTGATGGCGGTGGGTGGTTCTGCCTACCTGGTGTCCAAGGCTATCAAGCACGCCGAAGTGGTTGCCTTCCCTGAGCTGGGAATGGAAGCCATTTACGAGTTTGAGGTGGAAGACATGCCGGTGACGGTTGCGGTGGACTCCAAAGGTTCCTCCGTACACCAGACCGGGCCGGCCGAGTGGCACGAGAAGATTATTGCCGCCAAGGCGGTTTAAAGCTTCTGCGGCAGGGGGACAGACCCGAGGTCAGACCCCCCTGCCTGTGGCTCTCAGGGGACAGACCCGAGGTCAGTCCCCCTGCCGGTTTTGCCTCTTGGGGACTGACCTTCGGTCTGTCCCCGTCGTAATCCACTCCTATCCTCCGGTTTCTCAAGAAGAGCAACTGATGTTCAGGTGCTTGCCCCAGTCCGGCGGCAGGTCGGCGTATTTCTCGTAGTCGGGCTGTTCGTCGAACGGCTTCTGCAATACCTTAAGTAATTCCTTCATCGGCTCGTAGTCGCCGTTCTGTGCTTCCACAATCACCTGCTGGGCCAGGTAGTTGCGGAGGATGTACTTGGGGTTCACCTTGCGCATGGCCCATTCCCGCTCGTCATCGGCGCGGGTTTCCAGTTTCAGCCGGTTGCGGTAGCGTTCCAGCCACTCATCCGCCACGCTGCGGTCCACAAACAGGTCCCGCACCGGCGCGGTCCCCTTGCTGGTCAGGCCGGAGAGGCCGCGGAAGAAGCGGGTGTAATCCACGTGGTGTTCGTGGAGCATGCTGAAGGTGTCCATGACCAGGCCAAGATCGCCGCTATCCTCCAGGGCCAGCCCCAGCTTGTCCCGCATCTTTTGCAGGAAGTGACTGTTGTAGGCTTTTTCATATCGCTGCAGGGCCTGGCGGACATCATCTTCGGTCATCACCGGTAACAGGGCATGGGCCAGGTACTGGCAGTTGGTGAAGCCGATCTGTGGCTGGCGGTTGTAGGCATAGCGCCCGCCCTGGTCGGTGTGGTTGCAGATATAGCCGGCATCAAAATCGTCAAGGAAGGCATAGGGGCCGTAGTCGAAGGTGTCCCCGATGATCGACATGTTGTCGCTGTTCATCACCCCGTGGCAGAAACCGACCGCCTGCCAGTCGGCAATCAGCCGGGCGGTACGTTCCACCACTTCCTCGAACCAGCGCAGGTAGCGCTCGTCCTGCGGCAGCCCGATCAGGTGCGGGAAGTGCAGGGCAATGACATGCTCGATCAGGGTGCGCAGCGCGGCTTCCCCTTCGTGGTGGGCGGCAAACTCGAAGTGGCCGAAGCGGATATGGCTGCCCGCCACCCGCACCAGCGCCGCCGCGGTCTCGATCGACTCCCGTCGCACCGGGTCTTTGGCGCTTACCATGAACAGCGCCCGGGTGGTGGGGATCCCCAGGGCGTGCATCGCCTCACTGCAGAGATACTCACGAATGGTCGAGCGCAGCACTGCCCGGCCGTCACCGAAGCGGGAGTAGGGCGTCATCCCGGCACCCTTGAGGTGCCAGTCCCAGCGCCGTCCGTCCGGCCCGAGGGTTTCCCACAATAGCAGGCCACGGCCATCGCCGAGGTCCGGGTTGTACATGCCGAACTGGTGGCCGGTGTACTTCATGGCCACCGGATCCATACCTTCCAGCAATTCGGTGCCGGCACCCACGCCGGTCCACTCCTCCGGATGATCCGCATGAAAGCCCATCTCCCGGGCCAGCTCATGGTTAAAACACACCATGCGGGCGCCTTTCAACGGTGAGGGCTGCACCCGGCTGTAAAAGCTGTCCGGAAGGTCCAGGTAGCGGTGTTCAACGCGGAAACTGTTGCTGCTCATACCAGTCTGTACCAAAGGTTATAGGGTAAGCGTCCCGGGGGTTGCGGGGCGCCGGCCGCGCCCGGCCAGTCCCGGGGCCTGTTCAGGGCACGGCAAGGTTCAGCACACAGTGTCCCAGAAAAACGCCGGCGCGGACAAACTGCAAACCGGCCACCTATACTGCCAACTGGTACAGAACCTGCAAACCATTCCGCCAGTAGCCAAAGGAAGTACTAACCGTGTCCGCCCACGATCTGACTATGCTCGTCCAGGCCCTGATCACCCGGGAATCTCTCCCTGATGCATACGCCGACACCGTCAAACAGACCATTCTCCCCCTTGCCGAGGGCATCCGTGATCTTCATCAGCGCCTCGGCCGCACCGTGATTATCGGTATCCATGGCGCCCAGGGCACTGGCAAGTCGACCCTGACGGAATTTCTCAAACATCTGCTGGCCGATTACTACGGCCTGGCGACGGCGAGTTTCTCGCTGGACGATATCTACCTCACCCGGGAGGAACGGGAGACCCTGGCGGACAAGGTCCACCCGCTGCTGATCACCCGTGGCGTGCCGGGCACCCACGATCTTGTGTTGGGGCAGCAGACCATCGATCGCCTGAAAGAAGCCGGCCCCCACATCCTGACCCCCATTCCCGCCTTTGATAAATCCCGTGACGACCGGGCGCCGGAGCAGGACTGGGACGACTTCCGGGGCAGGGCGGAGGTGATCCTGGTGGAGGGCTGGTGCCTGGGGGCGGCGCCGGAAGAACAGGACGAGGCGCTGGCGCAGCCGGTCAACGAGCTGGAGCGTGTCGAGGATGCCGACGGCCACTGGCGCCGGTATGTCAACCAGCAGTTGCAGGACGATTACCAGTGGTTCTTTGGCCAGCTGGACTGGCTGATCATGCTGAGGGCACCGTCCATGGCGTGTGTGCTGGAATGGCGCACCCTGCAGGAGCACAAGCTGGCGGAGCGGCTGCGCAATGCACCAAACCAGGGCGATGGGGCCGTTGCCGGCGCCCGGCATTCGCGCATTATGACGGACGCGCAGATCGTCCGCTTCATCATGCATTACGAACGGATCACCCGCACCTGCCTCGCAGAAATGCCCCGGCGTGCCGATGTGGTGATCGACGTGGCCGAGGATCACAGCCTCGCCCTGCCGCAGTTCAGCCCAACGACGGAGTGGCACTAGTATGACAATCATGCGCCGGTAACCCGGGATTGTCCGGTTTGTGGCAGAATGGCGCCATGCCTGCCACCATCCGACCCCGCATCCTCCTGTTATCCGCCTACGACGCCGGTAGCCACCGCCGCTGGCGGGAACAACTGGTGGCGACCCAGCCGGAGTTCGACTGGCAGGTGCTCACCCTGGCGCCGCGGTATTTTCGCTGGCGGATCCGTGGCAATGCCCTGAGCTGGCTGGACGAGCCGCTGCTGCAACAGCGCTGGGACGCCCTGGTCGTCACCTCGATGGTGGACCTGGTGTCCATCCGCGGTTTTCACCGCCATCTGGCGGCCACTCCGGCGCTCTTGTACATGCATGAGAACCAGTTTGCCTATCCGGACTCCGACCAGCAGCATGCCAGCGCCGACCCCAAGGTGGTCAACCTCTACAGCGCGCTGGCTGCCGACCAGGTGGTGTTCAACAGTGCCTGGAACCGGGACAGTTTTCTGCAACAGGCCGGCGCCTTCCTGCGCAGACTGCCCGATGGCGTACCGTGCGGAATCATCGAGCGGATCCGCGACCGTTCGTCGGTTATTCCGGTGCCGATTGAGGACCGCCTGTTCGTTGCGCGCCGACAATCCGGCGTGCCGGCGGTGCCGCACCTGTTGTGGAACCATCGCTGGGAATACGACAAGGGCCCGGAGCGGCTGCTGGCGCTGCTGGATGCCCTTGCCGATGCCGGCCAGGATTTTCGCCTCAGCGTGGTGGGTGAGCAGTTTCGCAGCCAGCCGGCGGCTTTCAGGACGATCCATCAGCGTTACCAGAGCCGGTTGCTGAACTGGGGCTACCTGGCCAGCCGTGCCGATTATGACCGCTTGCTGGCTGCGGCAGATGTGGTGGTCTCCACCGCCGTGCATGAATTCCAGGGCCTAGCCATGCTGGAGGCGATGGCGTCCGGCTGCCTGGCGCTGGCCCCCCGCCGGCTGGCATATCCGGAGTATGTGCCGGCCGGTCAGCTGTATGCCAGCGTTCCGGATGATCCCCAGGCTGAGGCAGGTGCAGCGGCGGATCTGCTTATATCGATGCTGCATAAGCCGCCCTGTCAGAGTTCGCCGGATGACTGGCGGCTGAGCCGGCTGCAGCGACGCTATCACGCCGCGTTGGACGCACTCATCGGCGGATGAGCGGAGCGTCTCGTATTTCGCCCCGTCCCGGGTCAGGATCGGTCGGGTTGATCTACACTTGAAGCGGGAACTACGCAAAAAGTCGTAGAGCGCGTTCATTCCTTTTTGACATTTGATAATATCCTTATTCCTGCCGGTCATTAGCTAATCGATGCCAGGCATAAGTACAACTCAAAAATAATTCAGGAGAACGTCTATGAACGGGCCAGTCAGGTACCTGTCTCTGGTCGGTGCATTGTTGGTCAGCGCATCCGCCCTCGCGCAGGGTAACCCCGAGCAGGGCAAGCAACTGGTGATGCAGGGTGATGGCAGCGGCGCCCCTTGCATGGCCTGCCACGGCCAGGACGGTGGCGGCAATAACGCCGGTGGTTTCCCCAGGCTGGCGGGCCTGGACGAGAACTATCTCGCCAAGCAGATGCGCGATTACAACAGCGGTTCCCGCACCAGCCCTATCATGCAGCCGAACGTTGATAACTTTTCCGATCAGCAGTTGCAGGATATTGCCGCCTATTACGCGGCCATGCCGGTGCCCGCCACCAAGGCGCCTGCGGCCGATGATGCGCTGATGGCCCAGGGCGAGAAACTCGCGCTGCAGGGCGACTGGGACAATTACATTCCGCCTTGCTCGTCCTGCCATGGTCCGGATAACGGTGGCATGGGAGATGTCTTCCCGGGTATTGCCGGTCAGCATCCCAATTACATTGCCAGCCAGCTTCGAGCCTGGCAGGCAGGTAGCCGCAGCAACGATCCCAACAATCTCATGGTTGCCGTCGCCGAGCGGCTGACCGATCAGCAAATCACTGCCGTAGCGGCGTGGCTGGGCGCCCAGCCGGCATCCGCTGCCAAGGGAGGCAAGTAACATGAATTTCGCTCGCGTTCTCCCGTTTATCGCCGTATTGCCGCTGGCTGCAGCGGTTCAGGCGGCCGACCCGGTGGTGCCGGTAAACCTCCCGGAACCGAAAGAAGGCCAGTACGTTCACAATGCCCCCACGGTTGATGACCTGATGGCGGATGAAAGCATTCATCCCGAGCTCAAGAAAGTCATCCTCAAGGGCCGAGACATGTTCATGAACACCCAGCAGTACCGTGGTGAGTACGTGTTCAATGACATGAACTGCAAGTCCTGCCACATGGGGGAAGGGCGCAAGAACTGGTCGGGCCCGATCTGGCCGGCTGCGACCACCCTGCCGGACTTCCGCGGCAAGAACGGCCACGTCAATTCGCTGGAAGAGCGGATCGCCGGTTGCTTCTCCTTCTCGATGAACGGCACACCGCCCGCCTATGGCAGTGACGACATGCTGGCCATGCTGGCCTATCACCAGTGGCTGGCCAAGGACGCCCCGGTTTATGAGAAGAACATTGCCGGGCGCGGCTTCAACAGCCTGGGTAACAAGCTGCCGGAGCTGAGCTACGAGCAGGGGGAGAAGGTGTACCAGGACAACTGCGCCATCTGCCACGGTGCCGACGGTCAGGGTCAGAAGAAGGATGGCCAGGTGGTGTTTCCCGCCCTGTGGGGGGACAACTCCTACAACTGGGGTGCCGGTATGACCCGGATCTTCACCGCGGCCTCGTTCATCAAGAACAACATGCCGCTGGGCAAGCCGGGCTCGCTGAGCGACCAGGAAGCCTGGAACGTGGCCTACTTCGTGAACTCCCAGGAGCGCCCGCAGGACCCGCGCTACACCGGTGATGTAAAGGAAACCCGTGAGAAGTTCCTGAACTTCCACAAGCACACCACCTACGGCACCGAAGTGAACGGTAAACTGTTGGGTGACCACGATAATACCGGCAGCAAGCCGTTTCTGAAGCCGGACGTGCTGCGCCCGCGGACCTTTGACTGATTGATCTAGCCCGGCCTTGAGCCGCCTCCGGAGTCGGATCCGACTCCGGAGTTTTCCTGCCCCGAAGTCTCCTCCGGACAACATTTCGTCAGACAATCCGTTTCTTGATCTGCTGCTGTGACCTGGCTCACTCAAATGGGCCCCTGACCTTGTTTATAGTGTGCAGGTGGCAATGCCACCACCCTGACTGAAAGCCCCGGAGCATGGGTCGCCAAAACCATAAACGGCAGGGTGAAACACGTTTCAGAGACACGACGACATGAAGCAGGAAGCGAGACAATACGCTGTCCTGACACCGGTTTGCCTGGCTGTGGCAGCCCTTTGGGTGCCCGTTTGCCAGGCCGAGCTCAAGCCGATCTCCGATGCGGAGATGAGCCGGGTGCAGGGGCAGGCATTGATGTCAGTTGAAAAGCTCGTGGGTGTGCCCCACGAATTTACCCGTGTGACCTTCAACATGGATTCCGAACTGAAGGTCAGCGCAGATTCCGTAACCCTGGGTGGCGACGCCGCTGGCGCCGATATTGCCATTGATAATCTCGCCCTGGGCCACGTTTCCACCGATGCCAGCCGCACCCAGATTGATGGCAAGACCTACGCCGTGGGGGAAGTGGTGCCGTTCTGGGGCGCAGATCCCTATCTGGAGCTTGCCGAAGTTGACGGTGAACTTGCCGGGTTCCGCTTTGGTTTTGGCCAGGCGCGGGGCACGGTGTCTGCGGATATGAACAGCTTCAGTGGCACTATCGGCCTGAAGATCCTCGATGCCAACGGCACGCCGCAGGACGCCACCCTGTTTGACGGCCTGACCCAGGCCACCGCCAATCGGGCAACCCATATCGGTCTGGCCGATACCGCGACGGATTGCGCCAGCGGTACCCAGTGTTCGCCACTGACCGCGCTGCAGAGCCTGGAGGTGGGCACCGACAACGGTGATGGCACGGTGGGTTTTACCGATGACTTCTTTCTGTCGTTCCAGCGGGAGGGGGTAGAGTGGCAGGATCTCGACGGCAGCCGGCTGATCAACGTCGGTCGTGGCGTATCTGTCAATCTTCCCACCAGCATGACGATTGACCTGCAAACACTGCAGACCGGGATTCCCCGGGAACAGACCAGTTACATCGAGCAGGGCACGAACATTTTCTAGCCGGTGGCTTCGTTGCGCCCGGTCCGGCACGTTCAGCTCCGGGCCGGGTTTCTGCTAGACTGCGCCGCAACCTGATCAACAATCACCGGCGCAGGAGCTGCAGGCAGTGATCCGCTCTTTCTACTGGCATGACTACGAAACCTTCGGTGTAGACCCGGTCCACGACCGCCCGTCCCAGTTTGCCGGGGTGCGCACCGATGCCGACCTCAATATTATCGAGGATCCGCTGGTCATCTACTGCAAGCCGGCCGACGATTACCTGCCGTCCCCCGAGGCCTGCCTGATTACCGGCATAACCCCCCAGAAAGCACTGGAAGATGGCTATCCCGAGGCGGAATTCATCGCCCGCATCAATGAGGCCTTCAGTCAGCCCGGGACCTGTGTGGTGGGCTATAACAGCTTGCGCTTTGACGACGAAGTCACCCGTCACACCCTGTACCGCAATCTCCGTGACCCCTATGCCCGGGAATGGCAGAACGGCAATTCCCGCTGGGACATCATCGATATGGTGCGGCTGACCTATGCCTTGCGCCCGGAGGGTATCAACTGGCCGCGCAAGGACGATGGCAGCCCCAGCTTCCGGCTGGAGGAGCTGACCGCGGCCAATGGTATCAGCCACGAAAGTGCCCACGATGCCATGTCGGACGTGCAGGCCACTATTGCCGTGGCCAGGCTGATCCGGCAGAAGCAGCCCCGGCTGTTCGACTTTGTGCTGCAGAACAAGGACAAACACTCCGCCCGCGCCATGCTGGATACCACCACCATGAAGCCGGTGTTCCATATTTCGGCCAAGTACCCGGCCAGCCGGGGCTGTTGCGCCATGGTGGCGCCGGTGGCGGAGCATCCCACCAACAAGAACCTGGTGATTGTCTACGATTTGCGGGAAGACCCGAGCGAGCTGCTGCAGGCAACGCCGGAGCAGATCCGCGAGCGGGTGTTCACCTCCCAGGCAGAGCTGGGTGAGGGCGTCAGCCGATTTCCCCTGAAAGGCGTCCAGCTCAACAAGTGTCCGGTGCTGGCGCCGGCCACCATGCTCAAGAGTCTGTCAGCGGAGCGTCTGGAAGAGCTGGAGCTGGACGGCGAAAAATTGCGGGCGCACCTCACCATGCTGCGTCAGGTTCCGGACCTGCCGGCCCGCATCGCCCAGGCCTTTGACCACGCCTTTGAAGGCGATCTCACCGATCCCGACGAGCAGCTCTATGCCGGCGGCTTTATCAGCAAGACCGACCGGGAAAAACTGGACTGGCTGCTGACCCAACCGGTGGACAGCCTTGGCGAGCAGACCCTGCGCTTCGACGATCCTCGACTCGAGGAAATGCTGTTCCGCTACCGCGCCCGCAACTATCCGGAAACCCTGATTTCCGAGGAGCAGGAACAGTGGGAGCAGTTCCGCCAGCAGCGGCTGATGCACCCGAAGAAAGGCTGGCGTTCCCTGGAAGCCTACTTCAAGCTGCTCCAGCGGCTGGCCCAGGACCCGGAGCTGCCGCCGGAAAAACAGCATGTCCTGGAAGAGCTTCATCTCTACGGCGAATCCCTGATTCCCTACGTCTGAGCGGGCAGGGTGCGAGGCCTGCTTTCCGCCAATAGCCATTAAGCCTGCGCTCCCGTACAATGTGCGGCTTATTTTCGTTACATCCATTCTGTTCAGTCTGGAGCAAGGGCATGTCTGAGATCAAAAAGGTGGTGCTGGCCTATTCCGGTGGCCTGGATACCTCGGTAATCGTTCGCTGGTTGCAGGATACCTACAACTGTGAGGTAGTGACTTTCACTGCCGACATCGGTCAGGGTGAGGAAGTGGAGCCGGCCCGCGCCAAGGCGGAAGCGCTGGGCGTCAAGGAAATCTACATCGAGGACCTGCGCGAGGAGTTTGTGCGCGATTACGTCTTCCCGATGTTCCGTGCAAACACCATTTACGAAGGCGAGTACCTGCTGGGTACCTCCATTGCCCGTCCGCTGATTGCCAAGCGTCTGGTGGAAATCGCCAATGAGACCGGTGCCGACGCCATCTCCCACGGTGCGACCGGCAAGGGTAACGACCAGGTCCGTTTCGAGCTGGGTGCTTACGCGCTCAAGCCGGGTGTCAAGGTGATTGCGCCCTGGCGCGAGTGGGATCTGAACTCCCGCGAGAAGCTGCTGAAGTACTGCGAAGAGCGCAATATCCCGGTAGAGATGAAGAAGGGCAAGTCCCCTTACTCCATGGATGCCAACCTGCTGCACATCTCCTATGAAGGCATCAACCTGGAAGACCCCTGGGCCGAGGCCGAGGAAGATATGTGGCGCTGGAGCGTGTCTCCGGAAGCGGCTCCGGATCAGCCAACCTACGTTGAGCTGACCTACCGCAAGGGCGACATCGTTGCTGTTGACGGCCAGGAATTGAAGCCCCACGAGGTGCTGGAAACCCTCAACAAGCTGGCGGGTGAGAACGGTGTTGGCCGTCTCGACATCGTCGAGAACCGTTACGTGGGTATGAAGTCCCGCGGTTGCTACGAAACCCCGGGCGGAACCATCATGCTGCGTGCCCACCGCGCCATCGAGTCCATCACCCTGGACCGCGAAGTGGCCCACCTGAAGGACAGCCTGATGCCGCGCTACGCCGAGGTCATCTACAACGGCTACTGGTGGTCGCCGGAGCGTGAGGCGCTGCAGGCACTGATCGACCAGACCCAGACCTACGTCAATGGAACGGTTCGCCTGAAGCTCTACAAGGGTAACGTGGATGTGGTTGGCCGTAAGTCTGACGACTCCCTGTTCGATGAGAAGATTGCCACCTTTGAGGAAGACCAGGGCGCCTACAACCAGAAGGATGCGGAAGGCTTTATCAAGCTGAACGCCCTGCGGTTGCGGATTGCTGCTGGTAAAGGCCGAAAGCTCTAAGACCTGGGCTTTATGCCGAACCAAGGCCGGTGCAGGTTTCCTGCACCGGCCTTGGCCGTTCAGGCCTTTGGATTTGTTCTGGCTTGACGAAATTCTCCGGGTGTCTGCCCGGTAACCGCCTTGAATTTTCGGTGAAACGACGTGGTTTCACTGTATCCCAGCCGCAGTGCAATATCCGGAATGGCGAGTTCGCTGTTGCCAAGATAGTCCTCCGCCATTTTCTGCCGCACTTCGTCCAGAAGTTTCTGGTAAGACACGCCTTCCTGACCGAGTTTGCGCTGCAGCGTCCGGCTGGTCATGCCGAGGTGCTCCGCCACCATGTCCTGCCGGGTAATGCCCTGGAGCAGTTGCTGACGGATGCTGTGCCTGACCCTGGATGCCAGCTTGCTGCCGCTGTCCAGGGAGGCCAATTGGTTCAGGGCGTGGGCTTCGAGGGTTTTGCGCAGCAGCGGGTCGGGCTGGCGCAGGGGCGTGTCCAGGAGTGCCCGGTGGAGCAGAATGGCGTCTTCGGTGGATCCGAAAATCACCGGGCAGCCCCACCGTCTGGCATAGTCCTGCAGCCGTGACTCACCAGGGGACTGTCGTTGCAGCTGTACCTCGGTGGGTGAGGTGAGTGGATCGTCCGCCAGCCAGCGGGCGTAGGTGATCCAGGACGCGAAGACGTTGTCCACCATTTGCGGGCGCACTTGCGGGTCGGTGTAGTTGCAATGCCAGACCAGGCGGATGTGGTCGCCGGAGAGTGACATCCGGGTGGTTCCCATATCACCGACCAGTTTTTCGAACGGTGCGATGCGTGCGACAGCCTCGCCCAGGGTGGCGCAACTCATGGTGATGTAGCCGAGCACGCTCCAGGAACCGGGCTGGACGAAATCCCCGGTTTCAAGGCCCAGCAGCGGGTTGTCGGTCTGTTCGCAGAGCAGGCGGATAAAGTGCTGAAAGCGGTCACCTTCGATACGGCCCTCGTCACTTTCCAGGATGGCAGTATCGAGCCCGCTTGCGCGGAACAGCGGGGCAATGTCGATGCCGGCGGTGGTAGCGGCACGGACATACTGGCGAAGGGCGGCAACGGAAGCGGTTCCGAGATCATTCATGGGTGCTGGTGCGTCTGGAGTTCTTGTTGATCCCCAGTATACCCAAACCCTGTGCCGGTTGGGCACGGTGCGCTATGGCACTGCGGCACTGTCCGGTCTGCCCGCTTGTCTGCTTGCAGAAAACAAAAAAGCCAGCTGGATAGCTGGCTCAAAATAAGGAAAGAACGAAAGTGCCTGAAAAATTCGTTAATCCGGTGGATCATTTCCCCATTTGGCGGCGGAGGTACAACACGGCTCCTCCGCCATGGGGGATACTGCTTGAATCCACGGTTAAAGAATACGACTGCCGTTCTTCAAAGTCTGTTCGTGATGTGTGTCACGTTGTTACCGTTTGTTGATCAAACTCTGTGCGCCTTGTTCACGCTTCTGCCATAACATCGGGAACCACTTCGGTGAAGCGTCGTGTTTCGTAGGCGTCCATCAGGCCTTTCAGCGCAGCCCGCTCTGCATCGGATACTGAGGGCGTACCATGCTGGGCGTCGGAACGGCACAGCACCATGCCGGCTTCCACCGAGACATAGCCGACACTGGTTTTCAGGGCCTTGTGATTGATGCCGTCGAAGATTCGCCGGAAGGCGGTGGTGGAGCACTGCTCGCTGTTGGGGAAGTAGGCGACGATGGCAAACTGGTTTTCCCCGACGCGGCACAGTACGTCCATGGGGCGGATCAGGTGGTTCAGGCGGCGGGCAATGCCGACCGCCAGTTCGGCCATCACCGATGGCGGATGTTTCCGCTGGAGCTCCTGCCAGTTGCGGATGCCACACATTACATAGGCTGAAGCACCGCCGCGGGACTCGGCCTGGCGCAGGGATTTGCCAAGGTGTTCGCGGGCGTAGCGCTGGTTGCACAGGCCAGTTTCCAGGTCGATGATGTTGGCGCTCTCCAGTACCCGGATGTTCTGCACCAGCAGGGAGTTCGTCCGCAGCAGGGTGTTCTGGCGTTCCGCGGTGCGGTCGGCGGCAAACACCCGCGGGATCAGTTGCTTGCTCATGTCCGACTTGTAGATGAAATCATCGACACCGCGGTCAAAGGCCTCCGCCAGGGCGTCAACACTCTCCCGCGCGGTCAGCAGAATGACATAGGTATAGTGGTTGGTCAGCTCGTCCTGCTGACGGACCCGGTCCGTCAGCTCCAGGCCGTCCATTTCGGGCATCAGCCAGTCAGCAATCAGCACGCTGACTGCCCGTTGCTCCATCTGTTCAAGGGCCGCAGGCGCATTATTGACCACTCGCACATCGCTGTAGCCGGCGGCACGCAGCGTGCGGCTGACCACCATGCTGCTGAATTTGGCGTCATCCACTACCAGTATGGGCAGGTCCTGATTTGGCATCGTCTACTACTCACCAGTCCATTGTCAGATGCGGTGCCGCGTCGGTCTTGGTATGCTTTGGCACCTTGAGTAACGCGCAGTGCATACTTGTCGCAACTGGCGTCAGAACCCCGAGTATAGGTATTCGCGGGCAGGCTACTGTGCGTTAATGAGCAAACATGCGGATTGATGAGTGGCCGGATCCCCCTGGTGTGACGGCCTCCGCATTTTCGGAGCCCTGGATATGCCCTCTTTTGACATTGTTTCTGAAATCGACATGCACGAAGTCACCAACGCGGTGGATCAGGCAAAGCGTGAGCTTGGCAACCGCTGGGACTTCAAGAATGTGGAAGCCGACATCGAGCTTGCCGACGGCACCATCACCATCAGCGCGGAACAGGAGTTCCAGCTGGAGCAGCTGATGGATATGCTGCGGATGACCTTTGCCAAGCGCAACATCGACAGTCGCGCACTGACCGAGGATGGCGAGAGCAAATCGGGCAAGCTGGTCAAACAGCACCTCAAGCTCAAACAGGGTATTGAAACGGATATGGCGAAGAAGATCGTCAAGATGATCAAGGACGCCAAAATGAAGGTGCAGGCCGCCATCCAGGGTGACAAGGTGCGGGTGACCGGCAAGAAGCGCGACGACCTGCAGGAGGCGATCGCGCTGCTGCGGGAGGCGGAGCTGGACCTGCCGCTGCAGTTCAACAATTTCCGCGACTGAGCCCGGAGCACGATCATTCAGTTACGTCCCAATCCCGGCCTGATCCGGGAATTCGTCTGGACCTACACCCGCTGGCAGGTGCTTGCACTGCTGTTTCTCGGCTTCTCGGCAGGCCTGCCGTTTCTGCTGGTGTTTTCCACGCTCAACGCCCGCCTGGCGGATGTCGGCGTGGAAACCGCCACCATCGGCTTTTTCAGCTGGCTTGGCATTACTTACTCCATCAAGGTGTTCTGGGCACCGGTGGTGGACCGGCTGAAGCTGCCACTGCTGGACCGCTTGCTGGGCAAGCGCCGCAGCTGGATGTTGCTGGCTCAGGCCGGCATCGCCAGCGGGCTGTACCTGATGGCCCATGTCGATGCCACCGCCGCCCCGCAAATGATGGCCTTGTGTGGCCTGCTGGTGGCCTTCTCGTCTGCGACCCAGGATGTGGCCATCGACGCCTATCGCATTGAAATTGCCGAGGAGCGATTGCAGGCGGCACTGGCGGCCACTTACATCTTCGGATACCGGCTGGCGCTGCTGGTGGCGGGGGCTGGGGCACTTTACCTGGCCGAGTTCTGGTCCTGGCAGGTGTCCTACGAAATCATGGCGCTGCTGGTCGGGGTCGGGGTGGTTACCGTGCTGCTGGTGAAAGAACCCCGGGTCAATCACTTCGCTGCAGCTGCAGACATTGCCCGGGCGGTGGAGCAGGAGGCCGCCAAACGCACCCATCTGCCGCCGCGACTGGCAAAGCTGACCGGCTGGTTCTACGCCGCCGTTGCCGGCCCGTTTCTGGATTTCTTCAAGCGTTACAAGGAACTCTCGGTCGCCATCCTGGTGCTGGTGGCGGTCTACCGGATTGCCGATATCTCCATGGGCGTGATGGCCAATCCCTTCTACCTGGATTTCATGGGCTTCTCCAAGACCCAGGTGGCGGATGTCACCAAAATCTTCGGGTTCTTCATGACCATTGCCGGCTCAGTGCTTGGCGGGGTACTGGTGATGCGCCACGGAGTCCGGCGGATTCTGCTGCTGGGTGCCGTCATGACCGCGGCCACCAACCTGCTGTTTGTGTTGATCGCCCAGCAGCCGCCCGACATCGTTACCCTGGCAGTAGTGGTCAGTGCCGACAACCTGAGCGGGGGCGTTGCCAACGTGGCGTTGATTGCCTGGCTGTCCAGCATGACCAGTGCGTCCTTTACCGCGACCCAGTATGCGTTGTTCAGCTCTTTGATGACGCTGCCGGGCAAGTTCATCGGCGGCTTTTCAGGGGTGGTGGTGGCGGGATTCGGCTATGCCGAGTTTTTTGTGGTGTCGGCGATCATGGGCGTGCCGGCCATTTTGCTGGCGCTTTACCTGCTGAAGCATGGCAGCCGGCTGGATAGCCTGGCGCCGGTCAAGGCGTCCAGCGATAACGGCTCATCGATACCCGACCATTGACCACCTCAACCCCATCCTGGCGCAGCAGGTCCACCTGGCGCTCGTAGGCCGGGGAGTCGGGCGGGAAGGCAATCTGTCCGGTACTGCGCAGTACCCGGAACCAGGGCACCGAATGCCCCGCGGGAAGCTTGCCGAGCGCGCGCCCGACAAACCGCGCCTGTCGCCCGAGGCCTGCCATGGCGGCTACCTGGCCGTAACTGGCAACCATGCCGGCCGGTATGGCCAGCACCACCTGCCAGATCTTCTGTTCCCGGGTGGGTTCGGTGGCTGTGTCCCGGTCTGGTTGCATGGTGGGCTCCTGCTAACTGGGTAGCCGGAGCAGGGGGCAAGCGCCGTTGCTCCGGCTGACTGTCTACTCCGGTGACGATCATCCCGGCACGGAAAGCACCGCGCCGGGACGGCGACAGGTCAGATACGCAGGGCGCCGTCGACCTCGATCATCCGGCCGGACAGGTAATCATTCTCGAAGATAAACGCCGCGGCGTGGGCAATCTCCTGGGGCTTGCCCATCCGCTTGAGGGGAATGCCCGCGGTCATTTTTTCGAGGGCCTCCGGCTTCATGGACGCAGTCATTTCGGTCTCGATAAAGCCCGGGGCAATGCCGGCACAGCGGATGCCGTAGCGGGCAAGCTCCTTGGCCCAGACCGGCACCAGCGCGGAAACCCCGGCCTTGGCGGCAGAGTAGTTGCTCTGGCCCATGTTGCCGGCGCGGGAGATGGAAGCGATGTTGATGATCGCGCCCTGGTCGCCGTTACGGATCATCTGGGTCGCCGCCTCGCGACCACACAGGAAAACGCCGGTAAGGTTGACGTCGATTACTGCCTGCCACTGGGCCAGTTCCATGCGGCCGGTGATCTCGCCGTCTTTCGATTTAACCATCAGGCCGTCACGGAGGATGCCGGCGTTGTTGACCAGGCCGTTCAGCTGGCCGAAGTCCGCCACAATTGCCGCGAAGGTTTTCTCTACGTCTTCTTCTTTTGCCACGTTGCACACGTACGCCCTGGCATCGCCACCCGCCTGCTTGCAGGCTGCTGCGGCTTCCTCAAGTTTCTCCGGCATCAGGTCAATCAGTGCCAGCTTCGCGCCTTTTGCAGCGAGGTACTCAGCCATGGCACGGCCGAGACCCTGGCCGCCACCGGTAATTGCAATCACGGAATCTTGAAGTTTCATGTTTTGCCCTAAAGTTAGGTATCAGGTGTTTTACAGTTTCAGCTGCGGTTATTGTGTGCCCGATTGGCTGTCAGCCTTGTTGTTGTCTGATCGGCGGCCAGTATACCAGACCGCGTCAATCCCACATCGGAAAGTAGGTTCCGGATGTCCGTATTCCTGTTGCTTTTCATCATACTGCCGATCGTCGAGATGACGATCCTGATCAAGGTTGGCACCGTCATCGGCGCCCTCAATACCGTCGGGCTGGTCCTGCTGACGGCTGTGGTTGGCGCCTGGCTGCTGCGCCAGCAGGGTCTGGCGACCCTGTTGCGGGCCAATCAGCGCCTCAACAGTGGCGAACTGCCGGCGCAGGAAGTTGCCGAGGGCCTGATTCTTGCCATAGGCGGCGCGTTGTTGCTGACCCCCGGATTTGTTACCGACACCATCGGCCTGCTTTGCCTGGTGCCGGGCACCCGTCACTGGCTGGCCGGTCAGGCACTCAAGCGCATGGTGGTCAGCGGCCAGGCCCGCAGTTTCCACTTTACCGCGGGAGGGCGGGATCCTTTTGGGGGCAAAGGGCCCTTCGGTCCGCAGAGCCCGTTTGACCGCCATGGCCCGTTCAATCACGACCCGTTCGGGCGCGATGATGACGTCATTGAAGGCGAGTACCGGGACGAGACCGATCGGGGTAACGATCGCATCGAAAAAAAGTGAAAAAATTTTGGTCCGGGGCGTTGAAAACCCCTGTACCACCCCCACATACATCACACAAGTTTGTCGCGGGCTGATAACCGCTTGAAAACAGATGGTTAAAGGCCCCGGCTTTTATCGCAACCATCATTGCCAAACCTAACGTGACTATTGGAGAACCGAGCAATGAAAATTCGTCCGCTACACGATCGTGTTGTAGTACGCCGTAAGGAAGAAGAAGAGAAGACTGCGGGTGGCATCGTGCTGCCGGGTAACGCCAAGGAAAAGCCGTCCCAGGGCGAAGTAATCGCCGTGGGCAATGGCCGGATTCTCGACAACGGTGAAACCCGTGCGCTGGCGGTCAAGGTAGGTGACACCGTGGTTTTCGGCCAGTATGCCGGCAACACCGTTAAAGTCGACGGTGAAGACCTGCTCATCATGAGCGAGAGCGACATCTACGGCGTGCTTGAGTGATATCACGGCACGTTTGAGTAACGAATCCAATTGGGTTTAACGAACAGGAATAGACAGTTATGGCAGCAAAAGACGTTAAATTCGGTGATAGCGCCCGCAAGCGCATGGTCGCAGGTGTCAACATCCTCGCGGACGCAGTCAAGGTAACCCTCGGCCCGAAAGGCCGTAACGTAGTGCTGGACAAGTCCTTCGGCGCTCCGACCGTCACCAAGGACGGCGTATCCGTCGCCAAGGAAATCGAGCTGAAAGACAAGTTCGAGAACATGGGCGCCCAGATGGTCAAGGAAGTTGCTTCCCAGACCAACGACAAGGCCGGTGACGGTACTACCACCGCGACCGTTCTGGCCCAGGCTATCGTTAACGAAGGTATCAAGGCCGTTACTGCCGGCATGAACCCGATGGACCTGAAGCGCGGCATCGACAAGGCGACTGCCGCTGCCGTCGAGGCCATCCGTGACATGTCCAAGCCCTGTGATGACAGCCGCAACATCGCCCAGGTTGGCACCATCTCTGCCAACGGCGACGAGACCATTGGCAAGATCATCGCCGACGCCATGGAGCGTGTAGGCAAAGAAGGCGTCATCACGGTTGAAGAAGGCCGTGGCCTGGAAGACGAGCTGGACGTGGTTGAAGGTATGCAGTTCGATCGCGGCTACCTGTCTCCATACTTCATCAACAACCAGGACAACATGGCGGCCGAGCTGGATGACCCGTACATGCTGCTGGTCGACAAGAAGATCTCCAACATCCGCGAACTGCTGCCGGTGCTGGAATCTGTCGCCAAGGCTGGCAAGCCGCTGATGATCATCGCCGAAGACATCGAAGGCGAAGCGCTGGCTACCCTGGTGGTGAACAACATGCGCGGTATCGTGAAGGTGGCTGCTGTGAAGGCGCCTGGCTTCGGTGACCGTCGCAAGGAAATGCTGCAGGACATCGCCATCCTGACCGGTGGTACCGTGATCTCCGAGGAAGTCGGCCTGACCCTCGAGAACACCACCCTGGATGACCTGGGCACTGCCAAGCGCATCAATATCACCAAGGAAAACACCACCATCATTGATGGTGCCGGTGCCCAGGCTGATATCGAAGCCCGCGTTGAGCAGATCCGCAAGCAGATCGAGGACAGCTCTTCCGATTACGATCGCGAGAAGCTGCAGGAGCGTGTTGCCAAGCTGGCTGGCGGTGTTGCCGTCATCAAGGTAGGCGCTGGCTCTGAAGTGGAAATGAAAGAGAAGAAGGCCCGCGTTGAAGACGCCCTGCACTCTACCCGCGCTGCGGTTGAAGAGGGTATCGTGGCCGGTGGTGGTGTAACCCTGATCCGCGCCCTGGCTGCGCTGGACAAGGTTGATGCCATCAACGAAGAGCAGAAGGCTGGCGTTAACATCCTGCGTCGCGCCATGGAAGCTCCGCTGCGTCAGATCGTGACCAACGCTGGTGGTGAAGCCTCCGTTGTGGTTGCCAAGATCCGCGAAGGCGAAGGCTCCTTCGGTTACAACGCGGCCACCGAGGCTTACGGCGACATGCTCGAGATGGGCATCCTCGACCCGGCCAAGGTAACCCGTTCTGCGCTCCAGGCAGCAGCTTCCGTTGCGTCCCTGATCATCACCACCGAAGCGATGGTGACCGATCTGCCGGACGACGAGAAAGCGGGCGGCATGCCTGACATGGGCGGAATGGGCGGAATGGGAGGCATGGGCGGCATGATGTAATGCCCCCGGCACCTTCCCGTATCCCGTTCAGGGATATGGCCTGAAATGCCTGAAAAACCCCGCGCCGGTTCACACTGGTGCGGGGTTTTTTTATGTCTATGTCATGAACTTGCCCAACGCCTTTGTTAGACTCGGCTACCATCCCGACAATGTTCCGTAGCCTTCTATGACAGACGCCCCGACAAAGCGATTTCTCCGGCCCGGCAAACTGGCCTTGCTGATCCTTCTGGGCGTGCTGGTCTACTTCTGTGCTCTTGTGGTGCTGATACCTGCCGGTTGGGTCTGGCAACAGGCGTCGTCCCGCGTGGTACTGCCGCCCCAGATCCAGATTCACCAGGTTTCCGGTAAGGTCTGGGCGGGTGCTGCGGTGGCCAGTGTTCAGGGGATTCCGGTTCAGCTGGACTGGCGTCTGGGACTGCCATCGTTGTCGGGCCTGACCCTGCCCGTCGGGTTTGATGCCCGCACCGCACAATCGTCGCTGCAGGGTAATCTGGAGGTCGCCTGGCCGGCGTCTGCCAGGCTGAACGCCCGTGGCAGTGTTCATGTTCCTGAATTTGAAACCTTGATCCGGCAAAGTGGCGGCGCCATGCTCGAAGGGGATATTGCCATTGACCGGCTGCAACTGGAGCTGACCGACCGGAAAATCCGGCAGGCGTCCGGTTACGGCCGCTGGCCAGGTGGTATGGTGACCTGGCCGATGGGAGCACAGACCGGTTCGGCCCGCTTCCCTCCCATGGAGGCTACCCTGGATTCCGCCGCCAACGGGGTTGCGCTGACGGTCATGGAGCAGGGAGGCGGGGGGCCTGCTGCGGTCGCCAACATTCTGGCGAATGGCATGCTGGAATTGCGGGTGTTCAAGCGGATGGTGGATCTCGCGGGCCAGCCCTGGTCGGGGGCCGCAAGCCCGGATGATGTCATCTTCAGTGTCCGGCAGCCCTTGCTGCCGGGAGGCAGGTTGTGATGGCGAAAGTGCAGTCGAGAGTGCGGTCGAGAGTGCAGTCGAGAGTGCCATCGAAAGTGCCGTCGGTCACGTTGGCCCGTGCATCGCGCTGGTTGGCCAACTTCCTGCTGGCGGGATTGGTGGTCTACCTGGCCGTCGTGCTGGCCCGGGTAAGCTGGCTTGTGGCCTGGCAGGACCGGCCATTGGCAACGGTGACCTCACAACCGGCTGGCGCCTCGGGTGCGCGTCTCGCGGGGCAGTCGCTGGCGGCTTACGAACTGTTCGGGCGGCCACAGGGGCAGGCCCGGGTAGCGGATGTGGTTCGCGAGGCGGCACCGAAAACCCGCCTGAAGTTACGGCTGGAGGGAGTGCTGCTGGCGGAGCGTCCGGAGGAGTCCGGTGCTATAGTTGCAGGATCGGATGGCGAAACGGCGCACTATCGGGTGGGCGACATGTTGCCCGGCAATGCCGAGCTTGCCGAGGTCGAACCCAGCCAGATCCTGATTCGCCGCAACGGCAAGTATGAGACCCTCACCTTCGAGGAGTCGGTTGCCACCGGAATGGTCGAGGAAGCACCGGTTGAGCAGGCTCGTGACAACAGTCCGGACGCGTTCCTGGCGGATGCCCGGGAGCGGCTGGACAGCCAGGGTGCCCAGGCACTCGCCACCTACGGCCTGAAGCCGGCAGAAGAAGGTGGGTCCTCCGGCTATGTGTATGATGGTTCGAATGCCTTGCTGAATGCGGTTAACCTCAAGTCGGGGGATGTCATTACCGCGGTCAATGGTCAGCCGCTGGGGGACCTGCAGCAAGACATGATGTTGCTAGAGAGCTGGCGTAATGAAGCCCAGCTGATGATCGAGATCCAGCGTGACGGCGCCACCATGACCGTCACTTACGCCATTCCTGAACAGTGGCGTTGAGGTTATAAGCAGAGTACGTCGCCAGGGTTCAGGAAGGGTGGCGGGAACAATTAAAACACCAGGCTGTGGCCGCCGCTGACGGCAGTTGCAGGTTCATCGATACAGGACGAAATCGTTAGATGCTTAATCACAAAACTTCCTTGTTCCGGGCCCTTGCGCTGGTCCTGCTGTTGCCTCTGCTGTCCGTGGCTTACGGTCAGGAAGGCACCTGGCGGCTTAATCTGAAGGACGCGGATATCCGGGCCTTTGTGACCCAGGTTGCCGACATCACCGGATACAGTTTTGTGGTGGACCCGCGGGTTAAAGGCAAGGTGACGGTGCTGTCCAGTGCTCCTATGAACAAGGATGAAATCTACGATCTGTTCCTTGCGGTGTTGCAGGTCCATGGCTTTACCGCAATCCCGGGCGAGGAAGTCATCAAGGTGGTGCAGCAGGTGGATGCCAAGCAATCCGCCGAGTCCCTCGATCGTTTTCCGTCGGTGCCCTCCGAACAACTGATAACCCGGGTTATCCAGGTCAACAACGCCAATGCTTTGGAGCTGGTGCCCATCCTCCGCCCGCTGGTGGCGAAGTACGGTCACCTGGCCGGCGTCGCTGCGGCCAACGCGCTGATTGTCAGCGACCATGCCGCCAACATCCGCCGCATCGAAGATATCGTGCGGGAGCTGGACAGTCCGTCCAAGTACGAAGTAGAAGTTATCCAGCTCCGCGAGGCCTGGGTCGGGGATATGGTCAAGCTGTTGCAGGAACTGGCACCGGATGAAATCGGCAAGCCGGGCGGAGCCGACGTTGCCCGCAAGTACAGCGTCACCGCCGACGAGCGCAGCAACCGGTTGATCCTGCGGGGTGACCAGACCTTCCGCGACAAGATGCGCGGCCTGATCCGCAAACTGGATCAGCCCTCCGCAACCGGTGGTACCACCAAGGTAATCCGCCTCAAGCACGCCGATGCCAAGACGCTGACCGAGATTCTCAAAGGGGTGATGGGTGAGCTGGCCAAGGAGGCCCCGGGTGCGGGGGGTACCGCCCAGGGGGCGAGCTCCGCCACCCGCCAGACCGCCTTCTCGATTTTTGCCGACGAAGGCCTGAACGCCCTGGTCATTCGTGGCGAGCCTTCCATGATGCAGGAAGCCGAGCTGATCGTCAGTCAGCTGGATGTGCGCCGGGCCCAGGTGCTGATCGAGGCCGCGATTGTCGAGATCAGTGACGAGCTGGGTGAAGACCTGGGTATCCAGCTCGCTGTCGGTGACGAATCCGGTGGATCCACCCCGGTAGCCGGGACCAACTTTACCAACGTGGGCCGCAGCCTCGGAGAAGTGCTCTCGGCGCTGCTGACTGACTCACTGATTACCCCGGCCGCCGGCGGTATCACCGTGGGCGCCGGTGAGCGTGACAAGAATGGCGTGTCCTGGGGGGTGCTGCTGCAGGCGCTGTCCACCTCCGCGGCGGCTAACCTGTTGTCCACGCCGAGCATTATTACCCTGGATAACCAGGAGTCCGAGATCATCGTCGGCCAGAACGTGCCGTTCCGTACCGGCCAGTCAACCACCACGGGCGACGGCCTGAGCAACCCGTTCACCACCATCGAGCGCCGGGATATCGGTCTGACCCTCAAGGTTACCCCGACCATCAGCGAAGACGGCCTGGTCCGGCTGGTGGTGGAGCAGACCACCGAGGATGTGGCGGAGAGCATCGAAAACGCCTCCGACATCGTCACCAACAAGCGCGAAATCAAGACCACGGTGCTGGCGGACGACGGCGAGACGATTGTGCTTGGTGGCCTGATCAAGGACGACTACCAGGTCAGCAAGAGCAAGGTGCCGCTGCTGGGGGATATCCCGGTGCTGGGCCGCCTGTTCTCGTCTGAATCCGAACGGCGGGTGAAGCGCAACCTGCTGGTGTTCCTGCGTCCCACCATCATGCTGGACAAGGTGGATGCTGTTGCGGCCACCGAAGACAAGTACAACAGCTTGTGGGAAGTGGACCTGGGCATCCGTGAAAAGCTCGGCATGCCGCAGCCGGAGGAGCGTCCGGCGATCGATACCCTGTTCAGTCCGGGGTCATCCGGTCGCATGAAGTAACGGGGAGCGCGGGGCTGTCATCCCCGCCGTGACCAGTCCTTGCAGCGCCGCCGTTCAGGCGGCGCTGTGCATTGGGGGCATAGGACAGTCGAGTTGGTCTGCCACCAGCCGCATCAGCTCGTATTCCCTGACTTCCACCTTGCCGTCATGCAGCACGCAATGGCCGCAGGCATCAATCACGGCCGGTTTCAGCAGTGGCGACAACGCCCGCAGGTCTGCAAGGGCCCGCTGCAGCTGTGGCAGGGTAACTTTCCGGGGCATCTGCAGGGGATGGTTCCCGCTGGCAAAGCCTGCCATCGCCTCGCCGAACAGAGTATCGGCGACTTCCGGCGAGTTACTGCCAGCCCGGGCCATCAGACTGAACAGCAGTTCCAGCGCCGGCATGACTGGCCGGTAGCTCTGGTGCCGGACCGCCGGGGCCCGCGGTGCATCGAGTGCGAGATGTTGCTGGAGAAAGCTGATCACCGCCAGTTCGAACAGGCTCATCCGCTGGTCGGCCCGGGCAAGGCGCTGGACCTGGGCCAGCAGTTGGCTGCTTTCTTCCGGGTCGAGTTTGCGCAAGGCTGGCATGGCCAGTTCCAGCGCTGGCAGCCTTACTGCAGGGCCCAGTTGATTCAATGCCGGGATCAGTTTGTCGAGCAGGTCCCGTCTGGGGGCCAGCAACGGGTGCTCCGCCATGGTCCACAACCGACTGTCCTGCTCCGCAGGGGCGAGTTCGTGAATCAGCAGGGCGTAGCACAACTGTACGGCGCCGGCACGGGTGTAGAGCAGGTCGCGGAAGGTGGCGGGTAGCCTCGCCAACAGGTTGGCCGCAAAAGCCTCGCTCTGGCCGTTAACGGTACCGACCGTGGTGGAGAAGGGCACGGCCGCGGATGTGATCGCCGGCTCCGGTGTGGCGGCGATGGGAGAGGTGTGTTTGCGGGCCGGGCGGGCCACCGGTGCGGTGAACTCCGCGACCAGGTCTTTGACGCGGGCGGCATCGCTACCCTTTACACCGGCTTTCGCACCATTGCCGACCCTGCCGCCATTGCCAGCGCCGCGCAGGTCCGCTGCCGGGGTGGTGTCCCGCAACCGGCTGCGCAGGCGGGCACCAAGGCCGGGCTGGATCCGGTTGATGCGCTCCTCGATGGGCGGATGGGAGGCCAGCAGGCTGCTGAACTTCATCCGCGCGCTTTCCCCGAAACACATGTGGTTCATGTCGCTGGCATGGCTGGTTGTGTCCAGGTAACCACCCTTCAGGCCAATCTTGAACAGTGCGCTGCCGATGCCCTCCGGGTTGCGGGTGAACTGCACCGAGGAGGCATCCGCCAGCACTTCCCGCTGGCGGGATACCGCCGCCTGGATCAGCCGCCCGAAAAACACACCGACGTAACCGATCACCAGCAGTGCCAGGCCGATGAGAATGAGCGCACCCTGATTGCGATTATTGCGGGAGGAGCGGGATGAGTGGGCCGAACTATGCAGCAGGAAGCTGCCGATCTGGCCAATCATCAGGATGCCCGCCAGCAAGGCAATCAGCCGGACATTCAGCCGCATGTCGCCGTTGAGGATGTGGCTGAACTCGTGTCCGACCACTCCCTGCAACTCGTCCCGGGTCAGCTGGGTGATGGCCCCATGGGTAACCACCATCACCGCCTCGCCCGGTGTGTAGCCGGCCACAAACGCATTAATGCCGGTTTCCCTGTCCATGATGTACAGATCCGGGACCGGAACACCGCTGGCAATGGCCATTTCCTCGACAATATTGCGCAATTTGCGCTCGTCCCGATCGGTGGTGGCGGGATCGACGGCACGGGCGCCCACCATCCGGGCGACCCGCGAGCCGCCACCGGCCAGGTCAATCCAGCGGACCAGTGACCCGATGCCGATCAGCAGCACGACAGCGACTGCGGTGATCAGGCCATGGCTGCTCAGTAGCCAGTCAGGAAAGGACAGGTGGCTGGATTCGCTGCGGGTTACCAGGTAACCCACAAGACAGACCGACAGCGTGATCAGTACAACCGCGCTGGCAAACAACAACACCAGCCACAGGGTGTTGCGGCGGGCATTGGCCTGGTGCTGGAAGAATCCCGGATGGGCCATGAATCAGCCCCTCAGAAGGCGACTTTCGGCGCCCGGCGGGCCTCCGGGGATTCCAGTTCCAGCTGTGCGGTCGGCTTGAAGGCGAACATGCCCGCGATGATATTGTTGGGGAACTGCTCGCGATAGGTGTTGTAGGTCATCACGCCATCGTTGTACGCCTGGCGGGCGAAGGCTACGCGGTTCTCGGTGCTGGAAAGTTCTTCCATCAGTTGCTGGATGGTCTCGTTGGCCTTCAGTTCCGGGTAATTCTCGGCGACCGCATAGAAGTTGGCGAGGGCCTTGGTCAGCAGGCTTTCTGCACCGCCCAGGCGCTGCATCTTGCCGGCTTCCCCCGGGTCCCGTGCGGCGTCCTTCTGGGCGCTGACGGCATTGTTACGGGCCTCCATCACCTCAGTAAGGGTGGAGCGCTCGTGCTGGAGGTAGGCCTTGGCCGCCTCCACCAGGTTCGGAATCAGGTCGTGGCGGCGTTGCAGTTGCACATCAATCTGGGCGAAACCGTTCTTGAACTGGTTGCGCAGCGACACCAGCCGGTTGTAGATCATCACCACAAAAATCACAAAAACGGCGATGACGCCAAGGCCAATCAGGGTAGTGGTTCCCATGTCTGCTCCTTGCAGGTTTTTAGAGGGGGAAATGTCAGGCGTTATTTTCGACTATTTGGGCATTAAAGCCAGCGACAAAAGCCGCAAATTCATCGGCTGGGACCGGCCTGCTGAAGTAATAGCCCTGGCCCAGGGCACAGCCCCGCTGGCGCAGGTAGGCTTCCTGTTCTGCGGATTCGACACCTTCGGCGATCACCGTCATGCTGAGGCTGCGGCCGAGATCAATGATGGTGTTGGCGATCCGGGTGTCATCATCGTTGACCAGCAGGTCCTGAACGAACTGTTTGTCGATCTTCAGGTGCTGCACTGGCATCCGTTTGAGATAGGTCAGCGATGAATAGCCGGTCCCAAAGTCGTCCACCGCCAGGCTGATGCCCGCATCGTGCAGGCGATGCAGTTTGCCCACCGCATCTTCCAGGTTGGACATGAAGCTGGTTTCGGTGACTTCCAGCTCCAGCCGACCTGGCGAGAGATTGTGGCGGGCCAGGGTTTCAAGAATGTCGTCCACGATAGTGTCCTGGCGCAACTGCACCGCCGACAGGTTGACCGCCATGCGGATGTCCAGCCCTGCCGATGCCCAGCAGGCGGCCTGCCAGCACGCCTGGTCGAGCACCCATTGGCCAATGGCCACAATGCTGCCATTGAGTTCGGCCAGTGGAATGAACTGGTCTGGGGGAATCAGGCCCCGTTTCGGGTGGTGCCAGCGCAGCAGTGCTTCCGCGCCGATGGTCTGCCGGGTCTCCAGGTTGACCTGGGGCTGATAGACAAGGTGAAGCTGGTTCCTCGCCAGCGCCTCGTTGAGATCCTTCTCCAGTTGCTTGCGCTCGCGAATCTCGCGATCGACGCTGGCCACGTAAAACTGGAAATGGTTGCGGCCGGAAGATTTGGCCAGCGCCATGGTCTGCTCGGCGTTCTGCAGCAACGGGTCGGGCTCACTGGCGTCGGCGGGGAACAACGAGATTCCGGTGGTGGCGGTGATGGTCAGGGTGGCTTTGCCTACGGGCATGGGCTCCCCGACACATACCTGCAGGTTCTCCGCGGTGGCCACCGCCTGGAAACTGTCGCGCAGGCGCTTCTGGACCACCACAAACTGGTCTCCGCCAAGGCGGGCCAGCGTAAAGCGGGCCTCGTTGAAGCGGCCGGCCAGGCGTTCGGCAACGGTCTGCAAGATCCGGTCGCCGGTGTGGAAGCCATACAGCTCGTTGATGCTTTTGAAATCGTCCAGCCCCAGGCAGAAGATGGCGAGCAGGGTGTCGCCTTCCCGGGCTTCGGCAATATCGGCAGCCAGCAAGCTGAGAAAGGTTTCCCGGCTAGGTAACCCGGTCAGCTGATCGTAGCGGGACAGGCGACTGACCTGATCCTCTGCCTCCCGGTGGCGTTGCTGACTATCGGTGATGGCCACCAGCAGGTTATTGGTAGTGTCCACCCACAGCCCGAGCTCGTCGTTTTCGTGGCCGGTGGGTTTGTCAATCAGGCGTTCATCAGGGCGTGCCGGGTCGACCTGTTTGAGGGACTGGACGATTCGCCAGAGCGGGCGGGTGAGCAACAGGTGAAAGACCACAAACAGGGCCAGACCGATGATCAGCGCAGTGGCGATGCCGGAACCCAGGTTGACCAGGGCACGCTCCAGCCAGCTGGCGGCGACGGGGCCGGTGTCGTAGTGGATATCAAGAAAACCGTACTGGGTGTCCGGTTCGCTGGGGCGGGTCAGTGCCACGCGGTAGCGGCGTTCCCGTTCGAAAATCGGATCGGTGAGGGGGCGGAACAGGCTTTCCTGCAAGGGTCGGGTGAGATAGGCAAGGGACTCGTCGTCCGGATGGGAGATCCGCGCCATGTGGACAGCATCCTGGGCGAACAGGCCATCGACGACCTGCTGGGCGAGATCACTGTCGATGCTGAACACGGCCTGGGTGGCTGCGTCGCGAACCAGTGACACCGTCTGTTCCGCGCGAAGATCAAAAGATTGCGCAACCCTTCGGGCATCGAGGGCAATCTGCGCAATGCTGAAAACCGTGCCTGACACCAGGGCAACAGCCAGCATCCACAGCAGTATGCGGTAACCAAGACGACGCTCAACCCGGAAACTAGTCATGTATACCTGGTGATTATCCGTTCTGCTTCATTCCATTGAGAGCGCTCCCGGTCGATCGCGGGAGCCTGCTGACGGTCCCCGGGGCGTGTCCTGATCTCAGTATGGTTCAGAATGTTATCGTGATACTACGGTTAATACCTATTTTTGCAAAAGTTTAGGATTGGTGACTGTTTCTGTTTGTAAATGGTTCGGATCGAAACGAAAAACGCCCGCAAATGCGGGCGTTTTTCCGGCGGGGGCGCGAGTACCCCGCCTTCTGGTTTCAGCTCTGGAATCAGGCCAGGTTTTCGTTTACGAAATCCCAGTTCACCAGGTTCCAGAAAGCCTCCAGGTAGTTCGGGCGGCTGTTGCGGTAGTCGATGTAGTAGGCGTGTTCCCACACGTCTACGGTCAGAACCGGCTTGTCAGCGCCAGTCAGCGGGGTTTCCGCGTTGCTGGTGTTGACGATGGCAACGCTGCCGTCAGCCTTCTTGACCAGCCAGGTCCAGCCAGAACCAAAGTTGTTGGCTGCCTTGTCGCTGAACTCCTTCTTGAACTCTTCGAAAGAGCCGAAGGCCTTTTCGATGGCTTCCTTGGCTGCGCCAGTGGGCTCGCCACCACCGTTCGGGCTCAGGCAGTGCCAGTAGAACGTGTGGTTCCAAACCTGGGCGGCGTTGTTGAACAGCGGGCCGCTGGAGCTCTTGATGATGTCTTCCAGAGACTTGCCGGCATTGTCGGTACCGTCAACCAGACCGTTCAGCTTGGTGACGTAGGTCTGGTGGTGCTTGCCGTAATGGTACTCGAGGGTCTCTTCGGAAATGTGCGGCTCAAGTGCGTTCTTTGCATAAGGCAGTGCGGGAAGTTCAAATGCCATGAGGTCGTTCTCCCTGGTTCTCTCGTTGTATGTGAAATTCACGGGGCCCGTGAATTTCCCGTTTTAAACGTCAATAGTCATACATTTGGGTTGGTTTTGCGATTTCAACCCCTGGTCAGTGAACAACTGAACTCCGGTGCGCCGGGCAGGAAGCTGGCGCAGTTGCGTACCCGCCAGACCAGCTCCTCGTAACTGTCCGCCAGAATGGTGACATGGCCGAGTTTGCGGCCCGGGCGTTCGCCCTTGTTGTACAGGTGTACGTGGGCGTAAGGCAACTCCAGGATGCGTTCGATATCACCGTGCTCGCCGATGATGTTGATCATGCAGCTGACGCCACGGGGGCTGACATTGCCCAGGGCGTGGCCACTCACCGCACGGATGTGGTTCTCGAACTGGCTGGTTCCAGCTCCTTCAATGGTCCAGTGCCCGGAGTTGTGAACCCGAGGTGCCATCTCGTTGGCGACCAGGCCGTCCGGAGTTTCGAACAGTTCCAGGGTCAGCACCCCTACATAATCCAGCTCGTTGAGCAGGGCGCGGATGTAGCGCTCGGCGTCGGCGGTGGTAGCGGCACTCAGCTTTGGTGCCGGCGCCACGGAATAGCGCAGGATGCCTTCGTGATGGGTGTTCTCGGTGATTGGATAGAAGGCCACGTCGCCATCGATGGAGCGCACCGCAATGATGGAAACCTCGCGGCTGAAGTTGACGAACTTCTCGACGATGAGGCGCTGGTGGCCGATGCTTTCCCAGGCTGCGGTGGCCTCTTCCGGGGCGCGCAGCACGGCCTGGCCCTTGCCGTCGTAACCCTCGGTGTTGGACTTGGCAACCACCGGGCAGCCGAGTTCCCGGGCCGCCTGCTGCAGCGATTCGGCGCTGTCGGCAATCCGCCACTCCGGTGTGGGAATGCCGAGCTGGCCAAACAGGGTCTTTTCCGATTCCCGGTTCTGGCAAACCTGCAGCGAACGGGGGGAGGGATAGACCGGTTTTACCCGGGCGATGGCTTCCGCCACGCTGACCGGGAGGTGCTCGAATTCATAGGTCACCCGGTCGACGCGGGACAGGAAGTCATCCAGGTATTCGCCTTCACGGTCGATGATCACTTCACCAAGGCCGGCACTGGGGCTGCCCGACATGTCATAGAATACGAAGGTCTTGGCCAGCGGGTAGCCGGCCAGCGCCAGCATACGTCCCAGTTGTCCTGCACCTAACACGCCAATTCTCATGGATGCTCTCCTCTTAGCTGCATGCCGCAGGGCTGCCCGCCGTTACTCAGGGATCTCTGGGGTCCGGGTTGTCCAGTACGGTCTGGGTCTGGTGGGCCCGGAATTCGTCAATGGCCTTGCGAACCGTGTCGTCGAAGGTGCCGACGATCTGCGCGGCCAGCAGGCCGGCATTGGTGGCGCCGGCGTTGCCAATGGCCAGGGTGCCCACGGCAATGCCACCGGGCATCTGGCAGATCGACAGCAGCGAGTCCAGGCCGTTGAGGGCCTTGGACTGCACCGGCACACCCAGTACCGGCAGGCTGGTCTGGGAAGCCACCATGCCCGGCAGGTGAGCGGCGCCCCCGGCTCCGGCAATGATGACTTTCAGACCGCGCTCAGCAGCCGTCTTGGCGTAGTCGAACAACAGATCCGGCGTGCGGTGGGCGGAAACCACGCGGGTTTCATAGGGAACGCCCAGTTTATCGAGCATGTTGGCAGCGTGTTCCATGGTCGGCCAGTCCGACTTGGAACCCATGATAAGACCTACGAGCGGCTGCATAAGCTACAGTCCTGAAGTGTGTCAAGAAAGCCGGCCATTGTATGTACTGCCCGTGAACCATGCAAATGGGAATGGTACGAGGCGACGGCAGGTTGGTCCGAAACACCCCGCAGGGTATTATCGGTTTTCATTACCTTTCCCGTCCATATACCTGAGGATGTTATGGAACCAATCCGTCCCGATGACGATGAACTGCGCGCCGGCACACGATCGACAACCGCTGCCGCAAAGAAGCCGGCCGACAAGCCTGTGACGGCGGATAAGCCGGTCGCTGACCGTGAATCTTCCGCCAGGGCCGGTCCGGAGCGACCGAAGCCGGCAGCCGGTGGTGGCCGCTCCGGGGGTGGTCATACCGGGTTACTGATCATCTTGTTGCTGGTCCTCGCCGCCGGAGGCGGCTGGATGTGGTTCCAGCAGGAGCAGCGGGTCGCGGCGCTGGAAGGCCAGCTGGAAGAGGCCGACTACTGGGCCCGCCAGAGCAAGCTGGCGCTGGCGCGGTTTGAGGGTGAGCTGACCGAGACCGGCGCAAGCCTGGAACAGACCGGTGCAACCATTGAGCAGCGCCTTGCCGACCAGCAGAAGCGCCAGGAAGCCGCGGATGGTGAGATCCGCAAACTCTGGGCCCTTGCCAATGAACGCAACCGCAAGCAGCTTGACGACCATGAAACCCGCCTTACCCAGCTGGCCGCTGGCCAGGAGGGGCAGGCCGGGGCGCTGGCAAAGCTGGAAACCTCGGTGACTGCCGGCCAGCAAGCCCTTGAGCAAAACCTCGCCGGGCTGGAGCAACGGCTGGGCGATCTCTCCGCTGAAAGTGCCGAAGCGGCGGAACAGCTGACCGTGTTGACGACCCGGTTCGACGAAGTGGACCAGGTGGTAGAACGCAGCCTGCAGCGGTTTCGTCAGGAGCAGAAGCTGGCGTTTGATGGTCTGGAGAGCCGGGTGACGGCGCTGGAGCGCTCCTCGGGCTCGGCCGCCGACAGCAGCCAGCTGAAGAAACTGGAAGGGCAGCTGGCGAACCTGCGCAAGACCGTCGAGTCCATTGATGCTTCCCGTGCCCAGCTGACCTCGCGGCTGGTGAGGCTGTCCGAGGAGGTGGATCAGCTGCGCGCCCGCTAGGTGCGAGGCACCGTGACGATTGCTTTCGGGGGTTGTGTAACGGTTTGTATCAATCCCTTGAGGTAGCTCTCAGTTCCGGCATCCGTCGGTTGTTAAGATGGTGCGACTCTCCCAGGAAGAAGAGCGCACAATAATGACAACTCGATACCTGATGCCGGTTCTGCTCGGCGCCCTGACGGTCTTCGGTTCCGGCTGCACCGTCTACCAGTCCATTGGCAAGAGCACCGGGGCCTTTCTCCATCCGGTGTCCGGCCCGGACTTTGTCCACATCCCGAACGACCAGTGGAGCCGCGACAACGCCCTGATCTATTTTTACCGTACCCACTCGGAGTGGGCGGCAGACGAGATCGAGGCCCCCAGCGTCTATATCGACGACCATCACTATTTCAACATCCGCAACGACAGCTACACCTGGCTCGAAGTGAGCCCTGGCGAACGCCACATCGCCATGCGACGGCCCTTGCTCGGGCTGGAGGGGCTCAATGGTTTCAGTCTGAGCCTGATCGCTGACGCCGTCCTGCTGGTCGAGCCGGGCAAGATCTACTACCTGCGCTACAACGAACTGACCGAGCCGGAACAGCCCCATCCGGAACTGGATCCGGAGCACCCCCTGGCGGCGGGTGACCTGCAGCTGGTGCCCAGGGATTACGCCATGCGGGCCGGCGAGATTGTGTCTACCCGCTTCCTCAACAGCGACCTGCTGGCACCCAATCATGCGGCCACCTCCATTGTGGAGATTACCGAAGATATCGACCATGAGCGGGCGCTGGCCCGGCTGGACGAGGAGCGCGAGCTGGAGATTGAGCGCCTGAAAGCGGAGGGTAAATACCGCGAGGCGCCCTGGTACTGGCCCTTTGGGGGCGGGCCAACGGTTCCCCTGGAGGCTGACCGCAAGATCCGCCAGCAGGAGATCCGTTATGCGATGCTGGAGCAGGAACGGGAGCGTCGTGCCGAAGCCGAAGGTGGTGGTAGTTGGTGGCGGATTTTCTGACTGCGGGCGCATTGGTCACAACGACACAAGGAGTGAACCATTTCACAATTGTCGTCGTCAGGGATGGCAACTAGACTGTTTTGGAATGGAGTGTGAAATGGAGTGCGGAATGGAATACAGGAGTTATCAGACATGCTGTTGAAAGATCTGTTGACGCAGAACGCAGGTCGCATATCGAAGGAGTGGGTTCCCGCTGCCATCAGGGCCGTGGAGCAGGGCAGAACCCGGCTGGAAGAGCGGCTGGACGCACTGAATTGTTCGCTGGCGGCGAAGGCCACGCCCGTCAGTCGCCGTTCACGGGTGACCGAGCTCACGTTGCAGGAAAAGGCGACGGTTGCGGGGCAACAAGGTGTGGCATTGAAGGCTGTGGAAGGAACCGGTGCAGACGTTAGCCGGGGTCAGGACGGACCAAGAACTGCTTGATTTTTCACCGATTGCAATAAATTAAAGAAAATTTCGGGAAAACGTTTGACACTGTCAGGCAAATGCTTAAAATGCGCGTCTCACTTGGTTGAGACATGAATCAGGACGAAGCGGCAACGCAGAATCAGGGTTCACAGAGTCTGCCAGGTAAGGCTGAAAGTTGGGTGGTTAGCTCAGCTGGGAGAGCATCGCCCTTACAAGGCGAGGGTCGGGGGTTCGATCCCCTCACCACCCACCAAATTTCAGCATCGCTGGATGCACTCCATCCAGTGACAGTCTGAAGGTCTCAGGGCCAGGGACTGATGCGGAGCGGTAGTTCAGTTGGTTAGAATACCGGCCTGTCACGCCGGGGGTCGCGGGTTCGAGTCCCGTCCGCTCCGCCAACTCTTTATTCCCGGGTGGTTAGCTCAGCTGGGAGAGCATCGCCCTTACAAGGCGAGGGTCGGGGGTTCGATCCCCTCACCACCCACCAGAATTCCGAAAAAAGGCAGGTCCACCGGACCTGCCTTTTTTTATGCCAAAATTTCAGGGGGTTGGGGTCAAACTTTAAGTTTGACCCCTGTGCATCTGCGAGCGGCGCTCCCGCCTCCTCTCACCGGACGCGCGTGTGTTACTTGCCAATCAGTGACTGGCCGCACACCCGCACGACGTTGCCGTTAACACCGGTCGAGCCCGGGTTGCAGTACCAGGCAATGGCTTCTGCCACGTCCACCGGCTGACCGCCTTGGGACAGGCTGTTCATCCGCCGGCCCGCCTCACGGATGGTCACCGGCATTGCGGCCGTCATCTGGGTTTCAATGAACCCGGGGGCCACGGCGTTGATGGTGATGCCGTTCTTCAGCTTGCGGGCCAGGGCTTCGACGTAGCCAATGACGCCACACTTGGCCGTCGAGTAGTTGGTCTGGCCGAAGTTCCCCGCAATACCACTGATCGACGACACGCAGACAATCCGGCCGTTGTCGCGGATCAGCTCCTGCTTCATCAGCTCTTCGTCAATCAGCTCTTCCGCCGTCAGGTTGACTGCAATCGCCATGTCCCAGAAATGTTCCGGCATGTTGCCCAGGGTTTTGTCGCGGGTGATGCCGGCGTTATGGATGATCAGATCAATGCCGCCAAAATGTTCCTTGACGAACTCCGCGATCATCGCCGGTGCCCGGGCGTCGGTAATGTCGCAGGCGAGGGCCTTGCCCTTGATGCGGTCCGTTACTCTCTGCAGGTCTTCCAGGGCTGCGGGAATATCCAGGCCGATCACCGTAGCGCCGTCACGGGCCAGGGTTTCGGCGATGGACTCTCCGATACCACGGGAGGCACCGGTAACCAGTGCAACCTTGCCGGTCAGCGGTGCGACCGGGTTGGTAGCTGCCAGTTCGCCCGTCACCTTGCCAATGCGGGCGACCTGGCCGGAGACATAAGCAGAGCGGGGAGACAGGAAGAACCGAACGCTGGAATCAAGGTGCTTTTCAGCGCCGGGGGCGATCCACAACAAGTTGGCGGTGGAACCCTTTTTGCCGATCTCCTTACCGACACTGCGGACAAAGCCTTCCAGTGCACGCTGTGCAGCCGCCTGTGCCGGTGATTTGCAGCCAGCGGGATCCAGTCCGATCACCAGGATTCGGCCGTTGCCTGCCAGCTTGCGGATGGTGGGGTGGTAAAAGTCGTAGAGTGCGCGCAGTTCGGCGGTGTCTTTCATGCCGGAGGCATCAAACACCAGCGCGCTGAACCGGGTGTTGATCTCTGTGGTCAGGTCCAGGGGGCGTGCCTTGTTACCGGCGCCGGAGGAGGCCTCCAGAGTGGCGACGCCGCTGGCATGGTGCAGGCTGGCGGCACTGGCGCCGAGTAAGCTCCCGAGCGCAGCAATCGCCTTGCCGTTGCCGGCCGCACCGACCAGAACGTCACCCTCGATAAAGGGTTGGTCCGCACGCTTCCAGCGTTTGAGTGGCACCGGAGCGGGCAGGCCCAGGGTCTGGGCGGCGGTTTTGCCAACCGGCGTGTTCACAAATTTGAGGTATAGATCGGACATTGCAGCTTCCTCTTCCTTCGCGCTCCGGGCGCATCTCATGTTTAAATCGGGTAACAGGTTAAGCCATCAACCGTTTTTTGGATTGACTGAACACCCCCGGGGGTTTGTCAGGCATGCCAATGAGCGTTACGGGTGTGGCGGTAGACTGCTCCGCAACACGAGACAACGGAACTTCAACGCAAGACAGGATCCTATCATGGCACAGACAGACAAAGGCACCGCGACCAAAAAGCAGCCAGCCCGGACCGGACGCAGCTCGGGGAAGACGTCTGCAGGCGCGGCCAGCGGCGTGCGCCGGGTCGCCATCATCGGCGGTAACCGGGTGCCTTTTGCCCGCTCCAACACCGCCTACAGCAAGCTCAGCAACCAGGAACTGCTGACCACCACTCTGCGTGGCCTGGTGGACCGTTATAACTTGCAGGGGCAGCGCCTCGGTGAGGTTGTTGCCGGTGCCGTTATCAAGCATTCGCGGGATTTCAACCTGACCCGGGAGTCTGTACTCAGCTGCGGCCTGGCGCCGGAAACCCCGGCTTACGATATCCAGCAGGCCTGCGGCACCGGCCTGGAAGCGGCTATCCTGGTCGCCAACAAGATCGCGCTGGGTCAGATTGAAGTGGGAATTGCCGGCGGCACCGATACCACCTCCGACGCGCCCATCGGAGTGGGCGAAGGCTTGCGGGAAATCCTGTTGGACCTGAACCGCGCCAAGACCACCGGCGAGCGCCTGAAGATTCTCGCCCGTTTCCGCCCCGGCCACCTGATGCCCAGCATTCCCGAAAACGGCGAGCCCCGCACCGGTATGTCCATGGGTGACCACTGCCAGGTGACCGCCCATGAGTGGCAGATCGCCCGGGATGACCAGGACCAGCTGGCCTGGGAAAGCCACCAGAAACTGGCTGCAGCTTACCAGGAAGGCTTCTTTGATGACCTGATCACCCCGCTGGCCGGGCTGGAGAAAGACAACATCCTGCGTCCGGACACCACGCTGGAAAAGCTTGCAACCCTGAAACCCTGCTTTGACCGTGAAAACGGCACCATGACCGCTGCCAACAGTACAGCGCTCACCGACGGGGCGTCCTGTGTCCTGCTGGCGAGTGAGGAGTGGGCGAAGGCCAACAATCTGGAAGTCCAGGCCTACCTGACCTTCTCGGAAGTCGCTGCGGTGGATTTTGTCGAGAAGAAAGAAGGCCTTTTGATGGCGCCGGCCTACGCGGTACCGCGCATGCTGGAGAAAGCGGGCCTGACTCTGCAGGATTTCGACTTCTACGAAATCCACGAAGCCTTTGCCGCCCAGGTACTGTCCACCCTGAAAGCCTGGGAAGATCCCGTCTTCTGCAAGGAACGCCTGGGCCTGGACAAGCCCCTGGGCAGCATTGACCGGACCCGGATGAATGTTAAGGGCAGCAGTCTCGCCACTGGCCATCCGTTCGCTGCAACCGGCGGCCGCATCATCGCCACCCTCGCCAAACTGCTGGAGCAAAAGGGCAGTGGACGCGGCCTGATTTCCATCTGCGCCGCCGGTGGCCAGGGGGTTACCGCAATTCTGGAGCGCTGAACCACAACCGGCAACGCCTGCCTGTCCGGGAAGTAACCGAAATTTTCTTTGACAGGCAGGGTGTTGCGCCGTATAGTGCGCCCCACGTTGATCGGGGGCATCCCCGAAAGACAACCAGTTTGACGCGGGGTGGAGCAGTCTGGCAGCTCATTGGGCTCCCAATCCCGAGAAAGCCGAAGGGAGTCATCGACCTTCGGCTTATGAGCCCGCCAGGACGCGGACTCGAAAACCAGAATTGATGAAAAGTTTGATGCGGGGTGGAGCAGTCTGGTAGCTCGTCGGGCTCATAACCCGAAGGTCGTAGGTTCGAATCCTGCCCCCGCTACCATATAAAAGAAAGGCAGATCAGTTACTTACTGGTCTGCCTTTTTTGCTTTTGGGGCGGCGTTCCGCTGTCCGCAATTGACCAAAATGACATCACCTCTGCCGCGTCAGGACACACCCTTCACGATTGCTTTATTGCTACCCTCCCTCAACAAAAAAATACCAAGAGGGAACCACAATGACACAGCTGTGCAGGCTCGGCCTGGCGATCTCGTTCGGGATATTGGTTGGTTGCGGTGAAGGCTCGGATGGAACATCTCTTGCCGGCGGACCACAAACGGATGCCTCGGCAGTTCTCCCGGGTGTCGCCGAGAAGCGGTCGATGGACTGTAGCAAGGACAGCTGGGTTGCCGGCACGGTGGAGTGGTGTCAAGGCAGATTAACGTACTACGATTACGTGTACGACGATTACGGCGCCGACAGCGGACTGATTTCCCCCGCGCCGACCGTGTTGAATGTGCTGAACCGGGGTGGGGAGTCTGGCTTACCCTTCGCAATCACCCCGGGGCTATTGTCTCCGACTGCCGGCGATGACCGGTATCCTCCGGAACTCCTTAACACCGCAGATCTGGTTAAGCTCCATGTTGAGCAGGTTGACGGAGTTGTTCGGATAGAAGCTGAAGTGAATACACTGTTTAATCCCGACGACGCGATTCTCGGGGTGGCGCTGGACTTCGACCCTGAGCAATCAACTGGCGGAGGTCACTGGGGGCGGGTAAATGTTTCCAGTGAAGGATGGGATCAGGTTTACTTTCAGGATAGGGGCGCTCCTGAAACCAATACATTGCTACTCGAAATCCCGTTACCACATTCGGACGTGTGGCGCCTTCAAGCGGTTGTTGCCCAAGCCGATGGGACCGTGATGAATGTGGCGTTCAGGGGAGTAAATGAAGAAGCCTCCGCGGACGCAAGTCCTGAACAGATTTCCCCCGGAGCCGGAAACTGGTGGGAGGATCGTCAGGCCGAGGCGCTGGGGCGCGGCGATATCAGTGCATTTGGCATCCAGATCCGGAACAGGGATTTTCTGGTCGGGCGGACTCAGACAGGCGAGCTTTCCGCAGGTTTCCATCAACGGGTCTACACCTCTGACTACCCATTGGGGGAAGGCGTAGCTATCCCGGCGATCGAAGGCCGCGATGGCGGCGGGATTTTCTGCGGGCAATCCTTTAACTACCTCGGCAAATACCAACCCTACGGCATTTATGTCCCGGAATCCGCAATCGAGGGTAATGCCAAGCCCGGCATGATGGTTGTCATGCATGGCTGTCAGGCCAATCACTCTAGCCAGATCAATCAGGCAAACATGCAGCAGCGATTCGGGGACGCTTTCAATCGCATTCTGGTCGCCCCTCTTGGGCGAGGTCCGTTCGGATTTTACACAGGACCTTCAGAACGCGATGTGCTTGACGCTATGGAGGACGTTCAAGACACATATGCTGTCGATTCCACAAAAGTGTTTGCCTCCGGGTACTCGATGGGAGGGTACGGTGCCTTGCATTTTGCAACCAGTTACCCGGACCGGTTTGCCGGTCTCGTTAACTGGGTTGGCTACACGGGCGATCTTCTGAATACACCGGAACTCACTCCCGTGGTGGACGATTTGCTGACTACGGCGAAGGATGAGCTCCTTAGCCCCGTTCTGGGTGAAATACTCGGCAGCCTTGCAGATGCGGAAGAGGGCTTTGAGAATGCGCTCGATTTCGTGGGGAACCTCCGTCATGTACCCGGCGCCCACTTGTATGCCGGCGCTGACGAACTGGTCCATGTGAACCAGGCACTTGCCATTGCCCAGAGGCTGGCAGCCGAGGAGAGTCTGGAATACCACGTCTACCTGCATCCGGTGGCAGAGCACCTGACATTCCTGTTGCTGGATGACTGGCGCAAGGAAGCGCATTTGTCCGCGAACTGGGTGCGGGAAGAAAACCCGGTGAGGGTGACGTACACCTTTGATCCAACCTTTGACTACCCGGAAATGGATATCAAACACGATTCTGCTTATTGGATCAGCGAGCTGGTCGCTCGAAATAGAGCGCGGGCTCAGGTCGACCTCTCCGCCTCCGGCTGCGAATCCATCGCCGAACAATCATCAGCCCAGGTGACCGGGGGCTTTGATCCGCTTCCCTGGAGTGGATTAAAGGGCTCCATCACCGAGATCCCGGGGCCCGCTACGAGCGCCCTGGTTGGTACGCTGCAGAATGTCGCCCGCGCCAGAATCGATGTGGAGGCGACATGCCTTGCGGATATGCCGATCTACTATCGCGTTGAAAGTGATGGCGCTGCGACCATCGAATTCAGCGACGGCAGAGTGCTCAGCGTAGCCGAGGGAATCCAGGAAGGCGTCCTGTAACCCCCGACTGTGTGGGCAGGGTTGTTACTGGCGGTAGCCAACCGAATCAAAGTGTTTCTTGCCCCGCTCTGCCGCACGTTTGGTCATGCGCAGAAAAAATCCGGGCGCCACTGTGCATAACTTGCCCAGAATGCCCTCTCGCCATGGAATGAATTGCTCGAGGGGCCGATGGCGCATTACCGGCCCGAGGACGGCCTGCGCCACCTCCTCCGGGTTCAGGGCGCGGGCGCCGGAAAAAGTCAGTGCTGCTTTTTCGTCACCGCGCTGCTGTTCGAGCATGGCTGTTTTCACGGGCCCGGGGCCGACCAAGCTGACCGCAATGCCGTGAGGTCTGAGATCGCCCGCTGCGGCGATGCTGAAACCTCGTACCGCGTGCTTGCTGGTGGCGTAAATGGTGGTGCCAGGTGTGGCGTACAGCGACGCAATGGAACCAATGTTGATGATGTGACCGGGATGCCCCCGGGCAATCATGGCGGCGGCTACGGCATTTGTCCCGAGAATGGTGCCTTTCAGGTTTACGTCGAGCATCAGATCGATATCGTCGGACTTCAGCTCGCCGGCTCTGCCACTGCGCAGAACGCCGGCCACGTTGATCAGCACATCCACGGGCCAGCGCTTTTCGTCAAGTTGCTCCAGAAGCGCGGCCCAGGAGTCCTGGTTTCTGACATCCAGCACCATGCAACGCACCGCCGGCTCATTGCCCCATCGGGAGGTCAGTGCGGTTTCATTCAGGTCCGCCGCGACCACCGTATGTCCTTGTTTGCACGCGAGTTGCGCAATGCAGGCGCCGATTCCGCTGGCGGCGCCCGTAATGAGAAGGTTCATAAGTCAAACTCCCTGATTTTTGGGTATGGTGACAGAACAAACCGGTACTGGCTTGACAGGGGCCGCCTCCAGATTTGATACTTTGCGCCAAAATTCCAGTGGGTAGGTGTGCCTTGCGTCACAGTCATCAGAGCCGCTGCATTCCGGACAGTTTTGCCCTGACTCTCTACGAATACCTGGAGTCACAGGGCATTACGGCGGAACAGGTACTTGACCATCCGCGGCCGTCGCCCACCGCAGATGCTTTCGGCTCAATGCCCATCGAGCTCTGGTCCCATTTGCTGCAGCGGGCAGCCAGTCACCTGAACGACCCCCAACTCGGGCTTCGCCTGGGATGCACAATCTCGGCCCGTCATACGGGAATACTGGGGTATCTGCTGATGGCCTCGCAAACACTGGAAGAGGCGCTGACCCAGATCCACAAATACCAGCGGCTGATTTACGATGTGACGCCGATGGTTGTCCGGCGCCGGAACACCCATGTAGATCTTGTGTGGGATGCCGAGCACGGGTGCCCGGGCGCACTGGTTGATGAAACTGCAATTACCGCTCTGGTGCAGTTTTGCCGCAATCTGGCGGATGAGCAGATACGGCCGATTGAAGTGCATTTCGTCAATCCCTATCCGGACAACATCAGGCCGTATCTTGATTATTTCGGCTGCCCGGTGTCTTTTGCGCAGCCGGAAACGATTGTTCGTCTTGAGCGTTCCGCATTGCAGACGCACCTCAGCACTGCCGATCCCGCCATGCTGAAACTGATGCAGCAACAGGCGGACGTGCTGCTTTCCGAATTACCCGAGGTTCCCCCCATCGTTGACCAGGTGCGTCGTTTGATCGGGCGGATGTTGCATGAGCGGGAGCTCGGCATTGAGCCTGTTTCCCGGGCAATGAACATGTCCCCGCGCACCATTCAGCGACGCCTAAAAGAGGCAGATACCTGCCTCAGAGACGAGATTGCGGCGGTGCGGGAGGAAATCGCCAAGCGTTACCTGAAGGAGACCCGATTGCCTATTGTGGATATCGCCATACTGCTCGGCTACTCCGAGCATAGCGCATTCACCCGCAGCTTTATTCGCTGGACAGGGCAAACCCCCAACCATTTCCGTCGCCAGTCCAGGGCGGGTTGATCCTGCTTGGTGCGGTGACTAATCGTCACCCTCTTCAGCATCCCGCAAGCGTTCCTGGCGTTCCCGTTCCTCCTCCTTGGCGGCTTCAATCACCGCCATCAGCTCATCCACATCGGCACTTTCGGTATCGTGCTCGAAGCAACCGGTCAGCCGGCTGTCCGGGTACAGCTCGCCGGACTCGTATAGTGCCCAGATTTCCTTGCCATAATCGGTGTTCAGCAGCTCCGGGGCGAAGCGGCCGAAATAGCGCCGCATATTGTCCACGTCCCTTTCCAGCATTCGCTCTGCGCTGTTGTTGCCGGCGGCATTGACAGCCTGGGGCAGGTCGATGATTACCGGACCACTGGGGTCCACCAGTACGTTGAATTCTGACAGGTCGCCATGGATCAGGCCGGCGCTGAGCATGCGCACCACATCCGCAATCACCTTGCTGTGGTACTCCCGTGCCTGCTCAGGGGTTAGTGTCACATCGTCCAGCCGGGGCGCGGCCTTGCCGTCTTCATCCGCGATCATTTCCATCAGCAGGACGCCGTCCACGAAACCGAAAGGCTTCGGCACCCGCACGCCAGCTTCGGCCAGCCGGTACAGGGCATCGACCTCAGCGTTCAGCCAGGCATCCTCCTGTTCCTTCTGGCCGTAACGGGTCTTCTTGCCCATGGCGCGGGCGCGGCGGCTGTTGCGAACCTTGCGGCCCTCCTGGTACTGCACGGCCTGCTTGAAGCTGCGGTTCTTTGCCTCTTTGTAAACCTTGGCGCAACGCACACTGTCACCGCAGCGGACAACAAAAACCTGGGCTTCCTTGCCACTCATCAACTGGTACAAGACTTCGTCCACCATGCCATCGTCGACAAGGGGCTGTAATCGCTTTGGTGTCTTCATAGAACGGTTGGCTGCCTGGTTCGTCTGGCCGGCACAGCGCGTTGGCCGGCATATTGGGGCGTATATTACCTGATATTGATGGCGGAACCTCTGTGCCTGGAGCAAGCAGAGAAGATTTGGGTTGTTGCGGTGAACCCGCCCACCTGCAATTCACAACGCTCCAAAATGCCAGTGGCGCAGTGCTGCTGGCCTTCTCTGTTGGGGACTATCACATCGACTTCGTGGAAATCTTGAGCTTTGTCATTTTTGTTCAACGTGCGGGCAGATTGCTTCAATACAATTCTGACTGTTACCTGCACTCTACGTTAGATCTACAACCCTGAAAGATTGGGCGTTGTGGAAGCGACTCACAATAGTCTGTTGAGGTCTCCCGGTAACGGTGCGAACAGGTTGCGGGCTCCTCCCGGTGCGGATGACGACAGAAGACCGCTTTTGCAGGCTATAAGTCAAAAATTTTTTCATTTCCTCACGCTCCGGCTCCGGGCATCGCGTTCATGACGGGCGGCCAGCCACGGTGGTGCGTGGGGGAGAGAACAAGTACAAGATAAGGAAGAAGCAACATGTATCCAAATCTCAGTCTGTACATCAATGGGCAGTTTGTTGAAGGGCGTGGTGAATCCAGTCAGGAAGTAAGAAATCCTTCAAACAATGAGGTCCTGGGTACGCTGCCAAAGGCCAATGAGGAGGATCTGGAGCTTGCGCTGCAGGCCGCAGAGCGGGCGTTTCAATCCTGGAAGCTGGAGCCGGCCATCGGACGTTCGGAAATCTTGCGCAAAGTTGCGAATTTGATCCGCGAAAGGGCTGAGCAAACCGGCCGGATCCTTACCCTCGAACAGGGAAAACCGATCCGGGAAGCCTTTGGCGAGGTGATGTCCTGTGCGGAGCACGCGGAATGGCATGCGGAAGAATGCCGGAGGATATACGGCCGCGTCATACCGTCCCGGAATCCTGATGTTCAGCAGATTGCACTGAAGGAACCTATTGGGGTCTGCGTTGCTTTTTCTCCCTGGAACTTTCCTTTCAGCCAGGCGTTCCGGAAGGTTGTCGCTGCTATTGGCGCCGGGTGCACGATTATCCTGAAAGGCTCTAGCGACACGCCGGCATCCGTGTTGCTGATGGCTCAGATGTTCCATGATGCGGGATTGCCAAAGGGTGTCTTCAACGTGGTGTCTGGTGATTCAGCGATGATTTCCGACTATCTGATCAAGTCGCCAGTGGTCAGAAAAATCAGTTTTACCGGTTCAACCCCGGTCGGCCGTGGTCTGGCATCGCTCGCGGGTGCGTATATGAAGGGCTGCACTATGGAACTCGGCGGGCACGCGCCGGTCATCATCTGTGACGATGCAGACATCGATAAGGCAGTGAGTGATCTGGTTGGGTTCAAGTTCCGCAATGCAGGACAAATCTGTATTTGTCCAACGCGATTTTTCGTTCAACGCACGATATACGCCGAATTTGTCGCCCGGTTTTCTGACAAGGCGAAGGAGATCAAGGTTGGGTGTGGCTCCGAGGAATTGACCATGATGGGGCCGCTGGCGCAAAGCCGTCGCGTACAGGAGATGGCATCGTTTGTCGATGATGCCTGCCAGAAGGGCGGTACCTTGGTGACAGGCGGTTTCGCGATGCCCGGTGACGGAAATTTCTATCCGCCAACGGTTATTAAGGATGTACCTGAAGATGCCAGGTTCATGCACGAGGAGCCGTTTGGCCCGATTGCCGGGTTCATGGCGTTCGATGAAATCCCTGAAGTGCTGGAACGGGCCAATCGATTGCCGTTCGGGCTGGCAGCTTACGCATACACCTCGTCCGTCAGCCGGGCTCACAGTATTACCAATGGCCTGGAGGCCGGAATGGTCTCGGTCAACCATATTGGATTGGCGCTGGCGGAAACCCCGTTTGGCGGAATCAAGGAAAGTGGCTACGGCAGAGAGGGCGGCAGTGAAACATTTGATGGTTACCTGGTTACTAAGTTTGTAACCCAAATGAACTAACGGCCGCCGGAAAAAAACATTGGGAGTACCTCATGCCATGGATGGCGCCTCCTGGTGCTTGGAGGGAGGCACGCTTTATTGCTCTTTTTTGGAATTTAAAATACTACTTTTAATGGGGTGGTTGAACAGGTTAACTGGAAATTACTGCTTAGATTATGAAAGTCGGGTCTTTTGATCAAAAATAACAAGGTGACAGATCGTGGCCAACAGTTTGTTAACTCCTAATGATATCCTCAGCGTTATACCTGGGCAGATAACGTGTGAAGGTACCGTTGAAAATAAACTTAAGCAGCAATTGTCTATCAGAAATTACCGGTTTGATAGAACGGAAGTCCTTATTCCTGAAATGCGGGATTACATGCTGGTCAGATGGGAATCCCCACCGGCAAAGCTTGGCTTCCGGGGCTCGAATGGGTGGTTGGAACAGCAGGCCTGTCCTGATAACGTGACCATTCTCGCCCGCGGGGAACCTTCTCGCTGGTACTGGTCAGATGACATCCAGGTTTCGCACGTTTATGTTTCCGAGTCGGCGATCACCAAAATTGCGAATGAAGTTTTTGAGAAAGATATTGATAGCTTGAATATCGATCATAGCGCGGTAGCTCACGATGCGATTTTAGCTGAATTGATGAAATCCTATGAGCGGGAATGTCTTGCCGGAAGACTGGGTGGGGAGCTGTATACCGGCGCCCTTGAAATGCAGATCTGCATTCACCTGATTCGCGATTATTCGAACTGTAAACTTCGTGAAATCCCCGCTGAGCGTCGTATGCCCATTCTGATGCGGAAAAAACTGGAAGAATTTATCGTTGCGAATCTGGATCAATGTATCAGCATTGATGATCTGGCTGAAGTTGCCGGGTTTAGTAACTCTTACTTTATCCGCATGTTCCGAAATGATTTTGGTGCACCACCACACGCTTACATACTTGAGCGTAGACTCGAAATGGCCAGGTCCATGCTGGAATCCTCTCCGGACACGCCCATTAAAGTAGTCGCAATGGAATGTGGCTTCTCCGACCAAAGCCATCTGACTCGTCTGTTCAAGAGTAAGTTTCATACTACGCCCTACCAATACCGGAAAAACAGACGAATTACAGTCCATTTTTGAGACATTGAGTTTTTCTTGTTGATTGATGGTCGTGCCAGTAATGCAGGCACTATCAAATAAAGACGTTCATTTCCTGTCTTCAGGAAGGCCTGGTTAACAGGCCGCACCCTTTACAGATTCAGTTCTCTGAATTTATCTCTCGACGTCCTCCGGAACGATCTTTTTCACGTTCTTATTTTTTGATTTTGGCCTGATGATTATGTTTTTAATCCACGATAAGAGCATTTGTTGCCAATTTGAGAGCGGCTAATAGTTCGATAGATATCCAATGCTGTTTGAATTCATGATTTGTTATTTAGTTCAAAAATATGACAGTTGCATTCAATATTAAAGGCAAAAATCAAAGGATCATTGGCTCTGGTTTTTTATAAATCAAAAAAGGAAAAGGCCAAGTGATTAAAAATATTTCAAACAATAATGTCGCTCAGAAGTACGTTCAGAAGAGATCTGGAATAACCTGTATTGCTTTGTTGATGACGGCGTCGTCTCCGGCATTTTCGTTAGATTTTTCCGTGGGTGAAACCGGTCTTACCATTTATGGCTATGCGAAGCTTGATGCCACCTACGATTTTGATTCGCCCCTGGGTAATGCGATCTCCCATCAGGCTGTCAGGCTTGATGATGTGACCGGGGCAGATGGTCATTTTGACGCACATGCTTTCGAGTCCCGCCTTGGTGTGTCAACCAGCACACCCACGGAGCAGGGAGATCTCAGAAGCCGTGTCGAAGGGGATTTTTATGGGGCCGGAGGCACATTTCGCCTGAGGCAGGCCTATGGTTCTTGGAATGGCATCCTGGCCGGCCAGACGGAAACGAATTTCTCGACGTTCCTGGGGTATACGCCCAGTATTGATTTTACCGGGCAAGTCGGACAAACAAATCTAGATCGTCAAACCCAGCTTCGTTATACACGAGGTGGTCTCTCGGTCGCTTTGGAGGAGGCGGATAAACAGGGTGGTGTTCCTTATGAGGGGGAAGAAACCTCCGAGATCAAAAGCAGTCTTCCGGACTTCACCTTGAGATATGAGGACTCCCTTGGCCAGCTCAGTTATTCGGCGGCAATGGTGTTGCGGCAGTTAACGGTTTATGACGCCGTTGCGGATAACGAAGAAAGCCAATTTGGCTACGGTGTCGCACTCTCGGGACGGATGGCTGTTTCACCATTGGTGAGCGTGCAAGGGGCCGTGGTCTATGGTGAGGGTGTCGGAGGGTATCTGTGGTTAAACCCTGCCGCGCCGGCCCACTACAATCCACTCACCGGTGACGTTGAGTCTGTCAAAGCCTTTGGCGGCACGCTCGGGTTATCCGTAGCTGTTGGCCCTGGGCAGGTGAATCTGGCGTACGGCGTGGCAAAGGCGGACCTGGACGCCGCTGAAGTTAGCGGTATCCTGCCACCGAGTGCCCACGGCGAGGAAAACAGCAGCATTTACCTGAACTATCTGTGGTCGCCGGTCGAGAAAATCGATTATGGCGTTGAAGTCAGCCATCATTCCCGCGAGTTGCTCGGAGGCAGGAGTGGCGATGCAACCCGCCTCCAGGCGATGGCTAAATATAGCTTCTAAGTATTGAAGACTCAGGTTGTTGTGCCCCTCGTTGCCCCGGCCATGTGTCGGGGCTTTTTTTATTTTGTTAATCTGAGGCGGGTGATGATCAAAGCTCGGCGTGTCGCCTCGAAAGGGAGGTGCGGGATGGATTTTTCAGGGTTATGGGTGAGGGGGTTATGAGGGGGCGTGAGAGGGGTGTGAGCGGGTTGTGAGAGTGCTGCCTGGACCCGCCCCGGGGCGGGCGAGTCCTTTATGACGTGACCGCCTAGTTAGCCGTGTAGCCGCCATCGACGACGATTTCGGCACCATGAACGAAAGACGACTCGTCGGATGCGAGAAAGAGGACCGCTTGCGATACTTCTTCCGGCTTACTGGCCCGGTTCAGTAAGGTGGGTCCCAGAAGGGCCTTTCGTGTTGCTTCGTCAACGTGTAGCAGGTCTTTGGTCATTGGGGTATCGATCACGCCGGGATGGATGGAGTTCACCCGGATGTTCAGTCCTGCGAGATCGACTGCACAGGACTTGGTCATCATTCGCACCGCGCCCTTGGACGCGATGTAAGCGCCAGCGCTCGGCGCCCCGACCATGCCGTAGATGGATGAAATGTTGATGATCGAACCGCCGCCACTTTCCTGCATCAGCGGTACGGCCGCCCTGATGCCGAAGAAAGTGCCGCGCACATTGATATCGAATGTGCGGTTCCATTCTTCGTTGCTGGTCTGGTGAACCGGTTTCAGAACCAGAATACCTGCATTGTTGATTAGGACATCCAGGCGTCCGGCCTTTGCCTTGACGGTTTCAATCGCTGCGGACCAGTCAAGTTCACTGGATACATTCAGGTTTAGAAAGTCGGCTTTTCCGCGCTGGTTGCGAATTTCCTCGACCACCTTTGTGCCCTGTTCGACATCGATGTCACCAACGAAAACATGCGCGCCTTCGGCAGCCAACAGCCTGGAATGGGACCTTCCCATGCCCATTGCACCACCAGTGACCAACGCGACCTTGCCATTTACTCTGTTCATTGTCCTTGCCTCCGGGGCTTAAGTAGTAATAGTGCTCGGTTGTCGGGAGGGGGAGCAGTTGATGCCTCCTCCTCCCGTTAGTGGAATGGCGGTATTACTGGCTGAATTCCAGGGTTGAAAAGTTCTTGTCGACTACCGCCTGCAATTCATTGCGATAGGCACCAAGCCCTGCCATGTAGAACATGACAGCGTTCTTCTTGCCGGGGATATTGGCACCGAAAATCCAGGATTGTGCCTTGGGAAAGAGCGTCATGTCGGCGATCGAGCGACAGGTATCCACCCAGGCCTCTTGCGCTTCGGGTTTAGGCTCGATGGTCTTGAGACCGTCCTTTTGCATCATCTCGATGGTATCGGAGATCCATTCGACCTGGGTCTCGATGCTGGGTACCAGGTTGGTGAAGGGGCCATTGGGGCCGAGGATCATGAAGAAGTTGGGGAAGTCCGCCTCCATTATGCCCAAATAGCCCAGAGGGCCGTCCTTCCACTTGTCCTTGATGGCAACGCCACCTCGCCCGCGCAGATCGATGCGGGCGTAGTTGCCGTCTACCGCATCAAAGCCTGTGGCGAAGATGACGGCATCAAGTTCGATTTCGGCACCACTTTCCAGACGGATGCCGTTTTCAGTGAACTCTGCAATTGGATCCGCCTTTACATCCTGAAGGGTCACATTGTCCCGGTTGTAAACTTCATAGTAATGATTGCCACACAGCGGGCGCTTGGCATAGATGTCTGTTGGCATAAGTTTTTGTGCGGTCTCGGGATCTTTCACGATCTCCGCAATTTTCCGCTTGATGAAGTTTGCCGCCGCGTCGTTCGACTCCTGGTTTGTCGCGATGTCCGAGAAGGTTTCGAACATGAACCGGAAGCCACCGCCTTTGTTCCAGATTTCTTCAAAGACGCGCTCCCGTTCTTCCTCGGAGACGGAGGTTGCCGGAATGGTGCTCTCTTCAAAGCCAAAGGCAACCGCCGAGGATTTCACCTGATCCCAGATGGCGTCGTAGTTGGCTTTATATTCGTTGATCTTGTCCTCATTTTCCTCCCAGTTGCCGATGGGCACGACATACTGGGCGGAGCGCTGGAGCACGGTAAGGTGCTCTGCGACCGGTGCCAGTGCGATGATCACCTGTACACCGGTTGAGCCGGTGCCGAGAACGGCGACTTTTTTGCCCGAGAGGTCGATGTCTTCGGGCCAGGCGCCGGTGTGGCAGACGTCGCCCTTGAACTTGTCCATTCCTTTGAAGGGCGGTTTGTTGGTTGCTGACAGAAGGCCGAGCCCGGTGACCAGATACTTGGCGGTGACAGTCTGCCCTTTGTCCGTTGTTACTTGCCAAAGCCCGGTCGATTCATCGAAATGGGCGGCAGAGACCTTGGTGTTAAATTGATAGCTGCGGCGCAGGTCATAGCGGTCTGCGACATCGTTCATGTACTCCAGGATCTCGGGTTGGGTCAGGTAGCGAGTTCTCCAGCGCGCCTTTTCCAAACCTTCCTTGTCAAAGGAATAGCGATAGCAAAAGCTTTCGGTGTCCGACAGCGCACCGGGGTAGCGGTTCCAGAACCAGGTACCGCCCACGTCGCTGGCGTTGTCGTAGGCCTGAACCCGCATCCCTTGCTCGTTGCGCAGCTTGTGGACGGCATACAAGCCACCAAAGCCTGCGCCGACCACTACGGCGTCGAAATCGGCGGATGCTGTTTTTTTAGTTGGAGTGATTTCGTTCATGTGAATCTCCTTTTGAGACACGACCGGTCCCCGGCTGCCAAAGGGGCCCGTTTATAGGTTTTGGTGTGTGAGAGGGAGTGGTGTCCGCGCTGGCCATTGTGAGCGCGGATCCCCTGGTATCAGAGGCTCTGGTACCAGTTGGCGATGCGCGCCAGTTCTTCGTTTGCTTCCGGCGCACGACCCGAAAGCGCAGGGAAAACGTGTTGCATGCCGGGCACCACCGAGAGTACGGCTGCCACACCTTGTTCCGTCGCCTTGGCATACAGGGTCTGGGAGTCGCTGAGTAGTGTTTCGGCACCACCGGCGGCGATGTAAAGCGGTGGGAAGCCGGTGAAATCGTTTTCCAGCGGATTGGCTAACGGATCGAGCGGGTTGGTTTGCTCTCCCAGGAACATGCCGGCCATGCCCTCAAGGATGGGCCGTCCAACCAGGGCGTCGGTCGCGGCATTGGACTCCAGAGTGGCGCCGCGCAGGGCCATGTCGAGCCACGGGGAATAGGCGATCACGGCGCCCGGCAGCGGCAGCCCGAGGTCGCGGAACTTCAGTACGCTGGCAATCGCCAGGTTGCCACCGGCGCTATCGCCGACCGTGATCATCTTGTTGGCTTCGTAACCTTGTTCAAGCAGCGCCTGGTAAGCGGACACAGCATCGTCGATCTGGGCCGGGAACGGGTGCTCGGGGGCGCGACGGTAGTGAAGAATAACCGCGGTAACCTTGAGGGCTTTGGCGAGGTGGCCGGCCATTTTGCGGTGGCTGTCCGCAGACCCGACCGCAAAACCCCCGCCATGGGTATAAATGATCACTCGTGAGGTATCCGCACCCTCTGGCAGCGCCCAGATAGCTTCAACGCCACCGATATGACCACTCTTGTAACCGACATTCTCCGGCTCCAGCGCCGGCTTGCCCCATTCGTCGAACATGCTGCGCAAGTTATCAATTGAGAGATCCGGGTTGGCAGTCATCCGGTTGGTCCAATCCTGATAAAGCTCACGCAAGAAGGCGGATTCTTTGCTGGTTGTCATTGTTCTTTCCTTTTAGTTCATGGCTGACGAATACAGTGCCGACCTGTCATTCCCTACAGTGGTTTTGGAGTCCGAATCTGATGGCACTGTTGATTCTCCTTTGGCAGGTTAAGTCCCGTGGTGGTGTGAGTATTGAAGATTCTTGTGCAGATATTGGAGCATCCTGCTTTTCGGGCCGGGGAGGGGGTTGTTGGTGTTTGGGGCTATAAAAGGGGCGGGAATGAATAACTGTTATTGACATTCTGTACCAAAGAAAAACAATTCCGTTCAATTAAGAACGTACAAATTGTTGGATCATCAGCGGTGCTTTTAAAACAAGTAACCAAGATGCGGGTGTGATAATCAATGCATCCGCAACGGATTCGACTCAGAGCCGGAACGAACAGCGTGCCCCGGAAATGTGCCGGACTAATATGCAGGAGATATAACAGTGCCGAATAATATTGAGCCTCACAGTAAATATGTCCGTTATGAGTTTGCTGAATTTGCGGGCAAACTGGAGCCAGTAAGTTATGAAATACCAACCCCAACTGGCAGAGAGGTTTTACTGAAGGTTGACTATTGTGGCGTCTGCCACACCGATGTGCATGTTCACGATGGGTACTATGGTCTGGGGCAGGGTAAACGGCTAAATCTTGGCGACCGCGGAATCAAACTCCCGGTCACATTGGGTCATGAAGTTGTCGGAACCATTGTGGCGTCCGGGGAAGAGGTTAAAGAGCTATCCGTTGGCCAGCAGAAATTAATCTATCCATGGATCGGTTGTGGCGAGTGTTCTGTCTGTCAGCGTGGTGAAGAAAATCTCTGTGCCAAGCCGGCATCGCTTGGTGTTTTCAAGCCCGGAGGTTATTCCGAATATATAATCGTGCCTCACCCGCGTTACCTGGTGGATCTTGGCAACCTGAACCCGGCGAATGCGTCTTTGCTGGCCTGTTCTGGACTAACGACGTTTTCAGCAATCAAGAAAATCCAGCCGATACATCAAGATGAATTTGTCATTGTTATCGGGTGTGGTGGCCTTGGTCAGCTGGCGATCCGAACACTGATTTTATCGGGTATCAGCAATATCGTTGCGGTCGATGTTTCCGAGGAAAAACGGGAAATTGCCAAGAGCGATGGCGCAAAATATGCCTTTGACCCTCGCAGTGATGATGTTGCGGATACCCTGGTTAACGTGGCAAACGGAAATTGCATTGCTGTGCTGGACTTTGTCGGGAATGAACAGACCGTTGACTTCGGTCTCAAGATCCTGAAAAAGGGCGGCAAGCTTGTAGTGGTAGGACTGCACGGTGGTGAGCTGCGTTATCCGATTCCTTTCCTGGTGACAAAGGCCATTACGTTAATTGGTTCCTACACCGGAACCCTAGCCGAGATGAGGGAATTGGTGGAATTTGCCAACCAGCATGACCTCGTAAACATTCCGGTGGAACTCCGGGAACTGGCACGGGTCGAGTCTGCGGTAGAGGATTTGTCTGCAGGCAAGGTTCCAGGGCGGATCATTCTCAAAATTTCCTGACCATCGAGGCTAAAACCGGTCATTGGAGACATTTTCAATCCCCTGGAAACCGTTGGCGGAGCCAAGCCAGCCGCCGTCGCCAACGGTTTCAACCGTTCAGATCAACGTGCAATGCTGGAAGAGCTTCAGCTCTGCAGCTCCTGATACTGCCACATGTGCTGTATCAGCTGTTGCATCATCTGCTGATTCTGTTCCATTTGACGCATGCCCGCGTCATCTTTGCCCGCGGCTGTGGGCGCGGCCTTCTCCATCAGTTGCACGCTTTCCCGGATCTGATCCCGATACTGGGTCATCAGTTCCTCGCGGTCCTCAGTGGCCTGGGTCTGTTGGATACGGTCATGCAGTTGGTCCATGGTCTGCAGGTGAGTCCGAATCTGATCCTGCAGCTGGTCCTGATCCATCATGCGATCCTGGTCCTTATCCCGATCCTGATCCTTTGAGCGATCACGGTCAGCCGCATGATCTCCATCGCCGCCTTTGCCAGCTTGACCACTGCCAGACTGGGCCAGCTGAACAGATGTCGCAGACGGGTTCGCTGCAGTGGCGGCCAGCGGCACAACCAGGCCGGTCACGACCATTGTAGCGGCCAGAACGCCACCCAATGGGTGATACAGGGTTTTGATTTTCATGGCTCTTTCTTTTTGTCGAAGTGCAAAAGCACAGTCCTTGTTTCCCATAGCCGGTTTTCGAAATTAAATTTTGTCGATGAGTCTCTGTTTGTTGTTGGAGCATAACGCCATAGTGCAGGGGAAGCAGGTGCATATACCACGCCATGCGACAGTGAAGCGTTAGAAAACGAGAGAGACTGACTGAATCGATTGAGGATATCGCCGGCAGGTCCTGTGCACTTCGGATCAGTTCAGACCACAACTGTTAATTTCATCGACACATGACCCGCCCAACGCACGCCCTCTGTATCGATCCCAACCCCGGGTAATCCAAGAGGAACGGCAACAGAGTCGCCAGTTCAATCGTGAAACGTCAATTCAGCAGTGTCTGATGATTCGACAACTGATCGAAAGGCGTTTTCTGGTATGTGCGAGTTATCCGGGGTTCATCCTCCGCTATTCGAGGCATCAACTGCCGGGTCCATCTCCATGAAAAAACAGCACACCTCTTTATCCGCCAGTGCTCGCCGGCAACGAAAGTACCCAATCCATCCCGCCCCACCGGTTGCGGGATGCCGTCAGGGTCCCGTGGAACTGACTGGCAATGGTCTCCACAATGGCCAGGCCCAGCCCGTGTCCCCCGGTTTCATTGGCGGGGGAGGGCGGCTCGCTGCTGGCGCCCGTGGTCCACCCCTGGTCCCTGACCAGAAACCGGATCTGTGCCGGCGTTGTCGTCGCGGTCCGCTCAATGGACAGCAACACCGGGGATTCCGGTTCCGAATACTTCAGGGCGTTTTCCAGCAGGTTCCGCAGCGCTACGGCCAACAGTGTGGCCGGTGCGGCAACCTGGCAATCGGCGTTGGCACCCTGGACCTCCACACGCTCTCGTCCGGCAAGCCCCTCCAGCGCCTCGGCGATGGTCGTGGTGGTGGCTGAGCTCTGCTCTTGTTCCAGGTTGCGTCCTTGCTCCAGGCGGGCCAGCATCAGTAGCTGGTCGGTTACTCGCTGAAGTCGAGCGACACCAATCCCGGCCTGCTCCAGCGCATGCCGCTGCCGGTCGCCGGTAACCCGCCTGGCTACCTCCAGGTGGGTTTTGATACCGGTCAGCGGGGTGCGGAACTCGTGGGCTGCGTTGCTGGCAAAACGTTGTTCCCGGGCGACCGCGCGCCGGACCCGGGCGAACAGGTTGTTCAGGGTTCCGATGATGGGGGCAAGCTCGACAGGCGGCTGGCGCAGCGTGACCGGTTCCAGATTGGAGGGTTGCCGCCGGTTCAGCTCTGTATCCAGTTCCTGCAGCGGTTTCAGGCCCCGTTGGATGCCCCACCAGAGCACCAGTAGGCCGCCCACCAGGGCCAGGGCGAACGGCACTACCATCACAAGGATTATGCTGCGGGCCAGGTTGTCCCGTTCGGTCATCCGGTCGGCGGTGGTGATCAGGTGGTTGTGCTGGCGCAAGGTATACAGGCGCCAGCTGCTATCGCCCACCTGACGGGTCGAGAAACCCAACTCAGGCCAAGTCAGCAGACTGCTATCCAAACCGCTGGTTTGCAGAATGATGTCGCCGTTTTCCGCACGAATCTGGCAGGCAACCCCCTCCAGTTGCGGGGTGACCAGTAGTGGCGACGGTGGGGATGCCAGCAGCCGCTCCGGCTGTCGGGCAATCAACCCCGCGACCATGGTGGCCGAGGCCGCCAGCCGCTGGTCCAGGGTTCTCGAAACCTGTTGCTCCAAATGCAGATACATCAGGCCTGCTACCAACAGCCAGAGTGCCACGAAAGACAGCCCGAGGGAGGCTAATAACCGCTGCCGCAGACTCATGATGGTGACTCACTCGACACCGGGCTGCCAAGCCGGTAACCCACCCCGCGTTCAGTGATGATCAGCTCTTTGCCGAGCTTGCGGCGCAGATGATAGATGTGAACATTCAGGGCGTTGCTTTCCACACCCGCGTCCATTCCGTACAAGCTGTCCTTCAGCTGATCTTCCGTGAGTACCCGTCCCCGGGCGTTGAGGAGTTTCTCGAGCAGGGCGAACTCCCGCCGTGACAGGGACACCGCGTTACGGTGCAGCCAGACCTCTCCGGTTGATGGCCGGACTCGCAGCGCGCCGTGGCTAATCTCCGGCAGCGAGCGTCCGGCAGCGCGGCGCACCAGCGCATGCAGGCGGGCAATCAGTTCGTCCAGCTCAAACGGCTTCAGCACATAATCATCGGCACCACACTCAAGTCCGGTCACCCGCTCGTGGACGGCATCCCGGGCTGTCAGGATCAGTACCGGAAGGTCGTGCCCCTGTTGCCGCCAGTGGGACAGCACCTGCAGTCCATTACCATCAGGTAAGCCGAGGTCGAGAATCACCACATCACACTCGAACTGATCCAGTGCAGCCTGGGCCTGCCGCGCAGTGCCGACCCGGTCAACCACGCAATGATGCAGCTCCAGCCCTGCGATCAGGCCAGAGGCAACCAGGTCATCATCTTCCACCAAAAGAACGTGCACGCTATCTCCTGTCTGCCGATCCACAGCCCTTAATGTTGCCTTAATCCGGCCCCCGCAGGCTAATCCGCAAGAGAGCCCCCATGGGTCCGCGAACCTACTCATTGGAGAACACACTATGAATCCGACCAAATATACCCTTAAACGAACGTTGTTTGCCGCCATCGCAGGCCTGGTCTTTTGCACCCCGGCGCTGGCTGATGACAAATACCCGCAAGCGGTCCAGAACCTGGTAGAGCGGGGTGTGACCATAACCGGACAGTTTGATGCACCCAGTGACATGACAGGTTATGTCGGCGAGATGCAGGGGCAACCGGTGGCCTTTTACCTGACTTCAGACCGGCAGCATGTGGTGATTGGCCCGATGCTGACGGCTGATGGGGAAAACCTCACCGATCCCAAAGTCCAGGAGCTGGTACTGGGGCCGAAGAATGAACAGGCCTGGGCCGATCTCGAAAAGGCCAGCTGGGTGCGCGACGGGGACGCCGATGCTCCGGTAGTGGTCTACACCTTTACCGATCCCAACTGCCCGTACTGTCACCGCTTCCGCCAGTCAGCCGAGCCCTGGATTGCGGCCAGCCGCGTCCAGCTCCGCCATGTGCTGGTGGGTATCCTCAAACAGGACAGCCTCCCCAAGGCGGCGACCATTCTCGGCGCCGATGACCCCCAGCAAGCATTGGGTTATAACCAGAGTCATTACGGTGAGGGCGGCGTTGAGGTGAACCGGGAGATCGTCAGCAAGCATGCCGCCAAGGTGCAGGAAAACAACCGCTTGATGTCCCGCCTGGGCCTGAGCGCGACGCCAAGCACCTATTACCGGACGGCAGATGGCGGCATCCGGATGAAACAGGGGGCACCAAGGCCGGAAGAAATGGAAGCCATCATGGGGAGCCCGCAACCCTGATAAGCCCCGGGACTGCTTTTGGGCGGTGTTTTCTGAGGGGTGGGTCGGAGCCGGTTGGGCGTGTAAAGTAACCTTATTCCAACGGCTAGCGGGCACCCGAGAGGCATCATGAAACTCGTCTGTATTTCTGATACCCACAGCATGCACCGGCGCATCACCGACCTTCCTGACGGGGATGTACTGATTCACGCCGGTGACTGTCTGGGGGCAGGCACGCTGGACAATGTGGCGGAGCTGAACGACTGGCTGGGAACCTTGCCCCACCGGCACAAGATTGTGATTGCCGGCAACCATGACTGGGCCTTTCAGGACACGCCCGAACAGGCCCGGGCTCTGCTGACCAACGCCATCTACCTGGAAGACAGCGGCATCGAGATCGGAGGTCTGCGCATCTGGGGATCGCCCTGGACACCAACCTTCCTGGACTGGGCCTTCATGCTCGACCGTGGCGAAACCATCGCTGAACGCTGGCGATGCATCCCCGACACAACCGACGTGCTGATCACCCACGGCCCGCCAAAAGGTATCGGCGATGAGGTCGCCTTCGGCGGAACCTGCCAGAACGTCGGATGCGAGGAGCTGCTGGCACGAGTCCAACAGCTGAATCTGAAAGCCCATATCTTCGGGCACATTCACGAAGGGTACGGCGAGCAATGCCAGGGAAACCTCCGCTTTGTGAATGCCAGCACCTGCACCGCCCGTTATGAGCCGGTTAATCCGCCCATCGTGTTGGAGGTGGAGTAGGGCTGGAGGTGGAGTAGTGGTTGAGGTGAAGTAGTGGCGAAGGTGGAGTAATGGCAGATGTGGAGTATGCTGGGCCGGAGAAACGCATCAAGGCGCGACGGACGCCATTCCTAAAAATAGCGATGTCCTTACAGAGAATCAGGCCAGGACAGGTGCCCATGGACGACTTCCGAAAACCCAACACCTCCGGCTTCTCCGACAGCCTCCAGTGCGAAGCCGAGGGCCTGCGGCTCCTTCGCGAGGCGCTGTCGGGAACAGTGGTGAGCGCGCTGGCCGTGCCAGAAGTACGCTCGGTCAGTGATCACGAGTTGGTCCTACCCAGAATCCACACCCGCCCTGCGACGCCCGCATTGATGTCGGCTCTCGGGGAGGGGCTCGCCCGGTTGCATTGTCAGCGATATCCCCGTTATGGCCTTGGTAACGACAACTATATCGGCCTGTGCCCCCAGCAAAATCGCTGGTCCGACGATTGGGGTTCGTTCTTCAGGGATGACAGGCTGGGCTTTCAGGTTGCCCGTATTCAGGACTCCGCCGTCAAGGGCGAGTTTGAGAGGGTTCTGACGCGCCATGGCCAGCAGCTGGCGGACTTCCTCAACGCTCACTGTGATCAGCCGAGCTTGCTGCATGGCGATCTATGGTCCGGGAATGTATTGTTCGATGGGGTGCGGGTCTGGCTGATCGATCCGGCGGTATATTATGGCGACCGGGAGGCGGACCTGGCCATGACCGAGTTCTTTGGTGGATTCTCCGTCGGGTTCTACCAGGCCTACGACAGGGTGTGGCGGCGAACCCCGGAGTACCGGGCCAAGCGGGATATCTATAACCTTTATCACGCCCTAAATCATTACAACCTGTTTGGCAGCAGTTACCTTGGTCGGTGCCGGGAGCTTCTGGCCAGCGTGGAAAGGCGAGTCTGTCAGCCGTGAATGATCCTTACAACCAGAACGCCCAAGCCTTCTTCACCCAATACCGGTCCCTGACATTCGAGCAGCGGGTGTTCTACGAGGTCAGCTAAGCGGAGCTGGACGGACTTGCTGGGCAGTGGGCGCTGATGCCGCATTGCCTTTGCTGAGTGGCCAGCGATCGGTTGATGGGGTGTTCGAGGGTATGCTGCAACAGCGCCTGAGGTTGAAGACCAATTTACAGCTGGCGGAGTGGTTAGGCCTTCCCGGATAGCTCAACCCCGCCGGGTTTCAAAACGCTACAAAAAAGTTTCACCCCCCAAACACGGCTTTTATTGCCTTCTGTTACCAAAAACCCCGTTTCAGATCAGCCGCTTCTATATTTTCATTACCTGATCCTGTCGAAAAATTGACAATATTGTAATTTGGCTGTGACACATTCCCCACTGATAATCGGCGGCGTTTTGAACTATTTTACAAATTCGACGATTATTTGGTGTGAAATGTCCATGAAACGCGTCATTAAAATGTCACAGGCATGGATTGCCGCGTTAGTTATCGGAGTCGCTCTTACAGGATGTGGCGGGGGCTCTTCGGGTGTTACCGACGGCACCGACCGGACCAGCTCCAGCGGTTCCGGAAGCAGCCAGGCCAGCTCTACCGGCGATGGCACGGCAACCCTGAGCTGGGTAGCTCCGGCAACCCGGGTCAATGGCGACGGTATTGCCATGGGTGAGCTGCAGGGTTACATCATCCGGTTTGGTCAGAGTGCTTCCGACCTGTCCCAGACCATTACCATCAACGATGCCAGTGTCATGGATTACACGGTGACCAACCTGGGAACCGGCGAGTGGTTCTTTGCAGTCCAGGTGGTTGATCTTGACGGCCTGACCAGCGCGCCGTCTGAAGTGGTCAGCAAGACAATCTGATTCTTTCCTGTTTTTAATCTCCGTTGCGGTCTCCCGGTGTTTTGTAGTTGCCGGGTGTAGCGGATCACGACAGTGGGTTGGCGACCGGCAGTTTGATGGTGAAGGCAGAGCCTTCCCCCAGCCGCGAGGCCACACGGATTTCCCCCCGGTGTTTTTCTACTACCACATGCACAAACGACAGCCCCAGTCCTGCACCTCGGCTTCCCGATAGCTCACTGCTTTTCTGGCGGCGATAGCGGTCGAACAGATAGGGCAATTCTTCCTCGGCAATGCCACTGCCTTCGTCAGTGACGGTCAGGCACGCCTGGTGGCCGGCCCGGAACACCTGGGCGGTCACAAACGCCCCCGGCGGGCTGTACTGCACGGCATTGGTCAGCAGGTTGATGACGGCCCGCTCCAGCAATTCCGCATTACCCCTTAACCACAGCTCCTCGCTGCCCTGCAGGACCAGGTGGATGCCTTTTTCCAGCGCCTGCTCGCTCACGCTGTCCCGTGCGTTTTCGACAATGGCGAGGAAGTCGCACTCGTAGAAACGGGTTTCCGTCAGCTGCTCGGCGCGCGCCAGCTGCACAAACTCCTCGGCCAGCTGGTAGCTGCGTCTTGCCAGACGGCCCAGCTGTTCCAGCTGCGGCGTATCGATTTCGCCGGGATGGCGTTTCATCTGCTCGATCAGCGCCAGCTGGGATACCAGCGGAGAGCGCACGTCATGGGAGATGAAGTCGATGGCTTCCCGGTGCTGGCGTTGCTGTTCCCGCAGCTCGGAGATGTTCGAGATGTTGGCGATGATGCCGTTCTGGTCACCGTCGGGCAGTGCAAACGGGGCAAAGTGGATGAGGAAATCCATGCCGCGAATGCGCAGGTCTACGGTGCGTGACTGGTTCATGGTCAGGGTTTCGGAGACGGTTTCGTGCCAGGGCGGTATTTCCCGGGGGTCATGACCTTCCAGCAGGCGGGCCAGGGGCATGCCGCTCAGGCTGGGCATCGGCTCGCCGAACCATTCTTCGATGTGGCCGTTGGCAAACTGGATCACACCGAGCTCGTCAGTCACGATGATGCCATCGGGCATCCGTTCGAAGCTGCGGCTGATGAACTGGTGCATGCTGCGCATCTGGTTGATGGCGCGGCGGACATGGTCGATGCGCGAGGAAATCGCTTCCCTCGGTGCATTATCGACGGGGTTACCTGACTCGGGATTGAGGGTGAGCCGACGCAGATAGAGCTGAATGACTTCGCGGCTTAGGTCATTCGGCAGCGAAAGCCCCAGGCTGTAAATGGCATCGTAGCGGGTCAGCTGGATCCAGCTCTGGTTGTTCAGGTGGATCCAGCGGCCCGCCTCGGGAAAGGGCGGCTGGTCGGCTGCGGTCAGGCCATGGGCGTCCAGTACCTCGCCATTTCGGGACAGCCACCAGCCTTCCGGTTGCAGCAGGGTTTTCAGGTGCTCGAGGATCAGTGGCGGATGGCGGCGTTCCGGCGCCGGCAGGCTGGTACGGGGGCCCTGGCCCAGCTCATCCATCTGCCGGTTGAGAAAGTGGTTGGTCAGCGCCAGGCGCTGGGCACTGGACAGGGGACAGGCGATCAGGGGGATCATCAGCGCCAGGGTAATCGGCAGCCACAGGCGGACATACAGCAGCAGGGTCATGTTGAGGGCAATCAGGCCCAGCGTCAGCAACAGGCAGAGCATCATCGAGTGCCCGGGCCGCAAACGGGGCAGTACCAGGGACAGCAGGGCAATAAGTGCGCCTGCCAGCAGCAGGGTAATGGCGCCGGGCAGGAGCCGGATGAGGGTGTTCTGGCTGAGCGCGGAATAGCTGTTGGCGTGGAACTCGACGCCACTCATCGGGGTTGCCAGGCTGGAAAACGGCGTTGGCATGATGTCGCCAAAACCGGCTGCGGTGGCCCCTACAAAGACGACCTTATCCCGCAAGGCGTCAGTCGGGTAGCGGCCCCGCAGAATGTCGGCATAGGAATACACCGGCAGGGTGCCGGCACGGCCGGCGAGGGGGACCCGGACGAACATCGGCTTGGCCTCGCCAAAGGCCCCGGGCAGGGCAGTGCCGTTAACTTCCGCCGCGGCGCGGCCAAGGCTGGGCCAGAGGGTGCCTGTTCTGGCTTTGACCAGGTCCACCCCACGGGCGAGGCCGTCGGCATCCAGCTCGACGTGGGCGTGGCCCAGGGCCGCTGCGGTTTGCGTCAGATGCCAGGTGGGTAGCCGGCTGGTCCCGGGTTCCGGGTCGTCGGCGTTGGAGAAATGCATGGGCAGTACAACACGGCCGTGCTGTGCCATGGCATTGGCAAGGTCGCTGTCAGCCTCGGAGGCTTCGGGGAACAGGATGTCGAACACGATGGTGCGCGTGCCGGCCCGGTCAAGCTGGCGGACCAGCCCGGCGTGGGCGCTCCTGGGCCAGGGCCAGCGCCCCAGTTCACTCAGGCTGGCTTCGTCGATGGCGATAATGGCCACGTTATCGGCCACCGGGGTGGGGTAGCGGGTGACCAGGGTGTCATACAGCCAGAAATCAATGCGCTGTGGCAGCGAGGTAAACTGGAGCAGCAGAAGTAATGCCAGGAGTGGCAGGCCGAGGCTCAATGGTGTGTTTTTAAAAGGCAACCAGTACCGCGTCATGGGGCCTGCTGTTGGATCTTGTTGCAAAACGGTCTAGTCCAGGAATGACTCCCTCCCTGGTTCCGGCGATCTTCCCGAGGGTCCTTCAGAAAGTGCCCTACGAGGCACAAAATACCCTTATCGGGGAGTGCGGTGCAAGGCTCTGAATGTACGCGGGTTATGAGCCGCACCGCGGGGTGATTACGGGGCTTCGTCGCCGGAGGCGGTTTCGGTGTCGGCGGTTGCCTTGATGGCCTCCAGGCGGTAGCCGCGCTGGTAGATGGTTTTGATGCGGAACCCGTTGTCCGGGTTGAGCCCCAGCCGCCGGCGCAAGCGACTCATGTGGGTATCCACGGTACGGGTATTGATGTCACGGGTCAGCCCCCAGACCCGTTCCAGCAGCATTTCGCGGGTCAGCAGGCGGCCCTGGTTCTGGAACAGGAACAGGGTCAGGTCGAAGTCCTTGTCGGTCAGTACCAATGCCTGGCCGTGCAACTTGATCACGCGTAGCTGGGTGTTCACCTCGAACGGACCATAGTTCAGTACTTCTTTGTCGCTCTCCGGACTGGTCCGGCGGGACAGCGCATTGATGCGAGCCAGCAGTTCCGCGGCCCGCGGCGGCTTGATGAGGTAGTCATCTGCCCCGGCGTCCAGTGCGCGGACAATGTCGCTTTCGCTGTCCCGCTGGGTGAGGAAAATGACCGGGATCGGCCAGTTGAGCTGGGCACGGACGCTTTCCAGTACCTCAACGCCGGTTCCGTCGGGAATCTGCCAGTCGAGAATCAACAGGTCATAACTGCGGTGCAGCACACTGCTCAGGAAGGACTGTGCGGTTGGAAAACTGTCACACTCATACCCGCGTTCGGCAAGGATGGCCTGGACGTTCTGAGCCTGTTCATGCTCATCTTCTAGCAGGGCAATGCGCATGGATGTCCTCTCTTCGAATGCTGTCAGGGTGCCGGTGGATGAATCGGCAGCCCGGTTAGTTGTTGTGGCACAATTATGCCAAATCAAGCCTTGGCAATCAGTTTTAATGTGTAGTCTTGCGTAATCCGGTAGCCGGCAACCCGTTGTTGTCATCGAGGGTCTGCCGGCAGGCGGGGTAACTGCTGCATCCCCAGAACCAGCCCTTCTTGCCCTTACGACGTACCAGGGGCGAGAAACAATGGGGGCAGGGGATCGGCTTCTGGCCGGTGCCGTCGGCCGGTGCCTGGTCTTCGATGGGCCGGGTGCCCTTGCAGTCGGGGAAGCGGGTGCAGGCCAGGAAGCGGCCAAACTTGCCGTCGCGCTCGCGCATCGGGGCGCGGCACTTGGGGCAATGGATGCCGTGAGCACCATCCGACGGTGGCTGACCGGCCGGTGCGGCTTCCCGCTGGCCCACAAAGCCGCGGATCTGTTCTTTCAGGTTGTCAATGAACTGTCGTGGGTCACCCTGGCCCTGGCGGATGGACTCCAGGGTGGCCTCCCAGATGGCAGTCATATCCGGTTTGCTGACCGATGCCGGCAGCGCCGCGATCAGCGCTGTGCCCTTGTCGGTGGCGCGAATGAACCGGCTGTCGCGGTACAGATAATCGCGGCGGAACAGGGTGTCGATGATGGCGGCGCGGGTGGCCTCGGTGCCCAGCCCGTCGGTTTCCCGCAGGGTTTTGCGTAGGTCCGCATCGCTGACGAAGCGGGCGATGTTGGTCATCGCCGACAACAGCGTGGCGTCGGTAAAGTGTTGCGGTGGCTGGGTCATCCGTTCGCGGAGGTCGGCGCTGTCACAGAGTACCGCTTCGCCTTTTTCCAGCCGGGGCAGGGGCGCTTTCTCCGCTTCCTGGCGGGCTTCTTTCAGGCGCAGTTCCAGGGTCTTCCAGCCGGGGGTCAGTATCGCGGTTTCGTTGGCGCGGAAGTTGTGGCCGCTGATGGCGACGGTCAGCCGGCCCTCGCGATGGACTGCCTCGGCACAGAACTGCATCAGGTAGTAGCGGGCAATCAGGTTGTAGATCTTCTGCTCCGCCGCGCTGAGCTGGCCACTGGGACGGCTGCGGGCGGTGGGAATAATGGCGTGGTGGGCATCCACCTTGCCGTCATTCCAGGCTGCACTGCGCAGCTCCGGGTTGGCATCGGTACAGGCGGTGGCCAGTTCCGGATCGACCTGGCCAATCGCGCGGATGATGGTGGTGCGCTGCTCGTAATGGCCCTCGGGCAGGCAACGGCAATCGGATCGCGGGTAAGTAATCAGCTGGTGCCGCTCATACAGGTTCTGGGCGGTATCCAGCACCTCCTTAGCGCCCATGCGGAACAGCCGTCCGGCCTCGATTTGCAGTGCAGAAAGCGACAGCGGCAACGGTGGCGCTTCCTTGCGGTCGCGGAAACGGGCTTCGGTTACCTTGCCGGGCCGGCCACTGACTTCGTCGGCAATCTGCTGCGTCACGGTGCGATCCAGCAACCGGTCTTCCTCGTCGAGGTGGTCGCGAAAGCGCTCGTCGGGCATCCAGCGGGCGGCAAAGGGCCGCTGGTCACTGTCGTCTTCCAGGGCGTGCAGGTTGGCGAGGATGCGGTAAAAGGGTTTCGGCTCGAACGCGGCAATGGTGTTATCCCGCTCGACCACCAGGCCAAGCACCGGTGTTTGCACCCGGCCGACCGAATACACGCCGTCTTCACCCGGCTTGCGGTAACTGAGGGTGTACAGACGGGTCAGGTTGATGCCATAGAGCCAGTCTGCGCGCTGGCGGGCCAGTGCGGAGTGGGAGAGACGGCGGAATTCCCGGTTATCCCGGGGGTTGCGCAGCGCTTTGGCGACCGCATCCGGATTCAGGTCATTGATCAGTACTCGCTGCACCGGGCAGGTGGCGCCGAAGTAGCGGATGACCTCATCCACCAGTAACTGGCCTTCCCGGTCCGGGTCGCCGGCGTGAAAGATAACGCTGGCTTTGCGGACCAGACCTTCCAGCACCGCAAGCTGCTTGCGTACGCTCTCCTTCGGAGTCACCTCCCAGTGTGCCGGGAACATCGGCAGGTCCTGCAGTCGCCATTTTTGCCACTGGGGGTTGTAGCGGGCCGGTTCGGCCGGCTCCAGCAGGTGACCGATACACCAGCTCACCACGGTGGCGTCATCACCACTGCCACAACGCAGCCAGCCGGGCCCCTTCTGGACAGGGCCCGGCAGGGCGGCAGCGATGGCGCGGCCGAGACTGGGTTTTTCGGCAATGTACAGGCGCATGGTCTGGTTACAGGCTGACTGGGGGAGGGAAGATGGCGGTTTGACGGGAATGTGTCAAGGCTCGGGGCTGGTGCCGTTTGTGGTGTAGACTGTTTTCAGTGACATTCGCCAAACAACCGGAGCCAGTCAAAGATATGTCGATACAGCACGCCATCGAGCAAAAGCTCGGGACAGGTTTCAATGCCGAGTTCCTGGGGGTGGAAAATGAAAGCCACATGCACAGTGTTCCGCCCAACTCGGAAACCCACTTCAAGGTGACCCTGGTGTCCGCCGATTTTGCCGGACAGGGCAAGGTGAAACGTCACCAGGCCGTCTACAAGGTTCTGGCCGAGGAGCTCGCCGGCGGTGTCCATGCGCTGGCACTGCACCTTTACACCCCGGAGGAATGGCAACTGAGCGGCCAGGCCGCGCCGGACTCACCCAACTGTATGGGCGGTTCAAAGCACGATCCGGCCAGGCAGGGATAAGGAGCTTCCTTTATGAGTCAGTTTTTCCAGATCCACCCGGAAACCCCACAGAAGCGTCTGATCACCCAGGCGGTTGATATCATCCGCAAGGGCGGGGTGGTGGTTTACCCCACGGATTCCGCCTATGCCATCGGTTGCCACCTCGGTGACAAGCAGGCCGCAGACCGCATCAAGCGCATCCGCAAGCTTGATGACAAGCACAACTTCACCCTGGTATGCCGGGACCTGTCCGACATCGGCACTTACGCCAAGGTGGACAATACCCGGTACCGGCTGCTGAAGACGTTTACCCCGGGCCCTTACACATTCATTCTTGATGCCACCAGCGAGGTGCCCCGCCGGCTCCTGCACCCGAAGCGCCGCACCATTGGCCTGCGGGTTCCGGACAACCCCATTGTGCAGGCCCTGCTGGGGGAGCTGGGCGAGCCCATCATGAGCAGCACCCTGATCCTGCCGGGCGAAACCGATCCGATGACCGACCCCTACGAGATCCGGGACACCCTGGAGCATGACCTTGACCTGATCATCGACGGCGGTTTCTGCGGGTTCGAGGCCACGACAGTGGTGAACATGATTGACGACGTACCTGAAGTAACCCGCGTCGGCAAAGGGGACCCTGCTCCATTTCAGATATAGTTGATCAAAAAAGTGGCAATCAACCTGACAGTGTCTATGCTCTGAAAAAGGGGCTTTCCGGTCCCGTACGGGGCCGGAGTGGGTTCCAGACACGCAATCTGGAGAGGTAGTCCGAGGACGTAATCTGGAGGAGTATCCGGAGGGCTAAGCCGCCTGGCGCCTGTCCTGCCCGTTGGGAGCGGGTGCCGGTCATCGAGGGAGTGAAGGGCAATGTGGTCACGGTTGGATCATCTGGTTAACAAAAATAGCAGTATTCGCGTAAAACAATCTGCGGTTGTGTCACTGGCAGGTGTCACCTTGCTGGTGGCGGCTTGCGGCGGCGGTGGTGGCTCGTCCGGGGACACTACCGCGACCCTGTCGGCCGACCCGGGCTTCTATCTTTCGGATGTCAGCTTTTCCGGCGACACCGGGGCGACGACGGATGCACTGACGCTGATGAGTGCTGACGGCACCTACGTCACGGTGCTTGATGATGCACCTTTCGACGCCACCTTCGGAAAGCTCGATTTCTCGGGGGCAGCTGTTTCAGGCACCGCGGTGAACATCTTCCTGTTATCGGGAGATCTGTGGGGAAAAACCCGCGGAACCGTTAGTGGTGAGGTAACCGGCACCGGTACCCTGGCACTGCAGGCGACCGCCGAGGATGGCGGCTCCAGCTCAACGGTGACCCTCCAGCGCCAGTCGGATCTCAGTAACCAGGGCCTGAGCCTGGCGACCCTGGCCGGGACCTATACCGGCACGATTGCCTCGGGCGGGACAGAGAGCCTCCAGTTCACCATCGCCGCGGATGGCACGGTGTCGGGGTCGCATATGGACTGTAACTTCACCGGCCAGGCGAGTGTGCCCAATGGCCGTTTCAACGTCTTTGAGCTGGCCCTCGACGCGTCGTCCTGCCTTGGCCGACAGAATGGCGCAGAATCGATTCTCTACGGCAATTTCACCGGGTTGGGGGCCTACGATTACGCAGGTGCCTCGGTGGTTTTTATCATCAATAACACCGAAATCGGCATTTACGGCGAGATCCCGAAACGGTGACCAGGGCCATGCGTCCGAGTTATCCGTAGATCATCGCATAACGCTTCTTGTGCTTTGTCGCTAATCTGCCCGCATGCATTCAGAATGCGGGCATTTTTTTGCCTGTGATGTACTCTCAGATACGGGTTATCCCTTCTCTTACTGGCAGGATCAGCAATGCCCGGAACCAACGAACGCCGACGTCTTGCCGCACTCAAGCGCCTGAATATTCTGGATACCCCGCCGGAGGAACGTTTCGAGCGGCTGATCCGGATCGCCAAGCGTTACTACAATGTGGATATTGCCCTGTTTTCGATCCTTGACGAGGAACGCCAGTGGTTTAAATCCCGCGATGGCCTGGACGCTACTGAAACCCCCCGTTCGATGGCATTTTGTGATCACGCCATCCGCCAGGATCGCGCCTTTATCATCGAGGATGCCACTCGGGATCCGCGGTTTCGGGACAATCCGCTGGTCACCGGTAAACCCCATATCCGTTTTTATGCCGGTATCCCCGTCCGGGAGCCCACCGGGTTCAAGCTGGGCAGTTTGTGCATCATTGACTCCCGGCCCCGCAAGATTACCGACGTCGACCTGGAAGTGCTGCGTAACCTGGCAAGCCTGGTGGAAGACGAGATCGAGCGCGCCTATTACGGGGCGGCGGACCAGACAAACATTGATGTTTCCCATCTCAACCGGGCCATCTATCGTGCCCAGAACGTGTTCCTGTCCAGCGACAACGAGCACGCCGCCTTTGAGGTTTTGCTTAACGACCTGCTGACCCTTACCGGCAGCGAGTTTGGTCTGATCAGTGAAGTGCTCCACCGGCCGTCCGGCGACCCCTATCTCAAGGTGGGGGCCATCACCAATATCGCCTGGAGCCCCGCCACCCAGAGCCTGTATCAGCAGATCGAACGCCGTGGCATGACCTTTGACCGGGTGGATAATATCCTCGGCCTGCCGCTGGTCGATGGTGAAGTGATCATTTCCGACTCCGTCATCAACGACCCGCGAGGGAAGGGCTTGCCGGCGGGGCATCCGCCGGTCAATGCCTACATTGGCATGCCGATACATTCCGGCGACCAGATGATTGGCCTGGTGGGGCTGGCAAATCGCTCCGGTGGTTATACCGCAGACCTCGCGGAGGAGCTGGACCCGCTGTTGCAGACCATCGCCACACTGATCGAGCGTAAACGGCTGTACCGGGAGAAATGGGGCCATCAGAAGCGGCTGGAGAAGGCTGCCAACTTCGATTCGCTGACCGGCCTGCCAAACCGCAGACGGTTGACCGAGCTGTTCGAGGACGAGATTCGCGAGGCTAACCTCCGTGACGGGGTGATTGCGGTGTGTTTTATCGACCTTGACGGCTTCAAGGCGATCAACGACACCCATGGCCATATGGCGGGCGATGCGGTGCTCAAGAGCGTGGCCCAGCGGTTGCAGGCGTCCGTGCGGGAGCATGATGTCATCGCCCGCCTTGGTGGTGACGAGTTTGTCGCGTTGCTCCGGGACGTCGAGGACGTCGCGGTGTATCAGCGCATTCTCGATGCCCTCTGCAAACCGGTCAGTTACAAGAACCACGTATTGCAGCTGTCCGGCAGTATGGGGGTTACCGTATACCCGGAGGATGATGCAACTCCGGACATGCTGCTGCGTCATGCGGATCAGGCCATGTACGCCGCCAAGGAGTCCGGCAAGAACTGTTATCGTGTGTTTGATATGCGACTGCACCAGGCGCGCAAGGAGCGGGTCCGGGTGCTGGAGCAGGTCGAGGCAGCTCTTGAGTCCGGTCAGTTCGAGCTTTATTACCAACCGGTGGTGAATTTCCGGAACCGCCAGGTGGTGGCCTTCGAGGCACTGTTGCGCTGGCACCATCCGGAGCTGGGGCTGCTGACGCCGGACCGCGTCCTTCCCCATATCGAATTCACCGATTATGACCGCCGGATCGGCCGCTATGTGATGGACAAGGCGGTTGACACCCTCCACGGGTTTGACGATTTGGGGTTGCCCTACGGTGTCAGTATCAACCTGAGCCCCATGCACTTTCTCGGCGACCACTTCGCCGACGATCTCGGTGCGGCGTTGCAGGACTGCAAGCCGGGGCTGTGTAACCGGTTGACGGTGGAAATTCTGGAAACCACTGCAATGGACGACCCTGATGTGGCCATTGAAGCCATCCGGGCGTGCCGTGAACTGGGTGTGGCGATGTCGCTGGATGACTTTGGCACCGGCTACTCCTCACTGAGTTATTTCCGCAAGTTGCCAGTGGACGAGATCAAGATTGACCGGTCCTTTGTCCGGGAGCTGGCGGGCAGCAGCGATGACAGCATGATTGTCGAGGCCATCATCGGGCTGTCCCGCAGTTTCCGCCGGCGTGTCGTGGCTGAGGGAGTGGAAACCCCCGAGTTGCTCGGCCAGCTGCTGGAGATGGGCTGCGATATCGGGCAGGGTTACCACTTCAGTGAACCCCTGCCGCTGCCAGAGGCGCTGGCCTGGGCAGCCGGTTTTCAGGATTGACCAGGATTTGCCAAGATCAATTTTGAATATCCTCGGCGGACCGGGAAAGAATGAGAAATAAAAACCCTCTCGTCCGCCAAGTTCTTGACGTTAACTCCCCGACATACTCTGTACATCTTTTGCGCAACCTGTTGTGTCTGCAGGTGCTTTTTCTTGACGTGTAAAAAAACCATGCACGCCGGCGTGGCAGACATGTCTTGTCGTGTTTCTCATAATATTATTCAACCGTAACAGGCATTTAACAATTTGTTACGTTAACTTTCTGCCCAGTCGACCGACGGGGCAAAGACTTCATTTCCCACCCAGGAAAACGTATCCGTTTTCCCGTCTGTCGACAAAGTAACCAGTATTTCCAGTTCGCATCTGCCAAGAAGACCGGAAGGTTCCGGAAAGGTTCCGGGCAGTTCAAAGCCGGATTCGGGGCTGAGCGTGGAATTTTTGACGCTCATTCCGCCAGGCGGTGAGGTCTGGCAGGAACGGCTTGCTGGTTGCAGGAATTACAACCCGAACGCCCCGCTGAGCGGGGCTCACAGATGACAGGCAAGGGAGCAGGAGCATGCGAGTCAGCATTTTTGGTCTGGGTTACGTAGGCGCAGTATGTACCGCGAGTCTGGCGCACCGCGGCCACCAGGTGATGGGTGTCGACGTGTCACCGGTCAAGATTGATCTGATCAACCAGGGCAAGTCGCCCATTGTTGAGCCGGGTCTGGAGGAACTGCTCAGTGAAGGGCGGCAGGCAGGGCGTATCGAAGGGATGACGGAAGGCTACCTCGCCGTACAGGAAACCGAACTCTCAATGATCTGTGTCGGTACGCCGAGCAAGGCCAATGGCGATCTCGACCTGCAGTACGTCGAGAATGTCTGCCGCGATATCGGTGTTGCCCTGAAGGACAAGGGTGACTGGCACCTGGTCGTCGTCCGCAGCACGGTGCTGCCGGGTACGGTGCGTGACCTGGTGATTCCGGTGCTGGAAGAGGTGTCCGGCAAGCGTGCGGGAGTTGATTTCGGGATCTGCGTAAACCCGGAATTCCTGCGTGAGAGCACCGCCATTCACGATTACGACCAGCCGCCGATGACGGTGATTGGTGAGCTGGACGCCCGTTCCGGTGACCTGCTGGCAAAAATGTACGAGGACCTCGACGCGCCAATCGTGCGCAAGCCCATCGAAGTGGCCGAGATGATCAAGTACACCTGCAACGTCTGGCACGCCACCAAGGTCAGCTTTGCCAACGAGATCGGCAACATTGCCAAGTCTCTGGGCGTCGACGGCCGTGACGTGATGGACGTGGTCTGCCAGGACAGCAAGCTCAACATTTCCCGTTACTACATGCGCCCGGGCTTTGCCTTTGGCGGCTCCTGTCTGCCCAAGGACGTCCGTGCGCTGAGCTATCGCGCCAGCCAGATGGATGTCCGTCATCCGTTGCTCAGCTCCATCATGAGCAGCAACGACGAGCAGGTCGCCCACGCCTTCAACATCGTTACCGGTTATGGCCGTCGCAAGATCGGCATGCTGGGGCTCAGCTTCAAGGCCAACACCGATGACCTGCGGGAAAGCCCGCTGGTTGAGCTTGCGGAAATGCTGATCGGCAAGGGCTACGACTTGCAGATCTTCGACCGCAACGTGGACTACGCCCGCACCTATGGCGCCAACCGCGATTACATCAACCACAAGATCCCCCATCTCGCCAACCTGATGGAAAGCGACCTGCGCGGGGTGATTGACCACGCCGATGTGATCGTGGTGGGCAACAACGACGAGCTGTTCGAAACGGTCATTGCCGAGGTTCCGGAAGGCAAGCGGGTGGTGGACCTGGTGGGCTTCATGAAGACCGCCAGCAACGATGTCCTCGAAGGCATCTGCTGGTAGCACCCGGCCTGGCCGGCACCTGCGTGTTGCGGGTGCCCGGCCGGCACGCCTTGCTAACAGTGAACGGAAGTCTCCACGTGAGTTTGTTCAAGCAAAGGATGCCCAGCAATGGCTCTGCTTACTGACAATGTACTGACCCGTGCCGGAGGATGGTGCCTGTACCTGGCGGCACTGGGCGCTCTGGCGGCATCGCTGCCCAGCTCGTTCGTCGTGCCGGGCGGCGCCCACTTCATCCTGGTGATCGGCGGGATCGGAATGTGGCGGTACTCCGTGGGCATTATTCATTTTGTCCGCGGCATGTACTTTCTCCATGTGGCTTATCCGCGCCTGCGCAGCCAGGCCCGGCAACTCGGAGACCAGGCGGCCCCCTCCCATGTCTACCTGATGGTGACCAGCTTCCGCATCGATGCCCACACCACGGCGATGGTGTATGACTCCATCATTCGCGAAGCCATGGAATGTGGCTGGCCAACGACGGTGGTGGCGTCGGTGGTGGAACTGTCCGATGAAATGATCATGCGCAGCCTCTGGCGCAAGCATGCGCCACCCTCCCACGTGCAACTCAAGCTGGTGCGGATTCCCGGCACCGGCAAGCGTGACGGCCTGGCTTATGGCTTCCGGGCCATCTCCCGGGACCTGCCGGATGACAACGCCATCGTTGCGGTGGTGGATGGCGACACCGTGCTGAACCCGGGTGTGGTGAAGGCGACGGCGCCGTACTTCCGGCTGATGCCGAAGATGGGTGCGCTGACCACCAACGAGTTCTGCGAGGTGCGGGGCAGCTACCTGATGTCCGAGTGGCACAAGCTGCGGTTCGCCCAGCGCCACCTCAACATGTGCTCCATGGGGCTGTCTCGCCGGGTGCTGACCCTGACCGGGCGGATGTCGGTCTTTCGCGCCAGCGTGGTGACCCGTCCCGAGTTCATTTCGGATGTCGAATACGACTCCCTGCGGCACTGGCGCCTGGGTGAGTTCCGCTTTCTTACCGGTGACGACAAGTCCAGCTGGTTCAGCATGATGCGGCTGGGGTACGACACCTTTTATGTGCCGGACGCCTCCATCAGCACGGTGGAACATCCGCCCGATCCCAGCTTTATCCGCTCGGCCCGGCAACTGATGTTCCGCTGGTATGGCAACTCCCTGCGGCAGAACTCCCGGGCCACCAAGCTCGGGCCGGGACGGCTGGGATGGTTCACCTGGTATGTCCTGTGGGATCAGCGGATCTCCATGTGGACCAGCATTCTCGGGCTGACCGCTGCCATCGTGGCTGCCATGAAGTACTCGTTCGTGATCCTGGTGGCTTACCTGCTGTGGATCGGTCTGACCCGGCTGGTACTGACGATCCTGCTGATCGCCACAGGCCACCCGGTGGGGCCGGTGTACCCGGTCATCCTGTACTTCAACCAGATCTTCGGATCGCTAGTGAAAATCTATGTGTTCTTCCGGCTGGACCGCCAGTCGTGGACACGCCAGAAAACCAGTTTCAGTGCCGACGCGGCTTCGTTTCAGCAGCAGCTGAACCGCTGGTCGTCACGAGCGATGACCTTCTCTGCCGCCAGTGTTTTCCTGGCGCTGGTCATGATCATCGTGTGACAGGAGGCGGGATGACATCCCGCGAACAATCACCAAGGAATCAACACACTCAAGGGCTAGAACAATGAATACGGCAGCAGTTGCACCGCAATTTGTTCACGAATCCGAGGCTCAGCGCCAGTACGCACGGGTCAGGATACCGGCCAAGCTGTTTGTCAGCCTGGATGGCACCACTTACAAGTTTCCCGTTGAGGATATTTCGGCGGGTGGTTTCAGCATCAACACCGGCAATCAGCCGCTGCGCACCGGGCGGCTGTACCAGGGCCGGTTGATTTTCAAGGTTGACGGTTTCGACATGGCGGTGGAGGTGGGCTTCGTTCCACGCAACGTCAGTGCCAGCCAGGACCGCTGTGGTTGTGAATTCCAGAACCTGGGGGCGAGCGAGGTCTCGGCCCTGCGCTATCTGATCACGTCGTTCCTCAGCGGCGAGCTGGTTTCCATGGGGGACGTGCTCAACACGCTGTCCCGGGACAACTTTGCCAAGGCCCGCAAAACCAAGGGCAGTGCCGCCCTGGGTTTCCTGGGCAAGGTGCGGGCGACGGTGGGTAGCCTGATTTTTCTCGGTATCGGCCTGATTGCCGCCTCCGTCGTGGCCTGGCAGTTATGGGAGATCTACTTCGTCACCCGGGCGGAGTCCGCCATGGTGGCCGCCGAGCAGATCCCGGTTCATGTTCCCAAAGACGCCAAGGTCACCACGCTGGTCACCGCCGGGCAGCAGGTCAAGGCTGGCGAGGCCATTGCCACTTTTGATGCGCCGATGCTGGCGTATGTCAACGAGCTGGTGGGTGAGGGTAACTACAGCATCGAACAGATCGAGGAGCTGATGGGGCAGAGCATTCGCGGCACCCTGACCAGCCCTTGTGACTGCAAGGTGCTGAATCTGCTACCGGCCCAGCAGCAGTACATGAGCCGCGGCGAACAACTGGCGGTGGTTGCCCCGCTGGATGCCTCCGCCCACGTTACCGCCCGCTTCAGCTTTGAAGATGGTGAGTCGCTGGAAGAGGGCCAGTCGGTCACCCTCCGCCTGCCTGGCGGTGATACCCAGGCGGGCCGGATCGAGTCCCTGTTTGTGGATGCCGAGCAGCCTAACCGTCCCGGCACTGCCATCAGTGCCCTGATCCGCGCCGAGGAGCCGCTGCCGCTGGCCGCTGTTGGGCGCCCCATTGGCGTGACGGTGGATACGTTCCAGTTCGGTACTTTGGGTCAGATCGGTGACCTGGACCCGATCGGTGACCTGGAAAAGGTGGCCGGCAAGGTCACCGGTAACCAGTGAGGGAGCGCCGCGACATGTACCGAGTAGCGTGCACGATCAGCCTGTTAGTGGCCGGTCTGGCCGGCTGTGGCAGCCTGCCGGACATTGGCCGGGCCGAACAGACGGCCGCTGCCGGCAACGTGGCCGAGGCCCGGGCGCAGCTTGAGGAGCTGGCACGATTTGGCCTGCCGGAGGCCCAGGTGGAGCTGGGCGACCTCTATGCCGACGAAGATTCGGACGAGTCGCGCAAGCAGGCCCTGGCCTGGTACCGCAAGGCCGAGGCCCAGGGCAGTAAGCGGGCGTCGCTCCGGCTCGGCAAGATGTTTGCCCGGGATGGCCGTACGGCAAAGGAAAGGGCCTACGGCGCCCGATACCTGCGCAAGGCCCTTGCAGCGGGCGATGACTCGGCGGTGATCCCCCTGGTCAACCTCTACCTCGAGTATCCGCAGGAGTTCCCGAACGAGGATCCGGTTGCATTGATCGAGCGGGCGAGGGCCGCCGGCGACCCGGCCGGCGACTATGCCCTGGCCCGGTACTACGTGCTCAGTGGCCAGGGTGAACAGCGGGCAGGCGATATCGAAGCCCTGTGTACGCCCATTGCCGAAGCGCAGCCCAAGTGCTTCCAGCTGCTGGCGGGTGTCTACCTCAGCCAGCAGCGGGATGACGAGTTCCGGGCGCTGGTTCAGCGGGCGCAGGGGGCGTGGGAGTCCGGCCAGCTGGAAGACCGCGACCTGTACCTGTTTGCCCGCTGGCTGTCCGGTGACGAGTCGCCCCGCGCTCAGGTGGGCACCACCAATGAGCTGTACCTGCAGCTGACGCCGGATTATGTGCCGGCGCTGACCGCCAGGGCCCGGCTGATCATGGAGCATAACTACCTGGCCAACCCGGAGGCCGTGATCGAAATGCTCGAAGAAGCGAGGGCAAAGGGCGACCAGAAGGCCACCCTCGCCCTGGCGCGAGCCTATGAGCGCGGCCGCATCGTGCCGGCGCAGCCGGACAAGGCCATTGAGCTGGCGAAGGAAGTGCGGGAGCGCTACCCGTCTGCGGACTACCTGTTGGGTCGCATTTACAAGAAGGGCTATCTGGGCGAAGCCGATCCGGAGCAGGCCCTGCATTACCTGCTCAAGGCGGCTCGCAGGGGGTTCCCGAAAGCGGATTATGCCCTCGCCGAAATGTACTGGGAGGGCAAGGGCCTGGCGGTCAACCGTCAGTATGCCTGGTCCTTTGCAATGCTGGCCCTGGCCGGCGGCGTGGAGCGTGCGCGGGATCTGATGAAGGAGATGCTCCCGTCGCTGCCGCGCCATGTCGAGCTTGCGGCAGAAGAGCTGTTCAGGCAGGAGCGGGCGGCGCGCCGGCAAATGCTGGCCTCTCGTACCGGCAAGTCCGCAACCACCGATTCTCAAGGAGGATAACTTCCATGCAGTTCCCGAAAATCAACCGTCTTACCAGGCTGACGGTATCTGTTGGTTGCCTGGCATCGATGACTGCTTCGCCGCTGCTGGCGGAGGAGGAGCCCCTGCAGGAGCAGAGCTACCCTCGCTTGCTTGAGCAGAATATCAGTTCCAAGTTCAGCGTGATCAGCGAGGGGGATCGCCGGCTGGGCCTGACCCCCGGAAACGAGATCAGCTCTGATGAGGTGGGTATCGACATCAAACCCGAGTGGGTGTGGCAACTGTCGCCCCACTGGCGTTCCAAACTCCGCCTGCAGGCCTTTGCCGCCACCGGCCAGGTGGATGTGAGTGACGAAGTTGGCGGAACCACCACCGATGGATTTGTCGCATTGCGGGAGGCCTGGCTGGATTACAACGGGCTGACCGATTACCCCGGCGAATCCATCCGCTTTGGCCGCGAGCGGCTGAAGGAAGATTCCGGTCTGTGGTGGGACGACGATATCACCCTGACCCGCTGGATTTTCGATACCACGCTGCTGGACGCCACGGTCGGGGTCGCCCAGAAGCTTGCCGAGCTGCGCACGGATGCCAATGAGCTGCCGGAAGAGGAACAGGATATTGCCCGGTTCTTCGCCAATACCCGCTGGCAGTGGCGCAAGGATCATTACCTCGGCTTCCTGGTCACCCATGGTGAGGGCTACGGCGACCAGGTTGAAGAACTGGCGGCCCGGGGTGAACCCCTGGACGAGGGGCGCGACGGCTCCCTGACCTGGGCCGGGGTGAGTGCGGATCGTGACTACTTCGACTGGCAGTCCCATAACACCTGGCAGTACTTCGCCTCGGTGGGCGCGGTGACCGGCAGCGAGTCGGTCAGCGTCGCCGATGCCACTGCGGCAAGCGGTTACAGCGCCCGTGAGCGGGATGTCAACGGCTGGGCCGCCGATCTCGGGTTGCGGGCGCAGCTTACCGACACCCCTCGCTGGGTGATCGGTGCCCACGGTGCCATGGCGTCCGGCGGTGGCGATGCCGACGACAGCGATGCCTTCCGCCAGACCAGCCTGGAGAGCAACCGGTCCCGTTTCACCGGTACCCGCTCCCAGGTGCAGCGCTTCGGCGAGGCCATCCAGCCGGAGTGGAGCAACCTCACGGTTGCCACCCTGTATACCGCGATTTCTGATCGCGACGTGTGGGACGCCAACCTGCTGTATCACCGCTACTGGCTGGAGGACAAGAACGGTGCCGTGTACTCCGACCTGGTGGAGCCCGGCTTTACCGGTGCCAGCGATGATCTGGGTGAATCGGTAGACCTGGTAATCGGCTATTACGGGGACAGTTCGCGAACCTCCTGGGCAGCGTTCGATGTGGTGTTCCGCGGTGGCGTGTTCCTGCCCGGTGACGCCTATGGCGATCAGGCAGACGATGTCCGCCACCGGGTGGTTCTCGATCTGGCGAAGCGCTTCTAGGGGGCAGTCATGAAGGCCGCAATCAATTGCTTTGCGCTCGTGGCACTGGTGCTGGTGAGTATTTCACCTGCCCACGGTGCCGGTAGCCGGCACGGTGCCATTCGTGGCAGTACCGCCACACCACCGGTGGTGACCGCGCCCGCGCTCGAAGATTACGGGATGGAGGTGCAGTCCAGCGAGGCGGTGGTCCGTGACAAGCCGGAGTTGCCGGATCTTTCCGGCTACACCCGCGAGGGTGTTGAGGCCCGGCTGAACGGTCGTCCGGACGGACCTCCCCAGGTGGTGGTACAGCGGATAGCCGATGTGGCGGCACTGGGTGACTTTGTCGACGAAGGTCGTGCCCGGGAGTGGGTGGTTCGCCAGTTCTCCCACCCGCAGGCCATTCTGGTGAACAGTGGCAAGGTCACCCTTGAGGATGTTCACCGCCTGGTCAACGACAAGCGATATGTCGAGAAGCGGGAGGACGGCGCCTACATCGTCCGCCTGCCCCTGGCGATCCGCCAGGATGCCACGCTGGTGCTGCGGGATGACACCCTGTTGCTGTCTGAAGAGCGGGGTTCCTTCATTGCCAATGATGGCTGGATGTTTGCCATCGACAGCAAGATCCTTGGCTGGCGGGAAAAGGAAAATGGTCCGGCCGTATTCCGCAAGGCGGCGGACTTCCGCCCGTTCTTTGTCAGCTGGGGGGGCAGCGAGACGTTTATCCTCGGTACCGAAATGGCCTATCTCGGCTACAACCAGAGTAAGTCCTATGGCTTCTCCGTGGCCCAGTACTCGGAGTTCGACAACGCCCGTCTGAAGCGGAGCGCACCCCATGCCTGGCTGGTGGAGTCCACCTTCCACGAAATCTACTACGGCTTCTACTGCTATGAGGCGGAAGACGTGGCCATCGTCAACAACGTCTATCACGACAACATCGTGTACGGCATCGACCCCCACGACTACTCCAGCAACCTGATCATTGCCGGTAACGAGGTGTACGGCACCCGCGAGAAGCACGGAATCATCATTTCCCGCGAGGTCAACGACAGCTGGATCATCGGCAACCGCAGCTACCGCAATGGCTTGTCGGGCATCGTGCTGGACCGCCAAAGCCGCCGCAACGTGGTCGCCGACAATGTGGTGTACGACAACAACGGTGATGGCATTGGCCTGTACGAGTCCCCGGATAACCTGCTGTGGGGCAACCGGCTGATGAACAACCTGCGCAACGGCATCCGCGTGCGCAACAGCACCGATGTCGGCGTGTACCACAACGTGGCGGTGTTCAACGGCACCTGGGGGATCCTCGGTCAGCTCAAGGATCTGTCCGCGACCGACCGGGATTTCGAGGAAGACTTCTACGACTACGCGGTGTCGATGACGGTGGTCGGCGGTGAACTGGCCTCCAACGCCAGTGGCCCGATCAATACCGACAACCCCCAGTACATCGCGCTCTATGGGGTGGACATGCGTTTCCCCCGGTCGAAGGCGGGTATCCATTTCAGTGGCGTACTGGGTGAGCACCAGATGCAGATTTTCGACGCGCTGATGAACCAGGACCGGGCGGTACTGCTGCAGCCGCTCTCCATGCGGTGAGCGTCCGGGCCCCGCGGGTTATATAGGGAGATATCATGGTTTTCTCGTCCAACATATTCCTGTTTCTGTTCTTGCCGGCGTTTCTGGGGCTGTACTACCTGACGCCGTTCCGGCACCGGTCCTGGGTCATCCTGATCGGCAGCTATGCGTTCTATGCCTGGTGGCGGGTGGACTTCGTGCTGCTGTTCTTCGCCGTCACCCTGTGGAATTACCTGATCGGCCTGGGTATCCATCGCGCCGGTACCGGAACAGCACTGGCCCGTAAATGGGTTGCTGTGGGGGTCGCTGGTGACCTGGCAACCCTGGGGTACTTCAAGTACGCCAACTTCGGGGTCGATAGCCTGAACAGCCTGCTGGTCTCCGCGGGCAGTCAGCCGCTGGAACTGGCCCACATCATCCTGCCCATCGGGATCTCGTTCTATATCTTCCAGGCGATTTCCTATGTGGTCGATGTCTATCGCGGTGACACTGAGCCGACTCGCCGGTTTGTAGATTTCGCCGCGTTCATTGCACTGTTCCCCCAGCTGATTGCCGGCCCGGTGCTGCGCTACAAGGACCTGGCGGACCAGTTTGCCTACCGTACCCATACCATGGAGAAGTTCGGGGAGGGCGCCGTCCGGTTCATGCAGGGCTTTGTCAAAAAAGTCTTCATAGCCGACTCGATTGCGCCTCTGGCGGACAACGCCTTTGCCCTGGCTGATCCGACCACCGCCGACGCCTGGCTGGGGGCGCTGGCTTACACCGCCCAACTGTATTTCGACTTCTCCGGATACTCGGACATGGCCATTGGTCTGGGCCTGATGATGGGCTTCCGGTTCAACGAAAACTTCAACCAGCCTTATGTCAGCCAGAGTATTACCGAGTTCTGGCGGCGCTGGCACATCAGCCTGTCGTCGTGGTTGCGTGACTATCTCTATGTGCCACTGGGTGGCAACCGCAAGGGCACTTTCAAAACCTACCGTAATCTGATGCTCACCATGTTGTTAGGTGGTCTCTGGCATGGTGCCAACTGGACCTTCCTGCTGTGGGGCGCCTGGCACGGCGGGATACTGGCCATTGAACGCTGGCTCGGGGTGTCGGCCAATCCGCAGGGCTTTCGGGTACTGCGCTGGGCCCTGACGCTGCTGTTGGTGGTGATCGGCTGGGTCACTTTCCGGGCCAGCAGTATTGGCGAGGCGTTCGCGTTCTACCAGGCGATGTTCACCCTGGATGGCAGCGGGCTGAGTGCGGCTTATCTGCAGGGCATCCGTGACCTGAACATTGCCATCCTGGTGCTGGCCTATGGCGTCATTGCGGCGATGGGCCTGCGGGACCGTCTCCATCAGCAGGGTATCCGGGTGACCGGGCCCGGCTGGCGGTCGGTAGCGGCCCCGTTGCTGGTGCCGGTATTTGCCCTGGCGGTGCTGAAGCTCTCTGCCGAAAGCTTCTCACCCTTCCTTTACTTCCAGTTCTGAGGGGAACCGCAATGACTGCGACTTCTGCACGACTGACCGCTTACCTGTTCATTGTGATGGTGATCGGGCTTGGGCTGCTGTCCCTGAAGCCACTTACCGAGTACGAGGCCTCCGGGGAGCTGGACGCCCTGACCGGGGAGTGGGCACGCAAACTGGAGTCCCATTACGATGAGCGCTTCCCGGTGCGGGACCTGGGCACTAACCTTTGGGCGGCTATCAACTTTGTGCTGTTCAGGGAAGGCCGGCCCGGCGTTATTGTGGGCCAGCATGGCTGGCTGTTCAGCTCTGAAGAGTTCTATCCCGAGGCCGCCGAGCCCGGTCTGGTGGACACCAATCTGGAGCGGGTGAAGGTCATCAGCCAGCACCTGCGCCGCCAGGGCATTCCTCTGGTCGTCCTGGTGGTGCCGGCAAAGGCCCGCATCTATGAGGACAAGCTTGCCGGGGAGCAGCCTGCCAGGGAAATGGCGTCACTGTACAACCGCCTGCTGGCCACCCTCGACATTGCCGGTGTGCCGGCCCCCGCACTGGCGGATGAGCTGGATGAAGCTGCCGCCGAGGGCACCCAGGTGTTCCTGCGCACCGATACCCACTGGTCTCCGGTGGGGGCAGACTTGTTTGCCCGCCAGGCGGCCACCCACATCCGTGATGTGTTTGACGACCAGCCCTGGGGCGAGCAGACCTTCTTCACCACCCAGGAAGAACCCATTCGTCACCGTGGCGACCTGCTCAATTACATTCCGGTTGACCCGCTGTTCAGCGGGCTTGGCCCGGCTCCGGACATGTTCTCACCGCGAACCACCGCAGCCGGTAACAGCACGTCAGATGCCAGCGAGTCGCTGTTTGGCGAGGCCGACACCGGCACTGTGCTGGTGGGTACCAGTTACAGCGCCAACCCGTTGTGGGACTTCCCCGGTGCTCTGCGCAAGTACCTTGGCCGGGACCTGATCAATGTGGCCGAAGAGGGCAAGGGCCCGATCGTGCCGATGGTGGAGTACCTGCAGTCTTCCGACTTCCGCGATCACCCGCCCGAGCTGGTGATCTGGGAATTCCCTGAACGTTACCTGGCCCGGCCGGTGGAATCGGAGCAGGTCACTGCCTGGTTCCGCCAGGCGGGCGCGCTGTACGCCCAGCGGCCCGGTATCGAATCCGCAACCAACCCGTGAGGAAAGCACCATGCAAACACCAATCCGTAACCGTCTTGTTTTTCTGTTCAGTCTGCTTCTGCTGCTGCCGGTGGCGGCGGCCCAGGCCGGCGAGGAAGCCTTGTACGCCGCAGAGGCCCCGGATGGCGCCGCCTTTATCCGTATCATCAACGCCAACACCGGCGGCGGGATTGCCGAGGGGCGCATAGGTGGCAAGGCAATCAAGGACGTCGAGCCGCTCGAGGCGAGTGCCTATATCTATCTTCCGGAAGGCAGTTATGAGCTGTCGGTGGGCGGCAAGAGCGAGGCCGTAACCATGGCCAGTAACCGCTTCTATACCGCAGTTGTCACCGGGACCGGCGAGCTGAAAGTGCTCGAAGACGCCGACTTTGATAACCCCCGCAAGGCCCTGGTGTCGTTCTACAACCTGACCGACTCCGCAACCGTCACCCTCAAAACGGCGGACGGCAAGGTGGCCGTGACCGATCCGGTGGCGCCGATGCAGATGGCCAATCGCGAGATCAATGCCGTCAAGGTGGCCATGGGTGCCTTCAGCAAGGACCAGGCGCTGGCCAAAACCAGCGAGGTTAACCTGCAGCGCGGCAAAGTGTTCAGCTTCTTCGCCATTGAAGTGGGTGGGCAGCCGCGCCTGGTCGTCGCCGAGAACCGTGTTGATACCTCGGCCTGAGGTCAACCTTTACCAGTGAGGTAACAGAATCCCGATGAACGTCATGGAGAAGGTCTCAGTGAATTACCTCGGCAGACGCTCAGAGTGGGGTGCAGGGCTCCGGAAGCTGCAACTTCGGAGCCTGGCATTGCTGGCAACCCTGGCATGGAACAGCCAGGCCACTGCCGCGGAGCCGCCCAGATACGACGTACAGAACTGTTGCGACCTGTGCCCGTTTGCGGCCGATGCGGCCAGTTATGACACCAGTTATCTGAAGAACTTCCTGATGCTGGTGCAGGGTGAAGATGGCTGGCTGTTCCGCTCGGACGCGGAGCTGCCGCAGCAGTTTGGCCCCAGCCCGGAAGGCATGCGCCAGTTTGAGCGCTTTGCTCGCCATCTGAAGCAAACCACCGGTACCGAAATGGTGCTGGTCTACCAGCCCACCAAGGGCCTGGTGCATCCGGACAAGATACCGGATACCTCGCCGGTGCCGTTCTCCTGGTCTTTCGCCCGCGCCAATTATGTGGCCACCCTGGACCGGTTCCGCAGCGCGGGGCTGGTGGTGCCGGACCTGACCCCGCTGCTGCAGGAGGAGGACCGCGAGGACGCTTTCTATTTCAAACGCGATCACCACTGGACGCCTTACGGTGCCCGTCGCACTGCGAAACTGGTCGCCGACCGCATCCGGCAGATGCCGGTGTTCAGCGAACTGGAGCAGCAGGAATTTGTCACCAGCCGCACCGGGCTGATGCGCAAGGATGGCTCGCTGCAGGATGCGGCCCGCAGGATCTGCGGTTTTGCCTATCCCTCCCAGTACGTGGATGAGTTCCGGACCGAGGCGGTGGGCGGTGGCTCCGCCAGTGAGGCAGGCGCCCTGTTTGGTGACGAGAGCATGCCGCCGATCACCCTGGTGGGTACCAGTAACAGTATGGGGGCCCAGGACTACAACTTTGCCGGTGCGCTGCAGGAATTTCTCGGTGTCGAGGTGCTCAACGCGGCAGTGGCCGGGGGAAGCTACGACGGATCCATGTTCGAGTACCTGATGTCGGACAACTTCCGCCAGTCACCACCGCGCATCCTGATCTGGGAGGTTCCGGCCTATCACAACCTGGACAGCAATGAGTTTTATCGCCAGGTCCGGCCGATGGTGAACGGCGGCTGTGAAGCCTCGGACGTGGTGCTGGAAAAGACCGCACCGGTGAAGGCGGGTATTACCGAAGTGCTCTACAACGGCGGCGGCCAGTTCCACGAACTGCCAAGCGGTCGCTACGTGGTGGACCTGCAGTTCAGTGATCCCGGGGTCAAGGAGGTAGACGCGCTCATCTGGTACGTGTTCGGCCGCAAGGACCGGGTTGACCTGGAATACGGCTCGCGGGTGGAAACCACCGGACGCTTCATGTTCGAACTGCAGGACGGCGAGGGCTGGCGGGACGAACTGTTCATGTCCCTCGACCTGGAACTCAAACCCGAACAGGTCAGTGACGGCCTCACGGTCACCACCAGGCTGTGCAAGCGCCAGGATATCTGACCCCATGCCATATCCAGCCAAAGGAGACGATGCCATGCCAAGCCGAAGAGTTTCTGACGGCCTGCCGGCACGCCGCTGGCTCGCGACCGCCACCCTGGCCGCGAGTGTAGGGGTATCCGGAGTCTATGCCAGCGAGTGCCAGGTCGGCGCGCTACAGGCGCCGGCCGGTTACTACCAGATTCCGGAGCTGCGCAAGAATGCCGGGGATTACGACTGTGACACGGTCGCGCCCCATGTGGGCTCACTGTCGTTCACCAGCAAGTACGAGGGCAGTGACAGTGCCCGTAACGAGCTGAATGAAGAGGCGCTGGCCGCCTATAAAGAGGCCTCCGAGAAGATCCGCACCTTTGAGAAAACCGTGGTGGCGGCGGCCGACGACTACCAGGTGGATGGAGACGGAGCCGCCGCCCGGGATTGCGTGATGGACAACCTCGACCAATGGGCCTCGGCCGGCGCACTGCTTCATGAGGAGGTCAATCATGTGGGTGAGGCGGTCCGCAAGTGGGCGCTGGCAGCTTCGGCCAATGCCTATTTGCGGGTCAAGTCGGCGGCGCCCGAGGGTTCCCTGGACCCGGAGCAGAGCGAACGGATTGAAGCCTGGTTCCGGCAACTTGTGGACGGTGTCCGCAACTATTACACCGACCGGCCCCTCCGTAAGGTCAACAACCACGATTACTGGGCCGCCTTCGCGGTGATCTCGGCAGCAGTCGCCACCGGTGACTGTGATGACTGGGGCTGGGCGCTGGCCAAGTTCGATGAAGCCATGGGGCAGATCACCGAAGAGGGTTACCTGCCCAAGGAGCTCAGCCGCGAAGACCGGGCGCTGGAGTATCTCAATTACGCCATGCAGCCGCTGACACTGATTGCCGTGTTCGCCGAGGTGAACGGTGAGTCGGTGTACGAGCGCTATCGGGAGAAATTCCGCAAGCTCACCGGGAATGTGGTGGCTGGCCTTGAGTCGCCCGGGCGCATCGCCGCGGTGACCGGTTACGAACAGATTACCGATGGACTCTACACCGCTTGGGGCCTGGCCTGGATGGAACCCTGGCAGAAGACCTGGGGGCCCATGGCGGGCATGCCGGAGTTTCTTGAGAAACACCGGCCCATGAAGTCCACCCGGCTGGGTGGCGATATTTCCTACTTGTACCGGATTGATCCGACCTGGTCGGTGGGCACTCAGCCATTGCCACCGGGGGACATCCAGTTACGGGATTTTTCAGGGTAAGGGGCGTCTGGTCGGTCCAGACCAACCCTGCAGGAAAACGTCTGCGGAATAGTCCGCGGCGTTCAATCAGAGAAAAGGAGCAGGACGATGATTCCAGTCATACTTTCAGGTGGAAATGGATCCCGGCTTTGGCCGCTGTCCCGGAAGGCCTATCCCAAACAGTTTTTGCCGCTGGTCGGAGACCAGAGCATGCTGCAGCAAACCCTGGCGAGGCTGCCCATTGACGGAGTTGAGGCTCCGGTGGTGGTGGCCAACGACGAGCATCGATTTATCGTCAAGGAACAGCTCGATGCCATCGGCAGCGAACCGCTGGCGATTGTACTGGAGCCCTTCGGCCGCAATACCGCACCGGCGGTTGCTATGGCCGCCATCGAGGTCGCCCGCAAGGACCCGAAAGCCATCATGCTGGTGTTACCGGCGGATCATGCCATTGACGACACCGATGCCTTCCGCAGTGCAGTGCTACGGGCCGAGGAAGTAGCCAGAAGCGGTGGCCTGGTGCTGTTCGGCATCACCCCGGACCGCCCGGAAACCGGCTACGGCTACATTGCTGCCCGTAGCCAGGACGCCGCGCCCGGTGCTGCCCGTCCGGTTCGCCAGTTCATTGAAAAACCGGATGCGGCGACCGCGGTGCGCTTGCTGGAGGAAGGCGGTTATTACTGGAACAGCGGCATGTTCATGTTCCGTGCCGATGCCTACCTGCAGGAACTGCAGAAACACCACCGGGATATCTACGACACCTGCATGCTGGCCTCCCGATCCCTGACCCGGGATATGGAGTTCAGCCGGATTCCGGCCGAAATCTTTGCCCACTGCCCGGACGAGTCCATCGACTATGCGGTCATGGAGAAAACCCGCAACGCGTTACTGGTGCCGATGGACGCGGGCTGGAGCGATGTGGGGTCGTGGTCTGCCATCTGGGAGACACGGCAGAAGGATGAGCGTGCCAATGCGGTGGTAGGGGATGTTTGCCTGGAAGACAGCCAGGGCTGCCTGGTGCATGCCGGTGACAAGCTCGTCGCCATGCTGGGCGTACAGGACCTGGTGGTGGTCGATACCAAGGACGCCCTCATGGTGGCGCACCGTGACCGGGTACAGGACGTCAAGAAGCTGGTCAATCTGCTCAACGACAAGCATCGTTCCGAGGCCATCAACCACCGCGAAGTGTTCCGGCCCTGGGGCAGTTACGACAGCATCGACATGGGTAACCGCTTCCAGGTCAAGCGGATCAGTGTCAAACCCGGTGAGCGACTGTCGCTGCAGAAACACCATCACCGCGCCGAGCACTGGATTGTGGTCAAGGGGACCGCGGAGGTTACCCGGGACCATGAGACCTTCCTGCTTTCGGAGAACGAGTCCACCTATATCCCCATCGGTGCGGTTCACCGGCTGACCAACCCCGGCAAGATTCCGCTGGAACTGATCGAAGTGCAGTCGGGTGCCTATCTTGGCGAGGACGACATCGAGCGGCTGGAAGACCGCTATGGTCGCACTGACGCCGCAACCACCGAGGAGCTGATACCGGTAGTGTCAGAGCCGGTTTAAGTTGGGACGGAACACCCCGAGCACGGAAACTGCAAGGAGACTGCAATGGATCTTTCATGTTTTAAAGCTTATGACCTGCGAGGCCGGGTGCCGGACCAGCTTGATCCGGAACTCGCCAACCTGATTGGTCGCGCCTATGTGGACGTGACCGGAGCGAAGAATGTGGTGGTGGGCTACGACATCCGGCTGTCTAGCCCGGACATTGCCGAGGCACTCCGTGCCGGGCTGATTGCTGCCGGTGCCGATGTGTTCGATATCGGGCTGTGTGGTACGGAGCAGGTGTATTTTGCCACCAGCCACTACGGCATGGACGGTGGCATCATGGTGACCGCAAGTCACAACCCGAAAGACCACAACGGCATGAAACTGGTGGGCCCGGAGTCCCGGCCGATCAGCTCCGACACCGGTCTCAATGCGATCCGGGACCGGGTGCGTGAGCCCTTCCAGGATGCGCCGGTGTTAGGGCGGGTCAAGCACCTGGCGGTGGCGCAGGACTATGTCCAGCACTTGCTGGGGTACATCGATGCTGCCGCACTCAGGCCGATGAAACTGGTCGTCAATGCCGGTAATGGTGGCGCCGGGGCGGTGATTGATGCCCTCGAGCCACATTTGCCGTTCGAGTTTGTAAGGTTGCACCATCAGCCGGATGGCGAGTTCCCCAATGGTGTGCCCAACCCGCTGCTGGAGGAAAACCGTGCGGTAACGGCGCAGGCGGTAGTTCGGGAGCAGGCAGCCATGGGGATTGCCTGGGATGGTGACTACGACCGCTGCTTCTTCTTCGACGAAACCGGCCGCTTTATCGAAGGCTACTATATTGTTGGCCTGCTGGCGGACCAGTTCCTCCGTAAGGCCGGTGGCGGCAAGGTCATCCACGATCCGCGGCTGACCTGGAATACCCTCGACCTGGTGCGCCAGGCGGGTGGTGAACCGGTGGAGAGTAAAACCGGTCACGCTTTCATTAAGCAGCGGATGCGGGACGAGGATGCCATCTATGGTGGTGAAATGAGCGCCCACCACTACTTCCGGGATTTTGCCTACTGTGACAGTGGCATGATTCCCTGGCTGTTGGTGGCGGAGCGGCTTTGCCAGTCCGGCCAGACCCTGTCCTCACTGATCGACGCCCGTATCGATGCCTATCCGGCCAGCGGTGAAATCAACCGCACCATTGACCGGCCTGCTGCGGTGATCGAGGCTATCGAGCATCTCTACCGCAACAAAGCGGAGCGCATCAGCTATGTCGATGGTCTCAGCATGGAGTTCTCCCGCTGGCGCTTCAACCTGCGGATGTCCAATACCGAACCGGTTGTCCGGCTCAATGTTGAGGCCCGCGGTGATGTGGAGCTGATGCGGGAGAAAACCGCCGAGCTGCTGGCCCAGATGGAGCGGCTGAACACCCTGGCGGCCTGAGTGTGGCGGCGGGGGCTCAGCCCCACTGGCCGCCGACGAACGGATTGCTGGCCCGCTCCTGGCCAAAGGTGGACATCGGTCCATGGCCGGGGATGAAACGGATGTCATCCCCGAGCGGGAACAGCTTTTCCCGGATGGAGCGGATCAGGGTGGCGTGGTCGCCCTTGGGGAAGTCGGTACGGCCGATGGAGCCGTGGAACAACACGTCTCCGACCAGGGCGATTGCGGCTTCCGGCTGGTAGAACACGACGTGGCCGGGGGTGTGGCCGGGGCAGTGGATAACCTGCAGTTCCACCTTGCCCACGGTTACCCGGTCACCATCCTCCAGCCAGCGGTCTGGCGTAAAGATTTCCGCTTTCGGGAAGCCGAACATCTGGCTCTGCTGGGGCAGGCCCTGAATCCAGAAGTTGTCCTCTTGCTGGGGGCCCTCAATGGTCAGGTTAAGGTCCTCCGCCAGTGCGGCGGTACCGCCGGCGTGATCGATGTGGGCATGCGTAAGCAGGATCTTCTCAACCGTCACACCTTCTTCGGCGATCACCGCCTTGATGCGCTCCAGATCCCCGCCCGGATCCACCACCGCCGCCTTGCGGGTTTCGTCACACCAGATCAGCGTGCAGTTCTGCTGGAACGGCGTGACCGGAATAATGCGGTACTTCATCATCATTGTTGCCCAAATCCTGAATAAGACATGAGGGGACAGAACGTAGGCCAGTCCCCGATGTTGGAGGTTACTGCGGGAAACCAGCCCATGACAAGAAAAGCTGCAATTCCGAATCAATGGTTTGTTGACACATCATTCTTTCACTCGCTAAATTGGTATTGCGAAGACAGAACATGATTTCGCCTGGCGAAATTACAATTACAAGCAAGAAGGATAAAGTCATGTTTGCACTTAAAAGATCCCTGGTGGCGATGGCTATCGCCGCCGCTCCGGCAATCACTTTGGCGGCGGACAAAGTGGAATTGCCCAATACCCTGGCCATGACGGCTTATGGCACCGGCTCGGCCGGTTACAGCCAGATGGTGGCGATTGGCAACCTCTTGCAGAACGAATACGGCACCTCGGTGCGTATCCTGCCCGGTGAAAACGATGTTTCGCGGATGACGCCGCTGAAAACCAATCGGGTACCGCTCTGCGCCTGCGGTATCGCCAGCTATTACGGCTCCGAGGGCGTACTGATGTTCGCCGGCCCGGACTGGGGGCCGCAACCCATTCGCGTCATCACTACCTCCATCGCCAGCTTTGGGCTCGGCATCGCCATCGCCGGTGATGTGGATGTGAAGACCCCATACGACCTGAAGGGCAAGCGGGTGTCCTGGATTCGCGGCGACGATGCGCTCAACCTGGGCACCGAGGCATTTCTGGCGTTTGGTGACCTGACCTGGGATGACGTTGAGAAAGTGGAATTCCCGGGCTATGGCCGGGCGTTCGACGGCATTGTCGCGGATCAGGCCGATGTCGCCTTCACCATGAGTGTGGCGCCGCCTGCCCAGCAACTGGCCGCCAGCCCGCGGGGCCTGGTGTGGCCCGAGCTGGATCCGGGCGATAGTGAAGGCTGGGCGAGACTGCAAGCGGTGGCACCGTATTTCCAGCCCCACAAGGTGACCTCCGCCGCCGGCGATTACAGCAAGGACAACCCCTGGCAGGGTGCCAGCTACCCGTACCCGATCCTGGTGGCGAACGCCGATTCCGATCCGAAACTGGCCAGCAGCCTGATCCGGGTGTTCACCGAAGACTACGACAAGTACAAGGACGCCGCGCCGGGTAACGCCGGTTACAGTCTGAGCCAGCAGAACATGCAGTGGGTCATTCCCTTCCACGATGCAGTGGTGGACTACTACAAGGAAATCGGCCACTGGACCGATGAAATGCAGGCGCATCAGGACATGCTGGTCGAGCGCCAGCGCATCCTGATGGACACCTGGAAGCAGTACACCGGCAGCAACCCGCCGAAAGACGAGGACGCCTTCCGTAGCGGATGGATGGAAGCCCGGGCCAAGGCCCTGGAAGCGGCCGGTATGAATCCGGTGTTCCGTTGATCTGCTGATTCGCCTGTCACGGGGAGCTGCCCTGCGGCGCTCCCCGTGTGCTCCTGCCCAGTCCTGTCCCGAATTCGGAGTCCAGTAACCCATGAATGACCGCAAGGATACTTCCAGTCCGCCGGAGAATGTCTCCGGTATCCGCCAACTCAGCGGATTCTGGCTTTGGGTGCCACGTATTGCCACCGTTGTGTTGACCCTCTTCACCATCGATTACCTGTTCAACCTCCAGCTCATCAATTTCATCACCAAGGTCGAAAGCCAGTTTTTCTACACCCTGGTGGCGTTGATGTTGCCGCTGGTCTATGTGCTGTGGCCGATGAACCGGCACGCGGCCCGGGACCGGGTGCCTTGGTACGACGTCATCCTGTTCCTGGCGACGGCCGGGGTATGCGGCTTTTTTGTGTACAACGCTGAGCAGATTCTTGACCGGGGCTGGGAGTATGCCGCGCCGGATTACGCCATCGTGGTGAGCTTCCTGTTCTGGGCCACCGTGGTGGAAGCGGTGCGCCGTGCCGGGGGCCTGCCCATTGCGGTGATCGTGGCCATTGCCAGTATCTACCCGATCTTTGCCGACCTGGTGCCGGGTCCCATTCAGGGCTTCCCGTCCTCCCCGGACCAGACGGCGATCTACCACGCCATGAGCCGGGAAAGTGTGATGGGCATTCCGCTGCAGGCGTTCGCCAATCTGGTGGTTGGCTTCCTGCTGTTTGGTGTGGCGTTGCAGCAAACCGGTGGCGGCAAGTTCTTCATCAACCTGGCGTTTGCCTTGCTGGGCCATGTGCGCGGCGGGCCGGCCAAGGTGGCGGTGTTCTCCAGTGGCCTGATGGGATCCATGAGCGGCAGTGTGATTACCAACGTACTCACCACGGGTGTGCTCTCCATACCGGCCATGCGCCGGGTTGGCTTCAGTAAGTCCCACGCCGCCGGGGTCGAAGCCTGTGCGTCCACCGGGGGCGTGCTGATGCCGCCGGTAATGGGGGCGACCGCGTTTGTCATGGCCGCCTTCCTCAATATCCCCTATGGCACCATTGCGCTGGCGGCAGTCGTGCCATCATTTCTGTATTTCCTTGGGTTGTTCATCCAGATTGACGCCTATGCGGCCCGTCATGACCTGAAAGGCCTGCCGGCGAGCGAACTGCCCTCCCTGAAGCAGACCCTCAAGGAAGGCTGGTACTTCATCTTTGTGTTTGGTTTACTGATCTGGCTGCTGTTCTTCCTGCGTCAGGAAGCGACCGCACCCTTTTACGCCACCGCGTTGCTGCTGGTGATCAACCAGATCCTGCCGTATCAGCGTTGGGGCTGGCAGCAGGTGAAGGATTTCTTCTCCAGCTCCGGCAAGCTGTTTGCCGAACTGATTGCCATCCTGACCGGGGTGGGGCTTCTGGTCGGCGCGCTGTCGGTTACCGGATTGTCGGGAACCATCGCCAACGACCTCATCTACCTCGCCGGTGGCAACACGCTGGTGCTGCTGATGATGGGTGCCCTGACCAGCTTCATCCTCGGAATTGGCATGACGGTGACCGCGGCCTACATCTTCCTGGCGGTGGCGCTGGCGCCGGCCCTGATCACTGGTGGCGGCATGGATCCGCTGGCGGTGCACCTGTTTATCCTGTACTGGGGCATGCTGAGTTTCATCACCCCGCCGGTTGCGCTGGGCGCCTTCGCGGCCTCGACCATCGCCGGTTCCCGACCCATGGAAACCGGGCTGCAGGCGATGCGGCTGGGCAGCGTGATCTACTTCATTCCATTCCTCTTCGTACTCAATCCGGCACTGATTTTCCAGGGCACCTGGAGTGAGGTCACCATCGTGATTGGTCAGGCGCTGCTGGGCGTACTGTTGATTGCCGGTGCCATGCAGGGCTACCTGCTGGGCATTGGTGACCTGTCCGCCAGCCGCCTGCTGCAGTGGCCAATCCGCCTGGCCCTCATTTTCGGGGGGCTTCTCCTGGCCATCCCGGGCGGCGGGCCGGTGCCGCTGTCCAATATCGAGCTGAGTATGATCAGCGCCATGCTGATCATCCCTGCAGTGGTCGCGGCGAAGCTGGCGCTTCGCCGCCGGCACCGACGACTGGCAACGGCAATGACCTGACGGATGGGGACAGACTTGTGATGCAAGGGGACAGACCTCGGGTCTGTCCCCGGGACTCGAACAGTCCCCAAGGTAAAGCCTGGAAGAGCAGGGCAGGCCTCCGGTCTGTCCTGCTCTGCTATGATACGGACCTCTGCCCCGGATCAGCTGCGGGCCCGCGGCAACCGCCGCGATTATTCCATCCAGACAGGAGACTGCCATGAAAACCCTGCTACAGGTCGATTTCCCATACACCGGCCCCTTCGGGGACGAGATGACCACCGCCATGAAAGAACTGGCCGAATCCATCGCACAGGAGCCGGGTTTCATCTGGAAAGTCTGGACCGAAAACCCGGACACTCAGGAAGCCGGCGGCATTTACCTTTTCGAGGATGAAGCAAGCGCCCGCGCCTACCTGGAAAAACATACCGCGAGGCTGATGGGTTTTGGCATACCGCACGTCAATGGCAAGGTATTCGGCGTGAATGAGGCACTGTCGGCGATTGATAACGGGCCGGTCAGTCTTTCCTGACAGGCGGATCCGGCAGGATAAAATCTACGTCGTCCATTGCGTCGGCAAGAAAGTCCAGCAGGGTTCGGACTGCGGGCACCAGGCCTCGCCGGGACGGAAACACCGCATGTAGGATGCCGCCCCTTGGTTGCCAGCCGGGAATCACGTTTACCAACCGGCCCTCTACCAGATCGCGGCCGGCAACAATCAAAGGCATGCGGACTACATCCAATCCGGCGATAGCGGCCTCACGCAAGGTGAAAACATCGTCAGTCACCAGGCGGGGGTCGTGACGCACCCGGGCGGAATCTCCATCCGGACCGTCCAGCCACCAGATATGCTGCCCATCCGCCGGTTCGAAATCGAGGCTGGGCATCGTGGCCAGTTCTGCCGGGTCATTCGGATGCGGGTACTGCCTCATGAAGTCCGGGGATGCCATCAGGCACTGTGGACTCTGGCATAGCACCTTCATCGTCAGGCCGCTGTCCTCCAAGGGTGGAAACCGGACTCTCAGTGCCAGGTCAAAGCCCTCCCGGATGACATCCACGCGTCGGCTTGTCGCGTCGATCTCGACTTTAACCTGAGGGTATCGTTCCATGAACTGGACCAGCAGTTTCCCGACATGAAAATAGATTAGGCCGGGCGGGCAACTCAAACGAACCACGCCTCTTGGCTCGGCCCTGGAGCGGTCTATAACTTCTTGGGCGGCTTCAGCCTCCACCAGCATTGCAACACAGTGACGGTAGTACTCCTGGCCTAACTCCGTGACGGTAAATCGCCGGGTTGAGCGGTTGATCAGGCGGGTATCCAGACGATCTTCCAGAATCGCAATCCGACGGCTCAGTTTGGACTTTGGTACACCCATTGCCCGACCCGCCGGGGCAAATCCGCTGTGGTCAACCACTTGGACGAAGTAATAGAGATCGTTCAGGTCCTGCATTAAAAATTGTCCTGTTTATAGAACGGTGAGTATAAATTTTGCCGCCTACACGTGTCACAGCTTTTTTCCTAAGCTAGTTGGACAATCAACCACAGGGAGAAAGAACATGTCATTCAACTACAATCGACTGGATAAAGACGATGTTGTGCTGCTGATGGTGGACCACCAATCCGGGCTGCTGTCCCTGGTTCGTGACTTTAGCCCGGATGATTTCAGGAACAATGTGTTGGCCCTGGCCGATATCGCCAAATTCTTCGATATCCCGTCGATCCTGACCACCAGTTTCGAGGATGGCCCCAACGGGCCTATGGTGCCGGAGCTGAAGGAGATGTTTCCTGACGCGCCTTATTTTGCCCGCCCGGGTCAGATTAACTGCTGGGATAATGAGGACTTTGTCAAAGCCGTAAAAGCCACCGGCAAAAAGCAGATACTGATCGCGGGTGTGGTCACAGATGTCTGTGTTGCTTTCCCGACACTGTCTGCCCTGGCGGAGGGGTATGAAGTATTTGTGGTTACCGACGCCTCAGGCACGTTCAACCTGACCACGCGGGATGCGGCCTGGAGTCGAATGGAACAGGCCGGAGCCCAACTGATGAACTGGTTCAGTGTAGGTTGTGAGCTGCACCGTGACTGGCGCAACGATATTGAAGGGTTTGGCGGCATCCTGGCCAAGCATCTGCCTCAATACGCCAATCTGATCCAAAGCTACACCGCCCAGAAGGGATAAACGCACACGGCCAGGTCCCTGCTCCCATGGAGGGCGAGCAGGGAAGCTTTGCAACCGCCAATCACTGAGCTGCGGTTATGGTCGCGGCCGCGGCAGATGCATCAAGGGCAGGGCGGAGGGTGGCTTGACGGTGGAGATGGCAAAGTTGCTGCGAATGTCGCTGACACCGGGGAGTTTCAGCAACGTCTTCTGCAAGAAAGCTTCATAGCCGGCGAGATCCGGCACGGTAACCTGTAGCAGAAAATCTGACTCGCCAGAGACCAGATGGCAGGAGATCACCTCGGGCAGGTTCACCACGGCTTCCCGGAAGGCCTGGTCGACTTTGTCATCATGCCGTTCGACCTTGATTCCGACGAAAACCGTCATCTCCAGCCCAACGCCGGCCCGATCCAACTCGGCGTGATACCCCCGAATGATCCCCGCCTGTTCGAGAAGACGTACCCTGCGCAGGCAGGGCGAGGGCGAGAGCCCGACCTCTTCTGCAAGTTCCACATTACTGAGGCGCCCGTCCCGCTGAAGGGCTGCCAGAATTCGTCGGTCGAGATTGTCGAGTTTCTTGTTTGGCATTAGTTATCACTTTTGGCGACTCAGAGTGAAAGAATATACCAAGTTTCTCTGAAATCCATGGTGATTACGCAATCCTGATAATTGTCGATTGCCTTACGCTAGTTACCGGGATGTCTGAGCGTAAGGTGGCGGAGTCATGAACAATCTTGAGGTGTACCTGGGCACCCTGGCCATCGCGTACATGGTGCCCGGGCCGGACCTGGTGCTGGTGCTCCAGGTATCCAGTTCCCTGGGGCGAGCCCAGGCAATGGCCGTGGCGGTCGGGTTAGCGTTGGCGAGAGGGGCCCATGTGGCCCTGGCGGCCGCGGGGCTTGCTGCGGTTCTTGCCACCTCGGTGCTGGCATTCGACCTGGTCCGGTGGATCGGGGTGGCTTACCTGATCTGGCTGGGGCTCCGGATCGCCCGTTCCCCCTCCTGGATTCCGGGTACCGAACCCGCGGCTGGTGGGGCCCCGAGCTGGTCCTATCGCCAGTCCTTTATGCGGGGATTCGTCACCAACATCAGCAACCCGAAGGCACTGCTGTTCTGTTCAGTCCTGTTACCCCAGTTCATACTCCTCGACGCCGGGCCCGTCGGTGTTCAGTTCCTGGTATTAGGCCTGATACTGGTCGCGATGGGATTCATCTTCGACGCGGTCTACGGAGCCCTGGGCCTGGCGCTCGGGCGGTGGATGCGGGGTCATCCCGCAGTTCAGGTCGCCCAACGGTTGTTGTTCGCTTCGGTTCTGATCGGGTTCGGCATTCGCCTGGCCTTGATGTCGCGGCTAGCGTGATCGGTTGCCCGGGTTTGGGGTTGCGAGTGCGGTTGCGGGTGTCCTTGGCAGCGTCATCGGCGGTTCCCCCTGGGGTAGCGTCAGCGGCTTTGATAATCAGGTGTACTGTCAGGATATTTTACACTTGTGTGAGGCCTGGCCCTGCCGGTTCCCCGCAACCTCAGCAATACGGGCCATGGTTCGATAATTGCTTGGTTCCCCGTTGACGGATCATCGGCATACTGAGGGACGGACCGCGTGAAGAACCTTCTTATACTAATGCTTGCTTGTCTGGCGCCGGCTGCGAACGCCGCCTTGATTACCTACAGCTACGATCATCCCATCGCGAACCAGTATGAGAGTCACAATGCGACCGCGACAATCGAGGTGGATTCGGTGCTGCGTGGCCTGGTCTCTGTCCAGTTTACCAGTGCCCCCGTAACCTTCAGCTGGACCGGGCTGGTGCCGTTGATGTACGACCAACCGGTGTCGGATACCGGCGCTCTTTACGAGAATGGTTTCGAACCGTTCGTGGTGGACAATTTCGAGTTCTTCCTGTTTCTTGACCTGTTTTACCTGGAAGCCGGTGCGGATATTTTTGACCACCTGGACCTAACCGCGCCGTTTGAGGGCGCGTACGTTGCCAATCTGGACTCCGGAACGCATTACTCGCTGACCGGCCGTCTGGAGAAAGTACTGCCGGCCAAGGTGCCAGAGCCTTCCAGTTTGCTGCTGTTGCTTGCGGGCGTGTTGGGGATTGGGTGGTATCGCTTGGGGCGGGCGGGTAGCTGACAGGGGGCAATGGTGCCCCCGGCAGGACTCGAACCTGCTACCTTCCCCTTAGGAGGGGGACGCTCTATCCAGATGAGCTACGGGGGCATTGCGCTGTGAAGGCCGGTATAATAGCGGGCCCGGCGGCGTCTCTCAAGGCTCGCCTGATTTCACGTGTAATAGCTGCGGAGTTTATTGTTGTCTGAGCCCTGTCTGGTCAGTGTGATAATTCCGGTCTGGCGGGAGGCTGCCACCATTCAGGCCAGCCTGCAGGCCCTGACGCCACTGCGGGTGGCGGGGGTTGAGGTGCTGGTGGTGGATGCCGGCAGTGATGACGGCACCGTGCGGCTGGCAGAGCCCCTGTGCGATCGGGTGATTGTGTCCGGTCGGGGCCGGGCGGTGCAGATGAATGCCGGGGCCGGGGAGGCAAGGGGGGACATTCTGTTGTTTCTTCATGCGGACACCCGGCTGCCGTTCGCGGCCCTGGAGCATTTGCGGGATTTCGCCGTCAGTAATCGCCAATGGGGCCGGTTTGACGTCCGGCTCAGCGGTCATCGCCTTATCTATCGGGTGATTGCCTGGTTCATGAACCGGCGATCGCGGCTGACGGGTATTGCGACGGGGGATCAGGCGATGTTTGTCCGGCGTTCGGTCTTCGAAGCCTTGCAGGGTTTCCGGCCGATTGCCCTGATGGAGGATGTGGAGTTGTCGTCCCGGTTGCGCACCGCCTCGCCGCCCTATTGTATTGATGACCCGGTGGTTACCGACAGCCGCCGCTGGGAGCAGCAGGGTGCCTGGCGCACCATCTGGCTGATGTGGCGCCTGCGATGGCGCTATTGGCGGGGAGAATCCCCGGAATCTCTGGCAAAGGTGTACCGCGCAGATGTCCGACGTCCGACAAGCCAATCCTGATTGTGAGTTGGTGATCCAGTTCGCCAAGTGGCCGGAGGCGGGCAGGGTGAAAACCCGGCTGATGCCGTTGCTGGGGGCGGAAGGTGCGATGAATGCCCATCTGGAGCTGACCGCTCAGGTGCTGGACAACCTGGTTGCCAGTGGCCGGCAGGTGCAGTTCTGGTGGGACCGTGAGCGTCCCGAGGTGCCGGCTGAGGCCGCTCCGATTCTGTCGAAACTGCAGGATTACGGGGTCGGCCAGGGCGTTCAGCAGGGTGCGGATCTCGGGCTGCGGATGACGTCGGCACTGGCCGAGGGGCTGCAGCGCTATCCTCGCGCGATGATTGTCGGCAGTGATTGCCCGTCGGTGGATCCGGCTTATGTGGCGGCCGCCTTCCGGGCCCTGACAGACCATGATGTGGTTCTGGGGCCTTCAGACGATGGGGGGTACGTGCTAATCGGTGTGCGACGGGTGGTGCCTGGTATGCTGGAAGGGATTGCCTGGGGCACCCCCGAGGTGCTGGAGCGTACCTGCGAGCGGCTAGCGGGCTGCGGCCTCAGCGTTCACCTGCTGGAGCCGCGCTGGGATGTGGACGAGCCGGGCGACTGGCAGCGCTACCTGGCGCTGCTTCAGTCGCCGGCCTGAGTCCGGGGTCTGGCAGCTTAGCTACTGGATACCGTCTCGCGGCCAGTCAGCTGCCGCACGACCTCTTCATTGCCTTCGGCCTCACGGGAGGTGGTCACTTTCAGGGAGCGGTCCCGTTCCAGAACGCTGCGGCGGAAGGTGGCCAGCAGGTCCTTCGCACTCACCCGTTTTACCGCTTCGGCCAGTTTCTCACGGGATGAGAAGTCAGTCGCCGAGCGATCAATCTCCCTCCAGTAACGCCCGGAAATATCGCCCAGCCGGCGATCCTGTTCCAGCAGCTGGCTGATCACTGCCTGCTTTTCCCGGGTCAGCGCGGCATCGTCCAGGCTGCTCAGGGTCTTTTCAAACTGTTGGCTGAAGTCCCGTACGGCGGCGTCGATTTCGGCGGCGGAGGCGCCCGGTGACTGGACAATAAAGCCCAGCGCGGGGGTTTCCAGCATTTCGAAGGGTGTGGCGTACACGATGTAGCCCAGCTGCCGGCGGGTGCGGATTTCTTCGTAGAACGGGCTGCTGATGATCTGGCCAAGCAGGCGGTAGGCGGCACGTTCGGCAAAACCGGTATCGCGGCCCTGCATGTACAGGGAATATCCGGTGTCCGGGTGATCCACATCCAGCAGCACGTCGGTCTCGCCGGGCGGCAGTTCCCGCACTCCGCTGCGGGCAACTTCAACCCGCTCGCTGTTGCGCAACACCACGGCTTCGACCTGGCGGGCAATGTTCAGGGCAGAGGCCTCGGTCAGGTTGCCGTGGGCCAGCATGACCGGGTCCAGTTGCCGGGTAAACGCCTGGGCGAACGTGCGCAGCTCTTCCAGGGTGATGCTGCTGGCCGCCTTGAGCCGGGCATCGGTCTGCCAGGCGCCTTCAATCAGTGCGTTCTGGATGAACTCGGAGGTCTGTGCCACCGGCCGCTCGTGGGATTTGTTGCGCAGGCTGTCGATCAGGTTCTGGCGGGCAATGGCAAAGCGCTGCTCGGAAATGTCCGGGTTGGCGAGCTGGCCCAGGATACGGGTCATCAGGGTGTGCAGTTTGTCGCTGTAGCCGCCGACCCGGATGGTGATGCCCCGCAGGTGGGTGTACACCGAGTAGTCCAAGCCGGCCAGCTGGGCCGGGTACGCCCAGGCATTCAGGTTGGTGTTGACGGCATCCACCAGCAGCTGGGTCAGCACATTGTTGCGGGCGGAGGCCCGGGTTTCCGGGGAACGCAGGCTGACATAGACATTGGCCTTGGGGGTTCCGAAACGGGTGTCCCGGGCGTACCAGAGCGCCATGCCACCGTCTTCGCCCAGCCGTTCCGGCTGCGCCATGGTGCGGCCGGCTACCATCTCCAGGTCATCCGGGATGAACGGGTTTGGCTCCGGCAGGGCCAGTTGCGAGGTCAGCGGTGTGTCACCTTCGAGTGCCCGGGGATCCAGCGGTGTGACTTCAAAGGCCGCCTCATACCAGCGGGTCAACCGGGGCGTGGCCAGTTCGGGCTGGGGTACCAGCAGGGAGACCAGAACATTGTCTTCAGTCAGCCGGTCGAGAATCGCCTGATAGGCCTCCGGGCTGTAGCTTTCCATCATCCATGGGGACTGCAGCACGTCTTCGGGAGCCACATGCTGAAGCTGTCCGGAGAGCCGCATGACGTCATGGACCGGATCGGATTTTTCCCGGAAGCGGAAGTCAATCTGAGAGAGGCGGCGTGCTTCATCAAAGCGCTGCCGGGTGACGCCGGCTTCACGCACCAGGTTGATGTAATCAAAGGTGAGCTTGAGTATGTCCTGCTGGCGGTCCAGGCCCGCGGGGGTGAGGGCCATGCTGATTTCAAGGGTTGCCTGTTGGCCGTCATCCATGCCGCTGCCAGCGGACAGACTGTCGACCAAGCCGGCGCGCTTGAGCACGTCAAACAGGCTGCCCGGGCCTTCGTGGCCCAGCAGGTTGGCGACATAGCTGGCCGGTTTGTTGCGGTATTCGTCTCGCTGGGACGGGATCGGAAAGCTCAGGGTCAGGTTGCGGACATCCTTCAGCGCTTCGGCGGTCACCTTGGCGGGCAGCAGCTCCTCCGGATACAGCGGGGTCGAATAGTGGCGGGGCTGCAGCCCGCGATTCTCGATGGCGGCAAAGCGTCCGCGAACCATGGCTTCGAGCTGATCGAGGGATTGTGGACCGGTGACCGCGAGGGTCATCAGGTTGGCGGAATAGTGATTGCGCCAGAATCGGATCAGGTCAGGCCGCAGCGGGCGCTCCTCGGTGTTGGCGAGGGTGGCCAGGTTGCCCACCGCAAACTGGCTGAAACTGTGGTCCGGGTTGGCGATGGCTTTCTTGACCGAATAAAAGCGTCGGCCATCCTCTTTCTGCTTGGCGCTGTACTCGGAATGCACCGCCTGGCGTTCCCGGTCGACCAGGTCGGCGGTGAAGAGGGGGGCGGCAAACTGCTGGGCAAAACGGTCCAGCGCGGGCTCCAGGTAGTCGGCCTGGATGTCGAAAAAGTAGTTGGTGTCCTGGAACGCGGTAAAGGCATTGTGGCTGCCGCCATGGCTTTTGATGAACTGCTGGTATTCACCGGGGTCCGGGTATTTCTCGGTACCGAGGAACAGCATGTGCTCCAGGAAGTGGGCCAGGCCTTCCCGGTCAGCGGGATCATCGCCGCTACCCACCGCCACGTTCACCGACGCGGCGGCCCGGTCGGCTCCGGGGGAGGACACCAGCAGTACCCGCAGCCCGTTGTCGAGGGTCAGGTAACGGTAGTCATTGCTGTCGTTCGGACTTTTGACGGGGGACCCGGCGGCCAGCGTCAGGGTGCTGAAAACCAGAAGCCACAAAACGATCAGTGGCCTTACCAGCCAGGACGATCTGGCGGAGACAGGAGTGCCGGGTCGCATAGCGTGTCCTCGTATTGCCGTAGTGAGTGCAGTGCTCAGTGCATGATCGCCTGGCGGGTTGCTGCAGGCTGCTGATCAAGGGTCTTACGGGCAAGACTGACAGCAGCATTGGCATCCAGTTCCCCGGAGGCGATTCTCTCCAGTACGGTCGCCATCACGGCAACGGATTGCTGGTACTCGGCAAATTCCTGCTGAAAAGCGGTATCAATGGCGTTATACACGGCCTGGATCTTGTCTTCCCGCGAGCCGCGGTCTGCTGCCGTGTCGTTGATGGCCTTGAGGCAGGCGCGGGCAATGGCGATGTAACGTTCGGCGTTGGGGTCTTTTCTGGACATGATGTAGCTTCCGCAGCAAGGAGTGTGTTTCTCTGGGGAGTAATGATAACAGATCAACGGATTGCAACCCCGCGCCGGGTTTTTCCGTCCTGAATTTAATGTTGCCGGGCCAGTGTCGGTCGGTCCGGGCTGCGGTGTGCTAGTCTCAAGCAATGTGTCGCTCCGGAGCACAGGAACCGCGGGCCTGGGGGGCGCGGCCCGCCGAGTATGGTGGGTGCGGGCAATCGCCAGCGTGCGGCGCATTAGAGTATTTGCTCTATACAAAACAATGACTTAAAGAGTAAATGCTCTAATAAAGTTCAATACTTGTGATTTGCAAATATGTACAATGCCGGCGTTTCGGTGATCTAAGACTTTAGTCTAATCCCGGTTGGGGTTGCGGCTGGCAGGGTCCCGGAGCAATGGAGATAACAATCGAGCAATAAGCAGGATGGATGATCAATGAATTATTTTCTGACGGGTGGAACCGGTTTTATCGGTCGTTTTCTGATAGACAAGTTGCTGGCACGAGGTGGTACCGTGCATGTCCTGGTCCGTGAGCAATCGCAGGACAAACTGGCCGCCCTCCGTGAGCGCTGGGGTGCTGATGAATCCCGGGTCAGGGCGGTGATCGGTGACCTCTCCAGTCCGAACCTCGGTATCGACAATGACACCCTGGCGGGCCTGAAAGGAAACATTGACCATTTCTTCCACCTGGCGGCCGTCTACGACATGGGCGCCGACGAAGACGCGCAAAAGGTCGCCAACATCGAAGGCACCCGCAATGCCTGTAACGCTGCCGCCGCGATGCAGGCAACCCGCTTCCATCATGTCTCGTCCATTGCTGCCGCCGGCCTGTTCAAGGGCACCTTCCGGGAAGACATGTTTGAGGAAGCGGAGAAGCTCGATCATCCCTACCTGTTGACCAAGCACGAATCCGAAAAGGTGGTGCGGGAGGAGTGCAAGGTACCCTTCCGTATTTACCGTCCCGGCATGGTGATCGGCCATTCCCGCACTGGTGAAATGGACAAGGTGGACGGGCCTTACTACTTCTTCAAGATGATCCAGAAGATCCGCCACGCGCTGCCCCAGTGGGTGCCGACCATCGGTATCGAGGGTGGCCGTCTCAATATTGTGCCGGTGGATTTCGTGGTGGATGCCATGGATCACATTGCCCATCTTGAGGGCGAGGACGGTCAGTGTTTCCACCTGGTGGATTCCGACCCCTACAAGGTGGGGGAGATTCTCAACATCTTCTCCGATGCCGGCCATGCCCCTCGGATGGCCATGCGGGTGGATTCCCGCATGTTTGGCTTCATTCCGCCGTTCATTCGCCAGAGCATCAAGAACCTGCCTCCGGTCAAGCGGCTGACCTCGGCGGTGCTGGACGACATGGGTATTCCGCCGTCAGTGCTGTCGTTCATCAACTATCCCACCCGGTTTGACGCCCGTGAGACGGAGCGGGTGCTGAAGGACTCCGGTATCCGTGTGCCACGGCTGCCGGATTACGCCCCGGTGATCTGGGACTACTGGGAGCGTAACCTGGACCCCGACCTGTTCAAGGACCGCACCCTGCGCGGCACCGTTGAAGGCAAGGTCTGCGTGGTGACCGGCGCCACCTCCGGTATTGGCCTGGCGACCGCTGAAAAACTGGCGGAAGCGGGTGCCATTCTGGTGATCGGCGCCCGTACCCGGGAAACCCTGGATGAAGTAGCAGCCAGCCTGGAGGCCAAGGGCGGCAACGTCCACGCCTATCAGTGTGACTTCGCCGACATGGAAGACTGCGACCGTTTTGTGAAAACCGTGCTGGATAACCACGGCCATGTGGATGTGCTGGTGAACAACGCCGGCCGTTCCATCCGCCGCTCACTGGCGCTGTCGTTTGACCGCTTCCATGACTTTGAGCGCACCATGCAGCTGAACTACTTCGGCTCGGTCCGGCTCATCATGGGTTTCGCCCCGGCGATGCTGGAGCGCCGTCGCGGTCATGTGATCAACATCTCCTCCATCGGGGTACTGACCAACGCGCCGCGGTTCTCCGCCTACGTGGCGTCCAAGTCCGCCCTTGATGCGTTCAGCCGTTGTGCTGCGGCCGAGTGGTCCGACCGCAACGTGACCTTCACCACCATCAACATGCCGCTGGTGAAGACCCCGATGATTGCGCCCACCAAGATCTATGACTCGGTTCCGACGCTGACGCCGGAAGAAGCCGCGCAAATGGTGGCGGATGCCATTGTGTACCGGCCGAAGCGGATTGCTACCCGCCTGGGTGTGTTTGCTTCCGTGCTGCACTCGCTGGCACCGAAAATGGGTGAGATCATCATGAATACCGGTTACCGGATGTTCCCCGATTCCCCGGCAGCGGCGGGCTCCAAGTCCGGCGAGAAGCCGAAGGTGTCTACCGAGCAGGTTGCCTTTGCGGCGATCATGCGGGGTATTTACTGGTAGGGAAGTTGCCGGGGTACAGGCCATACAAAAAACCCCCGCCTTGGCGGGGGTTTTTTGTTATCTGATCCAGGTCAGCAGTCGTCGTCTTCCGCCAGTGCTGGCGGCGGAAAGCCGCCCAGTTCCTGCCAGCGGTTCACGATGCCGCAGAACAGGTCTGCGGTTTTCTCGGCATCGTAGGCGGCGGAATGGGCTTCCTTGTTGCTGAACGGTATGCCCGCCAGCTTGCAGGCCTGGGCCAGCACGGTATGGCCGTACGCCAGACCGGCCAGGGTGGCGGTGTCGAAGGTTGAGAACGGGTGGAATGGGTTGCGCTTGATGTCGGCGCGCATGGCTGCCGCGAACACAAAGCTGTGGTCGAAGGTGGCATTGTGGCCCACCAGCACGGCCCGTTTGCAGTCGTGGGCTTTGACCGCCTTGCGGATCGGGCTGAAGATTTCGCTCAGGCCCTCGCGCTCGGGAACGGCTTCCCGGTCCGGGCTCCACGGATCAATGCCGGTAAAATCCAGGGCAGATTGCTCCAGGTTGGCGCCTTCGAACGGGTCAATGTGCTGCACCACCGTCTCGGCGCGGCGCAGGCGGCCGTCCTCATCCATGGTCAGCAGTACCGCAGCTATCTCCAGCAGGGCGTCGGTCCGGGGATTGAAGCCTCCGGTCTCCACATCCACCACCACCGGCAGGTAACCGCGGAAGCGTCTGGACATGGGGTGGGGGGTATTTTCTTCAGTCACTCGGGCTCCTTGATTATCGCGCGGTTTGCAGGCGCCAGGCGAGGGTCTCGCCGGCGCGCAGGGGAACAATGGTGCCGTCTGCCAGCGGCAGCGACTCGGGCATGGTCCAGGGTTCCCGGATCAGGGTAATGGTATCGGTATTGCGGGGCAGGCCGTAGAAGTCGGCCCCGTTGAAACTGGCAAAGGCTTCCAGTTTGTCGAGGATGCCCAGGCTGTCGAAGATTTCGGTGTACAGCTCGATGGCTCCAAACGCGGAGTAGCATCCGGCACAGCCACAGGCCGCCTCTTTGCGGTCCCTGGCGTGGGGCGCCGAATCGGTACCGAGGAAGAAGCGGCGGTCGCCACTGCTCACCGCTTCCTGCAATGCCTGCTGGTGGCGGTTGCGTTTGAGGATCGGCAGGCAGTACAGATGCGGCCGGATACCGCCCACCAGCATGTGGTTGCGGTTATACATCAGGTGTTGCGGCGTCAGGGTGGCGCCCAGGTTGTCGCCTGTGTGGTTACGGACAAACTCCGCGGATTCCGCGGTGGTGATATGTTCGAGCACCACCTTCAGGGTGGGAAAGTTCTTCAGGGTCGGGGTCAGCACCCGCTTCAGGAATTCGCTCTCCCGGTCGAAAATATCAATCTCCGCGTCGGTGACTTCGCCGTGAACCAGCAGCAGCATGCCGCAGTCCGCCATCGCTTCCAGCACCGGGGCGATGTTGCGGATGTCGGTAACGCCGGAATCCGAGTTGGTGGTGGCGCCTGCCGGGTAGAGTTTGGCCGCTATCACACCGGCCGCTTTCGCCTCGCGAATCTGCTCCGGTGTGGTGCTCTCGGTGAGGTACAGGGTCATCAGCGGGTTGAACGCGGTATCGCCGGCCGCGGCCAGAATCCGCTCGCGATAGGCCAGGGCCTGGTCCCGGGTGGTGACCGGCGGCACCAGGTTCGGCATGATGATGGCGCGTCCGAAGCAGCGGGCGGACGCAGGCACGACATCCGCCATGATGGCGCCGTCGCGAACGTGCAGGTGCCAGTCATCAGGGCGAGTGATGGTCAGTTGATCGGTCATGGGCGGCGGAATTCCATTGCAGGTGATGGCCATTAGAATAAACGGCGAGAGTATATCAGATGCAGAATCCGTTTGTTGCCGGCCGGCGTCCCTTTCCCTCCGGACCAACTATGCCCTGATCAGCTACACCGAGGTCAGCACCTCAAGGTGGGCGGCCACGCTTTCCGCCAGGGCTTTCAGATGGTAGCCGCCTTCCAGGGTGGAGACGAGGCGATCGTTGGCATATTCCCGGGCCACTTCCGTTAGCATTTCCGTCAGCCAGCGGTAATCGTCCGCTTCCAGGTTGAGCTCGGCCATCGGGTCGAGGCGGTGGCCGTCGAAGCCGGCTGAAACCAGCACCAGTTGCGGTTTGAACGCCTGCAGTCGTTTCAGCCAGCTCGCTTCCACCGCCTCGCGATACTCTGCGGCCGTTGCGTTGGCCGGGATCAGCGCATTGACGATGTTGTCCGCCTGCTGATAGACGTGGGAATGGGGGTAGAACGGATGCTGGAAGCTCGAGCACATCAGGATGCGCTCATCTCCGCTGACGATATCCACCGTGCCATTGCCCTGGTGGACATCAAAATCCACGATGGCGACCCGCTCCAGGTGATGGAAGTTCAGCGCCCGCATGGCGGCCAGGGCGATGTTGTTATAGAAGCAGAAACCCATGGATTTGGTGCGTTCGGCGTGATGGCCCGGTGGCCGGGCACAGATAAATGCGTTGGTTACCTGGCTGCTGAGCACCATGTCGACCGCCTGTACGTTGGCGCCGGCCGCCAGCCGCGCGGCCCGCAGGGTGTCTGGCATCATCGCGGTGTCGGGGTCGGTGAATACGCGGCCACGGGTCGGCTGCATCATGTCGAGCTGCTGCAGGTAACGCTCGGGGTGCACCATCAGTAACTGGTCGCGGGTGATTTCGTCAGGCCGGATCCAGTCCAGTTTCTCTTCGAGCTCGGTGTCGGCAAGGTAGCTGATGATCGCTGCGAGACGCTCCGGAGACTCCGGGTGTTCCGGCCCCATCTGGTGCTTCATGCAATCATCGTGGGAGAAAAACGCGGTGGTCATGGTGTGCCTTGAATCCCCGTGCTGCTGTTATTTTCGTCAATGGTATCAGGGATACCCGGGGGCTGCCGCGTTTCTTTGGTCTTATAACGGGAATAGTCGTTTTACATCAACCGCTGAGCGCCTAAGATAGGTGTAACAGAAACGCCTGATTTTGAAACACAAGGAGGCCCCTTTGGGTACCCGGTATCTGGAAAGCCTGTTTAATCCCGGTTCAATTGTGGTGGTGGGCGCCTCGGAGCGGGCCGATAACCTGGGGGGGATGGTGCTGCGTAACCTGCTGGGGGGAGGGTATCCCGGCAAGTTGCTGGTGGTGAACCAGAGCGACTATGAGAACGTCCATGGCGTGCCCTGCGTAAAGAAAGTGTCGCGGATGGGCTTCAGCCCGGAGCTGGCCATTGTCTGTACGCCGCCGGATACGGTGCCGAAAATGGTGCGACGGCTGGGCGAGGCCGGGGTGCGAACGGCCATTGTGATGACCGGGGGTATGTCCCGTGCCCACAGCAAGACCGGACAGCCGCTGATGTACTCGGTCCGCGATGCGGCCCGGGAGGTGGGCATTCGGGTGCTGGGCCCCAACACCATCGGGCTGATGGTGCCGGCCCGCGGCCTGAACGCCACCTATGCCCACATGGGCGCGATTCCGGGCAAGGTCGCGTTTGTCGGCCAGTCCGGCACCATTGCCAGCTCGGTGATTGACTGGGCCTTCGCCCGCGGGGTGGGTTTTTCCTACTTTCTCACCCTCGGGGACGGCATGGATATCGACCATGACGACCTGATCGACTACCTGGCCCAGGATACCCAGACCCGGGCCATCCTGCTGCACATGGAGAATATTCCCAACCCCCGGCGTTTCATGTCGGCGGTGCGGGTGGCGTCCCGCACCAAGCCGGTGATTGCGGTCAAGAGCGGGCGGGTGCCCGAGTCCGAATGGTTTCCCCATGACCTGCCAGCCGGCCTGACCCGCAGCGACCCGATCTACGATGCCATGCTGCAGCGCGCGGGGGTGTTGCGGGTGGACGGACTCGGGCAGATGTTTGATGCCCTCGAAACCCTCACCCGGATGCGTCCGCTGCGGCGCGAGTCTCTTGCCATCATGGCGAACGGCGTCGGCCCCGGGGTGATGGCGGTGGACCGGCTTGCCCATCTGGGCGGTGAACTGGCGCAATTGTCGGAGACCAGTATCGAGGCCCTGGCCGAGCTGTTGCCTCCCTACTGGTCCCGCAAGAACCCGATCGACCTGAACTACGATGCCTCGCCGGAGCTCTACGCCAAGGCCATCAAGGTGCTGGCGAAAGACCCCGAAGTGGCCAATATCCTGGTGATGTACGCCCCCAGCCTGACTGAGGACAGCGTGCAGATTGCCGACGCGGTGGTGCAGGCGGTCAAGGGTACCCGGTTGAATGTATTTACCTGCTGGCTGGGGCAGAGCACGGTGATGGAGGCGCGGGACGAGTTTTACCGTGCCGGCCTGCCGTCGTTTTTCTCGCCGGAGAAGGCAGTCACCGCGTTCATGCAGCATGTCCGCCACCAGCGGGTGCAGCGCCTGCTCACCGAAACCCCGGAATCCTTCACCGACCACTTTGCCGACCGTACGCTGGCGCAGCGGCTGGTACTCGGCGCCCTGCGGAGCGAGCGCAAGCACCTGACCAACCGGGAAGCCCGTGACGTGATCCGGGATTACGGGATCAACACCATTGAGACCATTTACTGTGACGACATCGAGGAGGTTCTGGAAGCCTTCGCGGTGGAACGCCGGCCGGTGGATGTGACGCTGATTCATGAGGATTACTGCCATCCGTTCCGCGAGCTCGGCTCGGGCCGCAAGCGGGTGACCTCGACGATCCAGAACCTCAACAGCGAAGCTGCCATCATCGACTCCTGCCGGATCCTCATGGAAGAGTATCTGGAGCATCATCCGGACAGCGGGTTTCATGGCTTTGCCGTGCAGCGTTCCTACCAGCATGTGGGGGGTATCGAGTTCAGCGTGGGTATTACCCGGGACCCGGTCTTTGGCCCGCTGGTGGTTTGCGGTGCCGCCGGTGCCCAGATCAACGTGATCACCGATCGCCAGATTGCCTTGCCGCCGCTGAACATGGTGCTGGCGCGGGAGCTGTTGCGTCGTACCTATATGTATAAGCTGCTGAAGGAAAACAGCTACCATCCGGAGGAGGATATCCGGGCGGTTTCGGAAACCCTGGTTACCCTGTCCCAGATCGTGATTGATATTCCGGAGATCAAGGGCCTGGAGATCTCGCCGTTGCTGTTCAACGAGAATGGTTCGGTGGCGGTCAATGTGGCCATCGACCTGTCGGACAAGCCTGGCAGACCCATCATCCAGCCCTATCCGCGGGAGCTGGAGGAGTGGATTGTGCTGCCCAAGTCCGGGCGCCGGGTGATCATCCGGCCGGTGCTGGCGGAAGATGAGCCGGCCCACCGGGTGTTCCACGAACTGCAGTCGCCGGAGTCCATCCGTTACCGTTTCTTCCAGTACCGCAAGCACTTCTCCCGCGAGGACGTCGCGCAGATGGTGCAGATCGACTACGACCGGGAGATGGTGTTTATTGCCAATGCGCCGCGGGAAGACGGCGAAGGGGAGGAAACCCTGGGTACCGTGCGCACCTGGACCGATGCCGATAACCTGCGTTGCGAGTTTGCGGTGATGGTGCACGACAAGATGAAGCACGAGGGGCTGGGCGTCGCCCTGATGCAGAAAATGATCGATTACTGCCGCGCCAAGGGCACCAAGGAGATGGTGGGTAACGTGTTGCCGGATAACCGGCCGATGTTGCAGTTGGCGGAGCACCTGGGCTTCGAGATCCATTACAACCCGGATGAGGAGGTAATGGATTTGCGCCTGGTGCTGAATGAACCGGAAAAGGACTGGCAGAGAGAGCGGCTGAGCCGCTCATCCCACTGAGCCTGTAAGCGCCGGCCGGGCGCCGGTTGCCGACCTGCACAGCTGCTGGCCGGCAACCGGATTTTCGGCGGGGGTCAGGCCTCGTCGATGATGGCCGAGCGGTCTTCGCCGCCGAGAGCCTCCAGCAGGCCGGGAATCAGCCGTGACAGCTCAAGGGTCATCAGGGTGAAGGCGGCATCAAAGCGGGCGATGGCATCGTCCGCTTCGACATCATCCAGTTGGTCCTGCAGGGTTTCGCCGAATTTCAGCCGGCGGATGCCGAGCTCCTCATCCAGCATAAAGGATACGTTGTCATCCCAGGTCACCGCGAGCTTGGTCACCTGCATACCCGCCGCCAGGTGGTTGCGGATCTCGTCGCAGTGCAGGTCGAGGCCTTTGCAGCGTACCACTCCGCCATCTTCCGAAGGGTCTTTCAGCTCGCACTCGTTGCCGAGGGTGATGGCAGCGGGCAGATCAATGGTTTCGTTCAGCCAGCCGGTAAAGGTGAACGCCGGGGCCTGCTCCACGGCGGGTGGCCGTACCGGCAGTGAGCCCAAGCTCTTGCGCAGGGTCGAGGCGAGGTCTTCGGCCTGCTTTGCTGACCCGGCATCCACCACCAGCACTCCGTCTTGCGGGGCCAGGTAAGCAAAGCTGCGGCGATTCTTGGAGAACGCCTGGGGCAGCATTTCCAGCATGACCTGTTCCTTGATCTCGTCTTTTTCCTTCTTGCGCACCTTGCGGCCCTGTTCCGCCTCAATTGCTTCGGCACGCTCTTCCACCAGTTCCTTGACCACCGCGCCGGGGATGATCTTCTCTTCCTTGCGCAGGGCAATCAGGTGGTAGCCACCGGCGCTGTGAACCAGTTGCTCACCGCGCTTACCCAGCGGTGGTACCCAGCCCTGACGGTAGGTTTCCTGAGGTCCACAGGGCTTGAAGGCATCGGCCAGGAGCTTTTCTTCGAGCGCTTCTGCGGTGATGTCAAAGGGCTTGGTAAAACGGAAAACCCGGGCGTTACGGAACCACATGGCGGTCAGTCCTTGTTCTCGGAGTGGAGTAGATTGGGATCAGAAAGGAGGGGGGATGATACGGCCACCGCTGGTAGCCGTAAAGGGTCGGTCTGGCGACAGGTCAGATCTGCATGATCTCGACCAACACGGTCTTGACGATAAAGCCGACGACGCCGGCGCCAAGCACGGTAAACAGGGCAATGGTGCCGAACTTGCCGGCCTGGGATTTCTTGGCCAGGTCCCAGACAATAAAGCCCATCCAGACAATCAGGCCGGTCAGGAAGACCAGCATGGCAACCTGGGAAAATACTGCTTCGTTCATTGGTTACTCCGGAAAAATAGCAATTGGAAAAGGGTGCCCATCGATGGCAAACGGTGAACCGTTACGCCTGGTCCCGCAGGAAAACCCAGTTATCCCGGTCGGAATCTTCTGCGCTGAAACGGTAGCCCTCAAGGTCAAAGCCCTTGAGGTCATCTGCCTGGGTAATGCCGTTCTGGATGGCGTAGCGACACATCAGGCCGCGGGCTTTCTTGGCATAGAAACTGATCATTTTGTACTGGCCGTTTTTCCAGTCCTTGAACTGGGGGGTGACCAGTCGGGCGTTCAGGTCTTTCTTGCGAACACTCCGGAAGTACTCGTTGGAGGCCAGGTTGACCAGCACACCGTCGTCGCTGGCCAGCAGGCGGTTGAGTTCGTCGGTGATCTTGCTGCCCCAGAAGGCGTAGAGATCCTTGCCACGACGGTTCTCGAAGCGGGTACCCATCTCCAGGCGATAGGGCTGCATCAGGTCCAGCGGGCGCAGCAGGCCGTACAGCCCGGAAAGGATGCGCAGGTGTTGCTGGGCAAACTCGAAGTCCTGGTCGCTGAAAGTCTCTGCCTCCAGCCCGGTGTAGACATCGCCTTTGAACGCCAGCACCGCCTGGCGGGCGTTTGCCGGGCTGAATGGGGTATGCCAGTTGCGAAAACGGTCGGCGTTGAGTTGGCCGAGCTTGTCGCTGATGCTCATCAGGTTACTGATCTGGTGCGGCTCAAGCTCCTTGAGCTGGTCGATCAACTCGCAGGCATCATCCAGATAATCCGGCTGGGTGTAGCGCTCCGTCGCCAGCGGGCTTTCATAGTCCAGCGTCTTGGCTGGTGAAACTACCATCAGCATGTCGGGCATACCTCATTCAACAATTCAGGATCAGGGCTGCAGAAAATCCAGCAGCTGGTCGCGGTCAAACGGCCAGTCCAGTTCGGCCCCGGTATCATTCCGGCGTAATACCGGAATGCGGGTGCCATAACGTTCTACCAGTTCTGTCGACTGGGCGATGTCTATGGCATCCACCGGAATGGGTTCCTGCATGGGCGTGCTGACAAGCAGGGCTTCGGCCAGCTCGCACAAATGGCACTGGGATGTGGTGTAGAAAACCAGTTCCATTACTTCGGCTGAGCGTCCAGTTGCTGGCCGTTCACCCCTTTGCTGTCTGGTCCCATCAGGTACAGGTATATGGGCATCAGCTCTTCGGGGGCGGGGTTCTGCTGCGGGTTTTCTGCCGGGTAGGCATGGGCCCGCATATTGGTGCGTGTAGCACCCGGGTTCAGGCTGTTCACGCGGATGTTGTTGCGCTCATCGTCCAGCTCGTCGGCCAGCAGCTGGCTGAGGCCTTCAACGGCAAACTTGGATACCGCATAGGCACCCCAGTAGGCCTTGGCCCGACGGCCAACACCGGATGAGGTGAAGATCACCGACGCATCGCCGGATTTGCGCAGCAGCGGAATCAGCGCGCGGCTGAGCAGGAACGGGGCGGTAGCATTGACGTGCATGACCTTGTTCCAGGTTTCCGGGTCGTACAATTCCACCGGGCTGCGGTCACCCAGAATGGCTGCGTTGTGGAGCACGCCGTCGAGCTGGCCGAAATTGTCTTCGAGGGTCATGGCCAGCTCCTCGTAATCCTTGACTGCGGCACCTTCGAAATTCATCGGCACGATGGCGGGCTTCGGATGTCCCGCGGCCTCGATCTCGTCGTACACCGACTCCAGCTTGGCCAGGGTTCTGCCGACCAGAACCACAGTGGCTCCGTGAGCGGCATAGGCCTTGGCGGCGGCGCGGCCAATACCGCTGCCGGCACCGGTCACCAGGATGATTCTGTCCTTAAGGAGATCGGACGGCGCTTGGTAATCTTGCATAAAAACGTCTCCGGTCTGGGAAACAGTCAGGAATTTGTAGGCCGGCATTGTAACAGCTTTGCCAGTTCGGTGACGCTGTCAACAATGAGGTCGGCTTGCCATAAATCAACCGATTCCGGTTCCTCGATATAGCCATAGCGTACCGCAACCGTTGTCATGCCGGCGTTACGGCCAGCCTCGATGTCACGCACGTGGTCGCCTACGTAAATGCCGTCGGCAGGGTCAGCGCCAATCTGGTGGCAGGCCAGCAGCAGGGCTCCCGGGTCCGGCTTGCGGACGCGGACATGATCGGGGCACACCACCGCGGCGCAGCGGGATGCCAGGTTCAGGGCGGCCAGCAGCGGCGTGGTGAAACGTTCCGGTTTATTGGTGACGATGCCCCAGGGGATGTTGCGTTGCTCCAGGTCGAACAGCACGTCCTCCATACCGGGGAACAGCCGGGTCTCTTCCGCCACGCCAGCCTCGTAGAGGTCGAGGAAGGCGGCGTGACGTCCGGCGTAGTCCGGGTGTTCGGGCAACAGGCCGAAACCCACCTCGATCATCGCCCGCGCGCCGTTGGAAACCGAGCGGCGAATCTGCTCGGCGGGCAGGGCGGCAAGGCCGAATTCGCCCCGTAACAGGTTAAGGCAGCGGATGAAGTCCGGTGCGGTGTCGATCAGGGTGCCATCCAGATCGAACAGCACCGTGCTCGGGGGCGTGCTCACGAGGCTTCTGCCTGGCCGCGATCATCGGCGGCGTGCATCATGTAATTGACGTCTACGTCCCGGCCCAGGCGATAGATTTTGGTGAGCGGATTGTAGGTCATGCCGGTCAGGTCGCGGATTTCCAGCCCGGCCTGGCGCAGGAAGTCAGACATCTCGGACGGGCGGATGAACTTGCGCCATTCGTGAGTGCCTTTGGGCAGCAGGCCGAGGACATATTCGGCGCCCACGATGGCAAACAGGAACGACTTCGGATTGCGGTTGAGGGTCGACACGAACAGGTGACCGCCCGGCTTGAGCATGGTGGCACAGGCCTGGATGACCGACGCCGGATCGGGCACGTGCTCGAGCATTTCCAGGCAGGTGACCACGTCGTACTGGCCGGCGTGTTCCGGATCCCGCGCCAGTTCCTCAACGGTTATCTGGCGGTAGTCCACCTGGATGCCGCTTTCCAGGCCGTGGAGGCGGGCCACCGACAGCGGTGCCTCGCCCATGTCGATGCCGGTCACATGGGCACCGCGCCGGGCCATGCCCTCGGCCAGCAGGCCGCCACCGCAACCTACGTCCAGCACACGCTTGCCGGCCAGCGGCGCGCGCTCGTCAATGTAGTTAAGGCGCAGCGGGTTGATGTCGTGCAGCGGGCGGAACTCGCTGGTCGGATCCCACCAGCGGCTGGCGAGGGCTTCGAACTTGGCGATTTCGTTGTGATCTACATTCTGGTTGCTCATGGGCCTGCTTCTGCCTGTATGGGTTGCTTCAGTTGCTGCGAATACGCTCGGACCACGCCCTGACGCGGAGCATCAGGTCTGGCACATCGATCCGGGTCAGCCTGCCTTCCTGTACCTGGGGTACGCCGCCAATCCAGCTGTGGCTCACCTGGCGGCCGTGATTGCTGTAGACCAAGTGGGATGCCGGATCGTACACCGGTTGCAGGAATGGGTCGCTCAGGTCGACGGCAATGATGTCTGCCAGTTTACCGGCTTCCAGCGACCCGAGGTCGTCTTGCCGGCCCAGGGCGCGGGCTCCGTCAAGGGTCGCCATGGCCAGCGCCTGGTGGGCCGACAGGGCCGCGGCATCGCCGGCGACGGCCTTGGCCATCAGGGCGGCAGTGCCCAGTTCACCAAACAGGTCCAGGTCGTTGTTGCTGGCGGCGCCGTCGGTACCGATCGCGACATTGATGTGCTCGCGCCGCAATTGTTCCACCGGGCAGAAGCCGCTGGCGAGCTTGAGGTTGGACTCGGGGCAGTGGATGACATGGGCACCGCTGGTGCGGAGGTGACCGATATCGGTAGCGTCAATCTGGGTCATGTGGACACACTGGGTGCGCGGCCCCAGCACGCCGAGTTCGGCCAGGCGGGTTGTTGGTCGTTTGCCGGCCCGCTCCATGTAATCACTGACCTCGAAGGCGGTTTCGTGCAGGTGGACCTGCAAATTGACGTCCCGCGCCCTGGACAGCTCTGCTGCACGGAGTAGCGGTTCATCAGAGACGGTGTAGGGGGCATGCGGACCGATGGCGGGCATGATCCAGGGATCGCCCTGCCACTGGTCAATCAGCGCCGTACCCTTGGCGAAGTATTCATCGGGGCCGGATCCCCAGACCGTGGGATGATCCAGCAGGGGGAAGCACACCTGGGCCCGCATGCCGGTGTCGTGGGCGACTTCCGCCACCACCTCGGGATAGAAGTACATGTCGGAGAACGTGGTGGTGCCGGTGCGCAGCATTTCTGCCATCGCCAGCTGGGTGCCGTCGGCGATAAATGCCGCGTCGATGAACTTGCCTTCCGCCGGCCAGATGTGGTCGCTGAGCCAGGCCATCAGCGGCAGGTCGTCGGCCATCCCGCGGAACAGGGACATGGCCGCGTGACCATGCATGTTGATCAGCCCGGGCAGCACCACATGGTTATTGAGGTCGATGGTTTCCCGGGCGTGAAACCGGGCGTCGGCCTCCGGCTGGGGGACCACCGCGATAATGCGGTCACTCTGGATGATCACAGCGTGATGGTCGAGAGTAATGCCTGCCGGCTGGACAGGAATTACCCAGCGGGCGTTGATGCGCGTATCTGCGGCAATGATGGTATCTGCTGCCATTCAGTCTGCCTTTACCGCTTGTTGGCGGGATGGGGAATGTAGCCGGAAAGTATAACGAGAGCCATGGTTAGCGACTACCCTGTGGCTGCGGTTTCAGCCAAAACGGGTATACTGACGCGGTTTTTTCCACCCCTCCGGGAGTATTGCAATGACCAAGACCTCACCACGTTCCATCGGTACCGTGGCCATTCGCTGGCACGGCCACAGCCTTGACCTTCTGGATCAGCGGCTGCTGCCGGGCGAAGAACACTGGCTGACCCATGATGGGGCGTCCGGAGTTGCCCAGAGCATCCGGGATATGGTGGTGCGCGGTGCCCCGGCGATCGGTATCAGCGCGGCCTACGGGGTGGCCCTGGCGGCTCGCCACGCCGGCAGCGGTGACTGGAAGGCGGAAATCGGCCAGGCGATCGACGAGCTGGCTGCCTCCCGCCCCACCGCGGTGAACCTGTTCTGGGCACTGGAACGCATGAAAAAGGTGTTCGCAGCCTGCGGCTCGCTGGCCGAAGCCACTGACAGGCTTGCGGCGGAGGCGGAGGCCATCCATCGGGAAGACCTGGCGGCCAACCTGGCGATGGCGGGCCATGCGGTTGCCGTGATGGAGGAATCCGGCACTTTCTCGGTGCTGACCCACTGTAATACCGGAGCGCTGGCGACGGGCGGCTATGGTACGGCCCTCGGAGTTATCCGGAGGCTCCACGAGGAAAAACGGCTGCAACAGGTTTTTGCCGACGAGACCCGCCCTTGGCTGCAGGGCAGCCGGCTGACCGCCTGGGAACTGGCCCGGGACGGTATCCCGGTGACTCTCAATGCTGATGGCGCGGCGGCCTGGATCCTCGCCCGAGGCGACGTGCGCTGGGTGATCGTCGGGGCGGACCGGATCACCGCCAACGGGGATGTGGCCAACAAGATCGGGACCTACAGCCTGGCGGTTCTCGCCCGGCATCACAAGGTTGGCTTCATGGTGGTGGCGCCCTCCAGCACCGTGGACATGAGCCTGGCGTCCGGCGCCGATATCCCCATTGAAGAGCGGGAAGGCAGCGAGCTGCGCCAGATCCGCGGCATTCCGCTGGCTCCCGACGGCGTGGATGTGTTCAATCCGGTGTTTGATGTGACGCCGGCGAGCCTGATCGACGTGATCGTGACCGAGCAGGGGGTGGTCAGGAACCCCGACATCACCGGCATGCGGAAACTGTTTGGCGAAGGGTGAGTCGGCGAAGGTTGAGCCGGAGAAGGTGGTAACCGGTCAGCGCGGTTTCCGGGTTGCCCGTGACGCCTTGTTGGCGGACGTTCCCGATTTGGCCTGCTCCGGAGCCTGACCGGTCGTCTGTTCCAGGCGGGCTTTCAGGTCTGCGGTTTCCCGCTCTTGCTCTTCAATGAAGTGCAGGGACATCTCAAAGCTCTGGCGGGTGAACTCCAGTACCTTGCGAAAGCCTTCATCGGACAGGTTGCGGGCGTCATCGTGGCGGCGGAAGATGTTGATGAATTCCCGCTCCCGCTCAAACTGCAGCGGCAGCCGTCCGACGCCCCAGTCGTCGAGAATCTGCCACACTTCCGGGTTGTAGTTCCGGGTGGTCCGCAGGATAAACGGGACCGGGTCATTGCGGGCGATCAGCGCCGCAAGGCGCAGGATCAGTTCAAAGGACAGGGTGCTGGTGCCGTTCTCGATGGCTTCAAGAATGGTCTTGTCCCGCAGGTTCAGGGCTTCGCTCATTTCCGTCAGGGTGAGCCCGGCAACTTCCCGGATGTCCTTCAGGGATTTTCCGGCAGCCAGCATCATCCGCAGCTGGTCCTGGGAGTTGATCAGGGCCCGTCCGACCCTCAGCGACGTGTCGGTTGACCGGGCAGCAAACCTCAGCGCCGATTCGGTAAGCCCGGCAATGCGGCCTAGCAGGGATTCCTCGTCTTCCGCCGGGCGGGTATGATCCGGTGGCGTAAGCACCGCCCCGTCAGCCCCGGAGGTTTTTTCCAGCTCGGCCACCTGGTCCATGGATTTCATCGCATGGAGGGCATCCATCAGCATGCCTTCAATGCGCCGGGCCCGTTGCTTGTCGTCCTCGTCCTTCGCGCTCATCCGTGCTGCCCGCCCGCCTGTTGTGAGTCCGGTAACGATGGGTCCCGTTTACTGGGCCTGGGCGGTGATCGGGCGGGGCATTTCAATGGATGCCATGCGCTGGTCCAGTTCCAGCATGTCCGCCATGATGTGGCCACCCTCGCGGACGACAAAGTCCAGTTCTTCGTCCGTGTTGTCGAGGTCCGCCGCCTGGGTATCTTCCCAGTCTTCCAGCTGCTTCAAGGTCTCGAACGGGGCCTCTCCACGGATCTCACGCCGCGCATTGGCAATGGTCAGTCGCGTCCGCTCGATGCGGGACTGGTATTCCTTGCGTTCGTCAATGTTCAGGCTGACGTAATTCATTTCCCGCTGCTCATTGAGGAAATCGATTTCCTGTTGCAGCAGGCGGAACTCGGGATTCTCGTTGAAGCGCTCGTCATGGCGACGGCGCAGTTCGTCAATAATGCCGCTGAAGTCGAAGTAACGGTCATGGAGGACCGCCTCGATACGGTCCCAGGGCAGGGCGTGGTCGAGGGCATCTTCACCTATGCGGGTCTTGTCGATCCGGGACGGGATCTCGATATCCGGCACCACGCCCTTGTGCTGTGTTGAACCGCCGGAAACCCGGTAGAACTTGGACTGGGTGATCTTCAGCTGACCGTGATTCAGCGGCCGGACTGCTTGTACCGTGCCCTTGCCGAAGGTCTGGGACCCCACCACCAGGCCGCGGCCATAGTCCTGGATGGCGCCGGCGAAGATCTCCGATGCGGAGGCGCTCATCCGGTTCACCAGTACCACCAGCGGGCCGTCGTAGACCACAGACGGGTCCTGGTCGGTGAGTACCTGGACATCATTGCTGGAGTTACGGATCTGTACCGTGGGACCTTCGTCGATGAACAGCCCGACGAGGTCATTGGCTTCGTGGAGGGCTCCGCCCCCGTTATTGCGCAGGTCGATCACCAGGCCTTCCACGCCCTCCTTTTCAAGTCCTTCGATCAGTCGTCGAACGTCCCGGGTGGTGCTCTTGTAATTGGGGTCGCCCTGCTGCATGGCCTTGAAGTCGGCATAGAACGTGGGAATCTGGATGACGCCGATACGGTACTCGCGGCCTTTGCGTTCGAGATTGATGGTATCGCTGCTGGCGCTCTGTTCTTCCAGTTTCACCTTGTCGCGTTTGATGGCAATGGTACGGGTGACGGTCTCGTCCGTGGCGTTGGCCGGAATAACTTCCAGTGTTACCACTGACTCGCGGGGGCCGCGAATCAGGTCCACCACCTCATCAAGGCGCCAGCCGATGACATTGACGGGCTTTTTCTCGTCTTCCTGGGTTACCGAGACAATCCGGTCAGCCGGTTGCAGCTGGCCCTGCTTGGACGCGGGCCCGCCGGGCACCAGTCGGACCACCTTGGTGTACTCGTTGTCGGACTGCAACACTGCGCCAATGCCCTCGAGGGACAGGCTCATGTTGATGTTGAAGTTTTCCGAGGTGCGCGGAGAAAAATAGGAGGTGTGGGGATCCCACATGCCGGTGAAGGCGTTCATGTAAGCCTGGAAGGCATCCTCACTGCGCACCTGGGTGGCACGTTTGAGCTGGCCTTCATAGCGGCGGCGCAAGGTGTCGGTAATGGCTTCGTCGTCGGTACCATTCAGGCGCTGGGCCAGCACCGCATTCTTGATGCGCTTGACCCAGAGCTTGTTGAGCGCAGCGGTATCCGATTCCCAGCCGGCTTCGGAGCGATCAAGCAGGATTTGTTCGCTGGTGCTGAAATCCAGCTTGTCGATGCCCTGGTCGATGACGGACAGCGCAAAGTTCAGCCGCTCGATAATGCGCTGCTGGACGATGTTGTAGATATCGAAGCCCGGTTGCAGCTGACCGGTTTTCAGGGCCGAGCCGAGCCGGAAACGGGCCTGGTCCAGGCTGTTGATGTCCTGCTGGGTCAGATAGATTCGTTGGCCGTCCAGATAATCCAGGTAGGCATCAAACACATCGCTGGACAGGCTGTCGTCAATGGCACGATCGCGGAAGTGGGTAAACTGCAGCTGCCGGGCAATCAGGATATTGGCCCGTGCCTGATCGACGGTCGGTGCGACCGCCTCGTAGGCGGGCAGGGTTTCCCGATCGATGGCGGCGTGCAGCCCGACGGGCAGCAATGCCAGGCCGAGAACAAGGGCGCGGCCCGTTCGGCGGAGACTTCCCGGGAGTGAGGTTGCTCGGGTCCGGGCGTTAAAGCGTTCCGCGATCATCATAAGCGTTGGTACCTGATATTTGGTCATGATCCTGCCGCCGGAATTGGGGCATGGCACCGTAGTTAACGATTACGGAGCCGGGATCCGATCAGATTGACATGTCTGATTCATTGTAGGCAAGCGCCAGATTGGTTGCCATAGCCATTGAGTGTCGCTATGTGACAATCTGTCCATGATAGTGTCAGGTTTGGCCCCGGGCTAGTGAAGGCAGGTTAGGGCGGCAAGCCCTTGGGGAAACACGTGCGGGTGGGGAGGTACAGGAGAGAACCGGAGAGGCCAGAGGCCTCTCCGGTCTCCGGTCAGGCGAAGTCAGTATTTGATTCGGCTTTTTCCAGCAGCAGGGCCGGAGGATTGAAGCGCTCGCCATACTGATCGGCCAGGGCGTGGGCTCGTGCGGTAAAGGCGCGCACTCCATACTGGTTGATGAACTGGATGGCACCGCCGGTCCAGGGCGCATAGCCAATGCCGAAAATACTGCCGATATTGGCGTCGGCAACAGTTCGCAGCACGCCTTCCTCAAGACAGCGAACGGTCTCGATGGCCTGGATGAACAGGATCCTGTCCTTCAGGTCCTGCAGCGCCACATTGCGTGCCCGGGCGGAGTCCACGAACAGGCTTTCCAGATCGGCCCACAGGTGCTTTTTGCCATTGGCGGGGTAGTCATAAAAGCCTGCGCCGGCGGCCTTACCCTTGCGACCGAACTCGTCCACCATCCGGTCGATCACCGCTTCGGCCGGATGAGGCCGCCAGGTCCCGCCGGCGGCTTCGGTATCTTTCCGGCTCTGGGCCCGAATATGCTGCATCAGGGTCATACTGACTTCATCAGAGATGGCCAGCGGGCCGACGGGCATGCCGGCGAGCAGCCCGGCATTTTCGATACTGGCCGGGTGAATACCCTCGGCCAGCATCGAAATACCTTCATTGACGAAGGTGCCGAACACCCGAGACGTGAAGAACCCGCGGCTGTCGTTGACCACGATGGGAATCTTGCCGATTTGCTGAACATAGTCGAAGGCGCGGGCCAGGGTTTCATCGGAGGTTCGGGCGCCGACAATGATCTCCACCAGTTGCATCTTGTCGACCGGCGAGAAGAAGTGCAGGCCGATAAAATTTTCCGGCCTGGCAGACGCGTCGGCGAGTTGGGTGATGGGGATGGTTGAGGTGTTGGAAGCAAAGATGCCGTTGGTCACCAGCTTCGGCTCCGCCTCCCGGGTAACCCGGGCCTTGAGGTCACTGTCCTCAAAGACTGCCTCGATCACCAGGTCGCAGCCCTCGAGGTCGGCGGCCGAGTCTGTTGCCCGGATACGGCTGAGGACCGCCGCTTTCTGGTCTTCGCTCATGCGGCCGCGACTGACTTTCCTGGCCAGCAGTTTCTCCGAGTAGCTCTTTCCTTTTTCCGCGTTTTCCACCGAGACATCCTTGAGGATGACCTCGATGCCACGACTGGCGGTGGCGTAGGCAATTCCTGCTCCCATCATGCCGGCGCCCAGTACGCCCACCTTGCGGAACGTTTCCCCGGCAACCCCCTCGGGGCGGCTGCCGCCGGCCTTGATGGCATTAAGCTGGAACCAGAAGGTGCTGGTCATGTTCTTGGCGACCTGGCCGGTGACGAGCTCGGTGAAGTAGCGGGTTTCGATAAGGCTGCCATTGTCGAAATCGACCTGGGCACCTTCCACGGCGGCAGACAGGATGCGCTCCGGTGCCGGGTAACAGCCTTTGGTTTTCTGTCTCAGCATGGCCGGGGCGATGGCCAGCTTCTGGGCCATGGCGGGGTGGTGGGGCGCGCCGCCCGGGAGTTTGAAGCCTTTCTGGTCCCAGGGCTGCTGGCGTTTCGGATTGGCGTCAATGAACGCTCTGGCCTTGTTCAGCAGCTCCTCCGGGGATCCGGCCAGCTCATCCACGATGCCTGCCTTCAGCGCCGCCCCGGGAGTAACCTTTTTGCCCTCCATCAGGAACGGGAAGGCGGCCTCCAGGCCGATCATCCGCGGCAGCCGCTGGGTACCGCCGCCACCGGGCAACAGTCCCAGGGTGACCTCCGGCAGGCCCAGCTGGATGCTGTCATCGTCCATTACCACCCGGTGATGACAGGCGAGCGCGATTTCCAGGCCGCCACCGAGTGCGGTGCCATTAATCGCCGCGACCAGGGGTTTTCCGGTGGTCTCAAGGAAGCGCATGTCGGCCTTGAGGCCGTTCACCATGGCTTCAAACTCGCTGGCTTGCGCCCTGGTAACGCGGTGCAGCTCGTTCAGATCACCGCCGGCAAAGAAGGTCTTCTTGGCCGAGGTAACGATAATGCCTCGGATGGCGTCGAGATCCGTCTTCACTCTGTTGACGGTCTCGCTCAGGCCTTCGCGGAATGCGCCGTTCATGGTATTGGCGGACTGCCCGGGCATGTCGATGGTCAGGGTCAGGATCTGGTCTGAATCCAGCTCGTAACGGATAGCACTCATAATCGGTTCTCCTTGCAGAAAAAGTGTCGGATTCAGACGCGTTCAATAATGGTGGCAATACCCATGCCGCCGCCCACACAGAGGGTGGCGAGGCCGTAGCGCAGTTCGCGGCGCTCCAGTTCATCCATCAGGGTGCCGACAATCATGGCGCCCGTAGCCCCGAGTGGGTGGCCCATGGCGATTGCACCGCCGTTGACGTTCACTTTTTCATCGGGCACCGACAGCTCCCGCTGGAAGCGCATCACTACCGAGGCGAAGGCTTCATTCACTTCAAACAGATCTATCTGGTCCACGGTCATGCCGGCTTTTTCAAGCGCTTTGCGGGCGGCCGGGGCCGGTCCGGTCAGCATGATGGTCGGGTCGGTGCTGGTGACGGCCGTGGCTACAATCCGTGCCCGGGGTTTCAGCCCCAGAGCCTTGCCCTTGGCCTCGCTACCGATCAGCATGGCGGTGGCTCCATCAACGATGCCGGACGAATTGCCAGCGTGATGGACGTGGTTGATTCTTTCCACATAGTGGTATTTTTCCCGGGCCACGCCGTCAAAGCCCAGTTCACCCATCATCTGGAATGACGGTTTCAGGCCGGCGAGAGATTCAAGGGTAGTGTTGCCACGAACATGCTCGTCACGGTCGAGGATCACCACGCCATTTTGATCGGTAACCGGGACGATCGAGCGGGAAAAGTGCCCTTTCTCCCAGGCGTTAGCGGCTTTTTGCTGGGATTTTACGGCAAAGTTGTCGACATCTTCGCGGCTGAAACCCTCCAGGGTCGCAATCAGGTCGGCACCTATGCCCTGGGGCATGAACCCGGTGTGCAGATTGGTCGCCGGGTCGAGGGCCCAGGCGCCGCCGTCGGACCCCATGGGAACCCGTGACATGGCCTCGACACCGCCGGCAACTACCAGGTCTTCCCAGCCTGAACGGACTTTCATGGCGGCGAGATTGACCGCCTCCAGGCCAGAGGCGCAGAACCGGTTGAGGGTGACACCGGCCACTTTTTCATCCCAGTCTGCTGCCAGCGCAGCGGTCTTGGCGATATCCGCACCCTGGTCGCCCACCGGCGTTACGCAGCCCATGACGATGTCATCGACCTGGGCGGTATCCAGGCCATTTCTCTCCTGCAGTGCCCGGAGCACGGTGGTAAGCAGCGTGACGGGTTTGACGCTGTGCAGGGCACCGTCTTTTTTGCCGCGGCCCCGCGGAGTACGGACTGCATCGAAGATATACGCCTCGGTGGTCATCTCTTTTCCTCTGATTGTGATTGTGGCGGTAGCAGGATTACCAGGGTTAACCATAGCGGTTCGGGTACCACTTGGGTAATGACGCGCGCTGCCAATCGGATTGGCGAAACTGCTCAATCGCGGCTGGCTGGGAAGAGGAGGGAGTGGATAGGAGTGGCGCAGAGGACCTAGCGCGAGGGCGTGGTGGCTGGCGGATACTCTGGCGATTACTCAGTTGGTTACGCCGGCGGTTACTCCGGCGGTCGTCGCGAGTCAGGTCCGGGAGTCTGCTCCAGGTAAAAAGAGCGGGCCGGTAAGGTCCGGCCCGCGGGGGATCGTGATCCGTTGGCGAGCGGCTTCAGGTGCGGGGGGCTTCCAGTGTCCGGATCAGACGGGAGGCGAACTCTTCGCTCAGGTCGTCGCGACTTTCATCGAGGCACCAGGCCGCGACCAAAGCCTCCAGCGGATCACCAGTTTCCGGACCGCCGTGGTTACCCAGGCCTTCCGCCAAGCGTTGTACCTGCACTTCCATCCTGCGGCCCTGATCCTGATCCGGAGAGGGGACGCCGGCGTGAATCTCCGCACGGATGACCAGCTCGGCAGTGGGCAGATCCTGCAGAGCGACAGCGCGCTTTTGCCAGTCACTCGGTAAGCTGCCTGGCTCCAGACTGCCATCCAGCCGGCCCCGTACTGCGTGAATCCACTCCTGCACGCGAGCGGCCTGACGCTGTTGGTCAACCAGCGCGGCCAGGCGCTGTTCTTCGCGGGTGCGCCGTTCGCGCTGGGCTTTCGATACTTGCAGGGCGGCGGTAGCGCGCAGCTGTTCCAGCTGGGCTGCAATCTCCTGCTGTGGAGCCTGCTCGTTCAACTGGCCGGTACGGCCAAGGAGTTCTTCAAGCTGGCGGTCTGCCTGGCGGGTTTCCTCTTGCTGTTCGTTCCGCTGCGCCTCGCGGCGGGCGAAGATGGCGTCACAGGCTTTGCGGAATGCCTGCCACAGTTTGCGATCTTCCCGGTGGCGGGTAATGCCCACCGCGGTCCACTCCTCCTGCAGTGACTTGGCCAGGTTCATCGCTTCGCTGAGTGGTTCGTGACTGATGAGCGCTTCGGCACGCTGGACGATGTCTGATTTGAGCGCTTCATTACGGGTACGCTCGGCATCCAGGGGCTCTTCGATTTGCCGCAGCAGGTGATCGAACTGCTTCTGGACACCGCGATTGTCGCGGAACTCGACTGGCCAGGCGGCTTTCCACTCGTCCCGCGCGGTTCGGTGAATTCGTTCTGCAGCTTTCCAGTCGATGGCAGACCAGTCTGCCTGCCCGACAAACGTCTCCAGCTCCCGGCAAATGGCCTCCCGTTTCTGCAGGTTGGCGTGCTTCAGCCCGGACTTCGCCGAGAAGTACTCCTTGCAGGGCTCGTAGGCAGCATCGGAGGCCTGCTTGAAACGTGCCCACAACGTCCGGTCGGATGATCCGCCCAGCTCCCGCCACTCATTCTGCAACTCCTTGATGCGGGTTGCCTTGGCTTCCGGTTCCATGGGCTGTTCCGCGAGATACTCCATTTGTTCACAAAGAACGACCTGCTTGGGCTGGGTAACAAAACCCGCCCAGTCGGACAGCTCCCGTAACTGGCCGCCGAGGAGCTGCATTCGCGCCTGGAAAGGCTTGCCGTGGCGATGATCAAGGGCCTTCAGCTGTTGCTGGGCGGTTTTGAACAGCTGGCGGGATTCCTTGAGTTGTTTTGCCTCCAGCGCTTGGTCCAGCTTGCCAATGACCGCCGTCAGTTCGGCGACCTGGCTGGACTGGTCAACGACCGCTCGGGTCGCCGGGGCTGGTTGTTTTTTCTTGCCGGCCGCCTGGGCCAGGGCCTTAAGCAGGGCGGGCTTGGCGTAATCGACCGGCCAGTTGATCTCTTTGATCAGCTCTGCCGCTCGCTGGGTCGAGGTTTCATCAGCGGGATTGCCGGCAGAAGCCAGTTCCGTGAGCTCGTCCCGATGCTGTACCAGTGCCCGCAGAGCGGTAATGTAGGCGCGCAGGGGCAGCATCAGGTTCTGGTAGGCTTTCTGTTCCTGCTGGCTGACCTGGGTATCCCGGGTGGCTTCCAGCCAGCGGTTTTCCTGGGTCTTCTGCAGGGCGTCAAGAGATGAGAGGGACGGCAGCGCGTCGTCCGGGTGGGTCTTGAGTTCATCCAGCGTCTGTGCCAGCAGGGTGAGGGTTTCTTCCCGTTGGCCGGTTTTCTGCTCGTCCTGCTGCAACTTCTCGGCAGCGGCCTGCAGGTCCCGGAGACGTTCCCGGCATTTGTGAACGGCCTCCAGAAACGCCGCGGTCTGCGCTGTGCTGGCAGCAGACTCGACCTCTGACCACTGTTTCAGGAGCGTTTCCAGACGGGCCTGGAACAGCTTGGTGTCCTCGCTGGCAGCCTGGTCGGAGGCCTGTTTGACGAGCTGCTCGATGGTGGCAACGGTTTGCTGGCGCTGCTCCTCGGCCTCCCGGATCACGGTCAGCTTCTGGCGGACCACCTGGTAAACACCCTTGTCGCGGGATTTGGCGGCTTTCTGAACCCGTTGCAGGGCCTCCCGGTTCGTCAGGCCATTCGCGGCCTTGAGCCGGATTTCGGCCGTGACACCGGCCAAGGCCAGTTCTTCCAGTTGCAGTTCATCGGCGCCGTTGGCCAGCAAGGCTTGCTGTTGTTCCCTCCTGGCATCCTGTTCGTTCGGCCGCTGGTCTTCCTCTTTGTCGGGCAGGCGCGGATTACGGAGCTGGGCCGGGGGCGGTGTCACCGTATTTTTGCGGGACTTGAACAGTTTCTGGAGAAATGCGGCCATGAGGAATTCCTTGAGTCTTGAAACCAGTTCCCGGTGTCCGGCAGAGTATACCGTCACCAAACATCGGCTGCTCCGGATGTCCGGAGGCCGGATACGCACTACCACGAATGCGCGCTAGTCTATCGTTTTGTCCGCGCTTGCGGGAAGAGTCAGAATGGGAAAACAGAAAAAACCGGAAGATCCCGCACAAAAGGCCCGCAGCAGCGCGCTCCGCCTCCTGGCCCGGCGGGAGCACAGTCGGCTGGAGCTTGTCCTGAAACTTCGCCAGCGGGGAATCGAGCCCGGGCTGATCGAAGAAGTTCTCGATGAATACGAGCACGAGGGCTGGCTGAGCGATGACCGCTTTGCGGATGTTTACGCCAGGCAGCGCATGGATCTCGGCTACGGCCCGCTGAGAATTCAGGCTGAGCTGCAGCAACGGGGCATCCGGTTTCTGCCGGAAGCTCTCAAAGAAGTGGACGATGCCAGCTGGGTTCGTACCGCGGTGCGTTTACGGGAGCGCAAATTCGGTCTGGCGGATATCCGCGACGACTGGCCGGAGAAAGCGCGGCAGGCCAGGTTTCTGGGGCAGCGGGGATTCAGTGCAGAGCAGGTCGAGCAGGCGCTGGACTGCACGGCGCCCGATACGCTTGTTGACTGAAGGGGCGCCGCTGGCACCTGCTCGCAAACGGAAGGGGTCAGAGCGTGGGCGGGGTGAGCCCCAGCTCTTTTGGCAACATGGCCCGCAACTCGGATTCGGCCGGGTCGCTCTTGTCGGCAATCGGCTCGTCGGTGACTTCCTGCGGGAACACTTCCTGGCTGGCCACTTGCTCGGTGGCCTGCAGCGGCTCCTTCATCCAGGCCAGCACGTCGTAGTAGCGCCGGATATTCTGTACGTAGATAACCGGTTCATGGCCGCGGGCATAGCCGTAACGGGTTTTTGAATACCATTCCTTCTGGGCCAGCAGGGGCAGGAACTCCTTGACGTCCATCCACCGGTCCGGGTTCTTGCCGGCGTCCTCGGTCAGCCGGCGGGCATCCTCCAAATGGCCGAAGCCGACGTTGTAGGAGGCCAGGGCAAACCAGGTGCGGTCCGGTTCCGGAATGCGCTCGGGAATCTGTTCTTTCACCAGGGTGAAGTAGCGGGCACCGCCCTGGATACTCTCTTCCGGGTCAAGCCGGTTTTCAATTCCTATCTGGCTGGCGGTTGTGCGCGTCAGCATCATCAGGCCGCGCACCCCGGTAGGCGAAACGGCGTTGGGCCGCCAGTGGGATTCCTGATACCCGATGGCTGCCAGCAGTCGCCAGTCAATGCCGTGCTTGCTGCCATAGTCCTGGAACAGGGTTTCGTAACGGGGTAACCGGTTTCGGACATGGTGAACAAAGGTGCGCGCCCCGACGTAGTTGAGGCGGTCCAGGTGACCGTAAAAACGTTCTGTCAGCTGGGCGAGGGTACCATCACTGGCGAGCCGGTCGAGGAACTCGGCGGCGGCATTCAGCAATGTTTCGTCCTGTTCGATCGGGAACAGCCAGTTCAGGCTTTCAGGCTCATTGAGGCTGAAGGCTTCCTTGACGTCCGGGAAGAACACGTGGTTCAGGTCGAGTTCGTTGGACGCCACCACGGCCACCTTGAATTCGCCGGATTCGACGCGTCCGAGCAGGCCTGCCGGGTCAAGTCCCGGATGTACCTGCCATTGCAGCTCCGGGTATTCCGATGCCAGGGCGTTCAGATAATGCTCGTGGTTACTCTCGGCGACCAGATGAATGGCCGTATTCCTGAGGTCGGCAACGGTTTCCGGGCGCTCGACGTCGCGGTTGTAGACCACCACGGAGCGCGCCTCCAGGCCGTTGGGCAGGATGCGGTAGTTGTCACTGAATCCCGGGCGCTCGACCAGGCCGGCAAGCCCGATGTGGGCATAATTTCGATCCAGCACTGACAGGATCTCTGCATTGTCTTCGGCTACCCGGACCCGCAGTTCGACCCCGATTTCATCGGCGAAGCGTTTGGCTAACTCGTACTCGAAGCCGGTCGGCCCGTCGCGTCCTTCGTAGTAGACCGAAGGGGCATTACGGGTAATTACATGCAGGACGCCCTCGGAGCGGATTTCCTCCAGGGTAGTGGGCCGGGAACAACCGGTTGCCAAGAGGGCCAGGCTCGCCAGAACGAGCAGGCCAGCGCCTGTTCGTGCCTTCAGGTTTGTTTGTTTTGCCAAATCCGTAGTCTCCCGTACAACAGGTCCTGAGGTGTACGTTTTTGAGGCCCAGCCGATCACCTGTTCAGTGTGACTGCCGACAAGGGACGGGTTGATTTTACGGTCCCGAATATCACCTCAGGTAGAAGGGAAAGCGATCCATGCCCGGTTAGATAATCCCCCAGACCGCGACCCCTGGTCAATCCAACCATAGGTTTAATGCACAAAATCCGGCCAATTGTATGTTCGATGACCAGGTTTCGCACTGGCTGTGCTGCCGCCGGGAGGCTGTCGGCGCAGCGGAAGCCCCCCTGCTGCCGGCGTCCGGGTGGCCACGTATATTTCCCTACACGAGGTGTTGATGCTGTATCCCGGAGCCGCTTTAAAGTATTATGGCGGGCTTTCAGATAGCCGGGTGTGGCCTCCTTTAATACCAGCTCCCTAGAGGTGCCGGGGGAGCGCTCATCCAGACTTTTCAGTTTCGCGCGATACAGGTTTAAACCATGCTGGAACTTCGCGGCGCTCCCGCACTCTCGCCTTTCCGTTCACAAAAGCTCCTGTCCCAGATCCGCTCCGAAGTTCCGGAAGTGGATCATGTGTATGCAGAATTCATGCATTTCTCGGACCTGGAGGCTCCGCTGTCCGAAGCGGAGCAGGCGGTCCTGGATCGCTTGCTGACCTACGGGCCCAGTGTTCAGGTTGAGGAGCCGGACGGTATTCTGTTCCTGGTGGTGCCCCGCCCGGGCACCCTTTCACCCTGGTCCAGCAAGGCGACCGACATCGCACGTAACTGCGGCTTGCGCCAGATCCGCAGGATCGAACGGGGTACTGCCTATTACATCCGGGCACAGGGCAAGCTCGGGCTGGAACAGCGCGAACGTATCGCGGCGCTGTTGCACGACCGGATGACCCAGAAGGTGTTTCATGAGATGGGCGGTGCCGAGTTGCTGTTCCACCGGGAAGAACCCCGTCCGCTGGATCGGGTGCCGGTGATCGGCGGTGGTCGTCAGGCGCTGGTCGACGCCAACAAACGCCTCGGCCTGGCGCTGGCGGACGACGAGGTGGATTATCTGGTGAAGTCGTTCACCGATCTGCAGCGCGATCCTACGGATGTGGAGCTGATGATGTTCGCCCAGGCGAACTCTGAGCATTGTCGCCACAAGATTTTCAATGCGTCCTGGGATATTGATGGTGAAGGCCAGGAAAAATCGCTGTTCGCGATGATTCGCAATACCCATGAAATGAACAGCGAAGGGGTATTGTCTGCCTACAAGGATAATGCCGCCGTCATTTGTGGCAGCCGGGGCGGACGGTTCTTCCCGAACCCGGAAACCGGTGTCTACGACTACCATCAGGAAGACATCCATATCCTGATGAAGGTGGAAACCCACAACCATCCCACCGCCATCTCGCCCTTTGCCGGCGCCGCGACCGGTTCCGGCGGCGAGATCCGTGACGAAGGTGCCACCGGCCGTGGCTCCAAACCGAAGGCCGGCCTTGCCGGCTTCACCGTGTCCAACCTCAACCTGCCGGGTGATCTGCAGCCCTGGGAAGGCGGGTACGGCAAGCCGGACCGGATTGCCTCTGCGCTGGACATCATGATCGAGGGGCCGATCGGCGGTGCTGCCTTTAATAACGAATTCGGCCGGCCAAACCTGGCCGGTTACTTCCGCACCTTTGAAGAGCAAGTGCCCGGTGCCGCGGGTGAGGAAGTGCGCGGGTATCACAAGCCCATCATGATTGCCGGTGGCTTGGGCAACATCCGTGCCGAGCATGTCGAAAAGGGTAACATCCCGGTCGGCGCCAAGCTGATCGTGCTGGGTGGTCCGTCCATGCTGATCGGTCTGGGTGGTGGTGCTGCGTCCTCAATGGATTCCGGTACCAGCCATGAAAATCTCGATTTTGCGTCCGTCCAGCGGGACAACCCCGAGATGGAGCGTCGTTGCCAGGAAGTCATCGACCGTTGCTGGCAGATGGGGCAGCACAACCCGATTGCCTTTATCCATGATGTGGGTGCCGGCGGCCTGTCCAACGCCATGCCGGAACTGGTCAAGGACGGTGGTCGCGGCGGCAAGTTCGAACTGCGGGAGATCCCCAGTGACGAGCCGGGCATGTCTCCGCTGGAAATCTGGTGCAATGAATCCCAGGAACGCTACGTAATGGCGGTGGCGGCCGAGAACCTCGATACCTTCGATGCGATCTGCCGCCGGGAGCGTTGTCCCTATGCGGTTATCGGCGAAGCCACCGAAGCCCATCACCTGGAATTGTCGGACGCCTACTACGGCGATAAGCCGGTCGACCTGCCGATGGAGGTGTTGTTCGGCAAGCCGCCGCGCATGCATCGCAGCGTCTCCCGTTCTTCGTTTACCAAGCCGATTTTCGACTCGACCCGGATTGACCTCCACGAGGCCATCCGGCGCGTGCTGCGACTGCCCTCGGTAGGCTCCAAGAGTTTCCTGATTACCATTGGTGATCGCACCATCACGGGCCTGGTAGCCCGTGACCAGATGGTAGGTCCCTGGCAGGTACCGGTCAGCGATGTGGCCGTAACGGCGACGTCCTTTGATGTGACCACCGGCGAAGCCATGGCGATGGGTGAGCGTACCCCGGTTGCCATCATTGATGCCCCGGCATCCGGCCGCATGGCGGTGGGTGAAGTGATCACCAACATGGCTGCGGCACCGATTGCGAAGTTGTCAGATATCCGCCTGTCGGCGAACTGGATGGCGGCAGCGGGCCACCCGGGTGAGGACGAGAATCTCTACGAAACTGTCCGCGCGGTCGGCATGGAGCTTTGCCCGAGCCTGGGTATTACCATTCCGGTGGGCAAGGATTCCATGTCCATGAAGACGGTCTGGGAAGAGGACAGCGGCGAGCAGAAGAGTGTAACGGCGCCGCTGTCACTGATCATCAGCGGGTTTGCGCCGGTCACCGATGTCCGTAAGACCCTGACGCCGCAGCTGCAGACAGATTGCGGCGAAACCGACCTGATCCTGGTGGATCTGGCGGCGGGTCAGAACCGTCTCGGCGGTTCCGCGCTGGCGCAGGTATACCGCCAGGTCGGCGCAGTGGCTCCCGATGTGGATGATCCCGAAGACCTCAAGGCGTTCTTTGCCGTGATCCAGGGCCTGAATACCGATGACAAGCTGCTGGCATACCATGACCGCTCCGACGGCGGGCTGTTTGTCACCCTGGCCGAGATGAGCTTTGCCGGCCATTGCGGTATTGAGATCAAGCTGGACGGTCTGGCCGAGGAGTCGGCCCAATTTGCCCGTGAACTGTTCAATGAAGAGTTGGGTGCGGTTATCCAGGTGCGCCGTGACGATACCGAGTTTGTATTGCAGCAGTTCTCCGCTGCCGGGCTTGGTGAGCACACCGCAGTGATCGGTACGCTCAATGATGAAGATCGTATCCGATATTCGTTCGCCGGTGATTACGTGGTGAATGAGCCTCGGGCTGATCTCCAGCGGCTGTGGTCCGAGACGAGCTATCGCATCCAGTCGCTGCGCGATAACGCCGACTGCGCTGCCCAGGAGTTTGATAACCTGCTGGATGTTGCCGACCCCGGGCTCACCGCCCAGCTCACCTTCGATGTAAACGAGGATGTGGCGGCTCCCTACATCAATAAGGGTGCCCGTCCGCGGGTAGCGGTGATGCGCGAGCAGGGCGTCAATGGCCAGGTGGAAATGGCCGCAGCCTTCGATCGGGCAGGTTTTGAGGCGGTCGACGTTCACATGAGTGACCTGCTGTCTGGCCGTATCACGCTTGACCGGTTCAACAGCATTGTGGCCTGTGGTGGATTCTCTTACGGCGACGTGCTGGGTGCAGGTGAGGGCTGGGCGAAGTCGATCCTGTTCAGTGACCGGGTCCGTGACCAGTTCGCCGGTTTCTTCGAGCGTCAGGACACTCTGGCGCTTGGGGTCTGTAACGGCTGCCAGATGATGTCAAACCTGCATGAGCTGATTCCGGGCAGTGAGGGTTGGCCGCGCTTTGTCCGTAACCAGTCCGAGCAGTTTGAGGCCCGTTTTGTTATGGCCGAAGTGATGCCGTCACCGTCTGCTTTCCTGGATGGTATGGCCGGTTCGCGGATGCCGGTTGCGGTTGCCCATGGTGAGGGACGCGCGGAGTTCGCTGGCGACTCGGCGGCTGTACTGGCCGAGCAGGGCCTGGTAGCGGTGCGATATGTCGATAACCATGGCCAGGCCACCGAGCGATACCCGTTCAATCCGAACGGCTCGCCGGCAGGTATTACCGGCCTGACCACCCGTGATGGCCGTGTGACCATTATGATGCCTCACCCTGAGCGGGTTTTCCGGGCTCCGCAGTATTCCTGGCGCCCCCGTGAGTGGCAGGAAGATGCCCCATGGATGAGGATGTTCCGCAACGCCCGTCGCTGGTTCGGCTGAGGCTGACCGGGCGGATCCGGTAACGGTCCGGAAACCGGCTATGACTGATGACTCGGGTTATCAGTTGTAGCCGGTTTTTTTGTGTCTTGAGTTCGGTCTTGTGTGGATGCCACAGTAACACGCCGAGCCGTTGGGCGTTACGGGGAGTAGCAGTTATCCACCGATGGTTACTAAATAGTCAGTTTGGGCCGGCAGGAATGGCAGTTGTGCCTCTTTTCAGGGCATATTACAAGGGAAAAATCGTGTCAAAAAAGAGATTTTGGTCTTGACTCATTAGTTTTATGCACACTAGCGGTGCCCACCTGCACGTTAACTGAGCAAATCCCTGATTATTGGTTCAAGTTTTGATCTATAAATTTAACGTGTTGAAAATTAAGGATAAATTGCATTAGGCGAATTTGTCGCCAATTTAAGGTGAAGGCAGCAATCACGGGGGATAGAGGCGACTACTCAAAATCTATCCCCAGAGTTATCCACAGATTCTGTGGGTAAGTCCGTAAGTGCTTTATCTGTACACGAAACAGCCGCATTGAAAGCGCTGGTTGGTGGTGAAATGAACAGAATGCGAGGAAGCCGGCAATGTACAAGCTTTGCTATTTTGTCCCGAGTACTCATCTGGAACAGACCAAGACGGCCCTTTTTGCGGCCGGAGCGGGTCGTATTGGCGATTATGATTGCTGTGCCTGGCAGTGTCCCGGCCAGGGGCAGTTTCGCCCCCTGGATGGCAGTCGGCCGTTTCTGGGGCAGCAGGGAACCCTGGAGGTTGTGGAGGAGTACAAGGTTGAACTGGTGTGCGAGGATGGCCTGATCAGGGACGCCGTGAAAGCGCTCAGGGCGTCCCATCCTTATGAGGAGCCGGCGTATGAGGTGTACCGGCTGGAGTCGTTATAATCAGCGGACCGCTGTCTTGCGGTCCCGCGGGCGGATATCGCTGATTCGCACCGGGTACTGGCCGGTTCGGGTGTCCTCAATGAACAGTTCGAGAGTGCGCCGTACCGTTGGAAAGGAGATCTCCTCCCAGGGTATCTCATGGAGTCCGAACAGGCGGCTCTCCAGTGATTCCTCGCCGGCACCGAACTGGCCGTTGGTGAGGGTGGCCCGGTAGAAAATGTGGACCTGATCGATGTGGGGAACATGAATCATGGTGTACAGGTCTTCGATCGTTACCTCGGCAAGGGCCTCTTCAAGGGTTTCCCGCGCAGCGGCTTCCTGGGTGGTTTCCGAGTTTTCCATAAATCCTGCGGGTAGCGTCCAGTATCCGTAGCGGGGTTCAATTGCTCGCCGGCAAAGCAGGATGCGACCTTCCCAGACCGGCACTGTGCCAGCCACGATCCGGGGATTCTGGTAATGGATTGTCTCGCAGCTGGGGCAGACAAAACGGTGGCGATTGTCCCCCTGGGGGATCTTGAGTTCGACCGGTTGGCCGCAGGAGCTGCAATATTTCATTCGTTTCCCCGTATACTAAAAAACTTGATAAATTGATCAGGCTCAAGTGTATCGGTCTGCGTTGCCGGTGTCTCATCCTGATTTTGAGAAAAGAGTTGGAGCAGTATTTTGCATGATCTTCTGACCGAACGCCTGGCTGGATACGCCCCCCGACAACTGGCGCTGGATTATCCCGAGGCCGGAGTGCTGGTGCCGGTTACCGACGCGCCCGGTCGCCCCGAGCTGCTTTTCACGCTGCGCTCCTCCAGCCTTAAGACCCATCGAGGCCAGGTTTCGTTCCCCGGCGGCAAGCGCGACGTCTCTGACCCGTCCCTTGCCGCGACAGCGTTACGAGAGACTCATGAGGAAATTGGCTTGCCGCCGGAGCGGGTTCGTATCGTCGGGCCACTCAGTCAGGTGATGTCCCGTTACGGAATCCTGGTGACTCCCTACGTCGGGGTGATCCCGCAAGAGCATGCCTTTGTTGCCAATCCGGCCGAGATTGAAAGCATCTTCAAGGTGCCTATCGAGTTTTTTCTTGAGGACAGGCGGGAGCGTACTGATCCGCTGAATTTCCTCAACCACACGTTCTATGTGCCGTGTTATCGCTGGGATCGTTATCAGATCTGGGGGCTTTCAGCGGTAGTGCTGGTTGATTTCCTGAACGCCGTCTACGATGCCGGCATCGATCTGCTTGAACCGCCTGAAGGAGGCTGACATGTTGTATGAACTGGGTGACCGGGTTCCCGAGATGCGGGGCGAGGGTCAGTTTGTTGCCGGCAATGCCACGGTTATCGGCAATGTGGTATTGGATGAGAAAAGCAGCATCTGGTTTAACGTGGTCATTCGCGGCGATAACGATCTGATTACCGTCGGGCCCCACACTAATATTCAGGATGGCTCGGTACTGCATACCGATGCCGGTATCCCTCTCACCCTTGGCCGGGGTGTTACGGTGGGGCACAAGGCCATGCTGCATGGCTGCGAGGTTGGCGACTACTCGCTGATTGGCATAAATGCTGTAGTGCTCAACGGGGCAAAGATTGGCAAGCACTGCCTGATTGGCGCTAACACCCTTATACCCGAGGGGATGGTGGTACCCGACGGTTCGATGGTGGTCGGCTCTCCCGGCAAGGTGAAGCGCGAGCTGACTGATCAGCAGAAAAAGATGCTCGAGCTCAGCGCCGCCCATTACGTGGAGAATGCTGCCCGGTACGTCAAGCAACTGCGTGCCATGGAGGCTGCCAGGTGAGTCGCGCCGAGGGGCGTGTCCGGTCGCCTTGCGTCAGCGTCTGCGCGCTGGACGAGAATGATGTTTGCGTCGGATGCCAGCGTACCGGGGATGAAATTCTGCACTGGACCTCCATGACGGATGACCAGCGCCGGGAAGTATTGAAGAAGGTCGCTGTGCGCGAACAACGGGTAGCCCTCTGAGGGCGGACGGCTGAAAAGGGTTTATAGACATGGCAGAGATCAAGGCAGGGGTAACGATTGGTACCCCGTATCGGCGTAATGCCTTTAAAGTCCTTTTTTGTGGCTCAGGGGAGCTGGGAAAGGAAGTTGTTATCGAGTTGCAGCGTTTTGGCGTTGAGGTGATCGCCGTTGATCGCTATGACCATGCACCGGCTATGCAGGTTGCCCACCGCTCCCATGTGGTGGACATGCTGGACGGCGCCGCGCTGCGCAAGGTGATCGAGAAAGAAAAGCCCGACCTTATTGTTCCGGAGATTGAGGCCATTGCTACACCGGAGCTGGTTCGCCTGGAGGAAGAAGGATATCGCGTGGTGCCCACGGCCCGTGCCGTGAACCTCACTATGAACCGTGAAGGCATTCGCCGGCTGGCCGCCGAAGAGCTGGGTTTGCCTACGTCCCCGTATCGGTTTGCCGAGTCCCGGGACCAGTACCTCGAAGCAGTTGAAGCAATCGGCCTGCCCCTGGTAGTAAAGCCGGTCATGAGCTCTTCGGGCAAAGGACAGAGTACGGTAAAAACAACGGATGAAATTGAGTCAGCCTGGGAATATGCCCAGACGGGCGGTCGCGCAGGCCGTGGCAGGGTGATTGTTGAAGGTTTTGTGCAGTTTGATTATGAAATCACCCTGCTGACCGTGCGGCACGCCGGTGGTGTATCGTTTTGCGATCCGATCGGTCACCGCCAGGAAGATGGCGATTACCGCGAATCCTGGCAGCCCCAGCCTATGAGTGTTAAGGCGCTGGAGCGCTCCCGGGACATTGCCGAAACGGTCACCGCGAATCTCGGTGGTTACGGTGTGTATGGTGTGGAGCTGTTTGTGAGTGGCGATGATGTCTGGTTTTCAGAGGTGTCGCCGCGGCCCCACGATACCGGCCTGGTTACACTGATTTCCCAGGATCTTTCAGAGTTCGCCCTGCATGCCCGCGCCATCCTTGGTCTGCCGGTGCCGGTGATTCGCCAGTACGGACCCTGTGCATCGGCTGTGGTATTGCCGGAAGGCACTTCAGACCAACCGGCCTACAGCGGGCTTGAAAGTGCGTTGTCGCAGCCTGATACCCAGTTAAGGTTATTTGGTAAGCCCGAGATTGCCGGAAGGCGGCGAATGGGCGTTGCGCTGGCAAAAGGGGAGTCCCTGGATGAGGCGAGAGCGAAAGCAACCGCTGGTGCAGCCGCAGTCAAGGTCAGTTTTTGAGCAAGAAATGCCTGATTTGAACTTTTTTCAGATCAGGCGTTGACACCTCGGCTGGGGTCTGTAGAATGCGCATCTCCTTCGAGGGGCAAGCCACTGAGGCGGGCCAGAAATCGAAAGGCAACCGTTTGAAAGTACTGAAGAAAACGAGTTTGAAATTTCTTCAGAAAACGGTTGACAGGGCAGCGGAACGATGTAGAATACGCGGCCTTGATTGAGCAANAGCAGGTTGAAGGTGCCGTAACAGGCACTGGAGGACCGAACCCACTGTCGTTGAAAAGCCAGGGGATGACTTGTGGATCGGAGTGAAAGGCTAATCAAGCCCGGAGATAGCTGGTTCTCCCCGAAAGCTATTTAGGTAGCGCCTCGGACGAATACCACTGGGGGTAGAGCACTGTTTGGGCTAGGGGGTCATCTCGACTTACCAACCCCATGCAAACTCCGAATACCAGTGAGTACTATCCGGGAGACACACGGCGGGTGCTAACGTCCGTCGTGAAGAGGGAAACAACCCAGACCGCCAGCTAAGGTCCCCAAGTACCAGTTAAGTGGGAAACGATGTGGGAAGGCTCAGACAGCTAGGAGGTTGGCTTAGAAGCAGCCACCCTTTAAAGAAAGCGTAATAGCTCACTAGTCGAGTCGGCCTGCGCGGAAGATGTAACGGGGCTCAAACTGGTCACCGAAGCTGCGGCTGTGCACGTAAGTGTACGGGGTAGGGGAGCGTTCTGTAAGCCTGCGAAGGTGTGTTGTAAAGCATGCTGGAGGTATCAGAAGTGCGAATGCTGACATGAGTAACGACAATGCGGGTGAAAAACCCGCACGCCGGAAGACCAAGGGTTCCTGCGCAACGCTAATCGGCGCAGGGTGAGTCGGCCCCTAAGGCGAGACCGAAAGGTGTAGTCGATGGGAAACGGGTTAATATTCCCGTACCTTGGATAGCTGCGATGGAGAGACGGAGAAGGCTAGGTGAGCCGGGCGACGGTTGTCCCGGTTTAAGCGAGTAGGGAGTGGACTTAGGCAAATCCGGGTCCACAATCCTGAGACGTGACGACGAGTGTCCTCGGACACGAAGTCATTGATGCCCTGCTTCCAGGAAAATCTTCTAAGCTTCAGGCTATTCGAGACCGTACCCCAAACCGACACAGGTGGTCAGGTAGAGAATACCAAGGCGCTTGAGAGAACTCGGGTAAAGGAACTAGGCAAAATGGTGCCGTAACTTCGGGAGAAGGCACGCCGGTGTGTACGTGAAGTCCCTGCGGATGGAGCGGAAGCCGGTCGAAGATACCAGGCCCCTGCGACTGTTTATTAAAAACACAGCACGCTGCAAACACGAAAGTGGACGTATAGGGTGTGACGCCTGCCCGGTGCCGGAAGGTTAATTGATGGGGTTAGCTTCGGCGAAGCTCTTGATCGAAGCCCCGGTAAACGGCGGCCGTAACTATAACGGTCCTAAGGTAGCGAAATTCCTTGTCGGGTAAGTTCCGACCTGCACGAATGGCGTAACGATGGGGGCGCTGTCTCTACCCGAGACTCAGTGAAATTGAAATCGCCGTGAAGATGCGGTGTATCCGCGGCTAGACGGAAAGACCCCGTGAACCTTTACTATAGCTTCACAGTGAACTTTGAGCATGCTTGTGTAGGATAGCTGGGAGGCTTTGAAGCGGGAACGCCAGTTCTCGTGGAGCCAACCTTGAAATACCAGCCTGGCATGTTTGAGGTTCTAACTTGGTCCCCTGATCGGGGATGAGGACACTGTGTGGTGGGTAGTTTGACTGGGGCGGTCTCCTCCCAAAGCGTAACGGAGGAGCACAAAGGTGGGCTAAGCACGGTCGGACATCGTGCGGTTAGTGTAATGGCACAAGCCCGCTTGACTGCGAGACAGACACGTCGAGCAGGTACGAAAGTAGGTCATAGTGATCCGGTGGTTCTGTATGGAAGGGCCATCGCTCAACGGATAAAAGGTACTCCGGGGATAACAGGCTGATACCGCCCAAGAGTTCACATCGACGGCGGTGTTTGGCACCTCGATGTCGGCTCATCACATCCTGGGGCTGAAGCCGGTCCCAAGGGTATGGCTGTTCGCCATTTAAAGTGGTACGCGAGCTGGGTTTAGAACGTCGTGAGACAGTTCGGTCCCTATCTGCCGTGGACGTTGGAGATTTGAGGAAAGCTGCTCCTAGTACGAGAGGACCGGAGTGGACGAACCTCTGGTGTTCGGGTTGTCACGCCAGTGGCATTGCCCGGTAGCTATGTTCGGACAGGATAACCGCTGAAAGCATCTAAGCGGGAAGCCCCTTCCAAGATGAGATCTCCCTGGACCTTCGAGGTCCCTGAAGAGCCGTTCAAGACCAGGACGTTGATAGGTCGGGTGTGTAAGCGCTGCGAGGCGTTGAGCTAACCGATACTAATTGCTCGTGCGGCTTGACTATATAACACCCAAGACAATTGCGGATAACGCCAGGGCCATGCGAAAGCCGGCTCGGAAATCACTATCACGTTCCATCTCGTCCTTCCCAGTGATCAACTGTTTTGCCTGACGACCATAGCGGTCTGGAACCACCTGATCCCATCCCGAACTCAGAAGTGAAACAGACCTGCGCCGATGGTAGTGTGGCTTCTGCCCATGCGAGAGTAGGTCATCGTCAGGCTCTTAATACCGAAACCCCAGCATCGAAAGATGTTGGGGTTTTTTATTATTAGTGTAAGCTGTCAATTCTGTGTAGAATCGACAGCGTGATTGAAGCAGTAAGCCGAGGTATTTTCGGCGGTTTCCGGAACGGAAGCGGCGGAAAATAAACGGTTGACAGGGCAGCGGAACGATGTAGAATACGCGGCCTTGATTGAGCAACAGCTCAAACGCTCTTTAAAAAGTTAACCAAGTAATTCGTGTGGGCGCTGGCCGAGGTATTTCGGATACGAAATATCAGGACAGTGACTCGTCGAAATTGAGTTTTGTCTTGAGCAAGAATAGAGAATCTTCGGATTCTTGTATGATTTAAACTGAAGAGTTTGATCATGGCTCAGATTGAACGCTGGCGGCAGGCTTAACACATGCAAGTCGAGCGGTAACAGGGGGAGCTTGCTCCCTGCTGACGAGCGGCGGACGGGTGAGTAATGCTTAGGAATCTGCCTGGTAGTGGGGGATAGCCCGGGGAAACCCGGATTAATACCGCATACGCCCTACGGGGGAAAGCAGGGGATCTTCGGACCTTGCGCTATTGGATGAGCCTAAGTCGGATTAGCTAGTTGGTAGGGTAATGGCCTACCAAGGCGACGATCCGTAGCTGGTCTGAGAGGATGATCAGCCACATCGGGACTGAGACACGGCCCGAACTCCTACGGGAGGCAGCAGTGGGGAATATTGGACAATGGGCGCAAGCCTGATCCAGCCATGCCGCGTGTGTGAAGAAGGCTTTCGGGTTGTAAAGCACTTTCAGTGAGGAGGAAGGCCTTAAGGTTAATACCCTTGAGGATTGACGTTACTCACAGAAGAAGCACCGGCTAACTCCGTGCCAGCAGCCGCGGTAATACGGAGGGTGCAAGCGTTAATCGGAATTACTGGGCGTAAAGCGCGCGTAGGTGGTTTGATAAGCGAGATGTGAAAGCCCCGGGCTTAACCTGGGAACGGCATTTCGAACTGTCAGGCTAGAGTGTGGTAGAGGGTAGTGGAATTTCCTGTGTAGCGGTGAAATGCGTAGATATAGGAAGGAACACCAGTGGCGAAGGCGACTACCTGGACCAACACTGACACTGAGGTGCGAAAGCGTGGGGAGCAAACAGGATTAGATACCCTGGTAGTCCACGCCGTAAACGATGTCAACTAGCCGTTGGGACTCTTGAAGTCTTAGTGGCGCAGCTAACGCACTAAGTTGNGTGGGGTTTTTTATTGGGCGGCTAAAAACCGGCGACTGAAAAACCGCTGGCTGCAAGGAAGGGATAACCTGCAGCGGTATGGGTGTACGCAGCCTGTAGCGGGTCGCCCTGATACCCGCTACCACCCCTGGGGGTGGCTCATCGGGTCGGCTCCCGGGAGTTCTCAGGCCCGCTTCTGCTTCAGTAACTTGTTCACCAGAGCCCTCAGGGCGGCGGGTTTCACTGGCTTGTAAAGCAACTGGTACCCCCTCGCGAGGGCGTCCTCACGCACTTCCGGGGCCATATAGCCGGTAATCAGGATACCTGGAATGCCGGCGCCGTGGCTGGCCCGGATCCGGTCCATTGCATCCAGGCCGTTTTGGTCATCATCCAGCTGGTAGTCCGCAAGAATGATGTCCGGAACGCGTCCATCCAGCTTCTCCGTCGCGTCTTCGAGGCTCTCGGCAGCCGTGACCTGGCACTGCCAGTTATCCAGCAGCGCAACCATGCCCTGCAGGATGTTGGAGTCGTTATCGATACACAGTACGTGAAGCCCTCGCAGGCTCGAAACGCCTCGTGTCGCCCGGTGGGCGTTGTCGCCTGTTTTCTCGGTGTGGACGGGGGCGGTGAGGGGGACCGTGATGCTGAAGACGCTGCCGCGACCCTGGATGGACTGCACGTTGACCGGATGATTGAGCATGCCACTGATGCGATCAACTATAGCCAGGCCCAGTCCCAGGCCTTTTTTGTCCCTGCCGTGCTGAAGCCGGCGGAACTCTTCAAAGATGTGGGCCAGCTGATCTTCCGGGATGCCCGGGCCGGTATCCCACACTTCGATGCGCAGGTAGCCCTTCAGGCGCCGGCAGCCGAGCAGGATTTTTCCTTTCGGGGTGTAGCGAATCGCATTGGAGAGAAAGTTCTGTACCACTCGCCTCAGCAGCGTGGCATCCGAGCGGACCCAAGCCTTACTGGGTACCACGTGGAGCTCCAGGCCCTGATCCTTGGCAATGGCGGAAAAGTCCGTGGCCAGATGACGCAGCATTTCGTTCACCGGGAAAGCCGCAATCTTTGGCTCCAGGGCACCGGCATCCAGTTTGGAGATATCGAGCAGCGTGCTGATAATTTCTTCGGCGGCACCAAGGGAGCTGTCGATGTGCTCGACCAGTTCCCGGACTTCGGCACTCTGGGCCTTGCCGGACAGTGCCGAGGTGAACAGTCGTGCCGCGTTGAGGGGCTGGAGCAGGTCATGGCTGGCTGAGGCCAGGAAGCGGGTTTTGCTCTGGTTGGCCTGTTCTGCGACCGATTTGGCCTTGAGCATCTGTTCGTTGATCACCTGCAATTCCTGGGTGCGCTCCTTGACGCGCTGCTCCAGGTATATGTTGGTTTCTTTCAGCGCCTGCTCGGTTCGGCGCATGGCTGTGATGTCCTGGAAGGTGGTCACATAACCGCCACCGGGTATTGGACTGCCGTCGATTTTCAGCACGGTTCCGTCGGGCCGGTGACGCTCATAGGACATGGGTTTGCCCTCGCGCATGCTGTTGCAACGGTCAGCAATGATCTCGTCGATTTTTCGCGCCGGCAGGTTCGAGCTGGTCAGGTTGTAGCGCATCAGGTCTTCGATGGGGCGTCCTACCCGCACGTAGCCCTTGGGATAGGTGAACAGCTCCAGGTAGCGGTGATTCCACACCACGAGCTGCTGTTGGTGGTTTACCACCGACACCCCCAGGCTGATGTTTTCGATCGCCGACTGGAGAAGTTCCCGGCTGAAGGTCATGGCCTGGGAGGCTTCGTCGACAATGCTGACCACGTCTTCAATCTGCATATCCCGACCGGTGAGGGTGGATTCCAGGACTACGCGGGCAGTGGATGCGCCAATCACCGACGCCAGTTGGCGTTCGATGTACTTCATCAGGTGGGTGGAGGCAGGGCGCTGGGGTGACAGCCGGATTGCGTTACGACGTTCGTAGTTGCGGAATAACGCTTCGGCGCGTTCTTCGCCCATGAAACGATCGGCCAGCGCCTGCAGATCGGCGGTGAGCACCTCGCCTTCCCAGGCCTGTTGCTGGGGGGTGTCGCCACGGGGCTGGGGATCGTGGAAAAAGGAGGCGATCTGGATCTTTTCACGTACCCGTTGGCGGGTGAGCATGGAAAGTACCACGTAAGTGATGGTGTTGACCCCCAGGCTCCAGATGATGCCATGGCTGACATGGTCAAGCTCCAGTCCGAACAGGGCTGTTGGCCGGGTCCAGTGCAGGGCAAACAGTCCTTCCTTGATAAGGGTATCGTTCAGCCAGCCGGTGGAGGCCAGCGCGGGAATGAGCAGGGTATAGCACCACAGCAGGAAGCCCAGTCCCAGGCCCCAGACCGCACCGGTGTGATTGCCCCGGCGCCAGAGGATGCCGCCCACAAGGGCGGGGCCGAACTGGGCCGCTGCGGCGAAGGACAGCAGGCCGAATGACGTCAGACTGTACTGCTCACCCGCCAGCCGATAAAAGCCGTATGCGGTGAACATGATGACGAAGATGGCGACCCGCCGGATACTCAGCAGCAGATAACTCAGGTCTCCGCGCTGGTTCATTCTTGGCCGGAAGAATTTCAGCAGGGCAGGCATGATGATTTCGTTGCTCACCATGGTCGCGATGGCAACAGAGGACACGATGACCATGGCTGCCGCGGCCGAACCGCCACCGAGGAAGGCCAGCACCGCCAGCCACTCCTTGCCAGCCTGGATCGGCAGGTTAAGGATCAGGATGTCCGGATTGGTAGTTGCCGCGTCCGAAGACAGCAGGCCTGCAGCGGCAATGGGAATGACAAAGGCACTGGCGATAACCAGGTAGATTGGCATGGCCCAGCGCGCGGTATCGAAGTCTTTGTGATCGGTATTTTCAACGACCATGACATGGAATTGTCGCGGCAGGCAGATGATGGCCAGCATGGCGACCAGCGTCTGGGTTATAAAGGCCGGCGCCTCCAGTGCGTCGGTGGTCAGGGTGCCGGTTAGTCCGGCAGCGCTGACCTGGCTGAACAGGTCTCCGAAGCCCCCATACAGGCTATAGCCGACAAACAGGCCGACCGCGACGAAGGCCACCAGCTTGATGACGGATTCGAAGGCAACCGCCTGGATCATGCCGCGGTGGTGTTCGGTGGATTCCAGGTGACGGGTTCCGAAGAGTACCGTAAACACGGCAAGTGCGAGGGTGATATACCACGCCGAATCGGTCCAGGCGGCCACCGCGAGCTCTCCCTGACCAGTGCCGCTTCCGGAAAGCACATTAAAGCCCATGGAGATGGCTTTGAGTTGCAGTGCGATGTAGGGCACGCTGCCAATCAGGGCGAACGCTGCAATCATCGCCGCCAGCGACTGGGATTTGCCGTAGCGGGAGGCAATGAAATCGGCAATGGAGGTGCTGTTGTTGCGTTTGCTGATATAGATGATGCGCCGTAGCAGGGACGCGCCAAAGAGAAAGACCAGTAGTGGCCCGAGGTAAATGGGCAGGAAGCCGAGTCCCTCCTGGGTGGCGCGGCCGACCGCGCCGTAAAATGTCCAGGAGGTGAAATAGACGGCCAACGAGAGCGCGTAGATGTGTGTTCTGGCCATCCGCTTGCGGTAAAGGCCGGGATGGCGGTCCCCGGCCCAGGCTATCAGGAACAGCACGGAAATGTAGGAAATCGAAATTAATACAAGCAGCCAGCCACTAATCATAAATCCGCGTTCTCATCCGGCCATAATCATGTGAGATATCACCCGCGGCGTCCGTCAGCCACAGGTAACCTCAAGCAACTCATCTCCAGCTTCCAGAACTTTCATGTGGTCCACGCGCGGAGTTCCGTCAGCGCCAATGGGAACCAGTTCCCGGGTGGTGCAGTTGAGAATGTGCATGCGATGGGAGACAGCGTCAGTCACCGTCTGTTCAAAGCGGTAGAGAGTGAAGCGGACAATGTTCTCATCGGCGGTGTCCCGGGCAATACCGTTGGTGTCGACGACCGAGAAGGCGGTGACGTGAGGGAATACGAAGGTCCATGGGCGCCACAGAATGGTTTGCCGTTCTGCACTGACCACAACGGCACCATCGGGAAGCAGTGTCTGCTTGTGGTCATACCAGGTGTACTCACCCTGGATCAGATAGGCCAGCATCCCGGCTCCGGCAAATACCGGGATTAGCCATTTCGGAGCTTTCTTGGCGGTGACGGCACGGATGCCCATGGCAATACCGGCGGCACCCAGGCCACAGAAGACGGTGGCGACAAACGTCCAGAACATAAAATTGTTTCCTCGAAAAAAAACGGGCTCCCTCGAAGAGGAAGCCCGTTCGGAGTCAACCGTCAGTACATGGACTGAGCAGAGTTGACGTGTTGCTTAGTGGTCTTGAGCCTGACCGGCACCGCGGGGGTAACGGACGCTTTCAACCAGCTCCTGAATCTCAACGGGCGGTTCTTCAGTGACGTTGGACACCACGAAGGCTACCGCAAAGTTGACGATTGCACCAACTGCACCGATGGACAGCGGGGAGATACCCATTACCCAGTTGGCAGCGTTGTCTGGCAGGTTGGCGGTACCCGGAATGAAGAACCAGCCTTTGTACATGAAGATGTACACCAGGGTGAAGATCAGACCGGACAGCATACCGGCGATGGCGCCGATGTTGTTAACCCGCTTGGAGAAGATACCCATCATCAGGGCAGGGAACAGGGAAGCAGCGGCAATACCGAATGCCAGAGCTACTACCTGTGCCGCGAAGCCCGGAGGATTGATACCGAGCCAGGTGGCAACCACGATTGCTACAGCCATGGAGATACGGGCTGCCAGCAGCTCACCTTTCTCGGAGATGTTCGGGTTGATGGAGCCCTTGATCAGGTCATGACTGACCGCCGAGGAGATCGCCAGCAACAGACCGGCTGCCGTGGACAGTGCTGCTGCCAGACCACCCGCTGCAATCAGACCGATAACCCAGCCTGGCAGGTTGGCAATTTCGGGGTTGGCCAGAACCAGGATGTCATTGTTAACGACCAGTTCGTTGCCGTTCCAGCCACGCTCCTGAGCGGTAGTGGATGCGAACTGCTCGTTCTTGTCGTTGTACACCTGGATGCGACCATCGCTGTTCTTGTCTTCAAACTTGATCAGACCGGTTTCTTCCCAGGTCTGGATCCAGCCAGGACGAGCGTCGTACTCGATCGGCTGTGCCGCAGTGCCTTCCGGATAGATGGTGGTCATCAGGTTCAGACGAGCCATGGAAGCAACGGCCGGAGCGGTCAGGTACAGCAGGGCGATGAACACCAGCGCCCAGCCGGCGGACCAGCGTGCGTCAGCAACCTTGGGTACAGTGAAGAAGCGGATGATAACGTGGGGCAGACCCGCAGTACCGATCATCAGTGACAGGGTGAACAGAACCATGTTCAGTTTGTTGTCGATGTCAGCGGTGTACTCGTTGAAGCCGAGGTCGGTGATGACCTGGTTCAGCTTGTCGAGAATCGGCATGCCAGAATCAGCGTGGGTGGAGAACAGGCCCAGCGGAGGAATGGCGTTGCCGGTCAGTTGCATGGAGATGAACACGGCCGGAATGGTGTAGGCAACGATCAGTACGCAGTACTGGGCGACCTGGGTGTAGGTGATGCCCTTCATGCCACCGAGAACAGCGTAGATGAAAACCACCACTGCCGCGATGATCAGACCGGTTGTTGCCTCAACTTCCAGGAAGCGGGAGAAGGCTACACCGGCACCGGCCATCTGGCCGATTACGTAGGTTACCGACGCCACGATCAGACAGACAACGGCTACCAGGCGGGCGTTCTTGCTGTAGAAGCGGTCACCGATAAACTCGGGTACCGTGAATTTGCCGAACTTCCGCAGGTACGGAGCCAGCAGCATGGCCAGCAGGACGTAACCGCCGGTCCAGCCCATCAGGAAGGTGGAGTTGGCGTAGCCACCGGCGGCAATCAGGCCCGCCATGGAGATGAAGGAGGCTGCCGACATCCAGTCCGCACCGATCGCCATACCGTTGGTGATCGGGTGTACGCCACCGCCGGCGACGTAGAAATCCTTGGTGCTACCGGCCTTGGCCCAGATAGCAATCAGGATATAGAGGAGGAAGGAGCCCCCTACAAAAATCAGGTTAATCGCAAATTGGCTCATCGTGTCTTACTCCTCATGTACGCCGAATTGCTCATCGATCTTGTTCATGCGCCAGGCGTAGAAGAAGATGAGGGCAATGAAGGTAAGAATTGAGCCTTGCTGGGCGAACCAGAAGCCCAGGTCGGTACCGCCGACGGCGATTCCGGCCAACATCGGGCGGAGCAGGATTGCAAAACCGTAGGATACCAGGGCCCAGACGATCAGGCTCCCAAATATCAGGCGAAGGTTCGCCTTCCAGTATTTCTCAGCGTCGTAGCTATGACCTGACATAGGATTACTCCTGTGTTGTTGTTGTTGAGTTTTGTTGGGTTTTCGGTGGGGTGTCTTGGATAGAGAAATTATTATTCATATAGTTTTTCTCCGACTTGTTGTCCTCTTCGACTTTACCGGTCAACCGATATATAGATATTGGCAAAAGGTCTAATTTTGAGGTTTTTCTCCTGAAACCTTGATTGCTATCCCTTTTTTCGGTTTGCCGGGAGGTGGGGTCAGAGCCTTTGAATGGTTTTCAGACGACGGTAATAACGCAGTTTATCGTTCAATTCAGATAGCGTATTTACGCCGCTTTTAAGTGCCTTATTGAGACAGATAAGCATGAGTTCTGCGGTGGCCAGCGCATCGGCAGCGGCGTGATGTCGCTCGCTGACTTCCAGACCGAAGTAGTCTGACCAGTTATCGAGGCGGGTGCCTCCGGTTTCGGCATTGGGGAAAAATGCCGGCAGGATATCGGCGACATCCAGCCAGAGGTGGCTTTGGGAGTAGCCGAGGGTCTGTTTGAGAGTCTTTTCGAGGAATTTCTGGTCAAAAGCGGCGTGGAAGGCGAACACCGGATCACCGTCCATCCATTCAAGCAGGTGCAGCAGGGCATCTTCCGTTTCATGTCCGCGGGTGAGTGCCTCGTTGCCGATGCCGTGAATCAGCACGGTTTCACTGATATCCAGCTCCGGGCGACGCAGAATCAGGTCGAACTGGTCGTCGAAGGGAATTTTCATGGCGTCGATTGCGACGGCGCCGATTGCGATCACCTCGTCCTTTGCCGGGTTGAGCCCGGTGGTTTCCAGGTCCAGCACGATCAGTCGGGTTGTCGCCAGCGGCTGGCTGGCGGCGGTTGCCGGTTTCGGCAGGTTATCGAAGTCATGGAGTGCCGTAGCACCCGAGAGCCGCCGGTGAATCCAGTCTTTGATCTGCTCAAGCATGATGCGCGGTTGGCTCTCAGAGTTGGTAGGCAAGTTCCAGCTTTTGCTGGATACGTTGGGCCTGACGGAAAGATTCCCGCAGGATTCGCCGGTCGAGCGGGTTCAGGTCGTCCGGATTGATGTAATTGCTCAGGGGTTCATCCCGTTCGAGCATCTCCTGGTGGGCACGCATCCGGATGGCCTGGATCAGGCTGTAGGCTTCCTTCCAGGCGTTGGCATCCTTGGCGTCGAAGATCCCCTTGCGGGCCAGTTCATCCATCCGCTCGAGGGTATTGGCGGCTTCGACGCCATTGGCGAGGGCAAATACCCGAACCGTTTCAACAAAGGGAGCGAGTCCCTGGCGCTTGAGGTCCAGGGTGTGCTTCTCGCCGTCCGGGGCGTAGCGGAAGTTGCGGAACATGGTCAGTGGAGGCTTGCGCTGGAGAGCGTTGCCGGCAAGCATTTTCTGGAACAGCGCATTCTTGCGGATCCGCCCAAGCACGCGTTCCAGCAGGGCATGGAGGGGCTCCATGGGGCCGAAGACCGCACGCATATCGAGAAAAATTGACGAGTAGACCAGGTTCTGGGGCGTGGAGGCATCAATAAAGCGGATAAACCAGTCGTCCCATTCATGTTCGCTCAGGCACAGTTTGGGGTTGCTGGCCATGATATTGCCCTTGCACAGGGTAAAGCCGCATTCTGCCAGCTCCTTGTTGACCGTTTCGGCAAACGGTAACAGTCGTTCGCGGACCTGGTCCGGGGTCATGCCGTCCGGAGACCGGAACAGAATGCCGTTGTCCTGGTCGGTTAGCAGGGTTTGTTCCTGGCGGCCCTCGCTGCCGAAGGTCAGCCAGGTGAACGGAATGCCCGGATCGTTTTTCTTGATGTTCAGTTCCAGCACGCGACGAACGGTCACGTCATTGAGGGTGGTGATAATCTTGACCACCTGGCCGGAATCTGCGCCGTGGGCCAGCATGCTGTCGACCAGCCGGGAAACCTGAGTGCGCAGGCTGACGAGTGTGCGCAGGTGGGGCGCGGTGCCGATGGTCCTGGCCAGGTGTACCAGGTCCACTCGCTGCAGGGAGAACAGGTCTCTTTCGGATACCACGCCAATCAGTTCGCCCTCTTCATCAACCACGCAAATGTGGGCGAAATGGTATTCGGCCATCAACATCGCTGCCTGGAATGCATCTTGCCGGGCATTCAGGCAGCAGGGATCCGGAGTCATTACCTGGCTGACCGGCGTATCCAGCGATGCCTTTTCCTCCGCGACCATGGTGCGCAGGTCCCGCAGGGTAAAGATGCCGGTGGGGTGGCGCTGGTCGTCGGTGATGATGATGCTGCCGACGCTGTTTTCGTGCATGCGGGCGACTGCCTTGCGCACTGGCAGGTCCGGGGTGCAGACGATGGGATTGCGCAGCGCGTAGCGTTCCAGTGGGGTATCCAGTGAGTTGCTGGAGCCGATGGACGCCATGGCGCCGGACTGGATGCGCTGGTTGACCTGGTCCAGCAGGCTGCTGACGCCCCGCAGGCAGAAATCCCGGAACGGATCACTGGCGGAGAGCAGGGTGACAAAGTCCTTGTGGCCGATGCTCAGGGAGAAGGTATCGCCGGCAGCCCGGTGCAGGGTCCGGGTCGGGCGCTCACCGATCAGTGCGGCCAATGGAAAGCACTCGCCCTGGCTGATTTCGAACGTTGTTTCGGTTTTGCCGTCCCTGCCACTCTCCCGCTCACCCCGGATGCGGCCCTGCTTGACGACGTAGAACCGTTGAACCGGACCGTCCTCCGGTGCCAATACCACGTCGCCATCCGCGTGGAATTGCAGCGTGGCATGCTCGGCAAACAATGCCAGGTGGCTGTCATCCATGCTGGAGAAAGGTGCGTGTTCACGCAGGAATGTCATGATTGCACGGGTGTTCTGGGGGCGTGAGGTGTCGGCAGCTGCGGCCATAGATCCGTCCGTTGTTGTTATCGTATTCAGTTTGGAGTTCGCCTTGGTGCTCGCCATAGTGTAGACCACCCGTGTTGACGGTGACCTTTCGATTTTGGTCGCATCGAGGCGGGTGGGGAGTGCGTTCTTTATGGTTGACCGGGGCAGTGGTAAAGTTCCGGCATCATCAAAGCTGACTGACGATAGCCATGACCAGCAAAGACGAACGCCTGAGTTTTCTCGAAGAGATGAAAGATGTCAGGCGCATCCGCAAGCCCAACCGTGCCGAGGTGAAGGTGCCGGTCGAGCTTACCCCGGGGCACCTGGAGCGACAGCGTGCCGCAGTGGATCTGCCGCGACGGGATGCCAACCCGCTGACCGCCGATATCGTGGACCCGTTGACCGCCCACGATATCCTCAGCTGGCAGCGGCCTGGCGTGCAGCACGGCGTGTTCCGTAAGCTCCGCCTGGGCCAGTACCCTATCGAGGCGCGGCTGGACCTGCACCGGATGACAGTAGAAGAGGCCCGCAAGGAAGTTTTCAGCTTTATCAATGATTGCGTTAGCTACGGCTTGCGCTCGGTGATCATCCTCCATGGCAAAGGGGAACGGAACCCGGATGGCATTGCCCAGCTCAAGAGTTACCTGGCCAAATGGCTGCCGGAGCTGGATGATGTGCTCGCTTTTCATTCGGCCCAGAAACACCATGGTGGTACCGGCGCGGCCTATGTCATGATCCGCAAGGGTGACCGGCAGAAGCAGCAGAACCGCGAAGTTCACGGTGGCCGTTAGGCCTTTTTCAGACACAGTCCGGACCGTTGGGTACCGGACTCGAGGAGGTTTGCAATGAAGAAACTGGTAGTCGTTTTGATGGCTGCAGCCGCGCTGACCGGCTGCAAGGACCGAGTCATCTGGGAAGACAGTGGCAAGGTAGACTCCTCGGTGGAGAACCGCGAAGTGTGGAATTCCAACGGCAAGCTGGATTCCGGATCCCGTACCATCTGGAACGATGCGAACGGTAATCCCGTCATCAAATAATCCTCACCGCAGCAAGGAGTGTTCCGCATGGCGCTGACGCTGACCGTAAACGGCCACACCCGCACCTTGGCGATCGAAGACGATACCCCGTTATTGTGGGTGATCCGTGACGAGCTTGGCCTCAAGGGCACCAAGTTCGGGTGCGGCGCCGGCCTGTGTGGTGCCTGTACCGTTCACCTGGACGGTGCTCCGGTGCGCTCCTGTTCTACGCCGGTGAGCATGGCGGCGGGCCGGTCGGTGACCACCATCGAGGGTATAACGCCTGCAGAAGGCCTGCACCCTCTGCAGCAGGCGTGGGTTGATCATGGCGTGCCCCAGTGTGGTTACTGTCAGTCTGGCCAGATCATGACGGCGGCGCATCTGCTTGCCTACAACGCCAGCCCCGGTGACGATGAGATCGTTGCAGCCATGAGCGGTAACCTGTGCCGTTGCGGGACCTACAGCAAGATCATCGCCGCCGTGAAGTCGGTGGCGGCAAAGCACCAGCAGGGAGAAGCCAGAGATGACGCTTAGTCGCAGGGACTTCCTCAGGGTTTCGGCCGCGGGCTCTGGCAGTCTGGTGCTGGCGCTTTCGTTCTCCGGGTGCTCCGGTATTCAGACCGGCTATCGTGAAGAAGATGACCGCTGGGTTGCCGATGCCTGGCTGGAGATTACCCTAGATAACACCATCTATTTCACCCTGGCGCGGGTGGAAATGGGGCAGGGCACCTATACCGGGCTGACGACCCTGATTGCCGAGGAGTTGGATGTCGAGCCGAGCGTCATCCGGCCCAAGTTCGCTCCGGTCGCGCCGGAGTATCGTAATCCGTTGTACAAGCTGCAGTTGACCGGCGGCAGTACCAGCCTGGCGACCAGCTGGGAGCCGCTGCGCCGGGCCGGTGCCAGCGCGCGCCTTATGTTGGTCGCCGCTGCCGCGGAAGTGTGGCAGATTGATCCCGCCAGTTGCCGGACCGACAATGGTCGTGTGTTACACCCGGATGGCCGGGAGCTGAACTACGGCCAGCTGGCGAAGCTGGCTGCGGCCGGCAAGGCGCCGGAGAACCCGGAACTGAAACCCCGCGAACAGTGGAAATATATCGGTCGCGAGCGGGGCAGACTTGATGCCCGTGCCAAGGCCACCGGGACGGCGCAATACGGTATTGATGTGGAATTGCCCGGCATGGTCTATGCGGTGGTCACGCGGCCGCCGCGCTACGGTGCCAGCGTGGCAGGCTTTGATGACAGCGCGGTGCGGGCAATGCCCGGAGTGCTGGATGTCTTCGCCATTGAGCGGGGTATCGCTGTGGTGGCAGACAAATACTGGCGGGCCCGAAAAGCCCAGGCGCAGCTGGTTGTTGAATGGAACACCGAGGAAGCGCTGGCAGTTTCCGGTGACGCGGTGATGGAACACTACCATCGCGCAGCAGATGACGACCCCGGGGAGGAAGAGCGTCGCGAGGGCGACTTTGGTGCTGGCGTCCGTAGCGCGGACAGGGTCATTGAAGCCAGCTACGAGCAGCCATTCCTGGCACATGCCACCCTGGAACCGATGAATGCCACGGCCTGGTACCGCGGTGGCCGCATGGAAATCTGGGCGCCGACGCAGGCGCCCGATCTGGCCCGGATTGCTGTGGCCAGGGTTACCGATCTGTCGCCGGACGAGGTGGCGGTGAATACCACGTTCCTGGGAGGTGGCTTTGGTCGCCGGTTGACCCAGGATTACGTGGAAGAAGTCGCAGCCGTTGCTGCGAGGATCCGCAAGCCGGTGAAGCTTATCTGGTCGCGGGAGGAAGATACCCGGCACGATGTCTACCGCCCGGCCATGTTGCACCGGATGAAGGCAACCCTGAAGGATGGCGGAGTGACAGGTTGGCAGCACCAGGTCGTCGGGCCGCAGATTCTTGACTGGTATGTTCGTAATGCCGCTCCCGCCCAGTATCCCTGGGCGCCCAAATTTCTCTACGACACCCTGGGCAAGGTAGGGCTGATGGCAGAGGGGATTGCGACGCCCAAGGATATCTCGGCCATTGAGGGGGCCGTGGATTATCCCTATCGGGTCGACAACCTGGACATTCGCCACACCCATACCGATGCCGGCGTGCCCATATCCTGGTGGCGTTCGGTTGGGTACTCCCATAACGGCTTTGCCGTGGAAACCTTTATGGATGAGCTGGCCAGCGAGCTGGGGCGTGACCCGTTCCAGTTCCGGCGCGAGCTGATCCGTCATGAACCCAGGCACCTGGCGGTGCTGGAACGGGCCGCCGCGATGGCAGACTGGGATTCGCCACCGGCCCCTGGCCGGGCACGGGGCATTGCCCTGTTCCGCAGTTTCGGAACCTATGTGGCTCAGGTTGTCGAGGCAGGTATCGAGGGCGGTGACATCCGGGTCTACCGGGTATCCTGCGCAGTGGATTGTGGCGAGGTGGTCAATCCGGATGTGGTCCGGGACCAGATTGAAGGTGGCATTATCTTCGGGCTCACGGCTGCGCTCTACGGTGAAATCACCTTCGAGAACGGCGCGGTGGTGCAGAGTAACTTCCACGACTATCCGTTACTGCGGATAACCGCGCTTCCGGAAATCCGGGTTGATATCATGGCTTCGTCCGATACCCCGACCGGGGTTGGCGAGCCTGGTGTACCTCCGGTGATACCCGCACTGGGTAATGCCCTCTTCGCCCTGACCGGCATCCGTCAACGCAAGTTGCCGCTGGTGGCAAGGGCCTGAGGTGGCGTCGTCCCATGTTGAGATACTGGCCAGGGCCCGCGACTGGCTGGCGGCGGGTGAACGAGTCTGGTTGTGCACCGTGGTGGCAACCTGGGGCTCGTCGCCCCGTCCGGTAGGCTCATGGTTGGCGCTCAGCGAGTCCGGCAAACTGTCCGGTTCGGTGTCCGGCGGGTGCCTTGAGGAGGACCTGATCCGCCGCTGTACCCGGCAGGCCCCCGATCGCGTGCACATGCTCGATTATGGCGTTACCGACCATGACCGCGAACATTATCGACTGCCCTGCGGTGGTTCGATCCGCTTGCTGGTCGAGCCACTGGCGCCCGGGTGGGGGCTGGGCCACGTGGAGGACCTGCTCGGTCACCTGGAGCGGCGCCAGGGTGTTAGCCGCAGGGTCGACCTGAATGGCGCAGCGGCCACGCTTGTCCGGGGCAGCGGCGGCCCGGGCGTCGAGATTGATGCTGATGCGATGTATCACCGCCTGGTACCGGAATGCCGGCTATTGCTGGTGGGAGCCGGAGAGGTGGCCGCCCACGTCGCCCGGTTCGCTACGGCGGCGGATTTCGGGGTAACCCTTTGCGAGCCCCGCGACACCTTCGCAGATGGCTGGTCCGAATCGGATATTCCCCTGGTGCGGGCGTTACCTGACGACCTGGTGGTGAGCCGATTTGGCGACAGCCACAGCGCGGTACTTGCGCTGGCCCACGATCCCCGAGTGGATGATATGGCGCTATTGGCGGCCCTGGCTTCCGAGGCGTTCTATGTTGGTGCCATGGGCTCGCACCGAACCTCGGCGAGCCGTCGCCTGCGACTTGCCGAGCTCGGTGTCAGCGAGTCCCGGCTGGGCCGTCTGAAAGCGCCGGTCGGAGTTAATATTCCCAGTAAAACGCCCGCAGAAATCGCCATTTCCGTAGTAGCCGCACTGATTGAGGCCCGTCACCATTTGCGGGCCGCCGCCACCTCCCTATAATGTCGGGTTTAAGGGCTCCGTTGCCTGTTAAGGGGAAATTCCGTGTTTGATGTAACCCGTTACGCCACTGCGGCCCAGTCGATTATCGAGGCAGGACGGTTCCTGTACGATCGCGGCTGGTCGCCGGCAACCAGCAGTAACTACTCCGCCCGCATTGATGCGGACACTATCGCTATCACCGTCTCCGGCCGCCACAAAGGGCAGCTGGGCGCAGGGGATGTCATGGTCGTCGATCTGCAGGGGCGTCCTGTCCAGAGCGATTGCAAGTCATCGGCGGAAACCCTGCTGCACACCGTGCTTTACCAGGCGTTCCCGGGGGTGGGGGCGGTGCTGCATACGCATTCGGCCAAGGCCACGGTACTGAGCAGGTTGCTACCGGCGGGTCAGCCGCTGACCCTGGAGGGCTATGAACTGCAAAAAGCGTTCGCCGGAGTGCAGACCCACGACGCCGAGCTGGTCGTGCCGGTGTTCGACAATACCCAGGATATTGCGGCCCTGGCGGCGCTTACCCGTGACCACTTTGCCCGCCATCCGGAGCAGCCCGGCTACCTGATTCGTGGTCATGGCCTGTATACCTGGGGTGCCACCATGGCGGACTGTCTGCGCCATGTGGAAGCGTTTGAATTTTTGTTTGAATGTGAACTCGAAACCATGAGGATCCGTGGATGACAACCTTGAGCATTTTCGATCAGAACCAGCCGCAGTCGCCGCGGTCCGTCACCGAGGATCCCGCGGAGATCCGTCGCCTGCTGGCAGAGCAGGGTATCCGGTTTGAGCAGTGGCAGACCCGTGATCTGCCGGCAGATGCAACCGAGGCGCAGATCCTTGAAGCCTACGCTGAGGAAGTCGCTGCCCTCAAGGCGGAATGTGGTTTTCAGACCGCTGACGTGGTGAGCCTGAATCCGGATAACCCGCAGAAGGAGGCATTTCGCCAGAAGTTCCTTGACGAGCATACCCACAGCGAGGACGAAGTCCGTTTCTTTGTCCGCGGTCAGGGCTTGTTCTATCTGCATCTGGGCGACAGTGTCTATGCGGTTATGTGCCAGCAAAGTGATCTGATCAGCGTACCTGACGGTACCCGCCACTGGTTTGATATGGGGCCGGAGCCGGAATTTACCTGTATCCGTCTGTTCAGCAATCCCGAAGGCTGGGTTGCCAGCTTCACCGGGGAAGACATTGCCAGCCGGCTGCCACGCTATGAACGGTTGGCGGGAGTCGCCTGATGATTCGGGTGATTGTGACCGACATAGAAGGCACCACCAGTTCCATCTCGTTCGTCCATGAGGTGCTGTTTCCCTATGCCAGCAAGCACATAGCCGACTTTGTCCGGGCCGGCCACGGGGACACGCCGGCGATCCGCGAGCAGCTGGACGCGGTCGCCAAGGCCGCGGGGCTGCCTGCGGATGATATCGAAGGCCTGATCGCGGTGCTGCAAAGCTGGATTGCCGAGGACCGTAAGGAAACCGCACTCAAGGCCCTGCAGGGCATGCTCTGGGAGCGCGGCTACCAGCAGGGAGACTTCCGTGGCCACGTCTATCCTGATGCGGCAGAGTACCTGCAGCGCTGGCACGACCGGGGGCTGCGGCTGTTTGTCTACTCGTCGGGGTCGGTGAAGGCCCAGAAGCTGATCTTCGGTTACAGCGAGGCCGGTGATCTGACGCCGTTTTTCAGCGGATATTTTGATACCCGGATTGGTGCCAAGCGCGAGGCCTCGTCCTATCGCAACATAATTGATGAGTTGGGTGTGGAACCACAGACCGTACTGTTCCTGTCGGACGTGGAAGCGGAGCTGGAAGCCGCCGAGGCGGTCGGTATCCGGACTGCCTGGCTGGTGCGGGACGGCGAGCTGCCGGAGACCGGGCGCCCTGTAATGAGAAACTTTGAGGACGTGGACAAGCTGCTGATGCAGCGCTGAGCCCCGGTTTCGGCCCGAGGTCTGCGTCCCTGACCTGCGGGAGACTGTAATGGGCCGTGTCCGCCTGCTGGCGGGTTTGCTGGTCGTACTGATGACAAGCGGCTGCAATCCGTTTTCCGAAGCCGGCTCAATGATGGATGAGTACGTGAAGCGTGTTGGTCGCGTGCTTGAGGTTGAGCCGGTCCTTTCTGATGTCCCTCCCGGGGTGGTCATGCCGTCCCGGCGGGATCGCCTGCTCGAGCTGCCCGAACTTGATATGGGTATGCTGGATTTTCTCTCGCTCTACGGATGTGAACTGCAGTATGTGGTGGGGGAGAAGAACTCGGTGATGGGGCGGGTAATGCAGCCGCTGAACCGTCTGCGGTACGAACTGCGCTTTATCGATGCCGCCAATGCCTGCTTGCCGACCATCGAGAGTGAGGCGTTGCAGGACAGCCTTCGTATCGCGGCCGAGCATAAACGGGCCTCCCTTCGCCTTGCGGTGTGGAATGCCACCTGGGGCGTGGAGGAAGTCGAGAGTTTGCTGACCCTGTCCAAAGGACCTTTGCCGGTTGCGCTTTCCGCGGATGCAGTGACTGACCTGACTATCGATATCGAGCGATTGAACGAGGCCGTGACAAAGCTGCTGGCAGGGGATCTGGACCATTCGTTGGCGGATTTGGGCGGTGTGCACCAGCGCTGGCAGGCAGAGTACCTGGCCGGGCAGGCCATCAACAGTGCGTTGCTGCTGACAACCCGGCTGCGGGATGCCAGCGCGCTGATCCGACAGCGCCTGGACGGTCGCCCGCTGTGTTTGCGAGGTAAGCCCAATAATCAGTCTGACATTGTTCGTAACATGTTTTTCAGCGTCTTCATCGAACGAATACAGCCCTACATGGCGGACGTGCGACGGGTAAGGGAGGCGGTGGTGGTGCCGCTGAACCGGTTGGCAAAGCAGCAGGCACCGGTGATGCCGGATGCCTTTGCCGACTGGTATCGGCGGATGCTGGCGCTGGATGATCCGGACAGTGTCTGGATGCAGCTCGATCACGCCATGCAGGTGCACATCGAGAGCTGGCAGCTGTTACTGGAGCAGTGTGGTATGCGTCCGGCCGCCTGACTTGGCCAGGACGCCGGACGCCGCAAGGTCATTGCGGGTGGGAAGCCACCGGGCGATTCACCTTCAGATGAATCATCGCGACGGTGAACAGCAGGAAGGACAGGATGGTCAGGATCACCGGCGCCGCGGCGCCCTCGCTCAGCCAGGCTGACACCACGTAACGGGTAAAATAGAAAATCACCACAAAACTCAGCCAGATATAACCGCGGTTGTTACCGCGGAAGACCGGGACAGCAAAGGCCAGCAGCGGCAGCAGCTTGATGCCCAGCATCAACGGTACCGACACGCCTTCAATCTGTACCGGATAGAAGGTGGTAATTGTCAGGGTGGCCAGTAGCGCCAGGTAAAGAGCAATGGTCAGGTTCGCGGTAATGCGGGCCTTGGGGTTGCGAAGCATGGGGTTGTCCTGCGGTCAGCGAAGTTTCAGGGCCAGGGTAGCCAGGCGCTCGCCAAAGGCCTGGCAAATGGTTTTTTCATGTTCCGACAACGGTTCCATGTCGCCGGTTCCGGCCCAGTGGGAGGGGCCGTAGGGCGTGCCGCCGGTTGCCGTCTCACTGAGTGCCTGTTCCGTGTAGGGCACCCCGCACAGCACCATGCCGTGGTGCAGCAGAGGCATCATCATGGTCAGCAGGGTACTTTCCTGACCGCCGTGGAGGCTGCCGGTAGAGGTAAAGGCACCGGCAGGCTTGCCGGCCAGGGTGCCGTTGAGCCACAGGTCTCCGGTACCGTCGAGAAAGTACTTCAGTGGCGCGGCCATGTTGCCAAACCGGGTCGGGCTGCCCAGGGCGAGTCCTGCACAGCCGGCCAGGTCATCCCGGGAGGCATAGGGGGCGCCGTGATCCGGAACTCGGGGCAGCGACACCTCGGTGTCGGGGGATACCGCCGGTACGGTGCGGATTCTCGCTTCGATGCCGGACACCCTGGCAACGCCGCGGCCGATCTGAGTTGCCATTTCGGCAGTCTGGCCGCTGCGGCTGTAATACAGCACCAGCACGTAGGGGGTCGCGTCAGCCATCAGGGTCTCCTTCAGGGGTTGGGGGGCTGGGAGGGGCGCGTCAGAGAAGGGTCAGGACGCTTTCGGGCGGGCGGCCCAGGGCCGCTTTGCTGCCTTTGACGACAATTGGTCGTTCGATCAGTTTCGGGTGTGCGACCATGGCCGCAATCAGTGCGTCATTGCTGAGCTCCGGGTTGTCCAGCCCTAGCTCCTTGTATTCGGCTTCTTTCTGGCGCATCAGATCGCGGGGCTGCAGGCCAAGCTTGTCCAGCAGGTCAGCAAGTTCCACGGCGGTTGGCGGAGTTTCCAGGTAGCGTATAATCTCCGGCACGACGCCGTGTTCTTCGAGCAGGGCCAGGGCTTGCCGGGATTTTGAGCAACGTGGGTTGTGGTAAATTCGGGTGGGTTCTGTCATGGTTCTCTGTCGTTCCTGAGGCAGTTCCAGTTATCGAATCAGGGGTCCGCGCCGATCCGTTACCGGGCGCTAGTCTAACAGGAGGTCAGGTTGTGCAGTACCCTGCAAGTTCCCCGGCAAAGCGATTGTCACGGTTCCGGCTGGTGCCGGTGCTGGCTACCCTGTTGCTGGCCGGTTGCGATCAGGTAGCTTTCCAGAAAGCGGACAGTTCCACCCTTGAATGGGAGAGTCTGCGCGGTGAATGGGTGTTGGTGAATTACTGGGCGGAATGGTGCAAACCCTGCCTGGAGGAAATTCCCGAGCTCAACGCGCTTGACGGGCATCCGCAGGTGACGGTTCTGGGGGTCAACTTCGACGGCATCCAGGGCGTTGACCTGGTTGCGCTGGGTGAGCGAATGGGAATCGGGTTCCCGATGCTGGCGGAAGATCCTGGTCCGGAATTCGGCTGGAAGTTGCCCGTTGCCTTGCCGGCCACGTTTGTTGTTGATCCCGACGGTAATCTGCTGGAGGCCCGGTTCGGTCCGCAGACCGAAGACGATCTGAAAGAACTGATGGGCCTGTAGGGCCCACCCGTAATTGCATACTGCTCACTCTTCAAAAGCTGGATTCTTGCGACGTTATGGCTCAGACCTTTGTACACCTGCGCGTACATTCCGAATACTCCATGGTAGACGGCCTGGTGCGTGTCAAACCGCTGATCAGCCGGGTTGCCGAGCTGGGCATGCCGGCGGTGGGCCTTACCGAACAGTCCAACATGTGTTCCCTGGTGCGTTTCTACAAGGCTGCGCTGGGCGCGGGTGTGAAACCCATCATAGGAGCGGATCTCTGGCTCGATAACCCGGACGAGCCGGAAAACCCCTTTCGCCTGACCCTGCTGGCCCGCAACAATGAGGGCTATCTCAACCTCACCGAGATCATTTCGCTCGGATACACCGAAGGCCAGCGCTTCGGCAAGCCCATTGTGCAGCGCAGTTGGCTCGAAGACCGTCCGGCCGGGCTGATCGCCCTGTCCGGAGGCAAAATGGGGGATGTCGGCAAGGCGTTGCTGGCCGGCAAGCCCGAGCTGGCGCAGGAGCGGGCGCGCTACTGGATGGCGCTGTACCCCGAGTCCTACTACCTGGAGCTGCAACGTACCGGTCGGGCCGGAGACGAAGACTGCCTGCATCTGAGCGTGGCACTGGCGGACGAGTTGCAGTGTCCGGTGGTTGCCACCAACGATGTTCACTTCCTGACCGCCGATGACTTCGAGGCCCATGAAGCCCGGGTCTGCATCGGCGAGAGCCGGACCCTGGACGATCCCCGCCGCGACCGCCGGTTCAGCGACCAGCAGTATCTGCGCAGCGCCGATGAAATGATCGAGCTGTTTGCCGATATTCCCGAGGCGGTGCAGAACACCGTGGAAATTGCCCGCCGCTGTTCAGTCAAGGTTCGGATGGGCGAATACTTCCTGCCCAACTACCCGGTGCCTGACGGCATGACCATGGATGAATACTTCCGCAAGGTGTCGGAAGAAGGCCTTGAGGAGCGGCTGGCAAAAACCCTGAGCAAGGATGATCCGGAGTACGACGTCAAGCGGGAAGCCTATTACAAGCGCCTCAACTTCGAACTGGACATCATCATCCAGATGGGGTTCCCGGGCTACTTCCTGATCGTTATGGACTTTATCAAGTGGGCCAAGAACAACGGTGTGCCGGTCGGCCCCGGCCGGGGTTCCGGTGCCGGCTCCCTGGTGGCCTATGCCCAGCTGATCACCGACCTCGATCCGCTCGAATACGACCTGCTGTTCGAACGGTTCCTCAACCCGGAGCGGGTTTCCATGCCCGACTTCGACGTCGACTTCTGTATGGAAGGCCGCGATCGGGTAATCGCCTATGTCGCCGAAAAGTACGGTCGCGAGGCGGTCTCCCAGATCATTACCTTTGGTACGATGGCGGCCAAGGCGGTGGTGCGGGACGTGGCCCGGGTACAGGGCAAGTCCTATGGCCTGGCGGACAAGCTGTCCAAGATGATTCCCTTTGAAGTCGGGATGACCCTGTCAAAGGCCATCGAGCAGGAGCCCACGCTCAAGGAGTTCCTCGAGCAGGATGAAGAGGCCCAGGAAATCTGGGAAATGGCGCTCAAGCTTGAGGGTGTTTGCCGTAATGCCGGCAAGCACGCGGGGGGCGTGGTTATTGCGCCCACCAAGATCACCGATTTTTCACCGCTGTACTGTGATGATGAAGGCGGCAGCCTGGTTACCCAGTTCGACAAGGGCGACGTGGAAGATGCCGGGCTGGTGAAGTTCGACTTCCTCGGGCTGCGAACCCTGACCATCATTGACTGGGCCCTGAAGATGATCAATCCGCGCCGTGAAAAGCGCGGTTTGCCACCCCTCGACATCAACGAGATTCCGCTGGACGACATTCCGTCGTTCGACATGCTCAAGAAAGCCGAGACTACCGCGGTATTCCAGCTGGAATCCCGCGGCATGAAAGACCTCATCCGCCGCCTGCAGCCGGACTCGCTGGAAGACATGATCGCCCTGGTGGCGCTGTTCCGACCCGGCCCCCTGCAGTCCGGCATGGTGGATGACTTCATTGACCGGAAGCACGGACGCCAGCCGCTGTCCTACCCGCACCCGGATTATCAGTACGAAGGCCTGAAGCCGGTTCTGGAACCCACCTACGGGGTCATCCTGTACCAGGAGCAGGTCATGCAGATCGCCCAGGTGATGGCCGGCTATACCCTCGGTGGCGCCGACATGCTGCGGCGGGCCATGGGTAAGAAGAAGCCCGAGGAGATGGCCAAACAGAAGCAGATCTTCCTGGACGGCTGCGCGAATAATGGCATCGACAAGACCCTCGCGGAGAACATCTTCGACCTGGTCGAGAAGTTTGCCGGCTACGGCTTCAACAAGTCGCACTCGGCGGCCTACGCCCTGGTGTCCTACCAGACGCTGTGGCTGAAGGCCCATTACCCTGCGGAGTTCATGGCGGCGGTACTTACTGCCGATATGCAGAACACCGACAAGGTGGTGACGCTGGTGGAAGAGTGTCGCAACATGAAGCTGGACCTGGTGCTGCCGGACGTCAGTACCTCGGAATACACCTTCACGGTGAACGACGACGGCCAGATTGTGTATGGTCTCGGCGCCATCAAGGGGCTGGGCGAGGGGCCGATCCAGAGTATTGTGGAGCGGCGCCGGGAAGCCGGGCCCTACAAGGACATTTTCGACTTCTGCCGCCGGGTAGATCTGAAAAAGGTTAACAAACGGGCCATGGAGGCGGTCATCCGCGCCGGTGCCATGGACAAGCTTGGCCCGGGCCGGGCGCAGCTCATGGCCAGTATCGACAAGGCCGTGCAGCAGGCCGGCCAGCAGTCCCGCAACGAGTCGGTAGGCATGGTCGACATGTTTGGTGACATGCTGGAAGCGGGTGAGGATGGCGATGCCTACGCGGACGTGGCGCACCTTCGCGAGTGGCCGGAGAAAGAACGCCTGAAGGGCGAGAAGGATACCCTGGGGTTGTATCTGACCGGCCATCCGTTCGACGAGTACGAGCGGGAGGTTCGGCGTTTTGTCCGCTCGTCCATCGCAGACCTCAAGCCGAACAAGTCACCCCAGCGGGTGGCGGGCCTGGTCGTTGCCCAGCGCACCATGAAAACCCGTACCGGTTCCACCATGTGTTTTATCACCCTCGATGATCGCAGTGCCCGGATCGAGGCGACCCTGTTTTCCGAGGCCTTTTTCGAGAACCGGGAGCTGCTGCAGGGTGACCAGGTCATTGTGCTGGAGGGCGTGGTCAGCCACGACGATTACTCGGGACAGATGAAAATGCGGGTCAGCTCGGTGATGGACGTGGCAACCGCGCGCCAGCAGTTCAGTCGCGGGCTGAAGCTGAGTCTGCACTCCGACCAGTTGCAGAATGGCCTGCTGGACAAGCTGGATTCGACCTTGCGGCCGTTCCGTTGCGAGGGTAGCCCGGTGTGGATTGAATACAGCAGTGGCAAGGCCAGCACCCGAATCGAGCTGGGTGAGAGCTGGCGGGTGCAGCCGAATGACGACCTGCTGGTGGAGTTGCGTTATCTGGTAGGGGAGCGTGGCGTCGAACTGGTCTATGATTAAATATCGCGATTATTACAGTTTTGTCAGAAAGCGGACTCATACCAATGTCCGCTTTAGCCCCTGACCGGGCGCTGCTATCTTTAGGCAACTTAACGGTTTTAACCCCAAATTCTGGTTTGGTGAGGCCGAGTCCCTCGCTCAGCAAGCAAATGACGGAACATCATGAACCCTAATTACCTGGATTTCGAACAGCCGATTGCCGACCTTGAAGCCAAGATTGAAGAGCTTCGGATGGTGGGTAACGACACCGATATCAACATCACCGACGAAATCAACCGGCTGAAAAGCAAAAGCGTCAACCTGACGGAAAGCATTTTCTCCGACCTGAAACCGTGGGATGTCGCCCGCCTGGCCCGTCATCCGCGTCGCCCCTATACCCTCGATTATATCGAGATGATCTTTGACGATTTCGATGAGTTGCACGGTGATCGCCGTTATGCCGACGACCTGTCCATTGTCGGTGGTACCGCGCGCCTCGATGGCAAGCCGGTGATGGTCATCGGTCACCAGAAGGGCCGCGAAGTGCGGGACAAGGTCAAGCGCAATTTCGGCATGCCGCGTCCGGAGGGCTACCGCAAGGCCCTGCGTCTGATGGAGATGGCCGAGCGTTTCAAGATGCCGATCCTGACCTTTATTGATACGCCAGGTGCCTACCCGGGCATCGGTGCCGAAGAGCGTGGCCAGAGTGAGGCAATCGCCTTCAATCTTGCGGTCATGTCGCGTCTGAAAACGCCGATCATTTCTACGGTGATCGGTGAGGGTGGTTCCGGTGGTGCCCTGGCCATTGGTGTCTGCGATCAGCTCAATATGCTGCAGTATTCCACCTATGCGGTTATCTCTCCCGAAGGCTGTGCTTCCATTCTGTGGAAGAGTGCCGAGTATGCGTCCGTCGCCGCTGAGGCCATGGGCGTGACCGCCGATCGCCTGAAAGAGCTGGGTGTTGCTGACAATGTGATTCCCGAGCCGCTGGGGGGCGCCCACCGCAATCCGGAGAAGATGGCCGAGTCGCTGCACACACTTCTCGCCAAAGGTGTCGCAGACCTCAGTCGTTTGCCGATGGATGAGCTGATTTCCCGTCGTTACGAGCGGCTGACCCGCTATGATGCGGGGCGGTGACACCCGCCCGAAAGAGTTCTCCTGGCCGGCGGACCTGACTGCCCCCCTGGCAGCAGTGCCCGCCGCTTCCCGTTACTGGGTGGCCCTCAGTGGCGGGCTCGATTCCGTACTTCTGCTCCATGTCGCGTCCACCCTGCCGCAATTACGGCAAGGTGGGCTCACCGCGCTGCACGTCAATCACCAGTTACAGCCCAACGCCGCTACCTGTGAAACCTTCTGTCGTGATCTGTGCGCCGACCTCGGCGTGCCGCTGCGCGTAGAGCGGGTGACCGTCACCCGGGACCGCGGAGGGCTTGAGGAAGCCGCCCGCCAGGCGCGCTACCAGGCATTTGCCCGCGGCCTGGAGGCCGGGAATGTGCTGCTGATGGCCCACCACGCCGATGACCAGGCCGAGACCGTGTTTTTTCGTCTGCTCCGTGGTTCCGGGGTGCTGGGCCTCGGGGGGATCCCGGCTGCCCGGTCACTGGCGCAGGGCAGGGTATTTCGGCCGTGGCTGGGGCTGACCCGGGAACGGTTGCGGGAGGTTGCACGGGCCGCCGGGATGACGTGGGTGGAAGATCCCAGCAACATTGATGAACGCCATGACCGCAATTTCCTGCGCCACACCATTCTGCCGTTGCTGAAAACCCGCTGGCCGTACCTGGAGAGGCGATTGGCGAGTACGGCACAGGCCTGTCGGGAGGCCGATGCGCTGGCGCAGAGTCTTGCCCTGATCCATTATCAACAGACCGATGATGGTGAGGGTAACCTGATGCTGGCCGGGCTGGCCCGGCTGGCCCCGGTTGAGCGGAAGAACCTGCTGGGCTGGTGGATCCGGAGTCACGATTACCCGGTGCCCGGGCTGGCGGACTGGGACCAGGTGATCGACGAATTGCTGTGCGCTGCGGATGATGGTGCCCCCGAGCTTCGGGGGGCGGGGTTTGCTGTGCGGCGGTTTCGCGGAGCGTTGTATCTGGTGGCTGATCCGCTGCCAGTACCGGCCGGGGAGGAGAGACTGGTTCCGGGTGCTGGGCTGGCGTGGGGTGGCTGGCGCCTCCGGCTGGAACCGGCGGTGGAGAATCCTCCGGCGGCCCCGGACATCCGGGTGAGCGTGCGCAGTGGTGGTGAGCGTATCCGGACAAGTCCGGATGGTGTCGCGCGGCCACTCAAGAAATGGCTGCAGGAACAACAGGTCCCGCCCTGGGAGCGGGAAATTTTGCCGTTGTTTTTAAAAGGAAAAGAGCTTGTGGGTGCGGGCCACCTGTGGACCTCTCCGGCATTCAGCGGAGCGGCGCCGGAGAGCGGCTGGCGGATTGTTCAGGAGCGGGATTGTGATTGAGTAGAGGCGGGGATTCTGGTAGTCTGGCGTCCCATCTTGAGATGACAATCTCCCTCCTTCACCGAACCAGACAAATCACGGAATCTGCATGACGCGTTATATTTTCGTCACCGGCGGTGTCGTGTCCTCCTTGGGGAAAGGAATCGCATCAGCCTCTCTGGCCGCGATCCTAGAGGCACGCGGCCTGAAGGTCACAATTCTCAAGCTGGACCCGTACATTAACGTGGACCCCGGCACCATGAGCCCCTTCCAGCATGGTGAGGTTTTTGTCACCGATGATGGCGCGGAAACCGACCTTGACCTGGGCCATTACGAGCGTTTCATCCGCACACCGATGACACGCCGCAATAACTTCACTACCGGTCGCGTCTACGAAGAGGTGATCCGCAAGGAGCGCCGCGGCGATTACCTGGGTGGCACCGTGCAGGTGATTCCCCATATTACCGACGAAATCAAGCGCCGCGTTATCGAAGGTGCGGCCGGTGCCGATGTGGCACTGATTGAAATCGGCGGCACCGTGGGTGACATCGAGTCCCTGCCGTTCCTCGAGGCCTGCCGTCAGCTGAAAGTGGAGGTGGGGCCGCAGCGCGCGCTGTTCATGCACCTGACTCTGGTCCCGTACATCGCTACGGCCGGCGAGATCAAGACCAAGCCGACCCAGCATTCAGTGAAGGAAATGCGCTCCATAGGCCTGCAGCCGGATATCCTGCTGTGCCGCTCCGAGCATGAGGTTGATGTCAGTTCCCGTCGCAAGATTGCGCTGTTCACCAACGTGGAAGAGCGCGCGGTTATCCCGTTGCAGGATGCCAGGTCCATCTATGCCATTCCGCGGATGCTGCATGAGCACGGTCTCGACCAGCTGGTTATCGAGCGCTTCGGTCTCGACGCCCGGCCGGCGGATCTGAGCGAGTGGGACGGCGTTGTCGAGTCCCTGATGAATCCGCAGCAGGAAGTGACCATTGCCATGGTCGGCAAGTACATGGAACTGCTGGATGCCTACAAGTCACTGATCGAGTCGCTGCTGCATGCAGGCATCAAGACCCGCACCAAGGTCACGATCAACTACATCGACTCGGAAGACATCGAACGCGACGGCACCGGTGTGCTGGATAGTGCCGACGCCATTCTGGTGCCGGGTGGATTTGGCGAGCGTGGCGTTGAAGGCAAGATCCGCACCGTACAGTATGCCCGTGAGAACAAGGTCCCTTACCTGGGTATCTGTCTCGGCATGCAGGTTGCGGTTATTGAATACGCCCGCAATGTGGCCGGATTGAAGAGCGCCCACAGCACCGAGTTCCGCGAGCACACGCCGGAGCCGGTGGTTGGCCTGATTACCGAGTGGCTGGATGCCAGCGGTGAGCGTGAGGAGCGTACCGAAACGTCGGATCTTGGTGGCACCATGCGTCTGGGCGCCCAGGATTGTGTGCTGACCGAGGGCTCTACCATTGCCGCATGCTATGGCAAGAAGGTTATTCGCGAGCGTCACCGTCATCGTTTTGAGGTGAACAACCATTTCCTTCCGCAGCTCGAGGGTGCCGGCCTCCAGATTTCCGGGCGCTCCACCGATGGCAAGCTGGTGGAGGTGGTTGAGGTTCCGGACCATCCCTGGTTCGTGGCCTGCCAGTTCCACCCGGAATTCACATCGACGCCCCGGGACGGCCATCCGCTGTTCACCGGCTTCGTTGAGGCGGCACTGGCTCGCCACAAGAGCTGACAGCTCGACCACAGCGCCGGTAGGGGAGACCCTGTCGGCGTTTTGATTTACCGGCGGCACGCCGGAATCAGACAGGAATAAACGCCCATGGCACAGAAAGAAGTCTCGGTCGCCGACCTGCAGATTGCCAACGACAAGCCCTTTGTCCTGTTCGGTGGCATGAACGTGCTTGAATCCCGGGAACTGGCTTTCGAAGTGGCGGAAGCCTATGTGGAAGTGACCCGCAAGCTTGGCATTCCCTATGTTTTCAAGGCCTCGTTTGACAAGGCCAACCGGTCGTCGATTAATTCGTTCCGTGGTCCCGGCCTGGATGAGGGGCTGCGGATCCTGGCGGATATCAAGAGCCGGTTCAACGTGCCCATCATTTCCGACATCCACGAGCCCCATCAGGCGGCGCCTGCGGCGGAAGTGTGTGATGTCATCCAGTTGCCGGCCTTTCTGAGCCGCCAGACCGATCTGGTGGTGGCGATGGCCCGTACCGGCGCGGTCATCAATATCAAGAAAGCCCAGTTCCTGGCACCCCAGGAGATGAAACATATCATCCGCAAATGCGAGGAAGCCGGTAACGACCGCGTCATTCTCTGCGAACGCGGCACCAGCTTCGGCTATAACAACCTGGTGGTGGACATGCTGGGATTTGGCATCATGAAAGCGCTGGAGGTGCCGGTATTCTTTGACGTGACCCACGCCCTGCAGATGCCGGGTGGTCGTGCCGACTCCGCCGGCGGTCGCCGGGCCCAGGTGTCAGAGCTGGCCCGTGCGGGCATGTCCCAGGGGCTGGCCGGGCTTTTCCTGGAGGCCCATCCGGATCCGGACAAAGCCATGTGTGATGGACCTTGCGCCCTGCGCCTGAGCCAACTGGAAGCCTTCCTGAGCCAGGTCAAGGCCATTGACGATCTGGTCAAAGGTTTCCCGCCCATCGACACGGCATGAGCCGGGCGTCGAAACGGCTAATCCCTTATTTACCCTGAATAACTGAACACTGACAGAATCGGAGAATCAGACGGATGACCAAAATTGCCAACATCAAAGCCCGTGAAGTGCTGGATTCCCGCGGGAACCCCACCGTCGAGGCGGATGTCGTTCTGGAAGACGGAACCCTGGGCCGGGCCTGTGCACCTTCCGGTGCCTCCACCGGTTCCCGTGAGGCGCTGGAACTTCGTGATCAGGACGCGTCCCGTTACCTGGGCAAGGGTGTCCGCAAGGCCGTTGACGCCGTCAACACCGTGATCCGCGATGCCCTGGTCGGTAAGGATGCTGCTGACCAGCGTGGCCTGGACAACATCATGCTCGAGCTGGACGGCACCGAAAACAAGGCCAACCTGGGCGCCAATGCGATCTTGGCGGTATCCCTGGCAGCCGCCAAGGCAGCCGCTGCCTCCCTCGGCAAGCCTCTGTATGAACATATTGCCGATATCAACGGCACCTCCGGCAAGTTCTCCATGCCGGTACCGATGATGAACATCCTCAACGGTGGCGAGCACGCCGACAACAACGTCGATATCCAGGAGTTCATGGTACAGCCGGTTGCGGCGACGAACTTCGCAGAAGCCCTGCGCATCGGCGCGGAAATTTTCCACAGCCTGAAGAAGGTGCTCAAGGCCCAGGGCCTGAACACCGCGGTAGGTGATGAGGGTGGTTTTGCCCCCAACCTGCCTTCCAATGAAGCGGCGCTGGCGGTCATCCAGGAAGCGGTAGAGCAGGCCGGCTATGTGCTGGGCAAGGATGTTACCCTGGCACTCGACTGTGCCTCCTCCGAGTTCTACAAGGACGGTCAGTACCAGTTGTCCGGTGAAGGCAAGTCGTTTGATTCCGCTGGTTTTGCTGACTACCTGGCCGGCCTTTGCGAGCGGTACCCGATCGTTTCCATCGAAGACGGTATGGACGAGAGTGACTGGGAAGGCTGGAAGGTACTGACCGACAAGCTTGGCAGCAAGGTTCAGCTGGTCGGGGACGACCTGTTTGTCACCAATACCCGGATCCTCAAGCAGGGTATCGACAAGGGCATTGGTAACTCCATCCTGATCAAGTTCAACCAGATCGGCAGCCTGAGTGAAACCCTGGATGCCATCAAGATGGCCCAGGACGCGGGTTACACTGCGGTGATTTCACACCGTTCCGGTGAAACCGAGGACACCACCATCGCCGACCTGGCAGTAGCCACCTGTGCCGGTCAGATCAAGACCGGTTCGCTGTGCCGTTCAGACCGTGTTGCCAAGTACAACCAGTTGCTGCGCATCGAGGAGGCTCTGGAAGGCAAGGCACCTTATCGTGGCCTGAGTGAAATCAAGGGCCAGGGCTGATCGCAGCCCGGCTTTTCCGGGCTGAAGGATCGGGGCCATCATGCAGGGGGAGTGAATTTCCTTTCATGATGGCCTTTTTGCATAAAGAGTTAGAGGAAAATGTTGTTAAAGTGCTCTAACATGTAATCGGGTTGGGTAACTTTTGTGCGAATACAGGTTCCGGGATGAAACTGCTCTGGTCTTTCATGGTCGTGATGATTCTGCTCCTCCAGGTGCGCTTGTGGGTGGGGGAAGGCAGCTTTGCCCAGGTCTGGAGCCTGAACGAAGCCATCAGTGATCAGCGGGCGGAGAATGCCGAACTCGCAGCGCGAAACGAGCTACTGTATGCGGAGGTTCGCAATCTGCGCAGTGAGCAGGGTGCCATCGAGGAACGTGCTCGGATGAACCTGGGGCTGATTCGCCAGAACGAAACGTTTTTCCTCGTTGTTGAAAACTGAGGTCAGCAGTCCCGTCAACTCTCGATAGCCACCTGATGACCAGCCCATGACCAGCCCATGAGCACCCCATGACCGTCCCTCATGACTCTCTGTGATGACTCTCTTTGATGAATAGGTCCCGATACTGGCTGGTAGTTCCGGCTGCAGGCATCGGCCAGCGTATGCAGGCTGACTGCCCCAAGCAATATCTGCGGCTTGACGGCCGTTACATTCTTGATATCACCCTTTCGCGTCTGCTTCAGCATCCATGCTTCAGTGGTTGCATGGTGGCTCTGCACCCGGAGGACAGCTGGTGGCCCGGGACCCTGGCCAGCACCAATCCCCGAATCCATACCTGCACCGGCGGTCGTGAGCGGGCCGATTCGGTCCTGGCCGCACTGGCTGCGCTGGCAACCCGGGCGGCCCCGGATGACTGGGTACTGGTGCATGATGTTGCCCGCCCCTGTCTTCACCCGGGGGACCTGGACCGACTCATTACCCGTTTGTCGGGGCATGCGGTCGGGGGTCTGCTGGCGGCTCCGGTAACTGATACCCTGAAGCGGACCCGGCCGGGCAGCCTTGAGGTCGAGGCCACCGTGGATCGCAGCTCCTTGTGGCGGGCGTTGACGCCGCAGATGTTCCGTTATCAAATCCTGGCGGAGGCGCTGGTGAAAGCACTTGATGCGGGTGTTGCGGTAACCGACGAAGCCTCCGCTGTTGAGCATGCCGGACTGATCCCGGAGCTGGTTGAAGGCCGGTCGGACAACCTTAAAATTACCTTACCTGCGGACCTCGCACTGGCCGGATTCATCCTCGGCCAGATCGGCGGCGGTCCATCGGTCCCCAACAGTGAGAATCAGTGATGAGAATCGGCCAGGGTTTTGATGTTCATGCATTTTGTCCCGGCGACCATGTGGTCCTCGGCGGCGTCCGCATTCCGTTCAGCAAGGGTTTGCTGGCCCACTCCGACGGCGATGTGCTGCTTCATGCCCTTGCGGATGCTCTCCTGGGCGCGGCAGCGCTCGGCGATATCGGTCACCTGTTTCCGGATACCAGTGACCAGTGGGCCGGCGCCGACAGTCGTGACCTGCTGCGCGAGGTGGTTGCCAGAGTTACCGCGGAAGGCTTTGCGGTGGTAAACATAGACGCCACCATCATTGCCCAGGCCCCCAGGATGGCGCCCCACATTACGGCGATGCGGCTGAACATTGCCGAGGATCTTGGCATTTCGGCAGGCCGGGTCAGTGTCAAGGCGACTACCACCGAGAAGCTCGGGTTTACTGGCCGTGGCGAAGGTATTGCCTGCCAGGCAATCTGCCTGCTGGAGTCCCTCGAACCATGACCGAAGCGCTACGATCATGGCGGATGGACTGGCCTGGCTCCCGTGGCCGCCGGCCTGGACAAGCCGTCCTCAAGGCCTGCCCGGAGGATTTCCGGGTGGACGAGGTGCTGGACCGGCTCGCAGATGAGAGTGAGGTTGACGATGGTAACGTCGCAGGCAGGAAGGACGGCCAGGTCAGCGGCGCCGGAGAGCACCTTTGCCTGCGGTTGCGGAAGTCCGGCGACAATACCGAATATGTGGCGCGGGAGCTTGCAGCCCTGGCGGGATGCCGGGATTTTGACGTCGGATTCTGCGGCCTTAAAGATCGCAATGCCGTGACGACCCAGTGGTTCAGTCTTTACCGGCCGGGCATGGAAGCCGCAGATGCTGAACTGGTGGGTCAGGTCAGTGCACGATGGCCGGTACTCGCGGCCTGCCGTGACCGGGCAAAACTGCGGCGAGGCGATCACCAGGGTAACCGCTTCGAGATAACCCTGACGGAAGTGCAGGGTGACCGCGCCGAGATTGAGGCAGCGCTCCACGAAGTGGCGGCTGTAGGGGTGCCCAACTATTTCGGACGCCAGCGGTTTGGCCACGGCGGCGCCAACCTGGAACGGGCCATTGGGCTGACCAGCCGCACGCTGTCCAGTCGCAAAAAACGGGGCCGTAACCGCAACGCGGCCCGGGATGCCATGTACTTTTCGGCGGCGCGTTCCTGGCTTTTCAATGAGGTGTTGGCCCGCCGGGTCGTTGACGGTAGCTGGAACCGGATACTGGAGGGCGAGCCGGGCTCGTCGTCCCCGCCAGGGGCTACCGGGCCATTGTGGGGCGATGGTGGCACCAGGGCGAGTGGCGCTCAGGGCGAGCTGGAGTTCGAGGTGGTGAACAGCCATCCGCTGATTGCCGCAGTGTTTGCGTCTACCCGCATGGCGCCGGAACGGCGGCCACTGGTGCTGCAGCCCGTCGGGTTGTCATGGCAATGGCTGGCAGCGGACCGGCTGGTCCTGAGATTCGGACTGGCTCCCGGTGAGTACGCAACAGCGTTGCTGGAAGATGTTTTCGAACTGCGAGAGCCGGCAAAAGATCAATCGGCGCTCGCAGATGAAGCCTGAACAAGGCATATTATAGGGTTTTCAGATACTCAGGGGCAGCAAGACCCCGAATTACAATAACTGAACGTCGTGCCGGCGATGGCCGTCTGGTTCCCCAGAACGGCTTCTCAGCCAGATTCCCGGGAGCGGGCACAGTACGACGATTCGGCAAAGGCTAGCGGAGATAACTGTGCGTATTCTGTTATCGAATGATGACGGTGTTCATTCCCCCGGGCTTCAGGCGCTCTACGACGGATTGCAAGGCATTGCAGAACTGGAGGTGGTGGCGCCTGACCGGGACCACAGTGGCGCCAGCAATGCACTGACACTGAATCGGCCACTGACTGTCGAGATGCATGGCAATGGCTTCCGTTCGGTGGACGGGACGCCGACTGACTGTGTCCATCTCGCGGTCAATGGCCTGTTTGACGAGCCCTTTGACCGGGTGATATCGGGTATTAACACCCACGCCAATCTTGGTGACGACATAATTTATTCCGGTACGGTTGCTGCAGCGACCGAGGGCCGCAATCTGGGTTTGCCTGCCATTGCAGTCTCGTTGGTCAACGATGGTCATTTCCATTATGAAACCGCCGCCCGGGTGATCAGAACGCTGCTGGAACAGAAGGCGCCTCCAGGGCTGGGTCCGCGCTGCATTCTCAACGTCAATGTACCGGATGTGCCCTGGGAACAGTTGGCCGGCTTCCGGGTGACCCGCCTCGGGCATCGCAGCAGGGCAGAGGGTGCTGTGCCCATGACCTGCCCGCGAGGCAAGGCGCGCTACTGGATCGGTGCGGCCGGAGAAGGTAGCGACGCCGGCCCGGGCACGGACTTCCATGCGGTGCGGGAAAACTACGTGTCAATTACCCCGGTCCACGTTGATATGACGCGCCACGAAGCGCTGTCTCCCCTGCGTGACTGGATGGAGGGGCTGAACTGATGGTTGCGGCAGAACTCCAGGGAATCGGGATGACATCCCGGCGCACCCGGATGCGGTTGATCCAGCGGCTGCGGGAATCCGGTATCCGGGATGAACAGGTGCTTGGCGTGATGGGTGACCTTCCGCGCCATATCTTTCTGGATGAAGCGCTCGCGCACCGGGCCTACGAGGACACCTCGTTGCCGATCGGCCATGGCCAGACGCTGTCCCAGCCCTACATTGTGGCAAAGATGACGGAGACGCTGATGGCGCACCAGCCCCGCAAGGTGCTGGAGCTCGGAACCGGGTCTGGTTACCAGACGGCGATCCTCGCCCAGTTGGTGGCGGAGGTGTACAGCGTTGAACGGATCAAGCCCCTGCAGGACCGGGCGCGGGAACGGCTACGCCAGATTGGTATTCGCAACGTGATGCTGAGACACGCGGATGGCGGAATGGGGTGGCCGGAAAAGGGCCCCTTCGATGGTATTATCGTGACGGCCGCTCCCCGTGAGGTGCCGGAAGAGTTGCTGGAGCAGCTGGCGGAAGGCGGCGTGCTGGTTGCCCCGGTGGGCGATGAAGCCCAGATGCTGGTGGAGATCACCCGCCACGGCGACAAATTCAAGACCCGAGAGATTGAGCCGGTACGATTCGTGCCCCTGTTGCACGGGGTGATCCGTTGACCGACCAGCAAGGCAGTTCGCCGGGCGAAGAAGCGCGCCAGCAAAGCCCCCTGGGTGTTTTCCTGCGGGGCATTGCCATGGGCGCGGCCGATATCGTACCGGGCGTATCCGGCGGTACCATCGCGTTTATCACCGGTATCTATTTCCGGCTGCTGGCGGCGATCAATGCGCTGCCCCCGGCGGCTATCCGGGAGCTGGCCCGTGGCCGCATCGCGGCCTTCTGGACGGCGATTGACGGGACCTTCCTGGTCAGCCTGCTGGCTGGTATTCTGGCCAGCATCCTCACCCTCGCATCGCTGATCAGCCAGGCCCTGACGGACTATCCCATCCTGCTCTGGAGCTTTTTCTTCGGTCTCATAGTGGCGTCCGTGTGGCATGTCGGCCGCCAGATCCGCGAATTGCGTGGCATGTTACTGGTGCCGTTGACGGCAGGAGCCGTCTTCGCCTGGTGGATTACCACGCTGTCAGCAGGGCAGGTGGAACTGACCCCCTGGCTGTTCCTCGGCTCCGGGGCACTGGCGATCTGTGCCATGATCCTGCCCGGCATATCCGGCAGTTTTATCCTCGTGGTGATCGGCATGTACGGACCTGTGCTGGATGCCATCCGCAATCTCGAGCTGGGTTCCCTCGGCTTGTTCATGGCCGGTTGTGCGATCGGACTGTTGTCCATCGCCCGGCTGATCAGCTGGGCATTTCACCGGTACCACGACCCGGTGATGGCGCTGCTGACCGGCTTGATGGTCGGTGCGCTCAACAAGGTCTGGCCCTGGAAGCAGACCCTGAGCTGGCGTACCAACAGTGCCGGCGAACAGGTTCCGCTCAACGAGGTCAGTGTCTCCCCGGTGCACTATGCTGAAATTACCGGCCTGTCATCGGATTGGTTGATGGCTCTGGTTGCGGCCGTGCTTGGCTTTGGTCTGGTTCTGGCTGTTGAATGGCTGGCGAGCGGACCACTGGCCCCGGCCAAGCGGCATTCCTGACGGATTCTGATCCGGAGTCCAGGCTCCGGACCAGATCCGGGTGTTACTTTTTGTTCACTGGTTGTGTTTCGTACAGTAACAGGCATGGCGGGTGGGTAACTTGGATTCATGCCTGAAATGTGCAATAAATTAGCAAGTTACTGTAATCTGTTGAGAAAATGCCGTATTTTTAAGATGGATTTGTCCTAACCAGGGTGCTTTTTATAGTCGTGAGTTCGACCCACGCGCTTGTCAACGCTGTTCCGGCAGCCCCCTTCCGGCACCCGGATACTGGCGCCATGAGACGCTGTTGCCTGTATCGCCGCTGGCGTAATGCCGCAGTGATCCTGCTCATGGCACTCCTGCTTGCCGCCTGCAATACCCCCGCGCTCTATCAGGATAACCTCTACAATCCTCCCGTGTACTGGGGGCAGCATGTCGTCAAACCCGGTGAGACCCTCTACCGCATTGCCTGGCGCTACGGTCGCGATTATCGCGAACTCGGCAGCGCCAATGGTATCAGCGCGCCCTGGACCATCCGTGCCGGCCAGGTTCTCCGGCTGGATCGTCGCGGAACTGTAACATCAGCCGGGCAGAATGCTTCGGGTGGCCGCTCTGCGCCGGTTGCCAGTGCTCCGTCACAGGCGGTGCGCCGCCCGGCACAGCAACCGTCGAAGCAACCACCTCCGGCGGTTACCCGGGCTCCGGACCGGCAGGCACCTATAGGTAGCCAGACCCAGAAGGTAGCCAGTATAGATTGGCGCTGGCCGCATGTTGGCACCGTACTTGCAGGTTATTCAGATACCGGCAAGGTCAACAAGGGTATTGATATTGCTGGAAATATAGGGGACCCGGTCCGGGCTGCAGCGAGTGGTAATGTGGTGTACGCTGGCAGTGGTTTGCTTGGTTACGGTAACCTGATCATTGTGAACCACAATGAGCACTACCTGAGCGCTTACGCTCACAACCGGAAGATTCTGGTGCAGGAAGGGGAGGACGTGAAAGCCGGACAGGTTATCGCAGAGCTGGGAAGCAGCAGTGCAGACAGACCCAAGTTGCATTTTGAGATCCGAAAAAATGGTAATCCGGTTGATCCTGCTCGCTACCTCCCGCCACGGTGATTACCGCACCGGTCTCCGGCACTGGCACGAAACAGTGATTAAAAAATAACAAGAATGCGGTTACAGTGGTAACCGGCCAACAGAAATGTCCTGAAAAAAACGAATACACAGCAGGCACTCGCAATAACAAGAAGTAGTGAGTGGATAATCCAGGGTCATTGAAAGGCGGGGCAAGAGCTATGTCAGCAGAACATGAAGGTCTCCTTATCGATCGTGTATCAGACGTAGAAGATTCGGAAGAAGAACTGATGACGGCGGAAGCAGACGACAAGGAAACGTCTTCAGACGACGACGTGATATCAAAGGATGATTTCCCGACCCAGGGGCGGTATTTCACCTCCACAAAACAGCTGGATGCAACTCAGCTGTACCTCAACGAAATCGGCTTTTCTCCTCTTTTGACGCCCGAAGAAGAAGTTTACTTCGCGCGACTCGCCCGTAAGGGTGAGGAATCCGGCCGCAAGCGGATGATCGAAAGCAATTTGCGGCTGGTGGTCAAGATTGCCCGTCGCTACGTCAACCGTGGGCTTACCCTCCTTGATCTGATTGAAGAGGGTAACCTGGGCCTGATCCGAGCAGTGGAGAAGTTTGACCCGGAGCGCGGTTTCCGTTTCTCCACCTACGCCACCTGGTGGATTCGCCAGACCATTGAGCGGGCGATCATGAACCAGACCCGGACTATCCGGCTGCCGATTCATGTGGTCAAGGAGCTCAATCTCTATCTGCGGGCCGCCCGCGAGCTTACCCAGAAACTGGACCATGAACCCTCTGCGGAAGAAATTGCCCGCATGGTGGACAAGCCGGTGGCGGATGTTAAGCGCATGCTTGGTCTTAATGAGCGGGTGGCATCGGTTGATACACCGATTGGGACCGGTGGTGACAAGTCCCTGCTGGATACCGTTGCCGACGAGGGTGCTTCCGACCCTGCGGACCTCCTGCAGGACAACAATATGTGTTCCTGCATCGAGGCCTGGATCGACCAGCTCAGTGACAAGCAGCAGGAAGTCCTGTCCCGCCGCTTCGGCCTGCGGGGTTATCCGACCAGCACGCTGGAAGAGGTAGGCCAGGAGATCGGCCTGACCCGTGAGCGGGTGCGGCAGATCCAGGTCGAAGCGCTGCGCCGGTTGCGGGAAATCCTGGAGAAGGAAGGGCTTTCCGGCGCCATGTTGTTCAAGTAAATCCTTCCGGCGCGGCTGCCGGTACTGCAAAGCCGATCCTTGCAAGGGGGTCGGCTTTTTGCTGTCTGCTCCCATGCCAAATGAGAACCAGGTTACGTCTGGCCTGTTTTGCCCCTGTTATCATCGGTTGGCCCGTGGCGGATGAGGATGTCAAACCCGGGCGTAATCGGTACCATTTATAACAACGACGCAAAAGGAAAGGACGAATGAAAAAGGCTCTATCAACAGGCATTGCCTCGCTGTTCCTGACTGCTGTGCTGGCAACTCCGGTGTCAGCCAGGACCGTGGAAGGTGTTGACCTTCCGGAGACCTTCACCGCACCGCAAGCGGAGCTCAAGCTCAATGGCGCGGGTACCCGCTCCAAGTGGTTCATGGACCTGTACGTGGGGAGTCTCTATGTACCCCAGGCCAGCAGTGATGCCGCTTCCATTATCAATGCGGATGAGCCCCAGGCCATTACCCTGCATATCATTTCCGGAATGATCACCAGTGACAAGATGATCTCGGCAACCATGGAGGGGTTTGAAAAGTCCAGTGGAGGCGACCTGTCTGCCATCAAGGGGGAGGTTGAACAGTTCCTTGCGGTGTTCTCCGAGGAGATCCGGGAAGGCGATGTGTTTGACCTGGTTTATGCCCCGGGCGAAGGGGTTCGCGTGCTGAAAAACGGCGAACTGCGGGATACCGTGGGTAACCTGGCGTTCAAAAAGGCGCTGTTCGGAATCTGGCTTTCAGACAAGCCGGCGCAACAGGACCTGAAAGAGAAAATGCTGGGTCAGCGTTAACCTTCCAGGGCCGGGCACTTGCCGTGTCCGGCCCCTTGGGCGCAGTTCGGCGTCGTTCTCGGCGCCGGCCGGCTTATTCCAGGTAATCCCGCTTCTGCTTGAATTCACACAGATCTTCGATGATGCAGCTGCCGCACCTCGGCTTGCGTGCGGTACAGGTGTAGCGTCCGTGCAGGATCAGCCAATGATGGGCGTCCAGCAGGAACTCCCGGGGCACCAGGCGTAGCAGTCGTTGCTCCACTTCAAGGACATTTTTGCCAGGGGCAATTCCGGTACGGTTGGACACCCGGAAGATATGCGTGTCGACGGCCATGGCGAGGTGGCCAAAAGCGGTGTTCAGTACCACGTTGGCAGTCTTGCGGCCCACCCCGGGCAGCGCCTCGAGGGCTTCGCGGCTCTCCGGAACCTGGCTGCCATGTTGTTCGATCAGAATCTTGCAGGTTTTGATAACATTCTCGGCCTTGCTGTTGAACAGGCCAATGGTCTTGATGTACTCCTTGAGTCCGTCAACACCGAGGGCAAAGATCGCCTCTGGGGTATTGGCCACCGGGAACAGCTTGTCGGTGGCTTTGTTGACGCCGACATCGGTTGCCTGGGCGGACAGAATCACCGCAATCAGCAATTCAAAGGCCGAGGAATAGTTAAGCTCGGTGGTCGGGTTGGGGTTGGCGTCCCGCAACCGGGTAAATATTTCTGTGCGTTTCTGCTTGTTCATTTGTGTGTCCTGGCTCAGGAAATCTGCCCGGTGACCCTGACGCGCTTGCTTCCGCTGGTGACGGTGGCCGGAGCATTTGCCTTGCGACGTTCCCGGATCCGGTTATCGATCCCGTTCTTGAGGGCAATCAGCAGGCCCAGGCCGATAAAGGCACCGGGGGGCAAAACCATGAACAGGACATCCGGATAGTGTTCGAAGGGACGAATCACCCAGTCGGCTGCCGCCGGGCCAAACAGCAGGTTCATATCAACGAGCAGCGTGCCCTGGCCAACCAGTTCGCGAATGCCGCCGAGTACCACCAGAACTGCCAGGAAACCCAGCCCCATCATTGCGCCGTCAAGCAAGGCGGGCAGCGGACTGTTCTTCGATGCAAAGGCATCTGCCCGGCCCAGAATGGCGCAGTTGGTAACAATCAGCGGAATGAAGATGCCGAGAATCTGGTAGAGCTCGTAGGTGAAAGCCTGCATCAGCAGCTCGGCGCAGGTCACAAACGAGGCAATGATCATTACGAAGGCCGGTAGCCGAACCGAGTCGGCGACAAAGTTGCGGATCAGCGACACCGCGAGGTTGGAGCCCATCAGCACCATCAGTGTAGCCAGACCGAGTCCCAGGGCATTCACCACGGTACTGGTGACCGCTAGCAGGGGGCACAGCCCCAATACCTGAACCAGCGCTGGGTTGTTGCTCCAGAGCCCTTCCCTGATGATTTCCGAGCTGCTCTTGGTTGCCATCAGCTGTTCTCCCCGTGTTGCGGATTACGGAAGGCGTGTCGCAGGTCTGAGCGGTGCTGCCTGACATACACCAGTGCATGCTGGACTGCCTTGACCACCGCCCTTGGGGTGATCGTTGCGCCGGTAAACTGGTCGAAGACACCGCCATTCTTGGCAACGTTCCAGCGCTTTGGTTCCGGGTTGGTCAGTGAGCGGCCGGTGAAGTCCAGCACCCAGTCCGATTTCTTGAGCTCGACCTTGTCGCCGAGGCCCGGGGTTTCTCGGTGGCTGGTCACCCGTACGCCAAGTACGGTGCCCTCGGGGTCGATGCCTACCAGCAGGCGAATGTTACCGGAATAGCCGTCGGGGGCGGTAACCGGCAGGATGATGCCCACCGGTTCACCATCCAGCCGTGCCACCCATCCGGTTACCGGTTGCTGGCTACCCAGGCGGGGGTCTGCCGGCAAGGTTACGGTGTCGGATAGCAGGTCATTGTTGTGGGCGCTCTGCGGAATGATCTCGAACAGGGCACGGGCCTCGGCACGGGCTGCCTGCTGTTCGATGCGCTCCGCCGTCATCACCTGGGTAACCGCGATGGTGCCGCCGGTGATGATGGCAAACAGGCCAAGACCAATGGCACTGCGTCGAATGGATTGACCAAGAGCTGCCATGAATTACCCCGAAGTCTTGCTAGCAATCCCGCGGCGGGCCTTGTGGTGGCCGTAAGTGCGCGGGGGCGTGTAATGGTCGATGAAGGGAACCGCAAAGTTCATCAGCAGCACGCTGAAGGCCACCGCATCCGGGTAGTTACCCCAGGCGCGGATGACGTAAAGCAGGATGCCGATACCGGCACCGTAGATAATCTTGCCCTGGTGGCTGGTGGCGGCGGAAACCGGATCGGTTGCGATGAAGAAAGCGCCCAGCATGGTGCCCCCGGCCAGCAGATGCAGGGACAGTGGCGCGTACTGATCCGCATTGCTGCCAAAGGCAATGCTCATCACGGCGAGGGCCCCCAGCATGCTCACCGGAATGTGCCAGCTGATAATTCGCAGGGCGAGCAGGACCAGGCCACCCGCCAGAAACGCCCCGTTAACCCACTCCCAGCCCCGGGCAATGCCGTCGCCGAAGGTCGGGTGAGCGAGGATTTCGGTGGCGGTATGGCTGCCTACCTTGTGTTTGTATTCGTCGAGGGGGGTTGCCATGGTGAAGGCATCGGCAACTGTTTGCTGGCCCGAGGCAATGATGCGCAGAGTTTCCCCGAATCCGGGCGCATCCCCCCAGAGCAGGGCAGCCTGCGCCCAGTTGGTCGTCATGGCAACGGGGAATGAAATCAGCACCAGGGCGTAGCCCGCCATGGCCGGATTAAACGGATTGGAGCCGAGCCCGCCATAAAGCTGTTTGGCCAGCACGATGGCAGTAATTACGGCCACTGCGGATACCCACCAGGGGGCGAACTGGGGCAGTGACAGCCCGAGCAGTAACCCGGTGACCGCGGCGGTGTTGTCCCGCAGGAAGAAACCGAGCGAGCGCCGGCGCAGGGTCAGCATGGCGGCCTCAGCGGCAATCGCCAAAGCAATGCACCAGATCACATTAATCAGATTGCCCCAGCCGAAAAACACCGTTTGCATGGCGAGACCTGGCAGCGCTGCCAGGATGACCCACAGCATGACCTGCGATGTGGGACGTGCGTGTCGGGTATGGGGTGAGCTTTGTTGTACGAGCGCCATGTGGTCCTGAGCCTGAGTAGATTTAATCCGCGGCCTGTAAGCTTTTGCGGGCTTCTTCGAGGGCCTGGCCGGCCCGCTGCACACGATCGTGGTTCTTGGCGACCGCCCGCTCCAGCTTTTCCACGTTGTCAGCGCCCGCCGCGCGGGCATCGTCGAGCATTGACTGCATGGTGTCCAGTTTGCCCCGGGCCTGTTCCAGCTGCTTTTCCAGCGCCTCGATATCGGGTGCCTCCGCGGCGGGTCGGGCTGGCCCGGCCGGCTCCACCGGAGCAACCGAATCCTGGGCAGCCTTCGCTTTCTTGCGGGCAAGGGCCTGCTGCACCAGGGCGGCCTTGGCAGCACGGTCGGCATCGGCCTCGCCGGCTTGCGCTGGCGTCTCCACGGCCTCGGCCTTCTTGCGGGCCTGGGCCTCGGCGGCGGCGCGGGCGCGTTCCTTGCGCCGGGCTTCTTTTTCTTCCTGTTCCCGCTCCAGCCGTGCCTGGCGGGCCTCGAAGCGTTCGCGGGCCCGGTCCGCCTTGAGCTGTTCGGCACGCTGGATGCGGATCTCTCCCTTGGCAAACCGGTAATACTGCACCAGTGGAATCGAGCTGGGGCAGACGTAAGAGCAGGCGCCGCACTCGATGCAGTCAAACAGGTTGAGGTGCTCGGCCTTCTCGAACTCGCTGGCCCTGGAGTGCCAGAGCAGCTGCTGGGGCAGCAGCTCCATGGGGCAGGCGTCGGCGCACATGCCACAGCGAATGCAGGGCTGTTCAGGCGGCGGGGCGGGCAGCTCGCTGACACTGGCTGCAATGATGCAGTTGCTGGTTTTCACCACTGGCACGTCAGGCGAGGGCAGGGTATAGCCCATCATCGGCCCCCCCAGCACGAGGCGGTCGAGCCGGTCCGGTTGCAGTCCCGCTGCCGTCAGCAGGTAATCTACGGGGGTGCCCAGCAGGGTGTCGAAATTGCCGGGCCCGGTAACGGCCTCGCCGGTGATGGTGACCACCCGTGAGATCAGTGGCTCACCCCGGAAGATTGCCCGGCCGACGGCAACCGCGGTGCCGACGTTCTGGCACATCACTCCGATGTCGGCCGGAATGCCTCCGTGAGGCACCTCCAGGCCGGTGAGAATCTGCACCAGCTGTTTCTCGCCGCCCGACGGGTATTTGGTGGGTATGGCGACAACTTCGGTCTGGGTGCCCGCGGCGGCCGTCTGCATGGCGGCCAGGGCTTCGGGCTTGTTGTCTTCGATGGCAATCACACAGCGTTCCGGGCGCAGGATCCAGGCCATGACCTTCAGGCCGTCGAGGATCTCCGTCGCCCGCTCACGCATCGTCATGTCATCGGCTGTGATGTAAGGTTCGCACTCAGCGCCATTGAGTATCAGCGTGCTGACCTTCCGGTCCTTGGGGGGCCGTAGCTTGATATCGGTCGGGAAGCCCGCTCCGCCAAGTCCTGCAATCCCCGCATTGCGAATGACGGCAAGTATGTCCTGCCGGTCCTGCTGGCGGTAATCGGTGATGGGCTGCCGGTCGATCCATTCATCCTTGCCATCCGGTCGCAGGGTGATGCACCAGTCGTCCATCCCGGAAGGGTGAGGAACCGGGAGGCGGGCAATGCTCTCGACAGTGCCCGATGTCGGGGCATGGACCGGAACCCCGAGGCCATCCCTCACATCCGCTATGGGCTGGCCCTTGAGCACCCGGTCACCAACAGTGACGCAGGTTTCTGCCGGCTGGCCGATGTGCTGTTGCAGGGGCAGCACCAACAGCTCGGGAATGCCGGCGTTGCGGATGGGGCGGGAGGTAGACTGCTGCTTGTTTTCCGGCGGGTGAATGCCACCGTGGAAGTCCCAAAGCTTGGTCATCAGGCGTGGGCCTCCTGCCGGTCGGTCGCAATGATGTGTGGTGCCGGCGGGTTCCAGGTCCAGCTGCGAATGTCCGGCTCAATGGTCACCATGTCGATACAGTCGACCGGGCAGGGTTCGACACACAGGTCGCAGCCGGTACATTCACTTTCGATAACCGTGTGCATGTGTTTGGCGGCGCCAAGAATGGCATCCACCGGGCACGCCTGGATGCACTTGGTGCAGCCGATGCACTCGTCCTCGCGAATCACCGCCACTCTGCGGGCCTGTTCGACCCCGTGTTCGGCATCGAGGGGTTCCGGGTCCACATCGAGCAGGTCGGCCAGGGCCTTGATGGTGGTCTCGCCGCCCGGCGGGCATTTATTGATCGCGCCGCCGAGGGCAATGGATTCGGCGTAGGGCCGGCAGCCGGGGTATCCGCACTGGCCGCACTGGGTCTGGGGCAGCAGGGCGTCAATCTGGTCCACCAGGGGATTGCCCTCCACCCGGAACCGTTCGGCGGCAAAGCCGAGCAGGCCGCCAAAAATGACGGCGAGGGCGAGCAGAACCGCAATGGCAATCAGGATACTGGTCCACATAGAACAACTGCTCCGTTACACGGTGACCAGGCCGGTAAAGCCCAGGAACGCCAGTGACATCAGTCCGGCGGTCATCATGCCGATGGCCGCGCCGCGGAAAGCAACCGGTACGTCAGCTACCGCGATGCGTTCGCGCATGGCAGCAAACAGCACCAGCACCAGGGAAAAGCCGGCGGCAGCGCCAAAGCCGTACAGGACCGATTCAACGAAGTTATTGTTCTTGTTCAGGTTGAGGAGTGCGACCCCGAGCACCGCACAGTTAGTGGTTATCAGCGGCAGGAAGATGCCGAGCACCCGGTACAGCAGGGGGCTGGTCTTGCGAACCACCATTTCGGTGAACTGGACCACCACCGCAATGACCAGGATGAAGGTGATGGTCTTCAGGAAGGCCAGCCCGAGGGGCGCAAGCAGGTAGGTGTAGGCCAGGTAGCTGCAGACCGAGGCCAGGGTAAGCACAAACGTGGTGGCCAGGGACATGCCCATGGCGGTTTCCAGCTTGCCCGATACGCCCATGAACGGGCAGAGCCCGAGAAACTGGACCAGGACAAAGTTGTTCACCAGGATGGTGCTCACCAGAATCAGCAGATATTCGGCCATCAGGCTGCGCTCCAGCGGTATTTACATGATTCGCATGCCGGGTATGGCACCGGAGTCCGGCGACAGGATGAAAATCTCCTTGCCACCGGGACCAGCTGCCAGCACCATGCCTTCGGACATGCCAAATTTCATTTTACGGGGTTTCAGGTTGGCGACCATCACGGTCAGCCGGCCTTCAAGATCTTCCGGCTTGTAGGCCGACTTTATACCCGCAAACACGTTGCGCTCGCCATGCCCCACGTCAAGAGTCAGGCGAAGAAGCTTGTCGGCGCCTTCCACGTGCTCGGCCCGGACGATCTTCACAACCCGCAGGTCGACCTTGGCAAAGTCGCCGAATTCGATCTCGTCGGCTATCGGTTCGAGATCGGTGGCCGGGGCCGGTTGACCGGTCGCGGCAGGCATCTCTTCTTTCGAGGCATCCAGCATCTTTTCGATCTGGGTCATGTCCACGCGGTTCATCAGCGGTTTGAACTTATCGATGGCGTGGTTCTCCAGCAGGTTGGCCCGCTGGTTCCAGTTCAGACGGTCGTTCAGGAAGGACTCCGAGGCCTGGGCCGTTTTCGGCAAGACCGGTGACAGGTAAGTCATCAGCAGACGGAACATGTTGATGGCGTTGGTGCAGATCGCCTGCAGCCTGTCATCCTCGCCTTCCTGCTTGGCAATAACCCAGGGTTGCTCGTCATTGACGTACTGGTTGGCAATGTCTGCCAGTTCCATGATGCGGCGCATCGCACGGCCGAACTCACGGGCTTCGTAGAAGTCCGCAATCTGCTCACCGGCATCAATGAACTCCTTCAGTTTCTCCTGCTCGGTCACCTTGCCGAGCCTGCCGTCAAAGCGCTTGGTGATGAAACCGGCACTGCGGCTGGCGATGTTGACCACCTTGCCCACCAGGTCGGAGTTGACCCTGGCGGCGAAGTCTTCCAGGTTCAGGTCCATGTCATCCACGCTGCTGGTCAGCTTGGCAGCAAAGTAGTAGCGCAGGTATTCCGGGTCCAGGTAGTCCAGGAACGTGCGCGCCATGATGAAGGTGCCGCGGGATTTCGACATCTTCTTGCCATTGACGGTGACAAAGCCGTGGGCCCAGACCGCGGTAGGCGTGCGGAAGCCGGCATCGTGCAGCATGGATGGCCAGAACAGCGCGTGGAAGTTAATGATGTCCTTGCCGATGAAGTGATACACCTCCGCCGTGGAGTCGGCCTTCCAGAAGTGCTCGAAATCGATGTTTTCCCGGTTGCACAGGTTCTTGAAGCTGGCCAGGTAGCCGATTGGTGCATCCAGCCAGACATAGAAGTATTTGCCTGGTGCGTCGGGGATCTCGAAGCCGAAATAGGGCGCGTCCCGGCTGATGTCCCACTCCTGCAGGCCCGCATCCAGCCACTCTGCCAGTTTGTTGGCCACCTGGGGCTGCAGTGCGCCGCTGCGGGTCCATTTACTCAGGAAGTCGTGAAACTCCGGCAGTTTGAAGAAATAGTGCTCGGACTCTTTTTCCACCGGAGTGGCGCCAGACACGGCAGAGCGCGGGTTGATCAGTTCTGCCGGCGTGTAGGTGGCGCCGCAGGCCTCGCAGTTATCGCCGTACTGGTCTTCGGTTTTGCACTTCGGGCAGGTGCCCTTGATGAAGCGGTCTGCCAGGAACATCTGCTTTTCAGGATCGAAGAACTGGGTGATCTTGCGGGTGGCGATGTGGCCGTTTTCCTGCAGTTGGCGGTAGATATACTCGGAGAAGTAACGGTTCTCCTCGGAGTGGGTCGAGTAATAGTTGTCGAAGCGGATATGGAAGTCGCTGAAGTCCTGCTGGTGCTCCTGGCGAATCCGGTCGATCAGCTGTTCGGAGGTGATGCCTTCGCGCTCTGCACGTAGCATAATGGCAGTGCCATGGGCATCGTCGGCGCAAACGTAGTAGCAGTTCTGGCCACGCATCTTCTGGTAGCGCACCCAGATGTCGGTCTGAATGTATTCCAGCAGGTGGCCCAGGTGAATCGGGCCGTTGGCGTAAGGCAGGGCGCTGGTTACCAGGATATCGCGCTGTTGCTGAGAACTCGCTTGCGTCATGTTGATGTCCGAACCTTGTTCAGTTTGTGTCAGGAAGGCCGATGACCGGGGTCAACGGGTCCTTGTGGTCAGAAGCGGGCACAGATGATACCTTCCGAGCGGTATTTTTTCATCCGCAAGGCCTGTTTAAATTACGTATTAGCTTATGATCAGATGCCCCGGGAGTCCCCCTGCGCGGTGTTTGGTCACGATCCGGAGAACCTGATGACGCAGATTTCCCAGCAAGCCCTCGAAAGTGCCGTACGCCAGTACCTTGACCCTTACCTGGAAAAGGATCTGTTCGATCTGGGTGCCGTCCGGACCCTGCAAGCGGATGCGGACGGGCGGGTGGTACTGGAGGTTGAATTGGGTTATGCCTCCGAGGGCATTGCCGGTGCCCTCAGGCAGTTGGTGGGCAACGCCCTTGAAGACGTGCCGGGCGTCACTGCGGTAACGGTCAGTGTCGGCCAGCGGATTCATGCCCACCAGGCCCAGCGCGACCTGCAGTCCATTGGCGGGGTGAAGAACATCATTGCCGTGGCCTCGGGCAAGGGTGGGGTCGGCAAATCCACCACGGCGGTCAACCTGGCGCTGGCGCTGCATCTCGAAGGTGCCCGGGTGGGCATCCTCGATGCCGATATCTATGGGCCGAGCATTGGCATGATGTTGGGTATTCCGGAAGGTCAGCGGCCGGATACCCGGGATAACAAGTACTTCCTGCCGGTGCGTGCCCATGGCATCCAGGCCATGTCCATGGCGTTTCTGGTTACCGACAAGACGCCCATGGTCTGGCGCGGACCGATGGTCAGCGGTGCGGTGCAGCAGTTGCTGACCCAGACCCTGTGGGATGAGCTGGACTACCTGGTGGTGGATATGCCGCCGGGTACCGGTGACATCCAGCTGACCCTGGCCCAGAAAGTGCCGGTGACCGGTGCGGTCATCGTCACCACGCCGCAGGACATCGCGTTGCTGGACTGTAAGAAGGGTATCGAAATGTTCCGCAAGGTCGACATTCCGGTACTGGGCGTGGTGGAAAACATGAGCATGCACATCTGCAGCAATTGCGGTCACGAGGAGGCGCTCTTTGGCCACGGTGGTGGCGAGCGGGTTGCAGAAGAGTATGACACCGTACTGCTCGGGCAGTTGCCGCTGCATCTCACCATTCGCGAGCAGACCGACAGCGGCACCCCGTCGGTGATTGCCGAACCGGACTCGGAGGTTGCCCGCCGGTACCGGGATATTGCCCGCCGGGTCAGTGCCCGGCTGTCGCAGCGCGCCCGCAATCTGAGTGCGCCGATTCCCAGCATTTCAATGACTGACGACTGATTCCCCGCTGCCTCCCGATTCCCCCGGCATCTTTCGACAGGCCGGGGGTTAACGGTTAAACTACCGCCTGTTTTTTCTGACGGACACGAGATTTCATCAATGAGCATTAAATCCGACAAGTGGATTCGCCGGATGGCAGAGCAGCACGGCATGATCGAGCCCTTCGAGCCAGGTCAGGTCCGTGAAACCCAGAAGGGGCGCGTCATTTCCTACGGCACGTCCAGTTATGGCTATGACGTACGCTGCAGCAACGAATTCAAGATCTTCACCAATGTCCATTCGGCCACGGTGGATCCGAAAAATTTTGATGAGAACAGTTTCGTCAATTACACCGGAGACGTGTGTATTATCCCGCCCAACTCCTTTGCGTTGGCGCGCACCGTGGAATACTTCCGCATCCCCCGCACCGTGCTGACGATCTGTCTGGGAAAGTCGACCTATGCCCGTTGCGGCATTATCGTCAACGTGACTCCACTGGAGCCGGAGTGGGAAGGTCAGGTGACCCTGGAATTCTCCAACACCACAAACCTGCCGGCCAAGATCTACGCCAACGAAGGCGTGGCGCAGATGCTGTTCTTCGAGTCCGACGAGGTGTGCGAGACCAGCTATAAGGATCGTGGCGGCAAGTACCTTGGCCAGACCGGCGTCACGTTGCCCAAGACATGAGTGCGATTGACGGGGCAGGTCTGCAGGCCTGTCCGGGCCTGTTCGCTTGCCTGAGGAGAGGGTGTTGAACGCCAATCAGTTTTTGAAGGCTGTGGAGCAATTACAGGGCTGGCGGGAATGTGCGTTCCTGCTGGGCCTTGCCGAACGTGGGTTTCCCAATTACGCATTGTTTGCCGACGCAGTTGGCCTGAAAACCGGCGCCAAGATGCGGCAGCTGTTGGATCTGGCCTGGGCCATGTTGCAGGAGACCGAATCCGATGCGGCCCTTCCGCAAATGCTTGCCAAGCTGGAGGCGCTGTCGCCGGATGTGGCGGCCTACGATGTGTACGGCGTTCACCCGGCGTTCGACTTCTGCCGGCTGCTGGAGCAGGCGCTGCTGAACCGGCTCAATCCTGCCAGGCATCGGGCGTCGGAAGCCTCGCAATGGGCGACTGGTACGGTGATGAATTTTATTGAAGTGTCGGAAGGGGACGGCCTGTCGGAAGATGAGCTGGTGCGTTTGCTCGATCATCATCCCCTGATGAAAGAAGACAAGGCCTTCCAGCGCGAACTGGTGCTCAGCCTCAAGCGACACCGCACCCCCACCGAACAGTTCATTGACGGACTGCGCCAGCAGGCCGCCAATAACGGTGTCAGTAACCTGGGCATTTCGCTCGCGGACTGACCACCCTCTACACTTCCCGTAAGCTGTGTTTCCCCGAGACCACATTTTGACAGACAGGTATCATGAAACTCTCTGCGTTTGGCCGTAAGTTTACTGCTGAAGCCGGCATTACCTCCCTGATGGATGACCTGGGCAACGCCCTGGCGTCCGGTGATGACATGATCATGATGGGGGGCGGCAATCCGGGACACATCCCCGAGGTGCAGGAGCGGCTGCAGGAAATCCTCGCGGACATCAGCCAGAGTCCTGAGTCCATGCGGCGGCTGGTGGGCATCTACGACCCGCCCCAGGGCGAAAAGCAGTTTATTGCCAGCCTGGCCGACCTGCTGAACCGGGAGTACGGCTGGGGGCTGAAGCCGGAAAACATCGCGCTCACCAACGGCAGCCAGGCCGCCTTCTTCATGTTGTTCAACATGTTCGGCGGCGACTATGGCGACGGCCTGCGCAAGCACATTCTGCTACCACTGGCGCCGGAGTACATTGGTTATGCCGACGCCGGTATCGCGCCGGAGTTGTTCCGGGCAGTGCGGCCGGATATCTCCTTTACCGACGTGCACGAGTTCAAGTATCGGGTGGATTTCGATGCGGTAGAGGTAACCGGCGAAACCGGCGCCATCTGTGTTTCCCGCCCGACCAATCCGACCGGTAATGTGATTACCGACGAAGAGTTGGCACGCCTCGAAGCGCTGGCCAGGGCGCATGATGTGCCGCTGATTGTCGACGGTGCCTACGGAACGCCGTTCCCCAGCCTGCTGTTTGTGGAGGCGACGCCGCACTGGAACGAACAGATCATTCTCTGCCTCAGCCTGTCCAAGCTGGGGTTGCCGGCGGCGCGGACGGGGATTGTGATTGCGGCCGAGCCGGTCATCCGCGCGCTGTCCGGGATCAATGCCATCATGAACCTGGCCACGGGTAGCTTTGGTGCCATGCTGGCCGAGCCGCTGGTCCGTTCCGGGGAAATCCTCTCGCTCAGTCGCGAGGTGGTGTGTCCGTTCTACAAGGCAAAAATGGAGCGGGCTGTGGCGGCGTTCCGCGAGGCCATGGGCGAGGACTGCCGGTGGTATGTGCACAAGCCGGAAGGTGCCATGTTCCTCTGGTTGTGGTTCCCTGATCTGCCGGTCAGCAGTCTCGAACTGTACCAGCGGCTGAAGGCCAGGGGGGTGCTGGTGGTATCCGGCCACTACTTCTTCCCGGGCTTGCCGGAGGACGGCTGGCGACACCGCCAGGAGTGCCTGCGGGTGACCTACTCCCAGGAGGACGACCGGGTGGCCGAGGGCCTGCGGATCATTGCCGACGAGGTGAAAGCGATCTGGGCTAGCGCCTGATCTCTGCGTCGTCGATGTTGATTTCGTAGCGGGTGCCATCCGGTTCCAGCTGGACCAGGCGCATCAGCAGGTACGCCTGGTTCGGAGCGAACCACATCAGGGTTTCCCGTTTGCTGCCGGCGTCCCTTACCTTTTCGGCCTTGACGGTGCGAATCCGCCCGGATGCAGTCTCCAGTTGCTCTTCGCCGATGATGGCGAAGCGGTCCTCGTCGTAACCGTTCCGGTCGATCACGCTGTAGTGCATTTCCGTTTTGCCGGCCTTGATGTCCTGGTGCAGCTGCAACTGGAACCCGAGGGGATCCAGGGCGCCTTCCTTAAGCTCGATACGGACCTTCTTGTCGCGGAAATAGCCGGTGACCACACCTTCGTCCCAGTCAAAATCGAGCGCACGCTTGCGGGTGGGTACAAAAAAGCCGGACAGGTCGTAGCGGTAGGTGAGCGGAATGACCTGGCCGTTTTCCCAGCGCAGAACCAGACTCTCGTTGATGTCGGCGAGAAAGGAAGTTACCTGGAACTCATAGAACCAGGTGCCGTCATTGCGGGCGCTCAGGGTGCGGGTGGCGCTGCCGCTCAGGGAAATGCCTTTGTCAAACGAGGCCGAGTAACTGGCTCGCAGCGGCGTCAGTGGCACCGGATCCGGTGTCGACGCCGCCGGGCTGGCGGTGTCCTGTTCGCCGTTGACGGGTGGCTGCGCCGGATTCGCGGACTCCACGGCAGTGGCGCTCACCGGTACCAGCAGCAGGCCAAGCAGGAAGCCCGCCGCCAGGCACGTCAGGATCCGGGGCACGGTTCTGGGCTGCATCAGGTTCCTCTCCGCCAAATGTTTCAGGTTAGAGCCGTAGTGTAGTCATTCGCTGCGCACAGTCCCGTGACCGTCTGTTAATCCCCGGGGCTAGTCGTCTGCGCCCAGGCGCATCGGACCCTCAAGGGCCGCGCCGTCAAACAGGACCTGGTGGCCGTCAAGCTGGATGCGACCCTCGCAGAACCAGCGGATCACCACCGGATACAGGATATGCTCTTGGCGTTGTACTTTCTCAGCCAGCGTTGCTGCCGTATCCGAAGGATCCACCCGGACTTCCGCCTGGGCAATGACGGGCCCGCCGTCAAGGTCTTCGGTGACGAAGTGGATGGAGACGCCGTGCAGGGTGTCACCGGCATCAATCACCCGTTGATGGGTGTTCAGGCCGGTGTACCTTGGCAGCAGAGAGGGATGGATATTGAGCATCTTGCCCTTCAGCGCACGGACAAAATCTGCCGTCAGGATGCGCATAAATCCGGCCAGTACCACCACGTCGGGATTGAACTTCATTATGGCGGCCAGCAGGGCTGCATCGAAGGCCTCCCGGGAATCATAGCCGGTATGGTCGACGGTAAAGGTCTCGATGCCGGCCTGAGCTGCGCGCTCCAGGGCAAACGCGCCGGGCCGGTTGCAGCCGACGGCGACAATCTGCCCGGGAAAATCCCGCTCGCGGGCAGCCTCGATCAGGGCTTGCAGATTGGTGCCGCTGCCTGAGGCCAGCACCAGAATGCGGGGCAGGGTGACTTCCGCTGCAATCATTGGCCCAGCAGCCCCGGAGCATAGCGTACAAGCGGCGCGGCCGCGGCGTCCTGCTGGCGTTCGATGACGCCGATCTGCCACGCCTGTTCGCCCATCGCGGCCAGGGTATCCAGGGCCAGTTCGCGCTGGTCGGCCGGTACGCAGACAATCATGCCAACGCCGCAGTTAAAGGTGCGGTACATTTCGTTGTCGGCGACGCCGCCGGCGTCTTTCAGCCATTGGAATACCGGCGGCAGCTGCCAGCTGGCGGTATCGATCGCCGCACAAACGCCGTCGGGCAGAACCCTGGGAATGTTCTCCGGCAGACCGCCACCGGTGATGTGGGACAGGGCGCGGACGTCAACTTCGCGGAACAGCTGCAACAGGTTCTTGACGTAGATCCGCGTAGGCTCCATCAGCGCGGCGGCGAGCGTGGTGTCGCCGATCGGCTGGTCCAGGTCGGCATTGCTGACTTCAAGGATCTTGCGGATCAGCGAGTAGCCGTTGGAATGGGGGCCGGACGAGGCGAGGGCGATCAGCGCATCGCCTTCCTGAACGCGGCTGCCGTCGATAACCTTGCTTCGCTCCACCACCCCGACGCAAAACCCGGCCAGGTCGTAGTCGTCACCTTCATACATGCCGGGCATTTCGGCGGTTTCGCCGCCCACCAGGGCGCAACCGGAAAGTTCACAACCTTTACCGATGCCGGCGACAACCTCGGCCGCCACGTCAACATTGAGTTTGCCGGTGGCGTAATAGTCCAGGAAGAACAGCGGCTCGGCACCACCGACAACCAGGTCGTTCACGCACATGGCGACGAGGTCGATCCCGATGGTGTCGTGCTTGCCCACTTGCATGGCCAGGCGCAGCTTGGTGCCGACGCCGTCAGTACCGGATACCAGCAGCGGCTCCTGATATCCGGCGGGAATCGCAACCATGGCGCCAAAGCCCCCGAGGCCGCCGAGAACTTCCGGCCGGCGGGTGCGGGCGGCAGTCTCCTTGATGCGGTTTACGAGTTCATTGCCGGCATCGATATCAACGCCCGCATCGCGATAGGTTAGGGAGGGCTTTTTTTCGCTCATGGTGTGTGCAACCGTTTGGCAAGTGAGTCAGGACGCGGATTTTAACAGGTGCCGGGGAGCGCTCCAAATGCAATTGAGCGGTTTGCTACTCAGTAAAGTGGCCTTGGTGTATCCTATGCGCCATTCAAGCGATATGCAGGGTGCTTCATGCCATTTTCCGGACCAATGACAAAGCAGGCAGCGCGAATGATTCAACGGTTGTTGCTGGCCGTGATTCTCGTGGGAACATTCATCGCGCCGGCGGGCGCGGTTACCGTAACCGGGCTCTATTCCGTGGAGGTTCCGGTCGCGGGATCCGCGCCGGGAGATTTGCAGGCCGGCTATGAGGAAGGGCTCAGCCGCGTCCTGTTGCGGGTTTCCGGCAGTGACGACGTGCTTGGTCGCGAGGGGGCCGCCGACCTTCTTGGCCGGGCCGAAACCTTCCTGCAGTCCTATCAGCTGCTGCGGGCCGACAGTGACAATCCCCGCGACCGCCTGCGGATGACGTTCGGGGCGGTGGGTGTCAATCAGGCACTGGCTTCTCTCGATGCTCCGGTATGGGGCGCCAATCGCCCGCTCAGCCTGGGCTGGATTGCCGTCGAGGGCACCGGTGGCCGGCAGCTGCTGGTGGAATCCGCAGCAGGCTCGTCCGCAGACTGGCACCGCGCTTTCACCAAAGCGGCATCCGACCGCGGGTTACCGCTTGCGTTTCCACCGGCCAGGTTCTCCGGTGACCGGGATCTGATGTCCGATATCTGGGGGCAGTTCATGGGCCGCCTGCGAACCGCCTCGGAAAATGTCGAGCACGACTTGCTGGCCGCCGTCCGGGTGAGTCGGAGTGGCGGGCAGTGGCGCGCCACCTGGATCTATGAAGGTGCAGGTTTTGACGAAAGCGAATCCTCGGTAACGGCGGATTCGCCGGACGCGCTGGCGGCCCGGGTGGTAGGGCGCTGGGCGGATCTGCTGGCGTCAACCTACGCGGTGGCGGCTGGCGAGATCGGTGAGTTGCCCCAGGTCGATATTGTCCTTGACCAGGTCGCCAGTCTTGACGATTACGCCGAGGTGAAAGCCGCGCTTGACGGCATGGCGCCGGTCCAGTCTGTCGATCCGGTGCGGGTAACCAGCCGACGTGCGACTATTCGTGTGGCGTTTTCCGGCGAGCTGGACCAGCTCAAGGAGCACATTGCACTGGATGCGCGCTTCGTACCCCGGTCCGGGGCAGAGCAGCCGGAAGCCGCTGCGACTGATTCCGCGGCAGGACGCTCCCCGACAGAGGGTGCTGCAGCTGCAGGTGCTGCTGCCCCGGCAATGTCTGAAAGTGTCGCGACCACCGGCGACACCGCCGTTGCCGGCGGTCCGGGTGTTGCCGATCCGCTGTTCAAGTATCAGCCATTGATGGTGGAAGGGCAGGAAGTTGAGCAGGCCTTCGAGTCGCTCTACCAGGTGCTGCATTACCGCTGGCAGTCTGCGCCCGGCGCAGGCAGGCCGACCGGAGAATAGCGACCGGTTGGCTGGAGTCACGAAATGAGGCAACGCTGGCGCTGGATTCCGAATGCCCTGACGTTCCTGCGGATTCTGCTGATTATTCCGTTCGCCCTCGCGTTACTGGCAGAGAGCTACCGGCTGGCGCTGGCGGTGTTTTTCGTGGCCGCCATTACCGATGGTTTTGACGGGTACCTGGCGCGTCACTTCAACTGGCGGACCCGGCTGGGCGCAATAGCGGACCCGCTAGCCGACAAGGCGCTGCTTATTACGGCCTATCTCATGCTCACCCTGACCGGCGTTTTGCCGGTCTGGTTGTTTTTGCTGGTGCTGGGGCGCGATCTGCTGATTGTGGCGGGCGGGCTGGCCTTTCACTACGGCATCGGCAAATTCGATATGGAGCCGAGCATTCCGGGTAAACTCAACACCCTTATTCAGATTGTCGTGGCACTGGCCATAATTGTGCTGCTGGCCGGTTTGCCCATGCAGGGCTGGGTACTCGAGGCAGGCATCTGGCTGGTCGCGGTGTCTGCGATCATCAGTGGTGGCCATTACACGGCTGTTTGGGGCTGCCGGGCCTGGAGGGCCAAGAAGCAATGAGTGGATCCCAGCTGACCCTTGGCGTCCGGTTAAGGGATGACGCTCGGTTCGTTAACTTCCTCGGCGATCGTAATGCCGCTGCGGCAAGGCAGTTGGCAGCGGTATGTCAGGGCGATACCGATATGCCTGTGGTGATTCTGTGCGGGGATTCCGATACCGGAAAGAGTCACCTGTTGCAGGCTGCCTGTCACCTCCTCGAACAGCAAGGCAGCAGTGCCGTGTGTGTCAGCATGGGAGAATTGTTGCCATTCGGGCCAGAAGCGTTGCTCGGCCTTGAAAATCAGGAGCTGACAGGGTTGGATGACCTCGACCTGATTGCCGGCAAGCCGGAGTGGGAAGAGGCGGTTTTCCATCTCTATAACCGGGTACTGGATCGGGGGCATCGCCTGTTCATCAGTCTATCGGACACGCCGGTCAACGTCCCGTTTGGCTTGCAGGATCTCAAATCGCGCCTGCAACATGGCCTGGTGCTGCAGCTCGGGGTATATCGTGATGATGACCGCCTGAAGATTCTCAGTGCCAGGGCGGAGCAGCGCGGGCTGGTACTGACGGACGAAGTGGCGTCCTTTATCCTCCGGCGGGCACCTCGGAAGCTGGCGGAGCTGTTGGCAATTCTGGACCGGCTTGATGAAAACTCTCTGCAGGCGCAACGCAGGCTGACCATCCCTTTTGTCAAATCGGTGATGGGCTGGTGAGCTTCGATAATGCCGGAAAGTGCCGATAGCGCCACAGGTCGGTAGAAAGCGCCGGTAATCAGCCACAATGATACGGCAGTAACAACCAGAGCAGCGGCCCGGTGTGCCGCAACAATAATCTCAGGGAAACAGCCAGAGGGCGATATGAGACGAGTGGTATTCAATCAGAAGGGCGGTGTGGGCAAGTCCAGCATTACCTGTAATCTGGCGGCCATCAGTGCGACAAGAGGCAAACGTACCCTCGTGGTAGACCTGGACCCCCAGGGAAACTCTACCCATTACCTGCTGGGCAAGCCGGCGGCCGACCTGAAGGACACCGTCGCGGATATGCTGGAGCAGACCGTGGCTTTCACGGTGTTCAATCGCCGCCCTGACGAGTTTGTCCATGCCACCCCCTTTGACAACCTCTTTGTGATGCCTTCCAGTCCTGAACTGGACTTTCTCGAACGCAAGCTGGAAGCCAAGCACAAGATCTACAAGCTTCGGGAAGCGTTGAAGAAACTCGGCGAGAATTTCGATGCGATCTACATCGATACGGCGCCAGCGCTCAATTTCTACACCCGATCGGCACTGATCGCCGCACAACGCTGCCTGATTCCCTTTGATTGTGACGATTTCTCCCGCCAGGCCCTGTACAACATCCTGAACGAGATACGGGATCTGCAGGAAGATCATAATGAAGACCTGGTGGTCGAAGGCATTGTGGCCAACCAGTTCCAGCCGCGGGCCAGCCTGCCGCGCCAGCTGGTGCGTGAGCTGATCGAAGAGGGGCTTCCGGTATTGCCGGTGCGGTTGTCCAGCTCAGTGAAGATGAAAGAATCCCATCAGGCCCGGCAACCGCTGATTCACCTGGCCCCCAAACATGCCCTGACCCGGCAGTACGAAGACCTGTTCCGGGTTCTCCACGGCGAGCAGGTGGAATTGGTTGAGTTGGAAGACTGAACCCGGAGGAAATGAGATGGCGGACAGTAAACATCTGGAGCGGGTGGCTGACAGCCTGCTCCGGATTGAAATTGAACTCCGGGAGATTGATGCCTGGAGTGCAGAGCCGCCAGCCCCGGAAGCACTGCAGAGTACCCAGCCGTTCTGCATCGATACCCTGGATTTTACCCAGTGGTTGCAGTTCGTGTTTCTGCATCGGATGAAGATTCTGGTAGAAAGCGGTCAGCCTTTGCCGGCCGTCTCGGGGATGGCGCCCATGGCGGAAGAACATTTTCGCGGCCGCGAACAGGCGGGTCGCGGGCTGGTGCGCGCGCTCGAAGAAATGGATCGCCTGCTTTCCCGCTAGCTTCCCGGCTTGGTCGGTGGATTGTGAAAGCTGAAGTTGAAGGGGATTTCCGGCAACAGGATTTCCCCCGCATTGGCCCGCCGGAACAATTCACTCAGCTCCTGGCTGGGAACGGCTGGCGAGAAGCGATGGCCCTGTAACTGATGGCAGCCCGCGGAACGCAGGAAGGCATCCTGTTCGGGAGTTTCGACACCTGACGCGGCCACCGTCAGGGAAAGCTGGCGCGCGAGGTTGATCAGGGTATGGACAATCGCGCCGGCGCTTTCGTCATAGGGCGCGTGCTGCAGCAGATCCTGGTCAATCTTGACCTGGTCGAACGGCAGATCCCGCAACAGGCGCAGCGATGACAGGCCGCTGCCGAACCGGTCGAGTACCAGTCCCACGCCGAGCTTCTTGAGTTGTCGCAGCGTCTTGCCGGCTTCGTCCAGATGGTGGGTGAGATTTTTCTCATCGATTTCAATGAGAAGCAGTGTGGGGTCGAGTCGGGTCTCGCGGATCACCCGGCTCAGTTGCCCGGCAAGGCGGGGGTGATTGTACTGGCTCGAAGACAGGTTGATCCGGATGGCCACGGGTGAGCCGCTCATGGCCTGGATAGCCTTTGCTTGCAGGCAGGCATTCAGGCAGACCCATTCCCCCAGGGCCTGCAGTTGCCCGCTCTGTTCAGCAACGTCTAGAAAATCGGCGGGGCCCAGCAGGCCCCGCTGGGGGTGGCGCCAGCGTAGCAGGGCTTCTACCCCCTGAATTTGGCCATTGCGGGCATCAAAAACCGGCTGGTAGTACAGGTCGAGCTGGCCCAGTTCCAGTGCTTCTCTCAATTCCTGTTCCAGTACCTGCTGGCGCTGGATTTCTTCGTTCATTTCGGCGCTGAAGAACTGGATGTTGTTGCGCCCGGCCTTCTTGGCCCGATACATCGCCATGTCCGCATTTTTCATCAGCTGGTCATAGTCGCGGCCATCGGCGGGAGCGAGGGTGATGCCGATGCTCGAGGTGATAACCAGCTCTCCCCCGGGTACCTGGATGGGGCGGGTCATCTCCTCCAGGATGTTGCGTGCCACCTTTTCACATCCCTCGGCACCGCTCACTCTCGCCAGCATGACGGCAAACTCGTCGCCGCCCAGGCGTGCCACCGTGTCTTCTTCCCTCACGCAGCGGGTAATACGGCTGGCCAGTTCCTGCAGCAGCTGGTCTCCCGCATCGTGACCGAGGGTGTCGTTAATCCGTTTGAAGTGATCGACATCTAGCCCGATTACCGCACATTGGTGCCCATAGCGCAGGGCACTGGTGATGGCCTGGCGGCAGCGGTCCTCAAACAGGCGCCTGTTGGCGGTGTCGGTCAGGGCATCGTAATGGGCGAGATAATGCAGTTGGGCCTGGGTCTTGCGGATTTCGGTGATGTCCTGGCCAACCATGATCAGCCGGTGACGCCCGGGGTCTTCGTCCTCGGTCAGCCGGCTCAGGTTCCAGAGGACGTGATGTCGGCTGCCGTCATAGCCGTGAATTTCGGTTTCAAGACTGTCGCGCCCCAGGTCGCTCTTCAGCAGCTTGAGTATCTTCCAGGCCAGCTCGTCCCTTTGCTCCGGGGGGATGAATGCGGTGCTGAGGTTGCGGCCGAGGGCCTCGTCACGGCTGTAACCAAACAGCATTTCGGCGGCGCTGTTCCATTGCCGGATAACAATGTCGCCATCAACCACGATGATCGGATTGCTGGCAGTTTCAAACAGCGCCCGGAAATGTTGCGATGACCGGCGAAAGGACTTTTCCGCTTGCTGGCGGACGAAGATCTCATCCTTGAGTTCGTAATTGGTCAGCTGAAGCTCGCGGGTGCGCTGCTCCACGATATCTTCCAGACCATTTTCGATACGCTCGCGGTCCCGCAACAAAATCCGGATATAGCAGGATATCGCCACCATCATGGTTATCAGTGACTGGGCCAGTATCACGGTATCCGGATTACTGTCGCTGGTCACTCCCACCACCACGGCCAGCAACCCGCCAAGCCCGGCCACCGAGATGCCGGACATGGCATCGGTGAGGGAGAAGCGGGTTGCCGCCCAGGTCATCAGCGGAAGCAGGATGAACAGTGCCTGAAGTGGCTGGTGCCAGATCATGGCGAGGGCAAACAGCAGAGTCAGCAGCCAGAGAACCGCCTCACCCGAGCGGTTGGCGGCCTGGCGGGTAGGGGTGTATCCCTCATGGGCCAAGGTAGGGACGGCGGTTGCCAGCGCCCCGAGGAAGCTGGCAAGCCACAGGTTCAGAACCGGGGGATTCAGCTCTGCGAGATGCTGCGGTGACATGGCCAGTTCCGGAAGAACGGCGACCAGGCAGCCCAGGGTCAGGGCGCCCAGAAACCATAGAAAGGCCTGGTAGCTGGACAGCGGTGAGGCAAGTCCGCGGGATTTGCGATAACTCCACCAGCCGGCAAGCATCAGGGTCAGGGTAGTGATGAAGCCGCTCAGCATTGGCCAGAGCATGTCGACGGCATCGGGAGGCTGGCGGACCAGTGCTGCGCCGAGACCGGCAATGGCCGCGCCGCCCAGTGCCAGGGGGAGGGCGGACTCCTGGCGCCGGTACAGAAGTGCCAGGCCGTAACCGGCCGGCAGTGCGATCACCGGAAAAGGTGCCAGCATGTTGAGCGCTTCTCCCAGCAGGGTCAGCGCTGCAAAAATCAGCAGCCGAATGGCTGCATCACGCCAGCTGTATGTGAAACCAATATCTTCAGCCACTATCAGGATATCCTGCCTGACTACTGCGAGCCTTGTGTTGATTTCCGGGCAGCCTCAGAGAGGTCCGGCAATGCTGTCCGCTCAGCGAATGGCCGACCCTGGGTAACACTCAGGTAATCGGATCCAGTCGCATGGACAGGTCAACGGCTTTCAGGTCCTTTGTGAGCGCGCCGATGGAAATGTAATCGACACCGGTTTCGGCAATGGGAACCAGCGTTTCCGGATTTATTCCTCCGGATGCTTCAAGTTTAGACCGACCCCCTGCGAGTGCAACTGCCGCTTTCATGTCGTCCAGCGAGAATTCATCCAGCATGATGATATCGGCGCCGCACGCCAGGGCCTGGGACAGTTCGTCGAGGTTTTCGGTTTCAACTTCGACCGGGCGCCCCGGGGCCAGTTGGCGGGCCGCCGCAACGGCTGCGGCGATCGATCCGCATGACGCAATATGGTTTTCCTTGATCAGGAAGGCATCCCACAGGCCGATGCGGTGATTGTCGCAGCCGCCGCAGGTCACCGCGTATTTCTGGGCCAGACGCATGCCCGGCAGGGTTTTGCGGGTATCCAGCAGACGGACCCCGGTATGGGCGACCCGGGAGGCATAATGATGACAGGTGGTTGCGACACCGGACAGGGTCTGCAGCCAGTTCAGTGCGGTCCGCTCCCCGGTCAGCAGGCTGCGGGCGGGGCCTTCAAGGCTGAAAAGCACCTGGTCAGGTGACACCTGATCGCCATCACGGACCTGCCAGTTTACTGCGACCGCGGGATCGACCTGGCGGAATACTTCGTCGACCCACGCGGTGCCGGCAATGACCGCGGATTCCCTGGTGATCACCCGCCCCGACGTACGTCGTTCGACGGGAATCAGCGCGGCCGTGATATCTCCGCTGCCAATGTCTTCCCGCAGGCTCTGGGCGACGGTTTCAATACGGGACTGGCGGAGAAGTTCAGGGCAGATCATAGGCAGGTTTCCGTTGTCGGGTGTCGTCAGGTAAGCCAGGGCGAAGCAATTCAACGCGCTACAGAACCGCGATTCTATTACCTGGCCGTGGAATGTCCAAATGGCATTTCGGTAACGAAGTTGCAACCTTTGCCGCCGTTATCAGGGTGAATGCGGCCCTGGTCAATCCGGTGGGCGGTGATTGGAAAGTGACGGGTGACGTATTGCGTCACCCCGTTGCGCAAATAGTGGTCAGTATTTTAAGAATCGGCTCTTACTCTGTGATTTTTCAGCTAAAATGTGGCATGGTTCCGATGTTCACAATTAGTGACAAAACCTGACACAAGGTGACGACATAAAGGCCTATCATGTAACCCTAGGGTCATGATTTTTCAAGCGGAGCAGCTGAATGGCACAGGATCAAAAAGTGGTCAGTCTGAACAGGCACGGGTCGTTTGACCGTTTTTCAATGCCGTCTGCGCTGATCCGCCTGCGTGACACAGCTGGCCCTGAGTTGCGGCGGGTGTTGTCGCAGTTCTTCGATAATGCCGACGATGCGCTGTTTGACATGGCCGACCGTGCCGGCTCGGAAGGTGACCAGAAGGCCTATTTCGATGCCATGCGTGAGCTCCGGCTGCGGCGCCGTAACATGACGGTGTCGGTGTTGCAGTACGTCAGCCGTGCCTTCAATGAAATGGGGCGGTTTGATCCGGCCCTCGGCGGTTCGGGACTGGAAGATGTCAGCCCCGATTCGCTCAGCCTGGTCGGACATGCCGAGCTTGAGCAGAAGGTTGCAATCGAGAATCTCATTTCCAAGCTCCGTACCCGGTACCTCGATTCCATCAAATTGCTGACGGCCCGTGTCGAGCACCTGGTGCCGGGTGTCAAGCTGGCGGAGCGGCAGATGCCACTCAGCCCTGAAGTTCTCTGCACCGGCCTTGGTGAGGCCTGCGGTGATCTGGACATTGATATCCGCGCCAAGCTGGTGGTCCTCAAGCTTTTCGACAAGTTGTTGTTCGCCAACCTGGACGAGTTCTACCAGGGTGCCAACCGCCTGCTGATTGGCGAAGGCGTACTGCCTGATCTGAAGGCCTCCAAAGAATCCGCCGCCGGCAAGGCCCAGCAGCAACCCGGGCAGCGCGCCCCGGGGCCTGCGGCGCAAGCGCCCGGTCAGGCCAGCGGGTCCGGCCAGGCAACGTTTTCCGAGCTCAGCGAGCTTTTGCATCAAGGGAAGCCCGGGCAGGATGGTGCCCCGGCGGGGGCTGTGCAGCTGGATATCGGTACCCTGATGATCCGCCTGGGGGAAGTGCAGATCTCCACCCTCAGTGGCGGTACCGATCGGGTCGTGCCGCTGGCTGAACTGTTACGCCCGGTACTGCAGCCGGAGGGTGGCAAGGTCTATTCGGTTCGCCAGGTCGACAGCGATGTGATCAACCTCGTCTCCATGTTGTTCGATTTCATTCTCGAAGACCGGCAACTTCCGGCGGTCATGAAAGCATTGATCGCCCGGCTGCAGATTCCGGTACTCAAAGTGGCCCTGAGCGACCAGAACTTCTTCAACCGTGGCGGGCATCCGGCCCGCAAGTTGTTGAATGAACTTGCGATGGCGGGCATAGGCTGGACGGAAAAGCCGGCCGGTCAGCGCGATCCATTACGGGAGAAGGTGGAGCAGGTGGTTGAGCGTCTGCTGCATGATTTTACCGACAACGTCGAGATGTTCGCCGAATTATTGGCGGATTTCGGTCATTTCATGGATCTCGACCGGCGCCGGCGGGAACTGGTGGAGCAGCGCCTGCGTGATGCCGAGGAAGGTCGCGCCCGCCAGGAATATGCTGCCCAGGCGGTAACCGACCTGATCGTGGAGCTCACGGCGGGGCGGGATATACCGGTACCGATCCAGGGGATGCTGAATGAACCCTGGCGCAAGTATCTCCAGTGGCTTTTCCTGCGGGAGGGTGACACCAGTGTTCGCTGGCAGCATGCGGTCGAACTGACCGGTCGGCTGGTCTGGAGTGTTGACCCCCAGCCGGTTACCGATACCACCCGTACTGAGCTGTTGCGGGCGATCCCGACAATTGTGGATGAGCTGCGTAAGGCCCTGCAGGATATTTCCTGGGATCCGTTTGCCACCGACGGCGCGATCCGGGATCTGGAACTGGCCCATGTGGACGTCTTCCAGAAACTGGTGATTGCCCGCAACCGTCCGCCGCAGCCCGTTCCGGCCGCGCCGGCGCCTGTCATTGCCGAGCCGGCAGCTCCGGTGGCCGGTGCCGAGAGTTCGGTCGCCGAGGAAGACCAGGAAGAGCTGGCTGCGCGCGCCGAGTGGCTTGCCCGGGCAGACAGCCTGAGGGTGGGGTCCTGGATCGAGCTTGCCAGCGACAAGGGTAAGCTTCGCTGCAAGCTGGCAGCGTTTATCAAAGCCACCGGTAAATACATCTTTGTTAATCGCAACGGCGCCAAGGTGGCCGAATATTATCGTGAGGACCTCGCCAGTGCGCTGGCAAGTGGCGAACTGAGCATGCTGGATGACGGGCTGATCTTCGACCGTGCCCTGGAGTCGATCATCGATAACCTGCGCAGCAGTCGTCGCGACTGACGCCGGCAGGGGTTCCGGTATCGCCTGATGGCCGGCGGGGTGTGGCGAACGCCGGCTACTTGTGCTTCAATTTCCGGCAATTTCCCCATTCCGTAACCAGAAGAACCGGGACGCCATTATCAAACCCATCTCCCCTGAACACGAATCCATTGACCGGCTGCGGAGTACAGGCAGACTGGCGTCGGCGCGCTGGTGTCCGTCCCCCAATTTCGGTGTCCGTCCGCATGGCGCCACCATCTCGCTGCTGGTAGTCCATAACATCAGCCTGCCACCGGGTCGTTTTGGCGGTGACGGCATCGAAAAGTTTTTCTGTAACGAACTGGATCCCTCGGCTCACCCCTATTTTTGTGAAATTGCCGGCATGCAGGTGTCAGCCCATGCCCTGATACGCCGCGACGGGGCGGTGGTCCAGTTTGTCAGTTTTCTGGACCGTGCCTGGCATGCCGGACGTTCCAGTTTCTGCGGCGAGGACGAGTGCAATGACTTCTCCATTGGAATCGAACTGGAGGGCGCTGACGACGTGCCCTACACCAGTCGGCAATACCGGAGCCTGGCGGAGTTGTCGGCCTTGCTGATGAAGGCCTGGCCGGAGATAACCGCTGACCGGATAACCGGGCACAGCGATATCGCCCCCGGCCGCAAGACCGATCCGGGTCCGGCGTTTGACTGGGCGCGCTACCAGAGCCTGTTGCCAGGCCCCACCAAGCGGAAGGAGTCTGCCTGATGGCATTCGTGATTTTTCTGCTGGCCTACCTGCTTCGCCGTCGCCTGGATAACCTGGCGCATCAGGACCATGACGGTCTGTGGCGGAGGCTGTTCCGTAGTGGTCGCACGACAACTCCCGGCGAGGAATCCCGGGTGTGGCCGGGGTTGTTACTGGTGGGGCTCCCGGCGCTGCTGCTTGTCCTCGGAGACCATCTGCTGACCGCAGCGCACTGGCGGATCCTCGGGTATCCCATCGAATTTGTGCTGCTGGTAGTGCTGATGGGAGTACCGGGCTGGCGGCAGCATCTGGAAGCCTACACCATGGCCTGGGGCAGGGGTGATATGCAGGGGGCCTGGCACCATATCCGGGATTCCCTGCCGGAGCGGCACCGGGCTGATGCGGTAACGCCGGAAGCTATGCACCTGTTGTTGTCGCGGCAGTTCCTGGCGGCGGTATTCGAGCGCTACTTTCTGGTGGCGTTCTGGTATGTGGTTGGCGGCATAGGTTTTGCGCTGATGGCCCGCGGTATCATTGCCTTGCGGGATCACTGGCCACAGGTCGCCGCGCGGAAGCGGTTCGAGCGCTGGTCAGAGCTGGTGAGCTGGCTGCCGTCGCGGGTGCTGAGCTGTACTTTCGGGCTTGCCGGCGACTTGTCCGGCTGGCTGCGCAGCGGGCGCAGCACCCTGTTATCGGTGATCAGCACCGAGCAGACCCTGATCGTCGGGGCCAACAGCGCCCTGACCGGCTATGCCCTGGATCCTGCCCGTTTTGCCGAGCTTCACCCGGACGAATGCAGCCGGTTTGCTGACCGTAGCGTGATTGCAGTGCGGGATCTGCTTAACCGCAGCATGCTGATCTGGATCTGCGCCATCGCCTTGCTTGTTATTGCCGGCATTCTCTGACGGGGCCCTGACCCGGGCTTCAGAGACCGGAGGTTTTCTGTTCCCAGAGGATTTCTGCTCCGCCGTTACGGCGGGCCAGTACCCGCGCGATCACAAACAACAGATCCGACAGTCGGTTCAGGTAGTGTCGTGATGCGGTGTTGATGGAGTCCTCGTGACCAAGGGCCACCACCACCCGTTCGGCCCGGCGGCATACCGCTCGCGCCAGATGGCACTGGGCGGCTGCCCGCGAGCCGCCCGGAAGTATGAAGTTCTTTAGCGGCGGCAAGTCCTCGTTATAGGCGTCGAGTGTGGTCTCCAGCCACTGGATATGCTCGTCTCCGATCACCCGACTCCCCGGGATGGCAAATTCGCCGCCGAGATCAAACAGGTGGTGCTGGATCCGCCGCAGCACATCCCCCAGTTTGTCATCGGTTTCCAGGAACTCGATCAGCATGCCAATGTGGCAGTTGAGTTCGTCAGCGGTGCCCATTGCTTCAACCCGTTGGGCATTCTTGGCAATGCGATTGCCGTCAGCCAGGCCGGTCGAGCCATCGTCACCGGTGCGGGTGTAGATCTTGGAAAGGCGATTACCCATGGGATTACTCCGGTTGCCTGTAGTGGACGGTAGGGGCGTTGGTTATCGCCCGTAATTCGTAGACAGTTGTTTTACCTGCTCGGTCAGCATTTGGTTCACCGGCATCGGCAGTCCGAGCCTGGCCCCGCGGCTGACCATAAAACCATTGATGTAGTCGATCTCGGTGGCACGCCCGTGCTGTACGTCTGCTCGCATGGACGAGGTGTTGCTGGCGGTAGCGGTGGCTACCTGTTCAATCCGCTGGCGGAGAGCCTGCGGGCTTGCCGTCGGCAATTTCTCCGCCTCCAGCAGCTGGCTGATTTCCCTGCAGAGGGCATCAATATGCTCAAGGAATAATGGCGCGGTGAGGAGGTCGCCGTTCGGGCAATCCAGCAGGGCGGTAAACGGATTGATGCCGGCATTGATGATCAGTTTGTCCCACAGCCGCTGGAGGATCGCCGCTGTTGGGATAACCTCCAGGCCGGTGCTGGCAAGGGTTTCCGTCACCTTCGTGATGACCGGGTTGGCGCTGGCAGTGAGGGCGCCGAGCCAGGTCTGGCCCCGGCCGGCATGAACGGTGATATCCGCTGCCGGGCGATTGGCGCCTTCGGTGGTGCTGGCCGCCAGCACAGGACGGTCCGGCCAGCGGGCAGCTACCGCCTGCTGGCTGCCCATGCCGTTCTGGAACAGCACGACAGGGGTGTGTTCAGGCAGCATTGGCATGACCGTTTCGAGGGCAGCCAGGGTATCCTGCGCCTTGGTGGTTACCAGCAGAAGATCGGGTAGCTGGCAGGCCGGATCGAACCAGGCCACGGTGACCGGTCGCTCGGTGTCGTCAGGGCAGAGAAGCTGGTAGCTGACAGGATAGCGCGACTGGTCAGGAGAGTCGGTACGGGGCACAAACAAGGCGGTGCCGGCGGGCAGATAGCCCGCCCAAAGGCGCCCCAGGGATCCCGCCCCGAGAATGGCAACAGTGCCATCCCCGGGGCGGTTGGAGGGTACCAGCCCGCTGGCAGCCATGGGTTACATGGCCTCGATTTCGGACCGCTGTTCGCTCAGTCGCTTCAGGCTGCCCTGGGCATCCCGCAGTTTTTCCTGCTCTTTCTCGACCACGTCGGCCGGCGCCTTGGCGGTGAACTTTTCGTTGCCGAGCTTGCCTTCGAGGCGCCCGATTTCCTTCTGCAGACGATCCAGCTCCTTGTCGAGGCGCTTGAGTTCGGCCTCTTTGTCGATCAGGCCGGCCATGGGCACCAGTACTTCCATCTCGCCAACCAGCTGGGTTGCGGACATGGGGGCTTTGTCACCGGTGAACCAGTCCAGGCTCTCCAGCTTTGCGAGTGAGCCCAGGAACTGGCGGTTTTCGTCCATCCGGCGCTGGTCATCGGCATCGGCGCCCCGGAGCAGTACCGGAATCTTTTTCGCCGGCGAAATGTTCATTTCCCCGCGAATGTTGCGCACTGCCAGGATCACGCCCTTGAGCCACTCGATGTCGGCTGCCACCGTCGCATCCTGCTTGCCAGCGTCCGGTTGCGGGAAGGGCTGCAGCATGATGCTGTCGCCACTCTTGCCGGCCAGGGGAGCGATGCGTTGCCAGATTTCCTCGGTGATGAACGGCATCATCGGGTGGGCCAGTCGCAGCACAGCCTCCAGTACCCGGACCAGGGTGCGGCGGGTGCCACGTTTGGCTTCGGCGCTGGCGTTGTCATCGTTCAGGACCGGCTTCGACAGCTCGAGGTACCAGTCGCAATATTCGTTCCAGATGAACTCGTAGAGCGCGTAGGCGGCCAGGTCAAAGCGGTACTGGTCGAGATGGCGGATGACTTCCTGCTCGCAGGTCTGCAGCTGACTGACAATCCAGCGATCGGCGAGGGACAGTTCCACCGCCTCGTTGTTCACCCCGCAATCTTCACCTTCGGTGTTCATCAGCACGTAGCGGGCAGCGTTCCACAGCTTGTTGCAGAAGTTGCGGTAGCCTTCCAGTCGCTTCATGTCCCAGTTGATGTCGCGGCCGGTGGTGGCCATGGACGCCAGGGTGAAACGCAGGGCGTCGGTGCCATGGGCGGCAATGCCTTCCGGGAATTCCTTCTGGGTGCGCTTGCCGATCTTTTCGGCCAGCTTCGGTTGCATCAGGTTGCCGGTGCGCTTTTCCAGCAGCTCATCCAGGCTGATGCCGTCAATCATGTCCAGCGGGTCGATCACGTTACCCTTGGACTTGGACATCTTGTCGCCGTGCTCGTCCCGGATAAGGCCGGTAACATAGACGGTCTTGAACGGGACCTGCGGGGTGCCGTCCTCGTTTTTCATGAAGTGCATGGTCATCATGATCATCCGGGCGACCCAGAAGAAGATGATGTCGAAGCCGGTCACCAGCACGTCGGTGGGGTGGAAGGTCTTCAGGCGTTCGGTGATTTCCGGCCAGCCGAGGGTGCCGAAAGTCCACAGGGCGGAGCTGAACCAGGTGTCGAGTACGTCGTCATCCTGCTTCAGCTCGAGATCGGCGGCCAGGTTGTGCTTCTGACGCACGTCGTCTTCGTTGCGGCCCACGTAGATGTTGCCGTCGGCATCGTACCAGGCGGGAATCCGGTGGCCCCACCACAGTTGGCGGGAAATACACCAGTCCTGGATGTCACGCATCCAGGAGAAGTACATGTTTTCGTACTGCTTGGGTACAAACTGGATACGGCCGTCCTCGACTGCTTCGATGGCCGGCTTGGCCAGAGTCTTGGCATCGGCGAACCACTGATCGGTGAGCATGGGCTCGATGATCAGGCCGGAGCGGTCACCCCGGGGCACGCTAAGCACGTGGTCTTCTACGCGTTCGAGCAGGCCGTTGACGGTCATGTCGGTGACCACCTGGTCGCGGGCCTTTTCCCGGCTAAGGCCGGCGTAGGCTGCGGGAATCCTGCCATTGATGTCTTCATTGATGGTGCCGTCGGAGTTGAACACTTCCGCCACTTCACGGATGTTCGCGTCCTGGGTCATCACGTTGATCATCGGCAGGTTGTTGCGTTTGCCAACGGCATAATCGTTGAAGTCGTGAGCCGGGGTGATCTTGACGCAGCCGGAACCCTTTTCCGGGTCGGCGTGGTGGTCGGCCACAATCGGGATGCGACGGTTGACCAGCGGCAGGGTGACGAACTTGCCGATCAGGTGCTGATAGCGCTCGTCATCCGGGTGCACGGCGACGGCGGTGTCACCGAGCAGGGTTTCCGGTCGGGTGGTGGCGACCACCAGGTAGCCCTTGCCGTCTTTGGTCTGCTCGCCGTCAGCCAGCGGGTAGCGCAGGTGCCAGAAAAAGCCCTTCTCTTCCTTGTTTTCAACTTCCAGGTCGGAAATGGCGGTGTGCAGCTTCGGGTCCCAGTTCACCAGCCGTTTGCCCCGGTACACCAGGCCATCCTCGTACAGGCGGATGAAGACTTCCTGAACGGCTTTGTAGAAACCGTCGTCCATGGTGAAGCGTTCGTTGCTCCAGTCCACGGAGTTACCCAGGCGCCGCATCTGGCGGGTAATGGTGCCACCGGAGTGCTCTTTCCATTCCCAGATGCGTTTGATGAATTCGTCGCGGCCAAGGTCGTGGCGGGTTTTGCCTTCTTCGGCGGCCAGTTTGCGCTCGACGACCATCTGGGTAGCGATACCGGCATGGTCGGTGCCCACGGTCCAGAGGGCATTGCGGCCCTGCATGCGGCGATAGCGGGTGAGGGTGTCCATGATGGTGTGCTGGAATGCATGGCCCATGTGGAGGCTGCCGGTGACGTTGGGCGGCGGGATGGCGATGCTGTAGGACTGGCCTTCAGCGCTCTCTGCGCTTTCTCCTCGGGGGCGGAAGTACCCTTTGGATTCCCAGTTTTCGTACCACTGGCGCTCGATGTTTTCTGGCTGGTAGGTTTTTTCCATGGGTTTCTGCTGGTGACCGTTTGGTTGATTCACAAGGGGAAAATTAGACGCCCGATTATACATGGTCGCCATGATTGCGGCGAACTCTGCCACTGGCTTCTTTTTCAGGACTGGGGCCCCGGTGGAGAGCGAATTTGGAAGATGCGTTCCAAAACACGCTACGAGCACCCCTTCGGGGTCCAGCCAGCAATCACAGATTGCTGTCGTTCGGCTGTCGCATGAAGCTGCGCTTCATAAACGCTCGGCCTCACCCATGTGCGCTCGATTCGGGCCGTCCCTGGCCCTCAACGGTTTTGGAACGCATCTCCCAGATTCACTTTACAGACTTCGTGCAATTCGCTCGTGATGCAATCGATGAATGATTGAGGTGCATCGGGTATCAGCGTTTCCGCTGATCGTGCACTCTTGGCTCGATCCCCAGGGCCCGCAGCTGTTTGAAATGCGACCGGGCCTGGTTGAGTACCGACGGATCGTTGTGGGCCACCAGGGCAAGTCGCTTGAACCGGTCGGCGTCGGCCGGCAGGGTGGCGGAGAGGATGATGACGGTGTCCCAGTCTTCAGCGACCGGCGGGCACAGCAGGATGCCGACCGGGTCGCTGCAGGTGGTGGCAGAGTCGGCCACGACGCTGTGGGGGATGAAGGCATCGGGGCTGAAATTCCACAGCAGGTCGTCCAGTTCTTCAGCGTGGCGGGCGGTGTCGCACACGATGCAGACGCGGTCACCTTGCTGCCAGGCTTTGGCCACCAGCTTGGCCGCGTGGAGGTTGCGGGCGGCGGGGGTGTTCTGGGCGAGGATGTGGAACCAGTAACGCTGGTTTTTTTTGTCCTGCCCGGAGGCGCCGGCAGCTGAGCTGCCGGTCTCCGGGGTGTTGGTTGATGTGTGCTCTGGTTGGTCCTGCATTACTTGCCTGCGTGGGACATCAGGTAGTCAACCAGCAGGGGTACGGGGCGACCGGTGGCACCTTTGGCTTTACCGGAGGTCCAGGCGGTGCCGGCGATGTCCAGGTGGGCCCAGCGGTACTCCTTGGTGAAGCGGGACAGGAAGCAGGCCGCGGTGATGGTGCCGGCCGGGCGGCCGCCGATGTTCTGCATGTCGGCAAAGTTGCTGTCCAGCTGGCTCTGGTATTCGTCCCACAGGGGCAGGCGCCAGGCGCGGTCGCCAGTGCGTTCGCCGGCTGCGAGCAGTTCGTTGGCGAGGTCGTCGTTGTTGGCGAGCAGGCCGGTGGCGTGGTTGCCGAGGGCGATGATGCAGGCACCGGTGAGAGTGGCCAGGTCGATTACGGCAGCCGGGTTGAATTTCTTGACGTAGGTGAGGGCGTCGCACAGCACCAGGCGGCCTTCGGCGTCGGTGTTGAGGATTTCGACGGTCTGGCCGGACAGGGTGGTGACGATATCACCTGGCCGTGAGGCGCCGCCGTCCGGCATGTTTTCGGCCGCAGCAATGACGGCAACCACGTTGATCTTCGGCCTGGTTTCGGCCAGCACTCGCATGGCACCGAAGACGCTGGCGGAGCCGCCCATGTCGTACTTCATTTCATCCATGCCTTCGCCGGGCTTCAGGCTGATGCCGCCGGTGTCAAAGGTGATGCCTTTGCCGACGAGGACGTGGGGCTTGTCCTTGGCTTTGCCCCCGCGGTATTCCATAACAATCAGGCGTGGCGGCTGGCTACTGCCTTTGCCGACGGCGAGGATGGTGTTCATGCCCAGCTTTTCCATCTGCTTCTCATCAAGTACTTCGGTCTTGATGCAGTCAAACTCCTTGGCGAGGGCCTTGGCCTGGTCGGCCAGCCAGATGGGATGGCAGATGTTGGGCGGGGTGTTGCCCAGGTCGCGGGTGAAGTTCATGCCGCGCCCGGTAGCCAGGCCCAGGTTGAAAGCGTCTTTCAGCGCCTTGCCAGCTCCGGACGCGACAACGGTAACCTTGTTCAGCTTGCGGCTTGCCGGCTTGTCACTCTTGTAGTGATGGAAGCTGTAGAACTGTTCTTCCAGGATGCGACCGGTCACATTCAGTTTGGTGCTCTCGGAACTGACGGCTTCGTCTCCGTTAACCGGGGTGTCTGCCAGGCTGATCAGGGCGTTCTTCGACGGACCGTCCTTGAGGGCGCCAATGGCTGCCACCAGAGCCTTGCGATAGCTGGCGGGGCTGCGGTCCTTATCGGCGCCGGTGCCGACCACCAGCACGCGGCTCCAGGGCTGGTCTTGCAGGGGAATGAGCTGGGTTGCGCCGTTCTTGCCGGTCAGGTCGCCGCTCTTTTTCAGTTTGCCAATCAGCCCTCCCAGTGCCTCATCGGCCTGCTGGGTGCTTTGAGGCCAGTCGCCGCTTTCCGGTAATCCGATAACCAGGCAATCGGCTTTGGTACTGACGATGGGCTTACTGCTGAGGGTGAAATTCATGGCAACTCCCGTTGGCTGTTCTGGCATGGTTTGTTCTGGTGGTGGTGCAGATCGCTGCGAGCTTCAGGCATCGCGAGCGCCGCAAATGTCATTAGCATTGGGGCTGGGGCGCAATTAATCAAGCAATGTCCCATCCTCAACCCGCTGGTCTGTCATTCGTGCCCAAGGTTACATAGAATACGGCCAATTCCGAACTTACATCGATAACGGCCCGGTCTGGCCGAGAGAAACCGCTTTGAGCATCGTTTTCCGATATCTTACCCGTCAGGTGCTGATCAGCATGGTTGCCGTGTCCGGCATTCTGTTGATGGTGTTCATGAGCGGTCGTTTTATCAAGTATCTGGCCAGTGCTGCCGAGGGCGAGATTTCCGGCGACGTGTTGTTCCAGATCATGGCGTACCGCTTTCCGGGGTTCCTGGAGCTGATTCTGCCGCTGGGTTTCTTTATCGGCGTGCTGTTGGCGTACGGCAGGATGTACCTCGAAAGCGAGATGACCGTGCTGTTTGCCTGCGGTGTCAGTGACCGCCAGGTGCTGGGACAGACTCTGGTCGGCAGCTTGCTGGTGATGCTGATTGTGGGCGCCATGAGCCTGTTTGTTTCGCCCTGGGGTATGAAACAGGTGGAGGCGATCTTCAACGAGCAGCGCAAGGCAACGGAATTCGAGATGCTGGCGCCGGGCCGGTTTCAGGATCTGTCGTCCGGCGGCCGCGTGACCTATACCGAATCTCTCAGTAAGGACAAGCGGGAGCTGAGAGGCGTCTTCATTGCCGAGTTTTCCCGTGATGAGCCGGGGGTGACCATTATCACCGCCGACACCGGTTCCCAGTTGCTGGACCAGAAAACCGGAAGTCGCTTCCTGATCCTTGAGGGCGGGGCCCGGTTTGAGGGCGTGCCAGGATATCTGGATTACCAGGTGACCGAGTTTGATGCCTATGGCCTGAAGATCCAGGCGGGCAGCGCCCGGGACCGTGAGCTGGAGGAAGCAGCCAGCACCCTCGAGCTGATGAAATCCGATGACCCCGAGGCTCGTGCCTTGCTGCATTGGCGTTTTTCCCTGCCGCTGATTGTGCCGATTGTGACCCTGCTGGCGGTGCGGCTGAGCCGGGTCAATCCCCGCCAGGGCCGGTTCTTCCACCTGTTGCCCGCCATGCTGGTTTACATCACCTACCTCGGCCTGCTGATTGTCGCCCGGGATGCCCTGGCCAGCGGCAAGGTGCCGGAATGGATCGGCATGCTCTGGGTGCACGCGCTGTTCCTTGCCTTCGCGCTGTGGCTGCAGTTTGGTCCGGCCTGGCTCTACCGCCGGCGCCTCACCAGGGAGGGGGAGCGGCATGCGCAAGCTTGATAACTATGTCATGCGGACCGTGGGCGGGGCGATGTTCCTGGTCATGGTGGTGGTGCTTTCGCTGGATCTGATTTTCGGTTTTATCGCGGAACTGGACGACGCCCGTAACGATTACCAGACCCTGCAAGCGCTCGCCTATGTGTTCATGACCCTGCCGCGGCGGATCTACGATTACCTGCCGCTGGGTGCGTTCATGGGGTGCCTGGTGGGGCTGGGGGCCATGGCCAGCTCTTCCGAACTGACGGTGATCCGGGCTGCCGGGGTTTCGATCCGGCGGATTGTCTGGTCCGCCATGAAGCCGGCGCTGGTGGTGGTGGTGCTGGGCGTGCTGATTGGTGAATATGTGGCGCCGCCGTTCGAGCGACTGGCCCAGAGCCAGAAGGCGGTTGCCCAGGGCGCCGGCCAGAACATCGCATCCGCCTCCGGCGTCTGGCACCGGGAAGGCGATACTTTCATGCACCTGAATGCCATCCAGCCCAACGGGGTAATGCATGGTGTATCCCTGTTCCGCTTTGATGAGAATCGCTGGATGGCGTCGGCAACCTTTGCCAGCCGGGCAATCCACCAGGGCGATCACTGGCTGTTGCAGGATGTGTTAGTGACCCGTCTGAGTGAAGAACAGACCATCCGCGAGCGCCACAACAGCCTGCGCTGGGACACCGGGTTGTCGCCCGAGGTGCTCAGTGTCTTGATCGTCAAGCCGGAAAACCTGTCCATCGAGGGGCTTTACACCTACGCCGGTTACCTGGATGAGCAGGGGCTCAGTTCGGCCACCTACTGGCTGGCGTTCTGGAAGAAGGTGCTCATGCCGGTAGGTACCGCGGTCATGGTGCTGGTGGCCATTTCGTTCATTTTCGGGCCGCTACGCTCGGTCACCATGGGCTTCCGGGTGTTTACCGGACTGATCGTAGGCCTGCTGTTCAAGTACATGCAGGACCTGCTCGGGCCCATGAGCCTGGTGTTCGGGTTCAATCCGGTACTGGCGATTGTGTTGCCGATAGCGATCAACGCGGTGGTCGGGGCGCTGCTGATGCGGCGGGCCGGTTAGCGGCCCGCTCAAGGCTGCGTGTCAGCCCTTGGCCCTGGCTTGCTTCGGAACCTGAACCACGATACTGCCGGACATCCGGTCGGTGAGCGACAGGCCGTTGATGGGAAGGAACAGTGCCGCGATGGCGGGCAAGGTGAGAAGCAGGGTAATGCTGCCCAGGTAGTACCCCCCCAGCATGGCCAGGAAAACCACGGCCGCCGCCGTCAGGTAGCGCCGCAGCGCCTGGCTCCAGCTGACCGAGGTGCCATCCAGGTTCTCGATGCGGATGCGCCAGACCTGCATCCCCAGGGTCTGGCCGATCCTGGTCCAGAAGTAGGCAAAGAACAGGTAGAGCACCAGGAACAGCACGAACGTCAGCCCCGGATCCCCCGACAGTTGGCCTGCTTCCGCCAGCTGCTCATAGCGCTCCCAGCCGGTAATCCAGCCGGCAATCATCGTATACACCCAGGTTGCCACCAGCATGACGGCAATGCTGATGAGGCCGTCGTAGATGATGGCGAGTGCCCGTTTGACAAAGGTGGCAGGCGGGAAAAGTTCCTCGGCGTCGTGGAAGCGTCGGGGCATGGAGTCTCCTGTGATGTTTCACGTTTTTCCTGTTCTCGGCGTGTGCTAGAGTAGCGGATTTGCACACGCATGTAAGTATTCGTATTCAATCGCGGACCCGACGGAGTCTCCCGAGGGTTTCTGGAAAGGTATCAAAGGGCTATGAAAACCGCAGAGTTGCGACAGGCGTTTCTCGAGTATTTTAAACAGCAGGGCCATACCATTGTTCCGAGCAGTTCCCTGGTCCCGGCAGACGATCCAACCTTGCTGTTTACCAACGCGGGAATGAACCAGTTCAAGGACGTGTTCCTGGGCCGGGAAGAGCGCGACTACACCCGGGCTACCAGTTCCCAGAAATGCGTCCGCGCCGGTGGCAAGCATAACGACCTGGAAAACGTCGGCTACACCGCCCGTCACCATACCTTTTTCGAGATGCTCGGCAACTTCAGCTTCGGTGACTATTTCAAGCGTGACGCCATCAACTACGCCTGGACCTTCCTGACCGGCGAGCAGTGGCTGAACCTGCCCCAGGAAAAACTCTGGGTCACCGTGTACGCGGAAGATGACGAAGCCTACGACATCTGGAACCAGGAAATCGGCGTTCCGGCCGAGCGTATCGTCCGCATCGGTGACAACAAGGGTGGCCGGTACGCTTCCGACAACTTCTGGCAGATGGGCGATACCGGCCCCTGCGGACCCTGTACCGAAATCTTCTATGACCACGGCGCGGATGTGGCCGGAGGCCCTCCCGGCAGCCCGGATGAGGACGGCGACCGCTACATCGAGATCTGGAACGTCGTATTCATGCAGTACAACCGTACGGCCGACGGCGAGATGCTGAAGTTGCCCAAGCCGTCCGTGGATACCGGCATGGGGCTGGAGCGGATTGCCGCGGTCTTGCAGGGCGTCCACAGCAACTATGAAATCGACCTGTTCCAGGATCTGCTCGCTGAGGCGTCCGCCATTCTGGGTGGCGTTGCCACCACCGAAGCGTCCCTGCGGGTTGTGGCCGATCATATCCGCTCCTGTGCCTTCCTGATTGCGGATGGTGTCATGCCTTCCAATGAGGGGCGCGGGTTCGTGCTGCGCCGCATCATCCGTCGTGCGGCCCGTCACGGTAACAAACTGGGTGCCACCCAGCCGTTCTTCTACAAGCTGACCGGTGCCCTGGTGAAGCTGATGGGCGAAGCCTTTCCGCAGCTGGCCAGCAGCCAGAAGCAGATCGAGAAGGTGCTGTTGCAGGAAGAAGAGCAGTTTGCCAAGACCCTCGACAAGGGCCTGCGCCTGCTGGAACAGGACATTGCGGAGCTCAAGGGCAGTGAGATTCCGGGCGAGACGGTATTCACGCTGTACGACACCTATGGCTTTCCGGTGGATCTCACCAACGACATTGCCCGTGAGCGTGGCCTGACCCTCGACTACGACGGCTATGAAAAGGCCATGGAAGCCCAGCGGGAGCGGGCTCGTGCGGCCAGCAAGTTCGGTATCGACTACAACGCTGGCGGCCTCAATCTCGAGGGCAAGACCGAGTTTACCGGTTACGAGCATATTGATGGCCACGAAACCATCCGCACCGTGCTGGTGGATGGCGAGGAACGCAATGCCCAGGCCGGTGACGAGGCGATTGTGGTGCTGGCACGTACCCCGTTCTATGCCGAGTCTGGCGGTCAGGTGGGGGATACCGGGCTGCTGACCTGGAGCGGTGGCCGCTTTCAGGTGACCGATACCCGCAAGGAAGGTGATAACCACCTGCATATCGGCACCGTGCTTGAAGGCGAGCTGTTTGCCGGCCTGGAAGTGGACGCCCGGATCGATCACGCCCGCCGCGAGCGGACCCGGAAGAACCACTCGGCGACTCACCTGATGCACGCAGCCCTGCGCAAGGTACTCGGTGAGCACGTCAGCCAGAAGGGCTCCCTGGTGGATCCGGACAAGCTGCGATTCGACTTCTCCCATTTCGAGGCGGTTACGCCGGAGCAACTGCGGGAAATCGAGCGCCAGGTCAACGAGCAGATCCTTGCCAATACGGCAGTGGAAACCGAAATCACCGATATGGAACAGGCTCAGGCCAAGGGCGCCATGGCATTGTTCGGAGAGAAGTACGGTGATGTGGTTAGGGTGCTCAGCATGGGTACCGACCGCTACTCCGTGGAACTTTGTGGTGGTACTCACGTGGGCCGCACCGGCGATATCGGCCTGTTCCGCATTACCTCCGAAAGCGGTATTTCTTCCGGTGTGCGCCGGATCGAGGCGGTCACCGGCATGGGCGCCCTGGAATGGGTTGAACAGACCGAATCCACCCTGCGTGAAGCCGCCCGCCTGGTGAAAGGTTCCCGGGAGTCCCTGGTCGAGAAGGTTCAGCAGCTGGTTGACCGCAATCGTCAGCTGGAAAAGGACGTGGATGCCCTCAAGTCAAAACTGGCCAGCTCTGCCGGCAGCGACCTGGCAGGTTCGGCGGTTGAGGTTGGCGGCTTGAAAGTGGTTGCCGCGGAACTGGAGGGTGCCGATCGCAAGGCACTGATGGATACCACCGATCAGCTCAAGAACAAACTGGGTGAAGGCGTGGTGGTGCTGGCCAGCGTCGAAGATGGCAAGGTCACCCTGGTTGCTGGTGTGACCAAATCCGCCACCGGTAAGATCAAGGCGGGTGACCTGATGAAGCATCTTTCCGAACAGGTTGGTGGCAAGGGCGGTGGTCGTCCCGATATGGCCCAGGGTGGCGGCAGCGATCCTTCGAAGCTGGCAGAGGCCCTGGCCGGCGTTGCGGGCTGGGTCGAGAAAAATATCGCTTGAGCAACTGTTTTGCCGGCCGGCGGATGTTTATAATCCGTCGGTTTCGATTTTGAGTGGCGGGGCGTGCTGCCCCGCCTTTTATCCCTGATCAGGTATTGGGAAGACAATGGCACTGTTGGTTCAGAAGTTTGGCGGTACATCCGTCGGTACCACCGACCGGATTGAAGCGGTTGCCGAAAAGGTCTGCCGCTTCCGCAAGGAAGGTCATGATGTAGTAGTGGTTGTCTCTGCAATGAGTGGCGAGACCAATCGGCTGATTGGCCTGGCCAATGCCATTATGGAAGAGCCGACGCCCCGTGAGATGGATGTGCTGGTGTCCACGGGCGAGCAGGTCACTATCGCGCTGCTTTCCATGGCATTGCAAAAACGTGGTTGTGACGCGCGTTCCTACACCGGCGCCCAGGTCCGAATCCTGACCGACAGTAGCCATACCAAGGCCCGCATCCGCCAGATTGACGAGCAGCGCATGCGTGAAGATCTCAGCGCAGGCCGCGTTGTTGTGGTCGCCGGCTTCCAGGGCATTGATGAGAACGGCAACATCACAACCCTGGGTCGGGGTGGATCCGACACCACCGCTGTGGCACTGGCCGCCGCGCTGAAAGCCGATGAGTGTCAGATTTACACCGACGTGGATGGTGTGTACACCACCGACCCGCGGGTTGTTGACAGTGCCCGTCGCCTGGACCGCATCACCTTTGAAGAAATGATCGAGATGGCAAGCCTTGGATCCAAGGTGCTGCAGATCCGGTCAGTCGAGTTTGCAGGTAAATACAATGTTCCCCTGAGGGTCCTCTCAAGCTTTGCAGAAGGCGAGGGCACCCTGATCACTCTTGAGGATGACAACGCCATGGAACAACCGGTTGTTTCCGGTATCGCTTTTAACCGCGACGAAGCCAAGCTGACGATTTCCGGTGTGCCGGATACCCCGGGCAGTGCCCTGCGTATCCTGAAGCCGGTCAGTGAGGCTAATATTGAAGTCGACATGATCGTCCAGAACGTGGGTGCGGATAACCGCACGGACTTCACCTTTACCGTGCACCGCAATGACTTCAAGCGTGCCCGCGAGGTGCTGGAGCGTGTGAAGGACGAGCTTCATGCCCGCGAAGTCAGCGGTGACAGCAAGATTGCCAAGGTCAGCATCGTCGGTGTCGGTATGCGTTCCCACGCCGGTGTGGCAACCCAGATGTTCGAGGCGCTGTCCAACGAGGGCATCAATATCCAGATGATCTCTACTTCGGAAATCAAGATTTCCGTGGTGATTGATGAAAAGTATCTTGAGCTTGCGGTTCGCGCACTTCATAGTGCTTTTGAACTGCACCAGAAGCCCGAGAACGAGGCCTGATTTCGCGAAACTCTTCCAGCGTAACCGGGTCTCCTCATAAGGGCGGCATTCATTGGTCTGGAGGGGCGACAATTACGTATAAGTGATTGTGCGCCTTTTGAACAATGCGTGTCCCCACTATAAACTGAAGTATGTTTTTTCGTCGGAACAGCTAGCTCTGTATAAGGGAGTAAAAGGACATGTTGATTTTAACTCGCCGTGTTGGCGAAACCCTGATGGTGGGTGATGAAGTGACTGTCACCGTACTGGGGGTTAAGGGGAACCAGGTACGGATTGGAGTGAACGCACCGAAAGAGGTTGCTGTTCACCGGGAAGAGATTTATCAGCGCATTCAGAGTGAAAAAGACTCTGACGAGCCGGAAGAAGGCAACCGCTGAGTGGTCAAGAAAAAACCGTTCGAGGGAAACCCGGACGGTTTTTTTTATTTGTGTTGAATCAGATGAAAAAAATCCTCTGTCAACCCTATGAAAACTGAAAAATCATGGTAGTATACGCCCCGTTCTCAAGGAGAGGTGGGTGAGTGGCTGAAACCAGTTCCCTGCTAAGGAACCGTACGAGCAATCGTACCGAGGGTTCGAATCCCTCCCTCTCCGCCATTTTCCATTTGCGGAAGGCAGAGAACCGTTGAGGTAGCACTCAACTTCTGAAGAAGTCCGAAATGAGAGTTTTGATGCGCGGCTGTAGCTCAGCTGGATAGAGTACCTGGCTACGAACCAGGCGGTCGGAGGTTCGAATCCTCCCAGCCGCGCCATTTATTCAAAATACTCTTGATTTCAGTAAAAAGTTGGTTAGCCAACAATGCAAAGTTTCAAGCGGCTGTAGCTCAGCTGGATAGAGTACCTGGCTACGAACCAGGCGGTCGGAGGTTCGAATCCTCCCAGCCGCGCCATATCAAATAAAGAACCCCGCCTCGCGCGGGGTTTTTTATTTGCAGATCTCGGAGTCTGAAAGGATTTGAACCGAAAGAGGTTCGACCGAAGCACCGCCACGCTAACGCGACCGCCCGGCATCGGTTTCAATAGCCTCGAATCCGGCGACAAGGTCCAGCAGTTCCGAGGTAATGACGGTTTGCCTGGCACGCCGGTAATCCATCGTTACGTCACCAAGTCGTTCCTCCAGGTTGCGCTCAGCCGCCTGCATGGCGGCCAGGCGTCCGCCATGTTCGCTGGCCTGGGATTCTGCACAGGCCCGGAAGATAACCACGAAAAGGTACTGGTCCAGCAGGCGGCTGAACAGCGCCTGCCGGTCCATGGTGTAGGTGGGCAGGCTCCGTGACGGCCAGGGCTCTTCTTCCAGCCGGTGAAAGCGTCTCAGGTTCACCGGTAACAGTTCGATACCTGTGGGGCGATAACTCTGCATGCTGGAGTGGCGGTTATAGAACAGGTACACATAGTGCACTCCGCCTTGTTCCCGCCATTCGTCAATCTTCAGAAGGATCTGGCCGACCATCCTGGTAATCTGGCTTGCCGAGCCTGGTACCGAAAAGTCTGCCTCAACAGGTTGCCCGGCATGCTCGAGACTGGCGGCGGCGCGGGCCCCCACCGCCAGGATCCTGCGGCTGTCCCGGTCGGCCGGAATGCTGTCCATGCGCTGTAGTGAATACTCCACGATGTCCTCGTTGAAGCGCCCGCACAGTCCGTGGTCCGAGCCGAAAACGACCGCGCCCAGGCGGTGGTTTGCCTTCGGTGATCCTCCTGCAAAGCTCGCGGGATCAAAGTCCTTCAGAACCACGTGCAGCCCCATTTCCACCGTGCGGTAGTAGCCCGCCAGTGCCCTGACCGCCTGTTCATACTGGTGGATGTTGGCTGCGGAAAGCGCTTTCATGGTCTTGACGATGCCACGAAGGTCGCCAAGGCTGTCCAGCTGATTCTGCAGATGCTCGAGAGATTCCATATCAGGCCTGGTCCGTCTCAGTGGGGGTGAATGCTGCCAGTGCCGCTTCGATGGCTTCAGTGACCCACAGCCACTGTTCGTCCTCCAGTTTTTTGCCGCTGTCCATCTGCGCACAGATCTCCGGCAAAGCCTCCAGCAAATGCTGTTGAATGACCTGTTCCGCTTCCGCCACCTTGTCGGCTGGCAGGTTATCCAGCATCCCGGCGTTTACCGCAAAGAGAATGACCGCTTGTTCGCAGGCCCGCAGAGGGCGGTGTTCGCTCTGTTTCAGGACTTCCCGGACGCGCCGGCCACGCTCGATGGTTGCGCGGGTGTCCTTGTCCAGGCGAGTGGAAAAGCGGGCAAAGTTTTCCAGTTCCTCGAATTGGGAGTAGGCCAGGCGCAGGTCGCTGGCCACGCTGCGCAAGGACGGGTGCTGGGTTTTTCCGCCAACCCGTGACACGGATTTGCCCACATCGATGGCGGGCAAAAGGCCTTTCTGGAACAGTGTTGGTGACAGGTAAACCTGGCCGTCGGTAATGGAAATAAGGTTGGTGGGAATGTAGGCGGAAATATCCTGGGCCTGGGTTTCAATAACGGGCAAGGCAGTCAGCGATCCGCCGCCGAACTCGCTACGCAGGTGTGTGCTGCGCTCCAGCAGCCGGGAATGGATGTAGAAGATATCGCCCGGATAGGCTTCACGGCCCGGTGGCCTGCGCAGCAGCAGTGACAGCTCGCGGTAGGCCCGGGCGTGGCGGGTCAGATCGTCGTAGATGATCAGGGCATCCTGGCCCTGTTCCATGAAATATTCCGCCATGGTGGTGGCGGCGTAGGGTGTGATGAAGCGAAGGCCGGGAGAATTGTCGTCCGAGGCCACCACCACGACGGTGTACTCCATGGCCTTGTTCTGGCGGAGCGTTTCCACCACTTTGGCAACTGAGGTGGCGCGCTGGCCGACCGCACAGTAGATGCACACCACATCCTTGTCACGCTGGTTGATGATGGTGTCGATGGCAATGGAGGTCTTGCCGGTCTGCCGGTCACCGAGGATCAGTTCACGCTGCCCCCGGCCAATGGGAATGAGGGCGTCGATGGATTTGATGCCGGTCTCCAGCGGCGTGGTCACCGACGCCCGCTCGATGATTTCCGGTGCCGGCCGTTCAATGGGGCGGCGTTCATGGAACTCCAGTGGCTTGCCGCCATCCAGTACCCGACCGGTGGCATCAATCACCCGTCCCAGCAGCCCGTCGCCCACGGGGGTATCGGTTTCCCGGCCGGTTGCGGTCACCCGTATGCCGGCACTGAGCTTTTCGCTGTCGCCCAGCAGCATGATGCCCACTTCCTCCGGCTCCAGGTTGATGGCCACCCCGAGAACCCCATCGGGAAACTGCACCAGCTCTTCGGAGGTAACACTGGCTAGACCCCGCACCCGGGCAATGCCGCCATCCACCTGCAGTACCGTCCCCGTTTCCTGGCTGTGCAGGGTGAACCGGTTGTCCCGGGCCACGGTCCGGATGGTGGCCATGGTGTCGTCCAGCATCTGCATCAGCATGGCGTCAGACTCCCGGCTCGGTGGTTTCGAGAGGCTCAAACGCCTTCTCGATGCTGGCGGTAAGTTCTTCCAGGTAGTCGGACAGGTTCCAGCTGATCCGTTGGCTTTCGCAGGTCAGCTCGATGCCGCAGATCAGCTCCGGTGCCCGCGTGTAGTTCACCGCCAGGTCAGCGCCGACCAGTTCGTGAATCGCGCGGGTGAGGGTGCTGCGCTGGCCCGGATCAAGCTCGAAGGAAGTGGCAATGGTGGCCGGTTCTGAAGAACGTCCCAGGGCTTCGCGGGTTTCCTCATCCAGCTCATGCAGTTTGCGGATGAAGGTATGGGCAATGCGTTCCTCAAGGCGTTCGTCGGCCAGGTCCTGCAGGGCCTTCCGGATAACGGTTTCGACTACCTCCAGGGACTGGTGCCGCAACCCGTCGATAAATGCCGTCTTTTCCTCGCTGACTTCCCGCATCCAGTGGCTACGAACACGGGCGGTTTCCTCCCGGGCCTGATCGATCATCTGGCTGCGGGTCTGCCGCGCTTCCTGGCGGGTCTCTTCCAGCAACTCCTCCCGTTGCTTCTCGAAACTGGCCAGTTTCTGCTGGTAGCTTTGTTTCGCGTTGAGCGCCTCCTGCTCACGGCCGTCCGCCTCATCCATGCGGTTGCGGATTTTCTGATCACGCCGGTCCATGGCCCGGATCACCGGCTGATAGAGGAAATGCTTGAGCAGCCAGACCAGGATCAGGAAATTGACGACCTGGGCCGAGACCGTGATCCAGTTGATCTCCATGGATCAGCCTCCGGCGGCGGCCGTTACGTGATCCCAGAACGGATTGGCGAAGATCAGGATCATCGCCACCACAAAGCAGTAGATCGCGGTTGATTCGATCATGGCCAGACCCACGAACAGCGTGCGGGTGATCGTGGCGGATTCATCCGGCTGCTGGGCAATGGCGCTCAGGGCCTGGGCCACGGCGCGGGCTTCCCCGAACGCCGGTCCGATGGAGCCGATGGCGATGGTGAGGCCGGCGGTGATAACCGACACCATGCCGATCAGGGAAATACTGTCCATAGGCAACTCCTTTAGGGTTCCGAGGGTCTGTTGTGCTGATGTTCATCGGGCTCGCCATGCTCATGGACCGTGGTGGCCGAAGCGATGTAGACCATGGCGAGAATGGCAAAGATGTAGGCCTGGATCATGCCGGTGAGCAGCCCCAGTAACTGCATGACCACGGGAAAGAAATAGGGCGTCAGACTCAGCAGGATGGCGACAATCACCGTACCGCTCATGATGTTGCCGTAAAGGCGCACAGCCAGGGCCACGGTGCGGGAAATCTCGCCAATCACGTTGAACGGCAGCATCAGCGGGGTCGGCTTGATGTAATGCTGCAGGTAGGCTCCGGCGCCCTTGCTGGCAACGCCGAATACCGGCACCGCCACAAACACGCAGATGGCCAGCGCCGTGGTGGTCGACAGGGAGCCCGTGGGGGCCATGTAACCGGGAATCACATTGAGCAGGTTAGCCATGGCGATGAACAAAAATAGGGTGCCGACGAAGGGCAGGTAGGGCCCCGGTTGCTGGTGGCTGACCTGGGCGATCTGGTCCCGGATGCCGACCACCAGCACCTCCAGCAGGTTCTGCCAGCGCGACAGTTCGGGGTCTTCGGCCAGTCCCCGGGTAACCAGCCAGGAGCCCAGGGTGAGCAGCGCCATGACCAGCCAGGTAAACACGATGGTCGCGTTCAGGGCGAAATCGCCCCCTTGCCAGTAGACAATACTATCCGGCGTGATGGTCATGCCTGCGGATCCTCCCCGGCCAGGGTGGCCTGAAGCCGGTGCTTCATGAGCAGCCGGGGCAGGGTGAAGCCGATTGCCGCCACCAGCAGATACTCCCAACCGGCCACCCGGGCAATCAACAGGAATCCTGCGAGGGTGATACCAAACCTGACCAACAGGCTGGCGAGCATCAGCACGGCGGGATGGTCAGCGGTCGGCAAGCGGCGGACGGTCAGCCACAGTCCCCAGAGAAAGACGCTACCCAGCAGGCAACCGAATGCAAAACTGGCCCCATAGCCCAGCATGGCTCCGGCAAGGGTTTCTCCTTCAGTCATCCTCACTCTCCTGTTTGATCCAGTACCAGGCATTCAGGCAACCCAGTGCCACGCCGATAATCAGCAGGGTCAGTGTCCAGGAAACCTCCCCGGGCCAGCGCCGGTCGGCCCAGACTCCGATGGCGATGCCGGTCAGGGTCGGAACCGCCACCGACCAGCCCACCAGCCCGAACATGCCCAGCCCGAACCAGGCAGATCGGCGACCTTCTGTCCGGGCTTTCTGTTTACGCCTTGCCCGGCGTCCAACGGCGCTCCCCAGGCCTTCGGAGGTGTTGTCTGGCAGTGGCCGGTGGGGTTTGTCAGCCATGGAACTGCTCCCTGAGCTCGAGAAACCGCCGCAGGGCGCCGGCTTCAAGGCGGGCGAGGGCGCTGCGGGCCTTGCGTTCGTGTTCGTCCAGCTCCAGGAAGCGTTCCTCGATCAGTGCCTGCAACTCAGTGATGTCCGTTCCGGTGACGCCCTGGGGCGTGGAGATGGATACATCGCGCCCGCACTTCACCAGGATGCCCCGGTCCACGGCGGCAAAATGTTCCTCCCCCTCCACGGTATAGAAGGAAAGGACGCCCGGTACCAGTGCCGCCACGAAATCGATGTGCCTGGGTAACAGGCAGAACTCGCCGTTTTCCGCCTCGGCAATGATTTTTGAAACGGGCTGCTCCAGCAGAACTTCCGTTGGCAGCAACAGGCGGAAGTGCATGAAATCCGGGGGCGATGGTTGATCAGGACTCATGGCTGGCCTCCGGGATGTCCACTTCATCGATGTCACCAATCATGTACAGCGCCTTTTCGCTGACCTGTTCGAACTCGCCGGCCAGTATCCGCTCGCAGCCGGCGATGGTTTTTTCCAGGGGCACCAGCCGACCGCCCTTGCCGGTGAACTGCCCGGTGGTGAAGAAGGGCTGGGTCAGGAAACGCTCCAGCCTTCGGGCCTTGCTGACCGTGGCCCGGTCTTCCCGGGACAATTCTTCCATTCCAAGCATGGAGATGATGTCCTTGAGATCCTCGTATTCCGCCAGGGTGCTACGCACGGCCTGGGCCACCCGATAATGGCGATGGCCAACAATGGTGGGAGTCAACATTTTCGAGTCGGTTTTCAGCGGGTCCACGGCGGGGTACAGGCCCTGACTGGCCCGTTTCCGGGACAGCACGATGGAGGCGGTCAGGTGCGAGAAAATATGGGTGGCGGAAGGATCCGTCAGGTCATCCGCGGGTACATAGACCGCCTGCACCGACGTGATGCTGCCGTTGCGTGAGCTGCAGATCCGCTCCTCCAGGGCCGCCAGTTCGGTGGCCAGGGTAGGCTGGTAACCCACCCGGGACGGAATCCGTCCCATCAGGCCGGACACCTCGGTGCCGGACTGGACGAACCGGAACACGTTGTCGATCAACAGCAGCACATCCCGCTTCTGCACATCCCGGAAGTGCTCCGCGATGGTCAATGCCGCATGGCCGACCCGGAACCGGGCGCCCGGTGGCTCATTCATCTGGCCATAGACCAGCACGGCTTTTTCGAGCACCCCGGATTCCATCATGGAGCTGTACATGTCCTCGGCCTCGCGCATGCGCTCGCCAATGCCGCAGAACAGGCTGATGCCCTCGTACTGCTCGGCCATGTTGTTGATCATCTCGTTGATCAGCACCGTCTTGCCGACGCCCGCGCCGCCGAACATGCCGGACTTGCCGCCGCGCTCCATGGGCGCGAGCAGATCGATGGCCTTGATGCCGGTTTCAAAGATCTCGGTACTGGTGGTGCGCTCGGCGAGTGGCAGCATGGGGCGGTGGATGGGCCAGTACTCGGCGGTTTCGATGGCCGGGCCGCCATCCACCGGTTTGCCGAACACATTGATCATGCGGCCCAGCAGCGAGGGGCCGACCGGTACCTTGAGCCCCGCTCCGGTCTGTCGGACCGGCTCACCCCGGGCCAGTCGCCGGGTGGAGTTCATGGCGATGCAGCGCACGGTAGTGGTATTGAGGTGAGTCTGCACCTCCAGCACCACGTGCCAGTCCTTGCCGGTTCGCAATTCGGCGTTGCGGGAGGGCAGGGCGGCGGTGAAACAGACGTCCACCACGTTCCCCCTTACCGCAGTGATGCGCCCCAGGTCAGCTGCGGCTTTGCCCTTGTTACTCATGGCGCGGCTCCTTTCCGACTGGCGCGGGTTGGCGTGAGGGGTGCGACGTATTGTCGCAGGTCGCCCCGGTGCCGGGGCGGAGCCGCAGGGCACGTGGTTATTGCTGTTGGAGTGGCAATCCGCTCATCCGGCACAGGTACCTCAGGCTCCGTAAGGCTTTGCTGTGAGTTACCTGAAAGGTTAGCAGGCAACCGGAATATTGCCGCTGACTATCATCAAACGGAGTTGTCGAACCACTGGCCGCCTTATTCCCAAATCGCATTTGATTATTCGTAGGGTCCTTCCTAACGTTGGGGGTGGAGTGAGAGGCTCGACAACCAGTTTTTACAAGGGAAGTTCCATGAGAGAGACAACTATAAAATTTGCAAGGAAACCCCTTGCGACAGCGATTATGTGTTCAGTTCTGGGTGTGGCTCCGGCCGCGTTCGGGGCGACGATCGACAACGTAAATACCGATAACCTCGCTGTTCCGCCGGTTGAGGGGAAGACGCTGGTTTATACCGATACTGTGGGGACTGCGAGCTTTGGCTGGCTGGATCCGGTTAATGACAGCGGTGTTATTGGTGTTGGCATAGCCGTCTACAACGAGGCTTTCACCGGAAACGTTGATGAGGTTCCTTACCAGTTTGCCGGTTGTATCATGGCGCAGCCTGATCTGGCGGTGAATTGCCAGGCCCCGGGCGATTCGGGCAAGCGTTTCAAGTTGAAGACAGTAGAAACCAATGGAGCGATTGACCTGGTATTCGATGTATCCGCTGATGATGCCTCCAAGCTCTATAGGGTAATCGGCAAGTTTTCGAATCTTACTGACATCACGAACGCCGTGGGCGGCGGTCTGAAAGCTTTCCGCTTTGAAACCGGTTTTGGTGTTGGTAACGAATTTACAGCCTCCTCGGCTGAGGATGGTTTGTCGTTCGGATTCCTGGCAGATGATTCGGGCAAGCTCTCGATCGGACCTGTTGGCAAGTATCCGGGCGGGCTGTTCGGCGGCAGCAAGGTAGAGGGTTTGCCGTTTTTCAGCACGAGTATTGCTGAGTTTACCGAGAGTGCGGGATCAGTTCTGAATCAGGACGTCCTGGAAACCGATGGTGTGGTACCTACCCAATACTCTGACTTGTCTGGAGGGGACTGGCTGGCGCTGGCCAGTGTGCCGACAGGTTGGTTTATTGACCATGATGGTAACCCGGCGAATGATTCCATTCTTCTGGCCTATGATGATCCTTCGACAGATGTGGAGGATTGGAAGACGTACAGAAAGGATTTCGACGAATTGGCTCTGGTCGATGTTGATGGTGATGGAACAGGAGAGACGACTGCGGCGAATTGGGATCCAAATAGTCTTCTATTCAACTCGGTGCCAGATGTCGACGAGTCGGATGTAGCGCCGTTAGTCGCTACCTTGGATGAGGGCGACCCTGATCAATTGGTCCCAGATGCAATCACCCTTGCGCCACTGGATGCGTCAGCGCTTTATGTTGCAGATTATGAAGGCACGGGTGCGGGCTTCAACGTCTTGATAGACGGCTTGGCGATAGAAATTGCGGCATTCGACACCTGGGTTGACAGTCCTCCTAAAGTTTTGAATGCAGACACCACCTTGTACGCCACCTGGATCGCGGATGAAGGCGACGACGGCATGTACCAATTGGTCGATGGTTCATTTGTCACCCTGGATGAGGTGAACGCGTTGATTAACAGTGCGCCAACAGAGTACGTGCGGGTTCCCGGCTACGTACAGGGTCCTGTTGAAGATCTGGCCAACGTCAATATCAACACATCCATCCGTGTCGCTGACGCCTCCTCATGGCCGACCTGTACGAGCGACGGTACCGCGACAAACTGTACCTTCACTCTGCGGGTTACCGGCCTGAACAGCGCGGTCGCTGAGCCGACAATTCCGGCGACTCCGACCGAACCGGAAGCGCCAACCGAACCCGAAAGCCGTCTGATCGGCAACGGTAGCGGTTGCACCGTTGGTGCTCCGGGAGCGCCGATTGATCCGGTACTGCCGGGCATGGTGCTGCTGGCGCTGGCTGGCCTGTGGGCGCGCAAGCGTAGGGCGGATGCCTGAGTCATACGAGGCCTGGTAAAGGTGTAAACGAAAAGAGGGGCTGAATTTCAGCCCCTCTTTTTTTTATCCGGAGGATCCGGTGCGCGGTTTTACTTGTTACCGCCACCGCCCTGACCGGAACCTTTCATCCGGTATTCCTGGCTGCCGCCCTGACCGCCGGCGCCGCCGTTACCCTGTTGTTTCTTGCTGCCGCCCTGGCCTGCGCCCATGCCGGAGTTGTTACCCTGGCCGGATCCCATACCCTGGCGGTTTCCTTGTCCGGAGCCCATGCCCTGGCCGGAACCCATGCCTTGCCCGGAACCCATACCTTGTCCGGAACCCATGCCTTGTCCGGAACCCATACCTTGTCCCGGGCCCATACCTTGCCCGTTACCATTGCCGAGGTTCACCCCCCGTTCCCGGGCGCGTTCCAGCATCCGTTCCCGGTGCAGTTGGCGGTATTGGGCACGTTCTGAGTCGGTATTCAGGTTCTGCATGGCCTGGCGGTGCTCACGGAGTTCCTGCTGGGTCATCAGTTGCTGGCCGAACACCGGTTCGGCCTCCTGTGCCGCCAGTGGAAAGCTGGCCATGGAAGCGAGCATGGCAACACCGGCGGTGTGGGCAAGGGATTTTTTCAGGTTCATGGCGATGTTCCTTTGTGTGGTGTGATCCATTGAGTGTAGATCACACCCCGGAGGTGTGAGCGTCGGGATTGGTACCTATGCGTCCGCCAACAGCCTTCTCTCTAAAACGCAGGTCAACGCTCCCGGATTTACCACATCAGATCATCGGGGATTTCGTAGCCAGCGTAGGGATCATCGTCGCCCTGATCGTCGGTCTTGCGGTCGTGCAGCACAATAACTGCCTGATCGTCCCGTTCCATGATTTTACGGGCGACCTTGTCCGGCACGATTTCGTAGGTGTCATCCACGCAGATGATGGCCAGTCGGCCGCGGGACAGCTGGTCCACCATGGCATCATTCACAAAGATCTTTTTGATCTTCTTGCCGTCGACGAACTGGTAGGAGGTTTCTCCCCGTGAGCGGTCGAGGCGGTTGGACGCTACCAGCTGGCGGATCTGGGCCTTGATGGCTTTCTTTTCCGCTTCCTGCTGACGCTGGAGATTCAGCTGGCGGTCTCTTTCGGCTTTCTCCTCCCGGGCCTGGCGGGCGCGGACTTCGGCTTCGTTGACCTGAACGGTGCCTTTAGGTTGCTGTTTGCGCTGCTTCTTCTTTTCATTCCGTATCGCTTTGGCCTTCTTCTCGTCGGCCAGGCCGGCTTTCAAAAGCTGTTCCTGCAGGGATGCCATGACTGCTCCGTGATTTTTTGACAACTCATAAAGGGGTAATAGGGTAGTATACGCGCACTGCAATCATGGTCGAAGCCGGCCTTCACTCATTCCCGGGAATTTCTCTTTATGTCTTCTTTCAGCCAGCTTGGTCTGTCATCGGCTATGCTCGCCAATCTCCAGCAACTCGGTTATCAGACGCCGACCCCCATCCAGACCCTGGCCGTGCCCCCGGCACTTGCGGGCCGGGATGTGATTGCGTTGGCGCAAACCGGCAGTGGCAAGACGGCAGCGTTCGGCATCGGCCTTGTAGAGCGGCTGCGGCCAAAGACCTTTGCGGTGCAGGGCTTGGTGCTCTGTCCGACCCGGGAGCTGGCGGACCAGGTGGCCAAGTCGTTGCGTGCGCTGGCCCGTGCCAAAGACAACGTCAAGGTGCTGACCCTGTGTGGCGGTGTGCCGATCGGCCCGCAGATTGGCTCGCTCAGCCATGGTGCCCACCTGGTGGTAGGTACCCCCGGTCGGGTGCAGGACCATCTTCGCAAGGGCACGCTGCAGCTGGACCGGCTGCAGGCCCTGGTGCTGGATGAAGCCGACCGCATGCTGGAAATGGGCTTCGAAGAAGCGGTTGAAGACATCATCAGCCAGACCCCGCAAAAGCGGCAGACGCTGATGTTCTCCGCAACCTGGCCGGAAAACATCCGTCAGCTGAGTGCCCGTTACCAGGCCGAACCGGTGGACCTGCGGGTCAGTGACGAGGCAACGGCACCGGATATCCATGAGCTGTTCTACGAGATTGCGCCGGGCCAGCAGGCCGAGGCCCTTATGGCACTGTTATCCGAGCGGCAGCCGCCATCCTGTATCGCTTTTTGCAGCACCAAGCAGCAGTGTGATGAGATGGCCGCTGCCCTCAACGAGCGGGGCTTTGCCGCGCTGGCGCTGCATGGTGACCTTGAGCAGAAAGACCGCGACAGTGTGCTGGTCCGCTTTGCCAACCAGAGCTGCCCGGTGCTGGTGGCCACGGATGTGGCTGCCCGCGGGCTGGATATCAAGTCCCTGCCGCTGGTGGTCAATGTGGACCCGGCAAGGGATCCGGAAGTGCATACCCATCGTGTAGGAAGAACCGGTCGGGCCGGCGAGCAGGGCCTGGCCGTCACCTTTTGCACACCCGCCCAGGCCCACAAGATCAATCGCCTGGAGGCAGGACGTTCCGCTCCGGTGCTCTGGGGGGATACCGCAGCGCTGCTGGCCACGCCGGTCCGGCCGCTGAAGCCGGCAATGCGGACCCTCTGTATTGGCAGCGGACGCAAGGAGAAGGTGCGGCCGGGCGACGTGCTGGGCGCGCTGACCGGTGATGCCGGATTACCCGGTACCGCTGTGGGCAAGATTGATCTGTTCGATTACCAGTGTTTTGTTGCAATCGAGGCGGGCTTCGCCAACGAGGCGTTAAAAAGACTGGAAAACGGGCGGATCAAAGGGCGTAAAATGCGGGTAAGGTTCGCCTGAAACGAGAATCGGTATCGGTTGGCGGAGCCTGTCATTTCGGGTCAGGACGCTCGGAAACCCCTTATTGCGGAGTTTCGTCAGCTTGCTACCGGAAAAGGAAACCGGTAAATTACGCAGGATTTTGCCCCCCGAATAGTGCTTTTCGGGCCACGGTTCCGCAGCGTTTTCGGGGAAAATCACGCAACTTAAATACAGGTAGCTGTTCGCTATGAATGAGCTGATGTCACAGGCCATCGATCTGATGATTGCTGGTATGGGTTTCGTGTTCGCATTCCTGGTTGTACTGGTGTTTGCGACCGGACTCATGTCCAAGATCATTGTTCGGTTTGCGCCGCCCGAGCCGGCGACCCCGGCCAGAACGCCACGTGCCAAGCCCAAGGCGCCTGCGTCCGTAGACGCTGATACTGCTGAGGCTATCAAGAAGGCGATTGCACAATACCGGTCACGCCACAAGAAGTGACTGCGCTGACGAATTAGAACCTTTAAACAGAAGGCTGACACGATGACAGACACCAAGAAACCGCTGGGGATTACGGACGTTATCCTGCGTGACGCCCACCAGTCCCTGCTTGCCACCCGTATGCGGCTTGATGACATGCTGCCCATTGCCGAGAAACTCGACAAAGTCGGTTTCTGGTCTCTGGAGTCCTGGGGTGGAGCTACCTTTGATTCCTGTATCCGTTACCTGGGCGAAGACCCCTGGGAGCGTATCCGCGAGCTGAAAAAAGTCATGCCCAACACCCAACAGCAGATGCTGTTGCGTGGTCAGAACCTGTTGGGCTATCGCCATTACGCGGATGATGTGGTTGATCGTTTCTGTGAGCGTGCCGCCGAAAACGGTGTGGACGTGTTCCGTATCTTCGACGCGATGAACGACCCCCGCAATATGGACCGCGCCATCAAGGCGGTACGTAAAACCGGCAAGCATGCCCAGGGTACCATTGCCTATACCACCAGCCCGGTGCACACCATCGACATGTGGGTTGAGCTGGCGAAAGAAGTTGCCGATATGGGTGCCGATTCCATCGCGATCAAAGACATGGCGGGCATTCTCAAGCCTTACGTAGCGTATGAGCTGGTCAGTCGTCTGAAGAAAGAGCTGGATATCCCGATCCACATGCAGTGCCATGCCACCACCGGCATGTCCACTGCAACGGCTATCAAGGCCGCTGAAGCGGGTATTGATAACGTGGATACCGCCATCTCCTCCATGAGTATGACCTACGGTCACTCGCCCACGGAGGCGGTCGTCGCGATTCTGGAAGGTACCGACCGTGATACCGGCCTGGACCTGAACCTGCTGGAGGAAATTGCCGCTTACTTCCGCGAAGTGCGTAAGAAGTACGCCAAGTTTGAAGGCAGCCTGCGTGGCACCGATTCCCGTATCCTGATTGCCCAGGTGCCGGGTGGCATGCTGACCAACATGGAGAACCAGTTGCGTGAGCAGAACGCCAGTGACAAGTTTGACCAGGTTCTGGAAGAAATTCCCAAGGTTCGCGAAGATCTGGGCTTCATTCCGCTGGTTACTCCGACTTCCCAGATTGTGGGCACCCAGGCAGTACTGAACGTGCTGACCGGTGAGCGTTACAAGTCCATCTCCAAGGAAACGGCTGCCATCCTGAAGGGTGAGTATGGTGCAGCGCCGGCACCCATGAACAAAGAGTTGCAGGAGCGTGTTCTGGATGGCAAGGAAGTGATGACCTGTCGTCCGGCGGATGTGCTTGAACCGGAAATGGACAAGCTGACCGCCGAGCTGAAAGACATCGCCAAAGAGAAGGGTATCAAGCTGGCCGAGCAGGAAGTGGACGATGTTCTGACCTACGCCCTGTTCCCGCAGATTGGCCTGAAGTTCCTGGAAAACCGCGGTAATCCGGATGCGTTCGAGCCGGTCCCGAGCGCGGATGACGTGGCTCCGGCCGCGAAGAAGGCAGCGGGTCCCGAGACTTATACCGTGGAAGTCAACGGCAAGAAGTTTGTGGTTGCCGTCAGCGAAGGTGGCGAGATCAGCCAGATCGAAGCCCAGGGTGGTGCCGCGTCTGCACCGGCTGCGGCGGCGGCTCCCGCCGTGGCTGCCGGTGACGGTGAACCGGTGCTGGCTCCGCTGGGTGGCAACATCTTCAAGGTGCTGGTCTCTCCGGGTGACACCGTTGAGGAAGGTGAGGTGCTGATCATTCTCGAAGCCATGAAGATGGAAACCGAGATTCGCGCACCCAAAGCCGGCACTGTCGGCGAAGTCTTCATCAAGGTCGGTGATGCCGTCGCTGTTGATGATGAAATGCTGACAATCGCATAAGGGCCAGCATTCCATGGATAAGTTGATGACATTGTGGACAGGTAGTGGCCTGTTCAATATAGAGCTCGGCCAGGTGGTGATGATTGCCATTGGCCTTCTGCTGCTGTTCCTTGCGATTCGCAAGGGCTTTGAGCCGCTGCTGCTGGTACCGATCGGTTTCGGTGGCATCCTGGCGAACATTCCGGAGGCAGGGCTTGCCCTGACTGCGGCGGAAAATGCCATTCACTTCGCGCTCAAGAGCGAGGCGACCCAGATTCTGGCTGCGCTGGCCGCGCCGCTGGATGTGGCGTATCAGGCCGGCCAGGCGGTAACGCCTGAGTTGAAAGAAGCTTTCAAGGCGGCTGTCAAGGAAGCCAGTTACTCCGAGATGGCGATGGCAAACTCCATCGCCCAGGATTTTGGCTATGGCAATGGCATGCTGTATAACTTCTACTCAGTTGTTATCGGCAGCACCATCGGCCCGCTGCTCATTTTCATGGGCGTGGGCGCGATGACGGACTTCGGTCCGTTGCTGGCCAACCCGAAGACTCTGCTGCTGGGTGCAGCGGCCCAGTTCGGTATCTTCGGTACGGTTCTGGGTGCGGCTTTGCTGGACTGGACCGGTGTGCTGGACTTTACCATCCTGGAAGCAGCGGCCATCGGGATTATCGGTGGTGCTGATGGCCCGACCTCCATCTATGTGGCGAGCGTTCTGGCGCCGCACTTGCTGGGTGCTATTGCAGTATCGGCCTACGCTTACATGGCGATGGTGCCAATGATCCAGCCGCCGATCATGAAGGCATTGACGACCGAGCAAGAGCGTAAGATCAAGATGACCCAGCTCCGTCCGGTCAGCAAAAAGGAAAAGATCATTTTCCCGCTGGTCGTACTGATTGCCGTGGTGCTGTTCCTGCCGGATGCGGCGCCGCTGCTGGGTATGTTCTGCTTCGGTAACCTGATGCGTGAATGCGGTGTGGTCGAGCGCCTGAGTGATACTGCCCAGAATGCGCTGATCAACATTGTGACCATTTTCCTGGGGCTGTCGGTTGGTTCCAAGCTGATGGCGGACAAGTTCCTGGATGGTCAGACCCTGGGTATTCTGGCACTGGGTATTGTTGCCTTTGGTGTTGGTACGGCGTCAGGTGTTCTGATGGCGAAGCTGATGAACAAGTTCACCAAGGATCCGATCAATCCGCTGATTGGTTCTGCCGGTGTATCTGCGGTGCCGATGGCGGCGCGGGTCTCCAACAAGGTGGGTCTTGAGGCTAACCCGCAGAACTTCCTGCTGATGCACGCGATGGGCCCGAACGTGGCTGGTGTTATCGGCTCTGCGGTGGCTGCGGGTGTGATGATCAAGCTGTTGAGCTGATTTTTCTCCGCTGCTTTGAGAAGACCTCGCCTTTGGGCGGGGTTTTCTTGTTTCAGGGGTTCGGGTTCCGGGTGAGCACAGCGATGCTTTCAGACTTCACGGTTGCCTGCCCTTGTTGTGAAGGGAGTTCGTCGAAATACTCAGTATTTAATGAAAATCTCTAGAGCTGACCGGTAACGAGTTAATCAGATGGCTCAGGTCCGAGAGTTTTCCCGCCATCACATGCACGATATCGCCCTCTCTCTCCAGTACGCCTTTCACATGTAACAACCGGGCAGTCAGCAATGGCTTCCGCTGCCGCCGTGCGGTTTCCAGCCAGACTACGACGTTTACGTTGCCGGTTTCGTCTTCAAGGGTGACAAAGGTGACGCCGGATGCGGAGCTTGGGCGTTGGCGGCCGGTGACGAGGCCGGCGACCTGGACGGGGATGCCGGCTTTGGTGGTTTTCAGTTGCTCGGCGGTCAGGCAGAACCGCAGGTGGCCCTGTTCCCGGAGCAGGGCCAGAGGGTGGCGTTGCAGGGTGAGGCCCTGACTGGCGTAGTCGGCGACGACGTTCTGGCCTTCGGTGGGGGTGGGGAGCTGGTCGCACTGGTCGGGTTGGTAGTCGTCCGGGTCTTCTGCGGCGAACAGGGCGGTGGGTTGTTCATGGCCGAGCAGTTGCCAGTAGGCCTGGTGCCGGTTGGCGCTGAATCCGGGCATGGCGTTGGCGCCGGCGAGCAGTTCCATGTCGCGCTGGTTCAGGCCGGCCAGGCGGCGGAGTTCGGTGGCGGAGCGGTAGCCGGTGGCGGGGCGGTGCTGGCACAGGCGGTCGGCGCTGCTGCCGGACAGGCCGTTGATGATTCTGAGGCCCAGGCGCAGCTGGCGGTCGGGGCCTTCGAGGGTGTGGTCCCACTGGCTGTGGTTAACATCCGGCGGCAGTACGGTTACCTGGTGGCGGCGGGCGTCCTGCACCAGCTGGGAGGGCGAATAGAAACCCATGGGCTGGCTGTTGAGCAGGCCGCAGTAGAAGGCAGCCGGATGGTGCCGCTTGATCCACGCCGACACGTATACCAGCAGGGCGAAACTGGCGGCGTGGGACTCGGGGAAGCCGTAACCCCCGAAACCGCAAATCTGTTGATACAGCCGCTCGGCAAAGTCTGCATCGTGGCCCCGCTCCAGCATGCCGCTGATGAGTTTGTCGCGGAATGGGGTAAGGTCGCCGTGGGATTTCCAGGCCGCCATGGCGCGGCGCAGCTGGTCGGCCTCTCCGGCGGAGAAGCCGGCGGCTACCATGGCCAGTTTGATGACCTGTTCCTGGAAGATGGGTACTCCGAGGGTGCGCTCCAGGACTCCGCGGATGGCGTCGTTGGGATAGTCCACCGCTTCCAGGCCGTGTTTGCGGCGCAGGTAGGGGTGCACCATGTCGCCCTGGATGGGGCCGGGGCGGACGATGGCTACCTCGATCACCAGGTCGTAGTAGGTTGCCGGTTTCAGCCGCGGCAGCATGTTGATCTGGGCACGGGATTCCACCTGGAATACGCCAATGCTGTCGCCCTGTTGCAGCATGGCATAGGTCGCCCGGTCCTCGCCGGGGATGTCCTGCATGGTGAAGGACTGGCCTTTTTCTTCGCTGATCAGCGCCAGGGACTTGCGGATGGCGGAGAGCATGCCCAGGGCCAGGACGTCGACTTTCATCAGGCCCAGGCTTTCGAGGTCGTCCTTGTCCCACTGGATAACGGTGCGGTCGGCCATGGCGGCGTTCTCCACCGGCACCAGTTCTGCCAGCGGGCCGGCGCTGATGACAAAACCACCGACGTGCTGGGACAGGTGGCGGGGAAAGCCCAGCAGGGTATTGACCAGGGTAAAGAACTGGTCCGCTACCCGGGGATTGCGGGTCAGCCGCTTGTCGAGGATTTGCTGGCGCCAGTTGGTGGCTTTGTCCCGCCAGTCGATGCCTTCGAGTAGCTGTTCCACCAATGCCGGATCAAACCCCAGGGCCCGGGCCACGTCACGGATGGCGCTGCGGGGGCGGTAGCGGATGACGGTGGCGGCCAGGGCGGCCCGTTCCCTGGAATAGCGCCGGTAGATGTACTGGATGACTTCCTCCCGCCGCTCGTGCTCGAAGTCCACGTCGATGTCGGGCGGTTCGTCCCGGTCTTTCGAGATGAAGCGCTCGAACAGCAGTTCGACCCGTACCGGGTTTACCTCGGTAATGCCCAGGCAGTAGCACACCGCCGAGTTGGCGGCGGAGCCGCGGCCCTGGCACAGGATGCCGCGGCTGCGGGCAAAGGCGACGATGTCGTGGATGGTCAGGAAGTAGTGTTCGTAGTTCATCTCCGAGATCAGCTCCAGCTCCTTGCGGATCAGGCGCTGGACGCTGAGCGGGGTGCCCTGCGGGTAACGGCGGCGCTCGCCTTCCCGGGTGAGCTTCTTCAGGTAGCCGGCGGGCGTTTCGTGGTCTGGCACCAGGTCTGGCGGGTATTCGTAGCGCAGGCTGCCGGGTTCGAAGGTGCACTGGCGGGCAATGGCGAGGGTTTCGTTCAGCCAGGCTTCCGGAAACAACCGCTGCAGCACCGCTCGTGGTCGCAGGTATCGCTCCCCGTTCTGGAACAGGTGGTGGCCGGCCTGTTCCAGGGGGGTGTTGTGGCGCAGGGCGGTGAGTACGTCCTGCAGTGGCTGGCGCTCGCGGCTGTGCATGTGGACCTCGCCGGTTGCCACCACCGGGCAGCGTAGCTGGTCTGCCAGCCAGCGCACCCGGGCCAGCAGTTGCTCCTCGCCGGATTCCAGGGTGCGGCTGGCGGCAATCCGCAGCCGTGGTTCGAACAGGCGCTGTAGCCACTCGCCGCAGGCCAGGGCCTCGTCGGCACCGGCATGCGAAATCGCGGGCGGCAGCCACAGGCACTGGCAGTCATCCAGGGCGTGGGTTTCGAGATCCCGGAACAGCAACCGGTAACTGCCTTTTTCGGCCCGGCGCCGCCCGGTGGTAATCAGCTGGCACAGCTGGCCGTAGCCGGTACGGGAACGGGCGAGCAGGATAAAGCGGGGGAGCGCCGCGCCGGGCGGGGCATCGCTGAGTTCGAACCAGCTCCCGGTGATGAGTTTGACCGGGCTGTCCTTCAGGGCGGCCCAGGCGCGGGGGATTCCGGCTACCGAGCAGGCGTCGGTGATGGCCAGCGCGGTATAGCCCAGCTCCGCTGCCTGCGTTGCCAGTTCATGGGGATGGGAGGCACCAGTCAGGAAGGTGAAGTTGCTGAAACAGAACAGCTCGGCATAGGACGGGGCAGACATCAGCCAAACCAGCCATGCACAAACCAGCCGTCCCGCACATCGCGGAACACCCAGGCCAGCTGGCCGCTGTGCAGCTGGGCGATGTAATAGTCCCGCTGGACCCGCTGGCCGTCCCACCAGCCACCGCTGACCCGTTCCGGGCCGGCAAACCAGGCCCGGGGGGCTTCGGTGAGGGGTTGGGGGCCTTGCAGCAACCACAACGGGCGACGGGGCAGTTGTTGCAGGTCGGTGCGGGCCGGGCGGGTTTGCCGGGCCACCTCGGTGGCAGACCAGGCCCGTTCCGGGCGGTGATCGGCCTGCGGCGAGAGTCGCCGGAGCGCCTGTGCCCCCAGGCGGGCCTGCAGGCGACTGACCAGGGTGTGCCAGGCTTCGTTGAGGTCGCGGGTTTCTCCCAGCAGGTCCTGGCCAGAGGGTGCTTCCCGGTCAATGAAGCGGCGTACCGAAAGCACCAGGGCGATGACCGGTGCCTGTAAGGGCTGTTGCTCGAAACGCAGGCGCAGCAGGTTCAGAAAGGCTTCCGCCCGATGCTCCGGGCCGGACGTTCTGATCCGTAACCGGGCCGGTTCCTGATGGCGGTGGTGCAGCACCAGGAGCAGGCTGTCGGTATCCTGCTGTCGCCAGCACAGGTCTTCTTCCAGTTCGCCGAGCATTCGCTGCAGGGGGAACAGCAGGCCCTGGGCGTGCTCGATTTCCTGCACAAAGTCCGCCTGCTGGCGGAAGTGGTGGGGCGGCTGCCAGGGGATTTGCGGGTCGGCCCTGGTGCCCTGGACTTTCTGGATGCGGGCCAGGGTTTCCGGTGACAGCCGGCGGGCGAGCTCTGCCGGGGGTAAGTCAAAGACTTCTCCCAGGGTGTTCAGGCCCAGCCGCTGCAGGCGCGTGCAGGTACGCTCGTCAAATCCCGCAGCCAGCAACGGCATTTGCCCGAGGCTGCGCAGGATATGGCCCTGGTCGGCGGTACATTCGCCCTTGCCACTGCGGGCCAGCAGCCGCGCTGCCAGCGGAGTATGGCCAATGGCCATCCAGGCCGTCAGCTGCCGGTCATTGAGGGCGTGCTCTACGGTTTGCCAGGCTGCGGGCAAGCCGCCATACAACCGTTGCAGGCTGCCAACCTCGGCCAGCACGCCATCCGGTGGCACCAGCACGATGTGGGCAGCGTAGCGGTAGAGCCAGAGGGCCTGGTCGGCCAGGATGCGCGCTTCCTGTTTGTGGTCTGCCCGCACGATACCAAGGTCCGGTACCAGGCTGATGGCGGTTTTCAGACGCATGCCGGCCCTAATGCCCTGGTCCCGCGCCTCCGGACAGGCCTGGATAACTTTCTGGCCGGAGCCCTCCACAATCACCAGGGCACCGGCGTTGTCCCGGGAGCGGCGAATGTGGTCCAGCAACAGGTGAGGGAAGTGCAGGTACAACCAGAGCATAAACAGCCTTTAGCGACGGGAGCCTGCCCAGGGGCCATGGACAACCCGGGGAGCCTCCCGGAAGGCCAGGTCCGCCCGCTGGGCCATTGCCAGTGCGCAGCGCTGTCCGGACCAGCTGCCACGGCGCTTGAGCACATGGATTTTCAGGTCCTGATGGTCGCCGGGTTCCAGCTCCAGGCGCAGGGCCGCCGGGGAGTTCTGTTCCGCGTAACGACACTCCCGGAACAGTACGCAGACATTGCTGCCGGCTTCGGCCGCCAGTTGCAGGCGCCGGACCTCGCGGGCGGCCAGCTTGTCCGGCCAGGCCATGACCAGGCCGGTTACCGGCGAGCGCAGGCAGTTCTCCAGGGTCCACAGGAAATCACCCTCGCCGCGGGTATGGATCAGAATGACCTGGTCCAGGTCAACACCCTCACGGGCCAGGGCGGGTGCATAGGGAATATGGGGCGGGTTGAGCCAGAAGACGGTCTTGCCGGCCCGGGTGAGCCGCTGCATCAGTGGCAGCAGCAGGTGCAGCTCACCGATGCCGGGAGCATCCAGCAGGCATTCGCTGAGCGCACCACGGGGCCAGCCAATACCGCCGAGCTGGTTATCCAGCACCTGGTAGCCGGTCGGCTCTGCTGGCTGGCTGGTTTGAATAGGCCGGTGCCCCTGCCAGACGCGGGCATCCTGCATCAGCGTGTTCAGTAGCTCACTCATGGGAATTTCTCGGAATACTGTTTAAATATACAGTATTCCGATCAGGGAGCGATTTCAAGGGGCGGGTTACCCGGAAGCGCCTTCGCTCTGCTGCGCGGGGTTGTGGCGGGTTTGTGGTGAGGCTGTGACCGGAGCTGTGCGGGCCAGCCCAGACCAGGGGGAACATTGTTAAATTTTTCTTCTGCAACATTGGCTTAGACTTTTTATTTTTGCCTCCTGCCGCGGCCCCCTCCTATAATCGCTCACAGCAGCCGCTTTTCCGTCCTGCAGCTGCCAAAGAATGAACATAACAAAAGGAAGAAGAGATGCTGAATCGTAGAACGTTTATGGCTGCTGCTGCCGCAACTTTGTTATTCAGTTCTGTTGCCAACGCCCAGTACAAGGATGAATACACCGTCTCCACCGTATTGCCGTCGGCCTTCCCCTGGGGCCAGGCTGCCGACAAGTGGGTCGAGCTGGTCAAAGAGCGCTCCGAAGGGCGCATTAACATGAAGATTTACAGCAACTCCCAGCTGGTGTCCGGCGACCAGACCAAGGAGTTCTCGGCAATGCGTTCCGGGCTGATTGATATGGCGGTGGGCTCCACCATTAACTGGTCACCGCAGGTACCGGAGCTGAACCTCTTCTCCCTGCCGTTCCTGATGCCGGACAACGCGGCTATTGACGCGATTACCCGGGGCGAAGCCGGTAAGGCCGTTTTTGCCGCCATCGAGAAGCGCGGTGTAACGCCGCTGGCCTGGGGCGAGAACGGCTTTCGCGAACTGTCCAATTCCAAGCGCACCATCAGCCAGCCGTCTGACCTCGACGGGCTGAAAATCCGCGTTGTGGGTTCACCGCTGTTCCAGGATACCTTCACGGCACTGGGGGCCAACCCCACCCAGATGAGCTGGGCCGATGCCAAGCCGGCACTGACCACCGGTGCGGTGGACGGCCAGGAAAACCCGCTGTCGGTGTTTGACGTGGCGCGGATTGATCAGGTTGGCCAGACCCATCTGACCCTCTGGCACTACATGGCCGATCCGCTGGTGTTTGCGGTCAGCAACCGGGTCTGGAGCCAGTTCAGCCCGGAAGACCAGGAACTGCTGAAGCAGGCGGCCATTGATGCCGGCCAGTGGGAAATCGAGAAATCCCGTGCCGAGCTGGACGCGACCCTGGCCGCGATCAAGGAGCGCGGTGTTGAGGTTACCGAGCTGACCCAGGAACAGCACGACGCCTTTGTGGCCGCAACCCAGTCGGTCTACGAGAAGTGGACGCCCCGCATTGGCGAGGACCTGGTCAAGCAGGCGCAGAAGGCCGTTGCCGAGCGTCAGCAGTAAGCCTGAAGCGGCGACCATTCAACCGGAGTAACCATGCCAACCCGACCCCCGAAGTTCCGGCCAGAAGCCTGGCTGGCAACCCTGGCGCTGATTGCCATTTGTGTGATCAGCCTGGGGAACGTCATTGTCCGCTACGCAACCGATGCCTCGTTCGCCTTTACGGAGGAGTTCTCGGTGTTTCTGCTGGTGTTGCTGACGTTCGCGGGGGCTGCGGTGGCGGCCCGTCATAATCAGCACATCCGTATCGAACTGATCGAGCATTACCTGCCGTCACAGGCCCGTAAGGTGGTGTTTGTGTTGCAGTGGCTGGCCGGCGTCATTGTGCTGGGTATTACTACCTGGTACGGGGCAAAGTTTGCCTGGGAGGAATACCAGTGGGAGTCCCTGTCTCCGGGGCTGGGGCTGCCCAACTGGATCTACGTGATCTGGCTGCCGCTGATGTCGCTTGCCATCATCATCCGCATGACCCAGAACCTGATCGATCGCCTGCGGGGCAAGAAGGACCCGGAGGTGATTCATGAGTCCTGACCTACTGCTGATTGGCAGCTTCCTGCTGGCCCTGCTGCTGGGGGTTCCGGTGGCGATTGCGCTGGGTCTTGGTGGCGTGGTGGGTATCCTGGCGGGGCTGTCACCTGACATGCTGGCCACCCTCGGCACCAACACCTACAACAGCGTGGCCAAGTACCCGCTGATTGCCATTCCGCTGTTTATCCTGACCGGCCTGATCTTCGAGCGGGCAGGGGTGGCTGCCAGCCTGGTCCGCTTTGCCCAGGCCATTATCGGCCCCCGTCACGGCGGCCTGACCGTGGTTGCGGTACTGGTCTGCCTGATCATGGGCGGTATGAGCGGTTCGGGACCGGCGGATGCCGCGGCCGTGGCCATGGTGATGCTGCCAAGCATGCGCAAGGCGGGCTATCCACAACCTTTTTCTGCGACCCTGATTGCCGCGTCGTCATCGACTGCCATCCTGATTCCGCCATCCATTGCACTGATTCTTTATTCGATTGTGGTGCCCGGCGTCGACCTGCGGGCGCTGTTCGCCGCCGGGCTGTTTCCGGGGATCCTGGCGGGGCTGTCCCTGCTGGTTCCCGCCCTGTTCCTGGCGCGCAGATATGGCTGGGAAGACCCCAAGACCGCCGAGCGGCCGCCGTTCTGGCCCAGTTTCCGGGCCGCGTTGCCGGCCCTGTTCGCCCCGGTGATTATCCTCGGGGGGCTGCGCTCGGGGCTGTTTACGCCGACTGAAGCTGCAGTTGTTGCAGTGACCTACGGGGTGATTGTTGGCACCCTGGTGTATCGCAACCTCAGCCTGCGCAGCCTGTTTGAACTGATGACCGATGCCGCGGTTACTTCCGGTGTTGTCATGCTGATCATTGCCCTGGCCGGCATCTTTGCCTGGGCGGGCACCACCCTGGGAACCTTCCGCCATCTCGCCGAGGCTTTGCTGACCCTGTCCGAGAACGGCTGGGTGTTGCTGGGCCTGGTGATGGTTCTGGTGCTGATTGCCGGCATGCTGCTGGATGCGGTGTCCATCTACCTTATCCTGATTCCCATTGTGCTGCCGCTGATGAACCACTTCGGCTGGAACCCGGTCTGGTTCGGCATCCTGCTGGCGATGAACATTGCCATCGGCCAGTTCACCCCGCCGGTTGCCGTCAACCTGATGGTGACCACCCGGATAGCCAATATTCGCCTGGAACACACCCTGGGCTGGGCCCTGGTGTTCATTGCTGCCATGGGCGTCAGCCTGTTGCTGGTCATGCTGGTACCGGGTATTGCCCTGTGGCTGCCGGACAAGCTCGGGTTTGTGGTCGGGCCCTGGTAGGACTTGTTTGTAGTTTGGCCCTGGTAGGATCTATGTGACCTGCCAGGCCAAAATTTGCTCAGTTTTTACCCACCTTTCTTGACATGTCGGCATGCCTTACCTATTAGTTTCAACTGTGAAACAGTAAACATTACCAAAAATCCATGTTTTTCCCCCAGGTTCAGACGGAACTGGATGCCCGAATAAACAGAAGAAGGGGTTGGCGGGATGGAGAAAGCGACCATTGTGCTGGTCGACGCCACGCAGTACGGCGCGGATCCGGCAGTCGTCAGGGTTATTGAGCGTCATTTTCCGGTTGTAACGGTGTCGAGGACAGACGATCTTGGAGCAGTGTATGACACGGAAGATCGTGTAATTACCTGTTTCGAGTTTGATTTTCCGGACATTTCCAGCCTCTCGATGCTGAGTGAAACCAAGCAGCGGTTCACTTCGGTACCGGTGGTGATGTTCACCGAACAGCACTCGGAGGCACTGGCCGTCTGGGCTTTGCGGACGCGGGTCTGGGATTACTTTGTCAAACCGGTGAATGCGGAAACGGTCATCGAATCGCTGACCCGATTGGGGCAACTGGTGGTTAGCTCGTCCGGCCGGGCCAGTCGCAACACCATCCTGCAGAAGCAACCGCTCCCCGAAGATGCTCGCTTCCAGAAACACCGGGCCGAAGAAAAAATCGTCGAGTGCGCAGCCGCCTATATCGATCAGCACCTGGCCGACAAACTGATGCAGGCGGACATCGCCGAGCGCTGCGATACCAACAGCTATCAGTTAAGCCGTGCCTTCAAGAAGGTGCATGGCATTACCTTCCAGGATTACATCGTCCAGCGCCGCCTGGATAAGGCAGCCGAGCTGCTCCACAACAACAGTGCCGCCATCATTGATGTGTGCTGGGCCGTCGGCTTTCACGATGCTTCCCACTTCTCCCGCATGTTCCAGCGCCAGACCGGCCTGACTCCCTCCCAGTATCGCCAGCAGTGGCGTGCCGGCAGGGCCGGGGCGACGGGAACGGGGCAGGGAGAGCGTGTCGAAGGTGCCGACAGGGTCGAAAGTGCCGACAGGGTCGCAAGAGTAAAGTGCGCACCCGTACCACTCCAGCTTTCCGCCGGCCCCCGCGTCAAAATCTGACCTTCTGCAAAATACTCCTAGTTTCCGTCCGGAATTCTCCTAACGGTTGAATACCCGCCTTGCCTATCTTCGTTAATACAGCGCACGGAACAGGTGCTGTACAAGCATGGAAGTATTTCTAATGACTGCAGGAGTTATGAGATGAAAAATTTCAAGGAAAAACTGGTCCAGTTTCTACGGGATGAGGAAGGTTTGGAGCTGTCGGAGTATGCGGTGGCTGGGTCTTTGATCGTACTTGGTACGGTGGGTGCGTTCACTCTTTTGGGCGGAAACATCACCACTGTAATTACTGGCATCGCGGACAAAATTGTTGCCCCCACGCCATAGTCCTTTTGAGAGGGGGTTTTGCCCCCTCTTTTTAACCTCGAATGCAGGTCGGAGGAGTCATGGAGCTGAATAACTGGGCGGTAACAATTCTCTTTGTTGGACTCGTGACGGCGGTCATCAGTGATTTTTCCTCATCCAGGGTTCCCAATAAATTAACCTTCAGCATGGTATTAGTCGCCACCGTGCTGCATGCGTGGTTCGGCCAGTGGGAAGGTTTGATGTTTGCCTCGACCGGACTGGTGGCAGGGCTGCTCTGCTTCCTGCCTTTCCATCTTTTTGGGGCCATGGGCGCTGGAGACGTGAAGCTACTGGCTGCCGTAGGCACGGTTGTCGGCCCCGGCACCGTTGTGATTGCGGCCCTGATGACCATCCTGGCCGGTGGCGTAATTGCACTGGTGTATATCACCGTCCGGGGTGGTCTGCCGGCAATGCTTCGCCGCTATAGCTCCATGTTCGTGTTATTGACCGCCAAGCAGCCCCAATACATTCCCCCGGCACCCGGCGAGGCGGCCGGATTACGTTTCCCTTATGCCTTGGCCATCGCCTGCGGCACCGCGCTGGCCATTATCTAGCGAATCAAATCGCCCGGAATATGAAAGGAGTACGCAATGGATGCCGAACTCATGATCACCAGGGACAGGGAACTCTACCCCCCGGCCACCGCCAGTGTGGCAAGGCCCCACAGCCTTGAAGAAACCGGCCTGGATCATTTCTTTGTGGCAGACCTGCTGCTCAAGCACCTCAACCTGGCGAGCAACCAGACCCTGCACCACCTGGCCCGCCAGTTGGCACTGCCGGGGGCAGTACTGGAGCCGGTGGTCAACGTGCTGCGCCAGGAAGCCAAGGTGGAGAGCCGCAGCGCGGACTTGTCTGGCAGCGGCGTGCGCTATGCCCTGACCGATCGCGGGCGGGCGGCGGCACTGGATGCCATGGCCCGGGACGGCTACTGCGGGCCGGCGCCCGTTCTCCTTGCCGATTATGAAGGCCTGGTCCGGCGTCAGTCGGTGTCAAAGTGCGTGGTCACCGAGGAACATATTCACCGCCTGTTCCGGGATACGGTCATTGACGAAGGCCTGCTGGCCCAGTTGGGGCCAGCTGTCCACTCCGGGCGCGCCATGTTCATCTATGGTCCGGCCGGCAGTGGCAAGAGCTACATCACCCGCCAGCTGGTCAAACTGCTCGACGGGCCTGTTTACGTGCCGTATGCCATCCTGGTGGGCGGCACTGTCATCAGTCTGTTTGATCCGGAGTTCCATCACCCGGTTCACGGCGAGGCACAGGATCCGGTTGACCTGACCCATGGTCACGATCCCCGCTATGTGCTCTGTCACCGTCCCGAGGTCACCACCGGCGGTGAGCTGACCCTCGATATGCTGGATCTCAAATTCGACGAACAGCGCAAACAGTACCAGGCACCCCTGCAGCTCAAGGCCAGTAACGGCATGCTGCTGATTGATGACCTGGGCCGGCAGCGGATGTCCCATGTGGACCTGCTTAACCGCTGGATTGTGCCGATGGAGGAGAAGCGGGACTTTCTCAACCTCCGGGCAGGGCAGCACTTTGCCGTTCCCTTCGACATGCTGCTGATTTTTTCGACCAACCTGAATCCCCTCGAACTGGCAGATGAAGCCTTCCTTCGCCGTATTGGCCACAAGGTGGGGTTCAAAACCCTGGCGCCCGAGCCCTTCCTGCGATTGTGGCGCCAGGTCTGCCAGACCATGGGAATTGAAGATGATCCCGAGGTTGCCCGGTACATGATGACGGAACTCTATCCGACCCAGGGCAACCTGCTGCTGCCCTGTCATCCCCGGGACCTGCTCGGGCTGGTCAGTGACTATTGCCGGTACCGCGGGTTACCGGCCCGGCTCAGCACCGAATCCATCCGCTGGGCCTGGCAAAACTACTTCGTACAGCTGGATAACGTGGGGTGACCGCTATGTTCAAGTCAAGAACGATTCTCATGCTTACTTTTGCCCTTGCCATGGGGTTGGCTGCGGCCTTCCTCGCCAGGGGATGGGCGCTGGACCGCTTTGCATCACCGGCCACCGAAGACGGTGTGCCCGTGGTGGTGGCGGCGTTGCAGATTCCCTTCGGCAAGAAGGTGGAGGCCAGCGATCTCAGGGTAACAAACATGCCCCGGGCGATGGTGCCGTCGAATGCATATAACGAAGCCTCTGCCATCGAAGGCTTCGTCGCCACCACCACCATCTACCCGGGGGAAATTCTCCTCAAGGAAAAAGTGGCCGCGTTTGGCGGTGGCAGCGCGCTTTCCGCGGTGATTGCACCTAACAAGCGAGCGGTCACCGTGCGGGTCAATGACGTGGTGGGCGTCGCAGGCTTCCTGATGCCCGGCAACCGGGTCGATATCGTGGCTGCGAAACCCAACGGTAACCGCCGCTACGAGTCGCAGACGCTGCTGGAGAACATCAAGGTACTGGCGGTGGACCAGACGGCTTCGCCAGAAAAGGACAAGCCGGTGATTGTGCGGGCGGTCACCCTGGAACTGAGCTCGGATGAAGCCGAGGAGCTGGTCAAGGCCACCCAGGAAGGCATGATCCAGTTGGCGCTGCGGAACCCGCTGGATGACAGCCTCCGGCCGGAACCCGTGGCGGAGGTTGTCCCCGAGCCTGTCAAGGAGCCGGTAGTAGCGAAAGCTGAGCCGGCACCCGCCCCGAAACCCCGCCGGGTGGTAGCCAGCTCGCCGAAAGTCACCATCATTCGCGGTACCGAAGTCAGCACCTCGAAGGTTTCCATGTAGAAGGCTTGCTGGTAGCGGATAGCACAAGCTAACGAAGGTTTTGATGCAGCGGCTGCCAGAGGAGTGCGGTAGCCCATAAGGAAGTAACCCAGGGAGAGAGTGACCATGACAATAACAGCGCATAAAGCATCACTGCAGGGCTACCTGATCGGACTGGCTCTGCTGTGTGTGATCGCGATCCCGACCGGTGCTACGGCACAGGTCATGCTCGCGAGTGGCATGGACCGGCAGGTAGTGGAAGTGGCGCTGAACCAGTCCCAGATCCTGTACATTGAACAGCCCGTGGCCAAGATTTCCGTGGGTAACCCGGAGATTGCAGACATTCTGATCCTCCGCTCACGGCAACTCTACGTGGTTGGCAAGAAGCTGGGATCCACCAACGTGACCTTGTGGGACAGCAACAACCAGGTCGTCAGTGCTGTCGGTATTGAAGTCACTCATGATCTGGAAAGCCTGAAATCCAAGCTCCACCAGATCCTCCCCGGGGAGGAGATTGAAGTCCGCTCATCCCAGGGCGCCATCATTCTCAGCGGTGAAGTCAGCAGTGCGGCGCGAATGGCTTCCGCCCTGGACCTGGCTCGCAGCTTCCAGGGAGGCGAGGAGCCGGGCGCGGTCCTCAACATGATGCAGGTAGGCGGCGCCCAGCAGGTAATGCTGGAGGTGCAGGTGGCCGAGGTATCGCGGGATTTCCTCAAGCGTATTGGCGCCAAGTTCGAGGCCATTAATGCCAACTCATTGCTGACCATAGGTGCCGGTAACAACGGTACTGCCCTCGCACCTTCGGGCCTGCTGCTGCCGGGTGGCGGCACCGGCGGTCTGCTGCCGCCCAACCTGCCGGGTACCCAGATCCTGCGCGAGCCCATGACCTTCGAGACAACCGGCCTGTTCGCCAGCTTCCTCGACGGTGACACCCTGTTTGACCTGGTGATCGACGCGGCCCAGGAAAACAACCTGGCGAAGGTGCTGGCCGAGCCTACCCTCACCACCCTGACCGGCCAGGAAGCCACCTTCCATGCCGGCGGTGAGTTCCCGATCCCGGTAGGCAGTGGCCAGGATAACGGCGTCAAGATCGAATTCAAGGAATTCGGTATCAGCCTCGGTTTCCTGCCCACGGTGCTGGATTCCGGCATGATCAGTCTCAAGCTGAACATCAAGGTGAGCGAGCTGAGCAACCAGAACTCCATTGCCCTTGAGGTGCCCGACACCGCGGCGACCTTCTTTATCAATGCCCTGACCAGCCGCAGTGCTTCGTCTACCGTGGAACTGGGTAATGGCCAGACCATCGGGGTTGCCGGCCTGATCAATGAAAACCTCCGGGAGCGGGTCAACAAGTTCCCGGGCCTGGGCGACCTGCCGGTTCTCGGCAACCTGTTCCGCAGCCAAGAGTACATCAAGGGCAAGACCGAACTGGTTATCCTGGTGACTCCCCACTTTGCCAAACCCGTCGGGCGTGAGCAGTTCAGCCTGCCTACCGACCACTTTGTGGAACCGTCGGACCTGGAGTTCTATCTCCTCGGCTATACCGAGGGCAGGAGAAAACCCGGCTCAGGGGCAACGCCCATGCAGCAGGGCAGTGTAAAGGGACAATTCGGACACGAACTCTGAGGTGAGAACCATGGAATCAATAACACGGAATATCCGGGTGGTTGTGGCCGGGGTTGTGGCAGGTATGGCGGCAGGACTGCTGCTGACTGGCTGTGCCTCACCCAGCTCCGAGGACCAGTTTGGCAACTCGGTACGGCAGATGATTGCGGCCCAGAAGTATGTGCCACCCCAGCAGGAAGCAACGGGTATGCCCATGCTGGATGGCCAGAAAGCCGAAGCCGGCTATAACAGCTATCGCAAGGATACCGGCAGACCAGATCGCATGGCGCCGGCCATGAGCACTGGCGCCGGGCTCGGACTGCAACAGTAACGGTAACGGGGAGGGCCGGCCATGGAACAGGTTAACGGCACAAACAACCGTCAGCGGGGCGCCATTCTGCCGCTGGTCGCCATTTCGCTGTTGGTGATTCTGGGCATGGCGGCCCTGGCCCTCGATATGAGCAATGCGCATCTTGAGAAGACCCGTTTGCAGAACGCGCTGGATGCGGCGGCCCTGAGTGCGGCCAAGGTGCTGGACCAGACCGGCAATGTCGGGCTGGCGGATGCCGCCGGCCAGACAACGTTTTCTGCCAATGCCGCAGCCCCTGGCAACAGTGGGCTGGGAGAGGCGATGGCCAGTGGCACCCTGAGTCTGACCCTGGAATTCTCCTCCACGCTCAATCCGTTTATTGCCGGCACCACGCCGGCCCAGTATGTGCGGGCGAGCGTGGCCAGCTACGGGATTGCTGAATGGTTTGCGCCGGTCTTCGGGTTTAACGACCTGGCCATTGCCGGCACTGCCGTTGCCGGCCCCAGCCCTTCGCTGCAAAAAGCCTGCAACGTGGTGCCGATGATGGCCTGCGGTACCCCCCAGGAGGAAAGCCCGCCCGGTACCACCTTCGGTTACAGCTGGGGGGAGATCGAGCAGCTGAAAATTGGCTCCGGCACCAGTTCCGAGGTGGGTAATGGCAATTTCTACCTGATCCGCCTGGATGGCAGCGCCGGTGGCGCGGATTTGCGGGAAGCCGCCGCCGGCAAGTTCGATGCCTGCCTGAGCACCGGGGAGGACGGCAATATCGAGACCGAGCCCGGCAACACCGTGGGCCCGTTTGCCCAGGGCATCAATACCCGGCTGGGGATCTATAACGGCCCGGTTAATGCGGCGGATTACCCACCGGACTGGTTCTCCCAACATGAACCCTATACAGAAACCGATTACCAGAACCAGACAGTGCCGGCCTATGACCTGGACTGGTACCTGGCCCAGTATGCCGCCGTGGACCCGAATTCTCCCCCCAGCGGTTACCCCGGCCGGCGCATCCTGACCCTGCCGGTGGGCAACTGCGACGGCCTGGCCAACGGTCAGGACTCCGTGGAACTGTTGGGGTTCAGTTGCTTCTACATGGTGGATGAAATGACACAGCAAGGTCAGGCCGTGTTCTATGGTCAGTTCAAGGATGACTGCGGTGGCAGTGGCACGCCGGGGCCGACCCCCGGTGCCGGCCCCGGGCCCCACATCATCCAGCTTTACAAGGATCCGGATACGTTCGACAGCTGACAGCCATAAAGGCCGCAGCGCACGAAGTGGGATGCAAGGAAGTGGCAAGGAAGGAACTGACATGAACGGACATCGACTGACAGGCAAACGACAACAGGGCATCGCGGCACTGGAATTTCTGCTGACCGCACCCTTCCTGTTGCTGGTGGTTATTGCGGTGAGCGAGCTGGGCTGGGCCTTTCACCAGTATCACACCATGACCCGGGCGGCGCGGGATGGCGCCCGGCACCTGGCCTCCCATGCCATAAACAACAGCATGGGGTTTATCTTTCTCAGCAGCGCCGTCGTTCAGGAAGCCAGCAATCTGGTTGTCTACGGCAATACCCTGGGTGCCGGCGACCCCCTGTTGCCCGGCTGGTCCGCCGGCGATATCTCGGTCTCCAGCCCCGACCCTTCCCATGTCACCGTGAATGCCACCTATAACTATGTCCCGCTGGTTGGCCAGATCCCTGCGTTCTACGGCGGGGAGCCTGTCAGCATGGCCTTTTCAATGCAGAGCACTGTGCAGATGAGGGCGCTATGAATATCAGACTGCAATCCGGGTTACATACGGTGGAGTTTGCCATTGTCGGCTCGATGTTTTTCATCCTGCTGTTTGCCGCCATTGAGTTCGGCCGTCTGATGTTCGTCTGGAACACCCTGGACGAAACCAGCCGCCGGGCGGCACGGGTGGCGGTGGTCTGTCCTATCGAGCACAGCGCCATCCGGCGGGTGGCAATGTTTGACGCTCCGGTTTCGGCAGGAGAAAGCCCCGTGCTGAAAGGCCTGAATGAAGTGCACATCAACATTGATTATCTGGCAATGACCGGCGCCGAGCTGGCAGACCCGGTCGGTGACTTCCTGGACATTGCCTTTGTACGCAGTGAAGTCAGCGGTTTTCAGCACCAGCTGATCATTCCGTTCTTTTTCCAGCAATTTGAACTGCCGCCATTTATCACGGTGTTACCCCGGGAAAGCCTCGGCGTGTCACCTGAGGGAACCGGCTGTTTCGGATCGGTCAGCTGACGGCGCAAGGAAGGGGGAGTCTATGAAAGCACGCATGAATGTATTGGTTGCGGGGCGCAATGCCCAGGAGTTGCAGGAGCTTGAGCGCATACTTGAGCACCAGACCGACCTCAGGCTCAGCACGCGGCTGATTACCAATGGACATTCCGATCCGCTGTACAACATCGTGGACCTGCCGGATGCGCTGATCTTCTGCACCACGGTTGCCTGGGAAGACGAATTGAGCTCGCTGGATGCGCGACCGGCGTCCGGTCGCGTCCCCACGGTCGTCACCGGGCCTGACAATACCCAGGTCATGCGCACAGCCATGAGGGTGGGAGCACGGGACTATTTCAGCTTTCCGGTGCCGCGGCAGGAGCTGGTTGATTCCCTGGACCGTATCGCCCGGGAGCTACAACCGGCCAGTACCGAGGCTGGCGGCCTGATCTCGGTCATCAACGCCAAGGGTGGCTCCGGCGCCAGCACGGTTGCGGCGACCCTGGCCCACAGCCTGGTGGAAAAGATCGACCAGCAGGTTGCCCTGCTGGATATGGACCTGCAATTCGGTCACCTCGCGTCCTACTTTGATCTGCCGGAAGCGGGGGGACTGGTGGATGCCATCCTCCGCGCCGACAGCATGGACCGGCTGGCGCTGGAGGGCCACATGATGAAGCACAAAAGCGGCCTCCATCTGTTGGGTAACAGCTCGGACCAGCTGCTGGTGCCCGGTGATATAGATGAAAACCAGCTCCACAAGCTGCTGGCGTTGCTGCGTTCCCGCTATGAGCACACCGTGGTGGATCTGCCTCGCCAGATCGACGGTGTGACCGGACTGCTACTGGAATCCTCCGAACGGGTGCTGCTGGTTCTGCAGCAGAGCATCTGTCACGTTCAGGATGCGCGCCGGATGCTCCATTACATGAGGCATTACATGGGCATTGCAGACGAGCGAATCGGGGTGGTGGTCAACCGCTGGGACAAGCGCCTGGCGCTTACCATCGGTGACATTGAGAAGGCGTTGGGGATTGATGGCGTGACCTGCATCCCCAACGATTTTGCGAAGGTCGCGGAAAGCGCCAACCTGGGAATCCCGTTGCTCGAGGTGGCGCCGGCGTCTCCGGTCAGCCGCAGTATGGTGCGGCTGGCGGAAGATCTGAGTGGCAAGAAAACCGTAACCGCACAGTCCGGCTTCGGTCGGGTCTGGCGCAAACTGGCAGGCGCCTGAGGAGGCAGTCATGGCACTGGGCAGAATGAGCGAATTTAACCGGGCAGAGCCGGAACCACCCCTGGTTCAGGCTGCGGGAACAACCGCCCTGCGGGTGGAAGAAGAGCAGGAACGGGTCTGGAAACAGAAAATTCATCAGAAGCTGATGAAGGTGCTGGATCTGTCGCTGCTTGGCACCCTCGGGCGGGAAGAGGCTGAGCGGCAGTTGCAGGATATCGGGCAGCGGCTGATCGCCGAGGAATCGGTGCCGCTGTCGCTGACGGCCCGCCAGCGCATCATCCGCCAGATCCAGGACGATATCCTGGGGTTGGGGCCGCTGGAGCCGTTGCTGGCAGACAAAACCATTTCCGACATCCTGGTGAATGGTCACGACAGTATCTATGTGGAACGCAATGGCAAGCTCGAGAAGGCCAACATCACCTTCCACAGCGATACCCATTTGCTGAACATCATTGACCGTATTGTTTCCAGTGTGGGGCGTCGGATTGATGAATCCTCACCGATGGTGGATGCCCGTCTCAAGGACGGTTCACGGGTCAACGCAATCATTCCCCCGCTGGCGGTGGATGGCCCGCTGCTGTCGATCCGGCGATTTTCCATCGGCCGGCTGTCGATGGAAGCGCTGATGGAAAAGGGCACCCTGACGCAGTCGATTGCCGACCTGCTGGCAGGCATTGTCCGGGGCCGGCTGAATGTGCTGATTTCGGGTGGTACCGGCTCCGGTAAGACTACCTTGCTCAACGTATTGTCCGGCTTTGTGCCGGACGACGAGCGCATCGTCACCATTGAAGACTCGGCGGAACTGCAGCTGCAGCAGCCTCATGTGGTACGGCTGGAAACCCGGCCACCGAATATCGAGAACAAGGGTGAAGTGACCCAGCGGGACCTGGTCCGTAACAGCCTGAGGATGCGTCCGGACCGCATCATCGTAGGGGAGGTGCGCGGTGCCGAGGCGCTGGACATGCTGCAGGCGATGAACACCGGCCACGACGGCTCGATGACCACGCTCCATGCCAACACGCCACGGGATGCGCTGATCCGCATCGAGAACATGGTGTCGATGAGTGGCACTACCATGCCGGTCAAGGCCATCCGCTCCCAGGTTGCCTCCGCCATTGACGTGGTCCTGCAGGTGGAGCGCCAGGAGGACGGCACCCGCCGGCTGGTCAGTGTCCAGGAGATCAACGGCATGGAAGGGGATGTCATCACCATGTCGGAGATTTTCACCTTCCGCCGCCGTGGCCGTGATGAGGAGGGGCGCGTGCAGGGCAGTTACCGGGCCACCGGCATCGTGCCCCGCTTCCAGGAGCATCTGCAGCAACGGGGTATCCCGCTGCCATTGTCGCTTTATGATCCGGACTTCGAGGGCTGAGCCATGGACGTGCTGGGAGACAAACTCTGGATTTTTCTTGCTCTGGTCTTTGTGGCGGTATTCCTGCTGTCCCAGGGGCTGGTGATTCCGGTCTTCGGCGAAAGCCGGGGTGCCCGCAAACGGCTGAGCCAGCGAATGCAAAACCTGGCGAGTGCAGACGGTGACCAGCACCGGGTATCCCTGCTGCAGGAACAGTACTTGCGGGATCTCTCCCCGCTGGAGAAACGACTGGAATCAATGTCGATGCTGCAACCCCTGGTGGTGCTGATCGCCCAGAGCGGCTACCGCACCCGGGCTTATCGGGTGCTGCTGCTGTCAGCGGCCCTGGCCGTGCTGGCGGGCTTTGTCGGCTACAACCTGACCAAGGTGTTGTGGGCGCCGCTGGCACTGGCTCCCATGGGCGCGATGATTCCGTTCCTCTACCTGCGCAGCAAACGCAGCAAACGGATTGCCAGAATCGAAGAGCAGTTGCCGGATGTGGTCGACGTTATCATCCGCGCGCTGCGGGCGGGGCACCCGTTTATCGAGGCGATTCGCCTGGTGTCCACCGAGATGCCCAGCCCGGTGCGAGAGGAGTTCCAGACCACCTTCAACGAGATCAATTACGGCGGCGACGTTCGTGCTGCGTTGTTCGGATTGCTGCAGCGGGTGCCCAGTGTACTGGTCATGGCGCTGATTACGGCGGTGCTGGTGCAGCGGGAATCCGGCGGCAACCTGGCTGAGGTGCTGGAGAAAATCGCCTCGGTCATTCGTGGCCGTTTCCGCTTCCAGCGCCGGGTCCGGACCCTGTCCGCAGAAGGCCGGATCTCGGCATGGGTACTCACCATGACACCGTTTGTGCTGTTTGTGCTGATCTCGTTGGTGAACCCGGACTACATGCCGATGCTGACCGAGAGCCCCCGGGGCGGCGATATCATCCTGCTGGCTCTGGTGTTGATTGTGGTCGGGGTTTTCTGGATCAAGAAGATCCTCAATATCAAGGTGTAGGGAGAACGACCATGGATTATCTGATCGGAGTGCTCAACAACCTTTTTCACGACCCCCAGATGGTGCAGATGACCTTTATTGCGCTGATGGCAGTCGCCGTGTTCTGCCTGGCGTTGGCGGGCATGTTCCTGATGTCGACCCTGTTTCACCCGGTCCGTAACCGCCTGCACAGCGTGGTCGCCCCCGACGCTGGCGACAGCCCGAAGGAAGGGCCTTTCGCGCCTGCGGTGAAGGCCCTTTCTCCTTATCTGGTGCCGAAAAAGGACAAGGAACGGAACCGGACCCGGGCGCGGCTGGTTCACGCCGGTTATCGGGGCGAAAACGCCCTGGCCAATTTCTATGCCATCAAGACGCTGCTTATTATCGGCTTGCCGCTGGCGGTATTTTTCGGCCTGCGCTGGGTACCCGGGGTTACCTCACTGCAGGTGTTGCAGGCCGCCGCGGTTGCCGTACTGGTTGGCGCCATTGGTCCGAACTATGTGCTTGGCAAACGGATTGAGCGACGCAAGCGCCGGCTTTACAACGGCTTTCCCGACGCCCTCGACCTGCTGGTGGTCTGCACGGAGGCAGGCTATGGCCTGAAACCTGCGCTGCAGCGGGTATCGGACGAACTGGTGGTAGGACACCCCGATCTGTCGGAGGAGCTGGCGCTGGTGAACAGTGAGATGCGCGCCGGGGTTGACCGGGTCGACGCCCTCAAGAACCTTGCCGAGCGCACCGGTCTGGACGAAATTGCCGGCCTGGTTGCCTTGCTCAGCCAGAGCCTGCGGTTTGGCACCAGCATTGCCGAGTCCCTGCGGATCTATTCCGAGGAATTCCGGGACAAACGCATGCAGCGCGCCGAAGAGGAAGCCGGCACCATTTCCACCAAGATGGTGTTCCCGCTGGTGCTGTGCATGTTCCCGGCCTTCTTCGTGGTAGCCATCGGGCCGGCGGTGATCGGTCTACTGGATCATTTCCAACGCTGAACGGCCGGGCTGAACTGCAAGGATAGGCTGCTGGCAAAGAACAATAACCTGGAGTAATGACCATGACTGCACCAAGCAAACCCGGACTGCGCCGCAGAGTTTCAGGACTTGCGGCGGTATTTACCGCGCTGGCCCTCGCCGGCTGTGCCAGCGGGCCTCAGGCGGTAACCGAAAATCCCTATTCAGAATTGTATGAAGGCAAGTCTGAGCTAGCATTCTCCACCCTGATGCCGGTGAGCTCGGCGGAGGAGGCGATTGTCCGTGGCGATGCGGCGTATCGCAGCGGCAATCTGGACCAGGCCGTGTTCGAGTACATCCGGTCACTGGAGTTGAAACCGGACAATGCGGAGGTGTTCTACAAAATCGGCGCCATCAACCTGCACAAGCAGGCGCATACCAAGGCGGCTTCGGCCTTTCGGCTGGCGCTGGAGCAGGATGCGAAACATCCGGGCGCGCTGGAAGGCATGGGGCTGATGCTGATGCAGCAGCGGGATTACGAGCAGGCCCGGGGTATGCTGGAAGCCGCCGTGGCGGCCGATGACCGCCGCTGGCAGGCCTATAACGGCCTCGGTATCCTGGCAGACCTGCGGGGTGATTTCCCGGAAGCCCGGGATTACTATGACAAGGCCCTCGGCATTTCACCCCGCAATGCCCGTATCCATAACAACCTCGGCTATTCCCTGTATCTGGTCGGCCACTACAACCGGGCCGAGTACCAGTACCACGCCGCTCTCAGTATTGATCCTTGGCACGAACGTGCCTGGCGTAACCTGGGCCAGCTCTATACCCGGCTTGGGCGCTACGACGAGGCACTGGATGTTTTCAGCAAGGCAATGGACGAGGCCGATGCCTGGAACACCATGGGTTATATCCGCATGAGCGAAGGCGACTACAAGCAGGCCGAAGAATTCTTCCGAAAAGCGGCCAAAGTGTCCCCCAGCTATCACGAGACGGCCAACGACAACCTGGCCCAGGTCCGTCGGTTGATTGCCCGCGGCGGAGACTGAAACGACCGTTACCCGACGCCCCGACGCGCTCCGGGGCGCAGGGTACCTTTGCGCTGCATCATTTGCCCACCGGCACTTAAAGTCTATGCTTTGCTGTATAAACGAGCCGCCAGGAGCCCTTGATGACAACCCCCCTTCCATTAACTGTGGATCAGGTTTACCACCGTTGCCCGTCGGACCAGTTCGACTTCGATACTACCGCCTCCCTCGAGCCCCTAGACCTTCCTTGCGGCCAGGAGCGGGTCATCCGGGCGCTGGAATTCGGCGCACGGATGAAGAACCAGGGCTTCAACCTGTTTGTGCTTGGCCCCTCAGGCGCGAGCAAGCACGAACTGGTGGCGCAGTTCCTGAAGCAACACGCGGCGAAGGAAAAAGCACCCCCGGACTGGTGTTACGTGTTCAACTTCGAGTTTCCGGACCGGCCAACCGCCATTGAATTGCCGGCAGGCGAGGGCCGCCAGTTCAAGGCGGATATGAATACCCTGGCGGATGAGTTGCGCACCGCCATCCCGGCGACCTTCGAAAGCGAGGAATACCAGGGGCGGCTGCAGGAGCTGCAGGAAGAGATGTCAAAGCGCCAGCACAAGGGGCTGTTTGCCATCCAGGAAGAGGCCAATCGCAGCAACATCGCCATGATTGCTACCCCGGCGGGCTTTACCTTTGCGCCGATGAAGGACGGCGAGGTCATGGACCCGGAGGAATATCAGAAGCTGTCGGATGATGAGCGCACCCTGATTGAAGCCAAGGTGGAGGATCTGCAGAAGAAGCTGCAGCAGACCATCCAGCAGGTTCCCCGCCTGCGCAAGGAAGTGCGTGAGCGGGTCCACGCCCTCAATGAGGAGATGACCCAGCTGACCCTGGGAGGACCTATCGGCGAATTGCGCGAGAAGTGGCGTCACTCGGACGCCGTGGTGGCGTTTCTCGATGCCGTCCGGGAGGACGTGGTTGGTCACGCCGAAGCGTTCCGTGACGAGGACGGCAGCGGCACACCGGCCGGCTTGCTCGGACGCTATCGGGTCAACCTGCTGGTGGATAACGCGGATACGGTAGGGGCTCCGGTGATCTACGAGGATCTGCCCAACCACCAGCATCTGACCGGGCTGATTGAGCACCGGGTCCGCCAGGCCGCCCTGCACACCGATTTCTCCCTGGTGCGCGGCGGTGCGCTGCATCGTGCCAACGGCGGTTACCTGATCCTGGATGCCCGCCGCGTGCTGACCCAGCCGATGGCCTGGGAGAGCCTGAAGCGGGTCCTGTTCTCCCATGAAATCCGTATCGAGTCCCTCGAACATCTCTATGGCCTGGTGAGTACGGTCAGCCTGCAGCCGGAGGCCATTCCGGTGTCGGTCAAGGTGGTGCTGCTGGGGGATCGCATCCTGTATTACCTGTTGTCCCATTACGATCCGGATTTCCTCGACCTGTTCAAGGTGGAGGCGGATTTCGCCGATGATCTGGACCGTGACAACGAGTGTTACACCACCTATGCCCGGATGGTTGCCACCATGGCAAGGGAGGCGGAATTGCGGGCGCTGGACCGGTCCGCCGTGGCACGGGTGATCGAGCACGCCAGTCGCCTGGCCAACGACCAGCGCAAGCTGACCGGTCATGACCGGGTGATCCGGGACCTGATTGCGGAAGCGGACCACTGGGCCGACGTTGCCGGCGAAGACGTGATCACCGCCGGCCATATCCAGCAGGCCATAGACGAGCGGATCTACCGGGCCAGCCGGGTTCGTGACCGCAGTCTCGAACAGTTCAGTCGCGGTATTGTGCTGCTCGCCACCGAGGGCGAGCAGGTTGCCCGGGTGAACGGCCTCTCGGTATGGCAGCTGGGCGCCTCGATGTTTGGCCAGCCGACCCGGATTACCGCCACGGCGCGGCCGGGCAAGGGGCAGGTGGTGGACATCGAGCGGGAAGCCAAGCTCGGTGGCCCGATCCACAGCAAGGCAGTGATGATCCTGTCACGGTTCCTTGCCAGCCGCTATGCCGGCGATGGCGAATTGTCCCTGTCGGCCAGTCTGGCGTTCGAGCAGTCCTACGGGGGCGTGGAAGGAGACTCGGCCTCGGTGGCGGAAACCTGTGTGTTGCTGTCGGCAATTTCCCGGGTGCCGCTGCGCCAGTTCTACGCGGTGACTGGCTCGATGAACCAGCATGGTGAAGTCCAGGCCGTTGGCGGCGTGAACGAGAAGATCGAGGGTTTCTTTGATGTCTGCAAACAGGCCGGCCAGGTGGACGGTCGTGGCGTGCTGCTGCCGGCCAGCAACGTGGAGCACCTGATGCTGAGGCAGGATGTGTGCGAGGCGATCGCAGCCGGACACTTCCGTATTTTCCCGATTACCGACATTAACGAAGCCATCGGCTTGCTGACCGGACTTGAAGCCGGCGATCCGGACGATAACGGTGTCTTTCCGGAGGGCAGTTTCAACCGCAAGGTTGCGGACCGGCTGGCTGAGTTTGCCAGGGTCAGCCATGCCCGGGATGACGACAACGGTGCGGACGCTCGCCGGAATAACGACGATAACGGCAAGGATAGCAACGACAAGGATAGCAACGGCAAGGATAGGAACGGCAAGGACGATGGCAAAGACAAGGGTAACGGGGAGGGCAGGTGACCATGGTTGACAACCTCGCCGCACCCGCCGCCCCGGCTAACCCACCGCAGCAACCCGGCGCGGGCCGGGTGCTGGTGCTGCTGGACGGCTCTCAGATGAGTTTTGCTGCGCTTGAAGCGGCGGCGGATATTGCGTCCGGCCGTGGCGCCGACGTGCTGGGGGTTTTCGTCGAGGAGCTGAACCTGTTGCGCAGTGCCGGTTACGGTTTTGCCCGGGAGGTGGGTGCCATTTCGGGCACCAGCCGACCGTTGAATACCGCCTTGATGGAGCAGCGTATGCGCCGACTTGCGGACCAGGCCCGGCGGGCACTGGGCCAGGCAATGGCGGCGCGGGGCGGGCGGCATTCCCTGAATATCTGCCGCGGCAGTGTGGTTGCCGAGGTGCTGGAGCTGGCCGGCCCCGAAGATGTCCTGGTGCTCGGTCGTGCCGGCTGGGCCTCCCAGCCGGGCCTCCGCCTGGGGTCGACGGCGCGTGGGCTGATCCAGCGGGCGCCCGGTACTGTCATTCTGTGGACCTCCGGCCAGATCCGGCCCCGGGGCAGTGTCGTGGTGCTGGCGGATGGTTTTGACGATAGCCTCGGCAAACTCAACGCCGCCGCCGAGCTGGCCCGCCAGCACCGGCGTTCGGTAACGGTGCTCCATCAGCAGTCGGCGGCCTCCCTTGACCCGCGAATGCGGGACTGGATAGCGCAGCAGCAGGTGCCCGTGCAGCTGGTGAGACTGCCCGATAACGACCACCGTGCCGTGCTGCGGGCCTTGCGGGACGTCAACGGCGCGCTGCTGGTATGCAGTCGCCGGGACTGGCTGTTTCGCCAGCAGGGCATCGAGCAGTTTCTCGAAGCCCTCAGCCTGCCGGTCGCCATCACGCCCTGATCGTCCCGGTCAGCCTGGGGTCAGGCGTTTCCCTTCAGGCGTTTCTCGTCGCTGCGTCGCATCAGGAACCAGGCGATAAAGGCGATCAGCGACACCGCCAGGATGATCAGCGTGGCCAGGGCGTTGATTTTCGGCGACACCCCCAGCCGCACCGACGAAAACACGACCATCGGCAAGGTTGTGGCGCCCGGTCCGGAGACGAAACTGGCAATCACCAGGTCATCCAGCGACAGGGTGAATGCCAGCAGCCAGCCTGACACCAGGGCCGGGGCAATGACCGGCAGCGTGATGATCAGGAAGGTCTTCAGCGGTGGCGCCCCCAGGTCCATGGCGGCCTCTTCCACGGAACGGTCCACCTCACGCAGCCGGGCCGCCACCACCACGGCAACGTAGGCGCTGCAGAAGGTGGTGTGGGCAATCCAGATGGTGGCGAGGCCGCGGTCTCCCGGCCAGCCGGTCAGTTCTGCCATCTGCACGAACAGTAACAGCAGCGACAGGCCGGTAATAACCTCCGGCATCACCAGCGGCGCAGTAACCATGCTCGACAGCAGGGTGCGCCCGCGCATACGGCGGAACCGGGTGATGATGAATGCGGCCATGGTGCCCAGACACACCGCCATGGTGGCGGCGTAGAAGGCAATCCGCAGGCTCATCCACACCGCTGCCAGGATTTGCTGGTCCTGGAACAGGGCGCCGTACCACTGGGTCGAAAAGCCCGCCCACACCGAAACCAGGCGGGACGCGTTGAACGAGTAAACCACCAGCACGAACATTGGCAGGTAAAGAAACAGCAGGCCCAGGACCAGCATGACTTTGGAAAAACTGACTTTGCGGGCGTTAACCATGTTTTTCCATCTCCCGGCTCTGGAAACGGTGGAACAGGATGATCGGAATCAACAGCAGGGCCAGCATCACGATGGCGAGTGCGGACGCGACCGGCCAGTCCCGGTTGTTGAAGAACTCTTCCCACAGCACCTTGCCGATCATCAGGGTATCCGGGCCGCCGAGCAGTTCGGGAATCACAAATTCGCCCACGGCGGGGATAAACACCAGCATGGCCCCTGCGATAATCCCGCCCCGGGACAGCGGCAGAGTGATGCGCCAGAAGGTCGTCAGGCTGCGGCAGCCCAGGTCCGAGGCGGCCTCCAGCAGGCGGATGTCCAGCTTAACCAGGTTGGTGTAGATGGGCAGTACCATGAAGGGCAGATAGGCGTAGACAACTCCCAGTACCACCGCAAAGTTGGTATTGAGCATCCTCAGCGGTTCATCAATCAGCCCCAGCCAGAGCAGCAGGCTGTTGAGCAGGCCCTGGTTGCCCAGAATGCCCATCCAGGCGTAGACCCGGATCAGGAATGAGGTCCAGGACGGCAGCATCACCATCAGCAGGAGCACCAGTTGCACGTGCCGGGGTGCCCGGGCCATGGCGTAGGCCATGGGGTAACCGATCAGCAGGCACACCAGGGTGGCCATGAACGCAATCTTCAGGGAGCCCCAGTAAGCCGCCACGTACAGGCTGTCAGACAGCAGGAACAGGTAGTTGCCAAAGTTGACCACCACCGAAAAGGTGTTGTCGACCAGGGTGAACACCGGCTCGTAAGGCGGGATTGCCATCACCGCCGACGAAAAGCTGATCTTCAGTACCAGGGCAAAGGGCAGCAGGAAGAACAGCAAAAGCCAGACAAAGGGAATGCCGAATACGATCCTGCGGTGGAACAGTACGTTGCGCACCCGCTCTTTCACCGCCAGCGGAATCAGGTCTTTGGCCACGGCGTCAGTTCCACAACAGGATAGGGCTGGAGGCTTCCCACGACACGTACACGGTGTCGCCCCAGGTCGGTCGCTCGCCACGACGCTCGACGTTGGCCAGGGTGGCCTGCACCCGTTTGCCGCTGCCAAGCTTGACATAGTACGAGGAGATGTCGCCGAGGTAGGCAATGTTGTCCACCACGCCCATGCTCCAGTTGCACTCTGCCGCTGGCGGCTCGGTGGTGAGGTAGATCTTTTCCGGGCGCAGGGCCACCAGGGTTTCGGTGGTTTCAGCCGGCGTGGTCACACCGCGGTCGATGAATACCGGAGCATCCAGCAACGGGCTGCTGAGTACCACGCTGTCGGAGTTGTCTTCCTCGATGACCGCCTCGAAAATGTTTACCGAGCCGATAAACTCTGCCGTCATCCGGCTGTTCGGGCTCTCATAGATATCCACCGGTGAGCCGATCTGGGCGATCCGGCCATGGGACATGATGGCAATCCGGTTGGCCATGGTCATGGCCTCCTCCTGGTCGTGGGTCACCATCAGGCAGGTGACACCCACGTTGTTGAGGATATCCACCAGTTCCAGCTGCATTTCGGTGCGCAGCTTCTTGTCGAGCGCCCCCATCGGCTCGTCCAGCAACAGCAGTTTCGGACGTTTGGCCAGGGAACGGGCCAGGGCCACGCGCTGCTGCTGGCCACCGGACAATTGCTGGGGTTTGCGGCGGGCGTAAGGCTCCATCTTGACCAGTCTGAGCATGGCCGCCACCCGCTCGCGAATCTCGTCCCGGGGCAGCTTGTCCTGTTTCAGGCCCATGGCAATGTTCTGTTCCACCGTCATGTGGGGGAACAGGGCATAGGACTGGAACATCATGTTGGTCGGGCGCAGGTAGGGCGGCAGGTCGGTAATGTCCTGGCCGTCCAGGATGATGCGACCACTGTCCGGAGATTCAAATCCGGCCAGCATGCGCAGCAAGGTCGACTTGCCCGAGCCGGAGCCGCCGAGCAGGGCAAAGATCTCGCCTTTGTGGATGTCCAGGCTGACGTCATCGACGGCCAGCACCGTATCAAAGGTTTTACTCACGCCCTTGATATGCAGCAACACCCCGGCATCAGCGGTTTCGCTGGCGGGATGGCTGGGGGCGCCTGTGGATCCAGGCATTGGCAGGTTCTCCGGTGACTGCGTAGGTAAAGAAAGATCCGGGGGCGGTCGTGGCCCCCGGAGTCAGGCTCAGCGTCCGGACTTGACGCTGGTCCAGGTGCGGGTCACCAGGCGCTGGGTTGCCTGGGGCCGGCCTTCCATGACGTAGAGCTTTTTCATGACGTCGTCGGTGGGGTAGATCGACGTGTCGTTGAGGATTTCCGCATCCACGAACTCATTGGCCGCCTGGTTGGGGTTGGCGTACCAGACGTAGTTGGTGACGTCAGCGATGATGTCCGGCTTGAGCAGGAAGTTGATCAGCTTGTGGGCGTTCTCAACGTTTGGTGCACCGGCCGGAATGGTCATCATGTCGAACCACAGCACCGCGCCCTCTTTCGGAATGGTGTAGCGGATGACGTTGCCGTTGCCGGCTTCCTCGGCGCGGGCTGCAGCCTGCAGGATGTCGCCGGAATAGCCGGCAGCCACGCACAGGTCACCGTTGGCCAGGTCGGCAATGTAACGGGAGGAGTGGAAGTAGGTGATGTGCGGGCGCACCGCCTTGATCACCTCGCCACCCCTGGCAATGTCTGCCGGCTCGTTGCTGTTCGGATCGAGGCCCGCGTAGGCCATGGCGGCGCGCAGCATTTCCTCGCCGGAATCCAGCATGCTGATGCCGCAGCCGGCTTCGGCCAGCCTGGCCGTCACTGCCGGGTCAAAAACCAGGGCCCAGGAATCGGTCGGCGCGCCGTCACCCAGAATCTCGCTGATACGGCCTTCGTTGTAACCGTAGCCGTTGGTGCCCCACAGATAGGGAATGGAGAACTGGCTGCCGGGGTCAACCGCTTCCAGGTTGGCCATCAGGTCCGGGTGCAGGTTAACCATATTGGGCAGCTTGCTGTGGTCCAGGGCGACAAACGCCTTGGCAGAAATCTGCTTGGCAACATAGTGATTGGAGGGTACCACCAGGTCATAGCCGGAACGGCCGGAAAGCAGGGCGGCCTCAAGCACTTCGTTACTGTCGTAGACGTCGTAGATGACCTTGATGCCGGTTTCTTCCGTGAACTTTGCCAGAGTGTCCTCGGCGATGTAGTCGGACCAGTTATAGACACGCACTTCCTCAGCGGCGAAGGCCGAGGATGCTCCCATAGACACAGCAATAGCGGCGGCGAGTGCCGCTGGCTTACACAACTTCAACATTGGATGTAGTCCCTCAATGAAAAGGGATGGATATGAAGCGTGCCGGACGCACGCGGTGTTGTGCAGGTCTGCTGAGGGAAGGCCACGGGTGCGGGTCAACAGACCGGCGTCCGGTAGCTCCTTTGAGGCTTATCCTGGAAAACGGTGGTGGATCCCTCCGTATTCGCGCGATATTTATCACGACATCGGGGGCTGCGCCAGCATTATTTTCAGGCTTTTTCCAGGGGCCTGGTGCTGCCTGAAAGGCTGGCGGCAAGCTGTTGATAAAATAAGCAGTTTTGTCGGTCTTACAGGCCCTTCGCAGAGGACGTACTGCGCCTCGGGTCGGCGCCGCCGTAAAGCGTGCCATTCTCATCAATCAGTATGCTCTGGATGGCACCCATGGCCGCGTCGGTCACCACGGTATGGCCCGCGCCCTGCAACAGTCGGATCGTGTCCGGGCTGATGCCCTGTTCAATCCGGATCTGGTCAGGCAACCACTGGTGGTGAATGCGCGGGGCATCGACTGCCGTCTGGATGTTCATGCCGTAGTCGATGACGTTCAGCAGTACCTGCAGCGTAGTGGTAATGATCCGCGAACCGCCGGGGCTGCCGGTAACCAGAAAGTTGCGGCCGGACTTGCGCACAATGGTGGGAGACATAGAGCTGAGCATCCGCTTGCCCGGTTCCACCTTGTTGGCGGCACCGCCAAGCAGGCCGTAGGCGTTCGGCACCCCGGGCTTGGCGCTGAAGTCGTCCATCTCGTTGTTGAGTAGGAAGCCAGCGCCGGCCACGGTGATGCCGGAGCCGTAACTGAAGTTGATGGTATAGGTGTTCGACACCGCATTGCCCCAGCGATCGACCACCGAAAAGTGGGTGGTTTCCGGGCTTTCATAGGCGGCCGGAGTTCCTGGCCGGATCTCGCTGGCGGGCCTGGCCAGATCCGGCCGGATGGTTTTGCGCAGCTCGTCCGCGTAGGTTTTGCCGGTCAGTCCTGCCAGCGGGACCTCGACAAAATCGGTATCGCCCAGATACTCGGAGCGATCGGCATAGGCCAGTTTCATGGCTTCTGCCATGTGGTGGATGGCCGCCGCGGAGTTGTGGCCGAAGTCCGCCATGGGGAAGCCTTCCAGGATGTTGAGGATCTGCACGATGTGCGTGCCACCGGAGGAGGGCGGAGACATGGAGTAGATGTCATGGCCGCGATAGGTGCCATGGACCGGTTGACGGAGGGTCGGTCGGTAACTTTTCAGATCGTCGAGAGTGATCAGGCCGCCATTGCGGGTCATTTCCTCAACAATCAGTCGCGCGGTTTCGCCCTCGTAAAAGTCACCAGTTCCCTGGTCGGCAATCCGCTGCAGGGTGGCGGCCAGCTCGGGCTGGCGGAAGCGTTCGCCGGGCTGCCAGGGGGAGCCGTCCTCCTTGTAAAAGGTTTGCCGCGTGGCGGGCCAGCGCTGCAGCCGGTCTTTTGCCTGCTCCAGGCCTTCGGTAAAGCGCCGGGGTACAACAAAGCCGTCCCGCGCGAGCCGGATGGCCGGCTCCAGGGCCTGTTTCAGCGTCAGGGTGCCGTAGCGTTCCAGGGCCATGGCAAGGCCCGCGACGGTGCCGGGTACGCCGGCCGCCAGGTGGGTGAAGCGGCTCCGGTTCTGTACCACGTTGCCGTTCTCGTCCTGGAACATGGTTTCGGTTGCTGCGGCGGGCGCCTTCTCCCGGTAATCGATGGCCTCGACCGGTTTGCCGTCGCCGGGGGCGTAGAGCATGAAGCCGCCACCGCCGATATTGCCGGAGCGGGGCTGGGTGACGGCAAGCGCGAAGCCGGCCGTGACCGCGGCATCCACGGCATTGCCGCCCTGTTGCAGCACCTCTACGGCCACGTCGGTAGCGAGGTGGTGACTGGTGGCCACCATGCCGTAGCGGCCTTCTGCCGGGTGATGGCGGGCGCCTTCCAGAATGGCCTGGGCCTGGGCTGTGCCGGCGATGACCAGCAGCGCGCAGGCTACCATCCATCGTGAGGCCGGTGAGCGGCCACTGGCGGGGCGATGCGGGTGCCCCCTGTGCAGGTATCTGTCCATGTGCTTCTTCCTCGTTTCTGGCGCTGAGATAGGCTATCATAGCCGGTCATTTTTACGGGTGCGTAACGGAGCCGTGTTCAGTCGGCCGATTCCCGACGCGCCTGCTTTCCCGGAATTGATTAAGGAAAGGCTTCCATGGAGCATACCTATCGTCTTGTGATTTCCTGCCCGGACCGGGTGGGTATTGTGGCCAAGGTCAGTAACTTCCTCTCGACCTACAACGGCTGGATTACCGAGGCGAGCCACCATTCGGATACCCAGACTGGCTGGTTCTTCATGCGGCACGAGATCAAGGCCAGTTCGATTCCCTTTGGCCTGGACCAGTTCCGCGCCGCCTTCGAGCCGATCGCCCGCGAGTTCAATATGAACTGGCACATTGCTGATTCCGCCCGGCCGAAAAAAGTGATCCTGATGTGCAGCAAGGAATCCCACTGTGTGGCAGACCTGCTGCATCGCTGGCACAGCAAGGAAATCAACGCCGAGATCGTTGCAGTCATCTCCAACCATGATGACCTGCGGCGGATGGTGGAATGGCACGAAATTCCCTACCACCATATTCCTGTGAGCCGGGACAACCGTGACGAGGCGTTTGCCGAAATTGACGGCCTGATCGAAGGATACGACACCGATGTAGTGGTGCTGGCGCGTTACATGCAGATCCTCCCGGCCGGGTTGTGCGAAAAATACGCCGGCAAGGTGATCAATATCCACCACAGCTTCCTGCCGTCGTTCGCCGGTGCGCGTCCTTATCACCAGGCCTACAGCCGTGGTGTCAAGCTGATCGGTGCGACCTGCCACTATGTAACCCAGGACCTGGACGAAGGCCCGATCATCGAGCAGGACGTGATCCGGATCAGCCACAGCGACTCCATCGACGACATGGTTCGCCTGGGCAAGGACGTGGAGAAGAACGTGCTGGCCCGGGGCCTGCGGTCCCATATCGAGGACCGGGTGATCACCTACGAAAACAAGACAGTGGTATTCGACTGACTGTCCTGGCTGGCAAGGTGCTGCCAGTGCCCCGTAAACCGGGTGACTGTGGTAGTATTGCCGGCTTGTTGAAGAATAAAGACGGGGCCCGTCTGAAGGCCCCTGCAACGACTTCCAGCTAATCCAAAGGAACCTTTCTCGATGGGTGAGTTAGCCAAAGAGATACTGCCGGTCAATATCGAAGACGAGCTCAAACAGTCCTACCTGGACTACGCCATGAGCGTCATTGTCGGGCGTGCACTGCCGGATGTCCGGGACGGACTCAAACCGGTACATCGCCGTGTCCTGTTCGCGATGTCCGAGCTGGGCAACGACTGGAACAAGGCCTACAAGAAATCCGCCCGTGTGGTGGGTGATGTTATCGGTAAGTACCACCCCCACGGTGACTCTGCGGTTTACGACACCATCGTCCGGATGGCCCAGCCGTTCTCCCTGCGCTATCCGCTGGTGGATGGCCAGGGTAACTTCGGTTCCATCGACGGTGACAGCGCAGCAGCCATGCGTTACACCGAGATTCGCATGGAGAAGATTGCCCACTCCCTGCTGGCGGATCTCGACAAGGAAACGGTGGACTTCGTCGACAACTACGACGGCACCGAGCGCATCCCCGACGTGCTGCCCACCCGGGTTCCCAACCTGCTGGTAAACGGGTCGTCCGGTATTGCCGTAGGCATGGCCACCAACATTCCGCCCCATAACCTGACGGAAGTGGTTAACGGCTGCCTGGCACTGATTGACAACCCGGACATGTCCATCGACGAACTGATGGAATACATTCCAGGCCCGGATTTCCCCACCGAGGGCATCATCAACGGTCGTGCCGGCATTGTCGAGGCCTACCGGACCGGTCGTGGCCGTATCTATATCCGTGCCCGTCATGAGATCGAGCATGACAACAAGACCAACCGCGACGCGGTAATCATTACCGAGCTGCCTTACCAGCTGAACAAGGCGAAGCTGATCGAGAAGATTGCCGAACTGGTCAAGGAAAAGCGCCTTGAGGGCATCTCCGAGCTGCGGGACGAGTCCAACAAGGAAGGCATCCGGGTGGTGATCGAACTGCGTCGGGGGGAAAACCCGGACGTGGTCATCAACAATCTGTTTGCCCACACCCAGCTGCAGACGGTGTTCGGGATCAACATGGTGGCGCTGATCAATGGCGAGCCCAAGACCCTGAACCTGAAAGAAATGCTCGATGCGTTCCTGCGCCACCGCCGCGAAGTGGTGACGCGCCGGACCATCTATGAGTTGCGCAAAGCCCGTGAGCGTGGCCACATTCTCGAAGGCCTGACGGTGGCGCTGGCCAACATCGATGAGATGATTGCGCTGATCAAGGCGTCGCCGACGTCCGCTGAGGCCAAAGAAAAGCTGATGGAGCGGGGCTGGGCTCCGGGTGACGTGCTGGCGATGCTGGAACGTGCCGGTGAAGATGCCTGTCGCCCGGACGACCTGCCCGAGATCTATGGCCTGCGCGACGGCCTGTACTTCATGTCACCCGAGCAGACCCAGGCCATCCTGGATATGCGTCTGCATCGCCTGACCGGTTTGGAAACCGAGAAGCTGCAGAACGAGTACAAGGAAATCCTCGAGAAGATCGCCGGCCTGCTGGAGATTCTCGCCGATCCGGAGCGGCTGTTGCAGGTCATCCGGGAGGAGTTGCAGGAGATCGTCAGCGATTACGGCGACAAGCGTCGCACTGAGATCACCAGCTCCCGCCGTGACCTCACGATCGCCGACCTCATTGATGAGGAAGACCTGGTGGTCACCATTTCCCATGGCGGCTATGCCAAGACCCAGGCGGTTGAGGATTACCAGGCCCAGCGGCGAGGCGGACGTGGCAAGGCGGCCACCTCGATGAAGGAAGAGGATTTTATCGAGAAGCTGCTGGTGGCCAATTCCCATGACACCATTCTGTGTTTCTCCAACCGTGGCAAGGTGTACTGGCTGCGGGTATTCGAGATTCCCCGCGCCAGCCGTGCGTCCCGCGGCCGGCCCATGGTCAATATCCTGCCGCTGGAAGACGGTGAGCGGATCACCACCTTCCTGCCGGTGCGGGATTACCCCGAAGACCAGTTTGTGCTGATGGCGACGTCCGCCGGCGTGGTGAAAAAGACCCCGTTGCCGAACTTCTCCCGTCCGCGCAGTAACGGTCTGATCGCGCTGTCTCTGGACGAGGGCGATACCCTCGTGGGCGCCGCCATCACCCGCGGCGCCGCCGAGGTGATGCTGTTCTCCAGTGCCGGCAAGGCGGTACGCTTCAGTGAGGAGGCGGTACGCCCGATGAGCCGGACCGCTCGCGGTGTCCGCGGTATCCGCATGCCGGAAGGTCACCATGTGGTATCCCTGATCATTCCGCAGGAAGCCGGGGTGATTCTGACCGCCAGCGAGAACGGCTATGGCAAGCGTACGGCCCTGGACGAGTTCCCGACCTACGGTCGCGGCAGCCAGGGGGTAATTGCCATGCAGTGCTCCGAGCGTAACGGTAACCTGGTGACGGCGCTCCAGTTGTTCGAAGGCGACGAGATGATGCTGATCTCCGACAAGGGCACACTGGTCAGAACCCGCACCGATGAAGTCTCGGTGCTGAGCCGTAACACCCAGGGTGTGCGCCTGATCAAGCTCAGCCAGGAAGACGAGCGCCTGGTCGGCGTCGAGCGGATTGCCGAAACCGACGATGACGATGCCGAGGTGGCGGACGATACTGACCGCGCAGCAGGCACAGAAGAAGGGCCCGTGGCTGACAACGACAGCACGGAAGAGGGCGCCGGCGACGAATAAGCCGGCGGTTCCGCAGACAGTTTTGGTAAGACTTGAGAGATCACTGGACCATGAGCAGGGCGTATAACTTTTGTGCAGGCCCGGCAACCTTGCCGGAAAGCGTGTTGCAACAGGCACGTGATGAAATGCTGGATTGGCGCGGTACCGGCATGTCGGTGATGGAAATGAGTCACCGCAGCGACGAGTTTGTCGAAATTGCCGAAACTGCAGAGAAAGATCTGCGTGAACTGGCAGGTATTTCAGATGATTACGCCGTACTTTTCATGCAGGGTGGAGCTTCAAGTCAGTTCTCGACCATTCCCCTGAACCTGCTGGGCGACAAGACGTCGGCGGATTATGTGAATACCGGAATCTGGTCCGAGAAGGCCATTGCCGAGGCTTCCCGCTATGGTGCGGTCAATGTGGTTGCCAGCAGTGCAGCCCAGAGCTTTACCACGGTACCCGGGCAGGACACCTGGAATACCGATCCGGGCGCGGCTTACCTGCACTACACGCCGAATGAGACCATTGGCGGCCTCGAGTTTGACTTTGTGCCTGACAGCGGCAGCGTTCCGCTGGTGGCCGACATGTCCTCCACCATGCTTTCGCGGCCGGTGGATGTCTCGAAGTTCGGGCTGATCTACGCCGGTGCCCAGAAGAACATCGGGCCCTCCGGCCTGGTGGTGGTGATTATTCGCAAGGACCTGCTTGGCAAGGCGCGCAAGGAAACACCCACGATGATGAACTACCAGGTCATCGCGGATAATGATTCCATGTACAACACGCCGGCAACCTACTCCTGGTACCTGTCCGGCCTGGTTTTCAAATGGCTGAAAGAGCAGGGTGGTGTTCAGGCCATGGGTGAACTGAACCGGCGCAAGGCCAGCAAGCTGTATGGCTTCATTGACGCCAGCGACTTCTACGCCAACCCGATCGAGCCGCGCTTCCGCTCCTGGATGAACGTGCCGTTCACCCTGGCGGACGACGCCCTCAACGGTGAGTTCCTCAAGGGTGCCGATGCCCGTGGCCTGCTCAACCTGAAGGGGCACCGGTCCGTCGGTGGCATGCGCGCCAGCATCTACAACGCGATGCCGGAAGCCGGGGTGGATGCCCTGATTGACTACATGACCAAGTTTGCGAAGGAGCGGGGTTGACCATGAGCGACGAGCAGACCCGGCTGGGCGAGCTGAGGGACGAAATCGACCGGATTGACCAGCAGGTCATGGACCTGATCAGTGCCCGGGCCCGATGCGCCCAGGAAGTGGCTCACGTCAAGATGGCCGCCAATCCTGGTGAGGACGTTTTCTTCTATCGCCCGGAGCGGGAAGCCCAGGTGCTGCGTCGAATCAAGGAGCAGAATCCCGGGCCGCTGCCCGCTGAAGAGATGGCACGACTGTTCCGCGAGATCATGTCTGCCTGCCTGGCCCTCGAAAAACCGATGCACATCGCCTTTCTCGGGCCGAAGGGCACGTTCACCCAGGCGGCAGCGCTCAAGCACTTTGGTCATTCGGTGATCAGCGTCCCGCTGCCGGCGATTGATGCGGTTTTCCGCGAAGTGGAATCCGGTGCTGCCCATTACGGGGTAGTGCCGGTGGAAAATTCCACCGAGGGGATGATCAATCACACGCTCGATATGTTCATGTCGTCGCCCCTGAAGATTTGTGGCGAGGTCCAGTTGCGGATCCATCATCATCTGCTGGTGTCGCCCGCCAACAAGGACCAGGAAATTACCCGCATCTATTCCCATCAGCAATCCTTTGCCCAGTGCCGGCAATGGCTCGATACCCATCGTTACGGTATCGAACGGATTACCGTGAGCAGTAACGCCGAGGCCGCCCGGCGGGCGGCCGAGGAGCCGGGTACCGCGGCGATTGCCGGTGACATGGCAGCGGAGCTGTACGGCCTGGAGAAACTGGCCAACAGCATTGAGGATCGCCCGGATAACACCACCCGCTTCCTGATCATTGGCAAGGAAGAGGTGCCGGCCAGCGGTCACGACAAGTCATCCATCCTGGTGTCGATGCGCAACAAACCCGGGGCGCTCTACACGTTGCTGGAGCCTTTCCATCGCCACGGCATCAGCCTTACCCGGATTGAAACCCGGCCATCGCCGAGTGGAACCTGGGCCTATGTGTTCTACATCGATTTCGAAGGCCACATGGATGATCCGCAGGTGAGTAAAGTACTGGCCGAAATTGACGATGAAGCGGTGGAACTCAAGCGACTCGGGTCTTACCCGATCGGCGTACTCTGAGGAGCAGTCAGATGGCAGTTGATTACCAGAGCCTGGCGGTCAGGGGCGTGCAGGCGTTGTCGCCTTATCAGCCGGGTAAGCCCATTGAGGAGTTGGCCCGGGAGCTCGGGCTGGATCCGGCAGCGATCATCAAGCTGGCCAGTAACGAGAACCCGCTGGGGCCGAGCGAAAAAGCCCTGGCAGCAGCCCGGGAAGCCTTGGCGGACCTGTGCCTGTACCCGGATGGGAACGGTTTTGAGCTGAAGCAGGCATTGGCAAAGCGCTTCGGCGTGGAGATGAGCCAGATCACCCTGGGTAATGGCTCCAACGACATCCTCGAGGTGATCGCCCGCTGTTTTGCCGATGCTGACGCGGAAGTGATCTTTTCCCAGTACGCCTTTGCAGTCTATCCGCTGGTTACCCAGGCCATCGGCGCCCGGGGCGTTGCCGTTCCGGCCAGGGACTGGGGGCATGACCTGGATGCCATGGCGGCCGCGGTCACCGATCGCACCAAGCTGATTTTTGTCGCCAATCCGAACAATCCGACGGGCACCGTGCATCATGGCGATGCCATGCTGGCGTTCCTCGAGAAAGTGCCTGAGCGGGTGCTGGTGGTGCTTGATGAAGCCTATTGTGAATACCTGCAGGGCGACGGTTACGCCGACGGCGTCGAGTTGCTGTCCCGCTTCCCCAACCTGATCGTCTGCCGCACCTTTTCCAAGGCCTGGGGGCTGGCCGCCCTGCGGGTAGGCTACAGCATCAGTTCGCCGGAAATCGCCGATATCCTGAACCGGGTGCGGCAGCCGTTCAACGTTGACAGCATTGCGCTGGCGGCAGCAACGGCGGTGCTGGCAGACGAGGATTACCTGAAGCGCTCCTGCGATGTTAATGCCGCCGGCATGAAGCAGCTAGAGACAGCCTTTGCCGAAATGGCGCTGCCTTATATTCCGTCGTCCGGTAACTTCATTGCCGTCGAAGTGGGCGAGCGGGCAGGTGATGTTTACCAGGGGCTGCTGCAACGCGGGGTTATCGTGCGTCCAGTCGGCGGTTATGGCATGCCGCGTCATTTGCGGGTGTCTATCGGCCTGCCTGAGGAAAATGCCCGTTTCGTCGAAGCTCTGAAGCAGACCCTTGAAAGTCTGGGGCAGGGGCGCTGAGGTGACAACTGACGGCGCCCTTTTTCAGCGTGTCGCGATTATCGGTCTGGGCCTGATTGGCGGATCGCTGGCATCGGCAATACGGAACAGCGGCGTGGCCGCCGTTGTGGTGGGTTTCGACAAGCGCAGCGATGAGCTCGCCCTTGGCCTTGAGCTGGGCATTATTGATGAAGTGGCGGCATCGGTGGCCGACGCCGTCACCGGCAGTGACCTCGTGGTGCTGGCCGTTCCCGTCAGGGCGACCCGGGCGGTACTGGAAGAGATCCGGCCCTGGCTGGAGGCCGATGCACTGCTGACGGACGTCGGCAGCACCAAAACCGGTTTTGTGCAGGATGTCGAGGCGGTATTCGGTGGCTGGTACCCCAATGTGATACCCGGCCATCCCATCGCGGGGTCGGAAAAAAGCGGGGTTCGCGCCGCCAATCCGCAGCTGTTCGTCAACCACAAGGTCATCCTGACACCGCCGGATAACGTCGATCAGGCGCAGCTCGCCCGTCTTCGCGGCCTTTGGGAGCATTGCGGTGCAACGGTATTGACCATGTCGGTGGCGTACCATGACGAAGTGTTGGCGGCCACCAGTCATCTGCCTCATCTTATTGCGTTCTCGCTGGTGGACACCCTCGCCGGAGAGGACGAAAATCTCGATATCTTCCGCTACGCAGCCGGTGGTTTCCGGGATTTTACCCGAATTGCCGCCAGTGACCCGGTGATGTGGCACGATATCTTTTTGTCGAATCGTGACGCGGTGTTACGGGTAATCGACCATTTTACGCACGATCTGGATCAGCTGCGCAGCGCCATTGCCAACCAGGACGGCGCGACGCTGCTACGGGTTTTCAGCCGTGCCAAGGCGGCGCGGGAACATTTTTCCAAGATGCTTTCAGGACAGGCTTACGTGACAAACAACAGTCAGAATCAGGTAACGTTCCGTCTCCAGCCCGGCGGCAGCATTGCCGGTGATATCCGGGTGCCCGGTGACAAGTCCATTTCCCATCGCTCGATCATGCTCGGTGCCCTGGCTGACGGGGTTACCGAAGTAAAGGGCTTCCTGGAGGGCGAGGACAGTCTTGCCACCCTGCAGGCATTTCGTGACATGGGCGTGACCATCGAAGGGCCTGACGCCGGCTTCGTGCGTATTCATGGTGTCGGGATCAACGGCCTGCAGGCGCCCCGGGGCCCGCTCTATCTCGGCAACTCCGGAACCGCCATGCGCCTGTTCGCCGGATTGCTGGCGGCCCAGCCTTTCGACTCCGAACTGACCGGCGATGCCAGTCTCTCCAAGCGGCCGATGGGGCGGGTGGCCGATCCGCTGCGGGCCATGGGGGCGGTGATTGATACCGCGGAGGGTGGTCGCCCTCCGCTGAGGATTCGCGGCGGCCAGAAGCTCACCGGTATCCACTATGAAATGCCGGTAGCCAGTGCCCAGGTGAAGTCGTGCCTGCTGTTGGCGGGGTTGTATGCAGAAGGTGTGACCTCGGTAACCGAGCCGGCACCGACCCGCGACCATACCGAGCGTATGCTGGCCGGTTTTGGCTACCCTGTGCACCGGGATGGCGCGACCGCCAGTGTGACCGGTGGCGGAAGCCTCAGCGCAACCGCCATCGATGTGCCGGCCGATATATCGTCGGCGGCCTTCTTTCTGGTGGCGGCCAGCATTGCCGAGGGTTCCGATTTGACCCTGCGTCATGTGGGCATGAACCCGACCCGGGTAGGGGTGATCAACATCCTTCGCCTGATGGGCGCTGATATCGAGGTGCTGAACGAGCGCGTAATCGGCGGTGAGCCGGTTGCGGACCTGCGGGTGCGGTCAGCAAAACTCCGGGGTATCGATATTCCCGAAGAGCAGGTGCCGCTTGCTATTGATGAGTTCCCGGTACTGTTTATTGCTGCCACGTGTGCCGAGGGCGAAACCGTCCTGCGTGGCGCCGAAGAGTTGCGGGTCAAGGAGAGCGACCGCATCCAGGTGATGGCAGACGGCCTGGCTGCAGTCGGTGTTGAAACCACCGTAACGGCCGACGGCATCATCATTCGCGGCGGCCAGGCCATTGGCGGTGGTACCGTGGACAGTCACGGAGACCATCGAATTGCCATGTCCTTTGCGGTGGCCTCCCTGCGGGCGTCGGCACCGATCGTGGTGACCGATTGTGCCAATGTGGCAACGTCCTTCCCGGGGTTTGTCGAACTGGCGCAGGGCACCGGAATCCAGATCACGGCAGAGGAAGGCTGAGGTATGGCAGTAACCGAGATTCCCGTAATTGCCGTGGACGGCCCCGGTGGTTCGGGTAAAGGCACCATTACCCAGATGCTGGCCCGCAAGCTGGGCTGGCACCTGCTGGACAGTGGTGCGCTCTACCGGTTGACTGCCCTCGCGGCAGAGCGCAACGGCGTGGACCTGGCTGACGAGGCTGCGCTGGTTGGACTGGCCGGCCAGCTGGATGTCACGTTCATGCCGACCGCACCGGGCGAGCCGGTTCGGGTATTGCTGGATGGCGACGATGTGACGGCCGAGATCCGTACCGAAAAGTGTGGCGACAACGCCTCCCGGGTGGCGGTTATTCCGGCGGTCCGCGCGGCATTGTTGCAGCGCCAGCGGGATTTCCGCAAAGCGCCGGGGCTGGTGGCCGATGGCCGTGATATGGGGACCGTGGTGTTCCCGGATGCCCCGGTCAAGATCTTCCTGACAGCGAGTGCCGAGGAAAGGGCAAGACGACGCTACAATCAGTTGAAGGATGCCGGGGTCAGTGTTAACATTGACGCCCTTTTAGAAGAGATTCGGGCGCGTGACGAACGGGATATGAACCGTTCAGCCGCCCCGCTTAAGCCGGCAGATGATGCGCAAGTCATTGATTCTACCGGGTTAAGCATTGAAGAGGTGTTGGGCAGGTGTATGGCCGCAGCAGGTCAGGCCTGACTACACCTTTTTATCGTTGAAATTCCGGATGTGGCGTTATCGGCCAGCCCCTGGCTGCATCCGGACATGACTAACAGACCGTGTCGCTGGTAGCACGGAGTAAACTTGCGTTGATCACATAGGACACATAATGAGCGAGAGCTTTGCGGATCTTTTTGAAGAAAGCCTGAAAGAAATTGACATGCAACCGGGTTCCATTGTCCAGGGAACCGTGGTTGATATCGACAACGACTGGGTTACTGTTAACGCTGGCCTGAAGTCCGAGGGTGTTATCCCGGCTTCCCAGTTCCTTAACGATAAGGGCGAGCTGGATATCCAGATCGGCGACGTTGTCGACGTGGCTCTCGATGCTGTTGAAGATGGCTTCGGTGCAACCCGTCTGTCCCGCGAGAAAGCCAAGCGGGCAGAAGCGTGGAAGGTTCTGGAGAAGTCCTTCGAAGCAGAAGAAGTGGTCAAGGGTGTGATCAACGGCAAGGTCAAGGGCGGCTTCACTGTCGACCTGGCTGGTATCCGTGCCTTCCTGCCGGGTTCCCTGGTAGATGTTCGTCCGGTCCGCGATACGCTGCATCTGGAGAACAAAGAGCTTGAGTTCAAGGTTATCAAGCTGGACCAGAAGCGTAACAACGTGGTTGTTTCCCGTCGTGCCGTTCTGGAAGCCGAGAACAGTGCCGAGCGTGAAGCGCTGCTCGAAACCCTGACCGAAGGTCTGGAAATCAAGGGTATCGTCAAGAACCTGACCGATTACGGTGCATTCGTTGATCTGGGCGGCGTTGACGGCCTGCTGCACATCACTGACATGGCCTGGAAGCGCATCAAGCATCCGAGCGAGATCGTGAACGTTGGTGACGAGATCAACGTCAAGGTCCTGAAGTTCGATCGTGAGCGTAACCGCGTATCCCTGGGTCTGAAGCAGCTGGGCGAAGATCCCTGGGTTGATATCAAAGGTCGTTACCCGGAAGGTTCCAAGGTCAAGGCCCGTGTTACCAACCTGACTGACTACGGCTGCTTTGCCGAGCTGGAAGAAGGCGTTGAAGGTCTGGTACACGTGTCCGAAATGGACTGGACCAACAAGAACATCCATCCGTCCAAAGTTGTCCAGGTGGGCGACGAGGTGGACGTGATGATTCTGGATATCGACGAGGAGCGTCGTCGTATCTCCCTGGGTATCAAGCAGTGCGTATCCAACCCGTGGGAAGATTTCTCCGGCAACTTCAACAAGGGCGACCGTATCTCCGGTAAGATCAAGTCAATCACTGACTTCGGTATCTTCATCGGTCTGGACGGTGGCATCGACGGTCTGGTTCACCTGTCTGATATCAGCTGGAACGAGACTGGCGAAGAAGCCGTTCGCGAGTACAAGAAGGGTGACGAAGTTGAAACCGTTATTCTGTCTGTTGACCCGGAGCGTGAGCGTATCTCCCTGGGCATCAAGCAGCTGGAAAGCGATCCGTTTGCCGAGTTTGTACAGCTGAACGACAAGGGCTCCATTGTTAAGGGCACTGTTTCTGCAGTTGACGCCAAGGCGGCAACCATCGCCCTGAACGACGAAGTTGAAGCGGTCCTGAAAGCTTCTGAAATCAGCCGTGACCGTGTTGAAGATGCACGTAACGCGCTGAAGGAAGGCGACGAGGTTGAGGCCAAGATCATCAGCATCGATCGCAAGAACCGCATCATCAACCTGTCTGTGAAGTCCAAAGATGTTGAGGACGACAAGCAGGCGCTTGAGAACGTTCGTAGCAAGGCAGCTGAAACTTCTGGTGCGACCACCATCGGTGATCTCATCAAGGAGCAGATGCAGCAGCAAAACGCCAACAAGGAATAAGTTTCCTTTTGGTATGAAAAAAACGGGCTGTAACAGCCCGTTTTTTTTGTGTTTTTTTCAGGTTTGGCTAAACTAGGGTCATGGAGCTGGCAACCGGCTTTCCGATAATAATGAAAGAGGGATTAGCCTCATGACGAAGTCTGAACTTGTTGAGCTGATTGCTTCCAAGCAGACACAGCTTTCCGTGAAAGATGTTGAGCTGGCAGTAAAAACCATTATTGATCACATGTCTCAGTCCCTGGCGGATGGTCACCGGATTGAGATCCGCGGATTCGGCAGTTTTTCGTTGCACCATCGTGCGGCAAGAACCGGGCGCAATCCCAAGACGGGTGAAGCTGTTCAGCTGCCCGCGAAGTTCGTACCGCACTTCAAGCCGGGCAAGGAGCTGCGCGAACAGGTCAACGACAGCATGAAAAAGGGATTCTGAATCCCCTGCGGCGATTGAAAGGGCCCGACTTCGGTGTGGGCTCCTGTGCAGGGCTAGAGGAGTGGGAGATCTATGGCCGGTTTGCAGAAGGTGCTGATTATCCTGGTTGTGCTGGTGCTGGTGCTGCTTGCGCTGGTGTTCTCCCTGAACAATCAGATGGCCGTATCCCTCAATTTCCTGCTTTTTGAAACCCAGCCACACGGTGTTGCGGTGTGGATTATCATGGCCTTCGTGATCGGTGCGCTGGTTGGAATTCTTATCACTATGCTGGCAACCGTGAAAACTTCCGTTTCCCGGCGTAACCTGCAAAAGCGGCTCTCGCATGCGGAGCGGCAGTTGGAGCAATCCAGGGCCGAGAACGACCGGACTCTTTGATGGATATAGTGTTTCAGTGGCTACTGTTAACGGCAGCGGTAGCTGCTGGTTGGCTTGCCGGTCGTTTTTCCCGCTCTCCGGAACGTAGTCGTCGCGTGATCAGTGACGAAACCTCAGTTCGCGACCGTCTCCAGTTCCTGTTTACCAATTACTCCGACCAGGCGGTCGAAAACTTTGTCCAGTCCCTGGCGGTTAACCGGGATACAGTCAGTCTCCACCTTTCTATTGGTGCCCATTTTCGCCACAAGGGTGAAACCGACCGCGCCATTGTCATTCACCAGAATTTGCTGGCTCGTCCGGAACTGCCTGCCCGCTTCAGCCCGCAGGTTACTTTTGAGCTGGCACTTGATTACCTGAACGCGGGGTTGCTCGACCGGGCGGAAGCCCTGATGCACCAGTTGATGGGGGATCGTGATTACGGGCGGCGCGCGGCAAGTCAGCTGATTGATCTTTACCAGCAGGAGCGGGAATGGGGCAAGGCCGGTCAGGTGGCGAGAACCCTGATGAAGGATGGTGTTGATCCGGAACTGGAAAAGACCCTGGCCTATATCACCTGTGAGCTAGCCGATGAGGCCCTTAAGCATGATGATCGCTGGGGTGCCCAGAAGCTGTTGAAAGAGGCCCTGGAGTATGATCGCTCCTGTGTGCGTGCCACCTTTATCGGGATGACCATGCTGATCCGGCAGGGCAGTTTCCGGGATGCCGCCAGCCAGAGTCTGAAGGTTTTCGAGCAGAACCCGGAGTTCGGCTCCGAGGCGATTGACCGGCTGATGAAGCTGGAGCGGGAGCATGGCGATATCGGTCGACTGGTGAAGAAGTTGCGCAAGCTTTATGCCACCTGGCCCAGTACCAGTTTATTGCTGGCGCTGGTGGACTCGGTGGAGCGTGCATCTGGCCGGCCAGCGGCGATTGACCTGCTTCGCATGGAGCTGGAGGTGCGCCCCAGTGTCCGGGGTTTGCTGCGCCTGGTGGAAATGGCCGGTTACGAGAAGGGCATGACGACGGATGAAGGCCGCCTGGTCAGCCGTATCGGCCACTTGTTGCTGGCCAACCGGCCGGTCTATCGCTGTGTCAACTGCGGTTTTTCCGGGCAGCAGCTGCACTGGCTGTGTCCCAGTTGCAAGAACTGGGAAACGGTGCGCCCTATCCAGGGCGTGGAAGCCGAGTAAACCGCTTATTAATCCATTTGTCTTTGCAGGACCTGTATTGTGACTATCGTTACCAACCCCCGCATCATTGTTGCCCTGGATTTTCCGTCCGGAGATCCGGCGCTCGCCCTGGCGGATCAGCTGGATCCGGCCAAGTGCCGTCTCAAAGTGGGCAAGGAGCTGTTCACCCGCTCCGGGCCGGAGCTGGTTCGCACCTTGCAGGATCGTGGCTTCGAAGTGTTCCTGGATCTGAAATTCCACGATATTCCCAACACCACGTCGGCAGCGGTGGCTGCAGCGGCAGACCTCGGGGTGTGGATGGTGAATGTGCATGCGTCAGGTGGTGAAAAGATGATGGTGGCCTGTCGCGAACGCCTGGAGTCGTTTGGCAGTGATCGGCCGCTGCTGATTGCAGTGACGGTGCTGACCAGTATGTCCGCGGAGGATCTGGCGGGTATCGGCATCACCGACTCACCGGAGGCACAGGTGTCCCGGCTGGCTTCGCTGACTCGTAATTGTGGCCTGGACGGCGTGGTTTGTTCGGCACAGGAGGCTCCCCGCCTGAAGGCTGAGCAGGGCGCCGGCTTCCAGCTGGTTACCCCGGGCATCCGGCCGCTGACGGCAGATAAGGGCGACCAGCAGCGCATCATGACGCCGGCAGAGGCAATTCGGGCTGGCAGTGACTACCTGGTGATCGGTCGGCCGATTACCCGGGCTGCCGATCCTCTGGCGGCGCTGGAGGCGATTCATGGGGAGGTGAGCGCCCTGTAAGGGGCGTCATTGCCGGCTCGGAACGTCAGCGCCTGTAGAACAAAAAAAAGCCCGCTGACTCAGTGAATCAGCGGGCTTCTGGAATAGTGGCTCCCCGACCTGGGCTCGAACCAGGGACAAACGGATTAACAGTCCGTTGCTCTACCAACTGAGCTATCGGGGAACGTCGTCATGTGACGAGGCGCGTATATTAAGTTGGCTATACCGCCCCGTCAACCCCTCGCTAAAAAATTTTAGCCAAGTGCTTTCTGGAGGCGCTCGACCGCCTTCTGCAGGTTATCCATGCTGGTGGCGAAGCTCAGGCGCATGTGGCCCGGGGCGCCAAAGGCGGAGCCCGGAACCAGGGCAACCCCGGCTTCGGTCAGCAATTTCTCGGCAAACTCCACGTCGTTGCTGACGCTGTCGTCGGCGTCGATGGCGCCCTGAAAGCTCGGGAACACATAGAAGGTGCCGTCACCATACAGGCAGTCGACTCCGGGCAGGCCGTTGAGCGCCTCCACCAGCCAGTCGTGACGCTGCTTGAATGCCTTGACCATTTCGCCTACGCACTCTTGCGGGCCGTCCAGTGCAGCCTGGGCCGCGGCCTGGGACACGGACGCCGGGTTGGACGTGCTCTGGGACTGGATCTTCTTCATGGCGCCGATCACCCGCGCCGGGCCGGCAGCGTACCCGATACGCCAGCCAGTCATTGAGTAGGCCTTGGAAACGCCGTTGAGCACGAAGGTGCGGTCATACAGTTCCGGGGTGGCGTTCAGGATGTTGCAGAACGGCTTGCCGGTCCACAGGATCGGTTCATACATGTCGTCCGTTGCCACCATGACCTGCGGGTGCTTCTTCAGAACCTCGCCGAGGGCCTTGAGCTCTTCCAGGGTGTAGGCCATGCCACTGGGGTTGGACGGGCTGTTGATCACGAACAGACGGGTTCGCTCGGTGATGGCGTTCTCCAGCTGCTCCGGGGTGATCTTGAAACGGGTTTCCGCGGAGGTTTCAATGATGACCGGCTTGCCTTCGGCAACAATTACCATATCCGGGTATGATACCCAGTAAGGCGCAGGAATGATGGCTTCGTCACCCGGGTTGAGGATGGCCAGGGCCAGGTTGAAAAAGCTCTGTTTGCCACCACTGGATACCAGGATCTGGTTGGCTTCGTAATCCAGGCCGTTGTCCCGTTTGAACTTCGCGATGATCGCCTTTTTCAGCGCAGGCGTACCATCAACCGCGGTGTACTTGGTCTGGCCGTTGTTGATGGCCTCGATCGCGGCTTGTTTGATGTGTTCGGGGGTGTCGAAGTCCGGCTCACCGGCACCCAGGCCAATAATGTCCTGGCCTGCGGCACGCAGTTCTGCGGCCTTGTTGGTGACTGCGAGGGTGGGAGAGGGCTTGATCGCCTGTACTCGGCTGGAAAGTTGAAGGTCCAAACTTGCGCTCCTTGAAAGCTGCGTCTGATGGGCTCCGTCTGCCCGGTGAACGGCGAGAGGTGTTCACTTTTCGGGCATCCGTCGATGGGCCTGATGTTATCATGAAGCCCGCGCAACGATAAGTTTCTCTGCACTCTGCCAGCGCTATTCCGGAGGTTCTTTGCCAGTTATGGCCACTACAGATTCCACAGCACCGAAAAAGGAAGGGGTTTTCCGGGTCGATTCACCCTACGCCCCCGCCGGCGACCAGCCCAAAGCCATCGAAGGGCTGGTGGACGGCATCGAGTCGGGCCTGGCACATCAGACCCTGCTGGGCGTAACCGGCTCAGGCAAGACCTTTACCATTGCCAACGTCATCGAGCGGGTGCAGCGTCCGACCATCATCATGGCCCACAACAAGACGCTGGCCGCCCAGCTGTACGGGGAATTCCGTGAGTTCTTCCCGGACAATGCGGTTGAGTATTTTGTCTCTTACTACGATTACTACCAGCCGGAGGCCTATGTTCCCTCCTCTGACACGTTCATCGAGAAAGACGCCTCGATCAACGAGCACATCGAGCAGATGCGGCTGTCTGCCACCAAGGCACTGCTGGAGCGCCCGGACGCCATTATTGTTGCAACCGTGTCGTCGATCTACGGCCTGGGTGACCCCCAGTCCTATCTGAAAATGATGCTGCACCTCGATCGCGGTGACCACATCGACCAGCGGGACATTCTTCGCCGGCTGGCTGAATTGCAATACACGCGGAACGATATCGAGTTTCACCGGGCCAATTACCGGGTGCGCGGAGAGGTCATCGATGTCTTCCCGGCGGAATCCGAAAAGGAGGCCATCCGCATCGAACTGTTTGATGACGAGGTGGAGAATCTCAGTTATTTCGACCCGCTCACCGGGGAGGTTCTGCGGCGGGTTCCCCGGGTAACCATCTACCCCAAGTCTCACTACGTGACGCCCCGCCAGACGGTGCTGGATGCGGTTGAGAAAATCAAGGTAGAGCTCGATGAACGTCTCCAGCAGTTGCGGGATAACAATCGCCTGGTGGAAGCCCAGCGTCTGGAGGAGCGGACCCGGTACGACATCGAGATGATGATGGAGCTGGGGTACTGTAACGGTATCGAGAACTACTCCCGCTACCTGTCCGGCCGTCGCCCGGGCGAGGCGCCGCCCACGCTGTTTGATTACCTGCCGCCCAATGCCCTGCTGGTGGTGGACGAATCCCATGTGACCATTCCGCAGATTGGCGCCATGTACAAGGGGGACCGGTCCCGCAAGGAAACCCTGGTGGAATATGGCTTCCGGTTGCCGTCCGCCCTCGATAACCGGCCCATGCGCTTTGACGAGTGGGAGCGGATTGCCCCCCAGATGATCTTCGTGTCGGCTACCCCCGCCAACTACGAGGCGGAACACGCTGGCCAGATCGTCGAGCAGGTGGTGCGGCCCACAGGGCTGCTGGATCCGGAAATCGAAGTGCGGCCAGCGTCCACCCAGGTGGATGATCTGTTGTCGGAGATCCATGCACGGGTTGCGGTGCAGGAGCGTGTACTGGTAACCACCCTGACCAAGCGGATGGCGGAAGACCTGACCGACTTCCTGATGGAGCACGACATCAAGGTGCGTTACCTGCATTCGGATATCGACACCGTGGAGCGGGTGGAGATCATTCGTGACCTGAGGCGGGGTGAGTTCGATGTGCTGGTTGGCATTAACTTGTTGCGCGAAGGTCTTGATATGCCAGAGGTTTCACTGGTTGCTATCCTTGATGCGGACAAGGAAGGTTTCCTCCGCTCAGAGCGCTCGCTGATCCAGACAATCGGTCGCGCGGCGCGCAACGTGCATGGCAAGGCGATCCTTTATGGCGACCGGATTACCGGTTCCATGCAGAAGGCCATTGATGAAACTGCGCGCCGTCGGGCAAAACAGATGGCGTACAACGAGGAGCATGGCATCACCCCGACGGGGCTCAACAAGAAGATTGCCGACATCATGGAGGGGGCTGCCGGTGGCGGGCGCGGCCGGCGTCGCGGGGAGCGTCCCGGCGAGAAGGCTGCGGAAGAGGCCGAGCAGTATCGCCTGAAGGCCGGCGGCAGGTCGCCGGACGAAGTGCTCAAGGAAGTGTCGCGGCTTGAGGATGAGATGTACAAGGCGGCCGCAGAACTGGATTTCGAGACGGCGGCGCGGTTACGGGACGAGATTGCCGGTTTGAAAGAAGCGGCCCTGCGGACCGGCTGACCGGCTCAGGGCCTCGAGCCATGCTGCCGCGGCAGCAGTCATTTTTTCGGGCCGACAATGACGGCGGCCTGTAAGGGCTGGCTGCCGCCATAGCGGGACATTTTCTCGAAGACCCGGCGGTCGATGGGCAAATACTGCTTGTCGGCCACGGTTTCCCCGGCGTCGGTATCAATTTCCGGATCGTGAAGGTACACAAACCGGTCATCGATTGCACAGACGGTCACCCAGTGGGGAACGCGGCTGCGGTTGAGTTGCCAGGTGCTGATCAGGATCAACGGAATCTTGCCCTCTTTGAGGGCGTTCTCCATGGCGTCCAGGGTCAATGGGTCGTGATGGAGCTGAATATCGGTCTGCCCGATGTCATGAATAAAGCCTTCGTGCACCAGTTCCAGGACTCGTTTCTTGTCGTCATTTCTCACCGTGTCCTTGAACAGCGCTCCCTCCTTGCTGATGTAAGCGGACGCATGGAAGCCGCGGTTCCAGGCTGCCAGTGCGAGGCCGTGGGGGCCGCAGCCGCCGTGGCCCGCCAGCATGAAAATGGTGGTGGCTTCGCGCCAGATTTTCAGTTCGTCCAGGGTGGTAAGGGGCTGCTGCTCATCCACTGCCGCCATGGCCATGATCAGTGCTGCAGGGCCGCAGGAAAACTCCGTGGTCTGAGGGTAATAGGGCACCGGCAGGAACTTTTGTGATGGCGCGTAGAACAGGATCCGGCGCTCGAACCGCAGGGCATTGCCGTGGTCCTCGTAGTAGTCCCGGTAGGTGCCGAACTGGCGATAGCCCAGCCTGCGATACAGGTTGATGGCGCCGTGGTTGTCTTCGCGGACTTCCAGGCGCATGACAATCCGATCCGCGCCGACCGCCTCCTGTTCAGCCCGTCGCACCAGTTGTTCCCCGATGCCCTGGCCCCTAGCGGCCGGCGAGACGGCAATGGAGTAGATCCGGGCCAGGCGGGTGGCGGCATTCATCAGCACCAGACAATAACCCGCAATCGCGCCGTCGGTCAGCGCGACAATCAGCCGGTCCCGCGGCATCTCCAGAAACCGCCGGAAACTGCGGCGGGAGATGCGGTCTTCACTGAAGGTGTGATTCTCCAGTGCCACCAGGGCGTCCAGGTCGTGACTGGTCGCCAGGCGAAGTTCAGGGTTTGCCATAATGCAGGGCTCCGGCGTTTCCGGGTGGAAGATTGCGGGTAGGGTTGTCCGCTATTATGGTTGAGAGAAGGTAAAGCTGAAAGGCAGCAGCAGGGCTGCGAGGATGCGTAAAAGCACTCATGGGCGAGTGATTGTACCGCTTCCGGGGCCGGCGTATTCTCCGCTTTTCAGGACTCGCACCGCAATGGAGGAATGCCATTTATGTCTCGCCTGTTGATCGTTGTCGATCGCGCCAAGGACTGGGCTCCGTACTACCCCAGCGAAGACGTTCTCACCTTTGACCAATACCTCCAGTTTTCCGCGCCAGCGGCGAGTCGGGTGCGGGTTATCAATCTGTGCCAGAGCGCCAGGTACCTGAGCAGGGGCTACTATTGCTCGCTGCTGGCGGAAGCCCGGGGGCATCATGTGGTGCCGTCGGTGATGACGCTCAACGATCTCAGTCGCAAGGGACTGTTTTCGCTGGAGCTTGAAGAACTCGACGCCAGTGTGATCCAGTGGCTGGAAGCCTCCGGCTCCGCCATCGAGCCGGGCAGTGATGATCGCAACGCGACTCACGAGGTGCGTATCCGCAGCTATTTCGGCCAGGCCCAGCACCCTGACCTTAAGCCGGTGGCCCGCGCGCTGTTTGAGCGTTTCCCGTGCCCGATCCTGGAGGTGGTGTTCCGTCGCCGTAAAACCTGGCAGATCGAGTCCATGAAACCGGCATCTCCGGCGGACCTGAGCGAGCCGGAGCAGGATCTGTTTGCCGCGGCGCTGGACCGCTTCAGCAGCATTGTCTGGCGCAAACCGCGGACCCGGCGCCGTTACCGTTTCGACCTGGCCATACTGGTAAACCCGGACGAAGAGTTGCCGCCCAGCGACAAGGTTGCCCTGGGCCGCTTTGAAAAAGCCGGTCGCAAGCTGGGAATCAATGTGGAGCAGATAACCCGCCGCGACTACATGCGCATTCCGGAATACGATGGCCTGTTTATCCGGGAAACCACTGCTATCGATCATCACACCTACCGTTTTGCCCGCAAAGCGGAAGCAGAAGGCCTGGTGGTGATTGACGATCCGGTGTCCATTCTGCGTTGTACCAACAAGGTGTTCCTGGCAGACCTGCTGAAGAACAACAAGGTACCGACACCCAGGACGCTGATTCTCTCGAAGGACCAGAAGGACGCCGTGGAGCGGGTGGTCAGTGAGCTGGGGTTTCCGGTTGTAATCAAGATCCCTGATGGTGCTTTTTCCCGCGGGGTTACCAAGGCTGAGGACGAAAAAACCTTGCGGGCAGGCCTGAAGGCATTGTTCCGGCAATCTGCTCTGGTGCTGGCGCAGGAGTACCTGTACACAGATTACGACTGGCGCATCGGGGTACTGGGTGGCCGTGCTATTTTTGCGTGCAAGTACATGATGGTGAAAGGTCACTGGCAGATTTACCAGCATGGTGGCTCCCAGGTCGAGAGCGGCGGCTTTGAAACCCTGCCGACCTATGAGGTGCCGCGGAACGTGATTCAGGCAGCGCTGAACGCCACCCGGCTGATCGGCAATGGTCTGTATGGTGTCGACATCAAACAGTCTGGTAACCGGGTGGCGGTGATCGAGGTTAACGACAACCCCAGCATCGACTCCGGCGTGGAGGATCAGTTTCTCGGCGGTGAGCTGTACACCCTGATCATGCAGGAGTTTCTGTCACGCATGGAGGAGAACCGCAGGCGCTGAGTGGGCGACTGCGGCCCGGCTCAATGGGGCGCGCTGTACCAGACCCGCAGGCTGCCAAACCAGGCATAGTCGGATAGCGCAGCTTCGATATCGGCAGCCCGGGGGGCGGAATCACTGAACGGAAGCTCGAACATCAGTTCAATGTGCACCTTGTTGCGCAGATAATGCAGACGAATCCGGCTCTGCGGGGGCAGGGCGTCGCAATAGTCCGCCAGCAGCGCGCGGATCTCCTCCCGGGTTGGCAGCCGCTCGGAAGTTGGCATCGCATCTTCATCATTCTCCGCATCAATGTGGAAATTGATATCGCGGATGTTATCCAGTTGTTTGCGCATCCCTTCCACCACTTGCATACCAATATGGTGGCCTTCTGACACGCTGATCTCCGGCCGGACCTGCAGATGGATATCCAGCAGAATGTCATGCCCCATACGGCGGCTGCGCAGTTCGTGGACATTGCGTACGCCTTCGGTTTTCATCGCCGTGTCGGTGAGCATGCTGGTGTCTTCCGGCGACAGCCCGGTGTCGACCAGTTCCCTCACGCTGTCCCAGGTAAACTGCCAGCCGATCCGGCCAACAATGACGGCGATGATGATGGCGGCCAGGGCATCCAGCCAGATGTAGCCCAGCATGGCCCCGACGGTGGATAGCACCACAATGACGGAGGAAAACGCGTCGGTCCGGCTGTGCCAGGCATTGGCGATGATCAAGTCGGAACGGATAAGTTGCCCGATGTGGCGGGTGTAGCGGAAGATCCACTCTTTGCCGATAACCGAGACGACAGCCGCCGCCAGAACCGGCCATTCCGGAGCTTCCGTCACGCCCCCGGCCAGCATGCGCAGGATGTTGTCCCACGCCAGAGCACCGCCGACGGCGATCAGAATGCTGCCCAGCACCATGGTGCCAATGGTTTCGATGCGTTGATGGCCGTAAGGATGATTCTCATCGGGGGCCTGGCGGGATACCTTCATGACCGCTATGACCACGAGGTCTGACGCGACATCGGTAAAGGAATGGATGCCGTCCACGATCAGCGCCTGGGAGTGGAATAATGCACCGACAATACATTTTATAATACCGAGCGCTGCATCCAGGATCATACCGATCACGGTGACCCGGGTGGCAGCATCCCGTTCCTTGTCGAGCCCGTGGTACCTGGGGTGAACGGATGACGTGTTTTCAGACATGCAAGCGGATCCTGGCAGTGTGTCGGAGAGGCAGTCTCTATTATGGACGATCTGGTACGTTTGTCCGTTTTATGCACATGCCAAATAAGAGGCGATGTGTAAAGCGGACGTTACATGGCTGTTAGATTACCATTTCCGGCTTTTTAACTTCATGATTTAACAGCAAATAATAACTGGTTAAAAAATGATCAATCTGTAGGGCGGCGCACTTCCCAAGGGATCGCAAACGATGGTCAGGCATTTTCAACAGAGTTATCCACAGATTCCGTGGAAAAGGTCACAACACCTTAACCTTACAGTCATTTAGCTGTCATCGGATTATGCAGAAAGCGTCTGTGGAAAACTTTCGGTATACTCCTGCGCACAGAAATCGGCCCCGCCAAATCACCCGAGGAGTTATAACATGTACGGTCTTCTCCGTAACCTGTTGTTCACACTGGAGCCTGAACGCGCTCATAACGTCACTTTAACGGGGCTGGACCTGGCCGAGAAGCTCGGGGTATTGAAAATGCTTGTTCCGGCAGTCCGGCCCTTGCCGGTTACGGTGATGGGACTGGACTTTCCCAACCCCGTGGGCCTGGCGGCGGGTCTCGACAAGAATGCGGACCATGTGGACGCGCTGGGGGCGCTGGGATTCGGTTTTATCGAGGTGGGCACCGTCACTCCGCTGGCCCAGCCCGGTAACCCGGCACCCCGGATGTTCCGTTTGCCCGAGCATCAGGCCATCATCAATCGCATGGGATTCAACAACGAAGGCCTGCAACACCTGCTGGCAGCCGTTGACCGGCGCAAGTACAAAGGTGTACTCGGTATCAACGTCGGCAAGAACAAGGATACTCCCAATGAGGAGTCTGAATCCGATTACCGCAAGGGTATTGCCGCAGTCTACACCCGCGCGGACTACATCACGGTCAACGTGTCGTCACCCAATACGCCGGGATTGCGGGACCTGCAGTTCGGCGACTCCCTGAAGCGCCTGCTGGAAGCCATCAAGGACGAGCAGGGTATCCAGCAGCGGGAAACCGGCAAGTACGTTCCGATAGCCGTCAAGATCGCGCCGGATATGGACGATGAGGGTATTCGTTTTGTGGCCGCCGCTTTGCGGGACAGTGGTATGGATGGCGTCATTGCGACCAATACCACCATTGCTCGTGAGGCCGTCACCGGACACTGTCATGCACAGGAAGCAGGAGGTCTGAGCGGAGCGCCGGTGCGGCAGCCGTCATTACGAGTCATCGAAGGGCTGTATGCCGAGCTGGGTGACACCCTGCCGATCATCGGTGTGGGTGGCATAACCGACGGTGCCAGCGCCGCGGAAAAGATCCGTGCCGGCGCGAAGCTGGTCCAGATCTACACAGGTTTTATCTACCGGGGCCCTGCGCTGATCGGCGAAGCCGTCGAGGCCATTCGTGCCCTGCAACAGGATCGGTGAGGTGTCAGGCGAGGGGTGCGATAAGGGGTGCGATAAGGGGTGCGATAAGGGGTGCGATAAATATCTGTACCGCAAAAAAGATGGGCCCGCTAAGCGGGCCCTGGCGGGGAACGAACCCCGTGGCGAGTTATCGCATGGTACGGGTCGGGAGGACCCGTTTGGGTTGCTCTGTTGAAAATTCCCTGTTGTGTGGTTTCAGTTAATCTGTTGCTTCAAAGACCAGAGTAAACTTTCGGGGTCCTGATCCAGGTTAAAGGTACTTGCTTGCCGGTCAGGCTGTGACATTCGCCATCTTGTGAATGCCTGAAACGCCGGTCATGCCCTCCCACTGATCTGTACGGCCTTCACGCCACCCGTTTAACCACTCCTGTCTCACTTCCGGTTGCTCGAGCGGGCAGCTGTCTTTTGGTTTACCGGACACGCCAGCCAGGTATCCCCGTTTGAATGCACGAGCGTACATGTCTCTCTTCTGTCTTTTCATGCCGTTCCTCACTGATGGATTAACAGAACAAAGTGTACACATCTGCCTTGAACGTACCGGCTGAGCAGGGTTGGCCGGGATTTCTACCCGGGTATTTGCTCACTTGCCAATACCAGTCAGGACAGTCAGGATCCTTTGTCCGGAGGCCTTTTTTCGGCCCCGGGAACGACGCGTCACCTACAAGGTAAGTCGAAGGTTGCGCCGATGTACACTATTTATTTCATATATGTGTCAGCTTTCTTATGTTTGTGTGAAATAACACGCGGTGGGTTACCATAGGAAACCACGCGAATCCGCATTGTTAGCCGGCCGTTACACTTTCGGGAGCTCAACTTGGCTGAACTTAACTTTTTTGTAACCTGCCCCAAGGGCATCGAGTATCTTCTGGCCGATGAGCTGAAGGAATTCGGCATGGAGCCCTTCCGCAACGCGCCGGCCGGAGTCTGGGCCAGCGGCACCCTGGAAGCGGGTTACCGGGCCTGTCTGTGGTCGCGACTGGCCAACCGCGTCATCCTGCACCTGGCCGATGTCAGTGCCACCACCGGGGATGAGCTTTACCAGGGGGTACAGGACATCAACTGGCAGGACCACCTGGCGGTCAGCGGCACCTTCAAGGTAAGTTTCAGCGGCCAGAACGAAGCCATCCGCAATACCCAGTTCGGCGCCCAGCGGGTGAAAGACGGTATTGTCGACCGGCTGCGTACCGGTGATGGCCGGCGGCCGTCGGTGAACCCGAAAGATCCTGACGTCACCATTTCGGCCCGGCTGCACCGGGGAACCCTGGCAGTGGGGATCGACCTCAGCGGCGACAGTCTGCACAAGCGCGGCTACCGCACCGAACAGGGTGCGGCTCCGCTCAAGGAGAACCTCGCGGCTGCCCTGCTGATCCGGGCCGGATGGCCTGAGCTGGCGGCACAGGGTGGCGATTTCATCGATCCCATGTGTGGCTCTGGTACCCTGCTGATTGAGGCAGCGATGATGGCGCTGGACCTGGCACCCGGGCGCAAACGTGAGGGCTTTGGTTTCCAGCGCTGGCTCGGCCATCAGCCGGACTTGTGGCTGGCGTTGCGTCAGGAAGCGGAACGCCGCGCCCACGAGGGTCGTCAGGGCCAGTGTCCGCGCATTGCCGGCTACGACCAGGACCACAATGTGATTGCGACTGCCGCGCGAAACGTGCAGCGGGCAGGGCTTGAGGGCGTTGTCCATGTGGAGTGTCGGGAACTGGACCGGTTTGCCCTTGAGGGCGACTGGGCGGTGCAGGGGCTAGTGCTGACCAATCCGCCCTACGGCGAACGGCTGAGCGATCGCAAGCAGCTTGGCACGCTGTATCACCGCCTGGGTGAGGTGGTGCGGGAGAACCTGACCGGCTGGCGACTCGGTGTTTTTACCGGCGTCCCCGAGTTTGGCAAGTCATTGGGCCTGCGGAGCTACAAGCAGTACCGCTTGTTCAACGGCAAGCTGCCGGCGCAGTTGTTGCTGTTCAATGTCGACAAGGACAGCGAAGTGGCGCCGAAGGAGATCGGTGAACCCAGCGAGGTCATGCCCCGGATTGCCAATCCGGAGCGTGCCGCCATGCTGGCCAATCGTCTGAAGAAGAACATGAAGACCCTTGGCCAGTGGGCCCGCAAGCAGGGAATTGGCTGTTACCGTGTTTACGATGCGGATATGCCGGAATATGCCCTGGCCATCGATATCTATGAAGGGCGTATTCACGTCCAGGAATACGCCGCTCCAAAAACCGTTGATGCCCGCTCGGCCCGCGAGCGGTTGGCGGAGGCGCTGGCGGTAATTCCCGATGCCCTGCAAATGGACCGTGCGGTGATGGTGTGCAAGCAGCGCCAGCGCCAGACCGGAACCAGCCAATACGAAAAGCAGGGCACCAGCGGTGAGTTTTTCAATGTCCATGAACACGGCTGTGTGTTGAAGGTCAACCTGCGGGATTACCTGGATACCGGGCTGTTTCTGGACCATCGTCCGGTGCGCCACTGGATCCAGCGCCATGCCCGCGGCAAGCGTTTCCTGAATCTGTTCTGCTATACCGGTGCGGCCAGTGTGCATGCCGCGGTTGGTGGCGCAACCCGTTCCCTCAGCCTGGACATGTCAAAGACTTACGTGAACTGGGCGCGGGAGAACCTGGCCCTGAACGGGGCGTCGCCGCGCTATCATCAGGTTGAGCAGGCTGACTGTCTGGCCTGGCTGGAGGCACGGCCAAAAGCCGGTGAGGTGTTTGACCTGATCTTCATGGATCCGCCGACCTTTTCCAACTCGGCACGGATGGAAGGGGTGCTGGATGTGCAGCGCGACCACGGCCGGATGATCGAGCAGGCCATGGCCCGCCTGAGTTCGGAGGGATTGCTGATCTTCTCCAACAACTTCCGTCGCTTCAAGCTGGACGAATCACTGGCGGAAATGTTTCAGGTTGAGGAGGTGTCGCCGTCTACCATCGACCGCGATTTCCAGCGTAACCCGAAGATTCATCGTTGCTGGCATATCCGCCACCGGGGCTGAACCCGGTGGCTCGCCGGCCGGCGTGGAGCTGGCAAGAGATCAGAACTCGTAACGCAGGCCACCGGAAAACTGGAAGGTGTTCACGTCGCTACCCGTGTCCTTGAACAGTCGGCCGCCCTCGAGCACCAGGTAGGTGTTACTGAGTATTTCCACATCCATGCCCGCCAACCAGCTCACGCTGAAGCTGCTGTCAGGATAATCGCCTTCCAGGTAGCTGAACTGGCGGTTTTCGGCCGCGTCCGGATTTGCCAGTTCCGCTTCGCCGCTGATGTAGGAAAAACCGAACTGGCCATAGACGTTGGCGTAGTCGGTCAGCGGGTAGTGCATGCCGAGATACCAGCTTGCGAAATAGTCTACCGACAGGGCGAGGCCCTCTACGGTGGCGTCCTTGTAACCGCCGCCGGCGCGGAGTTCGGCGTGGAACAGGTCGGTGATGTGGCCGCCGACCACCAGGGTTGCGGCACTGCTCCAGACTTCTTCTTCGGTGACAGTGCCCACGCCCCGGTGTTCGAGGGCGGTGGCGAGTATACCGACATAGTTGAGTTCTTCGCGGGGAACGTCGTCGGCCGCAGTGACGGGCGTGCTGGTGATTACCGACACCAGTCCGGGCAACAGCAGGGTTCGCAGCACCTGGTTCATTATTGTGTGATTTCCTGACCTTGAGAGGGGATGCCAAGCGGCGTAGTCAACGGAATTGTGCCGTCTGTAACGGATTGTTACGTCGACTCAGGTCACAGTTCGTCGTACGCCGGGCGGCCTCTCAGCGGTCCGTCAGGTGGGCTTCCCGGGCCAGCATCAGCAGGGCATAGACGCCGTTCTCGGGTAACTGGGGTTCAAGTCCGTGCTCGAACAGAATGGCGCGGCGCCGCTCTTCGATATCATCGGAATCCAGTTGCGGCAGCAGATCCGTTACCGGCGCCACTTCGAAAGGCGCGTCCATGCCGACCGCGTCAAAGATCTTGTCGACGAGAATCTCATCGGGATCCAGGCCGTCCACGTATACCGTCTGGTCCGGCAGGTCCTGGTGCAACTCATGGGCCAGCTCGATCAGCGGCACACCCTGCTCCTCGAGGTAGAACAGGTCGACGTCGGGAAGCTCCTCGCCATCCGGCAGCCAGGACTCGTCCGGTGCGATAACCACGGTTTTCATCCGGCCGTCCGCCAGTGACCAGGCGATGGCCGTGGGGAACAGGGCATCGTCAGTCTGGCAGTACTCAATATCCATGAAGCGGGGTAGGGGCACAGTGTTCTCCTGGCGGGCCGGCGGCGTAGAATAACGGTAACTCCGGTCTTATCCGGACGTGGGGCATCATGCCATACTAGATCCACGATTATCAGCTTATTAAGGACATCATGGAACACGCGGATTTTAATCAGAACCTGCTCGACTTTCTCAACGAATCACCCACGCCCTGGCACGCCGTTCAGGCGATGACCCGCCAACTGGACGCTGCCGGCTTCCAGGCACTTGACGAGCGTGAGGAGTGGCATCTCGACGAGGGGCAGGGCTATTACGTGGTGCGCAATGGGTCCTCGCTGGTGGCCTTCCGGACTGGCAAGGGCGATCCGGCCCGGGCTGGCATCCGCATGGTCGGTGCCCACACCGACAGCCCCTGCCTCAAGGTAAAGCCCAATCCGGAACTCCGGCGCAAGGGGTTTTTCCAGGTGGGCGTGGAGGTGTATGGCGGCGTCTTGCTGAACCCCTGGTTCGACCGCGACCTGTCACTCGCCGGGCGGGTAACCTGCCTGGATGGCGAGGGCAAGGTGCGTGACCTGCTGGTGAACTTTGCCCGCCCCGTCGCCTTCATTCCCAGCCTGGCCATTCACCTCGACCGTGAAGCCAACAGCAACCGTTCGGTGAATGCCCAGACCGACCTGCCACCGGTGATGATGCAGGTTCCGGAAAACGACCAGACCACTCTCAACGAGCTGCTTATCCAGCAGCTTCGCAAGCAGCAGCCCGACGTGGATGTGCGTAAGGTGCTGGGCTACGAGCTGAGCTTCTACGATGCCCAGCCCGCCTCACTGATAGGTCTGAATGAGGAGTTTATCGCCTCCGCGCGGCTGGATAACCTGCTGAGCTGCTACATCGGCCTGCGATCGCTGCTGGATACCTCAGGTCAGAAGCCGGCCCTGTTGGTGTGTAATGACCACGAGGAAGTGGGCAGCATGTCGGCTGAAGGCGCGCAGGGGCCGTTCCTCGGTGCGGTGCTGGAGCGCTGGTGCGGTGCCGGCCGCGGCCGGGCAATTGCCCGTTCGATGATGGTCTCGGCGGATAACGCCCATGGCATCCACCCCAACTTCATGGACAAGCACGACGAGAACCACGGTCCGCTGATCAACCAGGGCCCGGTGATCAAGGTGAACCACAACCAGCGCTACGCCACCAACAGTCGCTCCGCTGCCCTGTATCGCCACATCAGTGACGAGTTGGGCCTGCCGTGCCAGACCTTTGTGGTACGCAGTGATATGGGATGTGGCAGCACGATTGGCCCGCTGACCGCCGCCAACCTGGGGGTAACCACGCTGGATATTGGCGTGCCCCAGTTGGGTATGCACTCGGTGCGGGAAATGACCGGCACCAGGGACAGCTATACTCTGTACCAGGTGTTGCGGGAATTCATGCAATGGGATGCGGTTAACTGATTGTCCGGGAGGGGTGGCCTGGCCGAGCCGGGTCGCTCCGCCATCCGGCGTCGGGCAGTGCCATAAAAAACGTCATAAAAAAAGCCGCTGGCGTTTTGGCGCAGCGGCTTTTCGGAATAAGTGGCTCCCCGACCTGGGCTCGAACCAGGGACAAACGGATTAACAGTCCGTTGCTCTACCAACTGAGCTATCGGGGAACAGCATCAATGTGGCGCGCATATTAAGGGCTTTATTTCTCCGGGTCAACCCCCTGAATTGCAAGGTTAAAAAATGGACAATTCGTATCATCCTCCCCGCTGGCTGCGGAGCGGCCACTTGCAGTCGGTCTGGCCGACACTGTTCCGGCGCATTGAACTCGACGAGCCGGAGACCGCGGTACTGGCCACCCCGGACGACGACGAGCTGCACCTGGACTGGTACCGCCAAGGCAACCGGCGGCTCGCCGTTCTGTCCCATGGCCTGGAAGGGCACAGCCGCCGGCCCTACATGCTGGGACTCACCCGGGCGCTGCTGCGGGAAGGCTGGGATGTGCTGGCCTGGAATTTTCGCTCCTGCGGCGGGGTGATGAACCGGCAGCCACGGTTTTACCACAGTGGTGCAACCGAAGATCTCGACCAGGTGGTCCGTCACGCCCTGACCCGGGGTTACGATGCCATTTCCCTGTCCGGCTTCAGCATGGGGGGCAACCTGACGCTGGTGTATCTGGGGCAGCAGGGGGAGCGGCTGGACCCGCGGATCCGTGGTGCCGTGACCTACTCGGTGCCCTGTGACCTTGCCGGCAGCGCCGAAATGCTGGCCCGGCCCAGCAGGCGCATTTACATGCAGCGTTTCCTGAGGGACTTGCAGGCCAAGATGACCGAAAAGGCCCGGCGTTTTCCCGAGGTGATAGATGTCAGCGGTTTTGACGAGATTCGGAATTTTCGCCAGTTTGACGACCGCTATACGGCACCACTGCACGGGTTCCGGGATGCGGAGGATTACTGGCGGCAGTGTTCGGCCATCAATTACCTGCGGGATATCCGGGTGCCTGCACTGATGGTTAATGCTGCGGACGACCCCTTCCTGTCTCCCGCCTGTTTCCCCGAGTCCCGCTCGTTGCTCGGTCATCATGTCCGGCTGGAAGCGCCCCGCTGGGGCGGCCATGTGGGCTTCGTCGAACGCACCAGTGATGGTGTCTACTGGTCGGAGCGACGGGCGGTGAGCTTCCTTGGTACACTCGAGGCCTGACGGCGGGACGCTGGCTTCAGCTGTCTGAGAGCATGGGCTCGAGCGCCGGCCAAAGGTTGTCGAGCAGTTTTTGCTGGGCCTGGCTGCTGGGATGGATGCCATCTTCCTGCATCATGCCGTTCTGGTTATAGATTCCGTCGAGGAAAAACGGAACCAGACCGGTGTCATGGCTGTCAGCCAGTTTCGGGTAAATCGCCGCGAACATCGAGGTGTATCTCGGCCCGTAGTTCGGTGGAATCTGCATGCCAACAAGCAGGGGGCGAGCACCGGCGTCCCGGGTCAGCTCGATCATCTGTGCGAGATTCTGTTCGATAACGGAAGGCTGGAAGCCCCGGAGCCCGTCGTTGCCGCCCAGTTCGATGATGACAATTGCCGGGGCATGGCGGGACAGCAAATCGGGCAGGCGGCGAAGTCCGCCGTCGGTAGTTTCGCCGCTGATACTGGCATTGACCACGGTCCAGTCGTGACCGTTATCCTCGAGACGGTTCCGGAGCAATGATACCCAGCCGTTCTCGGTCTGCACGCCATAAGCGGCGCTGAGGCTGTCGCCCATGATCAGCAGGGTGTTCGGGTTGAGAGCGTTCTGGCCGGTAGTGCTCTGGTTGATGGGGTTCGGGCTTGCCTGCAAAGTGCCGGCAATCACCACCATAACCAGAAAGATGATTGATCTCAGACGGAAAAACACCGTATCCATAGTAGTCCTGTGAAATGTAATCCTGTGAAATGTAACCCTTTAAATAGTAACCCGGTAACAAGCGAAACAGCTGGAGATCCCGTGACCGACCCGAACCGTCCCACCACCACTGCCGGCACGCCGATGCTGAAAGTCAGCGAGCTGACCCATCGGGTTGAACTGGGCAATGATACGCTGACGATCCTGCAGGGGGTCAACCTGGAAATCAATCGGGGAGAATCCGTAGCCATTGTCGGTCGCTCCGGCTCCGGCAAGACCACGCTGCTGGGGTTACTTGCCGGTCTTGATACCCCGTCGGAAGGATCGGTGGTGCTGGACGGCGCGGTGGTCAGTGACCTGAACGAGGATGAGCGGGCGCGCTTGCGGGCCCAGCGGGTCGGCTTTGTCTTCCAGTCATTCCAGCTGTTGCCGGCGCTCACCGCCCTGGAGAATGTGATGCTGCCGCTGGAACTGGGAGGTGTTGAACACCCGGAACGCAAGGCCCGCGAGTTACTCGAGCGGGTGGGGCTGGGACAGCGCCTGCAGCATACTCCCCGTCAGCTCTCCGGCGGTGAGCAGCAACGGGTGGCCATTGCCCGCGCCTTTGCCTCCAACCCGGTAATCCTGTTCGCCGACGAGCCCACCGGTAATCTGGATAACCGCACCGGCCAGGCCATTTCCGACCTGTTGATGGCGCTCAACAGTGAACAGGGTACCACACTGGTGATGGTCACCCACGACGAGCACCTGGCGACGCGCTGTCAGCGCCAGTTTTCCATTGAAGCAGGCGTTTTGTCCGAACCTGCAGGTGCCGAGCGTCGCCGGGAGGCCCTGTCCTGATGGCAGCCTCACAGAAACTGGCGTCTGCGGGACGTGATCTGCGGCAGCGGGATGTCCGGGTTGTCCTGGCGGCACTGGTGATTGCGGTTGCCACCGTTGCAACCATTGCCCTGTTCGCCAGCCAGTTACAGCGCACGCTGGTGTCTTCGGCCAGTGCGTTCCTGGCTGCAGATCGGCAGCTGGAGGCCGAAAACGGACGGCCCGTGCCGCAAGCCTGGGTTGCCGGCGCCACCAGCCGCGGGCTGGCAACCGCACAGATGATCGAGTTTTCCACCATGGTGTTTGGTGGTGAAGGGTTCCAGCTGGTGGCCGTGAAGGCAGTCAGTGGTGACTATCCGCTTCGTGGCGAGATCGAATACCAGGCCACCCCCGATGCGCCCCGCGAGATGCGATCCGGCGGCCCCGCCCCGGGGGAAGTCTGGGTAACCCCGCGACTGCTGCGGTTACTGGACCTCCAGGTCGGTGATCCTCTTGAAGTGGGAAGTCTGGCATTGCGGGTAACGGGCTTGCTGGTACGGGAGCCGGATGGTGGTTTCCGCATGAGCGCGCTGGCGCCCCGCATCATGATGCACGTGGATGACGTACCGGCGACCGGGGTCATCCAGGAGGGCAGCCGGGTCGAATATGTCTATCTGTTTGCCGGTGATGAAGCCCGGCTCGACGCCTACTACAAGTGGCTGCAGCCGCAGCTCCAGCCCAGCCATGAGTGGGAGAGCATTCGCGACGGCGAAACCCTCTCCGAGTCGCTGGAGCGGGCAGAAAGCTTCCTGCTGCTGGGAGGTAGTCTCGCGGTATTGCTGGCCGCGGTAGCGGTGGCGGTGGCCAGCCGCCAGTATGCGCTGGCCCAGCGGGATACCGTGGCGTTGTTGAAAACCCTCGGTGTCTCCGGGCAGCAGGTCGGGCGACTCTATCTGCGCCGGCTTGCGGTTTGGGGGCTGCTCGGCGTTGCCGGTGGGCTGGCACTGGCCATTCCCCTGTACTGGCTGTTATCCGGCCTGCTGGCGGAGGCGCTGGAGCGGCCGGTGGATTACGGCGTGGACCCGGCAGCACTGACGCCGGCCCTGTTGACTGCACTGGTATCGCTGTTTGCGTTTGCCTACCCGCCGGTGCGGCGGTTGCGCCATGTTCCCGCCATGCGGGTTCTGCGCAGCCAGCCCGGGGAGTCGGGCCGCGAGGCCCTGCCGGATCTGCTGATTGCATTGCTTGCGGTATTCGGACTGGTCTGGATGTACGCCCGGGACTTGTACCTGGTGGTGGCCCTCATCGGCGGCCTGGCGCTGCTGTTGCTGGTGCTGGCGGCCCTCGGGTGGGGAATGGTTGCCGGGTTGCGCCGGTTGTCAGGCGGTGGCAGTGCGCTTCGGTTGGCTCTGGTAGGCCTCTACCGGCACCGTCGGGCCAGCCTGTCCCAGATTGCCGTATTCGCCATGACCCTCATGCTTGCGGCGACTCTTATCCTCGTGCGCACGTCGTTACTGGACGATTGGCAGGGGCAGCTTCCCGACGATGCGCCCAACCACTTTCTGATTAACATTGCGCCGGACGCAGTGGATGACGTGGCGACCTACTGGGAGCAGCGGGGCATGCCGCTGGACCAGCTCTATCCGATGGTGCGCGGCCGGCTGACCGAACTTAACGGCCAGCCCGTGTTGGAGGCGGTCAGCAAGGATGAACGGATCAATGCGCTGAATCGTGAGCTCAACCTGACCTGGATGGACAGCCTGCCGGAGGACAACCGGATTGTGGCCGGCCAGTGGTTTGGCGCCGGTGAAACCGCCGGCGTATCCATTGAGGCAGAGCTGGCGGAACGGCTGGGCGTTACGGTGGGGGATGTGCTGGGTTTTACCATCGGCTCGCAAACCATCGCCGAACCGGTTACCAGCATCCGCACCGTGCAGTGGGACAGCATGAAACCCAATTTCTACATGGCATTCCCGCCTGGTGGCGCCCTGGATAACATGCCGGCAACCTGGATAACCAGCTTCTATCTGACCCGGGAGCGCAAGACGGAGTTGAACGGTTTTTCCAGGGAGTTCCCGACTGTGTCAATTCTCGAAGTGGATCATATTATCGAGCGGATTCAGGACATCGTGCGCCAGGTAACCCAGGCGATTGAAGCCATTCTGGCCCTGATCCTGGCTGCGGCCCTGGTGGTGATGGCGGCGGTGGTCAGTGCCACGCTGCAGGACCGGCAGCGGGAAGGGGCGCTGCTACGGACCCTCGGCGGAAGGCAGTCTCTGCTGGTGCGCGCTACCATGATCGAGTTTGCGGTACTGGGGTTCGTGGCGGGACTGCTGGGGGTGATCGCCGCCGAGGGAGCGGTCTGGGCGTTGCAGTTCCGCATGTTCGAGGCTGGCTTCCGCTGGCACTGGCCGGTTGTTGTCGCCATTCCGCTGGTCAGCGCGCTGGTGCTGGCGGTATTTGGCCGCTGGCAATTGACCCCGGTGTTGCGGGTATCACCCATGCTGCTGCTACGGCGGCTGGAGTGACGGCCCGCCCGGGTGGATCGCCGGTCAGCGGTAGCTGGAAAGAATGTGCTCCAGTTTACCGCTGGCCCTGAGGTCGGCCAGTTCTTCGTTGAATTGATCGACAAAGGGCTGCCATTCCGGTCGGAGCATCAGCCGGAAGCCGTAGTCGCTGATGTTGTTGGTGGTGTAGCGAACCTTACCCTGGAGGTTTTCCTGCCGGATGATCCATTGCCCCAGCAGCCGGTCTGCCACCGCGGCATCAAAGCGCCGGCCGTGAAGCAGGTAATCGAACATGTCGCTGTCTTCGGAGACATCAAACCGTTGCAGTTCGCCGGACTCCAACAGTGGCTCCAGTACCGGATACTTGTAACCGAGGTGGGTTACCAGGGTTTTTGAGCGCAGGTCGTCAGGCGAGTTGTACTCGAAACTGGAGTCCAGCGGGACAAAAAAGACTTCCTGCACCCGAACGATCGGATCGGAAAACACAAACTGCTCCGGGTTTTCGGTCCATTCGATAGCCCGCGGTGTGGCATCGATATAGCCATCGAGCAGCATCTGGTCTACCCGTTTGCGTGGAATCTTCCTGGGTTCAACCTTGTAGTCCAGCCGGTCTGCGATGTGGGTAACCACGTCCCAGACGATGCCGGAGTAGTCGTTCTCACCCACGATCACGTAAGGGGGATAGCCATTGGGTGAGACATTGAACTTGAGTGTTCTGGATTCGGCCGGAGAATTCTCCGATGGGGAGGCCAGGGTCAGTCCGGAGGCGGCTGCCAGGGCGAGGATTGCGGATACGCCGATCATGCGGCGGATGTTCAAGAAGGGCATAGATACGGGCTCTGAGCTCGGTTACCGTATGGATGAAACGGCCGCTTCCCTGCCAGCGCTTTCACCGGATTGTTACCGGTTTAATGATACTTTTCAATAACTCCTTTTGATTAATTCCGCTGGCCCTGGTTAACCGCGGGGTCGATCGTGATCGCCCCCGCGGTCGGGATTGGTGCAAATCAGGCCCAGGCGCGGGCCAGGACGGCCTTGGCGTCGTCCAGGCTCACCTCCTTCGGGTTGAACATGATGGCACCGTCATCCAGTGCGGCGCGGGCGATGTCGTCCAGCTGGCTTTCCAGCACCTTGCCGGTTTCCTTCAGGGTGCGTGGCAGTTCGCAGCGCTTATAGAGGGCGTCCCGCATGCGGCGAATAGCAGAGATAGCCGCCTCGGCACGGCGACTGGCCGGGGTTGCGGCATAGACGTCGGCACCGTCGAGATACAGCAGCAATTCGCCCAGCGGCTCGCGGATGGTTTCGAGGTTGTATTCCAGTACATAGGGCAGGTACAGGCTCATGCACAGGCCGTGAGGCAGGTGGCAGATGGCGCCGGTGGCATGGCCCAGGGCGTGGACCAGGCCCACCATGGAGTTGGAGAAGGCGATGCCGGCCATGGTCGAGGCCTGGGCCAGTTCGAGGCGCCCGTCGGCATCTTTCGGGCTATCCATCACCTTCAGCAGGTTGCCGGTAATCTTCTTGATGGCGGCTGTGGCGTAGGCATCGCTGAGCGGGTTCTTTGCCATGCAGGTGAACGCTTCGGTGGCATGGGTCAGGGCGTCCATGGCCGTCGCCGCCGTGATGTGGGGCGGCAGGGTCAGGGTCATCCGCGGGTCGATAATGGCGGCATTGGGCAGCAGGAACGACGACGTGAACGGCAGTTTGACGTGCTTCTCGGTGTCGGCAATCACCGCAACCGCGGTGACTTCGGAACCAGTGCCGGCGGTGGTGGGAACCACGAAGAACGGCTTGAGCGGGTGTTTCAGCACGCCGGCACCACTGTACTTGGCAATGTCGTCGCCGCCCTCGGACACCAGGATATTGACCGCTTTGGCGGTATCAATGGCGGAACCACCACCAACGGCAATGATCGAATCGCACTTCTCGGATCGATAGATGCCGGCGATGTCCCTGACGACCGCCTTGGACGAGTCGGGTGGCACATCGTCGTAGATGCTCACGATGTCGAGGCCACTTTCTTCGCAGGCGGAAACCACCGGATCGAGCAGGCCCGCGGCGCGAACCCCCTTGTCAGTGATAATCATCGGGCGCTTTGCAGCCAGGCCGGAGAGCTCATAAGGGATGTGCTCCAGGGCGGCTTTGCCGGCAATCACTTTGACCGGGCAGAAGAACTCGTAGAATTTGTCAGTCATTATGCTTTCACCGTCTCAACGAAGTTGGTCGCTACTTTCAGGTAGATGCGTGCTGCGTTCAGCAGTTTCTCGGGCAGGTGGATGTTCTCGGGGTATTCCTTGACGGCCCGTTTGGCGATCAGCTTGGGCAGGATAAAGGCTTCCAGCCGGTTCAGGATTCGCGTCATGCGGATGGCGCGGCTGATGTCACCGTCCACCAGCATGCGGTCATTGGCAAAGGCTACCGAGGTTTTCTCCTGGAAGGACAGCACCAGGAAGGCATGGGCTATGTGCTTGAACTGGATGGACAGGTCAACGGCCCTCGGTGCGCTGTCACCCAGATAACGGAACCGGCCGTTTCCGGTGTGCTCCACAATCAGCCGGGCGCCATCCGGCATCACCATCATCTCGAACAGGAACCCCTCCGGCAGGGCGTTGGCTTCCTGTTGGACAGTTTCGTCAATTTCGCTGACGGCCTGCAGAGCCCGTCCCATCACCTGGAACATCAGCTCCACGTAGAGCCGGCGGGCCTGGAAAAACATCGGTTGGATTCGTTTTGCGAGCATGGCAACGGTCCGTTTGTTGTCTGTATGAACTGATTTTTAGAGTTATTGCTCTAGAAGTCAATGCAAACAATGACAGCCGTCGTGCGTCAGCAGGGCAACAAACTGGCGCAGTCGCAGGTACCAGGCGGAGTGAAGGGGTGAGGCGAGAGACGAGAGACGCGAAGAGGAGAGCGCCGGCACGGAGAACGCGCTCCGTGCCGGTCGGGCCGGTTCAGCGGGCGAGACTGGCCAGCTTGCGCTTGGCCTCTTCGGCAACCTCGCCGCCGGCTTCCGCGGCGGTTGAGTAAAAACGGATGGCATCGTCGCGGCGGTTTTCCTTCACCGCTATATCACCCAGGCGCAGATAGGCGATGGACGTGGGCACCAGCTGATTGGCACGCGTCAGGTTTTCTTTGGCCTTGGTAAGGTTGTTCTGCCGCAGGGCGTTGAGACCGTTATAGAGGCGATAGGAAAACATTTCCGGATAGAGCGAAACCGCCTTGTCAAAATCGGCGGCGGCCTTGTCGGGATTCTTCTGGTGGTCGTAGATGCGCCCGCGCAGGGCATAGAATGAGGCTTCCCGAGGCTCCAGGCGGATGGCTTCATTCACGTTCGCCAGGGCGCCCGTCATATCCCCTTTGCCGGCCAGTGCCATGGCCTTGTCATGGGCATCGTAGGCCGGCTGCTTGCTGCGCACGTAGGCCAGCTTGCGCTGGTACACGTCCTTGCCCCGATAGCCGCCGGAGCCGTATGCCGCGGCCAGTTTGCGATTCGCCTCGACCCGTTGCCGGGACGGCGGGTGTGTGGCGAACAGGCCCTCGACAAACCCGGCGGCCTTGCCTTCGGACAGTTCCACGAACAGCTCCTGAAGTTCCACTGCGGCTTGCGGGTCGTAACCGGCTTCCACCATATACTCAATGCCGTAACGGTCCGACTCCAGCTCGTCGCCCTGGCTGTACTGGGCCAGGGCCATCTGGGCACCGATTGCCGCACCGCCCATCACCATGCCGGCCCATTCGTTGTCGGTGAGGATCAGTCCGAGTCCGGCCATGCCGGCGCTGAGGATCATCCCGGTCTGCATTCGCTGGACGCTGTGACGGGCCGCCGCATGAACAATTTCGTGGCCGAGCACAGAGGCCAGCTGGGCTTCGTCATCCAGTTTGGTCAGCAGGCCACGGTTGATCGCAATCTTGCCGGAGGGCAGTGCCCAGGCGTTAGGTACGCTGTTGTTAAGAATGACGAACTCGTAAGGCAGGTCAGGGCGGTCGCTCACCCGCGCCAGCTTCTGGCCGACCTCGCGGACGTACATGGTCAGTTCCGGATCCAGGTAATACTGGCCACCCTGGGTCTGCTGGGTTGGCGTGTATTGCTCCGCGCCCATGGACATTTCCTGGCTCTCGGAAATCAATGACAGTTGCTTCTTCCCGGTAACCGGGTTAACCGAACAGCCTGCCAGCAGAAGAGCCAGGGCCAGGGCCGGAAAGCAGCGTTGCAAGACAGCGATTCGCACTGTTAACTCCTTGTAGGTGAGGTTCCTGAAACATGATTACACGGCTGCGCGCGGCTTTAAATGCCGGGTGCAAGTGGTGGGCCGTGGTGTCTTGGCGTATTATAGGAGCAGTTGCCAACTCTTCCCGAATTCATTCCCGTATTCGAAGGCCTTCAATGGGTAATCTCCTCGAATTTCTGGCGTTGCTCTGGTTTTTTATCTGCTGGCTGGGTTACACCGAATATTCCAAGCGACGGGCATCGGACCGCGCCTGTTTGTCCAACACCCTCGACATGTACCGGGAAGACTGGATGCGGGTCATGTTGCGGCGGGACAACCGTATGTCCGACACCGCAGTGGTTGGAAACCTGGAGCGTAACGGAGCATTCTTTGCCTCCAGTTGCCTGCTGATCCTCGCAGGTATCATCACCGCGCTGGGCTACACCACCGAAGTGATGGAGGTGTTCGCCACCCTGCCATTCAGCGAGGTACCCAGCCGGGAGATCTGGGAATTGCGGCTGGTGGTGTTGCTGGTGGTGTTTGTCTACGCGTTCTTCAAGTTCACCTGGTCCATGCGCATGTACAACTTTGTGTCGGTGATGGTGGGCAGCGCTCCGGCTCCGGAGGATACCAAGGTAAGCCCGGCGGGCCGCGAAGCCTTTGCCCGCAGTGCCGGCACCGTCTGTAACCTGGCCGGCGACGCCTTCAACCTGGGGTTGCGCTCGTTTTATTACGCCCTGGCCGTGGTGGCCTGGTTTTTCCACCCCCTGGTGTTCATCGCGGCGTCCACCCTGGTGGTTGTCGTACTCTATCGTCGGGAATTCTGCTCCGACGCCCTGGTCGCCTTGCGATCCGGCAAGGTGTTTGACGAACCTGCCGCCCGCAGTGACGGCTGACAGCCTCCCGGTGCCGGGCGTCACGCAGCGCTCCATGTAAACTTCCCCCTAAAGACAGATCGAGATTCAATCAATGACGGATGCCATCCGCAGAGACCGGGTTAGCCGGTTCATTGCAACGCTTAACCAGGCCCGGGAACTTGGCCTGACAGTAGAAGAGGCGGCAGAGGGCACCCTGACCCTGTGCCTGCCCTACAGCGAACAGATTATCGGTGACCCGGAAACCGGGGTAATTCATGGCGGCGCCATCACGACGTTGATGGACACCACCTCCGGGTGCGTCATCATTTGTGCCCTGGACGACTTCGAATTGTGCCCGACCCTGGATCTGCGGGTGGACTACATGCGCCCGGCAGAACCGAACAAGCCGGTTTACGCCCGAGCCGAAACCTACCGGGTAACCCGCAACATTATCTTTACCCGCTGTGAAGCCTACCAGGAAGAGGGTGAGACCATTGCCAACTGCGTGGCCACGTTCATGCGGATCGGCAAGGAAGCGCTGCCGAAGTCCTATCGTGATTCGATTACCGGAGGTGAGGCATGACGACGGTAGAAATCCTCCGCTATACGCAGGAAACCGGCGACTTCTCCCGCATGCTGGAGAGCATTCCCTACGCCCGCTGGATTGGCATCGAGTGTGACCGCTTCGGAGACGACCTGATTTTCCGCCTGCCGGCGCGGGAGCAGAACCTGGGCAATCCCGTACTGCCGGCCATCCACGGCGGGGTGATTGGCGGTTTTATGGAGCTATCTGCAGCGATCTACCTGATGATGTCGCAAGATGTGCTCAGAATGCCCCGAATTGTCGACTTCTCCCTGGATTATTTGCGCGCCGGCCTTAACCGCGAGACCTTTGCGGAGTGCCGCCTGACCCGCCAGGGCAACCGGGTCGCCAACGTGATGATCAGCGCCTGGCAAAAATCCCGTTCCCAGCCCATTGCCACCGCGCGGGCGCATTTCCTGCTCGACGACTGACTTTGCTGTCTCCGGGGTTGAAATGCGCCGGCGTAGCCCCATCTCTGGTTCCAGAATCTCAAGTCCCGTTGCAGGCCGGCTCCACCGGCTTGCCCGGACCTCGAGTTGATCCCGAGCCCAACTCAAGAGTCGGGCGGTGCAGGCTACCGGCCCGCATCGCTCCACGGAACGTTGAATAGCAGGAGACAAACACAGTCATGACGGTAGAAACCAACAAAGAGACCCTGGGTTTTCAGACCGAAGTGAAGCAACTGCTTCACCTGATGATCCACTCCCTTTATTCCAACAAGGAGATCTTCCTCCGCGAACTGATCTCGAACGCCTCCGATGCCGAAGACAAGCTGCGCTTTGCCGCCCTGAAGAACGACGGTCTGTATGAGGGCGATTCCGAGCTGAAGATCCGCCTGGATTTCGATGCCGAGGCTAACACCGTCACCATCACCGACAACGGTATCGGCATGAGCCGCGAGGATGTCATCCAGAATCTGGGTACCATCGCGAAATCCGGCACCGCCGAGTTCCTCAAGCAGCTGTCCGGTGACGAGAAAAAGGACAGCCGGCTGATCGGCCAGTTTGGTGTGGGTTTCTACTCCGCGTTCATTGTGGCGGACAAGGTTGAAGTGTTCACCCGTCGTGCCGGCACTCCGGCGGAAGAGGGGGTGCACTGGGAATCGAAAGGGGATGGTGAATTCACCATCGAGCCGGTTACCCGTGAAAACCGCGGCACCGAAATTGTCCTGCACCTGAAGCCGGAAGAAAAAGAATTCGCCGACGGCTGGCGCCTGCGCAGCCTGGTGAAGAAGTACTCCGACCACATCTCCTTCCCGGTGGTGATGAAGACCGAGTCCGAGGAAGAAGACAAGAAGGGCCAGTACGAAACCGTCAACGACGCTACAGCCCTGTGGACCTTGCCGCGTACAGAGGTCAAGGACGAGGAGTACAAGGAATTCTACAAGCACATCGGCCATGACTTCGAAGACCCGCTGACCTGGTCCCACAACAAGGTGGAAGGCAAGCTGGACTACACCAGCCTGCTGTACATCCCGGCCCGCGCCCCGTTTGACCTGTACAACCGCGAGGCACCCCGTGGCCTGAAGCTTTACGTCCAGCGCGTTTTCATCATGGACGACGCCGAGCAGTTCCTGCCGCTGTACCTGCGCTTCACCAAGGGTGTGGTCGATTCCAACGACCTGTCCCTCAACGTTTCGCGGGAAATCCTGCAGAACGACAGCACCGTTGAAAGCATCCGCAGCGCACTCACCAAGCGGGTTCTGGACATGCTGTCCAAGCTGGCCAAGAAAGAGCCGGAGCAATACCAGAAATTCTGGGGCGAGTTTGGCACCGTACTGAAGGAAGGCCCGGCTGAAGACTTCAGCAACCGCGAGAAAATCGCCGGCCTGCTGCGCTTTGCCTCCACCCACACCGGCGAGTCTGCCCAGAACGTGGCGCTGGATGACTACATCGGCCGGATGAAGGAAGGCCAGAAGAAGATCTACTACATCACCGCAGACAGCTTCATGGCGGCCAAGAGCAGCCCGCACCTGGAAGTTTTCCGCAAGAAGGGCATTGAAGTGCTGATCCTCTCCGACCGCATCGACGAGTGGATGATGGGCTACCTCAATGAGTACGACGGCAAGCAGTTCCAGGACGTCGCCCGCGGCGAACTGGACCTTGGCGACGTGGAGACCGAGGAAGACAAGAAGCACCAGGAAGAGGCCACCAAGGAGCATCAGCAGCTGCTTGAGCGGATCAAGAAAGCGCTGGAGGACAAGGTTCAGGACGTGCGCGTAACCAACCGCCTGACCGATTCTCCGGCATGCCTGGTGGTGGGCGACTTCGATATGGGCGCCCAGATGAAGAAGATCATGGAAGCTGCGGGCCAGCCGGTACCGGAGAGCAAGCCGATCTTCGAGATCAACGTGGACCATCCACTGGTGCAGCGGCTTGAAAACGAGCAGCGCGATGAGCGCTTCAGTGAGCTGTCTGCCGTGTTGCTGGATCAGGCAACCCTGGCCAGTGGCGAACAGCTGAAGGATCCGGGCGCCTATGTCAGTCGTCTGAACCGCCTGCTGCTGGAGCTGGCTAACTAAGCCAAAGCAAGGCTTCCTGCAAAGCCGGGACGGACACTCAGTCCGTACCCGGCTTTTTTATGCCCGCTGCCTGTGGGGGTAGCGGTACGCCCGCCGTTCAGGCCTGACTTTCGTCGTTTCCCGCCATCTGCAGTCCTCTTCCCGGAAAGCTATTGTTATTGGGTTTGTGATAGGTTTTGGATATCACTTCGTTGCTCTTAATTGATTAAACAAACCGAAGAGCCTGTTCTATGGTTAACAAGACAGCGGCAGACAAGGAGTCGAACAATGTCATTCGCAATCCGGAACTGGTCATCAGCGTGGCGAGATCGATACCTGGTGCTCGTTGATTATTCGGTCAATTACGCCATTGCCCAGTAGGAAATTCTGGAGAGCTCCGCCCTCGGACTGGCGGAGATTTCAGGGGCGGGCGCAGCCATAGACAGAGTCTATTCAGGCAGTAGAAATACTTTCGGGCAGCCGCAGGGCTGTGAACTATATTGAGTGGTACGAACGTCTCGATAACGTTGTTATCAGAACAGTGCAATCAAGGAGATAAGCATGACGCAGAGTAACAGTAGTGGGGGCAAGTGCCCTGTAATGCACGGCTCCAACACTCAGGACCAGGGCAACGTCACCGCCTGGTGGCCAGCATCCCTGAACCTCGACATCCTGCATCAGCACGACCGCAAAACGAACCCGATGGGCGAAGACTTCGACTACCGGCAAGAGGTCAGAAAGCTCGACTACGAAGCCCTTGAAAAGGATATGCACGAGCTGATGACCAACAGCCAGGATTGGTGGCCGGCGGACTGGGGCCATTACGGCGGCCTGATGATCCGGATGGCCTGGCACGCTGCGGGTACCTACCGTCTGGCCGATGGTCGCGGTGGCGGCGGTACCGGTAACCAGCGGTTCGCCCCACTGAACTCCTGGCCCGATAACGGCAACCTCGACAAGGCGCGCCGGCTGTTATGGCCGCTGAAGAAAAAGTACGGCAACAAGGTGAGCTGGGCCGACCTGTTTATCCTGGCGGGTAATATTGCCTACGAATCTATGGGCTTCAAGACCTTCGGCTTCTCTTACGGCCGTGAGGACATCTGGCACCCGGAAAAAGACATTTACTGGGGATCCGAGAAGGAGTGGCTGGCGCCCTCCGACACACGCTATGAGGACGTTGGCAAGCCAGATACCATGGAAAACCCGCTGGCGGCCGTTCAGATGGGTCTGATTTACGTGAACCCGGAAGGTGTTAACGGTCAATCGGATCCGATCAAGACCGGTGACCAGGTACTGGAAACCTTCGCCCGGATGGCCATGAATGCCGAAGAAACCGCGGCTCTGACCGCCGGCGGTCACACTGTTGGTAAAACGCACGGTAACGGAGATGCCGGCGCTCTTGGGCCCGAGCCTGAAGCTGCGGACGTAGAAGAGCAGGGCTTGGGCTGGATCAATCCCAACATGCAGGGCAAGGCTGCCAACGCCATAACCTCCGGTATCGAAGGAGCCTGGACCACCAACCCGACCCAGTTTGACATGGGTTACTTCGAACTGCTGTTCGGCTATGAGTGGAAACTGACCAAGAGCCCGGCGGGCGCCAACCAGTGGGAGCCGGTCGACATCAAGGAAGAGCACAAGCCGGTCGATGCCACCGATCCGTCGATCCGTCACAATCCGATCATGACGGACGCCGACATGGCGATGAAGATGCACCCGGCCTTCCGGCCGATCTGTGAAAAGTTCATGAAGGATCCCGAATACTTCAAGGACTGCTTTGCCCGAGCCTGGTTCAAGCTGACTCACCGGGACATGGGGCCGAAGTCCCGGTATATCGGCCCGGATGTGCCGGCCGAAGACCTGATCTGGCAGGATCCGGTACCGCAGGGTGAGACCAACTACATCGAAGAAGTGGTCAAAGAGAAAATCGACGAAGCCGGGCTGAGTCTCAACGAACTGGTCTGCACCGCCTGGGACAGTGCCCGCACCTACCGGGGCTCTGATATGCGCGGTGGTGCCAACGGCGCCCGCATTCGCCTGGCTCCGCAGAAAGACTGGGAAGGCAACGAGCCTGAGCGCCTGGCCAAGGTGCTGAAAGTCTACGAGAAGATCTCCGCCGAGACCGGTGCCAGCATTGCAGACGTCATCGTGCTGGGTGGCAACCTGGGCATTGAAAAGGCCGCCAAGGCGGCCGGCCATGACGTCCACGTTCCCTTCCTGAAGGGGCGTGGCGATGCCACCGACGAGATGACCGACGCTGAATCCTTCGAGCCACTGGAGCCGCTGGCTGATGGCTTCCGCAACTGGCAGAAGAAGGACTACGTGGTCAAGCCGGAAGAGATGCTTCTGGACCGCGCCCAGCTGATGGGCCTGACCGCGCCGGAAATGACCGTCCTGCTCGGTGGTATGCGGGTGCTGGGCACCAACCACGGTGGCACCAAGCACGGTGTGTTCACCGATCGCGTTGGCCAGCTGACCAACGACTTCTTCGTGAACCTCACCGACATGGCCAACCGTTGGGAGCCCACGGGCAAGAACTCCTACAACATCGTGGATCGCAAGAGCAGCAACACCAAGTTCACCGCGACCCGTGTTGACCTGGTGTTCGGTTCCAACTCCATCCTGCGGGCCTACGCGGAGCTGTATGCCCAGGACGATAACCAGGCGAAGTTCGTGAACGATTTCGTTGCCGCCTGGACCAAGGTCATGAACAACGACCGCTTCGACGTGAAATAAGACCTGTCCCCTTCGCCGGGCACTGCCATAACGGGGTGCCCGGCTACCAACTTCCCGCCAAATTCCTTACAATCCGCTCCGCCTGATTTTTGATCAGTCATCACTGATCCATTTTTCCCAGTAACTGGAGCCTCCATGCGAATCATCCTTGCCCCGATGGAAGGGCTGGTCGACGCACCCATCCGCGAAACCCTGACCAAGGTCGGGGGGATTGACCGGTGTGTTACCGAGTTCATTCGCGTGACCCACGGCATGTTGCCGCCGCGTATCTTCTATAAATACGCGCCGGAACTGCACAACCAGGCCCGGACCGAAGTGGGAACACCGGTCGCCGTACAGCTGTTGGGGTCGGACCCTGAGATGATGGGGCGCCATGGTGCGAAAGCGGCAGAGCTGGGTGCCACCCAGGTGGACATCAATTTCGGTTGTCCGGCGAAAACGGTCAACAAGCACAAGGGCGGCTGTGTGCTGATGCGGGAGCCGGACCTGATGTACGAGATTACCGCTGCAGTGCGCAGGGCGGTGCCCACGGATGTGCTGGTGACCGCCAAAATGCGGCTGGGTTATGACGACCGTTCCATGGGCGTAGCCTGTGCCCAGGCGCTGGAAGCGGCCGGAGCAGGGGAGATCGTCATTCATGCCCGCAGCAAGGTGGACGGATACAAACCGCCGGCGTACTGGGAAGAGATCGCCAGGGCCCGCGAGGCGGTCAGCTGCCATGTCATTGCCAATGGTGAGATCTGGACGGTTGCAGACTATTGGCGCTGTCGTGAAGTGTCTGGCTGTGCCGACGTGATGATTGGCCGTGGCCTCATCGCCCGGCCTGATCTGGCGCGGCAGATTCGCGCCAGTCAACGGGGTGAGTCAGTGCCGGATATGACCTGGCCGGAGGTGGTGCAACTGGTCCGCCATTATGCCCGGGCCCTGCAGACGCGGCTGGAAGACAAGTACGTTACCGGGCGCATCAAACAATGGCTGAATTACCTACGCCAGGGTTACCCCGAGGCAGAGGCGCTGTGGCCATCTGCCCGCAAACACCGTGAGGTGGCGCCCATGCTCGCGTGCCTCGACCAGATAGTCGCGGCATCTGCAGCAGCCTGACGCCGCCCCGTTCCCAGTCTCTCCCGTATTCGTGTTGTGTCGGTCTGTGCGGTCTAAACTGGTACAGACCGTCGTTCTGTTCGTACTGAACCGAGTACCACAGAACAGCAATAACAATTCAGGGAGAACTGACATGAAGCCATTCAGCAAAGGCCTTGCTGCCACTCTGGCGGTCGCCGCAATGTCCGCACCGGTGCTGGCTGCGGACGCCGCAAGCGCGGTAAAAGTCACCCCCCTCGGCAGCCACGACGGTGAGTTCTGCATGATGGACCGGGCGCTGATCTTCGAAGATCCCAACGGCACCCGGATTCTCTACGATGCCGGCAGAACCGTGGCGGGCCCGGATGATCCGCGGCTGGGCAAGGTCGATGTGGTGCTGGTGTCGCACCTGCACGGCGACCACGTCGGCGACCGGCGGATTGCCGCGGTCAACGCCGGCAAGTGCGATGGCCCGGAGGCCTCGGTAGTCACTTTGCCCCAGTCCAATACCATCGACATCGCGGTGGTCAAAAAAGCGAAGATCGTTACCGGCAGCGAAATGCCCGCATTCTTTGCCACCAAACTGAAGCAGGCTGGTGCTGACCCCGCCGACTCCCTGCTGGTGCGTTTTGGTGGCGAGCGGGTCATTAACGGGGTGGCCATCACCACCGTGCCGGCGGTGCACAGCAACGGGATTTCCCCGAGCTTTCTGAGCGGTCCGCTGGCGGATTACCTGAAGGCTGCCGGTGTGGCTGCCTACGCGGGTCCGCCCACCGGCTACGTGATCACCTTCAGTAACGGCCTGGTGGCCTACCTGTCCGGGGATACCGGGATCACCGCCGAGCAGAAGCAGGTGGTGGCAGAGCATTATGGTGCCGAGCTGGTGGTGATGAATATCGGCGACACCTTCACCACCGGCCCGAAAGAGGCCGCCTATGTGGTGAATGAGATGATTCGGCCGAAAGCGGTCATCGCCTCCCACGCCAACGAGGCCGCAACAGAAGGTGGCGCGGTGCGTGCCGGAACCCGGACCGGCACCTTTATCGATCTGAGCAAGGTTCCGGTCCACGTCCCGCTGAGTGGCAAGACCCTGACGTTTGACGGCAACGGCAGCTGCATCGAGAGCTGCTGAGCTGCCGCGCCAGGGCGCAGCGGGTCCTGGTTGGCCGGCGCGGTTATTCCATGGATGGGTCGTACTGGCCGCGCTGGGCTGCCGCGTTCAGCCGGGCGCGTTTCAGTAGGGCCTGCTGGGCTGCTATCAGGTTGGCCGGCTCGCCCGCCCAGGCTTTCTGGGCCGGTTCCTGGAGTGCGCGGCCGTAGGAGAAGCTCAGCTCCCAGGGCTGCCAGCCCAGGGAATTTATGGCGTTGAGGTTGGCAGTGGCCTCCTCCGGCGTCTGCCCTCCCGACAGGAAATTGATCCCGGGCACCGCCGCCGGCACTGTGCGGCGGAACACCGAGATGGTGGCTTCGGCCACCTGTTCGGGTGTAGCCTGCTGAGCGGACTCCTTGCCGGGCGTCACCATGCTGGGCTTGAGGATCATGTATTCGAGTTGTACCCGGTGGCGGTGCAGGGCATGGAACACATCGTGCAAGACCGCCTCGCAGACCTCGGCGCATCGTTCCATGGCGTGGTCGCCGTCAATCAGTACCTCCGGCTCGACAATCGGCACTACTCCGAGGGACTGGCAGATGGCCGCGTAGCGGGCCAGTACCTCGGAGTTGGTCTTGATCGCCAGACGGCCCGGATTGTGGTGGCCGATATGGTACACATCCCGCCACTTGGCGAACCTGGCTCCCTGTTGCTGATACCCTTCCAGGCGCTCAGCGAGACCGTCCAGGCCCTGGGTGATCTCGTCACCGGGGGCGTTGGCCAGGGGAATCTTGCCCTTGTCCACCTTGATGCCAGGTACAATGCCCCGGGCCGCGGCCAGTGCCGGAAGCAGTGTGCCGTCATCACCATGCTGGCCGAGGGTTTCCTCGAACAGTATCACCCCGCTGATGAATTCCCCCAGGCCTTCGGTGGACAGAATCAGGCTACGATACTGCCGCCGAGTCTCTTCGGTCGAAGTCACCCCGATGGCCTTGAAGCGCTTGGCGATGGTCGGGGCACTCTCATCGGCCGCCAGAATCCCTTTGCCTTCCTGGACCACCTCGGCGATGGTTCTTTCCAGTGCGTCCCTGATTTCCATAATCTGCTCCTTGTTGGCCGGACAGGTTCGTGGCGCCTCGCTCGCCGAGGCGACCGTGTGTCGTTGTGTTACTCCAGTATAGATGCTGAAAGAAACTTGATCTGGGTAAAGACACCAGGGCCCGGGTCATGGCTTACTGTCGGGAGAATAACGCAAGGGAGCCAGACATCATGAAAACTGTCGTCAGTGTCAGCCTCGGATCGTCCCAGTACGACTACGATATTGAGGCCGAGCTGCTGGGCCAGACCTTCCGCGTTATCAGGGTGGGGGCCGATGGCAGCCTGGACCACGCGGCTGCGGTACTGGAGTCGGTCCGGCCACAGGCCGATGCCATCGGTCTCAGTATGGTGCCGGACCATTACCAGGTGGGTGACCGGCGGGTTGATGACCCCGACACCGCGATGCTGGAAGCCTGCGTACCGGACCGACCCGTGACCACCGGCGCCAGTCTGCGACGGATTCTGCAGGAGTGGGCGATCCGCCATACCCAGACCGAACTCGGCCATTTCTTTGATAATGCCCGCGTGCTCTTCTTCAACGGCAAAGCAGGGTACCGGGTAGCTACTGCACTGTCTGAACATACCGGAAACCTGTTGTTTGCCGATCCCTACCGGGATTTTGGTATACCCCGGCTGCTGACCTCCCTTGACCAGCTGGAGCGCTATACCGCCCTGACCGCGTCGGTGCTGGCAAACAGTTATACCGGCCGGGTGCTGGATACCCTGATGGCCAATCCGGTCGGCCGGCTGGGTGAACGGCTCACCGAGGGCTCCCTGCATAAGGCGGTACGTGAGGCCCACGTCATCGTCGCTACCATGGATGAGCTGGAAGGCCTTGGAGTGGCAGAGCTGGACGGCAAAACCCTGATTACCTCACGGGTTACCGATGAGTCTCTCGACAGGCTCAAGGCACTGCGGGTGGCTATGGTGGTGGATTACAGCCCCTGGCTGGCGGGTCGCCCGGTAGGCGTGAATGTGCTTGAAGCGATGATCAGCGCGGCTTTGTCGCGCACCCCGGAGCAACTGGGAGCGGATGATTATCTGGAGGTGATCGCCACCCTGGGACTGGAGCCCCGCATCCTGTATCCCTCTGGTTACCGTCGAATCAACCGGTTCGCGTTTGTGATCCACCCGTTGTCCCAGCAATATCTGACCAAGACGCCACCGCTGGACTGGGTTGCCAGCGTATCGCCGCCGGCGGTAATGAACTTTGTGGAAAAGGCCATCGCCTACACGCCGCCGTTTATCTACACGAAAGTCAGCGGTATCCAGTCACCGACCGGTGATGAAGCCGAGGGCTGGCTGATAACCGTGGGCGGGACTCCCCGCGAGATCATGGCTCATGGCCCGGAATTTACCTACAAGCGGCTGCTGGCGGCGGCCGACCTGGCAAAGAAACTGGGGGCCCAGATCATGGGGCTGGGTGCCTTTACCAAAGTGGTGGGGGACGCCGGCATCACCGTGGCCAAGCGGGCTCCGTTGCCCATCACTACCGGCAACAGCTACAGCGCCTCCGGGGCGCTCTGGGCGGCCCACGATGCCATGAAGAAACTGGGGCTGGTGCAGATCGGTCCCAGCGGCAAGATGCAGGGCAAGGCTATGGTAGTTGGGGCCACCGGTGCCATCGGATCGGTCTGTGCGCGGCTGCTGGCGAAAGCGGTGGACGAGCTGTACCTGGTGTCCCCTGAGGCGGCCAAGTTACTGGCCCTCAAGGAAAGCATCGAAAAAGAAACCCCGGGCGCTGTGGTCCACCTTTCCGCTGCGGCAGACAAGGATCTGGCTGCCATGGATATGGTGGTAACCGCCACCTCCGGTGCCGGTAAACGGGTGCTGGATATCATGAAAGTGAAGCCTGGTTGTGTGATCACCGACGTCGCCCGCCCGCTGGATATCCCGGCAGAAGATGTTGCCAGGCGCCCGGATGTCCTGGTCATCGAATCCGGGGAGATCAAGCTGCCCGGTGACGTGCGGATGAAAGACATCGGTTTGCCGAAAGGCATCGCCTACGCCTGCCTGGCGGAAACCATCGTGCTGACCCTGGCCGCTCGGTTCGAGAACTTCACCCTTGGCCGCAACATCGAGTGGGAAAAGGTGCGGGAAATCTACAAGCTCGGCCTCGCCCACGGTATGGAGCTGGCAGCCATTTCCGGTGTCAACGGTGTGTTCAGCGACGAGGACTTCGAACGGGTGCGGAACCTGGCGCTGCAGGCAACCAGGCCCGCCTGAGCGGGCATCACGCCGCTGGGCGGCGCCAGTTTCCGATTATTGACCCGGATGCTCTGCGAGGAAGGCCTCGACGGTATCCAGGACATGTGGCTGCTGCTCCCGATGGGGAACATGGCCGCAGTTCTCGAGGATGCCTTGGGCGGAGGGCCCCTGAACCCCCTCGGCAATGCGCCGGGGAAACTCCAGGGTACCGAACTCATCGTGGTCACCATGAAGGGCCAGCACGGGGCAGTGCACCTGCTGCAGGAAAGGCTCCAGGTTCCAGTGGTGGAAGCTCGGGTCCAGCCAGACTTCGGTCCATGCCTCCAATACCCAGCGGGCCTTGTCGCCATGATAGCGAGCCAGCTTGTCCATTTGGTCGGGTTTCTGGAACTGGACCTTGGCGGCCCGAATGCCGTCCAGGGTGTGGTCTTCCACAAAGGCCTGGGAGGCTTCGGTGATTACCAGTTCGCAGTCCTCAGCAAACCGGGCGGCAATGATGATCGCCATGGCGCCGCCGACGCTGTGGCCGAACAGCAGGAACCTGGTAAAGCCCAGGGCTTCCCACAGCGCCGGAAAATAGATCTCCGCCTCTTCTTCGATAAAGCGTTGGGAAGGCAGCCCTTCACGGGGGGAAGACTGGCCGAAACCCAGGCGATCATAGGCAATCACCGGCCGTTCCAGCCGGCGCGCCAACGCCTCGGGAAAATCCCGCCAGAGCTTCACACTACCCAGGGAGTCGTGAAACAACACAATGGGCGCACGGTCTTCGGCTCCGGCGGGGGTCCAGGAGCGAACGAACAATTCGCCCCCGGGAACATCAACAAAACGGTCCTGAACGTTCAAGACAAGTTCTCCAGATTCATTCAATTTCTGGTCAAACGGGCGGAATGGCCGTAATCAGGCCACCAATTCCCGAAGATCAGCGAGGAAACGATCCACCTGGGCTTCGCTGGTGGACCAGGAGCACATCAGCCGGGCACAGCCGCCGATGAAATTGTAGAAGCGCCAGCCCTTCGCCCGCAGTGCGGCCTGGACCGGTTCCGGCATCTCCACGAATACGCCGTTGACCTGTCTCGGGTAGCGCAGGCTCACCCCCGGCAACCCGGCCAGCCCCTTTTCCAGTCGCGCGGCGCAGGCATTGGCGTGGCGGGCGTTGGCCAGCCAGACCTGGTTCTCCAGCAGCCCGCACCACGGCGCGGAAATATATCGCATCTTGGAGGCCAGCTGCCCGGCCTGCTTGCAACGCCACTCGAAGTCCTCGGCCAGGTCCCGGTTGAAGAACACCACGGCTTCACCGAGGGCCAGCCCGTTTTTGGTGCCGGAGAAGCACAACACATCCACGCCGGCTTTCCAGGTGATCTCGGAAGGGTGCACATCCAGCGCAGCCACGGCATTGGCGAAGCGGGCACCATCCATGTGGATGTTCAGCCGGTGCTTGTCTGCCACGGCCCGGATGGCTTTCAGTTCCTCCGGGGTATAGACCGTACCCACTTCCGTGGCCTGGGTCAGGCTCAGGGCCTTGGGCTTGGGGTAGTGGATGTCCGTGCGCTTGGTCACCAGATGCTCGATGCTTTCCGGCGTGAGCTTGCCATCCGACCCCTCGCCGAGCAGCAGTTTGGCACCGTTGGAGGCGTATTCCGGGCCGCCGCATTCGTCGGTTTCGATGTGCGCCAGCTCGTGGCAGATCACACTGTGGAAGGACTGCCCGATGGAGGCCAGGGCCAGGGAGTTGGCGGCGGTGCCGTTGAACACGAAATACACATCGCAGTCGGTATCGAACAGCGTACGCAGGCCGTCCGCGGCTTTCTGGGTCCAGCTGTCCTCCCCGTAAGCGGGTTCGTCCATCCGGTTTGCCTGCTCCATGGCAGCCCAGGCCTGGGGGCAGACACCACTGTAGTTATCGCTGGCGAACTGTTCGGAATCGGACACGCCGGGGCCTCCTGTCTTGGGGATTGAGGTAACAGATTACCGTTTTTTGCTAACTGACATCGAGTTGATGTGTGTCATCGATCGTTTAAGCTTATGGGATTCACCCTGGGGATCGCCATTATCACAAAGGAGAAGTCAGCGTGACGGATTCCGCATGCTCCTCCAGTGAGTCAACATCAGTAAAACAAGCCCATCGGAGCGGTGCCATGAGTAACACCCTGAAGTACGCAGAGCAGCAATGCGATGCCATCGAAGCGCCATGCAGCGCCATCCAGAAGATCCTGAGCCCCCGGGTCGCGGATCTTGGCGGGTTCTCGGTGCGGCGCCTGCTGCCAACGGCGAAGCAGAGAATGGTCGGCCCCTGGATCTTCTTTGATGAAATGGGGCCGGCGGATTTTCCCGCGGGCGAAGGCATCAACGTTCGTCCGCATCCACACATCGGTATTGCCACCGTGACCTACCTCTTCGAGGGCGAGATACTGCACCGGGATTCCGTGGGCAGTTACCAGCCGATCCGGCCCGGTGATATCAACCTGATGGTAGCTGGCCGGGGAATCGCCCATTCCGAACGGGAACGCCTTGAGGTCACCGCGACAGACCACCGGCTGCACGGCCTGCAATTGTGGCTGGCTCTGCCGGAGGAACACGAGGAAACCGACCCGGCGTTCCATCATTACCCCGGTGACGATATCCCGGCGACTGATATCAACGGTGTCCCCGTGCGGGTGATGATCGGCACCGCCTATGGCGAGACCTCACCGGTGCGCAGCTTCAGTGAAACACTTTACCTGGAGGCTACCCTGAAGGTAGGTCAGACTCTGGAGTTGCCGGATGCCCCTGAGCGGGCAGTCTATGTGGCGAGCGGGTCCCTCAAGGCCCATGGTTTGGAGCTGCCAACCCACAGCATGGCGGTATTGGCCCCGGAGCCGGGGGTTCGCATCACCGCAATGGAAGACACCCGCATCGCCCTTATTGGCGGTGCACCTGTGGGCAGACGGTTCATCGAGTGGAACTTCGTCTCCTCAAGTAAGGAGCGTATCGAGCAGGCAAAGGATGACTGGCGGGCAGGGCGGTTTGCGAAAGTTGTGGGGGATGAGGCGGAGTACATTCCCTATTAAATAACAGTTCCGCCTTGGCCCTGCTGCTCAGCGGCAGGAGACCAAGGCGGAAAACCAGGCCTTTCTGTCAGAGGCTCGCAGTCAGCAAGAACACCGGATAGCTCCGATCCTCTTTTTCGATGGCGCTGGCGGAGACTACCTCAACGCCCGAGAACCCGGCTTGCTCGGCGGCGCGGGCGATTTGGTCCCGCTCAAAACCGAAATGGAAAACGCCGGTGTCTTCACTATGGAAGGTGCCATCTTCCTTGTCCAGATCCGAAATGGCGATAAAGCCACCCGGCTTCAGCAGCTCCCGGAAACGCCGGAACATGGCGTCAATATCCCTGACGTGATGCATGGTCATGGAGGAGATGATGCCGTCGAAACGCTCGTCGATGGACTGCTTTTCCAGATCAATCTCCTTGATCTCCAGCTCACAGTTCAGAGAAGCCCGCTTTTCAGAGAGCTGGCGGTTCATGGAAGGGGAAATATCCACCGCCGTGATTTTCTTCACGTGAGGGGCGATCCGCTCCAGCAACAGGCCGGTGCCGGAGCCGAAATCCATCAGATGCATGGAGGGTTCGATATGCGCCTTCGCCAGGATGGTGTTGGCGATGTTGGAGACGTTATCGACGCGGTCGCGATTCTGTTCGTAGGTGTCTGCCTTGTGGGCGAAGTAATCTTTGCTCATGAAGCCGCCGTTTTTGGTTAAGGAAACTTACCCGATTATGCGGCGTCTGTGCTTGAGTTCAAGTTGGAATAAGGTAATTCCAGGTCTCCCGTTGCCAGCGCCCCGGCAATTGCCCGATAACCTTTCTCGCTCGGATGATAGCCATCACTGGCTAGCATCGAGGGGTCGGTGATGGTCGGGTAGGTGAGATAGCGGAACTCCTCCGGAGCCTGGTGCGCCAGTTCCTGGTACAGGCGATCCAGCTGCCGCGCCCGCCAGCCCATGACATGCCTGAGGGGTGAGGGGAGCGCAGTAAACAGGTGCATCGGAGGTACGCTCAGCAAATACACCGGTGCCGGGTAGCGTTGGACGAGCAGGTCACGAAGGTCCATCAGCTGCTGGCGGAACCGGTACCTCGGGGTGAACCCGGTGGTGTCGTTAACGCCCATGCTGAGCAACACCACATCGGCCTCCGGCAGGTCCGCATTTGCCAACCTGTTATTGAGTTCGCCCAGACGAATGCCGTTCACGCCGAAGGTATGCCAGGCGATGGTCTGCCCGGAGTGTTCGTGCAACTGCAATGCCAGCTGGCTGGCCAGGCCCTGGTCATGGGTGGACACACCCACGCCTGCGGCGGTGGATTCGCCGATAACCAGAACCCGGAACACCGGCGCCCCTTCGCCGTACTGGCCGCCTGGGGAGCCCTGGGCTTCCGGGAGCCGTGGCGTTTCCCGCCGGGCACGTTTGCCCTGGTACAGCAGTACCGGGAACAGCAGTGCGGTGGTCAGCCAGAAGGGAAGGTGCATGGGTAAACCTCAATCAAGTAGCAAGTGCCTTCTCAACGGCCTGAGCGGCGTGGATTTCCGTGGTGTCATAGACCGCAACGGGGGTATCTTCCTGCCGGATCAGCAGGCCGATCTCGGTGCAGCCCAGGACGACTGCCTGCGCACCCCGTTCTATCAGTGACGTAACGATCTCCAGGTAAGCCTGCTTGGATGCCTGGTTGATCTCTCCCTGACACAGCTCCTCATAGATGACCCGATGAATCACTTCCCGCTCCGGCTCTTCCGGAACGATCACCTGGATTCCGGCCTGCTCCAGGCGCTCCCGGTAAAAGTCCTGCTCCATGGTAAACCGGGTACCCAGCAATCCCACGCTGGAAAGGCCATCCTGCTTCAGGACTCCGGCCGTTGCATCGGCAATATGGAGCAGGGGAATGCCGATGGTTTGTTCAATCTCCGGTGCCACCTTATGCATGGTGTTGGTGCCAATCACCAGAAACTCCGCCCCGGCCTGTTCAAGCGCGCGAGCCGCCCGGGACAGGATGTTACCTGTCTCGGCCCAGTTGCCCTGGTGCTGGAGCTCCTCGATTTCGGCAAAATCTACGCTGTACAGAATGAGCTTTGCAGAATGCAGCCCACCCAGGCGTCTTTTAACGCCCTCATTGAGAAGCCGATAGTAGGTCTGGGTTGATTCCCAGCTCATCCCGCCCAGCAGGCCAATGGTTTTCATACGGTCGAACCTGTAACTTTCACGGATTCATCTTCCACGAGCTGAAGCTGATTATCATAAGCAGCCTGAAGGCCGGTTTCATCCTCTTCTTCGGACTCCTCATCAATAGAGCGCGGATAAAATGGCGACAGCATTGCCGCCAGAATGCCAATGGCGGCAAATATCGCAAAGGCATCGCCATAACCGAATTCATTCACCAGCATACCCACCACAGGTGAGCCGGTTGCCTGCCCGAGCGAGACCGCCATGAAGGGTAAAACGGGCCCCATGGACAGCCGCCCCAAAAATTGCAAATCCTGTACTCGAAGGAAACTTCATGCCGCCTCCGCCCTATAAAAATTTCAGGCTTTCGGTCCGTTTCGGTTCCTGTCTGTACTAATAACCTGGACTGGCTTCACCTTCCGTAAACTCCAGAACCTCACCAAGCCCCAGGTTAATATCGACCCTACCAGCTATACTCGGAGGTCGTCACTTTCCTGATTCAACCTTGTTGATCGTACCCTGGGCCACCGCAACCGTGCGTTCACCGGCCTCTCCAATCGCAATAACACTGCACTGGCAGACCGCCTGATTCCTTCCTGAGGACAGTACCGTAGCCCTGGCGACCAGCTTGTCGCCAATTGCAGGGCGAACGTAATTGATCTTGTATTCGGAAGTCACCGAATCGCCCAGGACCGAGCCCCCCGCATAGGTCAATGCGTTGTCAGCCAGGTAACTGACCACGCCTCCATGCACAAAGCCATGCTGTTGTTTCAACTCCGGCCGGATGGCGAGCGAGAGAACAGCGCTTCCGGGCTCGAAGACCTCCAGTTCGGTGCCGAGCAGGGCGCTGAAGGGTTGGTTCTTGAGTATCTTTCTTCCAAACTCCAGTAAGTCACTCATTGAATGATGTCTCCTCAGACATATCGGCTTTAACCAATTGCATCGGTAGCTGGTCCGCCAGATGGCGTAACTTGTCCGGGTTGCGAACCATATACAGAGCCTCGATACGCTCCCCCGTGATCTCCAGGGTCATCACCTGGGGCAGTCCATCCCGTTCGATGGTTAACCAGCCCGGCAGTCCATTCACCATAACCGGCTTAACCCACCGTGGCCCGGATGACGACGACTTGCGGGCCAGGCCATGGAAGAACCGGCTGATCTTGTCAGCCCCGAAAATCACGCGCCGCGCGGCAATTCTCTTGCCACCGCCGTCGGTATGGAGGGTGGCACTTTCACTCAGCAGCGCCTTCAACTCGCTAACATCGCCGCTGCGGGCGGCGCTGAAGAAACGCTCAGTCAACTGACCATGTTCATGGGGTGTTACCCGATACCTCGGGCGCGCTGCCTGAACCTTCTTCCGGGCCCGGCTGGCCAGCTGCCGGCAACTGGCTTCATTTCGATCCAGGCTGAGTGCAACCTGAGCGAAATCGATCCCGAAGACATCATGCAGCAGGAACGCGGCGCGCTCCAGAGGCGATAACCGCTCCAGCGCAAGCATCAACGCGAAAGAGACATCGCTTGCCAGAACCTCGGGGTCTATCGGTGCCTCCAGTGACTCTATCAGAGGCTCCGGCAACCAGGGGCCGACATAAATCTCTCTTTGCCGGTGAGCGGCCTTCAGGCGATCAAGGCACAGCCGGCTGGTGACCGTGGTCAGGTACGACCGCACGTCGGTTACCGAGGGGTGATCGGCATCGCGCCAACGAAGGTAGGCGTCCTGGACCACGTCTTCTGCCTCGGTTACCGAGCCCAGCATGCGATAGGCAACACCGGTCAGGTATCGACGCCACTGATTGAACTGCAGGGCAGCGCACTCCGTCATGGGCAAAGACTCCTGGTAAACCCGGTCACAGAACCGGCACGTCCCATCAGTTTTCCGACGCCACGTCGTTCGGGTGAACGTTCCTGAAACCTACTCCGAGCCGGTTCCAGGCATTGATGACGCCGATCAGGAGCGTCAGATCCACAAACTCCCTTTCGGAGAAGTGCGCCAGTCCCATCTCGTAATCCCGGGTGGGTGCCCCGGTATCCGGCAGTCTCGTCAACGCTTCGGTCCACCCCAACGCGGCTTTCTCCCGTGGTGTATAAAGGGCAGATTCACGCCATGCGGACAGGAGATAGAGCCGTGCCTCACTCTCTCCGGCGGCACGGGCATCACTGGTGTGCATGTGGAGACAGTAGGCACAGCCGTTAATCTGGGATGCTCGCGTGACTACCAACTCGATGAGGCTTTCTTCCAGCCCGCAACTTCGCACATGAGCATCCAGCCTGGCCATGGCCGCGATGGCTTCGGGGTTGGCTTGGTAAGCATTCAGGCGTTTTTCCATTATCTGGGTCCTCTGTCGTCACGTGTGGTCGATGGATCATCTTCACCGCTTTCTACAGAGGTAGACGAAATGTCGTCAGGCTTTGTGACATGCCTGAAAAATTTTATGGCCTGTGAGGCCTCCTGGTAAGGGTTCGGTGCCTCTTATTACCCCCTGCGCGCCGCTTCAATGGCCGCAATATCGATCTTGCCCATCTCCATCATCGCATCGAACGCGCGTTTTGCAGCAGCGGGATCCGGGTCGGCGATGGCGTCGGTCAAAGCTACCGGTGTGATCTGCCACGAGATGCCCCATCTGTCCTTACACCAGCCACAGGCGCTCTCTTCTCCGCCGTTGTCGACTATGGCGTTCCAGTAGCGATCTGTCTCTTCCTGATCAGAGGTGGCAACCTGAAAGGAAAACGCTTCATTGTGGGTAAAGGCGGGACCGCCGTTGAGCCCGAGGCAGGGGATACCCAGCACGGTGAATTGCACCGTCAGCACATCGCCCATTTTACCGGAGGGAAAGTCGCCCGGAGCGCGGAGGATCCTGCCTACCGATGAATCCGGAAACGTCTCGGCGTAGAAGCGGGCTGCCGCTTCGGCACCGCCATTGAACCAGAGGCAAATGGTGTTCTTTGCGTGTTTCATCGTGTCAGCCCTCCTGCCGAAGTTTTTCCCGGCGTGCGATTTCTGCCGGAGTGGGCGGGTTCATGGCAAAGTCGCCGGTTGCTACCTTGCCATCACGCACATACCGCCCAATCACGATGCCACCGGGTGACACCCGGCTGTCGGCCAGCTTGAATGCGGCCGGCTTGGCTCCATCGCGAAACAGCTTCTTGCCCTGGCCGAGCACCACCGGGAAGGTGAACACATTGATCTCATCGACGAGGTCGTTCGCAAACAGCGTTTGGAGCAGATCCGAGCTGCCTTGCGTGACCAGCGCGGGGCCATCCTCCCGTTTCAGTCGGGCGACATCTTCCGCCGCGTCATTGAGGGCCACCGAGCCCTGCCAGGTCAGGTCCAGCCCTTTCCGGGTGGCAACGTACTTGTTGATCGAATTGAAGGCCCTGGCGATGGAATCGTCCGGCCCGTCCTCGGCATACGGCCAGTGGGCGGCGAAAATCTCGTAGGTCTTGCGTCCCAGCAGAAGGTCGAAGGGCTGGCCGAACATGCGGTCAATCTCTTCACCAAACACCTCATCCACCATCGGGGCAACCCAGCCGCCGTAGCCGAATCCGCCGGTGGGATCTTCCTCGGGCCCGCCCGGGGCCTGCATCACCCCATCCAGCGACACCATGGCACCAACAATCACTTTTCTCATGGGTTCATTCTCCTGGTTTGCTTTCATTCAACCAGTAGTCGCATGGGACACCGAAAAATCGACAGCAGGTTTTATTTCCGGCGTGAATCAGCTTAGCTGCTCCTCGGCGCAAACATGATGATCGCCATCCCCAGCAGGGCGACGGCCGAGCCAAGGATGTCCCACCCGGTAGGCCGGATACCGTCAACCGTCCAGAGCCACAGTATCGCCATGAAGACATAGACCCCGCCATAAGCCGCATAAACCCGGCCAGCCGCTGTCGGATGCAGTGACAACAGCCAGGCGAAAAGCGCGAGGCTGAGCGCGCCGGGCACGAGCAGCCAGATACTCTTGCCTTCGCGAAGCCAGAGATAGGGCAGGTAACAGCCGACGATCTCCGCCAGGGCGGTCACAACAAACAGACCGAGGGTTTTCAGTTCGGCCACGGGGTGGGGCTCCTGTTGCTGGGGGCGGCATTCAGCCGGGTAAAGGGGCAGTCTACTGATGGGCGTCACGCCCGGTCCAGTGCACTTGGTGCCTCTCAACTGGTTGGCCACAAGGGTGGCCATTGCCCATGCTTCTTGATGCATTGCTCAATCGGATCGTCGCGGTAGCCGCTGTCTTACCGCTGTTTCACGCTGGGATGAACAGAGTTGCGGTCGCTGTCCGGCGCCGGTATTTCCCGGACGACTTTACCCAGTAGTTTGTACTTGCCCTTGTACTCGTTGTGCTGCTCAGTAGTAGTGTGGGTCTGGATTGGCAGGTTGGTGCACCGGGCTGCCGCGCACCTCAGTTGCTAAGATTCCGGTTGCCATGGGGGCGCCCAACGCCTCGCGACCCCAACAGGCTATCGAAGCTGGCTGTCCTTACTGCCTCTGCGATTGATGCCGCCAGAGTGGATTTGCTGCTTTTCATGGGCCGACTGGCACTCGATGCACAACCGAACACCGGGAATGGCCTTGCGCCGGGCTTCCGGAATCGGCGCGCCACACTCATCGCATTCCGTGGCGCTCTCACCCCCGGCTAACTGGCTGCGTGCGCGCTGAATTTCATCTTCAACGCTTGCGTCGATCTGTTCCTGAACCGCACCATCACGTGACCATCCACCTGCCATGGGCCCCTCCAGAGTCTGGATGACTGAAACCACCAAACGGTATCATTCGAGTGCAGGCGCTCCAAGGTTGCCGATAACCCAACGAGGAAATACCATGTCCTATGCCAGCCAATATACACCCGAAACCCTAAGCCGTGACGAGCTGGACCAGACCACGGGCCCGATGGTGGTCGAATTCGGCACCAACTGGTGCGGTTTCTGTAAGGGGGCGCAGGCCGATATCAAGGCGGCCATGGACAATCACCCGGACGTTCCGCATGTGAAGGTCGAGGATGGTAAAGGCCGCAGGCTGGGGCGGACATTTGGCGTTAAGCTGTGGCCGTCGCTGATTTTTCTGAAGGATGGTGAAGAAATGGCGCGGGTAGTCCGCCCGGAAAACAGCGGCGACATCGAGGGTGCACTGATAAAAATTCTATGAGGACGTGCCGGTAATGACAGATGTAAATATCGAGATGGTATGAACCAGACAGCATAGCTACCACTGGCCCCGCACGCATCTTCTTCCCCCCCCCGAACTGAAGCGATTGAACCCTTGTTTGTGCCGGTGGAGCAGGGCTAAGGCGGACCACGGAAAAGTGGAGTATATTCCGCATTGGTTATCTGGCAGCTTGGACCATCCCACCCATATTTTCGATTGAGTCACGTTAATGAATCCGATCCTTATCAGCGTCAGCCTGCTGGTATGCAGCAATATTTTCATGACGTTTGCCTGGTACGCCCACCTGAAAGAACTCAATAACAAGCCCTGGATCGTTGCGGCGCTTGTCAGTTGGGGCATCGCGCTATTTGAATATCTCTTTCAGGTGCCTGCCAACCGGATTGGTTACACAGAGTTGAATGTTGGCCAGCTCAAAATCCTCCAGGAGGTGATCACACTCTCAGTGTTTGTGCCGTTCTCTGTGTTCTATCTGCGGGAGCCGCTGAAGCTGGATTACCTCTGGGCTGGTCTCTGCCTGGTCGGGGCGGTGTACTTTGCCTTCCGAAGCAAGTTTGTATAGTGAAACCCAGCCCTTCAGAAACACCGCCGCACCAGAATCCACCCGACAACAACCTGTCATGGGCTACCTCAGCACCTCAATTTTCACGTTGATTAAACCCGACGATGTACTGCCAATCTGGCTGAACGCGGATTTTGACAGATCAATTATGCGACCTTTGACAAAGGGTCCACGATCATTGATCGTGACAACGACACTTTTGCCGCTCTTTCGGTTTGTTACCTTCACCTTTGAACCGAACGGTAACTTTTTATGTGCCGCTGTATGAAGCTCGTGCTTATAAATGGCACCACTGGCGGTTTTTCTGTTCTGAAACTTATCCGAATAATAGGATGCCTGCCCGGTTTCAGTGAAACCAATCCAGTTATCTCCGGCCGCGGGTTGGGCAGTTGAGCATCCTGCTATGAGGCTGAGGAATGCAAATACCGATAAAGCTCTTAACATTGCCAACATAATCTGAGTCTTCTGCTGTCGTTATACCAACGCCAATGATGGCTGATATTCCCAAGCCCGAATTTCACGTTTCCACGCGGGCGGGCGCGCTTTATCACCCGAGTGCTTCACTGTTGCGAAGCGAGTCCTTCAACGCATTGATAAGTGCCCGCAATCTCGTCGTTACCAGACGGCCGCCGGGGTAGATCAGGTGCACCGGCAAGGGCTCGGGTTCGAACGCTTCGAGCACTCTGTGCAGTCTTTTCTCACTGATGAATTGCTGAACCTGATAGGAAAGAAACTGCCCAAAGCCCACGCCTTCGACGCAAGCGGCAACGCCTGCTGCAATCTGATTGCAGCTCAACCGCCCGCCCATTCTGACGGCGATGTCATGCCCGCCTTCACGAAATGGCCACGCACTCGTCGGGGAGAGATTCCGCAAACGTATGCACGGCAGTTTGGACAACGCTTGTGGATGGTCCGGCACCCCGATTCGATCAAGCAGCGCCGGGCTGGCGCAGACAACCCGGCGCACCTCTCCGACACGGACCGCAATCATCGAAGAATCGGCCAGTGGGCCGATACGTAGCGCCAGGTCGATGCCTTCGTCAACCAGGTCAACAACACGATCAAGCAGCAGCAGATCGACGCGAACCTGCTCGTGGCGTGCAAGGAAGTCGGAGAGTGCCGACATCATATGCAGTTGCCCGAACTGCACCGGCGCCGTGATGCGAAGGTCTCCCCGCGGTTCGGCTTCATTCTGGCCCACGGCCAATTCCGCATCGTCGACGTCGGCAAGTATACGACGGCAGCGTTCCAGATAGTCGCGGCCTTCCGGCGTCAGGGACATGCGGCGTGTGGTGCGCCGCAGCAGCCGGATCCCGAGATGGGCCTCAAGCGCGGCAAGTGTTCGGACAACGGCCGGCTGTGAGCGACCCAACGCCTCTGCCGCCGCGGTCAGGCTGCCCCGATCGACGATTTCGACGAAAACCCGCATGGCGGCCAGTTTATCCATAATCGATTGCTCCATCAGGTGCAGTAATCTTATCAGAGTGGCGGTATTTATCAGCACCTGCCTTCTCCCTGAAGATAGATCAGTCATCTGACAAACTCACCAGGGAGAACACCATGAACCAGACATCCGCTAAAACCCGGGGCGTACATCATGTGGGCCTGACCGTACCAGATCTCGCCGCTGCCAAGGCCTTCTTCGTTGATGCTCTCGGTTTCGAGCAGGTAGGTGAAGTCGCCGATTATCCGGCGGTTTTTCTGAACGACGGCTCGGCCATGATCACACTGTGGCAGGCGGAAGATCCGGCTAACGCCACCCCCTTCGACCGGCGCGCCAATATCGGTCTTCACCACCTTGCGCTCCGCGTCGGTGACAAGTCGGACCTCGAGCAGCTGTACGCGGAATTGCGGGAGCGCGACGATCTGGACATCGAGTTCGCACCCGAAGGGCTGGGCAGCTCCGGGTTACAGCACATGATGTGTCGTATTCCGGGCAATATCCGCCTCGAATTGATCGCCGTCTGACCAACTGAGGACGCACTGATGCAAACTCCGCATTGGCACTCTGATGACGCGTCACCGTTCCATCATGGCGAGCAGGCGGTGCAGAGGCGGCTTGGGGTTCGTGACTCCATTGAGCCCTGGGCGCGTCAGGTGGTCCGGGCCTTTCTACCGGATCAGCATCGCGAGTTCTTCAAGCAATTGCCTTTTGTTGTGGCCGCTGCACGGGATGCTACCGGGCGACCCTGGGTGACCTTGCTCACCGGCGCTCCCGGTTTTGTTAGCACGCCCGATCCCACGAGTCTGCATATTGCAGCGCGAGTATTGCCGGGGGATGCGCTGGAAGGCGCGTTGACTGCGGGTGCGGAACTCGGTCTGCTCGGCATCGAGCTTCATACGCGGCGACGCAATCGGGTGAATGGCACGATTGACGCGGTCGGGATAAATGGCCTGACCCTCACGGTCGGCCAGTGCTTCGGCAACTGCCCGCAATACATCACCGAGCGAAGCTGGCATCAGGTCGACGTAAAGCCGGGGGACGCGTCCGCAACCCACTACCAGCGGCTCACCAGGGGTATGCAGGCATGGATCGGATCGGCAACCACACTGTTTATCGGGAGCGGATACCGTGGCAAGGGACGGCACGCGGGTTATGGTATGGACGCTTCTCATCGCGGTGGCGCGCCGGGGTTCGTTGCAGTGCCCGACGACAGGCAGCTGATCCTGCCCGATTATTCAGGCAACAATCACTTCAACACTATTGGTAACCTCGTTGCAGATCCCCGCGTAGCCCTGCTGTTTGTAGACTTTGAGAAGGGCAGTCTGCTGCAGATCAGCGGCAAGGCAACTATCGACTGGGACTCCGCAGAAATTGCGCGGCATCCCGGTGCGCAGCGCCTGGTTGCAATCGATATCGAGCAGATTGTACAACTCGACGGCGTACTGCCGCTGCGCTGGAGCGCGCCAGAGCCCCTGTATTCCCTGAGACTGGTCAAAAAGACGAAGCAAAGCGAGGACGTAACATCCTTCGAATTCGTAGCGCAGGACGACGCAGAGTTGGCCAACTTTATGCCCGGCCAGCATCTGCCGATTGAATTACACATCGAGGGACATGCACAGCCGATCAAGCGGACCTATTCATTGTCCAATGCACCGGGTGAGGGCCGCTACCGGATCAGCGTCAAGCGCGAGCCCCATGGCACGGTGTCACGATACCTGCACGACAAACTCATCGTAGGCGACATCGTTAACGCGCAAAAGCCAGAGGGCGACTTTGTGCTGGCGCCCGGCGAACGCCCCGTCGCGCTGGTCAGTGCGGGTGTCGGCGTGACGCCCATGGTCAGCATGCTGCAGGCCATGGCTCGGGAGGCGGGCGAACGGCCGGTGTATTTTATCCACGGGGTGCGCAACGGCAGTCACCATCCCTTCGCCGACGAAGTGCGTGCACTGGCGAAGCGTCATCCCAAGGTCCACGTCAACACCGTCTACAGCCAACCGCGTAACAGTGACAGGCAGGGGAGAGATTACGATCATCGCGGGCACATCGGTATTGATCTGCTAACGGCAATGGTTCCTGCATTGGATGCCGATTTTTACCTGTGTGGCCCGAGCGGCTTCCTGGCCGATACCGTGGCTGCCCTCAGCGAGAGCGGCGTTGAGTCAGATCGTATCCACACGGAAACGTTCTGACATACCTTGGCAGGTAGATTTTACAGTCAGGTTCTCGGAGCGTGAGTGGGCCGGGATCGGCCCAACCACTACATCCAGCCTCACACCTGAAGGAGACTCAGTCGCTTGGCCCCTTTAAAGCCCTGTAAAGGGCATCCAGGCTCTCAGGGCCGCCGCCCAGCCTGAGGCAGTTCCGGGAATCGCCCTCCCACGCCGCAGCCGAGTCGAGATGAAGATGGACATTCACCGCCGCATCGAAATCCTCCCTCAGCAAACCGGCGGGTATCCAGACCAGCTCGGTGTCCCGAAGCTGGTTGGGAACCGGGCTGCCGCAAACGGAGCAGAAATCACTGCGATAACCGGTTGGTTTCTGGAACGAGGTGACTCTGGCCTGGCCTGACAGCCAGCGGAAGTTCTGCTGGTGGACAAAGGTGGCTGCGTTGGCTGCGGAACCGGTAGCTTTGCGACAGAGCGAGCAATGGCATTGGTAGAGGTTGGGGAGATCGCCCTGGATCTCGAATTGGACTTCGCCGCAGAGGCATTCGCCGTTCATTAGTTATTCCGATTAACAGTGGAGTAGGACCCGGTATGGGTTAAGTGCAAATATAAGCGGTTGTTTCAGAGTCTTAAAGCCAAAGGCCTTCCCCCGCACCATCACGTGACCATCCACCTGCCATGGGCTCCTCCGGAGTCTGGATGACTGAAACCACCAAACGGTATCATTCGAGTGCAGGCGCTCCAAGGTGGCCGATAACCCAACGAGGAAACACCATGTCCTATACCAGCCAATATACACCCGAAACCCTCAGCCGTGACGAGCTGGACCAGAGCACGGGCCCGATGGTCATCGAATTCGGTACCAACTGGTGCGGCTTCTGCCAGGGTGCGCAGGCCGATATCAGGGCGGCCATGGACAATCACCCAGACGTTGCGCATGTGAAAGTTGAGGATGGCAAAGGCCGGAGGTTGGGGCGGACCTTTGGCGTTAAGCTCTGGCCGTCGCTGATTTTTCTGAAGGATGGTGAAGAAATGGCGCGGTTAGTCCGCCCGGGAAACAGCCGCGACATCGAGGGTGCACTGAAGAAAATTCTGTGAGGACGTGCTGGCAATTTCGGAGGCTCGAAACGGTGAAAAATAGTCCAGAAACAGCGGCTGGCAGTCCCCGCTGAGACGGGCAAAAGCTTAAAATTCCAGCACAAGATTTCGGCCGCCAAGAAAAAGCACCCAAACCGTTACCGCAGCCCAGTGAATGATCACCGGAACCCAGATAGACCGGGAAAGCACGTAGGCGTAGCCACAGGTAACCCCCATAGCGCATACGATAACCAGAAACCACGGATCCAGGAAAAGAGGAATAGCAGTGGGGTTAAACGCCAGCGCATTGAACGGATGCCACAGAACGAAGACCAGTGTGCTGATTGCCACACTCCAGGCAGCCTTTACGTGCCCCGATGCCAGGATATCTCTCGGTATAAGCACGCCCCTGAAGAAGACTTCCTCAAGCAGCGACGGGAACAGGAACAATATGATCGGGAGGAGGGGAGTGATTGGCGAATCCAGCCACCCGAATTGAAATAATCCGGCGCCGAAACCAACGGACACCGATATTAGTGCGAACATCGGTATCAGAGCCCAGGCCTTCAACGGGGCCTGAAAAGGGGAGGTCAGAAAGCCCTGGCGAAGGTTGTTACTGAGGCACTTTACGGGCTTTGCTGAAATCATGGGGTTGCGGATTCAGAAAATAGATCTGTACTGGTTTTCCGGCAGTGATATGAGTTTCAATCTTGCGTGTTTTGTTAGCTCTCAACAAAGACGACTATCTGTGTAGCGCTTTGTAGAGTTGACAAACGGACAATGAACTCGTTCTCACTAGTTTCCTCGGCGTCTGGAAAACGTTTGAGAATGGCTCCTGTTGCGTATTTCGGCAGACTAAAACAGGGCCTGCGAAAATAGAAAGTAAGCCATTTCTGGTTTGGGATAAACGCGAAATCCCAGGAATTGCCTCGATAGAACCTCACACTATCTAGATACCCTTGCGGTTTTGGAAAGCAAGTATATTCGCTGGACGCCAAGCCCCATCCAACAAGATATCGATAAGCCTGCAATGCCTCGACCTTCTGAATTTTTTTAGAAAAGGTCTGGAAAAGTCCCGCATCCTCTTGGTTTATAAACATTTTTTTTACCTTTGCATGCTTTTATTTTGGTGTGACCTTTTAGCAGGAAAGCTGAGAGAAGGGCGTCAGATACTTTTCTTAGACTATACTCACTCGACGGGCGGACCGAAACCACCAAAACATTGGTTTATCAGAGAGCTAAAGTCCAAACTCGGCCGCGAGCTTTCTAAAGTATAGCGGAGGGAAGCGCGTCGGCAGTAATGCCGTGACCCGTCCTGAATAAGGTTTACACCCTCCATAATATCTTGCAGGAAGGTGTAAACCTTATTCGGGACGGGTAACCACAAACAAAAAGGCCCGAAGTTCTCACCCCGGGCCTTCTTGCTAACTCACCACTGAATCACCTCAACCGCACTTGCTGTCGCCGCAGGACAGGCAGGTGGCGCAACCGTCCATCACGATAACCGCTTTGGTGTTGCACTTGCCGCACATGGTGGCGTTGGCGGGGTAGTCGTTGCTGGTTTCGTCGTTGGTGGCCGTGCTCTGGCTGGCTTCGAACTCGGCGCGCTTTTCGGCGAGGATGCGCTTGGTGGTTTCGCTCATCTCGTCGCTTTCCAGCAGGCCGATGGCCTTCAGGTGCTTCTCGATCACGGCGCCGATTTCGGCCACCAGAGACGGCATGAATACGCCGCCTTTCTTGAAGTAGCCACCGTTCGGGTCGTACACGGAACGCAGCTCTTCCACCAGGAAGGTGACGTCACCGCCCTTGCGGAACACCGCGGAGATGACGCGGGTGAGGGCGATGACCCACTGGAAGTGCTCCATCGACTTGGAGTTGATGAACACTTCGTAGGGCTGCCGGCTCTCGTGGTCGGTGTCTTCGTTGAGCAGGATGTCGTTGATGGTGATGTACATCGCGTGCTCGGCCACCGGGGGCTTGATCTTGTAGGTGGTCCCCAGCAGGAAGTCCGGCCGTTCGATGTTTTCGTTCATCAGTACCGGCTTGTTTTCCGGCTGCGCGGGTGCGGGTGCCTGCTCGTTATCTGCGTCGGCTTTCAGTACCCGGTAACCGACGATTTTGTTGCTGATTTTAACTGTCATGGTGAATGTCCTGTGTCGGTTGTCCCGGATTAATACTTACCGTAAGTGCCTTCTTTGAGGGCGTCGAAAAGGTTGGCGGCGGAGTGGATCTCGCCATCATACTCGACCTTTTCGTTGCCTTTCAGCACAACTTTACTGCCGTCATCCAGGGTGAACTCATACTGGGTGTTCTCCAGGTCCTTCTCTTTGACCAGAACGCCCTGGAAGGCCTCCGGGTTGAAGCGGAAGGTGGTGCAGCCCTTGAGACCTTTCTCGAAGGCGTACATGTAGATGTTCTTGAAGTCCTGGTACGGGAAGTCGGTTGGTACGTTCGCCGTCTTGGAGATGGACGAGTCCACCCACTTCTGTGCCGCGGCCTGGATATCCACGTGCTGGTCCGGGCTTACGTCATCAGAGGTGGTGAAGTACGGCGGCAGCTTCTTATCTTCGTCCTGGGAGAAGGGCATGGCGCCCGGGTTCACCAGGTGACGGTAGGCCAGCAGCTCGAAGGAGAAAACGTCCACCTTCTCCTTGGTCTTGCGGCCCTCGCGGATCACGTTCCGCGCGTAGTGGTGGGAGAAGCTCGGCTCGATACCGTTACTGGCGTTGTTGGCCAGTGACAGGCTGATGGTACCGGTCGGTGCAATGGAGGTGTGGTGGGTAAAGCGGCCACCTTGTTCGGCCAGTTTTGCCACCAGCTCCGGCTCAACCTCGGCAATGCGCTGCATGTAACGGCTGTAGCGGGCATGCAGGATGCGGCCCTTGATCTTGTCGCCCAGCTTGAAGCCGTCTTCTGCCAGCATCGGGCACTTGGCGAGCATCTTGGGCGTTACTTCAAACTCTTCATCCATGATCGGCGCGGGGCCTTTTTCTTCGGCCAGGGCCAGGGACTGGCGCCAGCCTTCAACGGCCATCTCGCGGACCACTTCTTCGGTGAACTGGACGGACTCGTCGGAGCCGTAAGGCATACGCAGCATGGCGAGGGTAGAGCCGAGGCCGAGGATGCCCATGCCGTGGCGGCGCTTGTGCATGATTTCGTGGCGCTGTTCGCCCAGCGGCAGGCCGTTGATCTCGACCACGTTGTCCAGCATGCGGGTGAAGATGGCCACGACCTTACGATACTTCTCGTAGTTGAAGCTGGCCTTCTCGGTAAACGGGAAGTCGACAAACTTGGTCAGGTTCACCGAGCCCAGCAGGCAGCTGCCGTAAGGGGGCAGGGGCTGCTCGCCACAGGGGTTGGTCGCACGGATGTCTTCACAGAACCAGTTGTTGTTCATCTGGTTCACTTTGTCGATCAGGATGAAGCCCGGCTCTGCGTAGTCGTAGGTGGACGTCATGATGGTGTCCCAGATGAACTGGGCTTTCACCGTCTTGTAGATGCGGCAGGCAACCTTGCCTTCGTTGTTGACGACGTAGCTGTCTTCAACCGGGAAGTCGCGGTAGACGAATTTGCTGGTGTCAGTCACATCCAGGCCTTCTTCCTCGACTTCCTTGGTGGTCACCGGGAAGGAAAGGTGCCAGTCAGCGTCATTCCTGACGGCCTCAATGAAGTCTTCAGTGATCAACAGGGACAGGTTGAACTGGCGCAGGCGACCATCTTCGCGCTTGGCCTGGATGAACTCGATCACGTCCGGGTGGTGAACATCAAAGGTGGCCATCTGGGCGCCACGACGGCCGCCGGCAGACGACACGGTGAAGCACATGCGGTCGAAGATGTCCATGAAGGACAGCGGTCCGGAGGTGGTAGCGCCGGCGCCGGCCACGTAGGCGCCACGGGGACGCAGGGTAGAGAACTCGTAGCCGATACCGCAACCGGCCTTGAGGGTAAGACCGGCTTCGTGGTTCTTTTCCAGGATGTCGTTCATGGAGTCATGAATGGTCCCGGAAACGGTACAGTTGATGGTGGAGGTCGCCGGCTTGTGGGCTTCGGCTCCGGCGTTGGAGGTAATCCGGCCGGCCGGGATGGCACCGTTCTGCAGCGCCCAGATGAAATCCTTCATGTGCCGGGTACGGTCAGCCTTGGCTTCGACCTGGGACAGCGCCCTGGCGACACGCTCGTAGGTCGCGTCGATGTTCTTGTCGACAGGCTCACCGGTCTTGGTCTTGAGCTGATACTTGCTGCTCCAGATATCAAGTGATGCTTCCTGCATTGGGATCGTGGTTACCACTGCCTGTGCCTTCGCGTTCATTGCCACCCTCATTCTTCCGATATTGCCGATAAAGAACCACGCTCGTCCATACTGGCGCGCGGTTCTGTCCCCTGTTTTATGTAACGTCTGTACTGTAAATGACCATTATCCGACCACTATCTGATCACTATATGTGGTAGTAACGGTGTTGCTGATCTTGTGCTGGTCCGGTTGCCCGCTGGGGCAGGTTTTATGGTTCTTGTTGTTTCTCTGGCCGAGCTTCGCCCCGTGTGTGGGGCGGAAGGCAGCGCGTTGGCTTTTCTTCGAGGCCCTACATATGGGTGCGTTTCGGAGAAGTATAACAGGATATAGTGGTGTGTGAAGAAGAGGAGAACTATCGGTTGGGCTTCAGGTTTATGCAAAATCAATTGGCAGGCTCTTGAAACCGCGAAAAATCTCACCCCACGGGGCTGTTGGCGCCGGTTTCTCCTCCGACACTAGATGTTGTGGTCAAAAAACAGGCTGGGTTAGCCCTTGCAACCATTAGAAAACTCAACGAACTGTGACTACAAGCACGCCGCCTGTGGTGACCTGTCGTTAAAGTAGCGGGGTGGGATTGTGTTGGCAGTCGTCCCACAGGGAATGCCAAATAATGATTAAAAAAGGACGACAATAATGAAAGGCCTGAAGAGAACCCTGCTGGCGCTGGGGGTTGCCGGACTACCTGCGGCCGCGCTGGCCGATATCCAGCTACTGGATGACCTGACGATGGGCAACATCACCGGTCAGGCAGGTGTCACCATCGAGCTGGAGACCAAGCTCAACATCGACCGCTTTATCTACACCGATGAAGGTTCCCTGATGATTGACAACATTCAGATTGGCGGTGCCAACCGTACCGATCTGTTTGCCGAGCTGGGTACCAACATGACCAACATGCCGGCCAGCGATTTGCTGGATAATATCCGTATCAACATCGATGTGCTGGCAGACGGCGATGCGGTCATCAACATCCTGCCGAATACGTTCGGCGCGGTGGACTTCCGTATCAGTACCGGCGCCTGGCAACTGACGGGCACCCAGGACAGCACGCTGGTCCTGGATAACTTCCAGATGGACGGTCTGCTGGGCTCTGGCACCATTCGTGTCGACACCCAGACCGACATGATGGGTGTACGGACGGATTTTGCCATCGACCGGATGGACTTTGATGTGCCGTTCCTGGCGCTGGGCATCCGGGATCTGAGCCTGACGGGTGCCGGCTACGATTTGTCGGCGCCGCAGCCACTGGACCTGTTTGCGCGGGTCAACCTGGATATCTACAAGGCACCGAATGCCGCCGGCGTGGAAAGCCTGGCCATCGATCTGCATGAGTTTTCGGCAGACGTGGGTATCGGCGGGGTGTTGGTGGGCGGGGTGTCTGTGGGCACTGTGTTCATGGATGACCTGGTGATCAGCAACACCCATATGCTGGTGTACGGCCACTGAGCCAGGTGAAACCACGAAGATGAGGTGTCGGGCGGGACCGCAATGGCCCCGCCCGGTTTGTCAGCCCAGCAAAAGGCTGTCGTCGTCCACGGTCAGGCCACGCTGCTGCTCGAACAGCGCCAGGAGGTCCTTCACCTGCAGGCCTTCCCGTTCCTCACCGGCAATATCAAACACCACTTCGCCCTGATGCAGCATCACCGTGCGGTCGCCCACTTCCAGGGCCTGCTTCATGCTGTGGGTGACCATCAGCGCAGTCAGCTTGCGCTCGGAGATGATGTCCTTGGTCAGTTCCAGTACGAAGTCGGCGGTTTTCGGGTCGAGGGCGGCGGTGTGCTCGTCCAGCAGCAGGATGCTGGACGGTGTCAGGCTCGCCATCAACAGGCTCACGGCCTGACGCTGTCCACCGGACAGCAGCCCCATCTTGTCGCCGAGACGGTTTTCCAGGCCGAGATTGAGCTTGGCCAGGCTGTTGCGGAAGGTATCGCGATAGCGTGCCTTGACGGCGGCACTCAGGCCGCGACTCTGCCCGCGCTTGATCGCCAGCGCCAGGTTTTCTTCAATGCTGAGGCCTTCGCAGGTGCCCGCGAGGGGGTCCTGGAACACCCGTGCCACGCGGTTGGCGCGCTTGTGGGTGGGCAAGCGGGTGACGTCTACGCCATCCACGATGATCTGCCCGCTGTCCACCAGCACTTCGCCGGCCAGGGCATTCAGGAAGGTGGACTTGCCGGCACCGTTACTGCCGATCACGGTGACGAATTCACCCTGGTTTACGGTCAGGGACATGCCCCGCAGCGCCGGGTTTTCCAGGGGTGTACCTTTGCCAAAGGTCAGTTTCAGGTTGCTTGCACTGATCATGGTTAACCCCCCTCAGTTGCTGTTGCGTGTCAGGCGCGCACGGACCGAGTTGCGCACCCCGGGCAGGACAATCGCCAGGGTGACCAGTACCGCGGTGATGAGGTTAAGATCCTGTGCCTGCAGGCCGAGGAAATCGGCGTTCAGCGCAAAGGCTATGGCCAGGCGGTAGATGATGGCACCGATGACGCAGGCGATAAGTGCGCGCAGCACGGTCGAGGGGGTGAGCACGGCTTCACCGCCGATCAGCGATGCCAGGCCGATAACGATAACGCCTACACCCATGGTGACGTCGGCGGCGCCCTGGCTCTGGGCAAAGAGGGCCCCTGCCATGCCAACCAGGCCGTTGGACAGGGCCACCCCGAGCACAATCATCGCGCCGGTGGCAATGCCCTGGGCCCGGGCCATCCGAGCATTGGCGCCGGTGGCGCGCATGGCGAGACCGGTTTCGGACTTCATGAAGCGCCACAGCAGCAGCAGCGACACCACGGTTACGATCGCAAAGAGCACCACCGGAACCTGGTGGAATTCCAGCCCCAGGGAGTACCAAGGTGTCAGGACGGTGTCTTCGGTCAGCAGTGCCACGTTCGGTCGACCCATGATCCGCAGATTGACGGAATAGAGCGCGATCATGGTGAGGATGGAAGCCAGCAGATTGAGAATATTGAGCTTCACGTTGAGCAGGGCAGTTACCGCACCGGCGGCCATGCCGGCCAGAATTGCGGCACCGGTCGCCAGCCAGGGGTTGACGCCCTCGATAATCAGGACGGCCGCTACCGCCGCACCTAGCGGAAAACTGCCATCGACGGTCAGGTCCGGGAAATCAAGAACACGGAAGGAAAGATAGATGCCGAAGGCAACAAGACCGTAGATCAGGCCGGTCTCGATGGCACCGTAAAGAGCAATTTCACTGAGCATGGGATAGATTTCGCTGTCAGGGTACCGGCGGGATTCTTGTGAAATCCCGCCGGTAGGTTCGGGTTATTTGTCGCTGTTTACGACTTCCTCGGCTTCGCTGATCACGTCTTCAGACAGGGAGATTCCCATTCTCTCGGCTGCTGCGGGGTTGACGAAGAGGTCCAGTGTGTCGATGGACTCCACCGGCATGTCACCGGGGTTGGCGCCTTCGAGGATGCGCGCGACCATCGCACCGGTTTGGCGGCCGAGATCGTAGTAGTCGAAGCCGAGAGCTGCGACTGCGCCGCGGCTGACGGTTGCGGTATCGGCCGCAAACACCGGGATCTTGGCACGCTCGCCGACCGACACCACCGCTTCGGCGGCACTGATGACGGTGTTATCGGTGGTCAGGTAGATGGCATCGGCCTTGCCGACCAGGGAGCGGGCAGCGCCCAGCACCTCGGAGGTTTTGGTTGCCGCGCCCCTGACCAGTTCCATGCCGCGCTTGGCCAGGCTCTGTTCAAGCAGTTCGACCAGGGCGACCGAATTGGCTTCGCCGGGGTTATAGACGGTGCCAATGCGCTTGGCATCCGGCACCAGGCGCTGCAGCAGGTCGATGTGGCGATCCAGTGGCAGCATGTCGGTTACACCGGAAATGTTGCCGCCCGGGGCTTCGAGGCTGGCAACCAGCTTGGCGGCGACCGGGTCGGTCACGGCGGAGAACACCACCGGCAGGTTGCGGGCTGCAGCGGCCACGGTCTGGGCGGAAGGCGTGGCGATGGCAACGATGACATCCGGGTTCTCGCCCACGAACTTGCGGGCAATCTGGGACGCGATGGCCGAATTACCCTGGGCACTCTCGTGCATGATCTTCAGGTTTTCGCCTTCCTTATAACCACGTTCTGCCAGTTCATCGCGGACGCCCTGGTAGACGGCATCCAGGGCGGGGTGTTCTACGATCTGGGTAATAGCAACGGTTTTCTGGTCAGCTGCCTGGGTAAGTCCCACAGCTGCCAGCAGCATCGCGCCGAACATCGTACGCAGAGTTTGCTTGGCCATACGCCGGTCTCCCTGAATCTATTGGGTTAGCTGGTTTTGAAATGTCTCGAGGATATCGGTAATTCAAGGAGCGGGAGTTTATCACAGGGTGTGGGCTTTGGTGCTGAAAAACCACCATTGCGTGCCCGAAATGCTGCCTGAGCGAACCATTTTCCGGGTTTTTGCGTCAATAGCTCCAAGAGCCGGAAAGAGTTTAATTTGCGTCACATTTTGACGGCCCCGGGTATGGTGAAATACGCTACTAAAGTCGAATGAAGCCACAATAATCACAAAGCAAGGACAGTCCATGGACAACAAGCTCAGACAACCCCTTGAAATGCTCTACCACTGGGAATCGGCAAAGGCGGAGCAGATCTACATGACCCAGCCGATGGGTGGTGACAAGGTGGCTGAATACACCTGGCGCCGGGCAGTGGGGGAGGCGCGCCGGATGGCCTCCTACCTGAAATCCCTCGACCTGCCGGCGGGCAGCCGGATCGGCATCATTTCCAAGAACTGTGCGCAGTGGATCATGTCGGACTGGGCCATCTGGATGGCCGGACACGTTTCCGTCCCGCTGTACCCGACGCTCAATGCCGATACCGTAAGCTACATACTCGAACACAGTGGCTGCGAATTGCTGTTTGTCGGCAAGCTTGATGACTGGGACATGATGAAGCCGGGGGTGCCGGATTCCCTGCGTTGTGTGTCCTATCCGCTGAGCCCGCCCAACGACTATGAGACCTGGGATGACATCATTGCCCGCTATCCGCCCCTCGAAGGCAACCCGCCGCGGGACCCGGAAGAGCTGGCCACCATCGTGTATACCTCCGGTAGCACTGGCCGTCCCAAGGGCGTGATGCTGAGCTTTGCCAACATGGCGTTTGCAGCGGATGGCGGTATTCGCGGCCTGAACGTGGGGCCCGGTGAGCGGATGCTGTCCTACCTGCCGCTGTCCCACGTGTTTGAGCGGACCTTTGTTGAGCTGGGCTCACTGTACGCAGGTTTCCAGCTGTTTTTTGCCGAATCGCTGGACACCTTCGTACAGGACCTGCAGCGGGCGCGGCCGACGCTGTTCCTCTCGGTGCCGCGCCTGTGGGTGAAATTCCAGCACGGTGTGCTGCAGAAGGTGCCCAAGGAAAAACTGGACCGTCTGCTGAAAATCCCGGTGCTCAACAAGCTGATCAAGAAGAAGGTGCTGAAGGGCCTGGGGCTCGACAAGGTCAAGCTGGCGGGCAGTGGCTCGGCACCGTTGTCCAGCGATGTGCTGGCCTGGTACCGCAACCTTGGCCTGGAGTTGCTGGAAGGCTATGGCATGTCCGAGAACTTTGCCTATTCCCACATGAACAAGCCGGGCCGTACGCGCATCGGCTATGTTGGTGAGGCGCTGCCGGGTGTGGCGGTGAAGATCAGCGAGCAGGGCGAAGTGCTGGTGAAGAGTCCCGCGACCATGATGGGCTACTACAAGGATGAGGAGAAAACCCGCGAGACCTTTACCGAGGATGGCTTCCTCAAAACCGGCGACAAGGGTGAGCTGGATGAGATGGGTCGCCTCAAGCTGACGGGCCGGATCAAGGAAATTTTCAAGACCAGCAAAGGCAAGTACATTGCGCCGGCACCCATCGAAAACCGCCTGATGTCCCACGGTGCCATCGAAATGGTGTGCGTGTCGGGGGCTAATCAGACCCAGCCTCATGCCCTGGTCATGCTGGGCGAAGAAGTGCGGCCGAAGATGGCTGACGAAGCATTCCGCAAATCCCTGGAAGCCAGCTTCAAAGACCTGATCAGTGAGGTGAACAAAGCGGTGGACCCCCACGAGCAACTGGCTTTCATTACCGTGGTCAGTGACGAATGGTCCATTGAGAACAGCTTCCTGACGCCCACCCTGAAGCTCAAGCGGAATGTGGTGGAAGACGCCTACCAGAGCAAGGTGGATGAGTGGTACGCCCGCCGTCAGCCGGTGATCTGGCAGTAGTCTGATCATCCCAGCTTTCCTGTTCCTGAAAGTGCCTCAAAGGGCCCGCCTCGGTGGGCCCTTTGCCGTTGTGATCCGGTGCCGGTCCGGCGCTACAGATGGATGCAAAAAGCCGACATAAGTCGCATAGGGAAAGTGTATGGGCGGGCCTAAACTGGATAGGTAAAGAAGGAGGAATCATGTCCCAACTGGCGCGTTTTCAGAAACGGATCAACGAGTCGATTCCCTTGACCAACAGTCTGGGGGTCCGGCTGTTTGCCTACGACGGCGAGCAGCTGGTAGTCAATGCACCGCTGGAGCCCAACCACAATCACCAGGGAACCGGTTTCGGCGGGAGCGTGTATGCGGTTGCGGTGGTGGCGGCGTGGGGATTGGTAGAGCTGGCGCTTGAAGACTGGGGGCTGGAAGGCAGCGTGGTGGTCCAGATCGGTAGTATGGAATACCTTGAACCGGTCGATGACGACTTCTACGCGGTCTGCCGGCTGCCCTGTGCCGACGATATGGCCCGCTTCCGCAAGAGCCTGGCCCGCCATGGCAAGGGTCGGCTCAACCTGCGTTCCGAGGTTTACTGTGGCTCACCCACCATGTCGCCGGTGCGGGCACCTGCTGCGACGTTTGAGGGGCGGTTTGTGGTTCAGGATGCGCGCACTACGATCCGCTAGCATCAGGTAGCAGTTCAGCCCTCCGCTGTCCGCCGGGCGGCCGTTGCTTCAGGTAAACGTACGGGAGCTGGCGATGGAGCGGCTCATCAGGATGATCGGAATGATGCCGGCCAGCACGATGATCAGTGCCGGCAGGGCGCTGTGGGCAAGCTTCTCGTCGGAGGCAAACTGGTACACATAGGTGGCCAGGGTGTCGAAATTGAATGGTCGCAGAATCAGCGTCGCCGGCAGTTCCTTCATGCAATCAACAAACACCACCAGTGCCGCCGTAAGCAGTGTGCCACGCAGCATGGGCAGGTGAATCCTGGCCAGTGTCTGGCCCGGGGTGTGCCCGAGGGACCGGGAGGCCATGTCCATGCTCGGGGTGATCTTCTGCAAGGCGCTTTCCACGCTGCCTGCCGACACCGCCAGGAAGCGCACGGTGTAGGCGAACACCATGGCGAACGCGGTACCGCTGAGCAACAGCCCGGTGCTCACATTGAAGTAATCCCGCATCAGGCTGTCCAGCCAGTTATCGAACCCTGCCAGCGGAATGATGACCCCTACGGCTAGCACTGCCCCCGGCATGGCGTAACCCAGGCTGGAAAGACGCATCAAGACCTGCATGCCGCGGGTGTTGTGCAGGCGGCGGCTGTAGGCCAGGGTGATACCAACCAGCAGGGTGGTCAGCGCGGCGGTTCCCGACAGGAACAGGCTGTTGATGGTATTGCGGAAGAATTCGTTATTCCAGCTCTCCTCGAAGTATTCCAGGGCGTAGGTGCCGAGGGTGAGCGCAGGCACTACGAAGCCGAGGACGACTGGAATGGCGCAGACCACCACGCAGACCATCTGGCGCGGGAATGACATGGTAAAGCGCCGGATGGGGTCGCGGTTATCGCGTGCGGCGAACTGTTCCTGACGGCGTCGGGAATACCGCTCGAGGGTTACCAGAATGACGACGAACGCCAGCATTGTCGTGGCAATCTGGGCAGCGCCCCCGAGATTGCCCAGGTTCATCCAGGTGTCGAAGAGTCCGGCAGTAAGGGTCTGGACCGCGAAGAAGTCTACGGTTCCGAAGTCGTTGAGGGTCTCCATCAGAACCAGTGACAGCCCCACCGCTATGGCAGGGCGGGCAATGGGCAATACCACCCGGAAGAAGGTGCTCAGTGCCGAGTGGCCCAGGCTGCGGCTGACCGAGAACAGCGACGGAGACTGCTCAAGGAAGGCGGCGCGGGCCAGCAGGTAGACATAGGGATAAAGTACCAGGCCGATCATCAGGGTGGCACCTTCGAGGCTGCGGATCTCCGGGAACCAGTAATCCCGTGCGCTGGACCAGCCGAACCATTCCCGCAGGGCTTTCTGCACTGGGCCGGCATAGTCGAGCAGGCTGGTGTAGACATAGGCAATCACGTAGGCCGGCACTGCAAACGGCAACAGCATGGCCCACTCGAAGAACTTCCGCCCGGGGAATTCGCACATGGTGACAGCCCAGGCCGTGGCAAGCCCGATGCCAAGGGTAATGATGGCGACCCCCGCCATCAGTTGCAGGGTGGTGATCAGATACCGCGGGAGCGTGGTCTCCAGCAGGTGAGGCCAGATGTTCTCATCGGGAAACAGGGCGAGGTAAAGCACCGAAAGAACCGGCAGGGCGACAATGGCGGTAATCAGGGCGGCGGCGATGTACCAGCGTTTGGAGGGTCGTCTGGTCAGCGTGGGTTGTTCCACCCGAGGCTCGTTGCCGGTTAATGCTACCTGGGCCATGCTCGTCCTGTTGTCGGTTTGAAAAGCTGCAATTCTGATAACACAAAACCCGGGTCGCAATGACCCGGGTCATAATCAGTTGCTTATCCTGGATCGGGGCAACATCTTAGTTGTCGTAGTCGACCCGGTCGACCATCTTGACCGCTGCGTTGCGATTTTCAGCGATTTCCTGCAACGACAGCGAATCCGGGTTGATCTCTCCCCACTCGGCAACTATGCCGGATGGTTTGACCGCCGGGTTGGCCGGGTATTCGGTGTTGGCTTCGGCATAGATCTGCTGGGCCTTCTCCCGGGACAGGAATTCCAGCAGCTTGATGGCTTCCTGCTGGTTCGGCGCACTCTTGGTCAGGGCTGCGCCACTGATGTTGATGTGCGTGCCGCGATCCCCTGCGTTCGGGAATACCAGGCGCACCGCTTCGGCGGCCGGACGCTGGTTGTCGTCGGCCAGCATGTTGCCATAGTAGTAGCTGTTGCCGATAGCTACGTCGCATACGCCTTCGGCAATCGCCTTGATCTGGTCGCGGTCGCCACCCTGGGGCTTACGGGCCAGATTGTCTTTTACACCACGCAGCCACTCTTCGGTTTTCTCCTCGCCGTGATGGGCAATCATCGAGGAAATCAGTGCGATGTTGTAGGGGTGCTTGCCGCTGCGGGTGCAGATGCGGTCGTTCCATTTTGGGTCGGCCAGGTCTTCGTAAGTGGTGATCTCACCTTCTTCAACCCGGTCGATGGAGGTAAAGATCAGGCGGGCACGGGTGGTGAGTGCGAACCACTTGCCGTCTGGATGGCGGAGATTGGCGGGAATGTTCTGTTCAAGGACGTCATTATCCACGGCCTGGACCAGGTCCCGCTCGACCAGTTCGTTGATGCGGGAGATGTCGGTGGTCATTACCAGGTCTGCCGGGCTGTTACGACCTTCGCGCTCAAGGCGCTCGGCCAGACCGTCTTTGGCGAATACCACGTTGGTCTTGATACCGGTTTCTTCGGTAAAGGCATCAAGCAGCGGTTCCAGCAGGTAGGCCTGGCGGTAGGAATAGATATTAACCTCACCTTCGGCGTTGGCGGCCAGGGGCATGACTGACAGGGCCATTGCGGCAGTTGCGGCCAGTTTCATTCGCATAGCAGTGTGTCCTTTACCGGATTCAGATGTGTTAACCGTAACCTGAATGGTTCGATGTATTAAACGCCAACCATTCTCATTTCTGTTGGTCGCAGTGTCAATACACCTGGAGAAAATTTCTGCGCTTGCCCGTGGCCGGCTTTGCCGGTTTGCGGAGTGATAGGCGGTTTGGCGGCGGGTCCCGCGCGACAATGGGCCGTTTGGGCAACGGTGGCAGCAGTTAGCGAACCGATGATTTCTGACAGGATTGCGGGCGTGAGTGCAGGGGACGAATGATCAGGGCAGGCGAAGGGTATGGCCGGCGTATCCGGAGGACCGGCTTGATGCTGATGCTGGTGTCTGGAATGCAGGGTTGTGCTTCCTATTACAGTCATTTTGCGATGTTCCCGGCGGAGAACTCGGCGGGAGAAGCGCGCCAGGTGCGGATAAGCTGGCAAACCGCTGAATATCCTGGCTGGTGGTTCGCCGATGACAAAGCGAGCACGATAAAGGTGGAAACCCAGTGCAGTGAGCGGGTATGGCGCCTCTCCGACAGTTCGCAGGATGAGGCGCGGGCCTGCGGCGGAGACATTGGTGCCTGTGCCGAGCCCCGTATGGACCGGCTTGCCGGCACCAATCAGCCGGCAGCTGCGGAAGTAATGTGTATGGCGATCAACCCGGGTGACCACGGGCGTATTACCGGCCTGCGTGGCGTGGTGGAGTTGCAGGTTTACTGCGAGCCAGTGAGTACCCGGCAGGGCGAGGGTGACAAGGCGGTCAATACCGACTACGTCCGGCCCTCGGTGGTGCCCTATCAGGTCCCGGTGCGCAGGGTAGAGCGGGGTTCCGCTGCCGACCGCTTGCCAGAGCTGGATGACGTACTGTGCAAGCATTCCTGACGGCGCCGTGATGCTGCAATAATGTGATTGGTGTCACGGCGGTACAAAAGATTGCCTTCGCAACCTTTCAGTAACATAACGTAGCATTCGGGTTACTTTGCGCTGCAAAAATGTAATGGACACTGGCCGGGGCTCGGGCACAATAGGCAATATCTCGTAATAGGATTTTTGAGGTGTTTCATGGGTGTCCAACAGAAGAAAGTGGCTTCGCAGGATCTGGAGATCGGCATGTTTGTGTCGGATCTGGACAGGCCCTGGCATCAGACTCCGTTTCCTATTCAGGGTTTCTATATTCGCACCCAGGACGACGTCCGGGCGGTCAGCTCCCATTGTAAATGGGTAAAGATTGATGTTGCCGAAACCCGCGACACCTCCTCGTTTGAGCACAGCAAGCTGGCAGCATTCACGCGCCGGCCATCCCGGCGTCAGGATGCCGAAGTGGTGCAGTTGCCGCCTTTGCATATCAAAGAGCCGGTCAGTTATCAGACCGAAACCACCCTGAAGAAAGAACTCAAGTCGGCCGCGCCACTGATCCGTGATGCCGAGGTGGCCCTGGAAGGCGTGCTGGCCAGTGTACGTGCCGGTCATATTCCGGACGTCCAGCCGCTGATCGGCGTTGTCCGCCTGATGACGGCCAGTGTGATCCGCAATCAGGACGCCATGTTGTGGCTTGCCCGCACCCGTAAACACGATAACTACACCTACTGGCACGCGCTCAACTCCGCAGTGTGGGGGCTGGTGTGCGGTCGCCACCTGGGCCTGAACGAGGGGTTGCTGAATCACCTCGGGATGGGCTGTATGCTGGCCCACATCGGTAAGGCCCAGTTGCCAGAAGAATTGCTGCGTAACGAGCAGACGCTCGTTGCGGAAGACTATGCGCTCTACCAGTCCTACGTCGACCGGGGCGTTGCGCTTCTCGAAGGCAGTGGCATATCGCGGGTGGTGCTGGGCATTGTCCAGAATCACCGTGAACGCCATAACGGAACCGGTTTCCCGCAGAAGATCCGTGGCGACCGGATCCCGTTACTGGCTCGCATCGCCGGCCTGGTGGAGTGTTATGAAACCATGATCGAGCCCCGCGAGGGCATGGTGCCGCTGACCCCGGCACAGGCGGTGGGACGGCTGTTCGACATGCGCAACATCGAGTTCCAGGAAGATCTGGTGGAGAACTTTATCCAGGCGATCGGTATCTATCCCACCGGCACGCTGGTTGAACTCAACGATGGCCAGCGTGGCGTGATTGTGTCCCACTCACCGAAGCGCCGGTTGTGGCCGAAAGTGATGGTAATGACCGATCAGCAGCATCGCCCGCTGAAGACCGCCACCATTATCAACCTCGCCAGCTACAATGAGGGCCGTGCCCCCGAGGAAGCGCTCCACATTAATGGTTGTCTGCCCAGTGGTGAGGTGGATCTGGATCCGGAGCGTTACGACGTGACTGGTGCAGAGTCGCGCTGGAGTCTGTCCAAGCTGGTCGGCGCCTGACCGCCGGCCACTCTGCGCGGGTTCCGGTCAGCGAACCAGAACCCGCAGTGATTTTCTTACCCACCGATAGCTGCCCGCCGGACGAAAATTAACGAGGATTTCCGATTCGGCTCCGGGTGCCCCCGCAACGAAATAATCGACAGTTGCCGACTGGCGGTCCCAGGCATGAACCTGGACGTCCAGCGGTCGCGTACTGATGGCTTCAAGCCCCTCCAGCTCAGGGGTGCCGCCAATTGCCCGGATGTTGAACGTCTTGATGGCTGTGTCGGTGGCGGGGTGGCTGGCAGTGTGCACGTCCAGATAATAGCGGTTGGCAAGGCCCGTGGTGGCGAGGTCGAGCTCCCGGGCCAGATACTCGCGGGCATCCTGCTGGCTGACTTCGCCAACTGTGCGTCGGGCAGCCAGGATCTGGTCGCGAAGATTCTGCAGGTCGTCCTGGTACAGGATGTCGGGGTCTCGCAGGGCGTCCTCGGCAGGCTTGATCGGGGCCAGGTCAATTTCCTCCTGGCTGGGTGGTTCGCCACACAACCGGTGGTCCTCCGGGTAGAAGCAGATTCCTGCCAGCAGCTGGTTTGCCGGGGAGGGGGTGTCGCCTTCCGCGGTAAAGGTGGTCTCGCCGGCCATGAAATCCACGGGACTACTCAGGTATGGCAGGCGGGCGTTGAGCTGGTCGATAACCCGCTGGCGTACTTCGATGCCACGGCCATCCCGGGTATTATCTTCCCAGTTCAGTGAGAGCAGGAACCGGGTCATGTTCATCAGGGGGACGTTGTTCAGCAGATCCTGCTCTGTGATTCGGTGGGTCAGCAGGCCTTCGTCATCGATACCGGGGGTGCCCAGGCGGGAGCGTACGGTTTCAATGAACTCCAGTGGCGTGATCACGTCGCGGGCGGGAATGCCGTCGGCAATAACCAGGTCGCCGGCCATCAGCCGGAGCTGCTCACCGGGATAATACCGATAGCTGCCGTCTGCGGTTGTGGTACCTTGCTGGCTGGCCGTCGTATAGCTGAGGCCGCTGATGCCGGAAGGGGTGACCAGGCCAACGCTGGCATCATTGGTGCCAGAATTGCCGGAGTCGAGGCATCCGGACAGCGGAATAATGGCGGATAACAAGATGAGCTGAGCGAATTTCATGCTGCGGTGTACCATCCCCGGTTGGTCGCCTCGGACTGCGCTGCCCGGGCTGAATTTGTAAATTGTTGTAACCGCATTATAGGTTTGGGGATGCCGCCATATCGGGATACCGGTCGCAGTTTGGTGATTTGCGGGGGGTGGTCTGCCGGGTCGTAGCGCCCGGGATGCCTTGGCCCTTGAAAAAGGCGAATCCGGCACAACCTTATAACGCTCTACGCTTTATTCAACTGATGTATCTATCGCGCCTGGCCGCATCGGCCGGGTGTGATGCTTTGCAGGAATCGCTATGTCCAACGCATTGGAGATTGCAGGTCTGACCAAGACCTACGGTGACGGGTTTCAGGCCCTCAAAGGTATCGACCTGACAGTCAGGGAAGGGGACTTCTTTGCGCTCCTGGGACCGAATGGCGCCGGCAAGTCCACCACGCTGGGCATCGTCTGCTCCCTGGTAAACAAGAGTGCGGGTACCGTAAAGGTGTTCGGCCACGACATTGACACCGACCTCTCTGCCGCCAAGGTGAACCTCGGTGTGGTCCCCCAGGAGTTCAACTTCAACCAGTTTGAAAAGGTCTTCGACATCGTCACCACCCAGGCCGGCTATTACGGGATTCCGCTGCGCCAGGCCCGGGTTTCCGCGGAGAAGTATCTCCGCAAACTGGGCCTATGGGACAAGCGGGACACGCCGGCGCGGATGCTTTCCGGCGGCATGAAGCGAAGGCTGATGATTGCCCGCGCGCTGGTTCATGAACCCCGTTTGCTGATCCTGGACGAACCGACCGCAGGTGTGGATATCGAGCTGCGGCGCTCGATGTGGGCATTCCTGGAAGAGATCAATCGTGAGGGCACCACCATTATCCTCACCACCCACTACCTGGAGGAGGCTGAGGCCCTGTGTCGCAATATTGCGATCATCGACCACGGCCTGATCCTGCGGAATACCAGCAAACGGGAATTGCTGCAGCAGTTGCATGTGGAAACCTTCGTGCTTGACACTGCAGAGCCTCTTGAGGGGGCTCCCGGGCTGGACGGTTTTGTCACCCGGCTGGATGACGAGGGTGCGCTGGAAGTGGACGTGGAAAAGGGACAGAGCCTGAATCGGGTCTTTATCGAACTTGAGGGTCTTGGCATCCGGGTGGTGAGTATGAGAACCAAGGCCAACCGGCTTGAGGAGTTGTTTATCCGCATGGTGGAAGAAAACGCGGTGGCTAACAAGAGCGCTGCGGCCGGCGCTAAGGGGGCCAGCGCATGAAAACGTCCGCGATCCTGACCGCCTTCAACACCATTGTCATCCGGGAAATTCGCCGTTTTACGCGAATCTGGCCGCAGACACTGCTGCCGCCGGCGGTGACCATGACACTCTACTTTATTATTTTCGGTAACCTGATCGGTTCCCGTATCGGGCAGATGGGCGGCTTCGATTATATGTCGTTCATTGTGCCGGGGCTGATCATGATGTCGGTGATCACCAGCTCCTACGCCAACGTGGTGTCGTCGTTCTTCTCGATGAAGTTCCAGCGCAGCATCGAGGAGCTGCTGGTGTCGCCAATTCCCAATTGGGTGATTCTGGCCGGCTATGTCACCGGCGGCATGGCCCGAGGCCTGGGCATCGGCGTTATCGTCACACTGCTGTCCCTGGCCTTCACCCGCCTGGAGATCCATCACCTCGGTGTGGTAGTGGTCACGGTGTTCCTGACGTCGGCGCTGTTTGCCATAGGTGGCTTCATCAACGCCATGCTGGCCACCAAGTTTGATGATATTTCCATCGTTCCGACCTTTGTGCTGACTCCGCTGACCTATCTTGGCGGGGTGTTTTATTCGATTCAGCTGCTGCCGGAGTTCTGGCAGGGTGTTTCGATGGTTAACCCCATCCTGTATATGGTCAATGCGTTCCGCTACGGCATTCTGGGCGTGTCGGACGTCAATGTTTATGTGGCACTGGGAATGATCCTGGTGTTCATCGTGCTGCTTGCTGCCGTTGCCCTGCGTTTGCTGGCCCGGGGCAAGGGCATCCGTCACTGATTGCGGACCTGATTATGGCTCTTGATAAAGCGCCGCTGGGCAAATCCAGCGAATACCCCGATCAATACAACCCGGAGCTGCTGTTCCCGGTTCCCCGGGACGATAACCGGCGACGCATTGGCCTCGCTGATGGCCGCTGGCCCTGGTTCGGAGAAGACCTGTGGCAGGCCTGGGAAGTATCCTGGTTGCGCCCGGGAGGGGTTCCGGCCGTGGCCTGGGCGGAAATCCGCATTCCGGCGGCTTCGGCATCACTGATTGAGTCCAAATCCCTCAAACTCTATCTGAACTCCCTGAACCAGATGACCTGTTCATCGTCGGCGCAGCTGGTGGGGTTGATCGAGCGGGACTTGTCGAGCGCAGCCGGCGCGGCAGTTTCTGTGGCGTTGCACAGTGTTGATGAGTCCGGTGTGGCCCATGGCCGGCCGGAAGGCTTCGAGCTGATTGACGATGAGCCTGTGGCGGACGTGCGTTATGACTATTGCCCGGAGGCGCTGACGATCGAAGGTGGTGCCCGGGTGGTGTCGGAAAAACTCTGTTCGCATCTGCTCAAGAGCAATTGCCCGGTAACCGGTCAGCCGGACTGGGGCACGGTCACCGTCGAATACACCGGCCCTGAACTGTCCCGCAGCGGGCTGCTCAAGTACATCGTTGGCTTTCGCCAGAAGCAGGACTTCCATGAGCACTGTGTGGAAACCCTGTTTACCGATCTGATGGCCCGTTGTCAGCCCTCGGAGCTCACGGTCTGTGCCCGCTACACCCGCCGTGGCGGACTGGACATCAATCCCTGGCGCAGTACCCGCGCAGGGGTTGCCCCCAGCCTGCGGCTGATCCGCCAATGAGGGTGGCCAGCGTCATCAGGCGGCGCAAGAGCTGGAGTCGCGAGGTTGGTCAGGGGAGTGCTGCAGGCGAATGCCGCTGTGAGTACTACAGGTCGTCTTCGTTGCGCAGCCGGTCGGCAGCTTCTTCCAGGGCCTGGAGAATCGAGCGGCGTTCCTTCTCGGTCACCTTGTCCGAGTCCAGGTACATTGCAAAACCGCTGTGCTCGTGCTCCAGGAAGCTCCGGTTGGGGCCCATGTCCCGCCGGAAATCCACCACTTCATAAATCGCCACCGGCTTGCCGAAGCCTTTCACGGTGATCTCGCCCTTGTCACGGCACATGATGCGGTCTTTGATCAGCGAGAAGGTTTCGTAGGACACCAGGATTTCTCCGGCGTCCGCAAGGGACTCCAGGCGGCTCGCCAGGTTCACTTCCTTGCCGATGATGGTGTAGTCCATCCGGTTCTCGGCACCGAAGTTGCCCACCGTGGTGTAGCCGGTACTGATCCCCATGCGGATTTCCAGGGGCGTCTTGATGCCCTGGCTTCGCCATTTCTGGCGCATGATCTTCATGTGCTTGCGCATCTCGATGGCCATGGAGACGCAGGCGAAGGCGTCTTCCCGCTGCCCCTTGGTGGTTGGGTCACCAAAGAAAATCATGATGGAGTCGCCCACGAATTTGTCGATGGTGCCGCCGTATTTGAGGGCGACCGCCGACATTTCGTCAAAGTAGTGGTTGAGCAGTTCGGTCAGTGCTTCCGGCTCCATCTCCTCGGACAGCTCGGTAAAGCCCTTGATGTCGGAGAAGAAGATCGCCAGCTTCTTGCGCTGGGTCTCCAGCCGGACGTCCCGCTCGCCAGTGAAGATCGATTGCCAGACCTGTGGCGACAGGTACTTTGACAGCTTGTGGGACAGCGCAATGGACTGCTCCCGCTGATTCTGGATCTGGGTTTTGGCCATCAGCAGGGTGCGGGCCTGTTGATGGGAATAGAATGCCGTCACGCAGATGTAGAGGCCGGTCGCCGCCATGGCGGTGATGCTGGTGAGCAAGGGGGACTGGAAGGACTCTGCCGGCCCCTGGATTCCTATGGCGATGATCAGCGAAATGACCATCAGCAACACGCCGAAAGTCCATTGTTTGATGCCGCCAACAATAAGGCAGCTGAACATCAGCATCAGGGCGACCGATACCGACGGTACTGCAACGAGCCCCAACAGCCCGATGAACATGCCGCCGATAGCGCAGTCGACCAGGAGCATGTGCTGGCGAATCCGCTGCACGCGGTTGAGGAAGGTTTTCCGGGTCAGGACGTAGGTGATGTGAGGCCAGACCAGGGCGCCGGCAATCAGCCAGTACATCCAGTTTGCGAAGACGTTTTCAAGGATGCCGACGCCAATCATGACCGCTGCGGCGGTGTAGCCGAGAAGTCGTCCGCTGTAATCGGGCAGCGGAGGAATGGCCACCGGTTGGCTGGCATCGATGACTGCTGATTTGCCTACGTTCAAGGTTGCACTCATGGAATCAGAAACGGATCCGGCCTGTCAGCATGTCTTTAAGCATTACCCAGTCACCCATCAGGCTGTAGAACGGATACTTGAATGTAGCGGGGCGGTTCTTCTCGAAACCGTAATGGCCCAGCCAGGCGAAACCGTAGCCTGTCACCGGTAACAGCCAGAGGTATGCATACTGGCGGGTGAGCAGGGCGAAGACCGCAATGACAATGACCAGCAGACTGCCGGTGTAGTGTAGCCTGCGGCAAACGGGATCACTGTGCTCTTCGAGGTAGTACGGGTAGAATTCCGAAAAACTACGGAAGGTGCGCTCTGTGGTCATTGTGCTTCTACCGGATAATTTTTAGTTTTAAGGTAGACTCGGTCAGATCCAAAGGTTAACAGCAAAGCTCAGCCGCCACAATTCCCAACCGCAGGTCTGCCCGGCGGTCACGTGGTCCCTGTACTCAATCTGGACAGATAGCTATGACAACGGTAATTGATGCCATCCTCAAGCGTTCCTCCGAGCCCCGTCTGCAGGAGCCGGCTCCCAGCCCGGACGTGTTGGAGGAGGCGTTTCGCTGCGCCGCACGGGCGCCGGATCATGCGCTGTTGAGGCCATGGCGCTATCTGGTCATTGAGGGCAAGGGCCTTGAGTCGCTCGGCAAGTTGTTTGCGGCAACGGCTGACCAGGGCAGTACCACCCTTGCGCAGGATCGGGAGAAGTTGCAGCGGATGCCACAGCGTGCCCCGATGGTGATCGTTGGTATCGTATCGCCCCGGCCGCACCCCAAGGTACCGCAGGTAGAGCAGGAGATGTCTGCGGCTGTGGGAATGGGTTACCTGCTGCTGGCGCTGCAATCTGCCGGATATGGCGGTATCTGGCGCACCGGCGAGATTGCCCGGGATCGGCGCGTAAGTGAAGGGTTGGGTCTGGCTGATCACGAATCGATTGCCGGCTTTCTCTATGTCGGGTCAGTGGTCTCGGAAAAGCCCGAGGTGCCACGGCCTGAGCTGGAGTCCTTTGTGGCCCGTTGGCCGGCGGACGACGCCGGCTGAGCCGGGAAGGTATTTGAATGCCTGGATGCGGGGTGCGTTCGTATTGCTTTCATTATTCAGGTCAGTATAATCCCCGAACTCTCCGATGCCGGGGTGGTGAAGTTTCAGGTTCAAATGGCGGTGTGGTGAAATTGGTAGACACGACGGATTCAAAATCCGTTGGGGTAAAACCCGTGGCGGTTCGAGTCCGCCCACCGCTACCATTTACAGGCCGTTCCGGCGGCGTCAGTGAATCCCCCTGCCCATGAATGTCTCAGATTTCCACTTCGACCTGCCGGACGAATTGATCGCCCGCTATCCGCTGGAAAAACGCAGTGCGTCCCGCTTGCTGGCCCTTGATGGCCTTACCGGCAATATCCACCATGGCAGTTTCCAGGACCTTCCCGGCCTGCTTCAGCCCGGCGACCTGCTGGTATTCAATAATACCCGGGTTATTCCCGCGCGCCTGTTCGGCCGCAAGGAAACCGGTGGCCAGGTCGAGATTCTGGTTGAACGGCTGACCGGTGAACATGAACTGCTTGCTCATGTGCGTGCTTCCAAATCTCCCAAGCCCGGGCAGCGCATCCTTCTGGAGGATGGCTCGGCGCTGGTGATGGACGGTCGCAAAGGGGAGCTGTTCTGCCTGCGCTGCGAAGGTGAGCGTAGGGCCCTCGAGTTGCTCGAAGCGATCGGCCACATGCCGCTTCCCCCCTATGTCGATCGTCCGGACGAGTCGACGGACCGCGAGCGCTATCAGACCGTGTACGCCAAGGAAGCGGGTGCGGTTGCCGCCCCCACGGCCGGGCTGCACTTCGATGAGGAAATGCTGGCGCGGCTGGCGGAGCAGGGGGTGGAGTCGGCATTTGTTACCCTGCATGTCGGCGCGGGAACGTTCCAGCCGGTGCGGGTGGAGCGGATCGAAGACCATGTCATGCACAGTGAAGTGGTGGACGTGCCGGAAGCTACTGTGGAGGCGGTTAACCGGACTCGTGCCCGGGGCGGACGGGTCGTTGCGGTTGGCACCACCTCGGTGCGCTCGCTGGAATCTGCCAGTCGGGGCGGAGTGCTGCGGCCCTTCCGTGGCGAGACCGATATCTTTATCAGTCCCGGTTACCGGTTTCAGACCGTGGATGCGATGGTAACCAATTTCCATTTGCCGGAATCTACGCTGATCATGCTGGTCAGCGCGTTTGCCGGTTATCAGAATGTGATGTCAGCCTACGCCGAGGCAGTGACAGAGCGATACCGCTTTTTCAGTTATGGCGATGCAATGTTTGTTACCGGTCAGGAGCCGAGTCTCGGCGCCCTGAGGGGGCATATGGGTCCGGGAGAATCCAAGTGAGCAAATCCTGTTTTATGTCGTTTGAGAAGCTGGGGGAAGACGGGCGCGCTCGTCGTGGCCGGCTGACCTTTCCCCGTGGCACTGTGGAAACCCCGGCGTTCATGCCGGTCGGCACCTATGGCACGGTCAAGGGTATGTTGCCCCGGGATATCGAGGCCATAGGCGCCGAAATCATCCTTGGGAATACCTTCCACCTGATGCTCCGGCCGGGCACTGAAGTCGTCAAGGCCCATGGCGACCTGCACGACTTTACCCAGTGGCAGGGCCCGATCCTCACGGATTCCGGCGGCTTCCAGGTGTTCAGCCTGGGCGAGATGCGCAAGATCACCGAATCCGGGGTCACCTTCCGTTCGCCGGTGGATGGTTCGCCGGTCGAGCTGAACCCCGAGATCGCAATGCGGGTCCAGCGCGACCTGGGGTCTGACATTGTGATGATCTTTGACGAATGCACGCCGTACCCTGCCACCGAAAAGCAGGCGCGGGAATCGATGGAGCTATCCCTGCGCTGGGCTGAGCGCAGCAAAGCGGCCCACGGTGATAACCCTGCGGCGCTGTTCGGTATCGTGCAGGGCGGTATGTACCCCGATTTGCGTGAACGGTCCCTTGAAGGGCTGACCGGTATAGGCTTCGACGGCTACGCCATCGGCGGCCTGTCAGTTGGCGAGCCCAAGGAAGACATGATTCGGATTCTTGACTTTCTGCCGCCGAAAATGCCGGAAGACCGTCCCCGCTACCTGATGGGCGTTGGCCGCCCGGAGGATATTGTGGAGGCTGTGCGTCGTGGTGTGGATATGTTTGACTGCGTGATGCCCACCCGCAATGCGCGCAACGGCTACCTGTTTACCTCCACCGGCATCGTCAAGATCCGCAATGCCCGTAACCGACACGACACCGGCCCGCTGGATGATCGCTGTGACTGTTATACCTGCCAGCATTTCTCCCGCAGTTATCTGCACCACCTCGACAAGTGTGGTGAAATGCTCGGCGCCCAGCTCAATACCATCCATAACCTCCGGTACTATCAGAACCTTATGGCCGGATTGCGTGGCGCTATTGAAGCAGGTACATTGTCGGACTTTGTTGAATCCTTCTATGCCCGCCGCGGCGAAACAGTACCACCGCTTGGCGGCTGACGGGCGCGGCCTGAAGGCCACCCAAAACAACTTGTGACCTGAAAAACGGAGATGTACCGATGAAAACAATGAAACTGCTGGCCGCTGCGATGATGGCTGTCCTGCCTGGCCTGGCCATGGCCCAGGATGCGGCCCCCCAGGGTATGGGTGTGATGGGGCAGGTGATCTTCTTCGCCGGCTTTATCCTGATTTTCTACTTCCTGATCTGGCGTCCGCAGTCCAAGCGCGCCAAAGAGCACAAGAACCTGATGTCCGGTCTCAACAAGGGCGACGAAGTGGTGACTTCCGGCGGTGTTGCCGGCCGTATCACCAAAGTCACCGATGACTTTATCGTGATCGAAGTTGCCGACAACGTGGAAATCAAGGTCCAGAAAGTTGCTGTTGCGGCCGCGCTGCCGAAGGGCACCCTGAAGGACATCTGAGCCAGGTCGTTTTCGCGACCTGAGAACGCCACGCTGAAAGTGACAGCCGGTCAAAAAGGGACCCCATGCTGAACAAGTATCCGCTCTGGAAAAACCTGGTCATCCTGATCGCCCTCGCGGTCGGGTTTGTCTATGCCTTGCCGAACCTGTTTCCCGACGATTATGCCGTGCAGGTTACCGGTGCCCGAAGCAGCACCGATGTAAGCCAGGGAACGCTCGACAAGGCCGTATCCGCACTCCAGTCCGCCGGGATTGAGGTTAAATCCGCGGAACTCGGAGGGCGTGATGCGCTTATCCGGTTGCTGGATGCCGAGGCACAGCTCAAGGCCCGGCCGGTCGTGCAGGAAGCGCTGGGGTCCGATTATCTGGTTGCCCTCAATATGGCAGCATCCACCCCGGACTGGCTGAGAAGCCTGGGGGCGGGCCCGATGAAGCTGGGTCTCGACCTGCGTGGTGGTGTTCACTTCCTGCTTGAGGTGGATATGGAAACTGCGCTCGCGCAGCGCCTTGAAGCCATGTCCAGCCAGGTCAAGCAGGATCTGCGTGAGGAGCGCATCCGCTACCTCGGTGGCGATGTCGAGGGGGACCGCAATATCGTCCTCAAGTTCCGTGATGAGGCTTCCCGCAGTGAAGCGTTCACCCTGCTCCAGCGTCAGTACAATCAGTTCCTGCTGGATGAGCAGCGTGCGGGTGATGACTATCTGCTCACGCTCACGCTGTCCGAGGCTGAGGTCCGGCAGATCCAGGAATACGCTCTGGAGCAGAACCTCACCACCATCCGCAATCGGGTTAACGAACTCGGGGTGGCTGAGCCGCTGGTGCAGCGCCAGGGTGCAGACCGCATTATCGTTGAATTGCCAGGTGTGCAGGATACCGCCCAGGCTAAACGGGTACTTGGAGCAACCGCTAACCTGGAGTTCCGCCTCGAGGCGCGCCAGGATGCCTCCGCGGCGACTACCGAGGCTTACGACTTCCGCGACCAGCCGGGTCGCAGTGCCCGTCTTGAACGCGACGTCATCGTGACCGGTGACAATGTTTCCAATGCCCAGCAGGCCTTTGATGAGAACGGTCAGCCCCAGGTCAACATCACCATGGACGCGGTGGGCGGTGACCTGATGAACCGGGCTACCCGCAACGCGATCAAGCGGCGTATGGCGGTGCTGTTTATCGAGTACAAGACTGAAACCGAGCAGCGTGTGATTGATGGTGAAGTGACCACTGTAGAGAATCGTGTGGTTGAGAAGGGCATCATCAGTCTGGCTACCATTCAGTCGGCGCTGGGCAGCAGTTTCCGCATTACCGGGCTGGATTCCATTCCGGAAGCGGCCGAGCTCGCCTTGCTGCTGCGTGCAGGCTCGCTCGCTGCACCCATGTACTTTGTCCAGGAGCGTACTATCGGTCCGAGCCTGGGGCAGAAGAACATCAATGCCGGCACCATGTCGGTTGTGCTGGGTTTTGCGCTGGTACTGCTCTACATGCTGGTGTATTACCGCGGATTTGGTCTGGTGGCCAACGTCGCCCTGACCCTGAACCTGATGCTGCTGATCGCCTGCATGTCGATCCTGTCGGCGACCCTGACGCTGCCGGGTATTGCCGGTATCGTTCTGACGGTGGGTATGGCGGTGGATGCCAACGTGTTGATCTTCGAGCGCATCCGTGAAGAGCTGCGAGCGGGTGTGCCGCCCCAGTCGGCGATCAATGCCGGTTATTCGCGCGCCTTCGTGTCCATCTTCGATGCCAACATTACGACGTTGCTGGTCGCGGTGATCCTGTTCGCCATGGGGTCGGGTCCGGTCAAGGGCTTCGCAGTTACCCTTTGTCTCGGTATTCTGACCTCCATGTTCACCGGGCTGATGGTAAGTCGCAGTATTGTCAATCTCGTATACGGCGGCCGGAAGGTCGAAAAGCTGTCGATCGGAGGGAAGCTCGCCAATGTCTGAAGTTGATAAGAAGCCTATTGATTTCATGGGAATACGGAAGATTGCTTTCGTAGTTTCTGTTGTTCTGGTAATTGCTTCCATCGCCCTGCTTGCGGTTCGTGGCCTTAATTACGGCCTTGATTTCACTGGTGGCACATCGGTGGAGCTGGAGTACGAAGTGGCGCCTTCGCTTCCGGACGTGAGAGCGGCCCTGGCGGACGCCGGCTATGACAATTTCGTCGTGCAGAACTTCGGCACGGATACCACGGTGCTGGTGCGCCTGGCCGCCGCCGATGATGATGAGCTGGCCAACCGGATTGCCAGTACCCTGGGCGCTGGCGGGGACAAGCTGGAGCTGGTGAGTTCAGAGTTTGTCGGTTCCCAGGTGGGGGATGAACTCAAAGAAGACAGTGGCCTGGGCCTGCTGATAGCACTGGCCGTGGTACTGATTTACGTGGGTATGCGGTTCCAGTTCAAGTTCGGTATCGCCTCGGTGCTGCCGCTGGCCCACGACGTCATCATCATTCTGGGCGTCTTTGCCCTGTTCCAGTGGACCTTTGACCTGACAGTGCTGGCGGCACTGCTGGCGGTTATCGGCTACTCCCTCAACGACACCATTGTTGTGGCTGACCGTATCCGGGAAAACTTCCGCAAGATGCGGGTAGGGGATTCCGAACATATTATCAACGAATCCATCCACCAGACGATCGGAAGGACCATCAACACCTCCGGTACCACCCTGGTGGTGCTGATTGCCCTGTATGTACTGGGTGGTGAGGCGATCAACAACTTCGCTCTCGCGCTGATCATCGGTGTGGTTGTGGGTACCTACTCGTCGATCTATGTGTCCGCCAACCTGCTGATCACCCTGGGTGTAACCCGGGAAGACCTGATCGTGCCGCCGAAAGAGGGTGTGGCCGGGGCGGAAGAGGAAGAGCAGCCGCCAGAGTGGCTGAACCGGATGTAAACCTTATTCAGGACTGGTCATCGCCATCAAAAAAGCCGCGCCTGTGATGCAGAGCGCGGCTTTTTTATGCCGGTGTTAACCGGTATAGGCTGATCCTGAAACGGGGATCAGCGGGGCAGGCGGCCCCGGAACGGATGCAGGGATTTCAGCAGTTCCTTGAACAGCTTGGGGTTGGCAACCACCAGCTGACGGCTCTGACCGCTGGATGGGTTGCCCGAGAAATCGCCGGTCAGTGCGCCGGACTCTTGGGCAACCGCAACGGCAACTGTCATATCTTCGGCCTGGGGACGGAAAATGACCGCCGCGTCGAGCTGGCCTGCGGCCACCCGCGCAATGTCCAGGGATACGCAGCCGCTGGTGCGGAACATGCCGGATTGTTGTGCCAGTACAGCGGCCATTTCACCCCACAGCAGCGGGTCGTCGGAGCCGCGTGCCTGGTCCAGCAGGTTGCTTGCAACTGCTGCCTTCTCTTTTTGCGCCGCGGTACCGGTACGGATGCGGCGACTGTTGAGGGCGGCTCCGTGGCCACGGCTGGCCGAGTATTCCTCACCGGTGATCGGGTTGACCAGCAGCACGTTCTCGGTGCGATTGGCTTTCTTCTGGACCAGGGCGAGGGCGAACTCGGGGATGCCACGAAGGAAGTTTTCCCGTCCCAGAACGGCAAAGATATGCCAGGTTTTGTCGTTGGCGCCCGCATCCGCGTCGTTCAGCGGTGAAATCACATGGTCCTTGTAGGCCTTCTGAAGCTGCTCGGCAAAGTTGTCGTACAGGGACTGTTCCACCCGATCAAGCTGACGTCGGCGTTCGGCCTCGTCCCGCTCACTGGGTTCCTGACGCTCGAAATGTGCTTTCAGATAATCGGAACCCTGGCGGGCGACGCGCAGGGCCATTTTAATTGCTGGTTGCATCTGACTGTTCAATACCTGGGTTTGTGAAGGTTGCGTATCATATCAAAAGGCGCTAACCCCTTGTATGTTTTTTCCTCCGCAATAGCACGGATGGGGCTTTCGGGTATTCCGGAGCAGCCGGGGGCTGTCAGGTTCTGCTATCATATGTCGCCTTGATTCACTGAACAGAGTACATGCCAACATGCATAAGCCTGCGCTGCCGGGGGAAGGGTCCGAATTGCTGAGTACACGGATCCGGATTGTCCTTGTGGAAACCTCTCATTCCGGGAACATTGGTGCGGTGGCCAGGGCCATGAAAAACATGGGGTTGTCGAACCTCTGGCTGGTCAGCCCGGTGTCGTTTCCCGATGAGACCTCCTATGCCAGGTCATCCGGTGCAGCGGATGTGCTGGACGGTGCGCGGGTGGTGAGCAGCCTGGATGAGGCGCTTGCTGACTGCGTGATGGTGATGGGAACCAGTGCCCGCGGGCGCAAGGTGCCCTGGCCGGTGATTCCGCCACCCGAAGCCGCCCGCAAGGCGCATGAGGCGACAGCCGGTGGTGACGTTGCCCTGGTTTTTGGCCGGGAGAACAGCGGTTTGACCAACGAGGAGCTGCAACGATGTCATTTTCACATCCATATTCCGTCGAATCCGGATTACAGCTCCCTTAACCTGGCGATGGCGGTACAGGTGCTGTGCTATGAGTTGCGCATGGATTATCTGCGCAGCCTTGAAGAAGGGGAGCAGCGGCCTTACCTCGGTTCAATGACGGCTCCGGGCGACGAGGGCTGGGACGTTGCACCGGCACCGGTTCGCGACGTGGAGGGTTTCTTCGAGCACCTGGAACAGGTGTTGGTTGATGTGGACTTTCACCGCCGTGACAAGCCGCGCCAGTTGATGACCCGGCTGCGCAGGCTGTTTCAGCGGGCCGGGCTGGACCAAATGGAAGTGAATATTCTCAGAGGCATACTGACGGCGGTACAGAAGGCAGCAGGAAAGCCGGCTGCCGGAGCGGGTGAATCCACGTCACCGGCGGCGTCACGGGAACAGGAAGACAAGCATGTTTGAACGTTTGAAAGAAGATGTCCGCAGTGTTTTTCACCGTGATCCGGCGGCACGGAATACCTTTGAAGTTCTGACCAACTATCCCGGGCTGCATGCGTTGTTGCTGCACCGCCTGGCGCACTGGCTGTGGAATCTCGGGCTGAAGTGGCTGGCCCGCACGGTTTCGACCATTTCGCGCTGGTTTACCGGCATCGAGATCCACCCCGGTGCGACGATCGGCCGCCGATTCTTCATTGACCACGGTATGGGGGTGGTGATTGGCGAGACCACCGTCATTGGTGACGACGTCACGCTGTATCAGGGGGTGACTCTCGGTGGTACCACCTGGAACAAGGGCAAGCGGCATCCGACCATTGGCAATAACGTGGTGGTGGGTGCAGGTGCCAAGATTCTTGGTCCGTTCGAAGTGGGTGAGGGGGCCAAGATCGGATCCAACTCGGTGGTCACCAAAGAAGTGCCGCCCGGCGCTACGGTGGTGGGAATTCCTGGCCGGATTATTGTCAAGCGGCAGGATCCTGACGAAGCCCGGCGCCGGGACATGGAGGAACGGATGGGCTTTGACGCCTACGGGGTTACCGAAGAGATGCCCGATCCGGTTGCCCGTGCGATGCGCAGCCTGCTGGATCATATGCATGCAGTTGACGACCGCATCGAGAACATGTGCAAGGCCATTCGCAAGGTGAACAGTGAATACCGGGATGGCGAGTTGCCGCCGCTGGATGAGCAGGATTTTGATTGTGTGCGCGATGAGCGCAACGACCCCCGCTGAATACTTGACTGATTTGCTAGGTCAATTCATACTCGGGGACCGCAAATCCAGAATCCGTGCCATGCCGAGGCTTACGATATGCGACTGACCACTAAGGGCCGTTATGCCGTAACGGCCATGCTTGATCTGGCCCTTCACGGTGACCAGGGTCCGGTCAGTCTGGCAGATATCTCGGCGCGGCAGGAAATCTCCCTTTCCTACCTTGAGCAGCTGTTTTCGCGACTCCGCAAACACAAGCTGGTGGTCAGTGTGCGCGGCCCGGGCGGTGGTTATCGGCTGAGTCGCGGGACTGACGAGGTGTTCATCTCGCAGGTCGTGGATGCCGTCAATGAATCCCTGGATACTACCCGTTGTGGTAACAGGGGCGATTGCCAGAACGGCGAAAAATGCCTGACCCACCATCTCTGGTCCGACCTGAGTAATCAGATTCACCAGTTTTTGAGTGAAATCAGCCTTGCGGACCTGATGAAGAATCGCGAAATCCAGGTGGTCGCCGCGCGCCAGAATCTGCGTCAGGGCAATGATGAATCCCAGACAATCAACACCGAGCGCCTCGCTGACCGGGCGCCGGCCTGAAGCTAACGATCTCCAGACTATGAAAAAGCCTGTGTATATGGATTACGCAGCGACGACCCCCGTTGATCCGGTCGTTGCTGACGAGATGATGAAGTACCTTACCGCAGATGGAGTTTTCGGCAACCCTGCATCACGCTCCCATGGCTACGGCTGGCAGGCGGAGTCCGCGGTAGAGACGGCGCGACGCCAGGTGGCGAACCTGATAGGTGCCGATCCGCGGGAGATTGTCTGGACGTCGGGCGCGACCGAGTCGGATAACCTGGCGATCAAGGGCGCGGTAGCCGGCCATCAGTCCCCCCACATCATTACCTCGGCGATTGAGCACAAGGCGGTGCTGGACACCTGTAAGTGGCTCGAAGACCACGGCTGCGAAGTTACCTGGCTCCAGCCGGCAGCGGATGGGCAAATCGAGTTGGCTCAGGTGGAAGCCGCACTGACCCGTCGCACCACGCTGGTCAGCCTGATGATGGTGAATAACGAGCTGGGCACGATCACTGATATTGCTGCCATTGGCAACCTGCTGCGGGAGCGGGGTGTGCTGTTCCACGTCGATGCCGCCCAGGCCGCGGGCAAGTTGCCGGTGGATGTGGCGCGTATGCCGGTTGATCTGATGTCGTTATCCGGCCACAAGGTCTATGGCCCCAAAGGGGTGGGTGCGCTCTACGTTCGGCGCGCTCCGGAAGTCCGTATCGAAGCCCAGATCCACGGTGGTGGCCACGAGCGGGGAATGCGCTCCGGCACTCTGCCAACCCATCAGATTGCCGGAATGGGCAAGGCGTTCGAGGTGGCTGCCGAGCATCTCGATGCTGAAATCGAGACACTTGAACGGCTGCGTGCCCGGTTTCTCGCCGGGCTGGCAGAACTGGATGGCGTTTCTCTCAATGGCAGTGATCGTTACCGGGTGCCGGGCATCATGAATCTGTCGTTTGCCGGGGTCGAAGCGGAATCGCTGATGCTGGGGCTGCGGGATATCGCGGTCTCGTCCGGTTCAGCCTGCGCCTCTGCCACCCTGGAGCCGTCCTATGTGCTGCGCGGCATAGGGCTCAGTGACGAGCAGGCCCACCGGGCCCTGAGATTTTCCCTCGGACGCTTCACTACCGAACAGGAGGTGGATTTCGCGGCCTCCCAAGTGGTTGATGTTGTGACCCGTCTGCGTGCAGTCCGGTAGGCAGTAGGCCCCGGACTGCGTATAATCCCACTCCTGAATTTTTATCCTGACCAATCTGGAGAAATACCATGGCAATCGAGCGCACGCTCTCTATCATCAAGCCCGACGCAGTAGCCAAGAATGTGATCGGTGAAATCTACAGCCGTTTTGAGAAAGCCGGCCTGAGCATTGTCGCTGCCAAGATGCAGCACCTGACCCAGGAGCAGGCTGAAGGCTTTTACGCCGAGCACAAAGAGCGTCCGTTCTTTGCTGACCTGGTTGCCTTCATGACCTCCGGTCCGGTTGTTGTTCAGGTACTGGAAGGCGAAGGTGCGGTTCTGAAGAACCGTGACCTGATGGGCGCGACCAACCCGAAGGAAGCAGCTGCCGGTACCATCCGTGCCGATTTCGCTTCTTCCATCGACGCGAACGCGGTGCACGGTTCCGATTCTGCAGCTTCTGCAGAGCGTGAAATCGCATATTTTTTCAATGACAGCGAAATCTGCCCGCGCGGCTGATTGTGCTGAACGGGGCGGAGCGATCCGCCCCGTATTGGTTATTTGATTGAGGTTATGAAATGACAGCCGCCGCTGAAAAAATCAACCTGCTGGGGATGCCCAAGGCCAAGCTTGAGGCCTTTTTTGAGTCCCTGGGGGAAAAGCGTTTCCGCGCAACCCAGGTGTTGCAGTGGATTCACCAGCGGGGTGCCGATGACTTCGATCAAATGACCAATATGAGCAAGGCCCTGCGGGACCGGCTCAAGGAAATTGCTGAAGTTCGTGGCCCTGAGGTGGTGTACGACGAAACCTCCAAAGACGGTACCCGCAAGTGGGTCATGCGCATGGACAATGGCAACAGCGTTGAAACCGTGCTGATTCCGGACGGCGAGCGGGGCACCCTGTGTGTGTCTTCGCAGATTGGCTGCAGCCTGGACTGCACCTTTTGCTCGACCGGCAAGCGGGGCTTCAACCGTAACCTGACTGCAGCGGAAATCATCGGCCAGGTCTGGGTTGCCCGCAAGGCCTTCATGCCCTTCGAACCGAATGCAGAGCGTCCGATCACCAACGTGGTGATGATGGGTATGGGTGAACCCCTGCTCAATTTCGACAACGTGGTGGATGCCATGAACCTGATGATGGAGGATCTTGCCTACGGTATCTCCAAGCGTCGGGTAACCCTGAGCACCTCCGGTGTAGTTCCGGCCCTCGACCGGCTGGGAGAAGTTACCGATGTTTCACTGGCCATTTCGTTACATGCGCCCAATGATGAATTGCGTAACCAGTTGGTACCATTAAATAAAAAGTACCCGATTGCGGAGTTGCTGGCTGCAACCCGGCGTTATCTGGCACGGTTGCCGGACAAGCGCAAGGCGACCATCGAGTACACAGTGATTGAAGGGACGAACGATCAGCCCGAGCATGCCCGCGAACTCGCGCAACTGCTCAAGGGATTGCCCTGCAAGATCAACCTGATCCCGTTCAATCCGTTTCCGGAAAGTGACTTCAGGCGGCCGAGCATGAACGCCACCCGCCGTTTCCAGGCGGTGCTGAATGAGGCGGGTTATATCGCCACCATACGGACCACACGGGGTGACGACATTGATGCGGCCTGCGGCCAGCTGGTCGGACGCGTTGAGGACCGGACCCGGCGGAGCCAGAGGTATATTGCGGTTCAGCAGATTACGCCCTGACAGGTAACGAACCAACGAGAAAAGGAAAGCGTTCCAGTGATGTACAGGCTTAGTTCAGCAAAGCGGTATTTCCTCGCACTACTGTTACTGGCGGGTTTTCTTTCCGGGTGTGTGACCACTTCCGACAGCCGTTTCTCTCGCGAGGCAGATCGCGACGATGCGGTCGACAGCTTCGTTCAGCTCGGGACCGCCTATATCGCCCAAGGCAATACTGAGCGCGCCCGCACCCACCTTGAGCGGGCGCTCGAGCTGGACCCCCAGAGTGCACCGGCACTCTCTGCCATGGGACTGGTCTACCGCTCCGAGGGGGAAACGGGCCATGCCGAGGATGCCTTCCGCAAGGCGCTTTCCAACGATGCCTCCTATACCCGTGGCCGAGCCTACTACGGTGCCTTTCTCTACGGCGAAGGACGCTACCAGGAGGCTCGGGAACAGTTTCGTCGGGCCAGTGAGAACACCAGTTACGACGAGCGCTCTTCTGTTTTCTTCAATCTCGGGATGGCCGAGGAGCGGCTCGGTAATCTCCAGGCGGCAGCCGACGCATACCGTCGTTCACTGGAATTGGGCCGAGGCGATGTCCGTTCGTTGCTTGCCCTGTCGCGAACCCTGACGGATCTCGGCGAGTATGACAGGGCAGGGGCTTATTACGGTCAGCTGACAGATATGATGGCGCGCAATCCACGGATGGTTCACTCACCTGAGAGCCTGCTCACCGGTATCAGGATTGCCCGTCATTTTGGCGACCGGGACCGGGAATCAAGCCTGGCCCTGCAGCTGAAGAATAACTATCCGGACTCAGTTGAATACCAACAATACAGGGCGCTGATTTCCAATGGCCAATGAAGAAACTCCACAAGAGACTCTGTCAGCCACAGCCGGCCACCAGCTAAGGGCGGCCCGGGAGAAACGGGGGCTGACCGTCGCCAGGGTGGCCGAGGTGCTGCACCTTCGCCCGGCCATCATTGATGCGATCGAGAACAGCAACTTCCGGCAGATTGATACGGAACTTTTCCTCAAGGGTTACGTACGGAGTTACGCCGCCCAGGTCGGGCTTGATGCTGACCGGCTGATCGAGCGGCTGGACCAGGAGCTCGAGCCGCTGCGGGAAGAAAAAGTCCGCGCCCAGGAAGCCCATCCTCTGGTGGATATCCAGCGCCGCAAGCGACGCAAGCGTCAGATTGCCCGCGTCGTACTGCTGATTCTGGTTCTGGCCTTGCTGGGTTACTTTGGCGTTCGCTGGCTGGATCGCGGCGCCGTGCTGCCAGGGCAGAGTAGTGAGGTTCAGCCTCCGGCCGAGTCTGGTGCGGACGCCGCAGAAAGCGGGTCCGACAGCCCGAATGAGAGTGCCCCCGTGACCACGGAACCGTTGAGCCAGGCGGAATCGCCCGCTCCGGAACCACCGGCGGCCGAAACCTCTGCCCCGCAACCCGCTACCACAGACTCCGCGACGGATGCGGAAGTCGTGGACTCTGGCGCCGGTGAACCCTCGGCGCTGATTGGTGTCGAAGAGGTCCCGCCGGTTTCCGGGGAGGGCGAAGCCGCTGCGGACTTCGAACAGAACGGGGCCAGTGAGGCAACGGTTGCAGCGCCGGTAGTCACCGAATCGGTAGAGCCGGCTCTGGCAGAAGAGGTAGAAGCGGATCTCGGTACCACCCAGGCGAGCCTGGAGATGTCTTTTGTCGCGGATTGCTGGGTACGGATTACCGATGCCAATGGCGACCGACTTGCCAGTTCCCTACAGCGGGCCGGTGACCGGCTTGCGGTTACCGGGGCTGCACCGCTCAGGCTCGTTATTGGTGCCGTCGATGCCGTTGGTGCGATTACTTTTGATGGTGAGCCGGTGGATCTGGGAGATGTCCGGGTAGTGAACAACCGGGCCGAGTTCTCTCTTGACCGCTGAACCCCAAGAATCGATATTTTTACTGGTCTGATCCTATGAAACACGAGTCTCCAATCAAACGGCGCCGTTCCCGCCAAATTATGGTGGGCAATGTTCCGGTCGGCGGTGATGCGCCGATTGCCGTACAAAGCATGACCAACACCAACACCTGCGATGTGGCTGCCACAGTGGGGCAGATTCGTGCGCTGGAGGACGCCGGCGCCGATATTGTCCGGGTCTCCGTACCGACCATGGACGCCGCTGAAGCGTTCGGTCAGATTCGCGCCCAGGTGAATGTGCCCTTGGTGGCTGATATCCATTTCGATTACAAAATCGCCCTTCGGGTGGCCGAACTCGGGGTCGATTGCCTGCGGATCAATCCCGGCAATATCGGTCGCGAGGACCGGGTCAGCGCGGTGATCAGTGCCGCTCGTGACCGCAATATCCCGATCCGGATCGGGGTCAATGCCGGCTCCCTGGAAAAAGATCTGCAGAGAAAATACGGTGAGCCGACTGCCGAAGCGCTGGTGGAATCCGCCATGCGACATATCGAGATCCTGGACCGCCACGACTTCCAGGACTTCAAGGTCAGCCTCAAGGCGTCGGAAGTTTTCATGACGGTCGCCGCCTACCGGCAAATCGCATCCCAGATCGAGCAGCCGCTTCACCTTGGCATCACCGAGGCCGGCGGTTTCCGGTCCGGTACCGTGAAGTCCTCTATCGGGCTTGGCATGTTGCTGATGGATGGCATTGGCGACACCATCCGGGTCTCCCTGGCGGCCGACCCGGTCCAGGAAATCAAGGTTGGCTACGATATTCTGAAGTCCCTGCGTTTGCGCAGTCGCGGCATCAATTTCATTGCCTGTCCGAGCTGTTCCCGCCAGAACTTTGATGTCATCCAGACCATGAACGATCTGGAAGCCCGTCTGGAAGACGTCAACACAGCGCTGGATGTCGCCATCATCGGTTGCGTGGTCAATGGCCCGGGCGAGGCCAAGGAAGCCGATATCGGCCTCACCGGCGGCAGCCCGAAGAACCTGTTTTACCTGCACGGCCGCCCGGACCGCAAACTCGACAACGCGACCCTGACGGATGATCTCGAACAGTTGATCCGCGAAGAGGTTGCCCGCCGCAAGGAGCAGGAAGAGGCTATTATCGCCCGCTCCGACAGCTGATCGCGTTTCTCGCACCAACAGAACACAAGGTAAGGTTTAACTTGGCTAGAATTCAGGCAATTCGCGGGATGAACGATATCCTGCCCGAACAGACACCGGTCTGGCAGTATGTGGAAGCTACGGTAAGGCAGCTTTTGCGTCAGTATGGCTACCAGGAAATCCGTATGCCGGTGGTTGAGCAGACCGATCTGTTCAAGCGCTCGATCGGTGAAGTAACCGATATTGTCGAAAAAGAGATGTACACCTTCGAGGACCGCAACGGCGACAGCCTGACCCTGCGTCCGGAAGGTACCGCCGGCTGCGTCCGTGCCGCCGAAGAGCACGGGTTGCTGTTTAATCAGACCCGTCGGCTCTGGTACACCGGCCCGATGTTCCGTCATGAACGTCCCCAGAAGGGCCGTTACCGCCAGTTCCACCAGATCGGGGTGGAGTGCTTTGGTATGCCTGGCCCGGACATCGACGCCGAGTTGCTGATTCTGACCGCCCGGTTGTGGAAGGCTCTGGGTCTGTCCGGCCATGCCCGCCTGGAGATCAACTCCATCGGTACCTCCGCTGCCCGCAAGGCTTATCGGGATGCCCTGGTCAGTTACCTTGACGGCTACCGCAGCGAGCTGGATGCGGACAGCCAGCGCCGGATGGAAACCAACCCGCTACGGATTCTCGACAGCAAAAGCCCGGAGACCCGCAAGATCCTGGAAAATGCACCAAGCCTGGCGGACTTCCTGGATGCCGAATCCGTGGAGCATTTTGCCCGTCTGCGGGAATTGCTGGATGCTGCCGGTATCGAGTACACCGTTAATCCGCAGTTGGTGCGTGGCCTGGACTACTACGGCAAAACCGTGTTCGAGTGGGTAACTGAAAGCCTGGGTGCCCAGGGGACCATCTGTGCCGGCGGGCGCTATGACGGCCTGGTTGAACAGCTGGGGGGCAAGCCAACAGTTGCGGTGGGCTTTGCCATGGGCCTCGAGCGGCTTATTCTGCTGCTGGAAACCCTGGAGCTGGTGCCCGGGTCGGTGAATGGTGACGCCGATGTCTATATCACGGCAATGGGTGATAATGCGGTGCCGGCCGCGATGGCGGTGGCGGAACAATTAAGGGATGGCCTGCCGTCCGCGGTGGTGGTTACCCATTGCGGGGGTGGCAGTTTCAAAAGCCAGATGAAGAAGGCAGACCGCAGCGGTGCCCGCTATGCCGTGATCCTGGGCGATAACGAAATTGCCGCCGGTACGGCCGGGCTGAAGGCGCTGCGCTCTGAAGACGGTCAGCAGGAAGTTCGCCGTAACGCACTGGTCGATACCCTGACGGCCTTGCTGGCCCGTTAAGTCGGACCGGCCCCCGATTACTCATAAAAACACTATTACAGGAGTCATTATGGCTGACATGCGTACCGATGAAGAACAGGTTCAGGCGATCAAGGACTGGTGGAAGAAGAACGGCAGTTCCCTTCTGATCGGTATCGGTGCGGCACTGGCCATCGTGTTTGGCTGGCAAGCCTGGCAGAACCACCAGATGGATCAGCGTACCCAGGCGGCTTCCCGCTTTGCCGACCTGATGAATGCCTATTCCGACCAGTCCGATGACAAGCGGGCGGAGACGGTCAGTTACCTGGCCGGCGAGCTCAGGAAAGACTTTGAAGGCAGCGCTTATGCGTCCTACGGGATGCTGATCCTGGCCCGTCAGCAGATGATGGAAGAAAAAGATCCTGAAGCAGCGATCGAGAGCCTGCGCTGGGCCCAGAGTCATGCCGCCGAGCAAGGCCCGCTGGCCCTGGTTATCCGTAACCGGCTGGCCCGCGCACAATTTGCCGCTGGTCAGCTCGACGAGGCACTGGCAACGCTCGAGGGTGCCGAGAATCCGGGTACCTTCAAGCCGCTGTTCTCCGAACTGCGCGGTGACATCCTGCTGGCAAAAGGTGACCGCGACGGCGCGCGGGAGGCGTATCTGGCTGCCCGCAGTGAGAGTTCCACCGGCCGCAGTGGCGTTCTTGAACTGAAACTGTCAGATCTCGGTGTCGGGGAGGGTGCATGAGGCACCTGGCGACGAACTTTCGCCGTCTGCTGGGACTGGTGGCGCCAGCGGTGATCATCGGGCTGGCAGGCTGCAGCTCCAATGACATTGTCGAGCAACCCGCACCGGTTCCGGATATTTCCGCGTCGGTGGCGCTGGACTCCGTCTGGAGTATGCGCGTCGGCGATGGCCACGACGAACAGTTCCTGTCCCTGACGCCCTTGAATACCGGTGACATGCTGTACGCCGTCTCGGCTGACGGTGAACTGGTTGCTGTGGCACCGGACAACGGCAAGGTCGCCTGGGAGCGTGAGCTCAAGCGGGACATACTGGCCGGAGTCGGTGGTGATGGCCGCCAACTCTATGTGGTCACCCGTAACGCGCGTTTGCTGGCCCTGTCCCGGGATGAGGGCAAGGTTATGTGGGAGGCGGCGTTGCCCAACGAGGTGATTGCAGCGCCCCAGTCCAATGGCAATGTGGTAGTGGCGCAAACTACGGATGGTAAAGTGCTCGCATTTGATACATCCTCGGGCGAGAAACGTTGGCAGTTTGACGGCGTGGTGCCTGTGCTGACCCTTCGGATGACTGCGCCGCCGCTGGTCGGAACCGAATTCACCCTGGTGTCCTTTGCCAATGGCCGTCTGGTGGCACTTTCCAGTGCCAACGGACAGCCGCTGTGGCAGTACGCGGTGGGCGAACCCCAGGGGCGTACCGAACTTGAGCGCCTGGTTGATGTCACCAGTCGGCCGCTGATTCTTGAAACGGCGGCCCTGGTGGTGGGCTATCAAGGCAAACTCGCCCTGGTGGACCTGCGTAACGGCCAGGAGATCTGGAGCCGCAAGGCATCGAGCCTGCACTCGCCGATGGTCGGCGACGGCAAGATTTACCTGTCCTCGGCCAACGGCGATATCGTGGCCTACGATGGCAACAGCCGGCGGGAAGTGTGGACCCGGGACGAACTTGCCTGGCGCCAGCCATCTCAGCCGGTGGTGCTGGGAGATTACTTGCTGGTAGGGGACTTCGAGGGCTATATCCACGTGCTCTCCACCGAGGATGGCTCCCTGCAGGGCCAGCTTGAATTCGATGATGAAGGGCTGAGAGTGCCAATGCAGGTGCTGGGCGACTCGGTGCTGGTTTACGGCAACAGCGGCAGGTTGGCCGTTCTTGAACTCAAACAGCGCGACTGAGCGCTAACCCCCGGGCAGGGCAGAACTCTGCCCGGGTCACTTTTTTAACGGACTCATATGACCCCTGTAATTGCCCTGGTCGGGCGCCCCAACGTGGGCAAATCGACCCTGTTTAACCAGATGACCCGGTCCCGGGATGCGCTTGTCGCTGACTTCCCGGGGCTTACCCGTGACCGTAAATACGGTGAGGGCAATTACGAGGGCCAGCGCTTTATCGTTATTGATACCGGTGGTCTGACCGGTGATGAAGAAGGTATCGATGCCGAAATGGCGCGGCAGTCGCTGCAAGCTGTTGAAGAAGCCAGTATTGTGCTGTTCCTGGTGGATGGCCGGGCGGGGTTGACCGCCGGTGACGAGATGATTGCCGACCACTTGCGTCGCAGTGGCAAGCAGGCCCACCTGGTCATCAACAAAACCGATGGACGCGATCCGGACATTGCTGCCGCGGATTTCTACAGTCTCGGTTTCGACTCCATGTTCATGATCGCGGCTTCCCACAACCGCGGTATCCGCTCCATGCTGGAGTTGTTGCTGCCGGAGCCGGAGAGCGACCCTGACGCGGATGTTGCTGGCCGTTATCCGGGTATTCGCATCAGTATTGTTGGCCGCCCCAACGTGGGCAAATCCACCCTGGTTAACCGCATGCTCGGTGAAGAGCGGGTGGTGGTGTACGACATGCCCGGAACCACCCGGGACAGCATCTACATTCCCTATGAGCGGCAGGGCGAGCAGTACACGCTGATCGACACCGCCGGTGTCCGCCGTCGCAAGAACGTCAACGAGACGGTTGAGAAGTTCTCCATCATCAAGACTTTGCAGGCAATCGATGATGCCCACGTGGTGATTCTGGTCATCGATGCCCGGGAAGGGCTCGTGGATCAGGATCTTCACCTGATCGGCTTTGTCCTTGATGCCGGCCGCTCGCTGGTGATTGCCGTCAACAAGTGGGATGGCATGGATCCGGAGGACCGGGCCCGGGTGAAGGAGCAGGTGAAGCGCCGACTCGACTTCCTTGATTACGCCGACAAGCATTACATTTCCGCGCTGCACGGCTCCGGCGTCGGCGTACTGTACGATTCGGTCCACGACTGCTACGAGTCGGCGATGGCCAAGTGGCCTACCAACCGCTTGACTGCCATTCTGGAGGATGCCATTTCGCAGCATCAGCCGCCGATGGTCCAGGGGCGCCGCATCAAGCTGCGCTATGCCCACCAGGGCGGCTCCAATCCGCCGATTATCGTGGTGCACGGTAATCAGACGGATGCGTTACCCGGTGCCTACAAGCGCTATCTGGAGAACACCTTCCGCAAGGTGCTCAAAGTGACCGGTTCGCCCATTCGCTTCGAGTTCAAGTCCAGCGAAAACCCGTTTGCCGGCAAGGTGAACCGACTGACGCCGCGTCAGAAGGTCAAGAAGGACAACGACGAGAAGCGCGGCAAGCGTCCGGGCAAGCCGCGAATGAAGAGCAAGAAGAGCCGATAAACTTTTGTGCGGGGCGGGCTCAGGCCAGCCCCGCATCCTCCACCTGTTTTGCCTGTACCGCCGTCAGCGCAATGGTAAAGACGATATCGTCCACCAGTGCGCCCCGCGACAGATCGTTCACCGGTTTCCGTAACCCCTGCAACATCGGCCCGATACTCACCACGTTGGCACTGCGTTGTACTGCCTTGTAGGTGGTATTGCCGGTATTCAGGTCGGGGAAGATAAAGACCGTGGCCTTGCCGGCCACCTTGCTGTTGGGCGCCTTGGCCCGGGCCACGCTTTCGATGGCGGCGGCATCGTATTGCAGGGGGCCGTCAATCAGCAGGTCCGGGCGGAGTTCCCGGGCAATCCGGGTCGCCTCCCGCACTTTTTCAACGTCGTGGCCGGTGCCGGACTCGCCGGTGCTGTAGCTGATCATGGCTACCACCGGTTCAATGCCGAACGCCTCGGCAGACTCCGCACTCTGGATGGCGATGTCGGCCAGCTCTTCCGCATTCGGATCAGGGTTGATGGCGCAATCGCCGTACACCAGCACCTGTTCCGGCAGCAGCATAAAAAACACCGACGACACCACCCGGGCCCGGTCATGGGTCTTGATCAGTTGCAGGGCAGGGCGCACGGTATTTGCGGTGGTGTGCACTGCGCCGGATACCAGCCCGTCGGCTTCATCTAGGGCGACCATCATGGTGCCCAGCACTACATTGTCTTCGAGCATGGCTTCGGCCATGTCCGGCGCCAGCCCTTTGTGCTTGCGTAACTGCACCATAGGTTCCACATAGTGCTTACGGATCTGGTTCGGGTCGATGACTTCGAGGTCGTCCGGGAGCGTCAGGCCCTGGGTACGGGCAACGGCGGCAATTTCGTCACGGTTGCCAATCAGCACGCAGCGGGCAAGCGTGCGCTGGTGACAGATGATGGCGGCCTGCACCGTTCTGGGCTCGTTACCCTCGGGCAGCACGATGCGCTTGTTGGCTGCGCGGGCCCGTTCGGATAACCGGTGGCGGAACGCCGGGGGCGACAACCGGTCCTTCCGTTCAACCCTCAGGTGCTGTTGCAGCCACTCGGCGTCAAGCTGACTGGCCACGGCTTCCATGGCCCGCTCGATCCGCTCAGGGTCATCCACCGGGATCGCGGACGACAGATTGGCTAGCCGGTGGGCGGTTTCGTAGGTGTTGGTGTCGGCGTGCAGCACCGGTAATCCGGTATCGAGCGCGCGTCGGCACAACTCGATGACCCGCTCATCCGGCATCAGTCCCCCGGTCAGCATCAACCCGGCCAGGGGGACGCCGTTAAGCGCTGCGACGGCAGCGGCCAGCATGATGTCCTCACGGTCACCCGGCGTCACAATCAGGGTACCCGGCCGCAGGGTTTCGGTCATGTTGCGAATGGTGCGGGCCGACACGCTGACACGATGAACCCGGCGGGTTTGCATCTGCCCCTCATGCAGCACCGGCGCACAGAGATCGCGGGCGATGTCTGAAACCCGGGGGGCGAGCAGTTCCGGCTGCCAGGGGATCTGCCCCAGCAAGCGAAACCGGCCACTGGAAAAAACCTGGCATTCGTTCGCATAGTCCGGCACTGCTTCATTGCGCGCATCATTGATACGTGGCGAAAACTCGGAGCGTTCCGGTTCGCCAATCTTGTTCAGAATCACCCCGATCACATCCGGATCAGCGGGATCGGCAAACAGCCGGGCGGAAAAATCCAGGTGTTCATCAAGCTCTGCGACGGTTACATCACTGGGGTTTGCCACCAGAATGACCTCCGCTCCCAGATTGCGGGCGGTTTCCACATTCAGCCTGGCAACATAGGCTTCGGTCCGGTCCGGCACTAGCCCTTCGATGACAACGACGTCAACCGTGCTGGCGACCTTGTGATATTCACCGATGACGGTCTCCATCAACAGGTCGGAATGGCCCTTGTTCAGCTGCTTCTGGGCCTCTTTCAGACTGATCGGGTTGGGTGGTGTGAGGGGGCTGCGAGCCTTGATGAACGCAACCGACGTGTCCTCACCGGTTTCGCCCCGGACTTCTCCGCTCAGGGCCGGCTGACTGAAGGGCTTGTAGAAGCCGACCCGAACGCCAACCCGGTCAAGGGATCTGAGCAGGCCCAGGCAGACGGAGGTCAGCCCCGAATCCAGGGATGTGGGTGCAATAAAAAGGTTCTTCGCCATGGTGGTATATCCTTGTGGTTGCCAGGTGTCGTCCCGTCCGGCAGAGGTCCGCTCAGCCGGAGGTTGTCGCCACGGCTTCCCGGGCAATCATCAGTTCTTCATTGGTGGGAATGACCATAATCCGGTGGCGGCTGGTGCTCGCATCGATCCGTCCTGCGGTATAGGCCCCGTGATGGCGGTTGAGCTCTTCATCGAGCCGGAAGCCGAACAATTCGAGCTGGGCGAGGGTGGTGGCCCTCACGCGGGCACTGTTTTCACCAATACCGCCGGTAAACACCAGCGCATCGAGCGTCTTCAGTGACGCCATCATGGCGCCGATATAGCGGGCGAGGCGAAAGCAGAAGACGTCAATGGCCAGTGCCGAGGGGGCGTGGCCATGATCCGCCATTTCACTGAGGGTGCGCATGTCGTTGGTCTGGCCGGACAGGCCCAGCAGGCCGCTTTCATTGTTGAGAATGCGATGGGCTTCCGCCGGATCAAGCCCCTTGCCCGCAAGAAAGTCGAACAGGCCGGGGTCCACATCGCCGCTGCGGGTACCCATCACCAGGCCCTCCAGCGGCGTCAGGCCCATGCTGGTATCCACGCTGGCACCGTCCCGAATGGCGGTGATGCTGCAGCCATTGCCCAGATGAGCGGATACCAGTGACACCTCCGATTCGGGTTTGTCCAGCAGCCGGGCTGTCTCCGACAGCATGTAGCGGTGGCTGGTGCCATGGAAACCGTAGCGCCGTATGCCCCAGTCCCGGTAGAAACGGGTGGGCAGGGCGTACAGAAACGCTTTCTCCGGCAGGGTCTGGTGAAAGGCGGTGTCGAACACGGCCACTTGGGCTACGTCGGGGAACAATTCGGCGGTTGCCTCGATACCCAGCAGGTTGACCGGATTATGCAGTGGGGCGAGGGATGCGCAGGCGGCGATGGTATCGAGTACCTGCGGGTTAATGACCACGGCTTCGCGAAATGCTTCGCCACCATGGACAACCCGATGGCCTATTGCCAAGGGCTGGCCCCGCAACAGACCGGTGCTCTGGAAATGGCTCACCAGAACCCCGAGGGCTTCCCGGTGAGCGGAGCCGGGCTTGAGGTGGAAGTGCTGGTTGTCGTCACTGCGGGCGAAGGCGTCAGACTGCCCCAGTCGTTCCGCCAAGGCGCTGCCCAGGCGTTGAAAACTGGCGTCGAATACGGCGATCTTCAACGAAGAGCTGCCGCAATTGATGACCAGGATCGTATCATTCATGACTTCGCCCCCGGGCGGACATGACGCTCAGGACTCCGTTGCCCGGCGATCCCGCAGCCACTGCTCAAAGCGGGCATCGGGCGCCGGCTCGCTATAGAAATATCCTTGTGCAAAATCGCACTCCTGTTCTTTGAGAAACTCGATCTGTTCCGCCATCTCGACGCCCTCGGCAATCACCGTCAGCCCGAGGCTGTGGGCCATGGTGATGATGGCCTTGACCAACGAGGCGTCCTCCTGTTCCTTGAGTACGTCCTGGATGAAGGATTTGTCGATTTTCAGGGTATCAAACGGATAGCTCTTGAGGTAGCTGAGTGCCGAGAACCCTGTACCAAAGTCATCAACGGACAACCGGATGCCCTCGCTGTCCAGGCGGTGGAGAATATCGGAGGTTTCGATGCTGTGATCCAGAATGAGGCGCTCGGTAATTTCCAGTTCGAGTCGCTCCGGTTCGAGGCCGGAAAGTTCGAGGGCATTCATCACGGCAGCAACAAAGCCCGGGTCGCGGAACTGGCGGGGTGACACGTTCACCGAAATGCCCAGCCGCTGGCCGGTTATCGATTGCCAGCGCACGGCCGCCGCGCAGGCTTCTTTCAGTACCCACTCACCAATGGGAATGATCAGACCTGTTTCTTCCGCGAGGGGAATGAACCGGTCGGGCATTACCAGTCCCATGGTGGGGTTGTTCCAGCGCAACAGCGCCTCGGCCGCCTGGAGGTTGCCTGAGCTGGTGCTCACGATGGGCTGGAAACAAAGCTGGAATTCGTCGAGTTCCAGGGCACGCCGCATGCGCGACTCCATTTGCAGCCGCTCATGGGAGCTTTCTTTCATCTGCGGGGCAAACCGCTCGTAGGCGCTCTTGCCCTTGCTCTTGGCCTCATACATGGCGGCATCGGCGTTCTGCAGCAGGGAGCTGGTGCTGTCGGAGTCGGTCGGATAGATCGCGATTCCGATGCTGGTGGTGACGAAGACTTCCTGGGCGCCCAGCAGGAACGGCGGGGCGAAGGTTTGCAGAATACGTTCGGCCACCTGGGTGGTGCCCTCCGGGTCGGTCAGGCCCGGCAGGATGACCAGGAATTCGTCGCCGCCCAGTCGGGCCACGGTACTGGTGCCTCGCAAGCAGCTGGAAATACGTCGCGCCGCCTCGATAAGCAGGTTGTCACCGGCGTCATGGCCGAGGGTATCGTTGATGTGTTTGAAGTTGTCCAGGTCGAGGAACATCACGCCGATCAGGCTGTTTTCACGGCGTGCCTGGGCCAGCGCCAGTTTCAGGCGATCGAGGGCGAGCATGCGATTGGGCAGGCCGGTAAGTACATCATAATTGGCCTGGCGCAACAGTTGCTGCTCGTAGCGTTTGCGGATGCTGATGTCTTCGCCGAGGATCAGGTAGTGGGTCGCCTCGCCATCGCTGTCCTTGATCGGAGTCGCGATCAACTGTTCCCAGAACCGTTCACCGTTACGGCGAATGCTGTTGACCTCGCCCTGCCAGACACCCACGCGCTGGACCTGAAGGCGGATTGATTGCCAGAGCTGCTCACTCTCCCGATGCATCATGGTGTCCCGTGTCAGTTCGCCGGGATACTTGCCAATGAGGTCGGCGGGGTCGAAACCGGTCAGCTGGGTGAACTTCTGGTTCACAAACTCGATGTGCCACTGCCGGTCGCAAATCATCACCGAGGATGGACTTTGTTCGATGGCTTTGGACAGCTTGCGGATCTCACCGGCATCCTGCTGCTGGCGGGCAAAATCCTCGTTCAGCCGTTCCCGCATCTGGTTGATGGCCTCCGTGACCCGCGCCAGTTCGTCCTTGCGGTTTGCCGGTGAATCCGGACGGTCCAGGACCAGTGGGGCCTGGGGTGCGCGGAGGGAAACCTGTCTGGCGTAATTGGCCATGGCGGACAGGTGTCGTGTCACCAGGTACTGGAAAATCCAGACGATGAGAACCGAAACAAGGAAAGTCTTGAGGAACTCGGTGGCCAAAATCATCAGGATTCGCCGCTGCAGCTCATCGTAGATGTTCTCGAGCGTGGCCGTTATGGTCAGTTCCCCCAACTCGAATGTTTCTTCGGCATCATGCACCAGGGTAAAGCTGTGTTGGCGCACCCGGTCTTCCCGGGCCGGCGGTTCACCCATCACCAGTTCGGAGTTGGGTTCGACCCGCAGTCTGAGGTAGACGATATCGGGCAGGGTGAGGATGCCTTCCATCTGGATTTGCAGGAGCTTCTGATCCAGTGCCCACAGGCTGCGGGACAAGCTGTTGGAATAGCTGGTCTCAACCACTTTCATGCGGGTATCGAGGGCGGATACCTGCTCCCGGAAGTCCGCGTAGGTCTGAAGGGCGGAGGCAATCAGGGTAAACAGGATGCTGAACAGCAGGATATAGGCAAGGATCCGGATTGAAAGCGGTGAGCCGGATCGGAGGCGTTGCAGGCGTGTCGACGGTTTGTCCATGCCGTGTTCTTGTTTCAGACCGGTTTTTATCTGCCCGGAGTGGTGCTTGAATCCGGGAGACCGGACTGGTTCAACAAACAACAATGTCCCGTCAAAGCGGACACACCGGAACTATAGCAGCAGTTTCTTTGCTGTGCTTTGCAAATACAGGAAAAACTGGGAAAAAAATCGAGCTTGTCCGTAAAGATGCGGACCGGTTGGCTTAATCAGGATTGACGCAGGTCAAGATGGGGATGTGCCGACAGTCGTAACCTGAGCACAGTGAATTGATCAGTCGAATCGGGAGAGCTGACTTATGTATCTGGATGCTGTGGTAATCGCCGGGATTGTAACCGTATTGCTTATGGTGGGGTTCTTCGTGGGCGTCGGAGTATTTGTGATGAAAGACTCGAAGCATCATAAAGAGGGCGGTCATGGAGCCCATGCTAAACACGGAAACCGACACGCTTAGGCGTAAGGTGAAAATGGCGTCCCCTAGGGGGTTCGAACCCCTGTTGCCGCCGTGAAAGGGCGGAGTCCTAGGCCACTAGACGAAGGGGACGCATCAGTTTCAAAACCTTGCCTCGTCGAGGTGGCGCGTATATTAAGTAAGGCACCCGGGCCTGTCAAACAGTTTTTTCAAAAAAGTTTTCCGGGTATCACTTCAATCCCAGCGCATCCTTGAGCGCTGCTTCAAGGTTGGTATAACTGAATTCGAAACCTGCTGCACCGAGCCGAGCCGGATAAGCCCGCTGGCCGGTGAGCAGTAATCGTGACATTTCCCCGAGCATAAGCTTCAACGCAGCGGCAGGAACCGCAGCGAGGGTGGGGCGCTTCAAAACACCCCCAAGGCAGCGGGTAAACGCACCGTTGGTTACCGGAGAGGGGCTGACCACGTTGTAGGGGCCACTGGCTCCTTGCTGTTCCAGCATCCAGACCAGTGCCATTACTACATCGGTGCGGTGGACCCAGGGCATATACTGGTCGCCCCGCCCCAGTCGCCCTCCCAGGCCAAGCCGGAACGGCGGCACCATGCGCTTGAGAAACCCGCCATCCGGCCCAACCACGACGCCGGTCCTGGACAGGCATACCCGCACGCCATCCACGCCCAGTTGCTGGGCTGCCTGCTCCCAGTCCCGGCATAGCTGGTGGGTAAACTCGTCGTGGGGCGGGGTTTCTTCGCTTACCTCTGTGGTGCCCTGGTCTCCGTAGTAACCTACCGCAGAACCGGAGACCAGCACCGCCGGCAGGGTGGTCCAGGTTCTGGCAATGTTCACCAGCTGATTGGTCAGTGCAATCCGGCTGTCTCTGAGTTTCTGCTTGCGGGCGGCACTCCAGCGTTTGTCGGCAATGCCCTCGCCAGCGAGGTTGATGATGCCGTGAAAACCTTCGTGGTTGCGCAAGGCTTCCAGGGATGACACGGGCTCCACCTCGCCGCACCGCGCCCGGACGTCGGCTGCAGGGCGGCGGCTCAGCACGGTAAGCTGGTAACCGCGAGCGATAAGAGCCTGGCATAGCGGTTGGCCGATGAAGCCGGTTCCGCCGGTGAGCAGTATCCTGTCAGCCATGATTCAGTTCCTCCCTGTGGTGGTCAGAGTATGTTCCACAACCTCACAGATGGCACGGCCGAGCAGCGGGCTTTCGCCCACCGGCGGCGTAAGGTGGATAGAAACTCCAAGCTCCTGCTCCAGGGCGCGGATCATCTCGGGAATGTCTTTGCGCAGGTGGCGTCCTGCTGCCAGAAACAGCGGAACTACTGAAAATTCCTCGATGCCACGACGCTGGCCGTTCCTGACCACCTCCTGCAACGACGGCTCGCAGAGCTCCATGTAGGCAATGGAGGCCCCTTCAACCGACGCCAGGGTGGGCGCGGCCAGGTTTTCAAAGGTTTGGCGCCAGCGCGGGTCACTGCTGCCATGGGCCAGAAGAATTACTGCGGGTTTGCGGGGCATGGAAGCTCTCCGTGATAATCAGTCCATAATAGATCTTCGTAAAGTCTAACAGGCGGTATCGCTGAGCGGTGCCGAATGCTGAAACGAAAACGGGATATGGTTATGTTCGGATGGAAAGAGCTTCTGGATTTCTGGTTCGGCGAACTTGATGACGCAGGCCTGCCCGATGCGTTCCATCGTAACCGCTGGTTTTGCAGTAACCGGGCCTTTGATCAGGAAATCCGCCGGCGTTTTCTTTCTCTGGTACTGCTGGCATCGGAAGATGCCCTGGAGCACTGGCGCAAGGACGCTGGCGGATGCCTTGCGGAGATTCTGTTGCTGGACCAGTTTACCCGCAACATTTATCGCGGCGGAGCCCTCGCTTTTGAGAGCGACTCCAAAGCCCGTAATCTTTGCCGGCGCGCGATGGATAAAGGGCAGGATGTGCAGTTACCGGCAGTCCAGCGCGGCTTTCTTTACATGCCATTGCAGCATTCCGAGCGTTTGGAAGACCAGCGCCTGTCGGTGGAGTGTTATGAGCAGCTCGCCGCGAGCGAATCCGGCATCCTCGGTGATTTTCTGGGGAGCTTTCTCCAGTCCGCCCGGGACCACCACGACATCATTGTGCGTTTTGGCCGCTTTCCACACCGCAACGCCGCGCTGAAGCGACAATCTACCGCTGCGGAAGACGAATACCTGAAAACCGGGCGCCGATTCGGCCAGTAGAAAGCCGGTTTTTGCCTAACCCGTCAAGGTTTAACGGGCAGTTGGCGGTCATAATATCGTGATTCGCGACAGGCAATTACCAGCTTACAGAGGGATGAATCGCCATGATGTATGGAGACGGACGGGGCAGTTCCGCAGTGGATGAGTTGCCGGAATCCCGCTCGCTGCAGGAGTCCATCGGCTACAGCGGCCGCAAGACAGTGCGTGCGAAAAGCGAACTTCGGCGCCGGCAGATTCTGGAAGCCACCCTGCGCATCGCCGCCAAGGAGGGTATCCGGGGAATCAAGCATCGTACCGTAGCCCACGAGGCTGGCGTGCCCCTGGCATCAACCACCTACTATTTCCGAGACATCAACGAACTCATCACCGATGCCTTCATGCTGTTCGCTGAAACAGCGCAGCGTAACCTGGAGCAATTTTACGACACCGTGAACCTGGTGCTGGATAGTACGCCATCCGCCACGCTCGCCTGGGGTGGTCCAGGCCGGCATGCACTCGCCCGCAGGCTGACCGCGATAGCAAGCGCGCATATTGCCGACCAGTTTACCAACCGGAGGAACCAGGTCCTTGCCGAACAGGTGTTTCTGATGGAGGCGCTGCGGGATGACCAGTTGGCAGCGCTGGCCCAGTGTTATCGCGATGCCTGGATTGCGGGGCTGGCCGGATTACTCAGTCGGGTAGGCTCCCGGGCGCCGCGACAGGACGCCGCTTTGCTGGTCAGTGCCGTGCTGGGGATGGGCTATGACGGTCTCCTGTACGGTGACGAGCTGCCCCAGCGGCAAGTGACGGAAGTGATAAGGCGGATGGTAAGTCTTATCATTGGCGTCACCGAAACAGACGATTGCAAAGAAAATTGCCCATTATTGTAAAAAGGGTGTTGCGCACGGCAAAAGTGCTCCGTATAATCCGCATCCGTTGTCACCAAGAGCGCTTTTAACAGCCTCTTATAGCAGGCAATATCAGCGGGAATAGCTCAGTTGGTAGAGCACAACCTTGCCAAGGTTGGGGTCGCGAGTTCGAATCTCGTTTCCCGCTCCAGATTCTGAAAACCCGGCCCTTAGCGGCCGGGTTTTTTGTTTTCACGCTGCCGGCGTCCGGGGACAGACGTCAGGTCTGTCCCCTTTGTCTGCACTGCGGCTCTTCAGAACAAACACCCCCCGTTCTCGGTTATACTCTCTGCCCACCAGACCGATGGTTGTGCCGGTCGCCTCATTGGCGCGGTCGCACACTGATATTTGCTGTTGTCGGAGAGAGCCAGTCATGAAAGTCCAATCGTTGTTCATCTATCCGGTCAAGTCGTTGGCGGGCATCCGGGTCCAGGCTTTTGAAATGGATGATTTCGGGGCTGCGCAGGACCGACGCTGGATGATCGTGGACGCAGAGCGCAATTTTGTCTCTCAGCGGACCCACCCTGAGCTGGCCCGGATCCACACCCGGATCGAAAACGGTACGGTGTTCATCGATATCCCCGGTGAGGGTTCTTTCTACCTGGAGCCGGGTGATGAAGAGGTCAGGGTGCTGGTCTGGCGGGACTGGGTGAAGGCCTTGTACGGCAAGCCGGCTCCGTCTGCCGCGCTGAGTCGTTACCTTGGCCAGCCTCTGCACTTCGTCTATATGCCGGACGACACTTTCCGCCGGGTGGATGCCAGCCGGGTCAGCGATTACCGTCGGGTCAGCTTTGCCGACGGCTTTCCTTTTCTGGTGGTCAACCTGGCTTCCCTTGAAGAACTGAACGGCAGGCTGGAGGAGCCAGTGGATATCCGCCGCTTCCGCCCCAATATCGTTGTGGAGGGCGCCGAACCATGGGTTGAGGACCACTGGCACAATCTGGTGATCGGGAGCACCCGCTTCGAACTGGTGAAGCCCTGTTCCCGCTGTATCATGACCACCGTTGATCCGGATACCGGTGTCCAGGCGCCCAATCTGCAGCCACTGCGCACCCTGGGCAAATATCGCCGCACCCCGGACGGGGTGATCTTCGGCATGAACGCCATTCACGAAGCACCGGGCACAATCCGTGTTGGTGATTCAGTAACCCTTTCTGAAACGGAGTAACAAGGTGCCACTTCTGACCCTTGACGGTGTATCCCTGGCCTTTGGCATGCACCCCCTGCTGGATAACGCCTCACTGAATATCGAATCCGGCGAGCGGGTGTGTCTGCTCGGGCGCAACGGTGAAGGCAAGTCCACGCTGCTGAAGATCGTGGCCGATGAGGTGACGCCGGACGGCGGTGTTGTCCGTCTGGAGGAAGGGGCAGTGCTCAGTGTCCTGCCGCAGAACCTGCCCGCCGAAGATACCCGTACTGCCTATGAAGTGGTGGCGGGCGCGTTTCCGGAAACCGGCGCGCTGCTGGCGGAATTCCATACCTTGTCCCAGGCTGCCGACGAGACCAGCCTGGAGCGGATGATGAAGGTCCAGGAGCGGCTTGAGGCTCTGGATGGCTGGCGCCTTGACCAGAAAGTCGGTGCAATCCTTGCCCAGTATGGTGTCGACCCCGATCAGCGGCTGAACACCCTGTCCGGAGGCTGGCAACGTCGGGTCCTGTTGGCCCGGGCACTGGTTGCCGAGCCTGATATCCTGCTGCTGGACGAGCCGACCAACCACCTGGACGTACCCGCCATCGCCTGGCTGGAAGAGGCTCTCGGGCAGTTTCGCGGTGCCATTTTGTTTGTCAGCCACGACCGGGCCTTTATCCGCAAGATCGCGACCCGTATTGTCGAGCTGGACCGGGGCAAGCTGGTGAGCTTCGCCGCCAGCTATGACCGTTATCTGGAGCTCAAGGAAAAGGCACTTGAGGAAGAAGAGCGGCAGAACGCCTTGTTTGACAAGCGGCTGAAGCAGGAAGAAGCCTGGATCCGCCAGGGAATCAAGGCCCGCCGGACCCGCAATATGGGACGGGTGAGGGCGCTCAAGGCCATGCGTGAAGAGCACCGGCAACGCCGGGAGCGTGGCGGCACCGCAAGCTTTGCTATCGAAGATGCAGCCCGTTCCGGCAAGCTCGTGGTAGAGGCACTCGAAGCGGGCTTCTCCTACCCGGATGGACGCAACATTATCCGGGACATGAACCTCGCTGTTTTGCGAGGCGACAAAATTGGTTTGGTGGGTGAAAACGGTACCGGCAAGACAACCCTGGTGCGGCTGTTACTGGGAGATCTGAAGCCGACCGAGGGGGTAATCCGTCTCGGAACCAACCTGGAGGTGGCGTACTTCGACCAGCTGCGGGGTGAGCTGGACCTGACCCGCAATGCCCTCGATAACCTGGCGGAGGGGCGCGAATTTATTGAAATCAACGGCCAGAGCAAGCACGTTCTGGGATATTTGCAGGAGTTCCTGTTCACTCCCGAGCGAGCGCGCTCACCGGTGCGGGTGTTCAGTGGTGGAGAGCGTGCCCGCTTGCTGCTCGCCAAGCTGTTCAGCAAGCCCGCTAACATCCTGGTGCTGGATGAGCCAACCAACGACCTGGACGTGGAAACCCTGGAGTTGCTGGAAGCCCGGCTGGTGGAGTTTTCCGGCACCGTGATAGTGATCAGTCACGATCGCGAGTTTCTCGACAATGTGGTGACCGACACCATCTTCCTCGATGGTTCCGGCCGGGTGCGGGAATACGTGGGTGGCTACAGCGACTGGCGCCGGCAGGGTGGTCGTTTCCCGGCGGAAACGGCAGCAAGCAAGCCCGCCAAGGCCGAGAAATCCGTGAAAAAAGCGGAACCGTCGGTCGCGGTGCAGGCAGAAAAGCCCCGGCCAAAGGCCAGTAAGCTGAGTTACAAGCTAAAACTGGAGCTGGAGCAACTGCCCGGGCAGATCGAGCAACTGGAAACCGAAGTGGCGGGTCTTCAGGAAAAGATATCCGCGCCGGACTTCTATAACGGAGTACCAGGCGAAGTGGCGGCCACCCTCGACGCCCTCTCGCAAAAGGAAATCGAACTGGAGCAGGTGATCGAGCGCTGGATGGAGCTGGAAGAGCAGGCCGGTCAGTAGGGGACTACAGACCGGCACCGGTCCCGATCAGTTGATACGGACCGCGAGTACGTCGCACTCGGAGCCATGCAGGACGCCGTTGGCGGTCGAGCCCAGCAGCAGCTGAATGCCGCGGCGGCCGTGGCTGCCCACAATGACCAGGTCCACGCCTTGCTCCTTGGCGAGGCGATGAATTTCGGATTCCGGACGGCCCACGGTGACCACCTGGTTCTCCTTGGAGATCCCATACTGGTCGCCATAGGCCTGAAGCTGTTCGTGAGCAGCCTTGTCGAGCTGATCCTGAAGTTCGCTCAGGTCCATCGGAATATCCCCACCATAGGCATAGCCGACCGGCTCGACAACGTGCACCAGCATCAGTTCCGCACCATGGGCTTTGCTGACTTCCAGTGCCTTGCCAAGGACTTGCGGGGCCTCCTCGGTCAGGTCAATGGCTACCATAACTTTGCTGTAAATCGACATCGCAACGCTCCTTCGCGGACTTTGTTTTCAATTCTTGAGGACAGTTTAGCGTAATTTAGGAGGAATCCGGCCAGTTGATACTGACCGGTATCAAGATTGTAGCCGGATTTCGGGAACCTGCGCTGCAAGGACGACCTGCCGGATGGATCAGGCCTGCGACTGGAGCAGGCTGATCGTGGCAGTCAGGCCTTCCAGAATGCCGCGGGAATACCGGTCGATTACAAACGAGACGTTGTTCTCGTTGTAGTTGATGTAAGAGGTCCGGATAAACTCCCATTTCGAGCTGATGTCTTCCAGAAGTGCTTTCAGCTCCCCAGTACTTTTTCCCTTGCGAATCTCTGCCAGCAGGCTGTCCAGGGCTTTGGCCTTAACGTCGAGTGGTTCATCGGTGGCGGTGCCCTGGAACGTCTGGGTAACCGAGGAGTTCGAGCGAACCGAATACTTGGCCATCATCTGGGCAAGGGTGACCGCTGCGGAGCGCGCAGCCTCCACCCGCTTGTCGGGCGTAATCTTGGTGCTCTCGAGCGCCGTTCTGTAGAGTGAACTGGCGTTGTCGTTCATCACCGCGGCCTGCTCAGCCATTTCCGACATCAGGCGCAGGTCCGGGTAGCCGGTTTGCTTGACGTCGTTGATGTTCTGCCGCATCAGTTCCTTGAACTTGTCGAACTCCACGTTGAGCCCCTCAACCTGGGCGCTGCTCAGCACGCCCGCGGTGCTGTCTATCAGAGCGCCCATGGTGGAATTGGCCTCGTTGACCGCGCCCACAATTTCGTTAAGGGTTTCAGTATCACCGGAAGCACTGAACCGGTAATACGCATCCAGCGCCACATAGTTTTTGACGCGAAAATCGTGCAAATGACCCAGGAAGTCCGCGCTCTCGTCACCGCGGGCATTAAACGACGCGATAGCGAGCAGGACCAGGGCGGTTATCAGCGAGCGAACTCCGAGCTTGGCGTCTCTCATGGGATGAGTACTCCGTGGTTGAGCAATCTTATTATTGTGAGTCCTTGCGGGCTTTTTCCTGGCTGCCTGCGCGGGAACGGCTGTCCGTGGCAGGCACTTTCGACTAAAGTCTGAAATCGAAGTTAAAGTAACTGACAAAACCAAGCAAGCGCTTTCTTGGCCCCCAGTGTATCTGACTGTAACCAAAATCCGGTATGGGTGACATAGCCTTTTGTCAATTCCGGGACGACTGGCTCACAGAGCTGAAAAATAATAACGGCGGCTCACCGGCATTGGGAGCGGGTGCCCTGTGCCGGGGAACTTTTGGCGTGCTGTGGCAGAAACAAATTGACAAACGGACCGTTTTTTTTCATCGTGTGCCCTCACGATTCAAACGACTGTATGAATTTTGGATCGGTTGATCGGGCAGTGACCGAAATTTCGCTGCATCAGCAGGTACTCCAACGGAACGTAGAGCGCCTGCCTGCAGTAATAAACACAGACTGGAGATCAGTTGATGATTTACGAAGGTAAAGCCATCACGGTTAAAGAGATCGAAGGCGGGATCGCGCAGTTGAACTTCGACTTGCAGGGCGAGTCAGTCAACAAGTTCAATCGTCTCACCATCGAAGAACTGGGCGCCGCAACTGACGCACTCAAAGCACAGAAGAGCCTGAAGGGCCTGGTGGTCACCAGCTCCAAGGACAGCTTCATTGTTGGTGCCGACATTACCGAATTCACCGAGATGTTTGCCGGCTCGGAAGAAGACCTGGTAGCCAACAACCTCAAGGCGAACGAGGTATTCAGTGCGGTCGAGGACCTGCCATTCCCTACGGTGACGGCCATCAATGGCATGGCATTGGGCGGCGGTTTCGAAATGTGCCTGGCCACCGATTACCGTGTGATGGACCCGAAAGCCAAAGTCGGTCTGCCGGAAGTCAAGCTGGGTATCTTCCCTGGTTTTGGTGGTACCGTGCGCCTGTCCCGTCTGGTAGGTGTGGACAACGCTGTTGAGTGGATCTGTGGTGGCACCGAGAATCGTGCTGACGCAGCCCTGAAAACCGGCGCCGTTGACGCAGTGGTTGAAGGGGGCCGGCTGGTCGAGGCCGCCGTGGCCATCATTAACCAGTGCAACGAAGGCAAACTGGACTACCAGGCCCGTCGTGAAGAAAAGAAGGGCAAGATCAAGCTGAATGCCATGGAAAGCATGATGGCATTCGAGATCTCCAAGGCCTTCGTTGCCGGTAAGGCGGGTCGCAACTACCCGGCACCGGTCGAAGCCATCAAGGTCATGCAGAAGCACGCCGGCCTGACCCGCGACAAGGCGATCGAGGTGGAGGCCAAGGGCTTCGCCAAGATGGCCAAGACCAACGTGGCGGCCTGCCTGGTTGGCCTGTTCCTGAACGACCAGGAACTGAAGAAGAAGGCCAAGGCCTGGGAAAAAGAAGCTTCCGAGGTGAAACTGGCTGCGGTTCTGGGTGCGGGCATCATGGGTGGCGGTGTCGCCTACCAGTCTGCCCTCAAAGGCACGCCGATCATCATGAAGGACATCAACCAGGACGGTATCGCCCTGGGTCTGAAAGAAGCCAAGAAACTGCTGGCCAAGCGCGTCGAGAAGGGCCGCATGAAGCCGGACCAGATGGCTGACGTGCTGAACGCCATCACGCCGACCCTGAACTACGGTGATTTCAAGAACGTAGACCTGGTTGTTGAAGCAGTTGTTGAGAATCCGAAAGTGAAAGATGCGGTGCTGCGCGAAACCGAAGAGATGGTTCGCGATGACGCTATCCTGACATCCAACACCTCGACCATCTCCATCAACCTGCTGGCGAAGAACCTGAAGCGTCCGGAAAACTTCTGCGGCATGCACTTCTTCAACCCGGTACACATGATGCCGCTGGTTGAGGTCATTCGTGGCGAGAAGACCAGCGACCGTGCGATTGCCACCACCGTGGCGTATGCGAAGGCGATGGGCAAGACCCCGATTGTGGTCAATGACTGCCCGGGCTTCCTGGTCAACCGTGTCCTGTTCCCGTACTTTGGCGGCTTTGTCGGCCTGGTGCGTGACGGTGCCGACTTCCAGAAAGTTGACAAGGTCATGGAGAAATTCGGCTGGCCGATGGGCCCCGCCTACCTGCTCGACGTGGTTGGCATGGACACCGGCAAGCACGCCGGCGACGTCATGGCCGACGGCTTCCCGGACCGCATGAAGCACTCCGAGAAGACCGCGATCGACGTCATGTTCGAGAACAACCGCTACGGTCAGAAGAACGAAGTGGGCTTCTACAAGTACGAACTGGATCGCAAGGGCAAGCAGAAGAAGGTTGTTGACGAAGAAACCTACAAACTGCTGGAGCCGGTGGTGCAGGGCAAGAAGGAGTTCGAAGAGGACGACATCATTGCCCGCATGATGATCCCGTTGTGCCTGGAAACCGTTCGCTGCCTTGAAGACGGCATTGTCGAGTCTCCGGCTGATGCCGACATGGGCCTGATCTACGGCATCGGTTTCCCTCCGTTCCGTGGCGGTGCCCTGCGTTATATCGACGATATGGGCGTCGACAAGTTCGTCGAACTGGCAGATAAGTATGCAGATCTTGGTCCTTTGTATCACCCGACCGAGAAGCTGCGTGAAATGGCCAAGACTGGCAAGAAGTTCTTTGGCTAACCCTGAACGAGATTTCCGAACGGAGAAAGATCTATGAGCCTTAATCCGAGAGACGTTGTCGTCGTCGATTGCGTGCGGACTCCGATGGGTCGTGCCAAAAACGGTTGTTTCCGCAACGTGCGTGCGGAAACCCTGTCGGCTGCGCTGATCGAAGCACTGTTCGAGCGCAACCCGAAGCTCGACCCGAAAGAAGTAGAAGATGTGATCTGGGGCTGTGTAAACCAGACCAAGGAGCAGGGCTTCAACGTGGCCCGGCAGATTTCCCTGCTGACCCGTATCCCTCACGAGTCTGCCGCCCAGACCGTCAACCGCCTGTGCGGCTCGGCCATGACGGCAATCCATACCGCTGCCCAGGCGATCATGACCGGCAACGGTGATGTGTTCGTGGTCGGTGGTGTGGAGCACATGGGGCACGTACCCATGACCGAAGGCTTCGACCATAACCCCGCGGCGTCCAAGTATTCTGCCAAAGCGTCCAACATGATGGGCCTGACCGCAGAAATGCTGGCCAAGATGCACGGCATCACCCGTCAGCAGCAGGACGAGTTCGGCGCCCGTTCCCACCGCCTGGCGCACGAAGCCACCGTTGAGGGTCGCTTCAAGAACGAGATCGTGCCGATTGAAGGTCACGACGAGAATGGCTTCAAGGTGCTGATCGAGCACGATGAGACCATTCGTCCGGAGACCACGGCCGAATCCCTCGGCCAACTGCGTCCCGCGTTTGATCCGAAAAACGGTACCGTGACTGCGGGTACCTCCTCGCAGCTGACCGACGGTGCGTCCGCGATGGTTCTGATGTCCGCAGAGCGTGCCGAGGCCCTGGGCCTGACGCCGATGGCCAGAATCCGCAGCATGGCGGTTGCCGGCTGCGATCCCGCCATCATGGGTTACGGCCCGGTTCCGGCAACCAAGAAGGCGCTCAAGCGTGCGGGCCTGAAAGTCGAAGATATCGACTTCTGGGAACTGAACGAAGCCTTTGCCGGCCAGTCTCTGCCGGTCCTCAAGGACCTGAAACTGCTGGGTGTTATGGAAGAGAAGGTGAACCTGAACGGCGGCGCGATTGCCCTGGGCCATCCGCTGGGCTGCTCCGGCACCCGTATCTCCACCACACTGCTCAATATCATGCAGGCGAAAGGCGGTAAGTATGGTGTTTCCACCATGTGTATCGGCCTGGGCCAGGGTATTGCCACCGTGTGGGAGCGTTTGTGATTTCCCCTGTGGAACTGATCGCTCTTTGATCGAGAGGCCCGGCAACCGCCGGGCCTCTCTGTTTCCGCACCGTGAAAAAAAGCATGACTGAAATCAAAGAATGGGTTGTCTTGCTTTTCTTGACCCTGTAAAACAGTGTGCCTATATATTGAGGCGGTGCTTGTCTGTTTTCTAGCCGCCTGATTTTACAGCGAGTTTACGGTTTGCTGATTAATTGACCGATTTGTCGCCAAGGATACAGATCTCCGTTATGGGTAAAAGTCTCGTTATAGTCGAGTCGCCAGCGAAAGCGAAGACCATCAACAAATACCTGGGTTCTGACTTTATTGTTAAGTCGAGCGTCGGGCACATTCGTGATCTTCCGGTCAGCGGTAGCGGGTCCCAGTCCGACCCCAAGGAGCGCGCCAAACAGGCAGCGGCCACCCGCAAAATGAGCCCGGAAGAAAAGGCGGTTCACAAAAAGCGTAAGGCCCGGGAACAGCTGGTCGCCCGCATGGGCGTCGATCCTGACCACGACTGGCAGGCCCGCTACGAGATTCTTCCCGGCAAGGAGAAAGTGGTCAGCGAGCTCAAGCGGCTGGCAAAGTCTGCCGATCATATCTATCTCGCGACGGATTTGGACCGCGAAGGGGAGGCGATTGCCTGGCACCTTCAGCAAACCATCGGCGGCGAACCGGATAAATATCGTCGCGTGGTGTTTAACGAAATTACCAAGCGGGCGATCAAGGAAGCCTTCAACGATCCTGGCAATCTCGATAACAACCGGGTGAATGCCCAGCAGGCCCGGCGTTTTCTAGATCGGGTTGTTGGCTACATGGTGTCCCCACTGCTCTGGGCAAAGCTGGCTCGCGGGCTGTCCGCAGGGCGGGTGCAGTCGGTTGCGGTGCGGCTGATTGTCGAGCGCGAACGGGAGATCCGCAAATTCATCCCGGAAGAATTCTGGCAACTGCATGCCGACCTGGGTACGCAGCAGGCCAAGGAGCCGGTGCGTTTCGAGGTTACCCGCTACGATGACAAGCCCTATCGGCCGGAAAACGAACAGCAGAGCAATGAACACGTTGCCCGCCTGAAGTCCGGCACATTCAAGGTGGCGAAGCGGGAAGACAAACCGACCCGCTCCCGCCCGTCGGCACCGTTTATTACCTCAACCCTGCAGCAGGCGGCCAGTAACCGCATGGGATTCAGCGTCAAGAAAACCATGATGCTGGCCCAACGGCTGTATGAGGCGGGTTACATCACCTACATGCGTACTGACTCCACCAACCTGAGTCAGGACGCGATTACCGGCTGTCGCGAGTTCATCCAGAAGCAGTTCGGTGACCGCTACCTGCCCGAGAAGCCGCGGGTATACGGCAGCAAGGAAGGCGCCCAGGAGGCTCACGAGGCAATCCGCCCGACCGAAGTGAGTCGTCGCCCGTCGGATATCAGTGGTCTCGAGAAGGACGCCGAGAAGCTGTATGACCTGATCTGGCGCCAGTTCATTGCCTGCCAGATGTCCGATGCCGAGTTTCTCAGCACCTCCATTGTTATCGCCAACGGTGATTATGAGCTGCGTACCCGGGGCCGGATCATCAAATTTGACGGCTTCCTGAAGGCCGCACCGCAATCCGCCAAGAAGGATGAGGACGTTGCGCTGCCGGATATCCAGGTCAACGAAACGCTGGACCTGAAAAAGCTCGATCCTTCCCAGCACTTCACCAAACCTGCGCCGCGGTTTACCGAGGCCAGCCTGGTCAAGGAACTGGAGAAGCAGGGTATCGGCCGGCCGTCGACCTACGCCTCCATTATTTCCACCATCCAGGACCGCGGCTACGTGCGGCTGCAGAACCGCAGGTTCTATGCGGAGAAGATGGGGGAAATCGTCAGTGAACGTCTGACCGAGTCTTTCCCGAACCTGATGGATTACGATTTTACCGCCCGGATGGAAGACGAACTCGACGAGATCGCCGAGGGCGAAGTGGACTGGAAGAAAGTCCTCAACGATTTCTACGGCAAGTTCCGCTTGCAGCTGGAGACCGCTGAAAGCAGTGACGAAGGTGGCATGCGTGCCAATACGCCAACCGAAACCGACATCCCGTGCCCGAGTTGCGGCCGCCACATGCAGATCCGGGTGGCCAGTACCGGCGTGTTCCTGGGCTGCTCCGGCTATTCACTGCCGCCGAAGGAACGTTGCAAGACCACCATCAACCTGATTCCGGGTGATGAAGTGGTCAGCGCCGACGAAGATGTGGAAGGCGAGGGCGAAACCCGTCTGTTGCGCAAGAAGCGCCGCTGTCCGAAGTGTGGCACCGCCATGGACAGTTACCTGATTGACGAGAAGCGCAAGCTCCATGTTTGCGGTAATAACCCGGACTGTTCGGGCTACGAAGTCGAAGAGGGCACATTCCGCATCAAGGGCTACGATGGCCCGACCCTGGAATGTGACAAGTGCGGCTCCGAGATGCAGCTGAAAACCGGTCGTTTCGGCAAGTACTTTGGCTGCACCAACAGTGAATGCAAGAACACTCGCAAGTTACTGAAAAATGGCGAGCCGGCTCCCCCCAAGATGGATCCGGTACCGATGCCCGAGCTGCAGTGCCAGAAGGTGGATGACACCTACGTGCTACGGGACGGCGCCTCCGGCCTGTTCCTGGCGGCCAGCAAGTTCCCCAAGAACCGGGAAACCCGGCCACCCCTGGTGAGCGAGATCAAGCCCCATCGCAAGGAAATTGACCCCAAGTACGATTACCTGATGGACGCTCCTGAAACCGATCCGGAAGGTAATCCGACGGTGATCCGCTACAGCCGGAAGTCGAAGGAACAGTACGTCATGACCGAGAAAGACGGCAAGGCCACCGGCTGGTCTGCCTGGTACGAGAATGGCAAATGGCAGGTCCGGGAGAAGTAGTCATCTCCACGGAAAAGTGATTAAAAAAGCGGAATTTCCTGGAAATTCCGCTTTTTTTTGAGATCGGCCAGCGTAGTCAGCGAAACTTGCGCAGCCGCTGTATCAGTGACGACGTATCCCAGCGTTTACCCCCCATGGCCTGCACATCGGCATAGAACTGGTCCACCAGCGCGGTGACTGGCAGCGTCGCATTGACCTTGCGGGCTTCGTCCAGGCAAATGCCGAGATCCTTGCGCATCCAGTCTACTGCAAAGCCGTGATCGAACTTGCCATCGATCATGGTCCCGGACCGGTTTTCCATCTGCCAGGACTGCGCCGCCCCTTTGGAAATCACCTCCACCACCTTGCGTACATCCAGTTCCGTCTGCTCGGCAAAGTGCAGGGCCTCCGACAGACCCTGAACCAGCCCCGCAATCGCGATCTGATTGACCATCTTGGTTTTCTGGCCGGCGCCGGCCGGCCCCATCAGATTCAGCGCCCGGGCATAATGCTCCATCACCGGGGCCGCCTTGCTATAGGCCTCATCGCTGCCGCCGCACATGATGGTGAGCTGGCCGTTTTCCGCACCCTGTTGCCCACCGGAAACCGGCGCATCGATAAAGCCCATCCCCGCCTCACGGGCGGATGCGTAAAGCCGCTCGGCCACGCCCGCTGAAGCAGTGGTGTGGTCAATAAGGATGGCGCCCCGCGGGGCGTTGGCAATGATGCCGTCCTCGCCCTCGAACACCTCAACCAGATCCTTGTCAGCGCCCACGCAGGTGATGACAAAGTCCGCGCCTTCAACGGCTTCCGCAATCGTCTTGCAGGCGGTTCCCCGGTATTCGCTTGCCCATTGCTCGGCCTTGGCGGTGGTGCGGTTCCAGACCCGCACCTGAAGGCCCGCTCTGGCCAGGTGCCCGGCCATCGGGTAGCCCATTACACCGAGTCCGATGAAGGTAGCTGTTATCGTCATTGTTGCTCTCCAGATTTGTCAGGTATTTGATTTTGCAAGGCGTAAGGCGGCGATGCCCCGAAAAGCCGATAGTACCGAGGATAGCGCAGTTATGATCGCTTGTGGGCGGGAAATGCGGTTACAGATCGTTGCCAACCGATACCGGCGAAAGGTTAGAGCTTTGTTTAATTCCCAAAAGTTTTAACAAAACCGGATTTTTTAGAAAAATCAGAAAGTTCTGAGGCTGCAGGCGGAGCCCTGCCTGGCGTGTCGCAATCCGGGGAGGATGACTGTGCCGTTGTATCGCTATCCCGCTTCACTGTTGTGCGTTGCAGCACTGACGATGTCGGGCTGTATTTCCGCCACAACCCACCGGTCCGGGCGAGCTGTACACAACCCGGTACACTTTATGCTGGACGCCAGCCAGCATTGGCTTTGCCTTACCGGCTGGCGCCCAAGGGTCAGGATGCGGCGTCGAGTTTTTCCAGTGCCTCCTTGAGAACTTTGACTGACTCGGCATGTTTGCCCTGATTATGCAGGGCTTCGCCCTCGTCGCGGAGCGCTTTGATGTTGGCTTCAGTCTCGCTGTCGAGCTGGGCCGACTGGAGTTGTTGGTCGATTTTCCCGACCAGAGACGGGCACTGCGAGGCCATCGCGGTGCCTGCCATGAACAGTGTGATCACTAGTGCTGCCAGATAACGCATTGCATTTCCCTCCTTTTGCACACCCTCAGGTAGCATAGCTGACCTGGTCAGAATTTGAGCGGCTGGTGACGATTTGGTTCCGCCGGGTTTGTGACTTTCAGTTTCTGCGCAAGTCATCGACAGGTTATCCCTGCAAATCTGTACTATTATTGAACAACAGCCTCTTGCAGGGAGGACGCGACATGAAAGGGAAGAGTGGTGCGTCCGTTGCTGATCGGGCAGCGCGCGAAGCAGACTTGCCTGGCGGGGATCCGCACCTTTCCCGGTTGATCGCCCGCGCCGCAGAGCCGTTTGACAGCATCGAGGATATGCCGCTTGATCGGATGCTCAGGCGGATCGGGGATCGCCGTATCGTGCTGTTGGGGGAGGCATCGCACGGTTCATCGGAGTTCTACCTGGCCCGGGAACGTATCACCCGGGCACTTATTGAAGAAAAGGATTTTTCTTTCGTCGCCGTCGAGGGGGACTGGCCAGACGCCGCCCGCATTGATCACTACGTTCGCCATGCCGAATATCCGCCCTCCGAGTGGATGGCTTTCTCCCGGTTTCCCGCCTGGATGTGGCGGAATGACGAAGTTCGTGGCTTCGTGGACTGGCTGCGCGATCACAATTCCCGCCTGGAGCCCGGCGACCGGGTCGCCTTTCACGGTCTGGATCTCTACAGTCTTTACACCTCCATTCGCGCTGTTCTCGAGTTCCTTGAAGATGTCGATCCTCAGCTGGCGGCTGTTGCACGCCAGCGCTATGGTTGTCTGGAGCCGTTTGAATCGGATCCGGCCACCTATGCCAGGGCGGCACTGGATCCGCAATATCAGACCTGTGAAGAGCCGGTCATGGAGATGCTGCGTGAGATGCAGCGCCATCACCGGCACTATGCCGAGCACGACAGCGAGCGTTTTCTGAGTGCCATGCAGAATGCCCGTCTGGTGGCTAACGCGGAGGAGTATTACCGCACCATGTATTACGGTACCCACAATGCGTGGAATCTCCGTGATACCCACATGTTTGAAACCCTGGAGACGCTGCTGGCACACCATGGCGAGGCGAGCGGGGTAGTGGTCTGGGCCCACAATTCCCACGTCGGGGATTCCGGCGCGACGGATATGGGGAGGCGGGGTGAATTCAATATCGGCCGGCTGTGCCGGGCCCGGTTTGGTTCCGATGTCTATTCCATTGGATTTGGTACGGACCACGGTACCGTTGCGGCTGCATCCAACTGGGATTCACCTATGGAAATCAAAGAGGTGAGGCCTGCTCTTAAGAACAGTTATGAGCACCTGTTCCACGAATCCGGAATCTCACGCTTCATGCTGCCGCTACGGGTGGATGCCGATGCCGCGCTCGTCGAACGTCTTCGCGATCGTCACCTGGAACGGGCGATTGGTGTCATCTATCGTCCGCAGACGGAGCGCCAGAGCCATTATTTTCACGCCTGCCTGCCGGAGCAGTTTGACGAATACATCTGGTTTGATGAAACCCGGGCGGTCACACCGTTTACGGCGGGGTCGCTGGCTGGCGTTCCGGAGACCTATCCGTTCGGGTTGTAGCTGTGGGGGCGTGGAACGCAGGTAACCCCGTTCGATTCTGCCCGGGTGTGGTGACGAAAAAAAAGCCGCTGATATCAGCGGCTTTTTTGCATGTGCTCTACAAGTTTGCGAAGTTATTTCGCCGGGTAGTCCCGCTTCGGGGAGCCGGTGTAGAGCTGGCGCGGACGGCCGATACGGTAGTCGCCGCTCACCATTTCGTTCCAGTGAGAGAACCAGCCGATGGTGCGGGACATGGCAAAAATCACGGTGAACATGGAGGTCGGGATACCGATCGCCTTCAGGATGATGCCGGAGTAGAAGTCCACGTTCGGGTAAAGCTGACGCTTCACGAAGTATTCGTCTTCCAGGGCAATCTTTTCCAGGCGCTGGGCAATCTTCAGCAGCGGATCGTTTTCCAGGCCGAGCTCGGTCAGAACTTCATGGGCAGTTTCCGCCATGACCTTGGCGCGGGGGTCGAAGTTCTTGTAGACGCGGTGGCCGAAGCCCATCAGGCGGAACGGATCGTTCTTGTCCTTGGCCTTGGCAATGAACTCGTCGATGTTGGACTCGTCGCCGATTTCAGCCAGCATGTCGAGGACGGCTTCGTTCGCGCCACCGTGAGCCGGGCCCCACAGGGCCGCGATGCCGGATGCAATACACGCGTAGGGGTTGGCGCCGGTGGAGCCAGCCAGCCGCACGGTGGAGGTAGATGCATTCTGCTCGTGGTCAGCGTGGAGGATGAAGATCTTGTCCATCGCCTTGGCCAGCACCGGGTTGGGCTTGTACTCTTCGCAGGGTACGCCGAACATCATGTGCAGGAAGTTCTCGGCGTAGGAGAGGTCGTTCCGCGGGTACATGAATGGCTGGCCGATGCTGTACTTGTAGCACCAGGCTGCAATGGTCGGCATCTTGGCGATCAGGCGATGCGCAGTGATCTGGCGCTGCTCGTCGTCGGTCACGTCCATCTGGTCATGGTAGAACGCAGACAGGGCACCAACTACGCCACACATGATGGCCATCGGATGCGCGTCACGGCGGAAGCCGTTGAAGAAATTGCGCATCTGGTCATGAAGCATGGTGTGGTTTTTGATGGTTTCGTGGAAGCGCTGGTTTTCTTCCGGGGAGGGCAGTTCACCGTTCAGGAGCAGGTAGCAGACTTCAAGGTAGTCTGACTGGTCGGCCAGCTGTTCAATCGGGTAACCGCGGTGCAGGAGAACGCCATTTGCACCATCAATGTAAGTGATAGCGGATTCACAGGCCGCCGTGGAGACAAATCCGGGGTCGTAAGTGAAAACGCCTTCCTGGACGAGGCCTCGAACGTCAATAACGTCAGGGCCGACGGTGCCCGAATAAACCGGTAACTCAATGGACTTGTCACCCACCGAGAGCGTGGCTTTCCTGTCGGTCATGGTGCTCTCCTGTTTTGTCAGCTTTGGAAGCTTTATCAGCATTGGGATGCGCTAGCAGGCGCGTATTATCGCAAAACTGGCGGCAAAATATAGGGCGTTGACTTTTTTTGTCAATGGAAGAGATTGGAAAACCGGATATTTGACATTCGCTGTAAATACGTAAATGCAGAAACAATAGTGTGTTGCGGTGCAATTCGGTTTTGTCAATCATCCTTATAGCTGCCTTTGGCCCCTGATTTGGTGGGGTTTTGCGGGGTTGCCGGTTTGTAATTAACGGGGCCACTCCTTATAATCCGTAGCCCGGAATCGGGGATATCCCTTCATTCGGTGCCTGCCAGCCTGGTCGGTGCGAGAAGGTTTTCCTCCCTCCTGAGCCAGTCGTGCCACGGTTTCGTATCTGTACGACGATCCTTACATACCAACCATCCGCACCGGGGTTCCCCGGCCCGTGGAGCAAAGAGAGAGTGTGAGAGCGCTGTGAATAGCAAACGACCAGTTAATCTCGATCTCGGCAAGTTTCACTTTCCACTGCCAGCCATCACGTCCATCCTGCATCGGATCAGCGGCATCATCATTTTTGTTGGTGTAGCGTTCATGCTGTATGGCCTTGATCTTACCCTGTCCGGGGAAGAAGGCTTCAATCGTGTGAGTGAACTGCTGGACAGCTTCCTTGCAAAGCTGATCATCTGGGGCATTCTGTCTGCCTTGTTGTACCACCTGGTTGCCGGTATCAAGCATCTGTTCATGGATGCAGGCATTGGTGAAGACCTTCAGAGTGGTCGCCTCGCCGCGAAGATCACGATTGTGGTTTCCGTCATTCTCATCGTTCTGGCAGGAGTTTGGGTATGGGCAGCGTAAACAGCGTAACTAACCTTGGCCGTAGCGGTGTCTACGACTGGCTGATCCAGCGTGTGACCGCCTACGTACTCGCTCTGTACACCATCTTCCTGCTTGGCTTCGTGCTGACCACTGACGTCAATTACGAAGTCTGGAGTGCACTGTTCGGACAGACCTGGTTCCGTATTTTCAGTCTGCTGGCTCTGCTTTCCATTGGCGGACACGCGTGGATCGGTCTGTGGACTGTCACCACCGACTATATCAAGGCAGCCCTTCCGCGGTTCCTGGTCCAGGCGGCCTGTGGTCTGACCATGTTCGTCTATGTGGTCTGGGGCATACAGATTCTTTGGGGGCTTTAATTAATGGCTAACATCAAGACCATTTCCTACGATGCAATCGTCATCGGTGGTGGCGGTGCCGGCATGCGTGCCGCGCTGCAGCTGACCGAATCCGGTGTTAAAACCGCCTGTATCACCAAGGTGTTTCCGACCCGTTCGCACACCGTATCTGCCCAGGGTGGTATCACCTGTGCGATTGCCAGCGCGGATCCCAATGATGACTGGCGCTGGCACATGTATGACACCGTCAAGGGTTCCGATTATATCGGTGACCAGGACGCGATCGAGTACATGTGTTCCGTGGGCCCGCAAGCGGTTTTCGAGCTGGAGCACATGGGTCTGCCGTTCTCCCGTACCGAGCAGGGCCGCATCTACCAGCGTCCGTTCGGTGGCCAGTCCAAGGACTACGGCAAGGGTGGCCAGGCGGCCCGTACCTGTGCGGCCGCTGACCGTACCGGTCACGCCCTGCTGCACACTCTTTACCAGGCCAACCTGAAAGGCGGCACTACCTTCCTTAATGAGTGGTACGCCGTAGATCTGGTCAAGAATGCCAAGGGCCAGGTGGTGGGTGTTGTTGCCATCGAGATCGAAACCGGCGACGTTGCCTATATCAAGTCCAAGGCTACGGTTCTGGCCACTGGTGGTGCGGGTCGTATCTACGCCTCTACCACCAACGCCCTGATCAATACCGGCGACGGCATTGGTATGGCACTGCGTGCCGGCTTCCCCGTCCAGGACATGGAAATGTGGCAGTTCCACCCGACTGGTATCCACGGTGCCGGTACATTGGTAACCGAGGGTTGCCGGGGTGAGGGCGGTTACCTGATCAACGCCGAAGGCGAGCGTTTCATGGAGCGTTATGCGCCCAACGCCAAAGACCTTGCCGGTCGTGACGTGGTGGCCCGTTCCATGGTTATCGAGATCCTGGAAGGCCGCGGCTGTGGCCCCGAGAAGGATCACGTACTGCTGAAGCTGGATCACCTGGGTGAAGAAACCCTGAACCTGCGTCTGCCGGGTATCTGTGAGCTGTCCCGTACCTTCGCGCACGTGGATCCGGTGAAAGAGCCGATCCCGGTAGTGCCGACCTGTCACTACATGATGGGTGGTATTCCGACCAACGTTGGCGGCCAGGCTCTGACCCTCGACGAAAACGGTAACGACAAGCCGATTGAAGGCCTGTTCGCCTGCGGCGAGGCGGCCTGCGTATCCGTTCACGGTGCCAACCGTCTGGGCGGTAACTCGCTGCTTGACCTGGTGGTCTTCGGTCGTGCGGCTGGCCTGCATATCGAAGAGCAGCTGCGCAACGGCTTCACGGTTGATGATGCCAGCGAGGCGGATATCGAGCGTGCCATGGCCCGCCTGAACCGTCTGAATAGCGCCACCGAGGGTGAAGAAGTGGCTGCGGTTCGTAAGGACCTGCAGAACTGCATGCAGCTGTATTTCGGTGTATTCCGTGACGGCGAGAGCATGGAGAAGGGTCTGAAGCTGCTGAACGAAATCGGCGAGCGTGTGCGCAAGACCAAGCTGGCTGACACCAGCAACGCCTTCAACACCGCGCGTATTGAGGCGCTTGAGCTGGACAACCTGTTCGAGGTGGCATACGCCACTGCGGTTTCCGCTTACGAGCGTAAGGAAAGCCGTGGTGCCCACGCCCGTAACGACTTCACTGAGCGTGACGACGAGAACTGGCTGAAGCATTCCGTGTACTTCCCGCTGGACAAGCGCGTAGGCAAGCGTGACGTCAACTTTGCACCGAAAACGGTTCCGACCTTCGAACCGAAAATCCGGACTTACTAAGGGGGTAGCACATAATGTTGGTAAGCCTTTACCGTTACAATCCGGAAACTGACAACGCCCCTTATATGCAGGACGTTGAGCTGGAGCTTCCGGAAGGCAAGGATCTGATGATCCTGGACGTCCTGAACCTGCTGAAGGAAAAGGATCCGTCGCTGGCGTATCGCCGCTCCTGCCGTGAGGGTGTTTGTGGCTCTGATGGCATGAACATGAACGGCAAGAACGGTCTGGCCTGTATCACGCCGGTGTCCCAGGTTGTGAAGAACAACAAGCTGGTGCTGCGCCCGCTGCCCGGTCTGCCGGTTATCCGCGACCTGGTCATCGACATGAGCCTGTTCTACAAGCAGTACGAGAAGGTCATGCCGTACCTGGTGAACGACAAGCCGGCGCCCGCCATTGAGCGTCTGCAGTCGCCGGAAGACCGGGAGAAGCTGGACGGTCTGTACGAGTGTATTCTCTGTGCCTGTTGTTCCACATCCTGCCCGTCTTTCTGGTGGAATCCGGACAAGTTCATCGGCCCGGCCGGTCTGCTGCAGGCCTACCGGTTCCTGGCAGACAGCCGGGACACCGCGCAGGCAGAGCGCCTGGCCAACCTGGATGACCCGTTCAGTGTATTCCGCTGCCGCGGCATCATGAACTGTGTCAGCGTCTGTCCGAAAGGCCTGAACCCCACAAGGGCAATCGGCCACATTCGTAACCTGCTCCTGCAGCGGGCTACCTGACGAGCAGTCAGAGAACCAGACGCTATACTGTTCTGACAGGTTAGCACCCCCGAAGGCCTCGCAATATGCGGGGCCTTCAACCAAAGGCTTATAGTCATTGGTCTTAGGGAGGTGCACACTACGCGGGCTGCTGCAGGACTTAAAAGGTTTTGCGCGGCTTTGCTGAGTATAAAAACCACCGGGAACCGGAAAACATCCGTGCTGACTGTGGTGGCTAAAGTCGATCCCGTAAAAACCCGTATTGACTGAGATTTACCCCTGGCCGACCATAATCAGCCCCCCGCACCAGCCCAAGGTGAGCTATTCAAAATGCATGAAAGCATAATGGAGCAGTTATGGCAGACTTCCCACTTGCAGGGTGGAAATCTGGCCTATGTTGAACAGCTTTTTGAAACCTACCTGACAGACCCCAATGCCGTTCCCGAAGAGTGGCGCAGCTACTTCGACAAGCTCCCCAGCGTCGATGGTCATCACGGTCGTGACATTGCCCACTCCTCGATCCGCGAACAGTTTGAGCACATCTCCCGCAATCAGCGTTTTCTGGCCAGTGGCGTGCCCGCCAGTGCCACATCCGATGCTGATCGCAAGCAGGTTCGCGTTCTCCAGCTGATCAATGCGTTCCGCTTCCGCGGTCACCAGGAGTCCAAGCTGGACCCGCTCGGCGTCTGGCAACGCCCTCAGGTAGAAGATCTCGATCTTTCATTCCACGACTTGTCCCAGTCGGATCTGGATCTTGAATTCCAGACCGGATCCCTGAACTTCGGCTCGGAAGCCATGAAGCTCAGCGATATCGTGGAAGGCCTCCGCAAAACCTATTGTGAAAGCATTGGTGCGGAATACATGCACGTTGTTGATACCCGCATCAAGCGCTGGTTCCAGCAACGCATGGAACCGGTCCGCTCACGACCGGAATACGAAGCAAAGACCCGCAAGCACCTCCTCGAACGCCTCACGGCTGCCGAAGGCCTGGAGAAATACCTGGGCTCCCGCTACCCGGGCGTCAAGCGTTTTGGTCTTGAGGGCGGCGAAAGCCTGATTCCGTGTCTGGATGAGCTGATCCAGCGTGCCGGAAGCTACGGCGCGAAGGAAATTGTACTGGGTATGGCCCACCGTGGCCGGCTGAACGTGCTGGTAAACACGCTCGGCAAGAACCCGAAAGAATTGTTTGACGAATTCGAGGGCAAGAAGCTCGCGGATTCCGGCTCCGGTGACGTGAAGTATCACCAGGGCTTCTCTTCCAACGTGATGACCGAAGGCGGTGAGGTTCACCTTGCTCTCGCCTTTAACCCGTCACACCTGGAAATTGTTTCTCCGGTTGTTGAAGGCTCGGTGCGCGCCCGTCAGACCCGTCGTAACGATACCGATGGCAGTCAGGTTGTTCCGATCATCATGCACGGCGATGCGGCGTTTGCCGGCCAGGGCGTGGTGATGGAGACCTTCCAGATGTCCCAGACCCGAGGTTACGGGGTAGGCGGCACCATCCATATCGTCATCAACAACCAGGTTGGCTTCACCACCAGCAAGCAGGAAGATGCTCGTTCCACCGAGTACTGTACTGACGTTGCCAAGATGGTTCAGGCGCCGATTCTGCATGTTAACGCGGATGATCCCGAAGCGGTCATGTTCGTTACCCAGATGGCGATGGACTACCGCAACGAGTTCAAGCGCGACGTGGTCATTGACCTGGTGTGTTACCGTCGCCGCGGCCACAACGAGGCCGACGAGCCGGCGGCAACCCAGCCACTGATGTATGAGAAGATCCGCAAGCTGAAGACGACCCGCAATATCTATGCGGATCATCTGATCAGCGAAGGGGTGCTGACCGAAGAAGAAGTCAAGCAGATGGAGCTGGAGTACCGCGATGCGCTGGATAACGGCGAGCACGTGGTCAAATCTCTGGTCAAGGAGCCTAACAAGGAGCTCTACGTTGACTGGACTCCGTTCCTGGGTCACGAGTGGACGGCCAAGTGCAAGTCCAGTGTTGCCCTGAAGACCATTCAGAAACTGGGCAAGAAGCTGGGCCAGGTGCCTGAAGGTTTCAGCATCCAGCGTCAGGTGTCGAAGATCATTGATGACCGCAACAAGATGACAGCCGGCGCGCTGCCCATCAACTGGGGTTACGGTGAGGTGATGGCCTACGCGACGCTGCTGGATGAAGGTCATCCGATTCGCCTGACCGGTCAGGACGTGGGTCGTGGTACCTTCTCCCACCGTCACGCGGTGCTGCACAACCAGAAGGACGGTACTACCCATATTGCGCTGAAAGAGCTTGCTGACGATCAGCCGCGTTTCGAAATCTACGACTCGCTGCTGTCTGAAGAAGCCGTTATGGCGTTTGAATATGGTTACGCCACCACTACGCCGAATGCGCTGATTGTCTGGGAAGCCCAGTTCGGTGACTTCGCCAACGGTGCCCAGGTGGTCATCGACCAGTTCCTTACCAGTGGTGAGCACAAGTGGGGGCGTCTGTGCGGCCTGACACTGCTGCTTCCGCACGGCTATGAGGGGCAGGGCCCCGAGCACAGCTCGGCGCGCCTGGAACGTTACCTGCAGTTGTGTGCCGAGCACAATATCCAGGTATGTGTGCCGACCACGCCGTCGCAGGTGTTCCATATGCTGCGTCGCCAGGTCAAGCGCCCGCTGCGCAAGCCGCTGGTTGCCATCACACCGAAGAGCCTGCTGCGTCACAAGGAAGCAACCTCCGACCTCGAGGATCTGACCTCCGGTACTTTCCAGACCATTCTGCCTGAGAAAGAGCCGTCCGATCCGAAGAAAGTCACCCGCCTTATTCTTTGCAGCGGTAAGGTCTATTATGACTTGCTGGAAAAGAAGAAGGCTGATGAGCGCGACGATGTGGCCATTGTGCGGATCGAACAGCTGTATCCGTTCCCGTCCGATGACCTGGATGAACTCCTGAGTCAGTACACCAAACTCAAGCACGTGGTCTGGTGTCAGGAGGAGCCCATGAACCAGGGCGCGTGGTACTGCAGTCAGCATCACATGCGTAACGCGCTGCACCGGAAGAACCCGAAGCTGTACCTGCAATACGCAGGGCGTGAGGCTTCAGCGGCTCCGGCCTGTGGTCATATGTCCGTGCACATTGAAGAACAGAAGAACCTGGTTAACGACGCGTTCGAAATCTGACGAGCTACCGAATTAAGGATCCGAGATGTCAATTGAAATCAAAGCCCCCGTTTTTCCCGAATCGGTCGCAGAGGGTACCGTCGCGACCTGGCACAAGCAGCCTGGTGAAGCCTGCGCCCGCGACGAACTGATTGTCGATATCGAAACCGACAAGGTGGTTCTGGAAGTGGTCGCGCCGGCAGACGGTGTGATCGAGGCGATCCTGAAAGGCGAAGGCGACACCGTAGAAAGCGGTGAGGTGATCGGCCAGTTCAAGGAAGGCGCAGCGGGCGAAGTCAAGCCGGCCGCGGCGGAAGCGAGCGCTGCAGCGCCCCAGGCCGAAGAGAATTCCGCGGCCTCTGGTGATGCCATCCTGAGCCCGGCGGCCCGCAAGCTGGCGGAAGAAGCCAATATCGACCCGAACGCGGTCAAGGGCACCGGCAAAGATGGCCGGGTAACCAAGGAAGACGTGCAGAACTTCGTTGAAAGCGGCAAGTCCGCTGCCCCTGTAGCCCAGCCTGCTGCCCAGATGCCACAGGTTGAAGTGGCTGCCGGCGAGCGTCCGGAGAAGCGGGTACCGATGACCCGCCTGCGTGCCAGCATTGCAAAGCGCCTGGTCAGTGCCCAGCAGAACGCGGCCATGCTCACCACCTTCAACGAAGTCAACATGAAGCCGCTGATGGATCTGCGCAAGCAGTACAAGGACAGCTTCGAGAAGCGTCACGGCATCAAGCTGGGCTTCATGTCCCTGTTCGTCAAGGCGGCTACCGAGGCGCTCAAGCGGTTCCCGGCGGTTAACGCGTCCATCGACGGCAACGACATGGTTTACCACGGCTACCAGGACATCGGCGTAGCCGTGTCCAGCGACCGTGGTCTGGTGGTCCCCGTGCTGCGTGACACCGATGCCATGGGCCTGGCCGATATCGAGAAGAAGATTGTCGAGTACGGCACCAAGGCCCGTGACGGCAAGCTGGGTATTGAGGAAATGACGGGCGGCACCTTCACCATCTCCAACGGTGGTGTGTTCGGCTCGCTGATGTCGACGCCGATCCTGAATCCGCCGCAGACTGCTATCCTTGGTATGCACAAAATCCAGGAGCGCCCGATGGCGGTTAACGGTCAGGTTGTTATCCTGCCGATGATGTACCTGGCCCTGTCTTACGATCACCGTATGATCGACGGCAAGGAAGCGGTGCAGTTCCTGGTAGCGATCAAGGACATGGTTGAAGACCCGGCGCGCATTCTGCTGGACGTCTGAGCCTGACACTTAACGAATCAGAAAACAGGATTGAATAATGTCTGATAAGTACGACGTAATCGTCATTGGTGCGGGCCCCGGCGGCTACGTAGCGGCCATCAAGGCAGCCCAGCTGGGCCTGAAGACCGCGTGTGTGGAGTCCTGGACTGCCGAAGACGGCAAGCAGGTACTGGGTGGTACCTGCCTCAACGTTGGATGTATCCCCTCCAAGGCGCTGCTGGAGGTTTCCCACAAGTTCGAGGAGACCGCTCACCATTACGCCGAGCAGGGCATCATGGTCAAGGACGTCCAGATGGACGTCGCCAAGATGATGGAGCGCAAGGCCGGCATCGTTAAGCAGCTGACCGGTGGTATCGCCGGGCTGTTCAAGGCCAATGGTGTAACCGCCATCCAGGGCCACGGCAAGCTGTTGGCCAACCGCAAGGTGGAAGTTACCGCTAACGACGGCAAGACGACGACTTACGAAGCAGAGAACGTGATCATCGCTACCGGTTCCAAGCCGATCGAGATCCCGCCTGCGCCGATGACCGAAGGCTACATCACCGATTCCGAAGGCGCGCTGGAGTTTACCGAAGTGCCCAAGCGCCTTGGCATCATCGGTGCTGGTGTAATCGGTCTGGAGCTGGGCAGTGTCTGGGCCCGTCTGGGTGCCGAAGTGACCATCCTGGAAGCCCAGGACAGCTTCCTGCCGGCGGTGGACCAGCAGATCGCCAAAGACGCACTCAAGCAGTTCCAGAAGCAGGGCCTGAACATTGTGCTCGGTGGTCGGGTGACCGGCGCCGAAGTCAAGCGCAAGCTGGTCAACGTGACCTACGAAGATGCCAAGGGCAAGCAGGAGCTGAAGGTCGACAAGCTGATTGTGGCTGTTGGCCGTCGTCCATACACCGACAACCTGCTGTCGGAAGATTCCGGCGTCAAGATGGATGAGCGTGGGTTTATCTTTGTTGACGAGAACTGCAAGACCGAAGCCCCGGGTGTCTGGGCGGTAGGTGACGTGGTGCGTGGCCCGATGCTGGCCCATAAGGCATCCGAAGAGGGTGTGATGGTTGCCGAGCGTATTGCCGGCCACAAGCCGCAGGTCAACTATGACTGCATCCCGAACGTGATCTACACCGCACCGGAAGTTGCCTGGGTTGGCAAGACCGAGGAGCAGCTGAAGGCAGAAGGTGAGGCCTACAAGGTGGGTACCTTCCCGTTCGCCGCAAACGGTCGCGCCATGGCTGCCAATGCGGCATCCGGCATGGTCAAGATCATCGCTGACGAGAAGACCGATCGTATCCTCGGCTTCCATGTGGTGGGTCCGCAGGCATCCGAAATCGTTGCCCAGGGCGTGATCGCGATGGAGTTCGGCTCCAGCGCAGAAGATCTGGCCCTGACCTGTTTCGCGCATCCGACTCTGTCCGAGTCCGTGCACGAGGCAGCACTGGCTGTGAACGGCGGCGCAATCCACATTGCCAACCGTCGCAAGAAGAAGTAACGCAATACAGGAAACAGGGGGCGCCAACGACGGCGCCCCGCTGCCATAAAAACGGCAGGTTTTCGTTTGCGCTCACGGCGGGCTGAGGTGATCCCCGGTTCGCCAAGCCGAATTCGCAAGAGGAGCTCCAGAGACGGCGCTTCAGCGGGTTCATTTCCGTACGTGGTTATCCTCCATCAAAAAGCGGGACATTAACTATGAATTTGCATGAATATCAGGGCAAGCAGCTGTTCGCTGAATACGGCCTGCCTGTATCCCAGGGCATTGCCTGCGATACCCCTCAGGAAGCTGTAGCGGCCGCTACCGAAATCGGTGGTGATGCGTGGGTCGTCAAAGCACAGGTTCATGCCGGTGGCCGTGGTAAGGCCGGTGGCGTCAAGCTGGTCAAGAGCAAGGACGAGATCCGTGCCTTCGCCGAGAACTGGCTGGGCAAGAACCTGGTAACCTACCAGACCGACGAGAAAGGCCAGCCGGTCAGCAAGATTCTGGTTGAATCCCTCACCGACATCGACCAGGAACTGTACCTGGGTGCGGTTGTTGACCGTGGCACCCGTCGTATCGTGTTCATGGCGTCTACCGAAGGCGGCGTGGAAATCGAGAAGGTTGCCGAAGAAACTCCGGAAAAGATCCTGAAAGCCGAAATCGATCCGCTGGTAGGCGCTCAGCCGTACCAGGGCCGCGAACTGGCCTTCAAACTCGGCCTGGAAGGCAAGCAGATCGGTCAGTTCACCAAGATCTTCCTGGGTCTGGCCAAGCTGTTCGAAGAGTGCGACCTGGCGCTGGTTGAGATCAACCCGCTGGTGATCACTCCGGCTGGCGACCTGCACTGTCTGGATGCCAAGCTCGGTGTTGACGGCAACGCTCTGTACCGTCAGAAGAAAATCCACGAGATGCACGATCCTTCCCAGGAAGATCCCCGCGAAGCAGAAGCTGCCCGTTGGGAGCTGAACTACGTCGCCCTGGAAGGCAACATCGGTTGCATGGTTAACGGCGCTGGTCTGGCCATGGGTACCATGGACATCATCAAGCTCGCCGGCGGCCAGCCTGCCAACTTCCTGGACGTAGGTGGCGGCGCGACCAAGGAACGCGTTACCGAAGCGTTCAAGATCATCCTGTCTGACGACGCGGTACAAGCCGTTCTGGTTAACATCTTCGGTGGTATCGTTCGTTGCGACATGATCGCCGAAGGCATCATCGGTGCGGTTAAAGAAGTAGGCGTTAAAGTGCCTGTTGTGGTCCGCCTGGAAGGCAACAACGCTGACCTGGGCGCCAAGGTTCTGGCGGAAAGTGGTCTGAACATCATCGCCGCCACCAGTCTGGCGGATGCCGCAGAGCAAGTCGTTAAAGCCGCAGGGGGTAAATAATGAGCATCCTGATCAATAAAGACACCAAGGTTATCTGCCAGGGCTTTACCGGCGCACAGGGTACTTTCCACTCTGAGCAAGCCATTGCCTATGGTACCAAGATGGTTGGCGGTGTGAGCCCGGGCAAGGGCGGCACCGAGCATCTGGGCCTGCCGGTGTTCAACACCGTGCGTGACGCCGTAGAGAAGACCGGTGCAGAAGCGACTGTTATCTACGTACCGGCTCCGTTCTGTAAGGACGCCATCATTGAAGCTGCCGATGCTGGCATTCAGCTGATCGTCTGCATCACTGAAGGCATCCCGACCATCGACATGCTGTACGCCAAGGAATACGTAGATCGCAAGGGCGTGCGGATGATCGGACCGAACTGTCCGGGCGTGATCACGCCGGGCGAGTGCAAGATCGGCATCATGCCGGGCCACATCCACAAGCCCGGCAAGGTGGGCATCGTGTCCCGCTCCGGTACCCTGACTTACGAAGCGGTTAAGCAGACCACTGACTTCGGCTTTGGTCAGTCCACTTGTGTAGGTATCGGTGGTGACCCGATTCCGGGTTCCAACTTCATCGACATTCTCAAGCTGCTGCAGGAAGATCCGCAGACCGAAGCTATTGTAATGATTGGTGAAATCGGCGGTACCGCCGAAGAAGAGGCGGCGGCCTTCATCAAGGAGAACGTAACCAAGCCGGTGGTGTCTTACATCGCGGGTGTAACTGCGCCTCCTGGCAAGCGTATGGGCCACGCCGGTGCCATCATCTCCGGTGGCAAGGGCACTGCAGACGAGAAGTTTGCCGCCCTGAACGACGCCGGTGTTAAAACCGTGCGCAGCCTGGCCGAAATCGGCAAGGCGCTGAAGGAAGTGACCGGCTGGTAAGTTTTTACCTCCGGTACGCCTCAAAGCCCCCGGGTGCCTCGCGGCCCCGGGGGCTTTTTGTTTTGGGCCGGCAATCAATGGCTTCTTAACGCGGCGGGTGGATAAGACTATAATGCCCGGTCAGCCTGCTCTATGATGGGTCGGCTCAATTCAAACAGAAGGAGTTCATGCTTTGAGTTCTGTAGATTCCCAGCAACGGGTTTTGTCCGGAATGCGCCCCACCGGCAAGCTTCACCTCGGCCACTATCACGGTGTGCTGAAAAACTGGGTGAAACTCCAGCATGAATTCGAGTGCTTCTTCTTCGTCGCAGACTGGCACGCGTTGACCACCCAGTACGACGACCCCTCCGGTATCGAGGAGAGCGTATGGGACATGGTGATTGACTGGCTGGCGGCCGGCGTAAACCCGGGGTCCTCCACCATGTTTATCCAGTCCCGCGTGCCAGAGCATGCGGAGCTGCATCTGCTGCTTTCGATGATTACCCCGCTGGGCTGGCTGGAGCGCATTCCAACCTACAAGGACCAGCAGGAAAAACTGCGTGAAAAGGACCTGGCGACCTACGGCTTCCTGGGGTACCCGCTGCTGCAGACGGCGGACATCCTGATGTATCGCGCGGGCAAGGTGCCGGTGGGTGCGGATCAGGTGTCCCATGTGGAGATCACCCGAGAGATTGCCCGTCGGTTCAATCATCTCTATGGCCGGGAGCCGGGCTTCGAGGAGCTGGCCGAGGGCGCCATCGTGAAGATGGGCAAGAAGAACGCCAAACTCTATCGCACCCTGAAGAAACGGTATCAGGAAGAGGGCGATCTGGAGGCACTGGAAACGGCCCGGGCTCTGCTCAAGGAGCAGCAGAACATTTCCCTGGGTGACCGGGAGCGACTGTATGGCTACATTGAAGGGGGCGGCAAGGTGATCCTGCCGGAACCGCAGCCGCTGCTGACGCCGGAATCCAAGATGCCGGGGCTGGACGGCCAGAAGATGTCCAAGTCCTATAACAATTACATCGGCCTGCGGGAAGCGCCGGACAGTGTCGCCGTCAAGATCCGCACCATGCAGACCGATCCCCAGCGGGTCCGCCGTACTGATCCGGGGGAGCCGGAGAAATGCCCGGTGTGGGGTATGCACAAGATTTACTCCGATGCCGATACCCAGCAGTGGGTGCAGACCGGCTGCCGCAGTGCCGGCATTGGCTGCCTCGACTGCAAGAAACCGCTGATCGATGCCATTATCGAAGAGCAGCGGCCCCTTCACGAGCGGGCCCGCGAGTACGAGAATAACCGGGACCTGGTGCACTCCATTCTTGAAGAGGGGGCCGAGCAGGCCCGTGATGCAGCGCGGGACACCCTGGAAGAAGTCCGTGCGGCGATGGGGCTCGGTTACCGGTAACCGGTGGCCAGCCCGGCTATCCTGGCCGGGCTGAACAGATGGAGTGAGCATGACGGATGACACCATGAGCAATACGGCGCCAGCGGAGGTTACGGAACCTGCGGTGGCGTCCGGCTCGGCGGATCAGTCCGGTATGCCGTTAGCCCGGGTATCCGGGAAGCCGCTGGTTGATCTCCCGAAAGACCTCTACATTCCGCCCGATGCGCTGGCGGTGTTCCTGGAAGCGTTCGAAGGTCCGCTGGATTTGCTGCTCTACCTGATCCGGCGGCAGAACATGAACATCCTGGATATCGATGTCAGCGAGATCACCCGCCAGTACATGGACTACATTAGTGCCGTGGAGGCGATGCGTTTCGAGCTCGCCGCGGAGTATCTGGTGATGGCCGCAACCCTTGCCGAGATCAAGTCACGCATGTTGCTGCCGCGCCAGGAGAGCGAGGACGACGAAGAGTCCGATCCCCGGGCCGAGCTGATCCGCCGTCTCCAGCAGTATGAACGTTTCAAGAAGGCTGCCGAGGATCTGGAAGAAATCCCGCGGATGGAGCGGGACACCTTTGCCGGTTCAGCCGCACTGCCCAGGCTGCCGAACAGCCAGCCCCACCCCGAGGTGGACCTGAAGGAGATTCTGTATGCCCTGCAGGGTGTCCTGATGCGTGCTGACCTGTTTACCAGTCATCATGTGGAGCGGGAAAAGCTCTCAACCCGCGAGCGAATGTCGGCCATCCTGTCGGTATTGAGTGGTGACAGCTTTGTCAGTTTCGAGAGTCTGTTTACTCCGGAAGAGGGCAGGCTGGGGGTGGTGGTTACCTTTCTTGCGACCCTCGAGCTGATCAAGGAACAACTGGTTGAGATCGTGCAGACTGAGGTGTTTGGTCAGATCCATCTGCGGGCACGTGCGGCAAATTGACCGGTCGGCGCTCGCCGAGTGCTTGCTCGCTTGGGACGTCGGTGCGGTCGTGTGAATTGGCAGGATTGACAGCGATATGAACGAAGAAAATCTGCGACGGATCCAGGCAATTACGGAGGCGGCGCTTCTTGCAGCCGGCAAGCCACTGAATCTTGACCAGTTGCGAGAGTTGTTCGACGAGCATGAGCGTCCGGCCCGGCAGGTGATGGAGCACGTAATGTGCCAGCTGGCGGCCGCCTGTGACGGACGTGGGTTCGAACTGAAAAAAGTGGCCAGCGGATACCGGCTGCAGGTCCGTGAGGAATACGCCCCCTGGGTCGGACGGTTGTTCGAGGAGCGACCCCAGCGGTACTCCCGCGCCTTGCTGGAAACCCTGGCGCTGATTGCCTATCGCCAACCCATTACCCGGGGCGAAATTGAAGAGATACGGGGTGTTACGGTAAGCAGTAACATTGTGCGTACCCTGCTGGAGCGGGAGTGGGTCAGGGTGGTTGGCCACCGTGACGTACCCGGCCGCCCGGCAATGTATGCCACCACCCGGCAGTTCCTGGACTATTTCAATCTGACCGGGCTGGACCAGTTGCCGCCATTGTCCGAAGTGCGGGACCTTGAGGAAATTGGCCGGGAAATCGAAAAGAACATGCAGGCAGAGATCGAGTTCGAAGCGGGCGGGCCGGCCCCCGAACCGGACGACGTTGCTGGCGATGACGCCGGTGATGCTGACTCGGCCGATCATCAGACACTCCACTGATGCCAGCGGCATCAGCTTTTAGTTAAGGAAATACCATGGCGAAGAATCGCCCGACAGCATCAACCAAGCCTGCAGCCGATAGCCCGAAACCGGGTGGTGCAGAGCGTATCCAGAAATTGCTGGCCCGTGCCGGCGTCGGATCCCGGCGCGAAATCGAAGGCTGGATGGAAACCGGCCGGCTGATGGTCAACGGCGAACCTGCTGCGCCCGGCCAGAAAGCGACCACCGCCGACCGTTTTGAGCTGGATGGCAAGCGGCTGGACATTACCGCCGCAGCCGAGGTGGTGCGCCGGGTCCTCATCTACAACAAACCCGAGGGCGAGGTAACCACCCGCAAGGATCCGGAAGGCCGGCCCACGGTGTTTGACCGTTTGCCCAGACTGCGGGACCAGCGCTGGATCTCCATTGGTCGCCTGGACATCAACACCACCGGTCTCGTGCTGTTCACGACGGATGGGGAACTGGCCAACCGGCTGATGCACCCCTCCAGTGAGATCGACCGCGAGTACGCGGTGCGGATCTTCGGCGAGGTGGACGACGCGATGATTGAGCGTCTGCTGCAGGGGGTTTTGCTGGAAGATGGCATGGCGAAGTTTACTGACATCAGCCCGGCTGGTGGCAGCGGGATCAACCGCTGGTTCCATGTCACTCTGATGGAAGGTCGCAACCGGGAAGTCCGGCGCCTGTGGGAATCCCAGGGCGTTCGGGTAAGTCGCCTCAAGCGGGTGCGTTATGGACCTGTTTTCCTGCCCAGCCGCCTGGTGATGGGCAAGTGGGAAGAACTCGACCAGAAAGCCGTGGACACTCTCAGTCGCACGGTGGGCCTGTCATCGGTTGCCATTCCGGCGAAAACCCCGGATGAGCAGGCAGCCCAGGATCGTCAGCGTCGCAAGAGCCCCGGCCGTGCTGCGCGCAAGCCCGCCGCGGGTCGTTGGGAGGTGACGGGGACCCGGCCGGAACGATCTGCTGGCAAGAGCACCGAAAAGCGTCCGGGCCGGACGTCGGAGAAGGCAACCGGCAAGAGTGCCGGTAATACTGCCGGTAAGAGTGCCGACAAGAGTGCCGGTAAGAGTGCCGGCCGGGATTCGGCAAAGGGCAGCGGTGCCGGCAGGGGGCCTGGCAAAGCAACCGGGAAAGGTTCCGGTAAACCCGATACCAGGAGCGGTCGGCGCTGACCACTGGCCGGCCCGTCCGGGGAGTGGTGGAAGGACAGTCAAAATGTCCGACAAGAGGGTGGGGCTGAAGATTCGCTATGGTACACTCCAGCGTTTGTAACTGTGCCGTCTGCAGAAGTGAGCGACTATCCCTATGAGGTTTCAGGCCCCGGAAAGCCTTTCTGAACAAATCGCCCAGCATCTGGGGCAGCGCATCATTACCAGCGACCTCAAGCCCGGTGAGCGGATCCAGGAGCTCAAGGTGGCGGGCGAGCTCAATGTCAGCCGCGGGTCCGTCCGGGAGGCCCTGCTGATTCTCCAGCGCAGACACCTGGTAGAGATTTTCCCCAGGCGGGGCGCCGTGGTGTCCAGCCTGACCCCCGACATTGTTAACAGTCTCTACGACATCTACATCGACCTCCTGTGTATGCTGGGCCGCAAGGTTCTGGAGCGCTGGTCCGGTGACCAGCTGGCCGGTGTGATGAGCCAGGTGGGCGAACTGCAGGCGGTGATCGACGCGCTCAACTCCTCTGACGGTGACGCCGCTGAGCAGGTCATTGACGCCGGTTTCGGGGTTATGCGTTACGCCTATCGCCTGGTGGAAAATCCCTTCCTTGAGGAAACCCTCGAGAATTTCCGTCCCGCCATCAGCCGCACCTACTACGTCGCCCTGGACAACTTCCGCGAGGAGTTCGGCGAAACTGCCCGCTTCTTCAAGCAGCTGGGTGAGGCGGCCGCCAGTGGCGATTCGGAGCGGTTGCAAGCCTCCATTCGCGCGTTTGCCGAACACCAGCGCCAGCAGGTCCTGGCGCTGCTCCAGGACGAGGCGGAGGCGTGATATGCGACTGAAGTCCATCAAACTCGCCGGCTTCAAATCTTTTGTCGATCCCACCACGGTGCCGTTTCCGTCCAACATGACGGCGGTGGTGGGTCCCAATGGTTGCGGAAAATCCAACATTATCGATGCTGTTCGCTGGGTTATGGGCGAAAGTTCTGCAAAATACCTGCGGGGCGAGTCGATGACGGATGTCATCTTCAACGGCTCCAGTGCCCGCAAGCCGGTGGGCCAGGCCTCCATCGAGCTGGTGTTCGATAATGGTGACGGTTCGGCACCCGGGGAATTCGCCAAGTTCAGCGAAATCTCGGTACGCCGCCGGGTGTCGCGGGAGGGCCAGTCGGAGTATTTCCTCAACGGTGCCAAGTGTCGGCGCCGCGATATTACCGACCTGTTTCTTGGCACCGGCCTTGGTCCCCGCAGCTATGCCATTATCGAGCAGGGTATGATTTCCCGGCTGATCGAAGCCAAGCCCGAAGAATTGCGGATCTACATCGAGGAAGCCGCCGGTATTTCCAAGTACAAGGAGCGCCGCAAGGAAACCGAGAACCGCATTCGCCGCACCCAGGAGAATCTTGAGCGGCTGACCGATCTGCGGGAAGAGCTCGGGCGGCAACTCCAGCACCTGGAGCGCCAGGCTGCAGCGGCTGAAAAGTACAAGGCATACAAGCAGGAGGAGCGGCAGAAGAAAGCCGAGCTTACGGTGTTGCGCTGGCAGGCCCTCGATAACGACCTGCAAACCTGGCGCGGCAAGATCCGCGACACCGAACTGGAGCTGGAAAAGTTGCTGACCGAGCGGGTCAGCCTGGAAACCTCCATGGAAACCCTGCGGGACAACCATCACGAACGCACGGAACACTTCAACCGTGCCCAGGCCCGTTATTACGAGGCGGGCGCGGACATAGCCCGCATTGAGCAGAGCCTTGAGCACCAGCGGGAGCGCAGCCGGCAGACCGCGGCCGAGCTCGATCAGGCCATGGCCAATCAGCGGGAGCTGGCGCGGGAGCTGGAACAGGACGAGGAAAAACTGGCCGGCATCCAGCAGGAGCTGGATATGATCGGGCCGGAGCAGGAAGAGCTCGTCATCCGGGCCGAAGAGTCCGGTGAGAAGCTCCAGCAAGCCGAAGATGCCATGAGTGACTGGCAACACAGCTGGGAAACCTTCAGCGCCCGCTCGGCGGATGCCCGGCGCCAGGCGGAGCTCGCCCAGTCGCGGATCCGTTCGCTGGAAGACGCCATTGAGCAGTTGCGAACCCGCCAGGATCGCCTGCGGGATGAGCAGGGGCTGCTGGAAGGCCAGCTGGATCGCGCCGAGCTTGAGGAGTTGCTGGAACAACAGGAAACCCTCGAGCTGCAACGGGAGGAGGCCGCCGAGCGTATTGCGGCGGTTCAGGACAGTCTTTATGAGGCTCGCCAGCATCAGCGGGAGGCTGAGCAGGCGGTGTCCGAAAGCCGGCAACGGGTGCAGAGCCTCAAGGCGGTGCTCGAATCCCAGCAGGCCCTGCTGGACGAGCAAATGGGCAGCCAGGATGACGCCTTGCAGGGCTGGCTCGGCGAACACGGGTTGGCGGATGTGCCACGGGTTGCAAGCCAGTTGAACATTGAGAATGGCTGGGAATTTGCCGTCGAACAGGTCATTGGCCGGTTCACCCAGGGGCTCGCACTGGCAGATGGCCTGACGAGCTTGCACGGTGCCATGGCAAACGCGCCGAAAGGCGTGGCACTGGTCAGCGGCGCCGGTGACACCGTCGCAACCGGCAGCGGCCTGGCGGCAAAGGTGTCAGGCGTTTCCGCTATCCGGGACCTGCTCACGGGAATTGATACAGCGGCGGACCTCGACGAGGCACTCGCTCTTCGCGGGTCCCTGCAGCCCGGCCAGAGTATCATCACCCCAGGCGGGGTGTGGGTGGCCCGCGACTGGATCCTGATGCCCGATTCCGATGCCGGGCAGGTCGGGGTAATTGAACGCCAGAAGAAGGTCAGCCAGCTTGCCAGCGAGCTGGCGGAGGCCGAAAGTTTGTTTGAAGCGGCCGAGGACCGGCTGGAAAGCCTGCAGGAGCGCTCGGAGCGTGCCGAGGCGTCCCGCGATGATGCTCAGGGGCAACTCAGTGATGCAGAACGGGAACTGGGCGGCCTGTCCTCCAGGATCAGTGGTCTGCGTGCCAGGGCGGAGCAGATCGATGCCCGTTTACAGCGCATTCGTGACGACCATGCTGAAGTGAGTCTCAGCCTGGAAGACCAGCAGGAGACCCTGCTGGAGGCCAGGGAAGAGTGGCAGCAGGCGCTGGCTTCCACCGAAGACAGTGACGAAGAGAAAGAGCGCTTGCTGGAACGCCGTGACACGCTGCGTGAGAATCTCGACCGCCTGCGCCAGGATGCCCGCCACGACCGTGACCATGCCCATCAGTTGCAGTTACAGCTGCAATCCCTGAACAGCCAGCGCGACGGCTTGCGCCAGACCATCGACCGGATGCAAATGCAGAAGGAGCGACTCGAGGAGCGGCTGGACATGCTGCGTGAGTCCCGCGAAAACGCGGAGGAGCCCATCGAGGACCTGCAGATGCAGCTGGAAGGCCTGCTCGACCGCCGTCTGGCGGAAGAGGAGAAGCTGGCGGCGGCCCGTGATGCACTGGAAGATATTGATCGTGAGGTGCGGGAGAAGGAACAGGGCCGCAGCGGTATTGAGCATCGGGTCCAGGATGTCCGGGCCCGGTTGGAAAAGCTCAAGATGGAGTCCCAGGCGCTGGAAATCCGGTCAGGGAACCACATTGAGCAACTGCGGGAACTCAACGTGAAGCTGCAGGAGGTGCTGGCTCAGCTCCCGGAGCAGGCCTCCGAGAAAGAGTGGGCGGAGGAACTGGAAAAGATCGGCAGTCGGATCCAGCGGTTGGGGGCGATCAACCTGGCAGCGATCGAGGAGTACCAGGTCCAGAGCGAACGCAAAACCTATCTGGATGAGCAGCACGACGACCTGATGGAGGCCCTGGAGACCCTCGACAACGCCATCCGCAAGATCGACCGGGAGACCCGTCAGCGCTTCAAGGAAACCTTCGACCAGGTCAACGGCGGCCTGCAGGCCCTGTTCCCGAAGGTCTTTGGCGGTGGTAACGCCTATCTGGAGCTGACCGGGGAGGATCTGCTGGAAACCGGGGTCACGATCATGGCCCGGCCGCCGGGCAAGAAGAACAGTACCATTCACCTGCTGTCCGGTGGCGAGAAGGCACTCACCGCGATTGCGCTGGTGTTCTCCATCTTCCAGCTCAACCCGGCACCTTTCTGCATGCTGGACGAGGTCGATGCACCGCTGGATGACGCCAACGTGGGGCGTTACGCCAATATGGTGAAAGAGATGTCAAAACAGGTACAGTTTATTTACATTACCCACAACAAGATCGCCATGGAAATGGCCGATCAGCTGATGGGGGTGACCATGCACGAGCCCGGCTGTTCGCGGCTGGTGTCCGTGGATGTCGAGGAAGCGGCGGCGCTGGCTGAGGCCTGAGCCGGCACGCTATATGACAAAATCGCCATGTGGCCTGATGGCGCGTTGTATTCGGTACAGGCTTTTCTTAGAGTAACCCATTTACGCGACTTGCAGACAGGACAGCAATCTTATGTCACTTAGGGAATGGTTAATCGCCATAGGTACCCTGGTCATACTGGGCATTATTATTGATGGTATTCGCCGGGTGAGGCGGGCACGTAAGGAGTCGATGGCGATCTCCTCGGGAATGGGCGCCGATGACCTGCAGGAATCGCCGCTGGATGAGGAGTACAACCCGGAGCTGCCCAATGGCGGCGCCCGTACTGTGTCCCGGGAAACCCTTGAGGAGCGGGGCTACGTCAAATCCTCCGGCCGTAGCCGGTTTGCCAACCCGGAGCCCAAGCCGACCCGACCGGTCATCGCCGCAGGCGGCAGTATGGCTGACCAGGAGCGTGCGGCGGTGACAGGGGCGCCGCAAGCGGACTCTTTACCCGTAGCCGACGACCGGCAGGACGCGAGCCACGACGACTGGCAGGAGGAGGTTGCCCCCCGGCGGCCGGCGGGTCAGGCGGACGACATGAACTCGGATTCCGGCTGGGGCGCGCTGGATGATGACCCGGAGCTGGACGCCGGCTTCGCCGGTGAATCCCGCGCCACCCCCCGGCCTTTGGAGGTGGCCCCCGATCAGCCCGCGGCGCAGCCTGTGGCAGATAACGTTCCGCCGTTGGTCACCGCAGATGTACAGCAAGACACCGCCCGTCGCGAGCGTCCCGAAACCAAGGCGGCATCGGAGCCACTGGCCGGGGCTAATCGTCCGGAGGCGCAGGAGGTCGTTGTCATCAATGTGCTGGCAAAACGGGAACGGGAGTTCCAGGGTGCAGCCCTGAAAAAGCTGTTCGAGGCCTGTGGTCTGGAATACGGCGACATGGACATCTATCACCGCCACGAACAGGTCGTTACCACCAGTCCGGTACAGTTCAGTGTTGCCAACGCGGTTGAACCCGGCACGTTCAGGCCGGCTGATATGCCAGCCCTGTCGACCCCGGGGATCAGTTTCTTCATGAGCCTGCCAGGACCCTCCAATGCGATGCAGGCGTTTGATTTCATGCTGGAGACCGCCCAGTGCGTCGTCAAAAATCTCGGCGGGGAGCTGAAAGACGAGCGACGCAGTGTGATGACACCACAAACCATCGAGCACTGTCGCCAGAGGATTCGCGAGTTCGAGCGTAAACAGCGGTCCAGACGGCCCGGCTGAGCAGCGGCTGTGGTAAATGTCTGGCAAATGCCCGGTCTGCACCGGGCATTTTTTTGTAGGGTAAGGACCAACACATGAGTAAAGCACCTTCTTCCGCGCAGGCCCGGGCCCAGGAACTGCGTGACATCATCAGCGATCACAACTATCGCTACTATGTGCTTGATGATCCACAGGTTCCCGACGCGGAGTACGACCGGCTCTTTCGCGAACTCCAGCAGCTGGAAGGAGAATACCCGGACCTGGTAACAGCCGATTCACCGACCCGGCGGGTTGGTGCCAGTGGCGAAACCAGCTTCGAGGAAGTGGTGCATCGCCTGCCCATGTTGTCGCTGGATAACGCCTTTAGTGAGGAGGAGCTACGTGATTTTGACCGGCGGGTGCGGGAGCGCCTCAAACGGGAGGAAGACATCGAATACGTCTGCGAACCCAAGCTTGACGGCCTGGCGGTGAGCCTGCATTACGAATCAGGGCTGCTGATTCGCGCAGCGACCCGGGGAGACGGCTATTCAGGAGAGGATATCACCGCCAACATCCGTACCATCCCGTCGATACCCCTGAAACTGCGTGGCACCGGTTATCCCGACCTTGTCGAAGTGCGCGGCGAGGTCTACATGCCCAAGGAGGGTTTCGAGAAACTGAACCGTGACCTGGCCAATCGTGGGGAGAAGACTTTCGTGAACCCCCGCAACGCTGCGGCTGGCAGCCTGCGACAGAAAAACCCCCGGGTAACCGCACGGCGCCCACTCGAGATGTGCGCCTACAGCGTGGCGGTGACCGATGAATCGCTGCTGCCGGACACCCACTGGGATGGCCTCGAGCGGGTGCGTGACTGGGGCTTTCGGATTAACCCGGAAATGCGCAAGGCTCATGGCGTGGACGAGTGCCTGCAGGCATACGAGGAGTTGCTGGCCAAGCGTGGCGATCTGCCGTATGAGATTGACGGCATTGTCTTCAAGGTTAACCGCCTGGACCTGCAGCAGGCCCTTGGCTTCGTATCACGGGCGCCACGCTGGGCCATCGCCCACAAGTTTCCGGCCCAGGAAGAAATGACCGTCATCGAGGACGTGGAATTCCAGGTAGGCCGCACCGGAGCTGTGACGCCGGTGGCCCGGTTGCGTCCGGTCTTCGTGGGGGGCGTGACGGTGAGCAACGCCACGTTGCACAACATGGACGAGATTCGCCGCCTTGACGCCCGCATCGGCGATACGGTGATTGTCCGCCGCGCCGGTGATGTGATTCCGCAGGTGGTTCGGGTGGTGGTTGAAAAGCGGCCCCCGGAGGCGCAGGAAGTCGAGTTACCCGCCCATTGCCCGGTCTGCGACTCCGATGTCATCCAGATCGAGGGTGAGGCGGTGGCACGCTGTTCGGGCGGGCTGTACTGTCCGGCACAGCGTAAGGAAGCCATCCGCCACTACGCGTCGCGCAAGGCGATGGACATTGAGGGACTGGGTGATAAGTGGATTGATATCCTGGTGGAAGCCGGCCTGGTTAAAACTGTGGCTGATCTCTACACGCTCACCGCCGCTGACCTGATGAAGCTGGAGCGGATGGGAGAGAAGTCGGCGTCCAACCTGGTAGCGGCCATTGACGGCTCCCGTAACCCGGTGCTGTGGCGGTTCCTCTACGCCCTGGGCATCCGTGAGGTCGGAGAGGCAACCGCCAAGGCACTCGCCAGCCACTTCGGTCAACTGGAAGCCATTGCCGGCGCGGATGAGGATGCCCTGCAGACCGTACCGGACGTGGGCCCGATTGTGGCTGGCCATATCCGCAGCTTTTTCGATCAGCCCCATAACCAGGAAACCATTGCCGCGCTGCATCAGGCCGGCGTGCGCTGGCAGACCGAGTCGGTGGATGTGTCCTCCCGGCCGCTTGCCGGAGAAACCTGGGTTCTGACCGGCACCCTTGCGGAAATGACCCGGGATGAAGCGCGGGAAAAGCTGGAAGCACTGGGGGCCAAGGTGGCGGGCAGTGTGTCGGGCAAAACCTCCTGCGTGGTGGCCGGGGAAGCTGCCGGCTCCAAACTGCGCAAGGCCGAGTCGCTCGGGGTCAGGGTCATCAGTGAGGCAGAGTTCCTGGCCTTTCTCGCGGAGCAAGGCGCCGGCTGAATTGTCTGTGCCGGATCCTTCAGACCGGCACTTCCTTCCACCCGGCACTTCCCGCCGGGGTCATTAAGGGCCGCAGACCGGCAGGTGTGCGAATCTGAGAACTCGCGCACCCAGCGGCCCCGTCAATTTACGTACCATGGGGTTGGTCTGTAACGGTGTGTAACGCACCGGATCCTCAACAATAATTCTTTCGAAACGGATTCCCTACATGTGCGCCGACGTTTGCTCCCGTCCGAAGCGATACCCTGGCCGGCTGATTCTCGCGATGCTGCTGCCGGTTCTGCTGGCCGCCTGCAAAACCGAGAAAGACCCGGATGATCCGACCGTCCTCGGGGTGCCGCCGGCCACCGCCTACCTCGGGGTGGAGTATTACTACAACTTTGGTGCTTACGGCGGCGAGGGGATTCTTGATTATTCGCTGACTAATGCGCCGTCCTGGCTCGCGCTGGAAGACATCAGCAACAAGGCCCGCCAGGGCATCATTATTCGTGGTGTGCCAGGGCTGACCGGCGGTGAGCGCGGTGCCGGAGACCTTGGTACCACCCGTAACATCAACCTGGTGACGACCGATGGCCGGATGGCCGGTGTTCAGCCGTTCGACATCAACGTCAAAGAGAATAACCTCAGCCTCAGAGCGGAGGTGTTTACCGAAGGCAAAGCCGGCGCGGCAAAGCAGGGCGTAGGGGAGCGTTGTGAACTGCCGGACCTGGAAAATAGCGGCGAACACAACTACGACATCAACCTCTACGACGACAGCGGTGTCTATCTCGGCACCGAGGCCCGAACCAGCGAGACCTATCCGGTGCTGGTTCGGGTGATGCTGGAGCGCCCCTCCGTCACCCGGGTCCAGGTGGCATGGGAGTTACGCAGCGGGTTCGATCCGCTGGCCTGCGATCCCACGATTGTCGCCCCCCACCAGCGCTGCGAACACAGTCGGCAGAATACCGGGGATGCCATCATCGACCGTGACGTCATTGCCTGGGGCAGCGGCAGCGGCAACTCGCTGCCGGCGCCGGATTACCTGACCTACCAGGCGGACGAGCAAGGGCGCTACACCCGGGGCGTGATCACGATCGAGCCCGGTATCCGCGAGTGCTACATCCGGCTTGAAGTGGTCGAGGACAGTGTCCCGGAACCGTCCGAAGTGCTTGAACTGGCACTGACGGAAGTCCGCTCCGGCCTGGCAGGCCTGGGCGGCAGCAGCAAGGGCGTCCGCACCTCCGTCATCATTGATGATAATGAGCCCAAGGTAGCCTTGAAGACCGTTATGGGAGGCGATCGCGATGTCATCAATGTCGGCTCTGGCCAGGAGTATCTCGCGGTTCTGAGCAAGCCTGCCGAGATCACCTACCGTGCCCGAATTGGCCGTGCGGTGAGCTCGGTGGCTCAGCCCGGGGCGGACTACCTGATCGAAATTCAGGATGTAGCTACCGGTACCTGGCTGGCCGGCGATATTGTCGAGTTTCCGGCGGGGCAGGTGACGGCCCGGTTCCGTGTCAGTGTGCCTGCGGCCAGTTACTCCAATCCTTCCGATAACGACAAGGCAATCGAGCTGGCAGTTGACGACGCCTACCAGGCCGGTCGCGAGAATTTCGCCGGATCCGATGCCAGTCTCCTGCGGATCGGCATCAATGAACTGACCACCCGGTTGCTGGTAGGTGGCGAGGGCGTGTTTATCCCGTCGGACCTGGCGGTAGGGCACGATGGCCGCGTGTTTGTTGCGGGCTACAATCCCGCGGCGGCTAACCAAGCGGAAATCCATGTATACAGCCAGAAGGGCGAAGGCCTGGGCGTCCTGACCTCCACGGCGCCGGTTGACCCGCTTGCAGGGCCGGTTCTGGACTACAGCGAGCGCAGGGTGAAGGAAGGTGACCAGGATGTGCTGCGGCGCGAGCTGTTGCTGGTCTATGGCACCCGGGGCACACTTGCCGGCAGCACCAATGCTGGCGGTGTCGACAGCGTGGTATCCCTGTTCCGCTACGATCCGGCGAGTGCGGAGCTGTATCCGAACGTCTGGAGTCAACAGGCCGGTACCGCAGGCGACGACATCCCCCGGTGGGGCGCCGCAGACAGTTTCGGTAATATTTTCGTGACCGGCGAAACGACCGGGCAGTGGCCGGGGGAAACCCAGCGAGGTGGGCGCGACAGCTACGTCCAGCGTATTGACAGTGTTGATACCGGTACCGGACCGGCGCCGGTCATTGCCTGGACCCGGCAGGCCGGCTCCGCCCTGGAGGACACCGTTGCGGGCGGCGCGACGTTTGCCAACAGCGGCCTGGTGTTTGGTTCCACGGCCGGCACCCTGGAAGGTCAGCCGACGGCGGGAATGACCGACCTTTACCTGTACTCGGCGTTTAATGCCGACAGTGACCTGACGGTCTACCAGCGAGGCTCCGACGCCGACGACCTGATCAGTAGCGGTGTCTACAGCGGCGGTACTTTGTGGTTGCTGGGCAACGGGGATGGCCGTTATGAAATGGCACGGGATGAAGGCGTCGCGGATGATAGCGAGCCGTTCCTCAGCCGCGACCCCCTGCAGAGCACTGCCGGTTTCCTGTTGGGTTACAGCACAACCGGTGGGCTGGTTGCCGCCCTTACGCTGAACGATATGTCTGGCGAAACCGATATTGCGGATGAGCACTATTCATCCCTGGTCGCGTTTGACGGTGACGTTGTGGTCGGCGGGCTGCTGGACAATGCCGCGGGGTTGGCGAGAACCGGAGTTCCCCCTCAACCCGAGGCCAGCCCGGAGGTTCCGGAAGAGGAGACTACCGGTGAAGATGAACCGCCGGAATCAACCGACACCGCCGAAAACAGCCCGATTGTATTGTGGTACCAATGGCTCGGCGTCGAAGGAACGGCAATACAGGCGCTGGCGAATTATCGTGATGATGAAATCACTAGCCTGGTGACGATCGACACCACCGGGGGCCGGTTCTGGGAGTTGCTGATTTTCAGCGGCGAGGGCAGGTTGCTCAATGGTGCGAATCCGGAGTAAAAGGACTCCGGATTCGCCATTGCTTCAGGCAGTTGCGGTACTCACCGGGTGTGCCGGTACCCGGCAGCGGTCAGGATTTAGCCGCGCAGCAATGTCTTTTGGCAGAGCCAGCGGCTGGCCGGTGAGCCGGTCAGCCAGGTATTCTGCCAACAGCGGTGCGTAGCTCAGGCCCTTGCTGCCAAGTCCGGTGAACAGGGAAATACCTTCCAGTTCGTGGCCGTCCGGGCCGCAGAGCGGGCCAGCAGCCGGCTGATAGTCGTGGGTCGTGCAGCGAAAGCCGACCCGGCCCCGCATATCCTCGGGAGCGGGCGCCTCGCCCTGCCATATCCCCGGCAGCATCCCCTCCAGTTCGCTGATATTTTCCTGGTGGCTGGCTTCCGTCACCGCAGCATCATCGCTGTGCAGGTCAAAGGTGGCGCCGGTCAGGCAAATGCCATCACGCACCGGGTTAAGGTAACGGTTACCGCAAATGACCGCCTTCGGCGCCTTGAGCCGGGCTGCCTCGAGCAACGACACCTGGCCGCGAATGGTGCGAAAGCGGAAACCACCGGCCACGGGTATCAGGCCCGGGCTCTGGTGGCCGGCACAGATCACGATGTGGTCGGTTACCAGGTCATTCTTTCCCGCTATGGCGATATGCCAGCGTCCATTACAGGGGGTGAGCCGGGTGACCCGATGGCCAAAATGGCCCTGGATATTCCGGTGACGGGCCAGGGCCCGACACGACTGGCCGGGTTCAAGCCAGCCACTGTCCGGGAACCAGAGGCCGCCCCGCGGCACGTCAACACCGCAGAGTTCCGTCGCCCGGTCGGAATCCACTGGCTGGAGGACGGCGTCGGGGTACCGGTTGCCCGCGATAAACTTCGCCTGGCGCTGCTGCTCCCGTTCATCGCCGGCCAATTGCAGCAAGCCGCAGGGGTGCCAATGGTCAGCGGCATTGTTGCTGTAGTAACGCTGGCTGAACAGCAGGGCCGCCAATGCCAGTCGGGTCTGGTAATTGAACTGGACGCCCAGTTTGACGTACAGCGCGCCCTGAAGGTTGCCGGATGCGGCAGAACCCGGGGCGGTGGTCTCATCAATCAGATGAACTGCAACGCCCCGTTCGGCGAGATTGCGGGCCAGGGTGCAGCCGGCAATGCCACTGCCGATAATGGCAACCGAGCGGGGTGGTTGCCGCCGGCGGGGATATTCCGTCGACTCTTTGGCTTCGCCGTCCAACTCACTGGCGTTGCCACCCAGAATACCCGTCAGCATGTCCCGCTTGCGCCCGTAACCTGGCACTTTGCTCATGGTAAAACCAACACCCGCCAGGGCTCGCCGCACCTCACCCACCGAGGTGAACGTGGCAACCGTGGTCCCGGCCTTGCTGTGCTGCCGCACGGCGGTGATCACGTTTGCCCGCCACAGTTCCGGGTTACGTGCCGGTGCAAAGCCGTCCAGGTACCAGGCATCGGCGGTGAATTCCAGCTGCTCCCAGCCATCCTGTGCGTCGCCGAAAAATACGGTAAGGCGCACCCGCCCGCTGTCGAAGACCAGGCGGTGGACCCCCTCGACCAGCGGCGGGTACTGGGCCAACAGCTCGGCGCTGAACCCTGCAAGTTCGGGCCACAGTGCCAGGGCCCGGGTCAGGTCCGCCACCGTTAACGGATGTTTCTCGATGGTGACATAATGCAGGCAGCCGCTGTCTGCCGGGGCATGACGGCGCCAGGCCTGCCAGGTTGCCAGAAAATTCAGCCCGGTACCGAAGCCGCACTCGGCTACGACAAACGACGCCCCGGGGGCCAGTCCGGCGAACCGTTCGGGGAGTTGGTTCCGGTCAATAAAAACGTAGCGGGATTCTTCCAGCCCATTATCGCGGCAGAAGTAGACATCACCGAACTGGCGGGATTCCGGTACACCGTCCCGCCAGACCAGGTCAGCCGGCTGCAGCGAGGGACGCTGGCGGCTGTCTGCTGCAGGAGATTCCGGGTTCATTCCGCAGCTTCACCAATGCGAACAATCTTCTCAATGGTGACGGTATCGAGGGGCACGTCGCCCATGCCATTGCGTCGTCCGGTACGCTTGCCGGCAATGGCATCGGCCACGTCCATGCCACTGGTCACCTTGCCGAATACGGCATACCCGGCACCCCGGGCGCCGGCATTGAGGTACTGATTGTCTACCAGGTTGATAAAGAACTGGGAGGTGGCGGAATGCGGGTCGCTGGTACGGGCCATGGCGATGGTGCCGCGCTGGTTCGGCAGTTCGGCACGGCCCTCGTTGCGAACCGGCTCGCGGGTCTGTTTGCGGAGCAGGTCAGCGGTAAAACCGCCGCCCTGAATCATGAAGCCGGGAATAACCCGGTGAAAAACAGTGCCGTCGTAGAAACCGTTGTCGACGTAGGTCAGAAAGTTGGCAACCGTCTGTGGCGCCAGATCGGATCGCAGGGTTAGCTCAAGCACGCCCTCGGACGTGTGCATTCTGACCCGCGGCAATTCCGCCGCGGCGCCATCCGACTGTGCCTGGGTCAGCGGTGTGAACGCCAGGGTGACCAAAAACACAAACAGGACGTTCATCAGGCGGGCCGGGCTTTTCAGGCTGATTTTGCGTTCAAGACTCGTCACGGTAGAGACCCCTTGGTTTCATTGGGCAAGCGATTGCCGGTGCAACATGAACAGGCCCGGCTGGTTGTCGTCGGATTCTAGCAGGTTTGACCCGTTATGGAGCCAGCTTGTGCTGTTGGTTTGCTAGCTGGAAGCATGTATTGCGATGGGGGAGGAACCGGCCGGCAGGTTTGCTATTATCTCCGGCTACCAGGAACTTCGGAGAACCGACAGCCCATGACAGCAGAGATTACCCAACCGGACTATGAGTCGTTCCGGTTGTTCCTCCATGACGCCTGCGGAATACTGCTTGGCGCCGCCAGCCAGAAGCAGGTGCGGCGCCGGTTGCTTCGTATCCTTGGTGACCATGGCCTGGCCGGGTTGCCGGAGTTGGCTGACCGGCTGGCGGGGCCGGGGCGCAACGCACTTCGCGAGCAGGTAATCGACCTGTTGACCCGGGCGGAATCACGCTGGTTCACCGATGAACTTGCGTTTCGGTTTATTGCTGAGCAATGGTTGCCCGCTCAGGGGTTGCCCACTCAGGCGCGAAACCATGTGGATCGCCCCCTGGCGATCTGGTCCGCGGCCTGTTGCACCGGTGAGGAGCCCTACGGAGTCGCCATGCTAATCGAAGAATTCCGCGAGGCTCACCCCGGCAGGCTTGCCGATGTAACGATTGTTGCGACCGATGTGGCCAAGGGATTGCTCGATACCGCGCGACAGGGCGAGTATGACTTGATGACGGGAGAGGATGGGTTGTCTGCTGCCCGCCGGGCGGCGTTCTTCAGCCAGACCGGCCCCGATCGCTGGCAGGTCAGCCCCGAACTGCGGGCGCGGGTTGGATTCCGCAAGCTTAATCTGCGGGAACAGTCGTTGCCGGCGGGATTTGATCTGGTGCTGTGTCGCAACGTGCTGAGGTATTTTACCGCCAATGTGCGGCAGGACCTGCTGACCCGGGTCCACCGCAGCCTGAATCCCGGAGGCTATCTCGTCCTTGCCAGTACCGAGGCCATTAGCGGCCTGACTGACCTCTATGAGCCGGTGCAGTGTTCGCCCGGCATTGTCTACCGCAAGAAGTAACCGGAAGCATCGCAAACATGCCACTTAACGTCTGGATTCTGGTGGCGGCACAGGCCTTCGCCATGTGTACCGCCCCGTTCATTGTATTCATCGGCAGCCTGCAGGGCCGCCTGCTGGCACCGTCGCCGGAGTTCGCCACGTTGCCGGTGGGCCTCGTGGTGGTGGGAACGGTGCTCGCCATCAAGCCGGCCACCTGGCTGATGGAGCGTATCGGCCGCAAGCCGGTCATGTTGCTGGGGGCGCTGATGGGCGTCGCGGCCGGACTGACCGGGGCCGCGTCCTCCTGGAGTGGCAGTTTTACCCTGCTGTGTGCGGCTGCGGTAATTGGCGGTACTGGTCTTGCCGTGGTGCACCAGTACCGGTTTGCCGCGATGGAATCGGTTGCGCCGGAAATGGCAGGTTCGGCCGCCGCCCGGGTGCTGCTTGGCGGCTTGATTGCTGCCTGGCTGGGGCCCGAAGTGGCACTGATTGGTGAGGGCGGTGAGGGTGACGCGCCGTTCATGACGGGTTGGCTGGGGCTGGCGGTGATCCAGGCCACAGCCATTCTGGTGCTCGCGGTGGGCTATCAGGGGCGGCGAGAGCGGGTTCGCGAGACAGTTCACGGTGGCGCCGGCGGGCGGCCACTGGCCGAAATTCTTCGCCAGCCACTGGTGTGGGCTGCCATCAGTTCCGCTGCCGTCGGCTATGCGGTGATGAGCTTTATCATGACCGCAACGCCCCTGAGTATGACCGAGCTCGGCGGCCACGAGCTGACTGATGCCAAACGGGTCATCCAGATTCACATCCTGGCCATGTATCTGCCGTCACTGATCAGCGGCTGGCTGACCCGTACCATCGGCTTGCCCGTCATGATGGGGGCAGGGCTGCTGGCTTACGGTACCTGTATCGCGCTGGCGGCCAGTGGCATTTCCCTCCACCATTACCTGGTGGCGTTGATTCTGCTGGGTATCGGCTGGAACTTCCTGTTTGTCGGCGGTACCACCTTGCTGCCGCGCGGTTACCATGACGCCGAGCGCTTTCGCGTGCAAGGGCTGAACGATCTGGTGGTGTTCGGTTCCCAGGCGACGGCGGCACTGTCAGCGGGTGCTGTGCTGAGTACCCTGGCGTGGTCCGGCTTGCTGATGGTGGCGGTTCCGTTCCTGGTGCTCCATGCCTTGCTGATGGTGGTCTGGCTGACCAGGAAACCGGCCAGCGAGCAGCCGTCCTGACCATAACCCATCCTACTTTGGAGAACGCGATGCTTATTGATTTTGATGGCCTGCCTGCTACCCAGGCCTATCACACCATGACCCAGACCCTGATCCCCCGCCCGGTGGCCTGGGTGCTGAGTGAGAACCCCGAGGGTGACTACAACCTGGCGCCTTACTCGTTCTTCACCGCGATCACCAGCCATCCGCCGCTGCTGATGATCTCTACGGGCAAGAAGCCGACGACGGGGGATTCCAAGGACACCCGGGTGAACATCGAACAGCGTCGCTATTTCACCGTCCACATCGCCCACCGGGATCTCGCGGAAGTGATGACGGAGTCGTCCCGCACCTTGCCCCACGGCGAATCCGAGGTAACCCGGCTGGGACTCGAGTTGGCGGAGATTGAAGGTTTTCCGTTGCCAAGGCTGGCGGACTGCCGCATTGCGATGGCCTGTGAATTGTATGAGGTTCAGGAAATCGGCGAAGCGGCGCAATCGATGATCTTTGGCAAGATCCTCAAGGTCTACGTGGCGGATGAAGCGACCGGTAAGGATGACAAGGGCCGGCTGGTTGTTGATGCTGCCGCCATTGATCCGATTGGCCGGCTCGGGGCCAATGAATACGTGACCTTTGGCGACATCGTCACCATTCCACGTCCGGCATGAGGTGGTCGCGGGCTACTTGATGAGCTTCAGGATTTCCCGGAAGCGGGGGTGATCCGCTGACTCCATCCACTCGAAGGCGACCATTTCTACACTGACCAGCTGCGCACCTTGCTGCCGCAGGCGGCTCAGGGCCAGTTCCCGGTCCGTGTCCTTGCGCGATCCGGTCGCATCCGTGACCACCCAGATGTTGAAGCCTTCGGCTTGCAGGCCGAGGGCCGTCTGCAGCATACAGACGTGAGCCTCGCAGCCGGCCACGACCAGGTTCGGACGCTCGCGGGGCAGCAGGTCCAGAAGTCCGCCCTGGCACGCATTGAAGTGGCGCTTCACGAGGGTTTCATGACAGAGCCTGGCGATGTCCGCCGCATTGCTGCCCAGCTTGTCCGGGGTCTGTTCCGTGCCGATGACCGGCACGTTCAACAGGTTCGCAATTCTCGCCAGTCGCACGCCCTGGGCCAGCACCCGGTCACCCTGGCTGATGGCCGGCATCAGGCGGTGTTGAAAGTCGATCATAACGACACAGCAGGTATCCGGGTTCATCAGCATGGCATTTCTCTCGGGTCAGTGCTCGACGGGGAGCGGAACGGTGGTCACGGCCATCAGTTCATCAAAAGGGCAGGTGGCCGGTTTTCACCCAGATCACGGTTTCTTCATCCACAAACGGATGGTGCTGGCTCAGGTGCGGGCTCCGGATCCAGGTGCCGGCCCCGTAGCGGCCGTATTCATCGCAGAATTCGCCGGACAGGACCAGGATCTCCTCGCCGCCAAAGTGGCGGTGGGGCTGGAACTGTTCGCCCGCCGGCCATTTTACCAGCGCGACGTGTTCATGCTCGAACTCGTGGAGTGGCATCACCTGCAGGCCACCGATGCCTGGCAGCCACGACGCTGTGCGGGTGTTGATTCGCACCGTTGCGGTGTCTCGTTCATCAAACTGGTGCAGTTTGACCAGCAGGGTGCAGCCGTACTTGCTGAAAGGCGCATGGCCGCTGCCCGGCGGATTGCGAAGATACGTGCCTTCGCCATAATCCCCGGTCTCATCCGAGAACACACCCTCAAGCACGAGGATTTCTTCGCCCAGCGGATGCTCATGGCGCTGAAACGAGGCGCCGGGCTCATAGCGCACAATGCTGGTGGCGTGGCCCCGTTCCGCCTCTTCCCGGGCCAGGGGTTTGCGCAGGACGCCACCCGCCGGACTGGGTACCCACTCCTGTTCTGTGGTACGAATTACAACTCGCTGGCTGAAGTCCATGTTGAGCATGGCGGGGTCTCCGGAAGGGTTGATGGGTGATTGTCGCTTTTACGGCCTCCGGCGCGGGGCGGATGTCACACTGGGCTGATTATCGCAGGAATGGCTTCGATGATCACCGGTGCCTGAAGAAAGTGGAGGATTTCAGCTGCACACCACGCGTATGCAGGAGAGATCACGCTCCCGGAGTCTTGTCGCTAAGCCATTGGTAGGGGACGCATTTTCGAGCTGAGTTCGTATACTGCCGCCCGAATCGACGCTAATCGTTGGTTTGAAAGAGGATTGGGGTACGGGTACCGGTTTCGCAGCTGGGGCTGCGAAACAAAAAAACTGATAAATATTCCCGGAGGGAGTTGCCAAACGCTAATAAAACCATTAGAGTTTGCGCCCTCAAATGAGTGACGAGATCACTGATTTGGAACAGTTTATTGGAGAGGTGTCCGAGTGGCTGAAGGAGCACGCCTGGAAAGTGTGTATACGTTAATAGCGTATCGAGGGTTCGAATCCCTCCCTCTCCGCCAATAAAAGAAACCCCAGCAGAAATGCTGGGGTTTTTTATTGCCCGCAAATCACTGCTGGCGGTGAAGGGCGGCCCGAGCTTTGGCCCACACGCTTGTCCACGGTCTGGAGACCGACGTTCCCTGTAGTTGACGAAATGACGCTGTACCAACAACAGAGGAAATGAATGATGAAAAAGCAGAAACTTGCGGCTTCCGTAGCACTCCTCGCCGGCGGTGTACTGGCACTGCCTGCAGTAGCCCAGACCATCGAGATTCCGGATCTGGATATCGACGTCTACGGTCAGGTCAACCTGGCAGTGATGCAGGCTGACAATGGCCAGGATTCCGGTTATTTCCTGGTGGACAACGACTATTCGTCCAGCCGAATTGGCGCCATCATCAGCAGCGATGTCAAGGACCTGGGCATCAAGCTGGGTGCGCACCTGGAGATGGAATACCAGCGCAATGCCTCCAACGTGGTGACGCCGGATGATCGCAACGTCAATGGCGAGTTCAACGAGCGCCACATCAATGTCTTCGCGTCCGGTGATTTTGGTAAGGTTTCCGTCGGCCTGGGCGCTGGCGCGGCCGATGGCAAAACTGAAGTCGACCTGTCCGGTACCAAGGTGGTGTCGTTCCCGGATCTGACCCTGGTGGGTGGTGCCCTGCGGTTTGTTGACGAGACAGCCGGTGCCAGCACCTCGCTGCGCAGCACGCTGCAGAGCCAGGATTTCGAATCCCGCTATGACCGCGTGCGTTACGACAGCCCGAAGCTGGGTCCGGTGAGCCTGTCGGTAAGCCAGGGCTTTAAAGACGATACCAACGGCTCGAACGATGTGACAGAAGTTGCAGCCGGCTTCAGCGTACCACTGGCGGGCACCCTGTCAGCGGGCGTTGGCTATGCCATCGAGAAAGTGGGCGGTGTGACGGGTGATTCGACCACTCTGGGTGGTTCTGTGTCGTGGCTGCACGACAGCGGTTTCAACGTTTCCGCTGCCTACTCCCGGGGCGAGGATGATAACGCAGCCAACCCCGAGTCCGACTTCAACATCGTCAAGCTGGGCTACAAGTCCGGCAAGCATGCGGTGGCCATCCACCGTGCTGAAGGCAAGGACTTTGCCGTTGAGGGTGATGATGCGGAAGCCTACGGCGTTGGCTACGTGTACACCCCGGTCAAGTGGATGGAGCTGTACGCCGGCTTCAACAACTACTCGCTGGATCGTGACGGTGCAGACTTTGACGACGTCAATGTGGCGCTCGCCGGTACCCGCCTGAAGTTCTGATCACCGAATCCCGGGCTGATCTCCGTAACAGCTGTGTGTTGGCTGTTACGGACAAACGGGGCTGTGCAGCCCCGTTTGTTCTTCCACCTACGCCTGGCAGCTTTTCAATACCGCACACCAAACGTTTGAAACTCACCGTTAGCACGCTGCTCCTCGATGTCGATGGCGCTCACCTTCGCCGCAGGCGGGCCTTCCTGGCACCACTGGTGCAACTGCCGAAGCCCTTCACGGCTCCCTTCTGCGACGATTTCTACGCGTCCATCGGGAAGGTTGCGGGCATAGCCGGAGAGTCCCAGCCGGCTGGCTTCCTTTTCCGTGGAGGCGCGGTAGTAGACGCCCTGAACCTTGCCTGATACCACCATCTTCCAACGCAGATTGTCCATTGCGGTCATCTCACTCTCTGACGGGTTGGCCCGCCAATTATCTAACGCCCTGGCCGGGGAAAATTCAAATGACACCTGCGCTGCGCAACAGGAATATGCCGGCGGTCACCGTGATACTGGCCATCAGGGTAGTCATCGCGATGATGTTGGCGGCCAGTTTGTCGTTGCCACCCACGGCTTTGACCATTACGAAACTCGCGGCGGCGGTCGGGCTGGCAAAGAACAGGAACATCAGCCCGAGCTCGGGCCCGGAGAAACCTGCCAGCCAGGCACCGCCGACACACAAAGCGGGTAACACCACCATCTTCATCATGCTGGCGCTTACCGCGGTCTTGCTGTCGGCCCGGATGGCGTTCATCGATACCGTACCGCCAATACACAGCAGGGCCAGGGGCATGGTCAGGGAGGCAAAATAATCGCCGCTGGTCATCACCCAGCCCGGCAGGCTAAGGCCGGACCAGGCCACCGGAATGGCCAGCAACACCGAAATGATCAGTGGATTGCGGAGGATGTCCCGCAGGATATCGAGCCAGCCCGCTTGTTGCTGGGAGTGATAGGCGGACAGCACGATCACCGACAGGGCATTGTAGGAAAGGATCACCACCCCGAGCAGCAGGCCGCCTGCCGACAGCCCGTAATCGCCATACAGGTTGGCGGCCAGCGCCAGCCCGACGATGCCGCAGTTGCCCCGGAATGCCCCCTGTACGTAGACGCCGCGATCGGCGTGCGGCACCCGCCAGACTGCCCAGAACCAGGTGAGCAGAAAGCTGGCGATGGTGGCCAACAGGAAGAAGCCCAGCAGCGCCGGATTCAGGGTGGTGTCCAGGTCGGCATTGATGATGCTGAGGAACACCAGGGTGGGCAGTGTGGCTTTGAACACCAGCGCGGAAGCGGTATGAATGAAGGTGGCGTCGATCCAGTTCAGCCGGCGCAGGCCCAGCCCGATGAACACCATGACGAATACCGGCAGCGTGGTTTCGAGGGTATTGAGAAATATCGCGGTCAGAGTCATGGCAGACAGGGTACCTGGCGTTTGAGGTCAAAGTGGAAGGCGGTCACGCCGGCACCAGAGCCAGTTGCTGGATCGTCATGTAGGCGATGGTGCCCGCCGCAATGGACAGCAGGGCGTTGCGCCGCCACAGATGAATGACCACCACCAGCAGGCCAGGGAGAAGGGCATCGAGCCCCGGCACGTCGGCACTCCAGTTGGCAGAACGCTGGAGGAAAACGGTGGCCAGCAGGGCCATGACGGCCGCGGGCAGGTAGCGCCCCAGATGCTTGATGAGCGGGTGGTCGGTGTGCCGCTCGAAAAACAGGAACGGAATGACCCGGGTGGCAAAGGTGGCAATGGCCGTTACGCCGATAAAAGCCGCAAGATACCAGGATTCAGCCATGTTCAAGGCCCTCCTGAAGTCGAGCGGACCGTAACCGGCGATACTGGATCAGCAACACCAGGGTGACCATCAAGATGGCGCCGATCAGCTGGTGTGCCGCCGGCAGCAGGAAGGTGGCGACAGCTGCTGCGGCGGCGCCGGTCCAGATCGGGAAGCTGTCGCCCAGCGCCCGGAACTGCTCGATGGTCAGCACGATGAACAGGGCCACCAGCGCAAACTCGATGCCGGTGCTGTCGAACGTGACATTGGCCCCCAGCAGGGCGCCGGCGGCACAACCGGCAACCCAGTAACACTGGTTGAACAGTGTTATGCGGAAATCCACTGCCTGCTCATGGTGCCTGTCGCCACTGCGGGACCGGCTGGTCAGCAGCGAGTAGGTTTCATCAGTCAGGCCGAAAATCAGATACGCCTTGCGCCAGCCGGCGCCGCGGAACTGCCCGAGCAGGGACAGGCCATAGAACAGGTGGCGGGCGTTAAGCACAAACATCGCAATGAGCACTTCCAGCAAGCCGGCGTTGACCGCCAGCAGGCTGACTGCCAGGATCTGGCCGGCACCGGCATAGACAACCAGCCCCATCAGCGGGGCAGCCCACCAAGGGTAGTCCAGCTGGGTGGTGAACAGCACGCCAAATGCCATTCCCAGTGGCAGGTAGCCGAACAGGATCGGCAGGGTGAGGCGGAAGACGGATTGGTTCATTAGCATCCAAACGTTATTAAAGAGAGGATGATAGAGAAACCCGTCACAATTTTGAAGGTGGCAGCCGCTATCCTTCACCGAAGGTCGTAAAGCCACTATCATTGACGCCATGAATCCAGCAATGAGAGCGATATGAACGACGAAATGGGTCAGACTTCCACACCGGATCCGCGGCAGGAGAAGTTTGTGGTGGAGGCCGACTTGCTGACACAGGACCAGCTCGAAGGGCTTGCCGAGGAATATTGCACCCGTTACCACGGCCTGAATGAAGTGGAGAGTCCGTTAAGCGAGCGGGAGCGCGTGCTGGCTGCGGTGCATCGGGGTGAACTGGTGGTATGGTTCGATCCGGTGGAAAACACGGCAGGGCTCGGGCCCGCACAGTGAGATTAATCTCGGGCGGTTCACTACCGCTGGGCCGCCCAAGACGTTACAATCCGTGGGGTTTTTCAATGCGTCAGCTCAGGGTGAGGTGAGTTTTGATCAGGGTATTGGTTGTTGATGACCACGAACTGGTTCGCTCCGGGATTACCCGGATGCTGGCGGATAACCCGGACCTTGAGGTCATCGGGCAGGCGTCATCCGGCGAGGAAGCCATCGAGGTAGTCCGCGGAGACCGCCCGGACATCGTTCTGATGGACATCCGCATGCCGGGTATCGGTGGGCTCGAGGCTACCCGCAAGATCCTGCGTATTGACGACAGTATTCGTATTATCGTGGTCACTGCCTGTGCCGATGATCCCTATCCCACGCGGGTCATGCAGGCTGGCGCGACAGCCTATATCACCAAAGGGGCAGATATCCGCGAAATGCTCCGGGCCATTCGCATGGCGCACTCCGGGCAGCGTTATATCAGCCCGGAAATCGCCCAGAAAATGGCACTGAAGCAGCTTGGCGGCGATAACGGCGAAGAGCAGGGCGAGTCCCTGTTTGACCGGTTGTCCGAGCGGGAAATGCAGATTGCCATGATGGTTGTGGACTGCCAGAAGGTGCAGGATATCTCCGACAAACTCTGCCTCAGCCCCAAAACCGTCAACAGCTACCGGTATCGTATTTTCGAGAAGCTGGAAATTTCCAGCGACGTGGAACTGGCGCTGATGGCGGTGAGACTCGGACTGCTTGATGCCGACAAGGTCTGATCACGAACCCCGCAGTTTTGACACCAGGAACTTCCTGAAACAGCTCACCGAACGGCCGGGTGTTTACCGGATGTTCGACGAGGGCGGTAATGTGCTGTACGTGGGCAAGGCCCGCAACCTCAAGAAACGGGTGAGCAGCTACTTCCGCAAATCCGGCCTGGCCCCGAAGACCGAAGCCCTGGTCAGCCGTATTGCGCACATCGAGATCACCATCACCGGCAGCGAAACCGAAGCGCTGCTGCTTGAACAGAACCTCATCAAATCCCTGCGACCACCCTATAACATCCTGTTGCGGGATGATAAATCCTATCCTTACATCTATCTTTCGGCGCACAGCGATTACCCGTCGCTGACCTTTCGGAGGGGCCGTACCCGCAAGGGCGGTGGCACCTGGTTCGGGCCGTTTCCCAGCTCCGGAGCGGTCAAGGAAAGTCTTAATATTCTGCAGAAGATATTCCGCATAAGATCCTGTGATGAAAGCTATTTCAGGAATCGTACCCGGCCGTGTCTGCAGTATCAGATTCATCGCTGCACCGCGCCTTGCGTCAATTACATAACGCCGGAGCAGTACCAGGAAGATGTTCGCCACGCCACCATGTTCCTGGAAGGCAAGAACCCTGCCATCATCCGTGACCTGATGGACGCCATGGAGCAGGCCTCCGGCAGGCTGGAGTTCGAAAAGGCGGCGGCCTATCGTGACCAGATCAATTATCTGCGCCACGTACAGGAGCAGCAGTCGGTGGACGGCGAAGGGGGCGACGCGGATGTGATTGCGGTCGCCCAGGATGCCGGCATCGTCTGTGTGGTGGTCATTATCGTTCGCGGTGGCCGGGTGCTGGGTACCAAGGATTACTTCCCCAGGTTTTCCATCGAACAGACGGAAGGCGAATTGCTGAGTGCGTTCCTTGGCCAGTACTATTTTGGTGGCAACACCCGGCGGGACATTCCGCGGGATATCCTGGTGCCGGTCGAGGTAGAAGGGAGTGAGCTGCTGGCAGAGGCGCTGTCCGATGTCGCCGGCCGGGAGACACGGATTCGCCGGAATGTTCGCGGCGAACGCCGGCGCTGGCTGGAACTGGCTATGACCAATGCCCGCCAGACCCTGCTGACGCACCTGGCCAGCAAGGAAACCGTGTACCGCCGCCTGTTGGCCTTGAGGGACCTGCTGGAACTGGCGGAAACGCCATCGCGGATGGAATGTTTTGATATCAGCCATAGTCATGGGGAAAATACGGTCGCATCCTGCGTGGTTTTCGATGAGAATGGGCCACTCAAGAGTGATTACCGGCTGTATAACATCGAAGGGATCACCGGCGGTGATGATTATGCTGCCATGCGCCAGGTGCTGACCCGGCGTTATCGCAGGCTGGTGTCTGGCGATGGCAAACGGCCGGATCTGGTGTTCATTGACGGTGGTAAGGGGCAGTTGAATATTGCCCGCGAAGTCTTTGAAGAACTGGGAATTTCGGATATTCCGCTGATCGGTGTGGCCAAAGGGGTCACCCGCCGTGCCGGAATGGAGCAACTGATTGATGCGCTGACCGATACGGTGTTTCGCGTACCGGCGGACTCTCCGGCATTGCATCTGATCCAGCATATCCGGGATGAATCCCACCGCTTTGCAATCACGGGTCACCGGGCCAGGCGAGACAAGAAGCGTCGCCAGTCAACTCTCGAAGGTATTGAAGGGGTCGGACCCAAGCGCAGGCGGGATCTTATCCGTTATTTCGGCGGCATTCAGGAAATACGCAAGGCTGGCGTTGATGAAATAGCCAAAGTCCAGGGCATCAGCAAGGGCCTGGCAGAATCGATCTACGCAGCACTGCATGACGAGTAAGGAACACATGAATTTACCAAACCTGTTGACCCTGTCCCGCATCGTGATGATTCCGGTTTTCGTGGTGGTCTTCTTTTTGCCGGTGGGCTGGAGTTATGTGGTCAGTGCGGCGATCTTTGCCCTTGCCGGCATAACCGACTGGCTCGATGGCTACCTGGCCCGCAAACTGAACCAGAGTACGCCGTTCGGCGCCTTCCTCGACCCGGTCGCGGACAAGCTGATGGTGGCGGTGGCCCTGGCGGTGCTGATCCAGGAGTACGCGGTGCTTTTGCTGACCATCCCGGCCACCGTGATTATCGGACGGGAAATCGTGATCTCCGCACTGCGGGAGTGGATGGCGGAAATTGGCAGTCGCGCCAGTGTGGCGGTCTCCTACATTGGCAAGGTAAAGACGACGGCGCAGATGATTGCCATCGTGGGCCTGCTGGCGTTCCCGCCAGGGGTGTTCTGGGCCTATGTCGCCATTGGCTTGCTTTACCTGGCCGCCGCGCTGACCCTGTGGTCGATGGGTTTGTACCTCAAGGCTGCCTGGCCGGATCTGTTTCCGAAGCAGGATTCGCCCCGGTAATACACGCTTCAAGCCACGGCAGCAGCAGGTTGGCCAGCGCCTCACCTCCGGCACTGAAGGCCATGGCAACGGCCTCTACGGTATCGCTGAAGGCCGGCGCTGCAATTCGGAAATCACGGCTGCACAGGGTTTCCCGGCTGCGGTTATCAAGCAGCTGGGCATAGAGACGGATCACCGCCTGGTAACCTTGCCCTGCCGGTTCCCGGTGGAACCCGTACAGATCACTGACCAGGGTCAGGTCGCTGCCAGCCGGACTGGTCTCATTGATCACCGCATCAAAGCGCCCGCTCTGGCGCAGCACTCCGATCATCAGTTCCCGTACCAGGGTGGGCCCGGTATCCCGCCAGCGCACACCACCGTATACCTTGTATTCCAGGGGCTCCGGCCTGGCGAGAATGCGCGAGCTGCCGAAGGGTTCGGTGGCGTGTGGCGTATCCACTTGCAGGGTCAGGCCAAGGGCGGCACCGGCCCGGTTTTCCAGCTGCGGCACCGGCAGGTCCATCACTCTCGGGGCTTCCCGGTCCGGCAGCAAGGTACAGCCGGCCATGAGGACGGACAGACCCAGCGCCAGGGCGGCTGGTCGGAGACCGGTACGGGCGCCGTGGGGTGGGTTTAGGGTTGTGGTATTCACCGGGGCAACTCCTGGATTCGTTCCGGGGCAAAGAGGACACCAGCGGGATCGTCCTCCAGGCGCCGGGTAAACTGGTTCAGGTTACGTAGGGTACTGCGCAGCTCCCGTAAGGCGGGGGCCAGCTCGCCCATGCTCTGGAAACCTGCATCAAGGGCGCCCTCATTGGTGCGTACCAGCGCATCAATGCGATCCGCAGTCCCCTGCACGCTGCGCAGGGCTTCCGCGAGGCTGGTCAAGGCGTCACGACCTTCGTCCTGGAGCAGCGCGTTGGCATTGTCGGAAACCGCCGACACCTTGATGGCAGCCTCCTCGGCCCGGGTTCCTGCCGCGTCCAGCCTTTCCAGCAGTGCTTCGAGCTGGCCACGGCGCTCCAGCAGGGCCTCGGTGGCAATCCTGATGTTCCCGAGGATCGCGGTCAGGTTTTCGCTGTTCTGTTCGGACATCAGACGAACCGCATTTGTCAGCAGCTGGTCGGCCTTCTGCATCAGCATCTCGCTGTTATCAAGCAGACTGGAGAAGGCCGACGGTTCGGCAATAATCAGCGGCGGGTCGGAGCGGTTGCCATTCAATACCGGACTGTCCGGTGTGCCCCCGCTGAACTGCACATTCATTGCCCCGGTGATGTTGGCCAGAATCAGTCCGGCGCGGGTGTTTTCCCGGATCGGAACCTCCCGGTCGACCCGCACGAAAACCTGTACATGACCGGGGACCTCCGGGTCGAGTTTCAGATCCAGCACGTCGCCCACCTGAACGCCGCTGTAAAGCACCGGGTTGCCGATCGACAGCCCGCTAACGGCATGGTTGAATTCGATCTGGTAATACGCCCACTCCCGGTCGGTGGAAGACTTGCCCAGCCACAGCGCAAAACCCAGGGCGGCGGCAACGGCGACCAGGGTAAACAGGCCAATGATCACATGATGGGCCTTGGGCTCCATGCATTTACTCCTCAGTGGTTTCCGCTCTGGCGCGGGCGGCATAACTCGCGGCGCGACCCCGCGGGCCGTGGAAGTAATCCTGTATCCATTCATCGTCCGTAGCGGTGACCCGGTCGAGCGTATCCGCTACCAGCACCTTGCGCTGTGACAGCACCGCCACCCGGTCGCAGGTGCTGTACAGGGTGTCCAGGTCGTGGGTTACCAGGAATACGGTCAGCCCCAACGCATCTCGCAGGGTAACGAGCAGCCGGTCAAATCCGGCGGCCCCGATCGGATCTAGGCCGGCAGTGGGCTCGTCGAGAAACAGCACCTCCGGGTCCAGTGCCAGCGCCCGCGCGAGGCTTGCGCGCTTGACCATCCCTCCGGACAACTCCGCAGGGTAGTTCAGGGCGGCGGCCGGGGGCAGACCGGTCAGCGCGAGTTTCATGCGGGCCAGTTCTTCGGCCTGCGACCTTGGCAGGCCCGCATGCTCTATCAGTGGCACGGCGATGTTCTCCTGCAGGTTGAGGGAAGTAAACAGCGCGCCGGCCTGGAACAGTACGCCGAACCGTTGCTCGGTTTCAGACCGCTCGGCGGCCGACAGGCTGGTGAGATCCTGGCCAAACACCCGGATATGGCCGGAGACCGGCTTGTTGAGGCCGACAATGCTACGCAGCAGGACGGATTTACCGGTCCCCGAGCCGCCAACCACGCCAAGGATTTCGCCCCGGAACAGGTCCAGGTCCAGATCCTCATGGACCACATGGTCGCCGAACCGGTTGCACAGGTCCCTGACCTCGATGACCGGGGTCCCGCGATGGGTGGGCGATTCGGTCCCTGTCATTTCAGCCTCCCTCCACAAGTGACCATAAGTGACTACCAGTAACTACCAACTACTACCCGTCAGGACCAATAACTGCCAGTTACCTATCTGTTAATCCGCTGATTCTCCGGTTACCAGTCCATTTCCATAAAGAATAGCGCAGCGATCGCGTCCAGCAGGATAACCATAAAAATCGACTGGACCACACTGGAGGTGGTGTGTTCGCCCACCGACTGGGCACTGCCACCAACTTTGAAACCTTCCAGGCAACCAATCACCGCGATCAGGAAGGCGAACACCGGTGCCTTGCCGATGCCCACCAGAAAGTGATTGATGGCGATATCCCGCTGCATGATCGCGAGAAACTGGGAGGGTGAAATGTCCAGGGACAGGGCACACACCAGCGCTCCGCCGAAGATTCCGGACATCATGCCGACGAAGGTCAGCACCGGAAGACTCACCATCATCGCAAGAACCCGGGGAACCACCAGCAGTTCCACCGGGTTCAGGCCCATGGTGCGGATGGCGTCCAGCTCTTCGTTCACTTTCATGGCGCCGATCTGCGCCGTAAAGGCGCTGGCGGTACGACCGGCCAGCAAAATGGCCGCAAGCAGCACACCGAATTCCCGCAGAAACGCGAAGGTCACCAGGTTGACCGTGTAGATGGTGGCGCCGAAATCCCTCAGCACCGTGGCGCCGAGGAAGGCGACCACGGCCCCGACCAGGAACGTCAGCAGGGCGACGATAGGCAGTGCATTCAGTCCGGTGTCCTGAATGGACGCCACGAAGGGCGTGATGCGCCAGCGCCGCGGTCGCGGAAGAACCTGGAGCAGGGTGGTGAGGGTCTGGCCGATAAACCCTGACAACATCCACAGCAGCCGGTAGAGCGCCTCCACCCGTTTGCCGGTCTCGGCCAGCAAGGCGGTGACCGGGGACGGGGCGGGCTGTTCGGGGCGGCTGCGCCCGGCCATCGCCTCAGCGACAGCATGGAGCAGGGCGTTACGCTCGGCGGGCAGGCGGTTCGTTGTCGTCAGGTCCAGCAATGCCTCCGGGCCAAGCAGTTGTACCAACTGGGCCGCGCCTGCGGTATCCACCCGGGCGAGGCCGTTGATGTCGGTTTCACCGGCAAAAGGTCCCCCGGCAATCAGTTGGCTTACCTGTTGTTGCAGGGCCGGATAGTGGGCCAGCACCCAGTCGCCTTCAATCCGCAGTTTGCCGTCGGCAACGATCGCCCGTCCGGCATTTCCGCCGTTGGGGAGCGAGGTCTTGTCGGTTGCGGGGGAATGGTGCCTGGGCACGGTAATCCTTTCATTGTCGGGGAAAAATCAGCACGCCTGATAGCAAGCTTAGAGATTCCAGACGTTATCCGCCAGCACCGAGCGATCTTCCTCATCATGGCTGGCCAGAATGAGGATGCTGCCGGCCGCCTTACTCTTCAGGAGCATTTTCCGCATCAGCTGGCGGGCTTCGTCATCCAGCCCGGTGAGTGGCTCGTCGAGCAGGAGCACGGGCTCAGAGCGCAGCATGGCCCGCAGCAGTGCCACCCGCTGGCGCTGGCCTCCCGACAGCTCGGCTGGCATCCGCTTGCCCAGCCCTGCCAGGCCGACTTCCTGCAGGCCCTGGGTGATGGCCAGTTGCTGCTCCGCGGTCAGTTTGAGGCCAGGGTGCAGCCCCAGCCCGATGTTGGTCATCACATCCAGGTGCTCGAACAGATTGTGCTCCTGAAAAACGCTGGTCATAGGCCGTTGCCAGGGCCGCCGGTGCACCAGGGACTCACCTTGCCAGCGAATATCGCCGGACAGGGGTTCCAGGAACCCTGCCAACAGGTTGAGCAGGGTGGATTTGCCGGAACCGCTGGCGCCGTGAATAGCCAGGCAGGTTCCAGGTGCCACGGAAAAGTCGAAGTGCCAGGGCCGGAGTTGCCCGGGGTAGGCAAAGATCAGGTCACGGACTTCAAGCATGTTCGGGCTCCCGAAGGTGTGCGGTGGCAGGGGGCCGGCCGAGCAGGTTGAACAGGGCAAACACAGCCAGTAACACGGTAATCAGCCATAGGCCGGTGCCGGCGGCTGCGGCCATCTGGTAGCTGCCCAGCTGCTGGTACAGCAGCACCGGAATCGTCGGTTCCTCCGGTGAGCCAAACAGTGCAATTACCCCGAAGTCGCCCAGCGACAAGCCGGTGGCATAAGCCATGGCGAGAGCGAAGGGACGCCGCATTCTGGGCCAGTGCAGCCAGCGCCAGCGATACCAGCCGAGGATGCCCAACTGGTCTGCCTGGTGAATGCTTGCGATATCCAGCCCCCGCAACGGGCCCCGCAACATCTGCAATACAAAGGGCAGGGCCATGATGCTGTTGATCAGTCCCACCAGTATCAGGCCCTCACTGGTGACACCCAGTTGCGGGCGCAGCAGCAGGAACAACCCGGTGCCCAGTACCAGCGGGGGCACCATCAACGGCAGGTACGCAGCGGTGGCGCTGATCTGCCCTGGTATGCCCTTCTGCGTGGAGCCGTTGCTGGCGAGTACCAGCAGGGCTGCAAGTACCGAACTGGCGCCGGCGGGGATGGCAATGGCCAGGCTCAGTAACGTCGCATCCCAGAGTCGGCCCCCGGAGCCGGATTGCGTCAGGGTGCTGACGAGTCCTGGCAGGCCGCGAAGGGCCACTGCCGCCAGAGGGGCGATCAGAAACAGGGTAAACGTCAGTAACAGCAGGCGATCCCAGAGTCCTCGAAGGCCGCTTCCATCTTTTCGGGGGACCTGCTCGGCAACCTGCCGTCCGGGTACCAGGGCATGGGTCATGCCCCGGCGTGAAGCCAGCCACCAGACGCTGCCGCAGATCAGCAACTGGACGGTGGCCAGCAGCGCGGCCCGACCGAAGTCAAAGTCAAATCGCAGTGACTGGTAAATGGCCACTTCGAGGGTCGTTGCGGCCGGCCCGCCGCCAAGGGTCATAATGATGGCAAAGCTGGTGAAGCACAGGGTAAAAATAAGTGCGGCAATGCCTGGCAGCACCGGGCGTAACGCCGGCCATTCCAGGGCCCGCCATACCCACCCACTGCTGAGGCCAAGCTGACTGGCGATACGCCACTGGGGCTGCGGCACATTTTCCAGGGTCTGAAGCAGGATGCGGGCGGCCAGGGGTGCGTTAAAAAACACATGGGTCAGGACGATGCCGTTAATACCATAAAGATTCCAGCTCAGGGCTGGCGCCCAGTCGTTCACCAGGGTGGTCAGCCAGCCCTGGCGCCCATACACCCCGACCACGCCGGATACCGCCACAATGGTCGGCACCACCAGACTCAGTTCCATCAGTCGCAGCAACAGGCTGCGGCCGGGAAAACAAGGCTGACGGGCCAGCGCCCGGGCTACCGGAAGGGCCAGTAGTAAACTGAGGGCGACCGACAGGGTGGCCTGCCAGAGGGTGAAGCTGAGCACGTTGCGCAGGTAGCGGTTCTCCCACAGTACCGCGACCCGCGGCAGTTCCGCTTGCCAGAACAGAGCGCCCAGACCACCTCCGGCGAGGATCAGTAGCAGGCTGGCCAGCAGCAGGCCAGGCCACAGCTGCCATCCGGGATTGCTGAAAGGCGCATCGGGGTGGCGGGGAGTGGAGGACCGGATCGATTCGGGCACGGAATGGCTGACCTAGCGGGTCATGGCATCAAGCCATTCATCCAGCCAGGCACGACGGTGTTCGGCAACGGTGGCCGGCTCAAAATAGCGGGTTTCCGTGGGCTTGATCAGCCGACTGAACACCTCGGGCAGCTCCTCGCCAAGCTCGATCACCGGGTACATGACGTTCTTCAGGGGGATATGGCGCTGGAAGTCTCTGGTAAGGATGAACTGCAGGAATGTCCTGCCCAACTCCGGCTGGCCCGAGGATCGCACCCGGGCTGCTACTTCCACCTGGAGGTAATGGCCTTCACGGAATGCCGCCGCCTGGTAGCGGTCGGTCTTGTCGATGGCCATATGATAGGCCGGGGAAGTGCTATAGGACAGGATCATCGGGGCCTCGCCATTCATGAACAACGAGAAGTAACCGTCGCTCCAGCTCTTGGTTGTGGCCAGGATCCGCTTGTTCAGCTGCGCCCATTTTTCCGCCGCCTGGTCACCGTATATGTGACGCATCCACAGCAACAGGCCGAGACCCGGAGTACTGGTGCGGGGGTCCTGGATGATGATTTTCAGGTCCTCCGGGGCAGCCAGCAGGTCTTCGAAACTGGCCGGCGGCTGGGGCAATTGCTCGGTATCGTAAACGAATGCGAAATAGCCCCAGTCGTAGGGCACAAACAGGTCATCCGACCAGTCCACCGGCAGTGCCAGTCCTTGCAGCGGAATGTCGTGGGAAGCCAGCAGGCCGGTCTGGCGGGCCGCCTCCATGGTGCCGGTATCCAGGCCCAGTACAACATCCGCTTTGCTGTGCTCGCCCTCCAGCCGCAAGCGCTGCAGGATATCCCCGCCACTGTCCAGCACCACGTAGTTCAGTGTGCAGTTGCAGTGGGCCTCGAACGCCGTCTTGACCGCTGGTCCGGGCCCCCATTCGGAGGCAAACGACGGATGGGTATAGACATTCAGGGTGGGACGCTTATCTGCAAGAGTGGCGACGGGCAGCACGCAGGCGAGTAACAGGGCGAGCAGACGCGCGGGCATGTTATGGCTTTCCTTCCAAACAGTCATGGGGCCCGCTACTGGCAGCCCCGGAACACTAAGGGATCAGCCGAAATCCGGCAGCTCGGGTTTCACGATCGGGTTGCCGGCTTCCTGCCATGCTTCGATGCCACCCGCAATGGACTGAACGTGGGCATAGCCCAGCTCTTTCATGGCCTTGGCGGAAAGAGCCGAGCGCCCACTGTTCTTGCAGTAGATCACCAGATTCAGGCCACGGTCTTCCAGTGCCGGATCGTTGGTCAGCTTGAACTCCAGGATGCCCCTCGGAATGTTGATCGCACCGGGAATGTGGCCTTCGTGGTATTCGTCCGGCTCCCGAACATCAATCAACAGATCCGCTTGCCTGATTGCGCCGTCTGCCTGCTCCAGGGGTACTTCCCGTATCTCGGCCTTGGCAGCCGCCACCATGTCCTGAACTGTCTTCATTGTGAACCACCTCGTTCGTCAAGTGTACACGCCGTCACCGCGAAGGCTGGGGCTGGTGAACAGTGTCCAGCCGCTATTATGATGGCTGCAGCCACCGTAATACAGAGTGAATATCGGTATCAAACGGAAGTCCGTCCGATGCACGGCGCGTGCGGGCAGTCCTCGCTGACAACGGGCTGAGGTTCAGTCGGTTGTGCATTTTCCTTCCGGTGTGGGTAACCTTGTGAGCCAGAAGAGCATGCGTCCAGACAGGGGAACCACTCGTGCCCAGATTTCTTCATACCGCGGACTGGCAGATGGGCCGGTCGTTCAGTCGTTTTGACGCCGACGACGGCGCAGCGCTTGCCGAGGCCCGCTACGCAGCTATCGAAGCGCTGGCACAGCTGGCCGTCGACCAGGACTGTGATGCCGTACTGGTTGCGGGCGATGTGTTTGATGCCCAGACGGTTTCCGACCGGACCATCCGCCGGGTGTTCAACGCAACCAGCGCGTTCAAAGGCCCCTGGGTGATGCTCCCTGGAAATCACGATGCAGCCCTGGCCGAGAGCGTCTGGACCCGTGCCGGGCGTCTGGGTGCCGTACCTGACAATGTTCACCTGGCATTGGAGCCGGGGGTGACGGTGCTGGCGGAGCAGCGCCTGGCCATTCTTGCCGCTCCGTTAACCCAACGCCACACCTACAGTGATCTGACCGCAGCCTTTGATGAGTGGGAAACCCCAGCCGGCCTCCTGCGCATTGGTCTTGCCCACGGCAGTATTCAGGGCGTGTTGCCGGATGAGGTGGACGCAACCAATCCCATCGCGCCGGATCGGACGCAACTGGCTGGCCTTGATTACCTGGCGCTGGGTGACTGGCACGGTACCAAGCAGATTAACGAGCGCACCTGGTACAGCGGCACTCCGGAGCCGGAGCGCTTCCGTAATAACGATGCCGGCTATGTCCTGGTGGTTGACCTGGCGGAACCGGGGGCTCTCCCTGACGTTCACCGTCACGACACCGCCCGTTATCGCTGGTATCAGTGGCGGGAAACCCTGTCGGTACCCTCGGATCTGGACCAGCTGATTGCGCGCATGCAGGAACTGCCGGAAGCATCGGTGCTGGATCTGCGTCTGGAAGGTGCGATTACCCTGGAGGGCCACCAACACCTGAACCACGGGCTGTCGCTGGCGGAAGCCCGATTCCGCAGCGTCAGCTGTGACCGCAGTGGCCTGCAGCTGGAACCCACCGAAGAGGATATTGCAGCCCTCCATGCCGATGGTTATCTGGGAGAGGCCATCGAAGAGCTACGGCTGCGGCAGGGGGGCGATGTCTCCGGACCGGCGCGGGACGCCCTGGCCATCCTGGCCTCACTGCTCAGCAGCGGCACGCAGGAGGTGACCAAGTGAGACTTCAGCGACTCCGCATCGAGCAGGTTCGGCAGTTTCGGACCCCCATGGCCCTGGAGGAACTCCAGCCGGGGATCAACCTTATTCACGGCCCCAATGAGTCCGGCAAGAGTACCCTGGTGCGGGCCATCCGAGCCGCGTTCTTTGAGCGCCACCGCTCCAAATCCGTCGAAGACCTGCGCCCCTGGGGCGATTCCGCCGCAGCGCCCACCATCGAGCTGAAGTTTGACCACGACGGTCAACAATGGCAGCTCACCAAGAGCTTTTTGCAGCGTAAACGCTGTGACCTGGTCATTGATGGCCGCAGTTTTTCCGGGGAGGATGCGGAAGAAAAGCTCGCTGAACTGCTTGGCTTCCAGCTACCGAAGAAGGGCGTCAGCAAAGCCGAGCATTGGGGCATTCCCGGCCTGTTGTGGGTGGAGCAGGGTACCGGTCAGGACATCGAGAAGGCGGTTGAGCATGCCGGCGATCACCTGAAGTCCGCTCTGAATAACCTGGTGGGTGAAGTCGCCAGCAGCGGAGGCGATGATGTCATTCAGGCCGTGGAAAAACAGCGGGCGGAACTCCTTACCGCTACGGGCAAGCCCCGTGGCGAGTATCAGCAGCTTGCCGCAGAGCGAGATGAACGGCAACGTGACCTGGCAGAACTGGCAACCCGGATCGAGCAATACCGGCTCCACGTTGACCGCCTCGGCTTGCTGTCAGCGGAGTTTGATCGTGCCAACGCGGAGCGCCCCTGGGAGGACGCCCTGCGCCGGATGGAACAGGCCCGGGAGCAGTTCCGCCAGGTAGAGTCGTTGCAGCAGCAACAGCTCCGGGCGCAGGATAGCCTCGGCCAGGTGCGTCAGAATCTGGACCTGCTCCGTCAGAACCAGGAGCAGATGCAGGCCCAGGGAACCAAACTGAAACAGCGGGAGGCGGAGCTGCAGGCCGCCCGGCAGCGACTGGCCGGGGAGGAGGCTCGCACGCCCGGTCTCGACAAGGCCGTAAAAGACGCCCGTGCAGACTACGAAGCGGCTACCCGGGTAGTGGAACAGGCCCGCCAGCAGGAAATCCGCACACGATTGCAACAGGATGTGGCGAGACTGGAAGACCGGTATCGGACGCTCCGGCAGAATCTGGACAAGGCGTCCGGATTCCAGCAACAGCTGGATCAGGGCCGGCAGCAGAAGCAGGAAAACAGAATTGATGCAGAGGCGGTCCAGCGAGCCCGTACCACCCGCCGGCAGCTGGATGAAGAAACGATCAGGTCGCAGGCGATCGCCACCCGGCTGAGCTGGCAACTGGAGCCAGGCCACACCCTGCAGCTCAACGATTCTACCCTGGCGGGGGAGGGTGAACTTCGCCTTCTTGACGAGGGCCAACTGACCATTCCCGGTGTCGGGCGTCTGGGCATTACACCAGGGGGTGAAGACCTCGCCAGTGCCCGGCGAACCCTGGCCCATCTGGAGCAGACCCTCTCCGAACACCTCCGTGCCCTTGGCGTTGCCGGAGTCGAAGAAGCTGAGCAGAGGCTGGCGCGATACCAGGATGGCGAGCGCCAGGTCCGGCACACGGAAGACCTGTTGCTGTCGGTCGCTCCGCACGGACTGGAGCGCCTTCGCCGCGAAACCGGAGATACCTTTACCGAACTGCAGGGCTGCAAGGCGCACCTGGACGGAGCACTGGAGACTGCGGGCGAGCAGGCTGACCACATCCCGGGCCTTGCCGATGCGGAACACGCCCGTAAAGTCGCCGAGCAGCGTGTCGCGGAGGCCGAAGCGGACCGTAACAGGCACGAAACGCGGGTTCTGACTGCACGGCAGACCTGTGAGACCGCCAACCGCGAATGGCAACAACTCAGCACGGAACTGGAGCGCTCCGGGAACCCGCAGCAGCTTCAGGAAATTGCCGGGACCATTGCCGCGACCCAGCGGCGGGAAGCCGAGCTGGTTAAGAACCTGGAAGAGATTGAAAGCAGGATTCGCCAGGCCCGTCCCGACTTGTTACAGCAGGATATTCAGCGCTACCGGCAAGCTGCCGAAACCCAACAGGCTGCCCAGAAGAACCGGGAGCGGGAGCTTCGGGATATCCGTGTCCGCCTGGAGGCGTGGGGGGCAGAAGGACTCGAGGAGAAGTTCAATGAAAGCACGGCTGAACTCGAGCATCTCAATCGCCGTTACAGTGAGCTTCATCGCCGCGCCGAAGCACTCGATTTGCTGCTGACCATCCTCACCGACAAGCGTCAGGCGCTTACCCGCCGACTGCAGGCACCATTGCAGAAACACCTGGATCACTATCTTTCCGTACTCTTCCCGGAGGCGACACTGGAAGTGGACGAGCACCTGGTGCCCGGCAGGTTCCGTCGTGGCAACGACCTCGGCCAGATGACCGAACTGAGTTTTGGTGCCCGGGAGCAAATGGGGCTGATCAGCCGTCTGGCTTACGCCGACCTGCTGAAGGACGCCGGACGGCCGACGCTGATAATCCTCGATGATACCCTGGTGCACTCGGATACCGGCCGGCTGGATGGCATGAAGCGGATACTGTTTGATGCTGCCCAGCGTCACCAGATCCTGTTGTTTACCTGCCATCCGGAGAAGTGGCAGGACCTTGGGGTGGAACCGATCGACCTGGAGACACTGAAGGCTCAGCCGCTACTGTAACCTGGCCCGGCAATCCTGTGACAAGACCCGGTGACGCGGCGTGATTCGCGCCTCCGGTGTCTTGTGTCCGGGAGCGTAAAGAAGTTTACAAATGTTTGCGATCAATAACTTGTCTGGTGGACCTTTTGGGTCCATTTTCATGGGTATCAAAAACCAAACCCGATTTGAGTTGTTCGGCGAAGGAATGCAAGAACAGCGGTGGAGGCTTTGCCTTCAGCAGTCCGAAGAATCATGGCGCCTGAGCTGAAAACCCTGTTCGGATCACCACAAGGATGTCTATCTGATGATCAGATCTGCCCAATTTCTCGCCTTCTGTTTCCTGATCAGTGTTGCCGGGTTGCTGCAGGCCGACGAAGGCTTTCCCGGCCGTTCGCTCTATCCTGGCGTTGCAGTTATTGAACTCGACGAACTTCACCGGCGTTTGGGCGCGGTTACTGTTGTCGATGTTCGTTCGGAATTTGAGTTCAACACTCTCCACATTGCCGGGGCTCAACATATCCCGCTGTCGGAGCGGGATTTTGCGGACCGCGTGGCGGCACTGGCGCAGCAGGACGAAAGCCAGCTGGTGTTCTATTGCAATGGGCGCAGCTGCGAAAAATCCTACCAGGCGGCGGTGAAGGCTGAGCGAGCAGGGGTAGCCGGCACCGTGTCGTTCGATGCGGGCATTTTCGACTGGGCCCGCACCTTTCCCAATGACACGGTGCTGCTGGGGGAACCGCTGGCCGACGCGGGCAAGCTGCTGACCCGGGACAAGTTCGAGGCACACCTGCTGCCGCCCGAGAAATTTGGATTGTATCTCGACGAGGCCGGCTTCGCCGTTGATGCCCGCGACAACCAACAGCGGGCCGGCCTTGCTCTGTTCATGGGCCGGGAGAAACGCATCCCGTTCGATAATCGCGCCCGCTGGGAACAGCTGCTGGCAGAAAGAACCGACAACAGCGCACCGCTGCTGATCTACGATGCCGTCGGCAAACAGGTGCAGTGGTTGCAGTACTTCCTTGAAGCGAAGGGCGTCGAAAACTATTACTTCATGGCCGGCGGGGCGAAAGCCTTTTTCGACATGCTCTGACAGCCAGGTGCCTGCGGGGGGCGCAATGCCCCCGAATGGGCCGGCATACTTCCCGACCAGGGGTATTACCGATCAAAGGTTGTGCACCCCGAACAAAAAATGCCCAATAAATCCCTATAAAACAATAACGTGAAAAAAAGTGTTGACGGCGGAAACGTAATCCGTAGAATACGCAGCCGTTGAGAGGCGAATGCCTCAGACACGAAGAGCGGGAATAGCTCAGTTGGTAGAGCACAACCTTGCCAAGGTTGGGGTCGCGAGTTCGAATCTCGTTTCCCGCTCCAATTTCTCTCCGGTTTCGCCGGTTGGAAATCAAAACCCAAGTCTCTCACAGCCCACCTGAGAGCATGAAAGTCCTCGATCTCCACGGACTTTTCCCGGCGCGGTGGCAGAGTGGTTATGCAGCGGACTGCAACTCCGTGTACGCCGGTTCGATTCCGACCCGCGCCTCCAATTTTTCTTCTCCTTCACCGTCGTAGCAGATTCGCATCTGACTTCTGTCGTGGTCGGTTGGCCTGCCGGTGTCATGCTATTTCCATATTCCCAGACGTCTTGAAATGGCCGATGTTGCCGGGAGCCTAAAGGCGGCTGGCGGATGAGGCGCTCTTATCATATCGCCTCAGAGCGAAAAACCCCGCCGAAGCGGGGTTTGTTGGCGCGTTTCCGCTAGCGGAACCTTGTCACAGGGCCACCGTCAACGGATCCTGAATCACCGTGTGGATGAACTGGATGACGTTGCGGGTGTCCTCGGCCTGCTTGACGAAGGCGTCTATGTTGCTGCCAGTGTAGTCGTCGCTGCCCAGCACTCGGACCCAAACATCCTCAGTACGGTCGCCGTAGGCGCAGCTGAGATCATCCGGTTGACGCTCCACGAAATCCACCATGGCACCGGAGTAGATGGTTGCGGTGGTGTGGTTGAAGGCGCTGTAGTCCACGTAACCGCTGGTCAGGCGTTTTGCTCCACAGTCGGCAGCATTGCCCTGGCAGGCCTCGGTGCCATCCATCAGGAACAGGAGGCCTTCAGCTGTGAGCTGATCCCGCAGGTCTTCTTTGATGGCCAAGTCCACCGGGGTCCACGTACCATCCTGTATGATCTCAACGGTGCCCTCGAGTTTGCCCCAGCGCATCAGCGCCCAGTACAGCGACAGACCGGCCAACGGGGAATCGACTGTTTGGTAGGTGACGTTGCCGGTGCCATCATCAATGCCGTAAGCCAGGCGGCCAGCCAGGTCGAGCTTGAGGCCGACGGAGGCGTTGATGGAATTCATCACGTCATACAGGGCCCGGTCCAGAACCCGTGGATTGGTCAGTGCTACCCGTACCACGTTCAGGCGGCCAAGCTCCAGTTCAATCACATCGTCCTCGTAGCCTTCGACGATCACGCATTCACCGGAATCCGGGTCGAATTCCATTGGCACGGTACCACCATTCATCGAGACCGGTTGCGGACAATCATTACCGTCCAGAACCGGAACCCCATTCTCGTCGCGTACCAATTCCCATAGATCACCGAAAACTTCACCCTTGTTGGTAAAATCAACGCCTTCGTTCAGGCCGAGCACAGTATTGATGAACACCAGTCCATCGATGGTCAGGGGCACACTCTTGTTGGAGGCGCCACCCAGGAAGGCAGCCGCGGCATGCATCAGATCGAACCTGCCATCGGCCGTGGGCAGCGTCTGCAGGGGGGCTTCCGGCATATCCTGGATAACATCGTGCATGAACACGATGGTACGCCGTGCATCATCGGCATGGGTCATAAAACCGGCGATGTTCTCACCGTAATATCCCTCAAGATCGAAAACCTGCGCCCATGCATAACCGGTATCGTCCCGGTAATGGCAGGTACTGCCGTTATCGTAGTACTGGATATAGCTCAGCAGCTGGTTTGCGTAGTCCATCTGGCGGTCATGGGTAGTTCCGGACAGGTCCGCATACCCTTTATACAGGTCAACACCATGATCCCGCCCGGGTGTGCCGTCCCGCAGGTAAGCGAGGTCTCCGAGTTCAAGGTCAGCCCGGATCTCGAGCCATTGGGGGGCGATGGTCTGGCCGCCCTCGTGCTTTTCGGGGCCGAAACCAGCAATCCGGCCCTCCTTGAGCAGTGCATTATAGAGGGCGAGGTTCTCCCGAGGGGAGTCGATGGTGTTTTCAACGGGTAAACCGGTCACCGGATCACTGGAAACCAGAATCAATCGACCGGCAGGGTCCAGTTTGATGGATTCTGAGGCATTGATGTTTTTGATGGCCTCCTCCAGAGCGCGAGCGAACACAGTCGGATTCTGCGTCATGGTGCGGACCATGTTCAGCCGGCCGATCTCGAGTTCGATGGTGTACTGCTCATAGCCTTCTTCCACCGCACAAACCGGCTCTTCTTCCAGAGTGTCGATAACCATTGGCACCGTGTCAGTCGTGGTACCGTCCGCAAGCGTGATGGTTTCGGAGGCGATCGGCTGGATACACTCCAGGGCATCCAGAACGGGAACGCCATAGGCATCGCGTACCACCATCCACAGATCACCAAACAGGTTCTGCGGATCCGCGGAGACCTCGTTTAAACCCAGTGCAGAGTTGATAAAAACTACCGAATCCACCGAGAGTGGTATCTCCTTGCCGGTGGCGGCACCAAGGAAAGACGCGGCACTGTCGAGAACTTTCGGAGATATCGGCACCTGCTCTGCGGCAGGCGGGTTGGTCACCAGGTCTGAGATCCCGCTCAAAGATGATGAGCCGTCACTGCAGCCGGAAAGTAGAACCGTGGTCAGGACTGTTCCCGCCAAGATTTTCTTCTGGTTGTACAGATCAAACATTTCGCTACCCTCAAATACGCCTTGCCAGCCCGTCGCAACAACATTCCAGCACAGGGAACAATCGGTTCGGCCACTTTGTGCCGTTGATTGGCCTGCCTTGCCTGCGACGACGATTATTGATCGTTCACCGTCAATATAGAGCGCATTCGCTGTCGCACCCTTAGATGCAGATCAACAAAACTGCGGATTTTTTAATCATCTGACGTCAAGGGTGAGGGCGGAGCGAGGGTTGGGTGAGAATGAGCGCGATCATGATTCTATTGGTGCCGGGCTGCGCAGCGAGCGAAGTTCTGCAGAGTCTCAAAATGCGGGCTGGGGAAAGTTGCCATCGACCAGGAAAACATGCCGGTGAAAGTCAACGCCCCGTTTGTGGCCATCTTCCCCCGCCAGGCTCATCGATACTGTTTCCTGACCGCTGACAACGATCAGGCGCTGCCGGCTTCTGGGTTGCTTGTCGGAAAATGGCCTGGGTGAAAACAGCGCGGCATTGATACCTTCGACACCCTGGCAAACCTCGAATGGCAGCTGATAGAGCCCGGCCTGACGTGCCCGTGCAGACAGAAACTGGAAGGCTTCGACGCCGGCCCGGCGCATATCGGTGCCGAGGGCCTGGCTTTCCCGGTAGCTGACTGGATCAGTCAGTACCTCATGCAGGTCCCGCCATGCTTCCTCCTGCAGGCGGATGCCTTTGGCAGTGCGGATGCGAACACTGAAGAGTGTATGCAGAGTCGTCAGAGGCCTTGGAAAAGGAGTTTCCAGGTGGCTGAGGAATACGAAGCGGTAATAAGCGGTTTCCGCCAGCGCGGTGTCCACGCTCATGGCGCCATAGAACAAACTGGGTTCGAAACTGCGCCCGAAGCGGGAGCCGTACTTCAGCGGCGGATAGCGGAACGGCGTGGACAGCAGGTAGTGCAGTTTTTCTGTTTTGGGAGGCAGGGCAGGCTTGCTGCCCTCCAGTAATTCCTCCAGACGCATCTGCTCCTGGATGTTGTCCACCAGCCGGGTTGTCGCTATTTCCTCCTGGCTTTCCACCACGCGGAACACAGCCCCCTGCAGGGCAGTCAGGTGCTCGGTGACCCGCTCCCGATAGTTCAAATCCGCCCCCGCATGGCGTCGAGGTAGTGATTGACCCGTACCAGTCCTTCTGCGGTCTGAATCAGCTCGCGGGGTATCGCGTCAAAGTAGCGGTTGCGGGTGTCCAGCCAGTGCTGCATGGCATCTTCATCGCCGCCGGTCAGGCTGTAGACGCTGCGGTATAGGCGAATGAACAGCAAGGCCAGTTCGCCTGCCTTGCTGGCCGGGTCAACACCGTCGCGCACCAGTCCGGTACGGTTCCGGCCCACCACGTCAGCGAGTTCCGCCTGGGTAAGCCCCATGGCGCGGCCGGCATTGAGCAGTGCCTTGCCGAGCAGCATGCGATCGCTGGTGGTGTCACGTTTAGCCGTGGGAGAGATCATAATCGCCTCCTTTGTCGAGTTTTCACATTATAGAGCATTTATGTGAAATATCGACATACGAAATTCTGCTCAGGCTGGCGTGGTCCGGCTACCCAGCAAGGCTGTAAATTCCTCCGCATCCATCGGTTTGCCAAAGTGGTAGCCCTGGACTTCGTCGCAGGTCAGACGGGCGAGCTGTTCAGTCTGGCCGGCTGTCTCAACGCCCTCGGCAACGACTTTCAGGCCGAGACTGTGAGCGAGCCTGATGATTGCCCGTACCACGGAGGAACTGCTCTCGTCGGTGGCCATATTACGCACAAAAGACTGATCAATTTTAAGCTTGTCGACGGCAAACCGCTGGAGATAGGCGAGACTGGAATACCCGGTGCCAAAATCATCGACGGTCAGATGAATGCCCTGTTGCTTGAGGGTTTTGATGGTATTCACGACGCGCTCCACATCCCCGACCAGAACCGATTCGGTCAGTTCCAGTTCGAGGTTTTGCCCGGGCAGGCCGGTTGTCGCCAGGATACCCGCAACAGATTCACACAGGTCCGGACGCTGGAACTGGATGGCGGACAGGTTAACCGCCATGGTGATACCAGGCAGCCCGGCACGCTGCCAGGCCGCGGCCTGCCGGCAGGCTTCGAGGATGACCCATTGACCGATCTCGACGATCAGGCCACTTTCTTCGGCAATGGGTATGAACCGCTCGGGGCTGATGGCGCCCAATTCCGGATGGCACCAGCGCAGCAGCGCTTCCGCACCCACGATCTGGCGGGTGGCGAGATCAAACTGGGGCTGATAGTTCAGGTAGAGCTCGCCTCGCCCGAGGGCTCCGCGCAACTTCGCCAGTAACCCCTGTCGCTCCAGGGCCTTCTGTTCCATCGCCTGAGTGAAGCGGCGGTGGGTGTTCCGGCCTTCCGCTTTGGCGGCATACATGGCGGTGTCAGCGTTGCGGAACAGCACCGAAAAGTCTTCGCCGTCCGAGGGTGATACGGCCACACCCACCGATATTGTGATAGTCAGCAGCTGCCCGCTGACTTCAAAGGGTGATGCAAAAAGATCGTATAACGTTCTGATTTCACGATTTATTTCGTCCTCGCTCTGCACCGGCCCGAGGAAAATCATGAACTCGTCTCCGGCGGAGTGGCCAATGACGCTGTGTTGAGTGTGGAATGCACTTTTCAGCCGGCCTGCGATTTCCCGCAGCAGGTTGTCACCCATCACATGGCCAAAGGTGTCGTTGATATCCTTGAAGTTATCGAGGTCGATGTAAGCCAGCATCTGGCGCTGCCCGGCCGGTCGGCCCTGGGCCAGGCGGTTGTTGACCAGTTCTTCAAAATGGTTGCGGTTTGGCAGTGCGGTAAGCGCATTGAAATGGGCCAGGAATTCAATTCTGGCCTGGGCCTGACGGTGTTCAGTGACGTCGGTGGCGATGATACCGCGACCGGAATCCGACGCTGCCAATCCCGGAAGCGGGAAATGAATGGTCTCGAAGATGCGGGAATGGCCGTCGATGTTCACCGTTTCGGTCACGGTAACGGGCCTGCCCGCTTGCCGGCTCTCATGGACATGGCGGGCGGCGGTGTCGGCCAGTTCCGGCGACAGCACGTCGTGAAGGGTTTTGCCAAGAATCTGATCCTGACGTCGGTTGGCGAGTTTTTCAAAGGCCGGGTTGGCCAATGTCAGCCGCCCGTCCGCATCAGTTAGAAGGATGATGGCGGGTGAGTGCTGGAAAAACGTCTGCCGGAGAGACTCGCTTTGCTCAAGTTGCGCCGTGCGTTCGGACACCAGCTCCGCAAGATGTTCCTCATGCATTTTAAGGTTACGGAACAGCAGGTTGAACGGTGACACCACCCCGGTTACCAGCACACCGCGATAGATCAGGTAGGCCGACAGAAACAGGAAGTAATGACCAAGTTCGTTGGCGAATCCGTACACGCTGATGTATTGGGTGAACGCCAGGGTGGCAAATACGTTGAACAGCAGGGAGGCCTGCAACAAATGGTGAACGGGCGCGGCAAACTGCTCTCTCCGGCGAAAAAGCAGGATCATGGTCAGGGCAAAGCACAGCGCAATGAGGTACTCGGCGATAATCTTGAAACGGGTAAGGCCACTGCCTTCAACGAAGCTGTCCGGAAAATAGCCACTGAAAACCAGCACCAGGAGGGCCAGGCCGAGTAATCCGAAACCGGTCAGGGCCCACCCGTAGTGCACCGCCCGCCTGATCCACAGTGCGGCAACCAGGAATGCCAGGGCTTCCAGGCCCCGGAAGGCAATCCACAACTGGGTCGGCAGATTGGCGTCGGCCGTGGGAAATATAGCCAGCCCCTTGTAGGAGAGGGTATGCAGCAGCTCCAGTCCGGCAATGGCAATAGCCGCAGTGCCTGCAACGCCGAGAAAGGAGTTCCCGGACCAGTGTCGGGTGTGCCATGCCAGCGCGAATAATCCGGTGAGTGCCACGATCCGCAGCATCTCGACCAGAGTGTGGAACAGCAAAAAGTTGCTATGGGCAACTAGATGGAGAATAGCCAGAGCGACCAGCAGGCCAGCGATGTGGGGGAGTGCGATCAGGCGATCGTATTGCGCAGGCTGTTGCGGCACGCGTTGCATTGGTATCTGTAGTTGTTATAGGGAACCGGCAGCTAGTGTATACCAGCCATCGCAGATTGGCTTGCTCATGATACTAAAAGTTGAGCCGCCGTCGCGGGACTGGTCCGGCGCTAGCGGGGGTAGCCGGTAATCTCCCGGATTTTACGATAGATGGGCTGCAAACGGGGATACATCTGCAGATAGACCTCGGAATACAGCCGCTCATACAGCTCGCGGGTGGTGGGGTCCGGCTGGAAGACGTCGCCAACCCGCGTCATTGCGGCCACGGCGGTCTCAAAATCCGGGTGAAGACCCAGGCCGACAGCAGCATCGATCGCTGCGCCGAGGCCGGATGTTTCCCAGGTATGAGGGCGTTCGGCCGGTAAGCCAAAAATGTCGGCGGTCAGCTGCATCGCCGCATCGCTCTGGGAGCCGCCACCGGCGACCCGCAAGGTACGGATTTTTACCCCGCTGCGTTTCTCGATGCGCTCCTTGCCCTCTCTCAGGGCGTACGCCAGGCCCTCAAGCATGGCGCGGTAGATATGGGCCCGGGTGTGTACGTCGCCAAATCCGATAATGGAGCCCTTGGCTTCTGGTCCCGGCTGTTTTACACCCGGCGACCAGTAGGGTTGCAACATCAGACCCATGGAACCCGCCGGAACCGAGTTGACCAGTTCGTCAAACAGTACCTCGGGCTGGATACCCCGCTCGCGGGCAATGTGGCGCTCTCGCAGGCCAAACTCCTTCTTGAACCAGCTCACCATCCAGAAACCACGATAAATCATCACCTCGGTGCTGAAGTGGCCGGGCAGGGCCGACGGGTAGGGCGGCATCAGGGGAATGGGTTCCACGTACCGCCGGCTGGTGGTATTGATCGTCGCCGTGGTGCCATAGCTCATGCAGGCAATGTCCGGATGCAGGCCGCCACTGCCGAGAATTTCACAGGCCTTGTCGGATGCCGCAGCGACCACTGGCAGGCCCGGGGGCAGTCCGAGGTGAGCGGCCGCAGCGGGCGTGAGATGGCCCAGCACCTCACCGGGGCTGACCAGTTCGGGCAGCATGGCAGGGGTTACCGGCATGGCCCGCCATTTGAAGTCCCGCTTGCCTGCCCAGCGGTGACGCTTGTAATCAAACGGCAGATAGCCCACCTGACTGCCAACGGAATCCCGGTATTGTCCGGTCAGCCGGAAATTGAGGTAGCCGGACAGAAGCAGGAATTTGTGGGTTCTTGCCCATAGATCCGGTTGGTTCTGGGCAATCCAGTTGGCCTGGGTTTTTTCCCGGAAACGGTTAATGGTGTCTTCCAGGCGCAGGAGCCTGAACAGCCATCCCCAGGGTCCTTTTAACGGGCCATCTACCCGGGCGTGGCGCTGGTCCAGCCAGATAATGGCAGGCCGCAGCGGTTTGCCGTCCGCATCGAGGTTGACCACCGTACCCCGCTGGGTTGTGACGGTGACTCCCACCACCTGCTGCGGGCTTGCGTTGGTCGTTCGCCAGAGCAGTGCGCAAGCCTTGCCCAGGTTGTCCCAGAAATAGTCGGGATCCTGCTCCGCCCAGCCCGGCTGGCTGGAAAAATAGGGTTCGATTTCCTGCTTCCCCTTGCCGACCAGGTTGCCCCTCGTATCGAACAGCAAGGCGCGCACGCTCTGGGTGCCGTTGTCGATGGCGAGGATCAGTGGTTGCCGGTCGCTCATGGGTGCACCCCCTGGCGAGGCTGGGCAGGTACACCGTAGGCTGTCTGCCAGAGAGCCAGATAGCGTTCCACTTCGGAATGCCAGCGTGGTTCGCTCCAGCCCAGGGCTTTCCGGCAGTGCGTGCCTATGGCGGGTAACTGGTCCTCAGCCCCCCGGGGCAGGATCAGACCAATTCGGGTTCGCCGCAACAACAGGTCGTCCAGATGCATTACGTCTTCATGAGCTGCCGCCCAGATCAGTTCGGCCCAGGTCACGCCGCTGTCACCAATCGTCGTCAGTGGGCCGGCGGTCAGCAGTCCTTCAAGTTGACGGCCATAGTAGCCCTGCAATCGTTGCCACAGGTCATGGGATACCCCCGGGGGTCGGGGCAATGCCGGGCAAGGCGCAAGCACCGGTTGTCGTTCGTTACGGAGCTCTGGTGCCGGTCGTTGCGCCGGCAACTGATGGCGGCCAAGGTCAAGGGCTTCCCGGGCGATGAGCCGGAAGGTCGTCAGTTTGCCGCCGGCAACACTGATCAGCCCCTGATCCTGCCAGATCACGTGTTCACGGTTCTCTTTCGACGGAGCCAGCTCGTTACCTTCACTGACCACGGGACGAACGCCGGACCAGGTGGAGATGATATCGCTGCGACCCAGAGGCTGGCCGGGAAACAGGGTTGCGGCAATTTTCAGCAGGTAGCTGACTTCGGCGTCGGTGATGGACGGCTCATGATCAAGGTCCTCGCGATGGTCCAGGTCAGTGGTACCAAGCACCGTGCGACCCTGCCAGGGAAAGGCGAACACCGGGCGACGGTCATCCGGATGGAACAGGGACACCGAACAGGCAACGGGCAGCTTGTCGAATGGCACGACCAGGTGACTGCCCCGTAGTGGACGAATGGGGCTTCCCTGGCCGGCGCCGGGACGAAGTCGTTGCGCCCAGGCGCCGGTGGCATTGATGACCAGGTTCGCCGTTACCCGGAATGCGCTGCCAGCGCCGTCATCCGCAGTGTCCACCAGTTCGACTCCGGTGACCTGGCCGGCAGCATCCCGCAGAATCTTCCGGGCGCAGACGTAGTTCAGGCAGGTGGCGCCGTCAGCGCGGGCCTCCGCGATGATTCGCTGTACCAGCCGGGCATCATCGGTTACCGCATCGGTGAACCCGCTGGCGCCAGCCAGGCCGTGGCTGTCGAGCCCCGGAACCCATTGCAGGGTCTCACCGGGCGAAAGCCATAGCCGGCTTTGCTGGCCCGCGAGACGGTCGTAGGCGCGCAAGAGCAGCTGGAACAGCCGAGGTCCGGGAAACTGCTTGTGAAAGTGGGGCATGATGAAACGCAGTGGGTCAATCAGCCCGGGGGCCTCGGCCAACAGTCGCTCCCGTTCGCGGACGGCATCGCGGGTGAGCTTGAGATGGCCGCTGCCCAGGTAGCGCAGTCCTCCGTGGACCATCTTGGATGACCGGCTGGAGGTGCCCCAGGCAAAATCACGCTGTTCGACCAGCAGTGTTTTCAGGCCACTGCCTGCGGCCTCCCGGGCGACACCGGCGCCGGTGATTCCACCACCAAGCACCACTACATCGAACGGTGAGTCTGCTGCCCGCAATGTGTTGAGCGCGTCTTGCCGGGATGAATTCGTCATGTCTGCCACCTGGGTCAGGTCATTTAAACGGTTCATTGGGTTACCGCAGTGCCGACGGGATCAGTTGCGGAACAGGGTGTCGGGATTGAGCAACTGCTCCGGATCGAAGGAACCGCACAGCGAACGAATGGCCATCATGCCCAGTTCGCCTTTTTCCTGCGGCAAATAGGGTGCGTGATCCTTGCCGACACCATGCTGGTGGCTGATGGTGCCGCGATTGTGGACGATCAGCTCTGACGTGGTGGACTTCAGGTGGTGCCAGCGGGCGTAGGTCTCGTCGTAGCTGTCGGCCACCCGGAAGACATAGGTGGTGTAAATGCTGCACCCCTGGGGATAGAAGTGGGACAAGTGAGTGAACACGTGAACCCGTTCGCTTTGCTCCCGGAGCCCCTGACGGAGGTTATGCTCGATCCGGTTCAGCAGGTTGTCGACGTTGTCCCAGTCGGTTGCGGTTTCCAGCGTGTCTACGGCATACCCCATCTGCCACAGTGCTTCGCGGAGGTACGGCATGGTGAAGCGCTTTTCGGCCCATTTGCGACCCAACCGGGTGCCGGTGTAGACGCCACCAAACTGCTTGCCAAGGGCCCTGGCTTCCCCGAGGGCGGTCCGGCACTGCCGCCGGCTGCCGGTGGTGCCAAAGGTCATCATGCATTTGCCGCCCCTGACGCCTTTGAGGGCGAGGACGGATTCCAGCAGGCGAATCAGCTGCGGGTGGCCCGCCAACGCCAGTTGGGTCTCGGTCTCTACGGCATTGGACAGTCGCAGCATGGAAAGTTGCGTCCGGTTCTGCACCAGCTTGCGAGCCGCATTGCGGGCCTGCTCCCAGTCCGGAAAGAACATGACATGAAAGCTTTCGTGCTCCGGCAGGGGGCTTACCCGGGCCCTGACTTCGGTGATCAGGCCAATACGTCCTTCGGACCCCATCACCATCTCACGGATATCCGGCCCGGCGCTGGAGGCCGGCACGGTGGGAATTTCCAGGGTGCCCTGCAGGGTTTCAATGCTGCCGCCGGCAAACAGCTGTTCGATGCGGCCATAACGGAGCGACTGCTGGCCGCTGGAGCGACTGGCTACCCAACCGCCGATGGTGGACAATTCGAAGGACTGGGGGAAGTGCCCGAGGGTATAGCCCCGCGCCCTTAGCTGGGATTCAACCAGCGGCCCCGGTGTACCGGCGCCGAATGTTGCCACCTGGCTCTCGGTGTCCAGGTCGGTGAGCCGGTTCATCCGCCCCATGTCGACGGTGAGTACAGGCTTGTTCCCGGCCAGCGGGTTGATGTGGCCGGCGACGCTGGTGCCGCCGCCGTAGGGAATAAGCTGAATACCATTACTGCGGGCGTAGTTGAGGAGATGCTTTACGTCGTCCGCGGATTCCGGGTAGGCCACGCCATCCGGAAATACGCCGAAGTCACCGCTGCGCATCGCCAGCCAGTCTGGCAGACTCTGGCCACGGGCGTGCCGCACGCGGTCCTCCGCGCGGGTCTGTACCAGTGGATGGGGCACCAGCCTTGACGGCGGCACAGACTGGCAAACAGTGTCCAGATCAACATCCCGCAGCGGAGTGCCCGGGCCAACCCGGTCGTCGAGAAACTGGCGGCCCGCATCGGGTAACTCGAGGTTGTACTGGTCATCTCCCCAGCCATTCCAGCGTCTCATGGTGCATTACTCCTTTGGGGCGCGTTGGCAGGCCTGCGGTGGCCAGGATAGCCAGCAGTGGCCAACACGCTGATTTTTCGTAAAGATTGGACTGTCAGGATTGTAGCGGTATTCTCCCCTGATACAGTATCCGATCACGACAAGCCGGCTGGCATTTGACGACAGTGCCGGTTTGCGATCTGGTTTGTGATCCCGTTTGCAACAGGCGCGACGACAAGGGGTGTCGCGCAGTTGAGGCAGACTTTCCGGTAAGACCCATCAGACTCAGGAGTGCACATGGCGCAGGCGCCAGCGGCAGGACCCATGGAATCCGGCGGTAGCCGACCGATTCCCACCGGTTTTCAGGTCATTCACGGCAACCGGCTGGAGAACCTGCGGGAGCTTGCCGTTGAAGTTATACGCCGCTTCCCCCTTGCGCCGTTGGAGGAAGAGGTGTTTCTGGTGCACTCCAATGGTATTGCCCAGTGGCTCAAGCTGGCCCTGGCGCGGGACCGGGACGACCCGGAACTTGCCGGCCTGGGTATCGCCGCCGCGATGACCTTCTCGCTGCCGTCGCGCTTTCTCTGGCAGGTCTATCGTGCAGTGCTGGGGTCGGATGCGGTGGCGACCGAGTCGCCGTTTGACAAGGACCGGATGACCTGGCGCCTGCTGCGGATGCTGCCGGCAGTGACCGAACAGGAGGGCTTTGCGCCGCTGGCGCGCTTTCTCAGTGGTGAGGAGCCGGAGCGGAGGCTGTTCCAGCTGGCGGAAAAAATCGCCGACCTGTTCGACCAGTACCAGGTCTACCGCGCGGATTGGCTGGAGGCGTGGAGCGAGGGTAGGGACGTGCTGCTGGTCCGCGGCCAGGAAGCGGCGGTGCCCGCCGGCCAGAGCTGGCAGCCCGCGCTGTGGCGGCTGCTGCTGGAGGATATCGGCGCCGCCGACGGAGAGATCAGCCGGGCTGACGTTCACAACCGTTTTCTTGACGCTGCCCGCAGCCTGACGCCGCAAACCCGGCCTGCCGGGGTGCCGGCACGGCTGGTGGTTTTCGGGGTCTCGTCGTTGCCCCAGCAAACCCTGGAAGTGCTGAGCCGCCTGGGGCAGTGCAGCCAGGTGCTGCTGTGCGTGCACAACCCCTGCCGCTTCTACTGGGCGGATATAGTCGAGGACCGGGAGCTGTTGCGGGCGGCCAACCGTCGGGGCGCACTGCGGGAGGGGATGCCGGCAGTGCTGGATGACCGTAATCTGCACCTTCACGCCCACCCCTTGCTGGCGGCCTGGGGCAAGCAGGGCCGTGACTATATCCGGCTGCTGGATGAGTACGACAACGCGGCAGACTACCGCCACTGGTTTGAGCGGATCGATCTGTTTGATGATGTGGTAGCCGGAGATTCCAGTGCGACGCTCCTCGCGCGTTTGCAGGATGACATACTCAATCTGCGTCCGGTCAGCGAAAGCCGGAGCCTGCCTGCGCCGGAGGAAGGGGCCGACGGATCCCTGGTATTCCATACCGCCCACAGCCCTCAGCGCGAGGTGGAAATCCTCCACGACCAGCTATTGGCAGCCTTCAATAGTGACCCGGCACTGAAGCCGCAGGACATCATTGTCATGGTGCCGGACATCAATGCCTACGCGCCCCACATTCAGGCCGTGTTTGGCCGTTTTGATCATGATGACCGCCGTTTCATTCCGTTTACCATATCCGACCAGGGTCAGCGTCATCAGATCCCGGTGCTGGTGGCTCTTGAGCACCTGCTGGCATTACCGGAATCCCGAATTGCCGTCAGTGATGTCCTGGATCTGCTCGACGTGGCGTCGGTGCGGGAGCGTTTCGGTCTCACCGAAGAAGACCTGCCGCTGCTTCACCAGTGGATCAGCGGCGCGAATATTCGCTGGGGCCTGCAGGGGGATCAGAAGCGTGCCCTCGAGCTGCCTGCGGAGATGGAACAGAACACCTGGATGTTTGGCCTGCACCGAATGTTGCTGGGCTACGCCACTGGTGAAGGCGAGGCCTGGCAGGGAATCGAGCCCTATGACGAAGTTGGTGGACTGGAAAGCCAGATCGCCGGGCGCCTTGATGCCTTTATCCGTGAACTGGCCTACCTCTGGCAGGCCCTCTCGCTTCCTCGCACGCCGGGGCAGTGGCTGGCAACCCTGAATGATCTGCGGGACCGTTTCTTCGGTGCACTGGATGACGAGGGAGCGCTGATAATGGGGCGGCTGGAGCAGGTTGCGTCACGCTGGCTGGCGACCTGTGAAGACGCCGGGCTGGCTGACGTGCCCCTGCCACTGACGATCGTGCGGGAAGAGTGGCTGGCCAAACTCGACCAGGGCGGTCTGAGCCAGCGCTTTCTCGCCGGCAAGGTCAACTTCGCCACGCTGATGCCGATGCGGGCAATACCGTTCAGCCATATCTGTCTGTTGGGCATGAATGATGGCGACTATCCCCGCAGCTACCCGCCGATGGATTTCGACCTGATGGCCGGAGATTACCGCCCCGGTGACCGCTCCCGCCGCGAGGATGACCGCTACCTTTTCCTGGAAGCCCTGTTGTCAGCCAGAAAGCGACTTTATATCAGCTGGATAGGTCGTAGTGTTAATGATAATTCTGAGAGGCCGCCCTCGGTATTGGTGGCCCAGCTAAGGGATCATCTGGATGAAATCCGGCCGGCCAAGCCGACCGGGAAAGACGCCCGACACGCCACGGGGCCGGCAACGTCCTTGTCGGAGCGGCTGACAACCGAGCATCCGTTGCAGCCGTTCAGTCCCCGTTATTTCAGCGGCGACGAGGGCCCGTTGTTCACCTACGCCGGCGAGTGGCGTAGTGCCCACGACGGTCAGCGCGAGCGGGAATCCGGCCGGCAGGCACTTGGCGATCTTCCCGAGGACCTGCCGGGGGATACCATCAGCCTCAGCATGCCTGCCAGTTTCCTGAAGCAGCCGGTGGAGGCGTTCTTCCGTCAGCGCCTCGGCATCTACTTTGACCGTGAGGCCGCGGGCACCGAGGACGATGAGCCCTTTGTGGTGGATGGCCTTGGCAACTGGAAGCTGACCGACGAGCTGATCAGTCAGGTCCTGTTACAGCCGCCCGAGAATGGCCGGAGCGCGGATGAAGCGTCGCTGGAGGCGCGGCTCACCCGGGTGACCGAAAGGCAGGCCGCACGGGGTGAACTGCCGGCAGGTGGCGTCGGTGTCCTGCAGCAACGCCGGTTGACCCGTGATCTGCCCGAACTGTATGAACGCTACCAGGCGTTGCTGGCCCGCTATCCGGTCAAGCAGGACCTTCATCTGGTCTCCGCCGGGTTCCAGCTGGCCGGCCAGCAGCTGGTACTGGAAGACTGGCTGGATGGCCTGAGAGCCACGCCAGAGGGTGACCTGGCCCTGGTCAGCCTGCACACCAGCGGGTTGACGACCGCCAGTAATCAGTACAAATGGCCCCGTTTCCTGGCGCCCTGGGTCAACCACCTGGCGGCCTGCCTGACCCTGGACGGGCCGGTCAACTCGTTCCTGCTCAGCAAGGCCGGCGACGTCAGTTTCCCGCCGTTACCGAAACAGCAGGCCAGGGATCATCTGCACGACATCCTGACCACGTGGCTGGAGGGCCTGTGCGAACCATTGCCGGTCGCCCCGAAAACCGCCTTCGCCTGGCTCGATGCGCTGCCAAAAGGTGAGGACAGGGCCCGGGAGGCAGCCCGGACGGTATTCGAAAGCGCCTATCAGCGCTCCGGTGAAGTGGATGAAACGCCGGCCCTGCAACGGGCCTGGCCGGATTTCGACCGCCTGGTGGCGGACGGACGCTTTACCACACTGGTTAACCGGCTCTACCGACCGCTACATGAAGCGGTAAAGGGGCACTCTGAAGACCGGGAGGCCAAATGATGAGGGATCACCACGGAGCCGATATGACGGATGCCCGAACGCCGATCGACATTGTCGAGCTGGACCCGCTGACGTTCCCGCTCTGCGGGAGCCGGCTGATTGAGGCCAGTGCCGGGACCGGCAAGACCTTCACCATTGCCTTGCTCTACGTGAGGGCCATTCTGGGCCACGGCGACATTGCCGCGACCGGCAAACTGCTGACCCCGCGGGACCTGCTGGTGGTGACCTTTACCGAAGCGGCTACCAAGGAGCTGCGGGACCGGATCCGCAAACGCCTGGCCGAGGCGGCCGAGGTGTTTCGGGGCGAGCCTGACAGTTTACAGGCTCCGGACCAGCAGGATGATCCATTGCTGCAGTTGCGGGCCAGCTACCCGGACCCCGCCGAATGGCCGGCCAAGGCCCGCCTGCTGCAACTGGCGGCGGAGTCCATGGATGAAGCGGCAGTGCACACGATCCACGGCTGGTGTAACCGGATGCTGAAGGAGCACGCCTTCGACAGTGGCGGACTGTTTAACCAGAACCTTGAAACAGACCAGAGTGAGCTGTTCGCACAAGTGGTACGGGACTACTGGCGCACCTTCGTCTCGCCGCTGGATGCGGATGCGGCCGATCTCTGGCTGGGGTGTTTCAGCGCTCCCGACACCCTGCAGGACCGCGTGGGAAGCCTGCTGGCCTACCTGGATACGCTGCCAGAAGACGGCGGCAGTCCTGCCGTGCAGCTGGGGGATCTGGTGGCGTCGCGCCGTCGGGTGTTCGATGAGTTGCGACCTGGAATTGCCGGGTGGGTCGAGGACTTCCGCTCGGTCGTCGCCGAAGCCCGTTCCCGCAAGGCGTTCAACGGCAGCAAGTTACGGGATAACCATCTCGCGGGCTGGCTCGAGAAGCTGCTGGAGTGGGCCGCTGGTGATGACCTGGCCGCGCCCGGTCTCACCGAGCCGGCCTGGAACCGGCTGAGCCCGGAGGGCATTGCGGATGCATGGAAGGATGCGGGGCCGGAGGAACACCCACTGGTGGTTGCGGTGGGCCGGTTACGGGACATCTGCGGTCGCCAGGTCTCCCCGGAAAGCCTGCTGTTCCACGCCTGCCGCTGGATCAGTCGTCGCCTGGAGCGGGAGAAGCAGCGCCGGGCGGAGATGGGCTTCGATGACCTGCTGACCCGGCTGGATACCGCGCTCCACGGCCCTGGCGGTGAGCGTTTGGCGGCTACCATCCGGCAGCAGTTTCCGTTGGCGATGATCGACGAGTTCCAGGATACCGATCCGGTGCAGTACCGGATTTTCGATGCGGTCTACCGTGTCGCCGAGAATAACCGCAATACCGGGTTCTTCATGATTGGCGACCCGAAACAGGCGATCTACGCCTTCCGCGGCGCTGATATCTTTACCTACCTGAAGGCTCGGCAGGCGACTGAAGGCCGCCACGTCACGCTGCCAAAAAACTTCCGTTCGGCACTGGCGATGGTTGAGGCTGCCAACCAGGTGTTTGCCTACGGTGAGCAGAAGACCCGCCATGGCGCCTTCCTGTTCCGGGACCATGGCGGCGCGGGTGCCAATCCGGTGCCATTCCTGTCGGTACGGGCTCAGGGTCGCAAGGAATGGCTGGAAGTGGATGGCCAGCAACCGCCGGCCATGTCCTTCTGGACGGATACCAATACCGACAACAAACCGGTTGTACAGGACCGCACTGCAGAGGCCTGCGCCTCCGAGATCGTACGCCTGCTCAACCTGGGGGTGCAGGGCCGGGCCGGATTCCGGCGCCCGGATGACGAACTGGTACCGCTGCGTTCTTCAGATATTGCCATCCTGGTGAACAACGGCACCGAAGCGGGCCGGGTTCGAGAGGCACTGTCCCGGCGCGGTGTCAAAAGTGTGTACCTGTCTGACCGTGCGTCGGTGCTGCAGACACCGGAGGCGCGGGATGTCCTGGCCTGGCTGAAAGCCTGCGCCGAACCGGAACGCGACCAACTGGTCCGCGCTGCGCTGGCCACCGCCACACTGGGTCTGGAATGGTCGACCCTGGATCACCTGCGGCGTAGCGAGCTGGCGTGGGAAGAAGAAATTGAAGCCTTCCGCAGCTTCCATACTGCGTGGCGCCGCCAGGGCGTGCTGGCCATGATCCGTCAACTGTTGGCCCGCTTTGATGCCCCGGCGCGGCTGCTGGCCGGGGAGGGCGGCGAGCGGTCGCTGACCGATGTCTTGCATCTGGCGGAGCTTTTGCAGCGGGAAAGTCAGCGGGTGGACGGAGAGCAGGCACTGATTCGTGCCTATGGCGACATGCTGGCGGATGGCGGCAAGGGCTCGGAGGTACTGCAGGTCAGGCTGGAAAGCGATGCCGACCTGGTCCAGGTGGTCACAGTTCACAAGTCCAAGGGGCTGGAGTATCCCCTGGTCTTTCTGCCGTACGCTACCAGCTGCCGTCCGGTGAACAAGAAAGACACGCCGCTGTCGTGGCACGACGGCGATGGCCGGCTGGCGCTGGTCTTCAGCGCGGACGAGGATGCCTTGGCCAGGGCCGACCGGGAGCGACTGGCGGAGGACATCCGCAAACTTTACGTCGCGCTGACCCGTGCCCGCCACGCCACCTGGGTGGGGGCGCCGGATATCAAGGGGGAGGAGCAACGCTGTGCCCTGGGTTACCTGGCAGGCCACGACGGTAGCCAGTCGTTGCAGGGCTGTCTTGAGCAGATGACAGCGACCTGTGCCACCATGGCGGTATCGCCGCTGCCTCCCGCCAGCGATGACCTGTATACACCGGAGCAGCCGCATTCGCTGGTGGACGCACGGGTACCCGCCAGGCAGGCGAAAGAAAACTGGTGGATTGCCAGCTATTCGGCAATTCGTTACCAGGCGGCCGACTCACCCTCGCAACCCGTTCGCCCCGGCGGGGAGGCGGAAACCCCGGAGGCGGAGCGCCAGCGCGAGGAGTCTGTGCCCCTTGGCCAGGTCTTGCCGCCTCCGACACGCCACCCGCATCCGGATACCCGACGGATCCACGGTTTCTACCGTGGTGCCGGACCCGGTACGTTCCTCCATGGCATTCTTGAATGGTGTGCCCGCGAGGGGTTTGCTGCCGTGGCCGGGGATCCGGCGGGCCTGCGCGAACTGATCCAGCGCGCCTGCCAGAGCAGGGGCTGGACTCCCTGGGCCGGTCCATTACTGAACTGGGCCGGCGATCTGCTGGAGGCGCCGCTACCGTTACCGAGCCAGCCGGACGGCCCCGCAATGCCGGTGGCCCTGGGTAGCCTGAGCCGCGTGCTGCCCGAGATGGAGTTCTGGTTTGCAAGTCACCAGGTAGACACCACCGCTCTGGACGCCCTGGTTCGTCAACACACTCTGACCGGCCATGACGATCCTGCAATCCGCAACCGACCGCAAGCCCGCAGCGCGACCCTGAATGGCATGCTGAAGGGGTTTATCGACCTGGTGTTCGAACACGATGGCCGCTATTACGTGGCCGACTATAAATCCAACTACCTGGGCCCGGATGATCCGAGCTACACCCCCCACGCCATGGCCCTGGCGGTTGCGGGTCACCGCTACGACCTGCAATACGCGATCTATCTGCTGGCCCTGCACCGGCTGTTGTCGGCGCGGCTGCCGGATTACGATTATGACCGGCATATTGGCGGCGCGGTTTACCTGTTCCTGCGGGGCAACGGCGGCGAACAGGGCGGCGTTCACCTGGACCGGCCGGATCGCCGGCTGATTGAGGCCATGGACCGTTTGTTTCAGGCCCGGACGGAGCCCCGTGCCGATGGTGTCATGGAGCAGGAGGCCCTGCTATGACCGAGGTAACAATGAATAATTCCGCAACCGGGGCGCAGGCAAGCACTACACCAGAACCCCGCTGGATGAGCGAGACGGTACTGGCCGATCCGGCCACCTTGTTGTCGCTGCTGGAGTCCTGGGTAGAGCTGGGTTGGCTGCGGGCGCTGGATCTTGCCCTGGTGCGATTTGTCAGTCATCAGGCGGAGGCTGCCGGCCAGCCGCTCAGCCCGTTGCTGATGTTGGGGATTGCGCTGTCATCCCATCAGCTCGGACGGGGTCATGTCTGCCTGGATCTGGACGCCATGACCCGGGAAGGCTTTAACGACGCCCTGTCACTACCGCCGGAAGATGACGTGGCGCCCGACGAACGTCTGCTGCCATCGGATATTCTGCGGGATACTGCACTGGGCGACTGGGAAACAGCCCTCGATTTGCCCCTTGTGGTGGCGGACGTCGCCGATGGTGAGCACTCGTCGTCGCCCCTGGTCCGTGATGGCCACCGCCTGTACCTGCGCCGTTACTGGCAGTACGAGCAGGCCATCTTTCATCAGCTGTCAGACCGCCTGGCGCCGCTAACGCAGCTGCAGGACCCCTCCGGTGTGGGTGCCCGGGCCCTGGCCGGGGCGCTGGACGCACTGTTTGGCGGGGTCGACGCTGATGACGCGGTGGACTGGCAGAGGGTCGCCTGTGCCAATGCCGCCCGCCAGGGCTTCAGTGTGATTACCGGTGGCCCGGGAACCGGCAAAACCACCACCGTAGTCAAGCTGCTGGCTGCCCTGCAGAGCGTTGCGCTGAGCCTGTCTGCGGGGGCACGCAGCCTGCGTATCCGCCTGGCCGCGCCCACGGGCAAGGCGTCCGCCCGCCTCAATGAGTCCCTCGCCGGTGCGGTCGACGGCCTGGACTTGAGCGGGCTACACGACGGTGAGGCCATCCGAGCCGCAATCCCCGTCGAAGTGACCACGGTGCACCGGCTGTTGGGCAGCATTCCCGGCTCGCGAAAGTTTCGCCATCACCGGCACAACCCGCTGGTGGCAGACGTCCTGGTGATCGATGAAGCCTCGATGGTGGACATCGAGATGATGGCGCGGGTGCTGGAGGCAACACCGCCCCACGCCCGGCTGATTCTGCTGGGCGACAAGGACCAGCTTGCGTCAGTGGATGCCGGCGCGGTCCTGGGCGAGTTTTGCCAGCGCGCAGCTGGCGGCCACTACACTCCGGCGACGGCTGGCTGGCTCGCCCAGGTCGCCGGCACCGTCATCGCTCCGGAGCTGCTGGACGGCGCGGGTACTCCGCTGGACCAGGCCATCACCATGCTCCGCAAAAGCTATCGTTTCACTGCGGACAGCGGTATCGGCCAGCTGGCTACGGCGGTCAACCAGCCGGCCAGTGGCGACGCGGCCACGGAGGCCGCCCGGGTGTTGCAGGGTGGCTTTGTTGATATTGCCCGAGCGGCCATCAACCGGACGGAACCGGAACCACAAGTCACCCGCCATTGCCTTGGCGGTGGCGCTGCCAGTTTCCCCGGTGGCGGCGAGGGGCGGCTGATCCAGGGCCGGCCGGTGGCACCGCCGGAAGGTTACCGCCACTACCTGGGGGTAATGAAGCGGGCGCGACCCGCTGCGGATGCCGACTGGACCCAGTGGGAGCAGTGGGCCGGCCAGGTTTTGGAGGCCTATAACCGCTTCCAGCTGCTGTGCGCCCTGCGCCGTGGCCCGTTCGGGGTCGAGGGGCTGAACCAGGCAATTATTGCCGCCCTGAGCAAAGACAAGCTGATCAGTACCGGGGAAGGCTGGTTCGCCGGTCGCCCGATCATGGTCACCCGTAATGACTACAGTCTGGGGCTGATGAACGGTGATATCGGGATAACCCTGGAAGTGCCGGCCCGCCACTGGCTGAATGGCCGCGAAGTGATCGATCCGGATCATCGGGTCATCCGGGTGGCCTTTCCGGCCGGCGATGGCTCCGGCGGGGTTCGGTGGGTGCTGCCCAGCCGACTGCAAGGGGTGGAAACCGTGTTTGCGATGACGGTGCACAAATCCCAGGGCTCCGAATTCGCCCACACCTGCCTGGTGTTGCCGGACCGGATCAATCCGGTACTTACCCGGGAACTGGTCTACACCGGCATTACCCGGGCGAAACACTGGTTCAGCCTGTTGGTGCCGGATCAGCAAGTCTTTGATCAGGCGGTAGGGCGCCGGGTCATTCGAACCTCGGGGTTGGGGCGGGTGCTGTTTGGCTGACGGGCGCCGGCGCTCAACGCAGGCTTTCCAGCAGGCGTGAATTGAGGTCATTCCAGCGTTGCAGCTTGGCGGCCTCGCCAATCCGCCGGTTACGGTCTCCGGCGCGGTTCGACCACAGGCCTTCACCGTTGAAACTGTAGACCGGCTCCAGATCCGGACGCTGGGAGGCGGGCCGGATTTCGTTGATCAGATTATCGAGGATCAGCGGATCGGCATCCGGCGTGGGATACCAGGCCAAAACCATATGGGCCTGGTTGAGTTCCAGGGCCTTGACGTAGGTGATGCGGAGCTGATCGTCCGGAACGCCCATGGATTTCAGGGTCAGGTACTTGGCGATGGAGAAGTCTTCGCAGTCGCCGCCATTGGTGGCCAGTAATTCCACCGGGGTCGCCCAGTAGTCTTCCTCACCCCAGTGCTTGATGTCGTTGATGAATCTGGCGCGGTTAAAGAATGAATTCACCAGGCTGAGCTTGCGCTCTATCGGTGCAGACGCCGCCATTTTTTGCAGGTTTTGCCAGGTTTCCAGGCGGGCGCGGGCTTCGGTACCAAACTCGTCCTGGACGTAATCCAGCAGTTTGCCACCCAGTTCGAAGGCGGCAACGGTGGTGACCAGCAGCAGGATCGGGAGCAGGGAAGCCCGGCGAGCTGGTTGCATGACCCCGGCCGCCATGACGTGACCTCAGTTACTGTTGTTTCTGAGGCGTTCACGGAGCTGTTCAAGGCGGCGGCGGATCTCCTCTCGGCGTTGCTCGTCGGCAGCGGGTGTTGCGGGAATGGTCACCCCGCCTCCGGATGCCGCGGGTGTGACGGATGGGGTGGCGGTATCGTAGCCCGGCGAATCATTGCTGTCTGCGACGTCCATGCCGCTGCGATCCTCGGTCTCGGGAAAATACAGGTTCTCGAGCTTGCCGGCCCGTTCGATGATCACGCGCCGGGGGTGGACTGACCGCAATTTGGCGTTACCGGGCAGTTCGTCGCCCACCAGGTAGGCTTCGGTTTTGCCTTTGTCATCTTCAACCAGTGCGCTGCCCGGGAAGTCGCCGTCGGCAGCCAGCACACCGCGAAGGAACAGACGCAGGTTGGTTTCCGGCAGGTTTTCGGTGTCCACAGCCTGGGCAGCCGCACTCTGGTCGGCGGTGCCAAACAGGTCGATACTGGATAAGTCAACTTCCGGCTCGCGGGATTCCGGAGTGGTAACCTGGCTGGTCGCGCCGGCGTCGGTGCGGGTTTTCTGCTCCATCTGCCAGAAGCTGTAACCCTGCCAAGACAGGGTCGCGACCATGGCAAGGATGGCCAGCAGGCTGAGAAGAGCAGGTAACCGGGGGCTGATAACAGACATTGATGTTCCTGGTAACGGCATTTTAATCAGTAAAAGGCAGTATAGTGTATAGAGTTATTCAGCGGTTCCATATCCTATGGTAGCCTTTCTGAATTAATTGAATAACAAGGATTTCCGGGGCCCGAAATGACTGGCCCGTCAACACAACGAGGACAGCCTTGAACACAGACATCGAACTCCAGCCGCAGGATGCGCCGCTGGGCCGTCTGCCCTTCACCTTTGCAAAGCGCAACGGGGTCATCCTGACCCGCGACGAAGACGGTGAACCGGTTATCCTGGTCCGTCCGGGCGCGGTCCACACGGCGCTGGCCGAAGCCAACCGCATCAGCGGCGGGCGGGCCCGCTTTGCGCCAATTGCCCCGGAGCACTTCGACGAGGCCCTGAACGCTGCCTACCAGAGTGACTCTACCGAAGCCATGCAGATGGTAGAAGGTATCGGCGACGACATGGACCTGGCGTCCCTGGCGGACTCGGTTCCCGAAACCGAGGATCTGCTGGAGCAGGAGGACGACGCACCGATCATCCGGCTGATCAACGCCATTCTTACTGAAGCGGTCAAGACCAACGCTTCGGACGTGCATATTGAAACCTATGAGAAACGCCTGGTGGTCCGCTTCCGGGTTGATGGCGTGTTGCGTGAGGTGGTGCAGCCCAAGCGAGCCCTCGCGCCGCTGCTGGTGTCCCGCATCAAGGTCATGGCGAAGCTGGATATCGCCGAAAAGCGGGTTCCACAGGACGGTCGGATCGCCCTGCGGGTTGCCGGCCGGGAAGTGGACATCCGGGTATCCACCATGCCTTCCGCCAGTGGCGAGCGGGTAGTGCTGCGTCTGCTGGACAAGCAGGCCGGGCGCATTCGCCTGGAATCCCTCGGCATGGCCGGCAACGATCTCAAGGTGCTGCGCAAGCTGATTTCGCGGCCCTACGGCATCCTGCTGGTGACCGGCCCGACCGGCTCCGGTAAATCCACCACGCTCTATGCCTCGCTGCAGGAAATCAACGACCGTACCCGCAATATCCTGACGGTCGAAGACCCCATCGAGTACAACCTGCCGGGCATCGGCCAGACCCAGGTCAACCCGAAGGTGGATATGACATTTGCCCGGGGCCTGCGGGCCATCCTGCGTCAGGATCCGGATGTGGTGATGATTGGTGAGATCCGTGACCTGGAAACCGCTGAAATTGCGGTACAGGCCAGTCTGACCGGCCACCTGGTGTTGTCCACACTGCACACGAACACTGCGGTCGGTGCCATTACCCGTCTGATGGATATGGGGATTGAGCCATTCCTGATCTCTTCGAGTCTGGTGGGTATCGTGGCCCAGCGCCTGGTGCGGGTCCTGTGCAATGAGTGCAAGGAACCCTACACCCCGGGCGAGGAGCAGTGCGAATTCCTCCAGCAGGACCCTGCCAACCCGCCCACGATATACCGGGCAAAGGGCTGCGATGCCTGCAACCAGCTGGGTTACCGGGGCCGGATTGGTATCTATGAAGTGGTGGAGATTACCGAACAGATCAGCTCGCTCATCCACAAGCGTGCCGGTGAACTGGACCTGGAACACGAGGCCCGGCGTGCCGGTCCGAGTATTCATGCCGACGGTGTTACCAAGATCCTTGACGGAATGACGACGATGGAAGAAGTTCTCCGCGTCACCCACCGGAGCCGATGACCCATGCCGGCATTTGACTACAAGGCCCTGGACGCCCGGGGCCGGCAGAAGCAAGGCGTTCTGGAGGGAGACAGTGCCCGCGCTATTCGCCAGCAACTGCGAGAGCGTGGGCTGACGCCACTGGCGGTCGAGCCGGCTGCGGAAAAACAGGTTCGCACCAATCCCTTAAGCCGGCGCGGCAGCCTGGGGCCGGCGGACCTGGCCCTGGTTACCCGACAGCTGGCAACGCTGATCCAGTCCGGTATCCCGGTCGAGCAGGCACTGTCGGCCGCCGCCCAGCAGTCCGGTAACCAGCGCATCAAGGGCATGCTGATTGCCATTCGAGCCAAGGTCATGGAAGGTCATACCCTGGCGGACAGCCTGGGTGAGTTTCCCAGGGCCTTTCCGCGGCTGTATCGGTCCACGGTGGCAGCCGGCGAGCATGCGGGCCACCTTGATCTGGTGCTGAACCGGCTTGCCGACTATACCGAGTCCCGCCAGGAAGCCCGCCAGAAGATTCAGCTGGCGGCCATCTATCCGATCATTCTCAGTGTGGTGGCCATTGCCATCGTGGTGTTCCTGCTGACCTACGTGGTGCCGGACATTATTGAAGTTTTCGTCAAGCAGGGCCAGGAGTTGCCGACCCTGACCCGGGTCATGTTGGCGATGTCGGAATTCCTGGCAGATTTTGGTGTCTATCTGTTGATCCTGTTGATAGTCGCGGTGGTCGCGTTCCGGTTGTCCCTGCGCAAGCCAGCGGTGCGGTTGCGGTTTCACCGGTCGTTGCTCAACATGCCCATGTTCTCGGGCATGGTGCGCGGCGTTAATACCGCCCGTTATGCCAGTACGCTGAGTATCCTGACCACCAGTGGCGTCCCCCTGGTAGACGCGATGCGGATTGCCGGGGAGGTGCTGTCCAACGACTTTCTGCGTCAGGAGCTCCGGGGCGCCGCCCAGAAAGTGAGTGAAGGGGGATCCCTGCACCGTTCTCTGGATCAGACCGGGTACTTCCCGCCGATGATGTTGCACATGATTGCCAGCGGTGAATCCAGCGGCGAGCTGGACAGCATGCTTGAACGCACCGCGAGAATGCAGGAGAACACGCTGCAGGCCAAGATTGCCGCTATTGTGGGGCTGTTCGAGCCAATGATGTTGCTGGTCATGGGCGTAGTGGTGCTGATTATCGTCCTGGCCATCATGCTGCCCATCCTTAACATGAGCAATCTGGTGGGCTAGGCAGCCACAGGGACATGGAAACAGGAAACTGAAAAAGGAAACGTTCGACAAATGAGAGTTATGACAATGGAACACAAAGGTACACAACGCGGTTTCACCCTGATCGAAATCATGGTGGTGATGGTGATCCTCGGGCTGCTGGTCGCAATTGTTGCCCCCAATATCATGGGGCGAAGTGATCAGGCCAAGGTAACCGTAGCGGAGACCCAGCTCAGCAATATTGCCAATGCCCTGGACCTGTACCGCCTCGATAACAGTCATTACCCATCGACCCAGCAAGGCCTCGAAGCCCTGGTACAACAGCCCAGTGGCACCCCGGAACCGAAGAACTGGAACCCGGACGGCTACCTGAAGAGCGTCCCGGAAGACCCCTGGGGAGCGCCTTACCAGTATGTGAGCCCGGGCACCGAAGGTCCCTACGACCTTTACTCCTTTGGCTCTGACGGCCAGGAAGGCGGCGATGGTGACGCTGCAGACATCAGTGTGTGGGCGTCCGGGAAATAAAACCGGTGCTGACAAGGCCGTCGTCCGCGGGTTTTACCCTGATCGAGATTCTCGTTGTGCTGATAGTGGTCGGCTTGCTGGCAGCGCTTGCGGTGATCAGTATTGGCGACGGTGGCCGCCAGCGGGAGCTGGAAAACGAAGTCAGGGAGCTTTACCTGCTTATGCAGACGGCCTCCGAACAGGCGGTTCTCAACAACCAGGAGCTGGGCCTGCTCATTGAAGAGGACCGCTACCAGTTCGTGGTTTATGACGACGAGAATGGCGACTGGGAACGTAAGGGCGATCGCCTGTTCAGTGCCCGCCAGTTGCCGGAATGGATGACCGTTACCGAATTCATCGAGAACGACCTTCCGCGGCTGTCCTCCAACGAGGATCGCCTGCGTCCGGATGTGGTGTTTTTCTCCAGCGGAGAGTTCACTCCCTTTGAGCTGGAGTTCACCATCGGATCGGTCAGCGACCGCCGTCACCTGATCTGGTCCGACGGCCTGTCACCGCTGGAGTGGATTGCTCCGGGAGAACAGCGGGATGAGTAGCGGGATGAGGAGCGCCAGGATGGGCGACCGCAGGCATTCGGGCTTTACGCTGATTGAGGTGCTGGTGGCGCTGCTGGTGTTCGGACTGATCGCCACGGCGGCCTCGGAAGTTGCCAGTCAGTATATCAACAGTTATGAACGGGTCAGAGACAAGACGCTGGCGAGCTGGATTGCCGACAACCGGATGAATGAAATGCGGCTGGCCGAGGCTCTGCCGGGTATTTCCGAAACCACCGACGACCTGGATTTCGGCCAGTACCGCTGGCAGGTAACCACCGCGGTTCTCGGCACCGCCGAACCTACCATGCGACGGGTGGATGTCACCGTTGCCCGCATCCCCGCCAGTGGTTCCGAACCTTATGCGGTTCACGCCCTGTCCGGTTTCATCGGGGAGCCGTGACCATGCCGCCGACCAAGCCGCAGACCAGGCGTTACCAGCAGGGCTTCACCCTCATGGAGGTGCTGATTGCCGTCACCATCACCGCGGTGATTGGTCTCGGAGTCTGGCAGGTGCTGAACGGGGTTATCAGTTCCCGGGACAGGGTGAATGAGGTTTCCGCCGAATTTGACCAGCTGCTGCGTACCTTCCTGTTGATGGAGCGGGATCTTGGCCAGGTGGTCAATCGCCCGGCCCGCAACATCTATGGCGATTTCGAGCCGGCGTTCACCAGCCAGAGCGAGGAATTCGAGCTGCAACTGACACGCCAGGGCTGGCGCAATCCGCTCGGCATCCGGCGTAGCGAACTGCAACGGGTCGCCTGGGAATACACCGGTAGCGAATTGCGCCGGCGTTACTGGGAATCGGTTGACCAGGGCCAGGAAGACAACAGCCATGACCAGTTGATGATATCCGGGATAAACAGTTTCTCGATCCGCTTCATGAATGACGATCGTGCCTGGGTCGACCAGTGGCCCAGTGACGAGGCCATGGCCAGTATCGGAACCACCGTCAGCCCGACCGTGCCGTTGCCGCTGGGTGTTGAAATCACTCTGGAGCACGAACGATTCGGCGAACTGTCCCGGATTTACGCCTTGCCACAGTTCGATCCGGCGACCGCGCAGGGCATCGTGAATCAGGCCAATGACCAGGAGCCGGGCGGGCAGAGCGATACCGATGACACGGAAGAAAGTGACCAGGACGCCACCGGGGCAACGCCGGCTGACAACCAGGACGCAGGGGTTAACCCGCAATGAATCGACGCCCGCCGTCAGGTAACCAGCAGGGAGTCGCACTGATTATGGTGCTGCTGGCCATGGCACTGGTGGTTATTCTGGCGACCGGTATGACCCAGCAACAGAGTGTGCGGGTATTCCGTGCCGGCCATTATCTGGCTCAACAACAGGGCCACAGTGTTGCGCTGGGGGCAGAGGTTTTTGCCGGCCAGATCCTCAAGCGGGACTTTGACCAGGATCGTGAGGATGGCGCAGCGGTCGACAGTCCTGACGAATTCTGGGCCCGTTATTCCGCAATCCTGCCGCTGGATGACGGCGGTGTGGCGGAAGTCCAGATCGACGAACTGGGCGGACGGATCAATCTGAACGACCTGGTCTCCCCGGCGGGGCAGGTGGACACGACGACCCGGGACCGGCTCGCCCGGCTGCTGCAGGTGCTGGACATCAATGAGGTGCCAGTGGATGCCATCGTTGACTGGATTGATGACAATGATCAGACAACCAGTGCCTACGGTGCAGAAGACGGTGAGTACCTGCTGTCCGATCCGTCTTACCGCGCGGCTAACCAGCCCTTTGCCAGTGTCAGTGAACTTCGGTTGATCCGGGGCATGACCGAGGAGGCCTACACCGCATTATTGCCTCATGTGGCGGCGTTACCCGTGCATGGCACCGGAATCAATGTAAACTTTGCCACCGGCGCAGTACTGCAGTCTCTGCATCAGGAACTGACGCCGGCCCAGGCAGAGTCTATCCTTGAGAGAAGAACCGAGGAGCGCTTTGAAAACCTGCAGGATTTCCTGGCATTGCCGGAGTTTGCCGGCCTTGGTCTCAAGTCCGCTGGCCTGGGCCTGAGAAGCCGGTTTTTTGAAGTTGTCGCCCGCATTACCTACGATAATCGCGTCGCAAGCCTGGTCAGCCTGGTTTACCGAGACCAGGAGGGCAAGGTCCAGACTGTGCGGCGGGACGCCAGTCAGAAGGCTCGCATCAACAAGGAACCTTTTGCAGTTTCAGAAGGTTAAAGAGGATTCTTAATACAATGTCTTATCGCCTTTATGTTCGCCCGGTACCGCCCTTTGCGGATCTGGAATCGGATCCCGGCGCCCAGGTTTATAACTGGGTGCTGGTGGATGCCAGTGGCGATGCGCAGGCCAGGGGGTTGGCCCAACTCCGGGAACAGATCGAGCAGGCGCTGGGCCAGAACGCCCTGGAAAATGTGCTGCTTATCGGGTTGATCCCCGGCGATGAGGCACTGTTCTGTTTCGCGGACATTCCCGCCAAGCAGACCCGCTACGTGCAGCAGGCCCTGCCATATGCGGTGGAGGAACAGATCGCCCAGGACATCGACTCGGTGCATCTTGCCCTCGGAAACCGTGATGAGGCCGGCTTTCGGGTGGCCGCGATTGACCATGGCCAGATGGGTGCCTGGCGGGATCTGTTCAGCCACTGGGACCATACTCGCCTGGAGGCCATCTACCCGGACGCGGCTCTGCTACCGGTCACCGAAGGTGGCTGGTCCATCTGCCTCGATGGTGAGTTCGCCCTGATGGCCAGTGACCGGGGCGAGTGGTTGCGGATGCAGTCTGCCAACCTGGTGATGTTTGCCCAGACCCTGGCGATTCCCCCCAGCGAGGAAGTGGTTGCTGAGGTTCCGGTAACCATCTATGGCACCGAAGCCGAACTTGAGCAGCAACAATCGGTGATTGCCTCGCTGCAGGGATCCGGCCGGCTGGTGGTCCGGCAACAGCAACTGGAGTTGATGCCGCTGGAATTGCTTGCCCATGCCCATTACCAGCATGCCTGTACACCCATCAACCTTTGCCAGGGCAGTTACTCGGTAAGGGTCGACCGGGAAAGCCCGCTGAAACCCTGGCGCCCGCTGATTGCCGTTGCATCGGTGTGGTTCGTGCTGCAAGTGGCGGTGGAAGCCGGTATGGGCCTGTACCATCAACGCCAGGCAAGCCAGATTTCGGACCAGGCCATGGCGATCTACCGGGAAAGCTTTCCCCAGGACCGGCGCACCCACGCCGGCAACGTGCGCCGGGTTGTCGAAGGGCAGCTGCGGCTTGCCGGATCGTCAGGCGATGTCGAAGGTTTCCTGACGCTGATGAAGTTTACCGGGGAACAATACTCGCAATTGCCTGCCCGCGACTCGGTCACCTTCAATTCCATAAATTACAGCCGATCCCGGGGAGAACTGGTGGTTGATCTGCATGCCGATAACTATGACAAACTGAGCGCCTTGCGAAACGGCCTGGCGGGACGCGGCCTGGAGGCCAACATCGGTTCGGTAGTCAATGAAGCCAGCGGTGCCCGTGGCCGCCTGACGGTTTCAGGAGGCTGATGCAATGCTGGGACGAATCAAGGAACAACCGGCGGTTGGTAAACTCATCGCACAGTACGACCAGTTACCCAGGCGCGACCAGAAAGCCTTACTGGTGCTCTCGATTGCAATCTTTATCGGCATTCTCTATTTCGTCATCTGGCGTCCGGTTGCCGATTTTAATGATCGCGCCGTCAGTGCACGGGAGAACGCCGTCGAATTGCTGGGCTGGATGCAGGCTAATCGGAGCAATATTGCCGCGCTCGCCGCGACAGGGAGCAATGGTGGCAGTACCTCATCCATAGCCAATGGCCGCGAACTGATGGCCGTGGTCACCCGCAGTGCCGGTGAAGCGGGCATCTCCCTGCAACGGTTTGAGCCGAGTGGTGACACTGCGATTCGGGTATGGCTGGAAAATGTTCCGTTTAATCAGGTGGCTGCCTGGCTGGAGGGCCTCGGTGACGAGCACGGCATCGTGGTTGACCAGGCATCTCTTGACCGGCGTGACACACCGGGCCTTGTTTCGGTGAGACTGACACTGGCGATCTGATCTCCAGGTGCTGTGTCCGGCTCACAATCATCCCAAGAAAAGGGAGCAATGGAAATGGCAAACGGCAGTTCGGAAAACAACAAGCAACAACAGCCTGTCATTGTGCGACTGGATGAAACTGCGCTGAACGAGGCGAAGTCCATTCTCTACCAGGCTTACCGGCATGAACCGACATTCCAGTACCTTTTTGATTACCGCCGGCCGGGTTACGAGAAGCGGGTAAGGGCAACCATCAGGGAGCTGATCGGACTCTACTTCGAATTGCAGCAGGACGCGATTGGTGTGATGGTGGATGACACCCTGGTTGCGGTGGCGTTTATCGGGGATCCGGAATTGCGGCTCAATCTTGCCGAGCAACTGAGCTGGCGAATGAAAATGGTGCTGACCGCAGGTTTTGCCTCCACCCGCCGATACCTGGATTACCACCAGAAAATTCGGGAGATGTTGCCTGAAAGCCGGTTTGCCCACCAATTACCCCTGATGGGCGTCAACCCAAAATACCAGAACCGCGGTTACGGTCGCGAACTGCTCGAAGCGGTGCAGCGACTGTGCTCGGAGAACCCGGCAGGATGCGGACTGGTGCTGGATACCGGGAATACCCGCTACCTGCAATTCTATGAATCGGAAGGATTCCGACCGCTTGGTAAAATCCGGCTCGGTGACTTCGAGGATTACGTACTGTTCCGGGAAGTGCCGGGATACGCGGCGACGGCAACCGGCGGCTAACGATCCAGCAACACATATTTGAGGAGACAGCGTGGCAGAGCGTTACGATTTTGATCTGATCGTCATTGGTGCCGGTTCCGGCGGTGTTCGGCTGGCGCGGATGTCCGCCCAGCGGGGCGCCCGGGTGGCCGTGGTGGAGTCCCGCTACCTGGGCGGCACCTGTGTAAATGTGGGCTGCGTGCCGAAGAAACTGTTTGTATACGGCGCCCACGTCAGTGACGACCTGGAGGATGCTGCCGGCTACGGCTGGCACATTCCCCACGACCAGGTGAGTTTTGACTGGCCGACGCTGGTTGCCAATAAGAATGCTGAGATTGAGCGCCTCAACGGTATCTATGGCCGCCTGCTGGAAAATGCCGGCGTGACAATCATCAACGGCACGGCGGCTTTGCAGGACGCCAATACCGTGGTGGTGGGTGACCGCAGTTATACCGCCGGGCACATTACGGTGGCGACCGGCAGCTGGCCGGTGGTGCCCGATATTCCCGGCAAGGAAAGCATCCTTACCTCCAATGAGATGTTCTACCTGCCGCAGCTGCCGCGGGAGGCCGTTATCTGGGGCGGCGGATACATTGCCGTCGAATTTGCCGGAATACTGGCGGGGCTGGGAGTGGACACCACGCTGATCTATCGGGGCGAGCGGTTCCTTCGTGGCTTCGATGACGATATCCGCACCTTCCTTGCGGATGAGATGACCAAGAAAGGCATCAAACTGAAGTTTGGCGTCACCATTGAATCTGTCAGTTCCGACAACTCGCACTATTCGCTGGCACTTTCGGACGGTTCAGTCATGACCACCGGTCTGGTGATGGCAGCGACCGGGCGGCGGGCGCTGGTCGATGGCCTCGGGCTGGAGCAACTCGGGGTTGAGCTGAACCAGAGCGGGCACGTGGTGGTGGACGAGCATTTCCAGACCGCAGTGCCTTCAGTCACTGCGCTTGGCGATGTCATTGGTACGCCCCAGCTGACGCCGGTGGCACTCGCCCAGGCCATGGTGTTGTCACGTCGTTTGTTTGGCGATGGCAAGGGCGAAATGGATTACTCGTTCATTCCGACCGCCGTCTTCTGTCAGCCCAACATCGGAACCGTCGGATTGACCGAAGCCGAGGCCCGGGAGGCGGGCCACAGCCTGCGGATTTTCCGCTCGGAGTTCCGCCCGATGAAGTACACCCTCAGTGGCCGGGATGAGCGCTGTCTGATGAAGCTGGTGGTGGATGCAGACACTGATCGGGTCATCGGAGCCCACATGGTCGGTCCCGACGCCGGAGAGATAACCCAGGGCCTGGCCGTCGCCATGAAAGCGGGCGCCACCAAAGCGGACTTTGACAGCACCCTGGGAATCCACCCCACATCGGCAGAGGAATTTGTCACCATGAGGGAGCCGGTTGCCTGAGGATCGCAGGCACGGCGCTGATACCTTGCAGGTCTACGGACGGACTCAGACTCTTACCCAGCGACCAAGCACCGTCTGAAGGTTCTCTTTTTTCACCGGCTTGGACAGGTAGTCGCTCATACCGGTCTCCCGGCAGGTCTGTTCGGTGCCCGGTAGTGCATCGGCGGTCAGGGCGATGATGGGTGTATGGCCCTGACCCATACTACGCTCCCATTCGCGGATTTCCCGGGTTGCCTGATAGCCGTCCATCACCGGCATCTGGCAATCCATCAGGATAACCGAGTAACCGGAATGGCATGAGCGCACCCGCTCGATCGCTTCTTCGCCATTGGTGGCGGTGTCGGTTTCAAAACCGAGCCGGGCAAGCAGGGCCGAGGTCACCCGCTGGTTGACCGGATTGTCTTCAACAATCAGGGCCCGGCCGGGGGGATAGTCTGCGCTGGAAAGCGGGGCAGGGGCCGGTGGACGCTCGTTGCAGCTGTCGCACTTAAGCTCGAACGGAACCTCAAACCGGAACGATGAACCCCTGCCGAGATCGGTTTCTACCTGGATGTGCCCGCCCATCAGCTCAACCAGTCGTTGAACCAGGGACAGACCCATTCCGGTTCCGCCATGCCGTCTGGAATGGGAATGATCCAGCTGCTCAAAGCTGTTGAATATTTCCGCCATCCGGTCCGAGGGTATCCCTGCGCCGGAATCAACTACTGCACAGGCCAGCTTCATGGCACTGCCCTCCAGCGGTAACCATTCAGCAACTACCGAGACTGAACCTTCATCGGTGAATTTGATGGCGTTGTCCAGCAGGCCTGCCAGGACCTGGCGGAGGCGCGGCCCGTCACCGCAAACCGCCGGATGGGCCGGCCAGTCCCCAAGCCAGTCAAGGGTGAGTACAAGCCCCTGCTGGGCGGCCTGGTGGCGGAAAGTCGCGGTGCAATTCTCGATCAGTTGGCGGAGGTCGAACGACTGGCGGTCGAGCTCAAGTTTGCCCCGGTCCAGCCGGGAAAAGTCGAGGATATCATTGATTACAGTCAGCAGATCCTCGGTCGACTGCCGCGCGGTCAGCAGGTAATCCTGCTGTCGTTCGCTGAGGGGCTCTTCGCCCACCAACTCTATCATGCCCAACACGCCGTTAAGTGGTGTGCGTAATTCGTGACTCATCACCGCCAGGAATTCCGATTTGGCGAGATTGGCCGCTTCCGCTCGCTCCCGGGACTGCTCGGAGGCCGCCAGTGTCTGCTCTCTCGAGGCCTGGAGCTCGGCCAGGTGTTCGGCCAGGGCATTCAGGTTCTCCTCAAGTTCGTGGACTTCCCGCGAGGTTTGCTGCTGACTGGGCGGCACTGTTTCGTAGTGGCGGGCCTTGAGTTTCTTTACCCGTTCCGACAGCTGCTCGATCGGTGCGACGATGCCGTGCAGCACCCGGTTAACCACCAGCAAGGTCAGAAAGAGCAGGACCAGGCCGACCCCGACCGAAGTCCAGATAATCTCCCTCCGCTGGGCGTCCAGCAGGCCGAGATCAAGCCCCACCTGGACGGTTCCCATCCGCAGCGCACCGGAGCCCAGTGCATAGTCAGGCTCAAACCAGGATGAATCGTCGACGCCGGACATTTCCAGTGGTTGCTGCAGGATGTCTGATTCGAAAACTTCAACGTCCTCGGTTGCAGGAAGGTCATCGGGCATCAGGGTGTCCCGGGAAACCAGGCCCACCTGACGGCCCATGACATCAAGCACCCGGATCCAGCTGGCGTGGCTGCGCTGCAGAGACCGGTCGAGAATCTGCTGCAATACCCGGGTATTGCCGGATACCACGGCATATTCCACAGCCGGGGCGAGGTTGTCGGCCAGGCTCTGGCTGCTGTTGAGGAGATCAGTTTGCGCATCATCGATCCGCGCCGAGGTGAAAAACACCAGCAGCGTCAGGAACATGACCACCGCCGGAGCGGCACCCAGCCACAACAGGCGACGGGTAAGGGTAGGCAGGGTACCGGCCGATCGACTCATGGCGCTACCTCCTGCAACTGCCGGATGTTGTCCTGTAATTGCTGTTCAAGTGCCTGGTCGTCGCCAAGAAGAATGTTCAGCGAGCGCGCAACCTGACGGTTGACTTCAATGGCATAGCCAAGTGGATAGGCGGCGGGAGGAAAAGCACCTTTTTCCCGGTGAGTGCGGATGTAGCCGGCAGCTTCCCGGACCAGTGTGGTCAGGGGGGTGTAAGTGGACGCCAGGGCACCGGCCTTGACATAGGCCTGACGAGGGCCAATCACAATGCGACTTCTGCGGTAGGCGGTCAGCAGGATGTGCTTGATGGTACGAGGGTTGTAGATTCGGTCGTCCGGCAGGGCCAGCAGGAAATCGCCATAACCGAGGGCGCGTACCAGGGTTGGAATCAGCCGGTCATCGCTGGAAACCACAAACACCTGAGCTTCCAGCCCGGCGTCACGCAGGGGCGCCAACTGGTTGTCGTAGCGTAACGCGTTTTCCGGTCGGGCCAGCACGGCAATCCGGGTTGCATGAGGCAGAATCGTTTTGCCCAGCAGTGCCTGTCGAGCCAGGGGCGGGTCGTAAAACAGCGCGGATATGCGCTCTGAAGGTGCGTTCAGCGCAGAATAGAAGCCCTCGTTCACCAGCAGCGCCAATATCGGGGATTCGGGGCTTTCCTGAAGCACCCGGGTGACCGCCTCAGGACCAAGGGCAACGACCGGAACGGAAGGGGCCTTGCGTGCCTGGTCTTCGCGGAAGGGCAGTACCGTAAGCTCCGGCCGGTTATCGGTTGCATCGGTCCCGGAGAGCGCCTTTTCCAGTAAGTCGCTGACACGCTGGTCGACGGCGGGGTTGCCGGTACCGGCCAGAAACAGGGTGTTCTCCATCATAACGTTGGCCTGGGCCAACGCTGGAAGCGCCGCCAATAGCCAAAAGACCATCGAGGCGAAGACTGGCCTGACCCTTCGCCCGATACCCTTGGCTTTAGAGACTCTATGGTGGCTGAATGTCATACCTTTCCTGGTAATGGCGTCTTCCCTGTGCAGGTTGGTCAGAACCGTACGCCCGCCTCGACAAAGAACTGGTTCCGTTCCTTGATGATGTTATCCGGACTCAGCAACGGGTGATCGTTCAGATAGTGCTGAACGGTGAAGGCCAGCTCATAACTGTATCGGGGCTGGTCGACCCGCCGTGCCAGCCGAAAATCCGTACGCTCGAACTGTCCGTTACGAAATTCGTCCGCAAAGTAGAACGCTGCGGATGAATACAGGTCAAATGGCAACTCCTGAATCCAGGCGAAGCTTCCGGAATGGCGCACCGACAATCGTCCCAGCAGATCAATGGCGTATTGCTGACGGTCAGCGGGAATATCCCGCGTCCCGGTGTAGGTACCTTCCTGGTCCAGATACCCATAGCTTAGCCGTAATCGCGTGCCTGGGTAGTCCAGCGTGGCCTCGACTTCGAACCCTTCCTGATCCAGCGCGACGTTGTTGTCGATGGTCCAGTCCTCAAGACCGATGATGCCACTGATCATGTCACGCAGCTGGTCATTGAAGTACCGGACTTCAAGGGACAAGAGCGCCGAGTCCAGATGATACTGGCCATAATAGCTGATCTCCCTGGACTGGATCCGTTCCTCCTGCAGCCATGCCCCGTAGGTCGATGTGGCGGGATCGAGAAAATCAGCAATCGGAAACTGCTGGCCGTCGAGGCCGGAGTACAGGTCTGGAGTTACGTCTGTGGGGCGATAGGACCAGTCCGGCTCCTGCTCGAAGGCATCCGGTGTTCTGACGGCCTCGGAATATACGAATCGCAGGGTGTGATTGCGGGCCATGATGAAATTGGCAGCTACCCTGGGCGAGAAATAATTTTCCTGTGTGGTGGTGGTACTTTCCCAGTTGCCACCGGCATTCAGTGTGAGCCAGCGGGTAGGCGAGTACTCCAGGTTGCCAAACACCCGTGCCAGGTAATTCCGGCCCCGGCCGTCGAAAAACGTCTCCGATTCGTATTGATCCTCACGGTAGCCGACACCGGAAATCAATCTCAGGTTCTGGTTGAAGATCAGGGTGTCCTGGGCTTCCAGTTCCAGGCGGGATTCCTCGATGTCATTATTGAGAGTTGCACAGAACAACGGCTCATCGGGAGCTCCCGGCAGGATTTCCGAGGGTGGAAGACATATCGGCCAGCGCTGGCGACGGTTATAGTTCTGGTAGCTGGCCTGCAGGTGATAGAAGTGGCCGGAACTCACCGAATCATTGAACCTGACCTGCAGGTAGTAGTCATCCACGGTGATGTCCGGATCGGCCTGAGCGCCAAATTCACCGCTTTTGATCTGGTCTTCTTCGTTGATGCCATCCACGACGCCACCACGGAACTCCAGGCTATGCCGGGAATCGAGAGCCAGCAGGCTGTCGTAGGTGAAGGTGTTCATGTCGATGCCATCGTGGAAGGGCGCTTCCACCGAGCGGTCCAGTTGCCTGTCGAAACCGTCAGACTTGCGCTTTTCGTAGGCCAGACGCCAGTTATAGTCGCCGGATGCATTGCCCGTGGAGCCAAAGGTACGCAAATATCCCCGGCTGCCGGAAACCGCCCGGACTTCGGTGCCGCCGGTGTCCTCGGGGGAGCGGGTAATGATATTGATGGTGGCAAGGAAGGCGTTGATGCCATAAGCGGCGGCATTGGGGCCGCGGCTGACTTCGATGCGCTCAATCAGCTCCAGCGGCACGGGCATGGCGTTCCAGTCGACGTCCGCAAGGTTAGGGCGGTAAGAGGTCCGGCCATCCACCAGCACCTGCATGCGTCGCTGTTCATAATGGACAGTGCCATGGTAACTGGTGACCGGATTGTTGCTGCCAACGGCCGCGACGGTCATCCCGGGAACCAGGCGGAAAACCTCCACAAGGTTCATGATACCGAGGGCACGAATCAGCTCGCCTTCAATGATGGTGGTGGTGCCGGGCACCCGGGATTTGGGTTGGCGCAGACGGGTGGTGGTCAATACTTCGGGGATATCGGAGGTCAGCGATAATTCGCCGGAGGCGAGATAAGCTTCCATATCTCCGGTTGCGGTGCCCGCGGCATGTAACGGATTGGCGAACAGGACAAGACAACCCAGCAAAGAACTGGAGATAATTGTGGGCGGTACGCGTCTGGTAGTCACGGTTGCTATTCTTCTCTGGCTCATCACTCGCTTTACTGGGCCCGAATTGACTCGCAAATTGCCTGCAATAAGGCTCGACCCAACCAGTGCCTGTATCTGTTATTCTTTGGCCGGCTGGAACGCGCAGGAGGCTCCCCTTAACATTAACTGGGGTTCATGATAAGTCAGCGGGAACGGACTTGTCTCGCTCTGGCAAAAACTATTTACCGAATCAGGAGCAGTACCCGATGAACTGCTGGGAAATTCTGGGCATCGCACCCACCAGGAACCGCTCTGAGATTGAGCGCGCCTACAACCAACAGAGTAAGTTTGCCTCGGCTGAAGAGGCTGTCCGTCTGGATTCTGCCTTGCAGCAGGCACTTTCCGAGGCTGGCTACCCGGCAGCTGACACCCCTGAAGCGCAAGTGGAATCTGCCAGGCCCGAAATCAGCGAGCCTGCCGCCGCGGATCAGGTCGCGCCCGTGGCTGAGGCACGGGAACTTTCCGACAGCGAGCATCAGGTTGTCCGTGAAGTGGTCATTCAGGTTCAGGCGCTGCTGAATGATCAGCATCGCAGCTCTGAGGTTGCAATCTGGCGGGCAATCCTTTGCGAACCTCCGGCAGACCAGCCCGCTGTAAGAAACGAAATCGGCCAGGCACTGGAGCATCAGTTACGCCCGCTTGCGGATAATGGGGCTCTTGATGCGCCTGTAGCGGGCTTTCTGGGTGACTGGTTTGGCTGGTACGAACTGCGTGACCGGTTGGCCCGCGAACAAAACGCTGACCAACCGGACCAGGAAGTTGCCGAACAGATCGAGCGGGCGCAGCTGCAGATGACCAACTTCTGGCCGGCGGTGATTGGCTGGATTGCCGCCCTCGTTATCCTAACCGCACTGTTTGGTGGTTTTGGCGGTTAAGGACTTGGCGGCTGAGGCTTCCTCGATCTTCTGGCGGTAACGCTGGGCCAGGATGGCCCCGACGATGACCTGGATCTGGTTGTAACACATGATCGGCAACACGATCATGCCAAAGCCCGGGTGGCCGGAAAACAGTACCTTCGCCATGGGCAGCCCGGAGGCCAGGCTTTTCTTGGAGCCGCAGAACACCACGGCGGCTTCGTCTTCCAGGCTGAAGCCGAACCGCCGCACCAGCCAGTGCGCCATCAGCATGAACAGGCCAAGCAGGGCAAAACACAGGGCAATGGCCAGGACAATGGCCGACAACGGCAGGTTCTCCCAGAGCCCGCTGACCACCGAGTTGGAAAATGCCGAGTAGACGATCAGCCAGATGACGCATTTATCGTAGCGGGCACTAAGGGTCTCGTTTCGCGCCAGGAACCCGCCCAGCCAGGGCCGCATGGCATGCCCGACAAAGAACGGCAGCAGCAATTGCAGCACGATGTCCTTCAAGGCCTTGGCAATCGGAAAGTCCGCCGCGCCGGAAGTACTGACCAGCAACAGCAGCAGGAACGGTGTGAGCATCATGCCGAATACGTTGGAGGCTGCCGCACTGCAGATCGCCGCCGGTACATTACCCCGCGCCAGGGCGGTGTAGGCAATGGATGACGACACCGCTGACGGCAGCACACCCAGGTACAGGAATCCCAGTCCGAGATCTTCCGGCATCCAGCGGGGCGCCAGTTCGTTCACCGGCAGTACCGCCAGGGGGAAGAACACAAAGGTAAGTGACGTAATCAGGATATGCAGGCGCCAGTGGGTAGCGCCGGCCACAATTTGCTGGCGGGAGAGCGCAGCGCCATGCAGAAAAAACAGCAAGGCCACCGCAACCGTGCCGGCCGTCGCCAGCAGATCTGCAGCGGAGCCTCGTACCGGCAGAAATGACGCCAATACAATCGCACCCAGCAATAACCAGGTAAACAGATCAATCCGAACCTTCATTGGGCTCTCCTCGAAAGCGCATCAAGACTGGGTTTCAGCAACGCCGTTGCGAGTTTTTCGGCCTGCGCGGAATCCTGGCGGCGGATTGCGGCCAGCAGTAATTCATGATCCTCCTGGGATGGCTCCGGCAGGTCGGCATCCAGTTCGGTGCGTTCGATGGTCCGACTGACTGCGTGCGCAAAATAATCGTAGATTTCGGTGAGGGCAGGGTTGTGGGCTGCAGCCACCAGGGCATGGTGAAAGCGCTCATCGTGCCGGATGCGCTCGGTGACGTCGGCCGAGGCCCGGGCGCGGCGGTCGAGTGCTTCGGTCATGATTGCCACATCCTCGGCAGTACGCCGCTCGGCCGCAAGTCTTGCGGCTTCGGTTTCCAGCATGGCGCGCACTTCAAGCTGATCTCTCAGCCGGGCATGTTCTATCCGCCGCAGGGTTTCCCCGCGATCCTTCAGGGCCCGTACATAGGTGCCATCGCCCTGGCGGGTCTCCAGCATCCCGACATGGACCAGTACCCGAACGGCTTCCCGTACCGTGTTACGACTGACTCCCAGGGAGTCGGCGAGCTCCGCTTCAACCGGCAGCTTCTCGCCCAGCGACCATTGGCCGGACTCAATAGCGCCGCGCAGGCTTTCAAGCGCTGTATCCACCAGGGAGCCCCTGGCAACCCGTTCAAGTTTCATGATCAACCTATCATCCTGAAATCAGATCATCCAATCATCCTATCTTTAAATCGGAAGTTCAACCATTGACTGTGCTTTAGGGGTGGGGCGCCGGCCTAGCCGGCGGTCACCAAAGGGATAAAGTGGTAATCGGATGCTTCGACGTGACGGGTTTTCAGCCGGTAGCTGAAGGTAAAGCCAGGCCAGTTGACGGTGTTCTTGCCATTCTTGTCGAGGTACCAGGAGGTGCAGCCCGAGTCCCACACACTGCCTTCAAGGCCTTGCTGGATCCGGGTGCTGAAGGCAGCCTGGATATCGTTTTTTACATCCATCGCGGTGCCCGGGCGTTGTAGCAGTTCCCGCAGACAATCCATGACGTAGTGAACCTGGGATTCCAGCATGAAGACGATGGAGTTATGGGCAAGGTTGGTGTTGGGGCCATAGAGAATGAAGAGGTTCGGAAAGCCACTGACAGAAATACCCTTGTACGCCTCGGCACCCTTGCGCCAGGCCTCATTAAGGCCGATTCCGCCGCTGCCGGTTATCGTCATCGGAGCCAGGAACTCGGTAGCCCGGAAACCGGTGCCGTAGATAATGGCGTCTACCGGATAGCGGTGCCCGTCCCGGGTCACCACGGCGTCTTCCTCGATGTGATCAATCGGCTGGGTCACCAGGTCAACATGGGGCTGGTCCACTGCGGTATACCAGTCGTTGGAGATCAGGATCCGCTTGCAGCCGATTTTGTAATCCGGGATCAGCAGCCTGCGTTTTTCGGGGTTTTTTACGCGCTTGCGGGCTTCCCTGCGGGCCTGAATGGCGAAGAGTTCCAGCAGGCCAGAGAAGCGGGTAAAGGCAAGCGCGCGGCTTTCATTCTTCCAGTAGATCATCGAACGGTAGAGCCGGTCCCATGCCGGCAACGATCGAAACAGACTTTGCTCCCAGACCTTGAAGGGGCGATCCGGCTTGGGCAAAACCCACGACGCAGAGCGCTGGAATAACGCAAGCTTACTCACTTTCGGCACGATTTCCGGGACAAACTGAATGGCGCTGGCACCGGTGCCGATGACTGCAACGGACTTGCCGCTGAGGTCATAGCGGTGATCCCAGCGTGCGGAATGGAAGATATGGCCGCGGAAACGATCCGTGCCGGGAATGTCCGGGTACGCCGGCTGGTTGAGCTGCCCGGTCGCCGTAATCAGCACATCCGCGTCATAGCGGCCACCGCTGGCTGTCTCGACCTGCCATTGCCCGGCAGCCTGGTCATAAGTCGCCGCGGTAACCTCCTGGTTAAAGCGGATATGCTCACCCAGTCCGTATTTCTCGACACAGTGCTCCATGTAATCGAGTATTTCCTTCTGCAGGCCGAACTTGCGGGACCAGTTGTGCCTGGGCTCGAACGAGAAGGAATACAGATGGGACTGCACGTCGCAGGCCGCGCCGGGATAGGTGTTGTCGCGCCAGGTACCGCCAACCCCCGGGGCCTTCTCGAGCATGGTAAACGAATGAATGCCCGCCAGCTTGAGCTGTATGGCCATGCACAGGCCGCCAAAGCCGGTGCCGATAATAAGGATGTTGCGGGATGCGGCCCCGGAATTTGTCATGGGTGACTCCTGAATACGCCCGTGCTGAGTTCGTTATTGTAAAAACAGCCGTCAGTATAAGAGCGTCCGGATTACTGCGGCATGTCTTAGAGTGACAAACTGACTGACAAGAAATTCCGGAACGACCGAGCCCAGCCCCGCGGGCATTGTCGGAACTTACAGTAATGGCTCGATGGGGAGCAGCGACATCAGGAAAACCATGACTCGCTTGCCCAGCGTGGTGTTGGGCTCATGACCGTGAATAAGATTGCGGCCTTCCGCCTGCTCCAGCCAGTAGAGATTGCCCCTGCTGTCGAGCTTGACCTGATAGGCGCGCATGGGCACATCTTCCAGAAATGCCTCGTCGATGGCGCTGGCGAGAACCGGGCTGTTGATGACAAAGCCCAGCTCCGTATTGAGGTGGGTGGAGCGGGGGTCAAAGTTGAATGATCCGACAAAGAGCTGCTCGCCATCCACCGCGAAGGTTTTGGCGTGAAGACTGGAACCCGAGCTGCCAAAAGGTGCGGAGCCACCCTTTGTCTCGCCTGCGTCACCCGCGACCTTGCGCAGCTCATAGAGTACGACACCGGCCTCAAGCAGTGGCTCGCGGTACTTGGCGTAAGCTGCATGGACCGCAGCCATGTCGGTCGCCTCCAGGGCATTGGTCAGGATCTGCACTTCCACGCCACGTGCTACCAGCCGGCGGAAAAGCTCGACGCCGGCCCCGGTCGGGATCAGGTAGGGTGATACCAGAGTGACCCGCTGCTGCGGTGACCCAAGGGCCTCAAGCAGCTGCCGGCTCAGCAGGCCTGTCACCGGTGCGCGGTCCAGTGCCTTCGCCGGATCGTCACTGACCATCACCGTCGGCGCCCATTCCAGTTTAAGCTGGCCTGTCAGCAAAGCCTGCAGCAGATTCGTGTCCTGAAGCGTTCTGAGATAGTCTCTTGCCTCGCGGCTTTTGCCGACCTGCTCGAGAGTGTTGACCACCGCCTCGGTGTCCGCCGTCGAGGGTTCCGCGAGAATCAGCTCCGCCGGATAGGACGACTGACTGTTCCAGTAAAGGTCAAAATCATTGCTGACGTCGACCACGACCGGCCCCACCGCCAGCACGTCGAGATCCGCAAACAGTACGCCGTCGGTGGCGCCGAAATACTCATCGCCAATGTTGCGGCCTCCGATAATTGTGGCCTGGTTGTCGGCGGTGAAGGATTTGTTGTGCATCCTGCGATTGATCCGGACAAAGTCCGTGAAGTAGTTGACCCACTTGGGGTTCCGGACCACAAACGGGTTAAACAGCCGCACCTCGATATTGGGGTGGGAATTGAGTACCGCAAAGTAGCGGTCAAGGCCACGGATGCCGTTGTCGTCCATCAGCAGGCGGACGCGGATGCCGCGGTCCGCAGCGGACAGCAACGACCTCATCAACAGCAGCCCCGTGGTATCGCCCTGCCAGATGTAATACTGGATATCCAGCGACTGGTCGGCAGCCTCTGTAAGCAGGGCACGCGCTGCGAAAGCATCCATCGGATCCGCCAGCGGGTAGATGCCACTGGCTCCGGGATGTTCATCAACTCTTGAGGCGATGGAGCCGCCCAGACGGGTCGTGATGGTTTCTTGGGCGGGAATGGCAAGTGATGACTGGCGATTGTCGAGCGGGGGTAATCGAGCACAGCCTCCCGCCAGCATCAAGGTCGCTAGCAGGAAGACCGTCAACAGGGAGACGGAGAGTGAGGCAACGAGAGGGCGCGCAGGTTTCGCTGTCGGGACGGTCAGAGAACTCTCTCCGTGCAGGACCATGGCCGGGATCACTAAGAAAATAGCACGTTACGGCTATTTGTCGATGATCAGCCCGGAACCATGGTGCTAACAGCCCCGTACCGGATCAGTACCTGAGCAATGCAGAGCCCCAGGTGAAACCACCGCCGAAGGCTTCCAGCAACACCACTTCACCACGCTTGATCCGTCCGTCACGGACCGCGGCGTCGAGGGCCAGGGGAATCGAGGCTGCGGAAGTGTTGCCATGCTTGTTGACTGTCACTACCACCTGGTCCATCGGCATATTGAGCTTTTTGGCAGTCGCCGAAATGATCCTCAGGTTGGCCTGGTGCGGTACCAGCCAGTCAATGTCGGACTTTTCCATCTGGTTGGCTTCGAGGGTCTCATCGACAATCTTGCCGAGGGTATTTACCGCCACCTTGAAGACTTCGTTGCCTTTCATTTCGACAAAGGCTTCGCCAGCCATCACCCGTTCCAGACCGTTTGAAATACCGCAGGGCACGTGCAGCAGTTCTTCGTACTGGCCGTCCGCATGAATGTGGGTTGACAGGATGCCGGTCTCTTCGCTGGTTTCGAGGACCACCGCGCCGGCGCCGTCGCCGAACAGCACGCAGGTGCCTCGGTCTTTCCAGTTGATGATGCGGGAAAACACTTCTGCGCCGACAACCAGGGCCTTCTTGCTGCTGCCGGTCTTGATGAACTTGTCCGCCACTGAAAGTGCGTAGACAAAACCACTGCATACCGCCTGGATGTCAAAGGCCGGGCAGCCGTGGATGCCCAGGCGGGCCTGCAGGATACAGGCGGAACTCGGGAAGATCTTATCGGGCGTCGAGGTGGCAAAAACGATCAGGTCAATGTCACCGGCCTCAATACCCGCGGCCTCGATGGCGAGCCGGCACGCCTTTTCAGCCAGGTCAACGGTGGTCTCGCCGTCGGCAGCAATATGACGCTGTTCTATCCCGGTACGCTCACGAATCCACTGGTCCGTGGTTTCGACCTGTTGTTCAAGGTCTTTGTTGGTGACGACGTTTTCCGGCAGATAGGAACCGGTGCCGGCGATTCGTGCGTAGGTCATTCTTTATTGTCCCCAGGCGTCTCGGAGTATAAATAGCAAAGTAACAGATCTCCCCATCGTATACCCTGGAGCGCCCGAGGGTTATTAGCGATTTGTCAAAGACGGTGCCAGCGACGGTGCGAGAGAGAGTGTCTTCTGCGCCGGCAGACCATAGCGCTGCTCCCGGTAAAGCCACAGCGGCAGCAGGGCGTGGGCGAGCGCTTTGCGGGCGCTGGCTTGCGGTGCTGGCGCATCGTCGTAGGTCGTCCGGCCAAGTGCGGGATCATAGGCCCCGTAAAGTGGTTGCTGGTTCGGTCGCAACACGGTGACCTTGAAATCCTCGTCCATCCAGGCGTAGTAGTCGTTGAACTGCATCATGGCCCGCCCCGGACCCTCGGCGTCCCGGGTCAGATCCCGGCCAATCATCGGGTGTTCCCCGGCAATGCCCATCAACGACAACAGGGTGGGCCCGAGGTCGACCTGGCTGGCCAGTGTCTGCACCCGCCGGGGTTCTAAATCTGCACCCATGATCAACCCGGGAATGCGGAAGTTCTTGACCGGTACCAGGTCATCGCCATAAACCCGCGAATCGTGGTCCGCCACGATCAGGAACAGCGTGTTGTCCCAGTAATCGCTGCTCCGGGCCTCCCGGATGAATTTCCCGAGGGCATGATCCGCGTATCGGACCGCGTTATTGACCGTGTTTTTCTCGTCATCGACCAGGGTTACCCGGCCATCAGGAAATTCGTAGGGACTGTGATTCGAAGAAGAGAATACCAGGCGGAAGAACGGCTGGCCGTCTGCATCCAGCCGGGTCAGCTCTTGATGAGTCCGCTCGAACAGGTCTTCGTCACTGACGCCCCAGCTGCCGGCGAAGATCGGGTCCTGGAAATCATACTGGTCAACGATATGGCCAAAACCGTTGCCACTGAAAAAGCTCCGCATGTTATCGAAGTGGGCCTCGCCGCCATAAATGAAACCGGTATCGTAGCCCTGATCACTCAGCAACCGACCGAGAGTGAAGAACCCGGTCTGGGACAATGACAGCTTCACCACGCTGCGGGCGGGCGAGGGCAGGTAGCCGGCGACCACCGCTTCAATGCCGCGCACCGAGCGGGTCCCGGTGGCATACAGATTCTCGAACCACCAGCCCTGCTCCCGAAGCGCCTCCAGGTTCGGCGTCATCGGGCGGCCACCCAGCGACTCGACAAAGGTCGCGCCCAGGCTTTCCTCCAGGATAATGACGAGGTTCAGTGGCTTGGCTCTGGCAACGGACGGACTCTGGTAATGCAGTGTCGGATACTGCTCCGAGGTAAAGTTTGCCGAGGCCAGCCAGGGCGAGCTGCGAACCTCGTCCAGCACATCAGCCGCCGCCATGGTGCCGTAGCCTTCGTCGGCGTCCGCTTCGTGCTTGAGGTTATAGATCGCAAATGCGACGGACCACGGGGAGTTCAGGATGAGCGAGTTGACCAGGGCATCAGAGGTCAAGGCAAACATCGCTGGGTTTGCCGGCCGATGGTCTGTCGTTGAGCGTATCGCCATGAAAACGGCAAGCACAACCACGGGCCAGACAACGAGAGTGTTGCGATAGCGGGGGACGCGGGTTTCCTCCTGCCAGGGGTGGAGTAACCGGGATGCCAGCCAGGCCAGGATGATCGCCAGTAAACTGCCGAGCAATGTCGGGATCCGGAAGCCGTTCCACAGGGTTGCCAGCACCTCCCGGGGGTATTTGAGGTACTCGATGAACAAGCGGTTCGGCCGCACGTCATATTGCGCAATGAAGGTTGGTGTCGCCAGTTCGATAAACAGCACCATAAAGACCATGGCAACAGCCCAGACCACGGTGAACCGCTTCCAGAACAGCCAACTGTACCGGTGGGCCAGCAACGGCGCCAGGAGCAAGGGTACTGCCACCACCAGCCCGGCCAGAATGGCATCCACCCGCAGGCCATGGAGAAAAATCGTCGGCCAGACCTCCGTAGCCGCTACGCGTTCCAGTTGCCAGGCCACCAGCAACGTTCGGGAAACACCGCTGACCAGCAGAACCATCAGGAACAACGCCAGCAACGGTGCATATGCGCCCGACCAGCGCAACGACGTGTATAGCCGGAAGGCGAATCCCTCATTGCGGGAGCGGAAAGTGAGCGACATGGGTATCCTCAGGCTGATCGGGTCAGCCTGCAAGATACCCGTGTAGCCTTAATGCAAACTTAACGTGTCGGTCAGCGTCGATGTGTGGTGGCTCTTCAGGCGATGGCTGCCAGAGAGCTTGCGCAGGGCTACGTAAAACACCGGTGTGAGGAACAGACCAAACAGGGTAACCCCTATCATGCCCGCGAACACCGCGGTACCCAGGGCCTGGCGTACCTCTGCGCCGGCGCCGGTGGCCAGTACCAATGGCACAACGGCCGCGGTAAAGGTGATGGAGGTCATGATTATCGGCCGTAACCGCAGCCGGCAGGCCTCCAGTGCAGCCTCCGTAACACCCCGGCCCTGCAGTTCCAGTTCACGGGCGAACTCCACGATCAGGATGGCATTCTTGCAGGCAAGACCAATCAGAACCACCAGCCCGACCTGGACGAAGATGTTGTTGTCTCCGCCGCCGAACCAAACGCCAATCAGTGCTGAAAGCATGCACATGGGCACAATCAGAATCACCGCCAGGGGCAGCGTCCAGCTCTCATAAAGAGCGGCCAACACCAGGAACACCAGCAGGATGGAGAGCGGAAAGACCACCAGTGCCGCGTTACCCTGGGTGTCCTGCTGGTAGCTCAGGTCAGTCCACTCAAATGCCATACCCGCGGGCAGTGTCCGGTTAGCCAGTTCCGCCAGGGTGTCCATGGCCTGAGTCGAGGACAGCAACCGCGGGTCCGCTTCCCCGGCCAGGTCGGCGGCTGGGTAGCCGTTGTACCGCAACACCGGATCCGGTCCGAAGCTCTGACGGATATCCACCATCGAGCCAATAGGCACCATGGCGCCCTGATCGTTGCGGGTACGCAGGCGGGCTATGTCCGCTACACTGTCTCGGTAGGGGGCATCGGCCTGGGCAATCACCTGCCAGGTGCGGCCAAACCGATTGAAATCGTTGACATAGGTAGACCCGAGGTAGGTCTGCAAGGTAGCGAACAACTCCGTCAGCGGCACCCCCTGGGACTTGGCCCTGAGCCGGTCGACTTCCGCGTCCAGCTGCGGCACGTTGGACTGGTAGCTGGTGATGGGAAACCCCATGCCCGGCACCTGGGCTACCATTCCCTGCAGCTGGTTCACCGCATTCTGCAGGGCACCGTAACCCAGGTTGCCACGGTCCTCGATAAACAACTGGTAACCGGAGCCGTTGCCCAGCCCCAGGATCGGCGGTGGCATGAAAGAAAAGGCAAAGCCTTCCTTCAGGCTACTGATTTCCTGGTTGATCCGGGCATTGATTTCGCCGGCACTGAGGCTGCGCTCGTCAAATGGCTTGAGGGGGAAGAACACCACACCGGTGTTGGAAGTGTTGGTGAACTGCAGGGCATTCAACCCTGGAAAGGCCACCGCATTGGCCACGCCTTCGGTCTGCATGGCGATATCCGTCACCTGCTGCAGCAGCTGGTCGGTGCGCTCGAGGGAGGCACCCTCCGGCAACTTGACCCCGGCAATCAGGTAAAGTTTATCCTGGATCGGAATAAAGCCCGGAGGTACCAGCTTGAACACCAGACCGGTTCCGGTAAGTAGCAAGGCGTAGATCACAAACACCGCACCACGCCGGCGCAGGGAGCGGGATACACCGCGCTGGTACTGCTCTGCACTGGCATTGAAGAAGCGGTTGAACGGCCGGAACACCCAGCCGAACAGGCGGTCGATGATTCGGGTCAGCCGATCCCTGGGGGCATCGTGGGGCCTGAGCAGCATGGCAGCCAGCGCCGGTGACAGGGTCAGCGAGTTAATGGTTGAGATCACCGTGGAAATGGCAATGGTTACGGCGAACTGCCGATAGAACTGCCCGGTCACCCCGGACAGAAAGGCCATCGGCACAAACACTGCGCACAACACCAGGCCGATGGCAATGATCGGGCCGGACACCTCTCTCATGGCCTGGTGAGCCGCTGCCAGCGGAGTAAGACCGTCCTCGATGTTGCGCTCAACATTCTCTACCACCACGATGGCATCATCCACCACAATTCCGATGGCCAGCACCATTCCGAACAGGGTCAGGGTGTTGATGGAGTAACCCAGCAGATAGAGCGCGCCGAAAGTACCGATCACCGATACCGGTACCGCCAGCAACGGAATAATAGATGCCCGCCAGGTCTGCAGGAACAGGGTGACCACCAGCACCACCAGCAGCACTGCCTCCAGCAGGGTCGCAATCACCGCCTTGATGGAGTCGCTGACGAAAACGGTCGTGTCGTAGACCGCTTCGTACTTTACATCTTTGGGAAACAGGGTAGCGATTTCGTCCATGGCTGCGATGACTTCATCGCGGATACTGAGGGCGTTGGCGCCCGGGGCCTGAAAAATGCCAATAGCCACGGCGTCCTTGCCATCGAGCTGGGAGCGCAGGGTGTAATCGCCGGCACCCATTTCCAGCCGTGCCACGTCGCCGAGCCGCAGAATCTCGCCGTTATTGCCGCGCTTTAGCACGATGTCACCGAATTCCTCGACGGTTTCCAGTCTGCCGCGGGCATTGATCAGGGTAAGAAAATCACTGTCCGGCACTGGCTCGGCGCCGATCTGGCCGGCGGATACCTGTACGTTCTGCTCCCGCATGGCGCGAACCACGTCACTGGCCGTCAGCCCGCGGGCGGCAATCCGCTCAGGATCCAGCCATGCGCGCATGGCGTAATCCCCACCACCGAAAATCTGGGCATCTCCGACCCCCGGAATGCGCGCCAGCCGGTCGCGGACATGCAGCCGCGCGTAGTTGCGCAGGTACAGGGTGTCGTAAGTGCCGTCCGGGGAGGTCAGGTGAACCACCATCAGGAAGGTGGGGGACTGTTTCTGCGTGGTTACGCCCTGGCGCCGCACCTCCTCCGGCAACCGCGCGAGGGCCTGGCTGACACGGTTCTGAACCCGCACGGTGGCATCCTCCGCGTCAGTACCCGGCCGGAAGGTGACAGTAAGCTGCAGTACGCCGTCGGAGCCCGCCACAGACTTGAAGTACATCATGTCCTCGACACCGCTGATGGCTTCTTCCAGCGGCGTAGCGACGGTTTCAGCGATTTCCTTGGGGTTGGCTCCCGGGTAGACCGTGCGAACCACCACTGACGGCGGCACCACCTCGGGATACTCGCTGACGGGCAGGTTAGGAATGGATATCAGCCCTATGGCGAGAATAATGATGGACAGCACCGCCGCGAAGATCGGCCGATCCACAAAAAAGCGGGAGGCATTCATCGTGACAACTCCCGGGCTACTGCCGCCACCTCGTTAACCAGGGCCGGATTCCGCATGTTGACCAGTTGCGGATCCACTTTCATGCCGGCGCCGAACACCTTCTGCACGCCGTTGACGATCACCAGGTCACCACTCTCCAGGCCCTCACGGATCACCAGCAGGTCGTCCACCTGGTGTCCTGTTTTTACCGGTCGTGGCGTGACCTGATTATTGGCATCTACTACATAGACATAACGGCGGTCCTGATCGGTCAACACGGCCTGGCGTTTGACCAATAACGCCTCGTCCAGCTCGGCCACGGGCATTTCAACTCGGGCAAACTGGCCGGGCCTGATCCGGCCTTCCGGGTTGGCGAGCACCGCACGGTACTGCAAGGTGCCGGTTTCGGGGTTCAGGTGGTTGTCGACGAAGTCCAGTTCGCCCTGATACCGGCCACTGTCCTCATCCGCCAACGATATGCGCACACTCTGCGGCTGGCCGCTGGCGAGCAGCTGCTGACTGTTGAACGCCGACTTTTCATCGGCCTCGAAGTAGACATGTAGCGGGTCTACCGAGACCAGAGTGGTCAGCAGGCTCTGGTCCGCATTGGCAAGGTTACCTCGGGTCACCAGTGCGCGACCGGCCCGGCCGCTGACCGGCGCGGTTACCCGGGTGTACTGCAGGTCGAGTCTGGCTGTATCCAGAGCCGCCTCGGCAGCCTGCACCCGGGCGCGGGCGCTCATGAAGGCGGCATTGCGCTGGTCGTATTCCTCACGGGAGATGGCGCGGCTTTCGAGCAATGTCTTGCCCCGACCGGCTTCACTCCGCGCCAGTTCCAGCTGGCTGCTGGCCAGAGCGAGTTCCGCGCGGGCAGCCTGTTCACGGGCCTGGTAGGGGCGAGGATCTATCTGGAACAACAGCTCACCTGCTTGCACCAGCTCGCCTTCCTCAAAGGCCACTTCGTCAATATACCCACTGACCCTTGGTCGCAAATCCACGGTGTCCGGTGCAGCCACCCGCCCCGTAAAGGACTCCCAGAGCGTGACTGGCTCCGCTAACACTTCGGCCACTTCTACCTCAGGGGGTGGCGGCATGACTACAGCCTCATCACTCTGCGCTTTGCAGCCGGTCACCAGCCCAGCCACCACGCCTGTCAGTAAAACCGTAAGTAACGCCCCGGGTAACTCCCCGGGTAACACCTTGGACAACATGGTAGAAAACACCGTCCGAGCCCTGACCGGGTCGGCTCCGTTTACATTTTTTGCCGTCAGACTTTCCATGGTTTCTCGCTCCACTGTCGGGCCGCCTTGTGAGCATTCCCGGTTGCCAAGTAATCGGATGGATCACTTATCAAGTCGGTTGGGTGAAAACGAAATCGACACCGAGCTGGCCGCCTCTGATCAGGGGCAGGTCAAACAAAGGAATCGAGGTGTTGGCTATAGGTGAGACAGCGCGGCTTCGCCGGATCGGTTACGTTTTCCCAACAGGCCATCAAAATAAGGAGTGGGGCGAGTGCAACGGTAGCGGATTACTGCGGAAAGCTTGCCTGATTCTGCCGAAGGCCGAGACCGGACTAACCCGGTTGCCGGTTTCTGCGTGGTCATTGCCTGATCCTGCAGAAAATGGCTGAATACTCATACGATTCAGGTTGCGAAGGATTATACTGCCTGCCGCCAAAGGGAGAAGCACCGATGACCGCTACCATTCCCGGGATTTCCGGAGCTCTGACTCTCAACCTGCAACAACAGCTTGCCCGCGTAATCGGTAAATGGGCAACCCAACAGGGCATTCAGCGTTCTGCGATCGATGGCGTAAACCTGATCCGTTGTGACCAGCCCTCAAGCTGTGGTTCGAGTGTGTATGAACCCTCCCTCAGTTTCGTGATTCAGGGCACCAAAACCATTCAGCTGGGCGACAGCGAGATCACCTATAAGCCGCTTACCTATCTGGCGAGCTCGGTCCACTTGCCGGTGCTGGCACGGGTCATCGACGCATCTGCAGAGCACCCCTATCTGGGGGCCTCGCTCAAAGTAGATCCTCAGGAAGTGGCAGATCTGGTGCTGGAACTGGGAGACAAGGCACCTCCGCTGGGTCCCCACGGCCCGTGTCCGCAAGTGGAGTGTGGCTTGTGTACCTCATCCATGGACGAACGGATGCAGGGAGCACTATACCGACTGCTCAGCCTGCTGGACTCCCCCGACGACATCCCCATCCTGGCGCCGCTGGCGCGCCGGGAAATCATCTATCGGACATTGATCGGCGAGATGGGATCGCGCATGCGCAAGTTTGCCTCTGCCGATTCCCAGTCGCACCGGATATCCACGGTGATTTCTGCCTTGAAAGATCATTACGCGGAACCCCTGCGAATCCGCGAACTGGCGGAAGCAGCCAACATGAGCGAGTCCACCCTGTACCACAGCTTCAAACAGGCAACGCGGATGTCTCCGCTGCAGTTCCAGAAGAAACTCCGCCTGCACGAGGCCCGGCGGCTGATGCTCACCGAGGGGCTGGAGGCGGCTACTGCCAGCTATCGGGTAGGGTATGAAAGCCCCTCTCATTTCAGTCGCGAATACAGCCGCCTGTTCGGCGCACCGCCCCGGGCGGACGTGAATCAGTTGCGGGGCGAGCACTCACCAGAGCCGGCATAATCGACACAACCTTTAATATTGCCAGTTGCTAATCGGTAGGCAACGACTATTATATTCGCGCCACTGACGAGAGCGAGAACAAGGTTGTGAGCAGATTATCCAGCGGTACCCACGATCAGTTGATCAGCCCCGTTCTGATTGCAGGCTGCATCATCATCCTCGTCAGTTTTGCCGTTCGCGCATCTTTCGGGCTGTTCCAGTTGCCGATTGCGCTTGAGTTCGCCTGGCCGAGGGAATCCTTTTCCCTGGCGATTGCTATCCAGAATCTGGCCTGGGGCATCGGACAGCCCATCTTTGGCGCCTTCGCAGAACGTTACGGGGACCGGAAAGCCATTCTGGCCGGCGGCGCCTTTTATGTGACGGGTCTGTTGTTATCTGCCTATGCAATTACCCCGGGGCAACACCAGATGCTGGAAATCCTGGTCGGTTTCGGGATTGCCGGCACCGGGTTCGGCGTCATTCTGGCCGTGGTTGGCAGGGCGACCTCTGACAAGCATCGGTCCATGGCGCTGGGGATTGCCACGGCGGCGGGTTCGGCAGGGCAGATCGTCGGCCCGCCCGTGGCGAATTTGCTGCTAGGTGAGATGCCCTGGCAGTCTGTTTTCATGGCCTTCGCCGGATTCATCCTGCTGTCCATGGCCGCACTGGCGCTTATGCGGGTACCAAAGCAAGACAAGCCGACCGGTAGTGACGAACCCATGGGGGTAGTGATCAAACGCGCGGTCAGGGATCCGTCTTTTCTGTTCATATTTATCGGTTTTTTCTCCTGCGGGTACCAACTGGCGTTTATAACCGCCCACTTTCCGGCGTTTATCACAGAAATGTGCGGCCCCATTACCCCTGACAGCCTGCTTTATGTGCTGGGAGTGACATCGGCGTCGGGGCTAGGTGCCATTTCCATCGCACTCATCGGTTTATTCAATATTGGCGGAACTCTGCTTGCCGGCTGGCTGGGTAACAAGTACTCCCGTAAATACCTGCTGGCCAGTGTCTACCTGTTGCGAACCCTGATGTCGGCGGCGTTCATCATGACACCCATAACTCCCGAGACGGTTGTGCTGTTTTCTGTGGCAATGGGCTCGCTCTGGCTTGCCACGGTACCGCTTACCTCCGGCCTGGTCGCCCACATCTATGGTCTTAAATACATGGGCACACTGTACGGACTGGTGTTCTTCTCCCACCAGTTGGGCGGGTTCCTCGGCGTGTGGCTGGGAGGTGCACTCTACGACCTCTACCACAATTACACGCTGGTCTGGTGGGTTGGCGTGGGAGTAGGGGCCCTATCCGCGCTGATTCACCTGCCGGTCAAGGAGTACCCCTGGTCCGAACGCGGCAGAGTCGCCATTGCGACGTAAACAATAGATCAGCGATCAACGCGCTCATGTTATTCAGGGCCGCCACCTGATCGGATGAGCCCCCTTCAGCACGCCGTCTTCATCCCAGTCTTCCCAGCCAGTGAATGGGATAGGGGACTCGTAAATAAGCCCGGGCAAACGGTCAGCCCATGCTGTCTTCTTCTGTTCGAGCTGTGTCCTGAATGTATCTTCTTCCTGATACTGAATTCCTCCTCCTTGCACGCCATAGGTGACCTGAGGTGCCAAGACATCGTAACCGACGTAAAAGAGGGAGGAGTGTATTGGCCACAACCACTCCACCATATTGCCGGCCCGACCAAAAGGCATGAACGCCTTCTCCGGCGAGCCTGTGGTCACGGAGCATATTGCTTTTCTGTCGTGAAAATGACCGCGGTTGTAACGACGACTACCGGAATATAGCCCTCCATAGACAAACACTCTGTCAAACCAACCCTTGAGGATCGCAGGCTGTGCATGCCACCAGAGCGGGAACTGGAGGATCAACAGGTCGGCCCATTCCAGGCGGGCAATTTCACGTTGAATATCGGAGGGTAATAGTCCGCGATCAAAGTGTGCTCGCTGCTCGGTCAAAATCGCGAAGTAGTCGTCATCCACCCGTTGTGCATAGTGGTCCGCACGTTCAACCGGGTCGAATCCCTCCCCATAAAGGTCAGCGAGCTTGACGACATGGCCTGCCTTCTGGAGGCGCGACTTTGCTACATCTGCCAGTCCACCGTTGAATGACGACCGCTCCGGGTGAGCCAATACGATCAATACATTCATAACCTACGACTCCTGTTGCATCCGTTTAACAACAGCCTAAGCTGTTCTTTGATAAACAGGAATTCCCCATTTTTAAGAGTCGTATTTGCATGAATGAACAGTTGATTCGCTGGGACGACCTTCAGATCGTCTGGGCCATTTCTCAAACCGGCACATTGTCTGGAGCGGGACGGCGGCTGAAGATCAGCCACGCCACGGTGTTTCGACGGCTTGCGAACATAGAGCGCCGGCTGGGGGTTGCGTTGTTTGAACGGTCACGTACCGGTTACATACCCACTCCCGCCGGAGAGGATCTTGTGGTCGTCGCACAGCGGGTGGAGGCAGATATCAAGGGCGCCGAACGCCGTCTGGCGGGACAGGATCTGAGGCTCTCTGGCAACATCCGTGTAACCACCACCGATACCTTGTATGCCAGACTCCTGGCGCCTGCATTTGCTGAGTTCCGAATGCATTACCCGGACATTGAACTGGAAATTGTCATCTCCAACCAGGTGCACAGCCTGAGCAAACGCGAAGCGGACGTTGCTATCCGCCCCACGCGGAACCCGCCGGAAACTTTGATTGGCAGACGCGTTGGAACCATCGACCAAGCCATCTACGGGCAAAAATCTCACTGGCAAGATGTCCCCACGCCATTGAATGCACTTTCGGACTACGGTTGGATCGGGCCAGACAAACATATGGGAGACATCGCACTTGAAACCTGGATGACTGAACGAGGTCTTGATGATCACTGTCACTACCGCGTCGATTCAATGCTCGGCATGCAAATGGCAGTACGGAATGGATCGGAGCTTGCAGTGCTGCCGTGCTACGTGGGTGATATGGACGTGCGTCTCAGAAGGCTGTCTAACCCATTGCCGGAGCTGGCAACACCGCTTTGGCTCCTGATTCATCCGGATCTGCGTCGCGTCAGCCGGATAAGAGCTTTCTCCCAAACCATGGCCGATCACATTCGCTACACCCTTCATGGGCAGGTTTGAGGCACCGCCAGTCCTTGGCAAAGATCCGATCTGACTGCTTGCTTTACGTGATCAGATTCGCGCCTGCGCTATAGGGATTTTCGGATAAAGTCGATGAATTCCCTGGCTCGTCGCGGCAAGTAACGCCGATCGGAGTACATCGCATAAATTGAGCGAGGCACCGGATCAGCATCCAGTTTCAGTTGTTGAAGTGAGCCATTTTTGAGGTCAGCGTTGACGTATGCCCGCGGCACCATCGCTATACCCAGGCCTGCCTTAGCCGCCTCAATGAGTATCATCGAGTTATCCGCAACCAGAGGACCTTCAACCTCAACGGCAATCGGCTTTCCTGAGCCGGTTGGCGACATGAACTCCCACTGGTTGGCATCTGAACTCAGACTGTAAACCAGACATTTGTGTGATCGCAGATGGGCAATACTTGTGGGCACCGTCGCGTTTTCCAGGTAGCCGGGCGATGCCACCAGTATGCGGTCCAGAGCACCCAGCCTGGCGGCTATCAGCGACGAGTCCTCCGGTGCTTCCACGCCCCTGATCGCCACATCAACCCCGCTGCCTACAAGATCTGTAAGCTGATCACTCATCTGCAGCCGGATAGACAACGACGGATTTTCTTTCTGGAAGCGAATGAATAACGGGCTGAGAACTGCGATGGACAAGGATACGGGGCTGGCGACGACCAGTGTTCCTGTGAGGTTGTCGGCGTCTGCGACAGCATCAAGTAACTCCCGTGTCTGCCCGGTGACTGAAACACAGTAGCGATAGAATCGCTCACCTTCATCGGTAAAGCTGATCGTCCGCGTATTGCGGTTGATGAGTTTGGAGCCGGTCCAGGATTCCATGTATCGAATGTATTTCGATATGACTGCATTCGAACACTGGAGCTCGTTGGCCGCAGCCGTAAACGAGCCCAGTTCATAGACTCTGCGGAAATACTCAACACCCTTGAGACGGTCCATGTCTGTTCCTCACCGCACACCACCAGTCGAAGATCGAATTATACAGGGCAGTGATATGCCGGCCACACCTTACAGCGGCTGAATCAGTTGTGAGTGGGGTTTACGAACCTTTACCATCTGCGACAACGGGTCTCGCGCACGGTCACGGTAGCCCAATGCAACTATAACCGCGCTCTTCAGATTCTCTTTCTCCAATCCCAGCGCGTAATCCAGAGCGGCCGGATCGAAACCCTCCATCGGCGACGCATCGACCCGCTCAACGGCCGCGGCGGCAAGGGTAAACCCAAGGGCGATATAGGCTTGCTTGGCCGCCCAGGCATGTTTCCGTTCTGCGGTTGCGAAACCGTTGATGGTTCCCTTGATGGCTTCGGAGAAGCCGTCCAGATCGGTAACGTCAAGGTCCCGCTCGCGGGCCGTAAGTTGGATGTATTGATCTACCGCGGCATCATCGATATCAGTCATGGTCGCAAAAACCAGGAGGTGAGAGCACTCCTTGACCTGGGGCTGTGGTGCGGCCAGTTCGTGGATTCGGGCAAGTTCTGAACGGTCGCTTATGAGTTTGATGGTGTACGGCTGTAGTCCGTAGGAAGAAGGCGCCAGCCGTGTAGCCGCAAGAATTCGGGAAAGAATCGACTCCGGAATCGATGCCCCGTTCATGCGTTTGGCGGCGTAACGCCATTCCAGTGCTGCCAGAAAATCCATAGTAGGCTACCTCGTAAATTTTGGGTGTATGTATGGGCTGTCAGCCTGGAAGACTGAATGATGGAGCCGTCGGTATCGACCACCGATTCGGGAATGGAGTTTTTACGAAACGTGTGCTGATCCATGGCGATGGATTGCGGAAGATGTAGGCAACGTCAGCTGGAGAACCCGTTATGAGTACCCCATCCGTAACTCCCACCTATCAGCCGGGTATCAAGTCCGTATTCCTGTTACTCGGCGTCGGCGTATTGATTGCTTTGATGCTGCCCTTAGCAAGGGCCGCCCTGGAAGATGGTGTAACCCCATTGGCCTATGCGTTCTGGCAGGCGCTGGGTGGTGCCGTCATCCTGGCTGCGTGGCTTCGGCGACGTTCGTCACTAGGTGTGCAGGGTAAATTTGTCCGCTACTTCGGGATCAGCGGGCTCACGGCAATTGCGGTCCCGAACGCCGTGGCGTTTGCTGTGGTTGCCAATATTGGAGCAGGCCTGACGGCCACGCTTTACGCGCTGCCTTCATTAGCCACTTACGCCATTGCCGTCACCTTGGGCATGGAACCCCTGAGAAAGAGAAAGGCGATAGGTCTCAGCTTTGGAGTGGCCGGGTGCGTCTGGATTCTGTCACCTAACCCAGCCGGCATCAGCCCGGATACGCTCCCGTGGCTGCTGCTGGGGTTGCTCGTCCCGCTGTCTCTGGCTATTGGCAATATCTATCGCACCGCTCACTGGCCAACAGGTGCCTCACCCGAGCAACTGGCCGTTGGCATGCTTTTGGGTGGCGCGGCGCTGATTTTCATGGTTGTTTTGATGGCCGGCGACGTACAGACACTAGTAGTGGAGGGCACTCGGCTTTGGGCAATACTGGTGCTCCAGTCGATACTGACGGCAATAGGGTACCGGGGTTTCTTCCACTTACAGCGACAAACATCGCCGACATTCCTGAGCCAGTTGGGATTCGTCATCACACCTGCAGGTATGTTGTTTGGGATTGTGTTCTATGGTGAATCCTACGGATGGGCCGTGTGGGGTGGGGTGGTGCTGCTTTTGACTGGCGTCGTGCTTGCCAACCTGCCGGGCCGGCAGTCCAGCAGTTACGGCGCTGATTAACAGTCGCCGTGAAGTGGGCACGATGAATCCTCCAGATGTGACACAAGAGTTATCCGCTTCTCGCTCGCGCGTCTCGATTCGCTGAACCTGTCGTCCAGCTCAAGAAGCGGATTTTCCAGCTCTGGCCGGCCCTGAATACGGGGGCCGGTCAAATTAATTGCTTTGTTGTGTGGTGCTTTGACCGCAGTATATTTCAGATCTATTTCACAGGTGTCGGATCAGGAAATGACCAACTGCCGTCGAGGAGAGCCTGACGCGGTTGATAGAGGCGCACGATGTAATTCCACCCATCGGTAATTGGTAAGCAGTTCACCCGACCGTCGTCGCAACCACCAAAGTGTACTGTTACCCCTCCATTTGGATCAGGTGTCGCCGTAAAGTTGTTGACCGAATTGATCCCGAGGTCGTTCGGTTCCATGAAGCCGTCCTTGTTGTAGACAGTAATTGAAAAAAATCCATCAACAGGGACGTCTTTGACATACAGTCTGTGGTTCACCGAGCCATCGTTTTGCTCGGGGTAGACGTTGATGTACATTGCGTCCTTCTTCGGGTTGCCCCCGAAGCCAAACGCCGTTCCAAGAAGATGGTGAATCGGGTTGAGTTTGTCTTTTTCCCCAAACATGACAGACGTGTCGCTGAGGGTGGCAGACAGAACATTGAGCGCGTCACGTACTGTACCCAGTGACTCTTCGTCCCAGTCCGGGACCTCCAACGCGCCCGCGTCTGCCTGTTGCACCGTTATCTGATCCTGCAAAGCGTTCGCCTGCAGGATGTCATCGGGATCGTTCGCATTCACAAGAGTCCGGAAAACCACCGCTAGATAACGGGTCCCGATTTGCTCCTGTGTGAACGTATAAGTGCCCGGTTCATAGATCGCAGGCGGAATCGAGTGATCCTGATTGATGAGCAGCATTGATTGCCAGCGGTCGGTTTTTGGCTTGGTAATAGTGAGTGGGGTTGTTAAATCGAAGATCCCGATAGAATACAGGGTGTCTTGATTCATGCGAATAACATCTTGTTTATCTAATGGCGTCGGCTGACGTATATGGACCATTTTTCCAAATCCGCCAGCAGTTTCATAACGCTTAAAGTACGTATCCGCTTCAGCGCGAACGAAGTTGTCGACGGTCACCTTTTCTCTCTCCTGTTTCACCATCTCCAGTTTCGGAGCCCTCCAGGAGCCGTCGAGGGCTGCTTCTGCCGGCCAATAGATGCGCAGATAAGCTGCGAATGGTCCCTTGGGTGCAGGAAGCCAGTTGGACTCCAGATCCTTGCCGGGTGACTCGTGCTGGATGTAGAGCGTGAGGCCGCCGTCGGTATCCATTTTCATGTCCGGCAGCATCGGCGAATTGATGAGGTAGCGGTCGATGGGATTGGCCACCAGCAAGCTCTCCGGCAGCTGATACATGGTGAGCGACCAGAACGCATGGGCGGGTGGCAGTTGGCCCTTCGGGAAATGCAGAGTATAGCGGTTAGCGCCGTTGAGCTTCTGATCGCTGGCGTCAGCCCAATAAATAGGGTACATCGCTTCCTGTTTTGAATTTCCCCAGATGCCCATAGTTGCGAGCCAGCGATAGAGGTAATTGTTTTTCATGAATGCGCGCGTGCCGAAAACATCGCCGGCGGTAATTTTACCTTCCGCCAATAACTTCGCGCCGCCCTCAAATTCTTTCCAGGCGTCGCCGATGCCATCCTCGAAGGCTTTCTTCATTTCAGGGGAAAGCTTCGTGGGATCAAAGGTCTTTTCGGCGCCGATGCCAACCTTGGCGAACCTCTCCATGAGCTCCTTTTCGGACGAAACAGTCGGGCTGAATTGAAGGACGAAATTCAGGATTTTGAACACCTCGAGAGAGCTTTTCTGCTCTTCCTGGCTGATCGGCTCTATGTAGTCGATGGCCGGTGCGGGCGTGGGCGCGGGCTGGCCGAGGAACTGGCTCAAGGGCTGCACCTTGTACTCCGACTGGATTCTCTTCACATTGTCGAGGTCGGTCGGATCGAAAAGCTGGGTGCGGTAGATAAGGGTGTTTATCTCGGTCTCTGACTGGATGACTTCCTTGATTCCCTGCGGTTTTTCGCCCTTCCATTTCGGGCCAGCCAGCATGATGCTACCCGCTTCGTTACCGGTGGTTCGGCTGCCGGCATAAGCAAAGTTGAACGTATAGGCGTCGATGAACTGAATCGAATAATAGCGACCTTCTGGAATTTCCGGGACGGTCAGCACGAGCGGTTCGGTCCGGAGGTCTGCACCGAGAAAGGAGTACGGTGTGTCGGAATTGGGCGTCTGGACGGACTTATCCTCCGGAGTGTAGACGCGCGGGATGTTGTGGATCTCATTCCACTGCCCCTTGTATTCGGGGTCTTCCTTGTCAACGAAGTAGGCGTATTGGATGCGGTAGCTGTCCACCATGGGATAGCCGTAGATATAGGCCTCCTTGGCGATGACGCGGGCTTCCGCTGGCGTTACAGCGGGTGCAGCAGCGCTAGCAACCCCGGCCGGCAGCATGGCCAGCGCAAACACGCTTGCAGTGGTGAATCTGAACCTGGTGTGAAGGGGTGTTTTCACAGCAATTGCTCCTGCTTGATGTTCACTTTGTCCCGTGTGGGAACCCGTGATTTGTTGATGGCTCCTTCATTAGCATCACCGGTGCGTCTCTCAGGCGCTATCAGTTATGCGCAAGACACGGTGAACCCAGGGCTGCGGTGGGCAGGGAAGACATGCGCTGAAATTATTATTGAGAGGTTTCTTGCGGTGGGGTGGCAGCGGGCTTACTGTTAATGATGTCTATCGAGAAATCGCAGGGAGCGATCCATGGGCGCGACACGTGGTATTTCAGGGAATCGTTACCAGCCTCCGGTGTTTCATGATCTGGACCAGGTTAACCAGGCCATCAGTGGTTCCAACCTGGAATTTATCCAACTGAAGTCTGGCAATCTCGACATCGCGCTTGATCATATGTCGCTGGACGACCTTTCAATTGATGTGGGTGCGGTCAACCAGCCGGTCCGTGTGGTGGGCGAACTGGACCCCGGGCGATTCAGCATTGGCGTCCTCACAAGGGGCGCTCAGGCCACCTGGAACGGCACTCATGTTGATGACTCACAATTGTTACTGTTCCCACCCGGCAGAGAGCTCAGTGGCTATGCTTCGACAATGTACGGGTGGACATCTCTGATCATTCCTACCTCGTGGATTGATGTAATCGAAAAAGCCGCTTCTCGGACGAACATAACCTCGGTGTCTTCCTTTATTGCCAGCCGTCCCGCTCCCGAAACGCTTGCGGAGCTGAGGCAGGCCGCCTCAAACGTACTTCAACTATCGAAAAGTCCGTTGACTAGTCCATCGGAAGAGTGGTTGGTGACCGATCTCCGCAATATGCTGGGTGCCGTTCTGAGTGCTATGGATGTTCCCCCGCCGAAAGTCATTTCTCAGGCCTGGGGGCATTTCATTGTCGCGAAGCGTGCCGAAAGTTATATGCGCGAGAGAACCGAAGAGCCGGTGAGCATTGATGACTTGTGCATTGCAATGCATGTCAGCCGTCGATACCTGGAATACGCCTTCGCCGATGCCTTTGGCACGAGCCCGTCCCGCTATCTGCGCCTGATGCGGCTTAACCAGGTACGCAGCAGACTAACGGCGTCAGGTGGCCAGACTACAGTCACCAATGAGGCGCTCAGGTTGGGCTTCAGCCACCTGAGCCTGTTTGCTACCCAGTACAAGAATGCCTTTGGTGAGTGCCCGAGCCAGACGCTTGCTCGGGCGACCCGATAGTCACCGAACGCCTGCTACACAACTTTTCCCTGCCAACCCGCATCCATGCGGAATCACGATAGCGCAGCCGTTGCTCACCGCACTAGAATCCACTCTCACGCAATCGGGCGTCCAAGAGTGTTCTCGATCATCAGACCATGCAAATCAAGAGACCGATTCACCATAACAGACTGGATGAAGCGCTCGCCTACATTGCAGGACATATGAAAGAAAGAATCCAGCTCGATCATCTTTCTGAAGCGTCCGGTGTGAGTAAGCGAACGCTCGGTTATCTTTTTCTACATACCTATGGCATCACACCGATGGCTTTCGTGAAACAGGAGCGACTGAAGAAAGCCAGGATGCTACTGCAGCATGCTGACCCTTCCACAGCCACTGTTACGAGTATCGCCCGAGAGTGCGGGTTCACCCACATGGGGCAGTTTTCGCTCGACTACAAGCGGCTGCTCGGAGAATTGCCATCCACTACCTTGCGCCGCCCCCACAAACACGACACGAGCCCAGACATTCAGTAATTAACCAACGCCATGCGTTTTCCTGATAGCGAGCGGACCGGTCGAGGGAAATACTGGGGACGCTTCAGCAAAGGCTGCTGTCATACAAGAGGAACTTGGTGATGAACAATGTAAAAACACTGGCAGGGGCTGTCATGATGTCGTCCACGTTGGTTCTGGCTATACCAGCAACGGCGCAGGACAGATGGAGTGGAGAAATCACTCCCTATTTATGGGCGGCTGGCATTGATGGTGATGCCACTGTCGGGGGCAGGGATGTTGAGCTCGATGTCAGCTTCGATGATCTCCTGGATAAAACCGACGTGGCGATCTCATTTCTTGGCGTTCTTCAAAGAAATCAGTTGGTCTTCTGGGGGCAGGTGGACTATCTGGATCTCGGGACCGATATCGTTACCCCAGGCGGAATCACAGGAGATGCGGATACAAAGGCCACCATTGCAACCTTGGCCGTTGGCTGGCAATTCGGCGGCTGGAAGCCTGGACAGACCTTTGACGTGCTTGTGGGAGTGCGACAACTCTCACTGGATAATGAAATCTCCCTCGACGGTGTCGGTTCCTTCGAAGGTGATCAAGATTTTACCGATGGGGTGCTCGTAGTCCGGCCAAGCCTGCCGCTTGGCGAACGGTGGCGTTTTAACCCAACCCTGTCAGTTGGGGCCGGTGACTCAGATAGCACCTACGAGCTTTGGCCTCAGTTTCAGTTTAATGCCACAGAACACCTGGCGGCACGCATAGGCTATCGGCGACTGCATTACGATGTTGAGGGTGATCGCGGCAATACGTTTGATGCTTCGTTTCACGGGGTTACGCTCGGGCTAGGGTTCCTTTTCTGAATCAGGAAATCTTAAATGACCATACAAAATGGGCATCCAGACAGCCAGTTAAGGCACACTTTGACATGCCTGTTGGCGGCCGGTGTGTTGACGTTCGGACAGGTTGCCGCAGCGGCGGACAGCCAGTCGGAGATCGCCAAGAAGCTCAACAATCCGATCGCTTCCTTGATCAGCGTACCAATGCAGTTGAATTATGATGAGAACATTGGTCCTGGCGACGCTGGTGAGCGCTGGGTTCTAAACATCCAGCCCGTGATACCGATCAATCTGAATGAAAACTGGAACGTTATCTCCCGTACCATTTTGCCCCTTATCGACCAGAACGATATTCCCGCGGGTACGGACGAAAGCGGGTTAGGGGACGTGTTCCAGAGTTTATTCTTCTCACCCAAGGCCCCGACAGCAGGCGGCTGGATATGGGGTGTAGGCCCAGCCTTGCTGTTACCAACGGCCAGCGAAAATGTTCTCGGTGCCGAGAAATGGGCTGCCGGTCCCACCGCCGTAGCACTAAAACAGGCCAGCGGCTGGACTTATGGCGCTCTGACCAACCATGTTTGGTCTTTTGCCGGCGACAATGATCGTGCGGATATCAGCACGACCTTCCTGCAACCCTTCCTGGCGTATACCACGGCAACGTTCACCACCCTCGGAGCCAATACCGAATCCAGCTATGACTGGAAGCGCGAAGAGTGGTCCGTACCGCTTAATCTGACCGCCACGCAAGTATTCAAGGTGGGCGAGCAACCCATGTCGCTACAGCTTGGGGCCCGTTACTGGGCGGATGCCCCGGATTCCGGGCCGGAAGGCTGGGGGTGGCGCATGACATATACCCTGGTTTTCCCCCGTTAGTCCGTCGGCTAAAACAACGGAACTCAATTCCGGAGCGTGCCATGGGATTCAGGCTGTTTACGGGTTTTGGCCGGTACCTTCAAACGATGGCGCTTTTCGCTGTTGTTGTAACAGCCATATCTTCCCAAGGGCTGGCCCAGACTCAAACACAACAGGGTGATCGTCCCAAAATCGGCCTTGCGCTCAGCGGTGGTGGCGCGCGCGGAGCGGCTCACGTGGGTGTGTTGCGGGTGCTGGAGGAGATGCGAATCCCGGTCGACTACATTGCCGGAGCCAGCATGGGATCGATTATTGGCGGTTTGTACGCCGCTGGCATGACCCCGGACGAAATCGAAACGGCCCTGGTTACCATGGACTGGGAGCATATTTTCAGCGACGACGCGCCCAGGGAAGACCGTTCATTTCGCCGCAAGCGCGATGATGATTTGTATCTCATCAAGGCCAAGCCCGGTATCTCGGACGATGGCGAGCTGAAATTCCCCACCGGCGCTATTCAGGGCCAGAAGTTCGATCTCGCCCTGAGAGAACTGACTCTGCCAGTTACCGCGATTACGGATTTCGACAAACTCCATATCCCGTTCCGTGCCGTCGCGTCGGACATTGGCACCGGCAAAAGTGTGGTCATCCGGTCAGGAGATCTTGCAACCGCGATGCGGGCCAGTATGGCCGTTCCCGCAATATTCTCGGCTACGGAGATAGAGGGGCGGCTGCTGGTTGACGGCGGCATTACAGATAACCTGCCGATTGATGTGGTCCGCGATATGGGTGCCGACATTGTCATTGCTGTCGACATCAGTACACCTCTGGCAGAGGCCGAGGATGTCACGAATGTATTCTCGATCACCGGGCAGTTAACGTCGATCATGACCCGAACGAACGCCGAGCAACAGATCGCCTCGCTTGCCGAAACGGATGTGCTAATCGTACCGGACCTTGGAGATATTGGCAGCGGCGATTTCCAGCGCGCTGGCGAAGCCGTGCCCCGTGGCCGTGACGCCGCGAAAGCAAAGCGCCAGCAGTTGGCGGCACTTGGTTTATCGTTAGCGGCCTATCGCGACTATGTGGCCTCACTCACCCCGCCGCCATTATCGCAATCACCGATCATCCATTTCGTACGGATCGAGAACGATTCGCCGATATCCGACGGCATGATTCGCGACCGCCTACGCCAGGCCATTGGAGAACCCCTGGACCGTAAACAGCTTGAGCAAGATATTTCAACCATTTACGGCTTGGAGCTCTTTCAGAACGTGCGTTACGACGTCGAGCAGGACGACGGCCTGACAGGATTGGTAGTCAGCGCCAAGGCTCGCAGCTGGGGGCCGAACTACGTCCAGTTTGGTCTGGAACTTTCCAGTGATGGTGAGGGGCGCAGCAGCTATAACCTGGGCTTCGCCTATCTGCGAACAGGCATCAACGGTCTTGGTGGTGAGCTTCGGGCGGCGCTTCAAGTGGGTGAGGAACCCTTGATCGCTGGCGAGTGGTATCAACCCCTCGACACACTGTCACGTTATTTCCTGAATACTGGCCTTAGTTACGGATCACATACAGTCAGCCTGTTTGATGACCAGGACCGGCTGGCTGACTTCCGGGTTACAGAAACGAGATTCGACGGAGCCCTGGGACGAGAATTCGGTGTGTATGGTGAAACGCGGTTTGGTTATCGTTACCGCACCGGTCAGGTCGAGCTTCAAACCGGTGCGCCTGAATTACCAGATTTCAGCTATGACACCGCCGAGCTGTATGGGCGAGTATCGGTTGACCGGCTGGATTCCTTTAACTTCCCGGAAAATGGATGGACTGGCCTGTTGGAGTACGCCACTGCTCGCGAAGCCCTGGGCGGCGACAAAGATTTCGATCAGGCGACTCTGCGTGGTAGCAAGTTTGCGGTTTTCGGCGATGGCCATGTGCTCGGACTGGGAGGGCGCCTGGAAACAACATTGGACGGCAACGCGGCAATACAGGACCGTTATCGTCTGGGTGGCTTCCTGAATTTGTCTGGCTTCACCGAGGACTCACTCAGTGGCCAGCAGGCGGGGATCATTGCTGCGCTCTACTACCGCCGCTTCGAGATGCTGCCGTTTCTGTCCTGGTACATCGGCACGTCGTTGGAATATGGCGGAACCTGCGAGAATCGTAACGATATCGGAGACGACGGGCTGGCAGCGGGCAGCATTTTCCTGGGGGCCGACACGCCAATAGGGCCGATTTATCTCGGAGTAGGGCAAGCAGAGGCGGGGAACAATGCCGTGTTCTTCTATCTGGGGCGGCCGATGTTCTGAGCCAGTTACTTCACAGTGTAGAGACTGTGCGCCCACCCCCCCCTGGACCGGGGTAAGTCCACAGTGTTTTTCCCAGGTCCATTCAAACCAAGCGTCTCCGACCCTCGGTTCGGCGCCGTGTCTGTTCTGAGTTCACGTAAACCGATTCGGTGAAAGTCGCATTGGCATGCCCGAGTTCTTCGCTAATGTGACGAATATCCCCTCCAGCTTCAATCGCCTGGCTGGCCCCGGTATGCCGGAGATAGTGAGTCTCTGACCGAATCGCCAGCATCTGTTTGGCTTCATCGGTAAATCCCTCCCGCTCCATTCGGTCTGCCGCGGCCACCATGGCCTGCTCATAGATCCGCTGAACCTGTCGTTTGCCGATGGCATCCCCCTTATTGGACGGCAGAATTGGAATTGATTCGCCGGGAACGGGCAGGGGGGATGGCAGTCCGAGGTGGACACGCCACCGTTTCAAGTAGCCCAGATAGGCGTCGGGTAACGTGACCTGGCGGGTTTTGTCGCCCTTACCGAAAACCGAATAGACCCAATAGGGCTCGCCATCCACGACCGTGCGCCGGAAATCACCAAAGGTCGGGGTCCGCATCTGGCTCCGGTCCACCGGTCGTGGGGCCAACTCACTGACCCTCAGGAAGAGGCTTTTCATCGTCACTATGACGAAAAGATGCCGTTCGAATTTCGCATTCTCACTTGCCAGTTCCGTCAGGGTTTCCAACAGGTACGACCATTGCCAGTCCGTGAGCCGGCGCACCTCCGCATCACGGTCCTGATTAAGGCTTGGCTTGGCATTGCGATCCCGTTTGCGAACATCAAGCAAGGGATTTCGCTGCAAGTAGTCCCGGTTTACCAGATACTTGAAGAACGTCTGCAGGGCGGTCCGGCTGGCATTCAGACTGGCCTGCGACACAGAGTAGGGGCCTTGAGCGTTTTTTGAGCGCTGCGCCATCGGCCGCCAGGCCGGGTTTGAACGTCGGAGGTCATCCTGATCGACAAATGCAGGATAGATTCCTGGGGAGACCCAGGCGGCCGGCGGGGTCTTGAGAAAGGTGAAATAACTGCTCACCGTATCGGTATCAACCTGGGAAAGCTGACGTCTCGCGATCAGCCAGAGGTAGTTCAGAAACCTCTGAACTTCGCTTCGAAATCGATTATAGGTGCCTGATACGTCGCTATATTTCACCAGGAACCGTTGGGTAACAAGGTAGTCTTGCTGAACAGAATCCTGATCCAGCGGCAGGGCGGCCAACGCAGCCCGCAAATCCGGATACAGCGCCAGTTCTGCCTGTTCGTGAATGAGTTCGGCTGTATCGAACAGCGGAAAACCGGAAAATCTGGCTTTTGAGTTCATGGAGGGGTTCTGTCTTTGTGGTCTGTCAGTTCAGGGTAATGCAATAGTGCTAATAGCCACGAAATGTCCAATACTCCCAAATATTGGACATTGCTTATATCGTCTTTAAATCAGTATGTTACCCTAATTATGCCTGCCCGTAATTCATCCTGACCCTAATTGTGACCCTGGATGCATAATCCTGAGCGCTGCTGATGGCAATTCAAGTGCGTGCTATTCCGGCACAGGACTCTCTGAACATATGACAGCCAGTTTGCGCCACGAATCCACACCCGCGACCCTTCATACGTCTCGATCGCGCAATACCGATATACCACCGGAAGCGACTGAGGATTTTCAGAGTGGGTGTTGGCACAAACAATAAACCATGGACACCGGCGAGCGTGAAGCAGAACGGCCAACTTCCGTTGGCAATGGATCTGCGATATGTCGGCGCTCGCTTGAACGATGTAAATCGGGGATGAAGTTCTGGGTCAGGTCTGAGATTGTTCCTGTGCAAGATTCCTGTTGGAGCACGATCACTCAAAACTCCGGACCAGGCTCACACGGTTCCCAGATAGCGTGGATTCTTCGGCTCTGTTTTCGATTCAATGGATCAGGCACTCCTGGATCGGTTAACGGCCATCCCGGGCGATGGGGTGCAGCTAGATGTGCCGCGCAGGTACAGCTGCGAGATGCTCGAATGCGGTTCCCTTATCCCAGGGCGCCCAATGCTGTACTGCGCATAATGTATATTATGTTAAATGCCGTATTCACCAACGAATGTCAAAGAGGATTTCCGGTAAACGAAAGCAGCGCAGAAGAATTGTATTTGCGGAAGGTTTTACGGTTTTTAACGTTTTTTGGTTCCGGAATTTACTAACCTGTTGAGCAAGAAAAGGATGCACCGTGACAGTTGATAAAAAACAATAACGTTTATGTCTCACGCCCGCCAGTAACAGCATGCAGCTGCCGGAGACACAAGGATCCCGCTATCGTGACCTATCCGGACGTTCCCATATCACCAAACTCCACCCCGGAAACTTCCTTGCCTTTTCCCTCTCTGGAGGGCGAAACATTGCTGGCGTACAACACGCTCGTCAGCACTCTATATCGCTGCCTGCATGACAATGCCGGTTTCCAGCCGTTCTTCGATAGCTTCCAGCAGCACTTCAAGGCACTTCAGGGTGGTATTCTGGGGCTCTCCACCAACCCCCTGCGAATGGTTTATGGTTGGACGTTTGGTTACCCGGAAGGCTTCGAAGAGTGGTACATCAACAGTGATCTGCCGGAACGGGATGAAGCTCTGACCCGATACGTCCAGCTTCCGCCTCGCCAGTTTGATAGTTTTTTGCGTGGCGACACCAGTCGCACAATTCTCGATATTCTGGGCCCGGAAAGCAGGGCCTGGGCCGAGCAAGTGGGAATGGGTGACAGTGCTGGCATGCTGGTTACCCGGAAGAGCGGCACCAACGTGGTTTTCATGGCAAATCGACACAAGGAATTCGGCCCCTACTCTGCCGACGAGCTGCTGCAGATGAACCTGCTGGCCCCCCATATTGAAAATGCCGTTGCTTTGCATATGAAGCTTTACGAGACGCGCAGCGATAACCAAAGCCTGGCGATGGCACTCAATCATGTGAAGAAACCGATAATTGTATTCAACGCGCTGGGCAATATTGCCCAGGTAAACGATGCAGCCCTGACTCTGCTGGACAAAAGCAAGGGGTTGTCCATTTCCGGCAACCAGCAGCTGCAAAGTGCTGACAGCCGAATCACGCGCAAGCTCCAGGACGCCATCACCACTTGTATCGTCCACTCCCATAAGGGCTTGCTCTCGCCGCAGACGGTATTTGCCATCAGCCGCGGTGAACGTATTGCTGTGTGTCTGACACCCCTGATTGCCGAGAGTGCGGAAAATAACGGGGTTCTGGCTGAATTGTTCGGTTTTGACGCCTCGCTGGATCCGGATCTGCCGCGACTACAGAGGCTGTTCCAGTGCACTCCGGCTGAAGCCGCCGTCGCCGCGGATCTGACCGAGGGATTGAGTGCCACTGAGATCGCCGATCGAAAGCAGATTTCTATCCATACTGCCCGCCAACACATCAAGAACCTACTGGCGAAAAACGGTTATCGCAAGCAGACCGAACTGGTGTCAAAGCTGGTAAGGGCCTTGGGGTAAAGAAAACGATGACACTGGAACTGCAAAATGAGCACTCCCTGATTCAGTCCCTGTATGGTGCCTTGACCGATCGGGAAGGTTTTCACGGATTTCTGGAAAAACTGATTGGCACAGTTAACGGCTGTGCTGCTCAGTTGCTGGTTGTGCGCAAGCACCCCTTGCAGATGGATCACCTTTGGTATCACGGACTCTCCGATGAGTTCCTGGGCTGGTACCTGGAAAACAACATGATTGCCCAGGATGTGGTCACCAATCACGCCATTAACCAGTCCCCCGGTCTGTTTCAGTCCGCCCTGCCATTGCTCCCGGATTTCCAGCCAGGCCAAGACTACTCGAGGTGGGAAAATGATCAGGATATGCTGGACTCCGCCTGGCTGGTCGTGGATAGCACCCCTACCCATACCTTCCTGTTGACCATCCAGCGTACGGTGGCTCAAGGGCCCTATCGGGAATCAGAGCTGCAATCCCTTAACCGTTTGGTGCCGCATATCCGACAGGCCGTTCTGCTTAACCGGCAACTGGAATCACGAAGCAAAGCGGCTTCCTCGCTGGCTTCCGTGATAGAAGTACTGCCCGATGCCACCTTTGTACTCGACAGTCTTGCTAGCGTTTTGTATTCCAACAAGACAGCCCGCAACCTGATTCAACGGGAACGCTGTTTGGGCATCCGTCATGATCGATTCAGCTTCGCAGAGAAAGACTTGCAGGCGGCTTTCTTCCGAACATCTGCCCAGGTGGTTCGCTCCAGCATGGGCAAGGAAAGTTATTCTTCTGAAACTCTGTTTCTCAAGCGAGAGGGCCGTACTCCACTGATCTTTGTCATACGGCCGATTGAAAGCAGTGAGTTGCTGGCCGGGGGAGCTCTGGTCACCGTGTATGACCAGGAGAATCGCGCCCTCCCGAGTGCTGAGCACATCGCCGCTTATTTTTCGCTGACGCCCGCCGAGGCCCAGGTCTGCGAAAATCTCGTTGCAGGGATTGATCCCCAAGGATGTGCCGAACGGCTGGGACGCAGCGTTGCTACAGTACGTTCGCAGATCAAACAGATCTTTCAGAAGACCGACTGTTCGCGACAAGGGGAGCTGATCAGCCGGATTCTGTCGGCTTTGTTACATTAGTGGTTACGATAGGCAGAAAATAGGACTGGCGCACCCTTGTGGGCACGCCAGCCCTGTCAACCATCAGAAATGGTCAGTGCTCATTGTTGTAGCGGCTTCAGCTCGCTGACATAAAAGCCAAGCAGGCTTTCGGTATCACCGTCGATGTGCCGGAAATCCACCAATGCCCATTCTTTACCGTCACGAGTCTTGATCGGGGCAAACACCCAGTGCCCCGTAGAGAAATCGTCGGGATTAGTTTCTTCGTAAAGAAGCGTGCCGGTACCGGTATTTACCAACCAGAAATCGATAAGGGTAGACTCCTGGTCGTTCACATACAGGACAGAACCGGTGCCACCGGATTGCAGGGATACCTGAGCCGAATCGGCTTCACCCACCAGGTCAAACTCGAATTCCTTGCTCATTCCGTCAACAAAAACGTCACCGGTACGCTCGACAATAATCGTGCTCTTATTGCCTGCCAGGTCGCTTAGCTCCACATTGAAGCGACCAACCCGGCGAAAGGCAAATCTGTCCTCACCCGCCGGCGTGAACTGCAGATCTCCATAACCGGTCAGTTCGGTCGCAGCACTGAGCCCTCCGGTGCCGCTGCCATCGTAGAATCCGCCAGGACCGTCTGTTTCCTCTTCGATTCCGGTAACCAGGAAACTCCCATCGGCTAAACTGTAGGTGCCCCATTCGGAGGAAACCGCCACAAGATCGGTACCTTCGTACACTGCGCCATTGGTGTTATGGGCGATCACGTAGTGGCTATCATCCAGAACGGTCAGCACGTTGAAACCATCCCCTTCTGCCAGATACCAGGCGCCAATATAGGGGTTGCCGGAGTTTTTGACGGCCTGGAAAGGCGTCGCCGCGCCCTCCTCGCTGGCAAAATGTAACTCGTCGCCCACCAGTTGCACGTTCTCCACGCAATCCCCGAGCCCAGGACAAAGCCCCCCTTCGCCACCTTCAGATTCGCCGATCACGGTGATATTCAGCGCCCCGGTTACCGGATCCCAGGTGTAGGTGCCCCACTCTGCCGTTGCCGCACCCTGATCATCATTGCCATATTTATGGGCAACGATGTAGTGGCCGCCGTCCAAAAAGGTCAGCACATTGATTTCTTCGCCATTCGGGCCCTGACCATTGCTGCTTTCACCGGCGGGTTCGACAAAGATCCAGCTTCCGCGCAGGTCGGCCTGCTGAGAAGCATAGAAATGGGATTCGGCATCGTCCGCACTGATCAGCGTTTTGTTCGTAGCAATGGCCACCTCATCGGCAAACTGGGTTTCAAACGTGGCAGCGGGTTGATCCAATACCAGCACGGCATTTTCCAGCGCCTGGTGGGTGCCATCGGTGATGGCAATGCCGTTATCCGGGTTGCCATCCTCGTCCAGACTTTGCAGCAACCGCAGGATATTGGTCAGCTGGTCTGCGGAACTTCCGCCATCCGTCATGTCAGCTGGTGTGATACGCCCGGTTGCGGGTACAGGCGGCAACGCAATACCCCCGATACTGAAGGTCACCGTTTCACCCTCAACGTACTCATATTCGCCCAGTGCGCTGGTGTACCCGCTCTGCGTTGCAGTTTGATATTGAATATTCGCGACTGCACTGTCGGTGAACACACCGGTTCTGGTGACTTCCGTGGGTGAAGGCGGGGTCGCCGGTTCGCCAGACGGCTCGTCAGAGGACGAGCCGCCACCACCACAGCCACTGAGTACCACTGCCAGGGCCAGCGAACCGAATTTGAATGCTTTCATATTTCCTCCAGATATCGAAACAATCGGAGGTAACAGGAGAATATTTTTTTATGCCCTCCGCATCCCCCAAATTGGGTATGCGGAAGGTTCCGGACACTTTCATTACTGTCCACGAATGCGGACATCCCTGTCCTGAAATTCGGACATCCATGTTCAGTCAGCTGGACAAACGACCCACGTTCAAATCGCTTTATCCGATAACATCATTAGCTTATCGACGTTTCTCAAGTCTGGCTCGAATTTTGAATGTTTGTGAGATGCAACTCCCGGGATTCTCCGGAATCCGGAAGAGAGCAGCCCGCAAGGGCTGTTTGTTTCATCAAACTCCAATAACAACAAGGATCATTACATGCGCTTGCTCATGCTGAGTCTCTTCCTGTTAAGCCCGTTCTGTTTCGGTAAGACGGTCGTCATTATCGAAAGTTATCACAGTGACTATAAATGGGATGCGGACTACATCTCCGCCATCAGCTCGGTATTGGCGGAAGATCACGAGATCCATATTCTCGAGCTGGATACCAAGCGCCTGCCCAGATCTCAGTGGCCGGAAAAAGTGGCGGAGATACAGCAGGCGGTAACCGTGATCCAGCCAGATATTGCGATTCTCGGGGACGATAATGCGTTTTCGTTGATGGCCGGTGATCTTGTTGAACGGCAGGTTCCGGTGGTGTTTTTCGGGGTAAATGGCGGACCGCAACAACACCCGCTGCTGAACCACCCTCTGGTTACTGGCGTTCTGGAGCGCCCTTTCTTTGGGGAAAGTATCCGCCACTTGCGAAAAATTCTGCGGCCCAGCGAACGCTTCCTGGTGCTGATGGACGACTCTCCCACCATGCGCAACGCAGTCAGCGAATTTTTCGGGGAAGCACGGCAGGCGACACTCTACGGATCCCGACTGGACATCGTTCTGACCAACCAGAAGGACACCTGGTTACAGGCGGTATTCAGCGCTCACGAACGCTTCGATGCGGTCATCGTGGGCACCCACCACACCATCAGGGATGCTGCCGAGAACTATGTTTTGCCACAAGATCTGATGGCTCAGGCGTTCGCCCGGGCTCAAGTGCCTATTTTTTCGTTCTGGGATATTTTTATCGGCAAGGAGCAAGGGATTGGTGGTTTTACGGTATCCGCATATCAGGAAGGTCTTACCGCAGCCCGTTTGGCTTCGCTGATATTAAACGGCGTTAAACCGGACAGCATACCGCAGCTAAAATCCTTGAGCGGTCATTACGTGTACAGCACCAGTGGCATGAAACATTGGAATCTGAAACTCTCCTCGCTGATTTCCAGCCAGTCGAGCTTTGTCGATTAAGGGCCCAACCATTGCGCCCGGGAGCAAGATTCGGATGGAAACCTGGTGCCGAGTGAGGTCTCATAGGGCTATCAGATAATCCATTGCTGACCGAAGATGAACCATGCCGATAGCCAAGCCTAAGCCCTCTGAAAAGCATATACCGGACGCAGATCCTGCACGAGAGCGGTCAGGCCGGGACCCACAGGTTACGGAGCTGATCGGGATTGCCCGTCATATCGAGGCACATTCCGATCAGCGCCTGACTCTGGCGACGCTGTCAGGCATGGCCGGCCTGTCGCCGTCCCGGTTCCAGAAAGTGTTCAAGAACGCCTTCGGAATTTCGCCGAAGGCGTACCAGGATGCCATCAGGATGCGGCTTTTCAAGCAGGCCCTGACCAGCGGTGGCAGCGTGACGGATGCCATTTTCGAGTCCGGTTTCAGCTCCGTAAGTCGCATCTACGGTGAGCCGTCACGGACGATGGGGATGGCGCCGAAAACCTATCGTTCGGGTGCACCCGGGGAGCACATTGTTTATTGCAGCCGCCCTACCCGCCTCGGCCTGCTGCTGATGGCGGCTACCGGAAAGGGCATCTGTTTCGCGCAGTTCGGGGACTCGGAACAGGCGCTGCTGGCCGCCCTCGCGGCAGAGTTTCCGAGGGCAGCCCTGACGGCCTCTCCGGCAAAAGATGCCCCGGAACTGGACGCCTGGATGATCGCACTGGATCGGCACATCAGCGACGGTGCGCCACGGCCAGAGCTGCCGCTGGACATGAGGGGAACCGCATTCCAGGTGAAAGTTTGGCAGTTTCTGTTGAGTATCCCGGAGGGTGATGTGGTCAGTTATCGCCAGGTGGCCGAGAACATCGGTAATCCCAGGGCAACCAGGGCTGCGGCCTCCGCCTGCGGCAAGAACCGGATCGCGGTCCTTATCCCTTGTCACCGGGTATTGCGCGGCGACGGTGGCCTTGGCGGTTACCGCTGGGGTCTGCAGCGCAAGGCGGCGTTGCTCGAGGCGGAGCACAAAAACCGGCCGGACTAGGCCAGCAGGTCTTCTAGCCGCAACACCTCCAGCTCCAGCTGCCGTTGCACAATGTGCTCCTGCATAACGGCGAGCTCTTCAGACTCCATACGGGCCCGCAGTTCCGCCAGGTCGCCACTGCCGCTTCGCTCCTGCACATGTTGCAATTGCTGCAGTGCCGCGCGCTGCTGGCGATGGACACCGGGCTGGTTGACGCCGGAGTCACGGCAGAGCTGCGGCCAGTCACGGGGTACAAACAACCATCCTTTGCCAGCCTGCAGCGCCATCACCAGACCTGCCGGATCGAAGTCAAAAAACAGGCCCAGTCTCTCCGAGGGTTGAACGGCCATCAGTTCGGTCGCCGCGCGCTGGTTCTCCCGATGCCCCCGGTACAACAGGACGGCATCACTCCAGCCGTCCGGCAAGCGGATTTCCGGCCAGTGGGGCATCAGCGCGCCGTTCTCGATGACCACCAGCGGTTGCCCTTTCAGGGCATCGGCATCCAGCTGCTCCGGCACCACGCTCAGCACCGCCCCGGGAGGCGTCCGGACCGGACTGCCGCTGACCCGGATCTCGGCATTCCCGGCCGTCGCCATAACCAACAGCCGGCCAAACACCGAATCTTTCGCCAGTTTTTCGCTGCTGTCGTAGCGGGCCATGGCGAGCCGTCCACCATCCCGGGCGTCAAACAAGGGGTCAATACCATGGACCGACCGGGCGTACTCCCGCAATCTTTGTCTGTCCTCGGCGGAAAAGTGAATCTCACCAGCAACGATCCGGCCCGCACCGGTCTCCTGGTGGATGGCCTCCCAGGTCGGATTGCGACGGACCGACGACCTGCTCCGTCGGAGCAGCCGCTCAATGGCGGCCAGTTCAGCGGACATGGGGATTTCTCAGGGTCAGGTCGTAAACGTAAAGGTTGTCGGGGAAGACCGCGTCCGGCTCCTGGTGGTAGGTAAGCTCAATGTACTGCTGGTCATTGCGGGACAGCGTTTCAACCTCGCTGACAATAGCCTGCAGCCAGGATGCCCGATCTATCTCCAGCCCGGTCGCAGCCAGTGCCTCGGATGCCCGCAGCTCACCGCGGCCCAGCCCGCCTTCAATCACCGTCTGGATGAGTTCCTCGATTGCACTGTCGACAGGGTCTTCTTCTTCCTGGATGGTTTCTCCGTCTATGTCGAAATCGACGGCCTCTACGGCCCGGGCGCCGGTATTAACCGGCGCCTCCGGGGGCAAGGTACGGGCGGAGGCCGCCAGTTCAATGAGTTCCAGATCGTCGGCGGGGTCGTAGATGTCGCCAAACGAACGCATCAGGAACGGGCTCACCGTGTTCAGTTCCGGCGGGCAGGCTTCCAGGTCCAGATGGTCGATCGACGGCACAAACCCGCGATGGGTGACAAAGTGCGCCTCGAACGCGCCAATCAGCCGACTCAGCCGTTGGTCCTCCCGCATCCGCACCAGCAGGATACGCAGCTGGTTGAGGGCGTAGGACAGGTTTTTCTGGCATTCTTCGAGGGTTGCCGGCAGGTGCTTCAGTAGCAATCTCTTGAGAAAGGCATCGCTGCCAGCCTGGTCGGCCAGTTCCCGGATGCGGAAGCTGTCAAACAGGGTAATCAGCCGCCCGGCCCGCTCAATGACCTGCTCGTTCTTGCGAATCCGCAACTCCAGGTCGGTGATATAGGTGAACCCGGTGTTTATGTAGCTGGAAAAAGCATCGGTTGCGCTGCGAATATCCTCGATGACATCCGCCAGGCATTCCTTGATTTCGCCTTCCAGGCGCTCGATGTCGCTGAGCGCGCTTTTCTGCTTGGCTGCTTTGTATTCATCGAACAGCTCGTTAAGCTGGCGCCAGAGGGCATCGACCTGCTCACTGGCAAATCGCCGCCGGTCCGATTCGGTGATGTGATCAAGAAACTGCACCAGGACCTTCTTCAGCTGGAGATCCTCGCTCTCGCCGATACGCCAGACCAGGCGGTGGTGCTCCAGGGTTTCGATCAGCCCGAGGTTTTCATCCGCATCGGGAATCCGGTTGCCATTGCTGAGGTGTGCCTCAAGGATGGCCTCGCCATAGGTCGCCAGTGCCCGCAAAGTGGAATGGGCGTCGTGTGACCGGGCCATCAGTGCAGCCTCATCTGGCTGTCTTCGTCCGCATCATCGCTGCGGATGCCTTCATGGGACTGGATGTAAGTCATGGCATCGTAGAGCCAGCTCCATTTTGCGGTGGCACGGTACAGGCTGCCACTGGTCCCCAGGGGCTTGAGGTAGCCCGCTTCGACCAGCCGGGTCATCACTGCGCGGATCTGCCCGGCGCTGTCGGAGCGCTTGGAGCGGAAGAAATTCTTTTCGGTCAGCGAGCGCAGCCGGGTTTCCAGCGTCGGTACATTGGCGATCCGCTCGAGCATGGCGCCCTCGGAGAGTTTCTCCCCCGGCAGCAACGGCCGCTCACTGGACTCCAGCACCATCACCAGGCGCAGGAACTGAACCAGAGCCTCGAGATTGTTGGCAACTTCACGGAACTGCTGACGAACAGCCTCCCGGGCGACCGGATCGGAAACATCGAGGTAGGCACAGACCCAGGCGTCGTGGGCACTGGTCTGCCGCAAAGTCCGATTGAGTTGCCCCAGAAAACTGTTCACCTTGCGCTGGTGTTCCGGCAGCAACAGGTAGTTGTAGATGTCGTCGTGGCTGAATTCGCAGACCACCTGCCCTTCCAGTAAAACGGTAACAGCGCGCTCAAAGAGTGGATTACTCGACATCGGTTGCCTCCCCGGCGGTTACAGCCCGGTCGCTGCTCAGACCGGCAAACAGGTTGGAGCGGGTGGTGGTTGCACGGGCCGACTCATAGGTGTGAACCCGACCGTTTTTCAGGGATATCTTGTTCTCGAAGAACCGGCGAAGTGCGCGGTCCAGCTTCGGACAGGCAGAGATCATCGTCAGATTGTTGTGCTCAAGCATTTCCGCCAGGCGGGCAATATTGTTGTCACTCAGGGTGCCCAGCTCATCGATGGGCCAGGTAATCCGGGTGCTGAGATCCGGGCAGAGGTAGCGGGTCAGCCCCATGAAGACGGCCATGATCGCGAGATAGGTCAGGCCGGTGGAGCTGGCCGACAGGAAATCCGCATCGGTGCGGATAACCACCTTGCGCCCGTTCTCCATCATTTCCAGGTGCATGTCGACCATGGACTCGATACTGTCTTTCACCCGGGCGTCACTGAGGGTATCGGTCACCAGCTGGAACCGCCGCAACAGCGCTTCGCTGGGTAAGTCCCGCTTGTGGAGCTGGCCCCAGTCATGCCAGGCGTCGACAAACTCTTTCAGGGGTTGCCAGGTTTCGTCCTCGTAAATGCGCGGGTGCAGTACCACGCGGATGTCGCTGAGCGAGTCGATTTGCTGGTCGGTGTTGATCTTGCGCTTCAGCAGGCTGGAGACGGATTTCACTTCGCTGGCCATCACCTCCAGGCCTTCAAAATACTTCACCAGGCTGCCGGCTTCCGACATGAACTGGTCAACCAGGGCATGGCGCAACTGGGGAATGTCGGTATCCAGCAGTTCCCGCAAATCGGGAACCCGGGCGAGTTTGAACGCTTCGTCGTGTTCAAATACCTCGTCCGCAAACCGGTCACGCCGGTAAGCGCTCAGTTTTTGCCACGACTTGTGGATCTGGGTGTTGTGATACTGGTTGAGCACGGCGGCCGCCCGGTCAAAGGTGGCCACCACCTCGCGGCGGAGCTGGTCAAGTTTCTGGTGCGCGCTCTGGAGTTCCCGGGTCAGGTCTTCCAGGTTGCCGGGGAAGCCTTCGCCGGTCATCTCACCGGCAATCCCGGCAATCCCGCCAAAGTGGCGCAGTACGCCCTCGGCTGCTTCGATGCGTTCCTTCAGCTGTTTGATAGCACCGCGATGCTCCTCCACGACTGCTTTGAGCTTAACATCCTGTTCCTTGTAGGCTGCTTCGCCCGCCTCCCGTTGCCGGGTCAGCGTGGCCAGTCCGGATTCCGCAGCATTGGCCTGCTCGGTCAGACTTTCGACACCGGCCCACTCGCGTTTTCTCCAGGCCTGATACTCCCTGACCAGATCCTCGGACGCCACAACGGCATCCACCGTTGCCTGAAGTGCCTCCAGTTGAGTACGGGATTGCTGGACAACCTTCGGGTCGATGCCGTCTTCCGCCAGGCGCTGGTCATGGACCTGCTGTTTCTGCTGCAGGCGGCTCTTATGTTCCTGTAGCGCAGAGGCCATCATCTCCGAAATCTTGTCGATATCTCCCTGGAGATCGGCCTCTTTTTCCGACCAATGTGCCCGCAGATCCATTAGTTGTTGCTGGAACTGCGCCTCTACCGCCGTGATGCCGGCTGCAGTTTCTTCATCAAAGGCCTGCAGCTTGCTTCTGGTAGCCTCGTATTCCCGGGCGAACTCTGCGACGCGCCGTGACAGTGTTTCCGCAAGCCGGGCCTTGGTGCTTTCCAGCCGGGTCCTGGCGTTGTCCAGGGTGCGTTTAATAATGGTAAATTCCGTTTCCAGCCGGTCCAGGGCATCGGACCGGGATTTGTAGGCCTCCTGGCGACGCCTGGCATCCCGCTCGGTTTCCGTGCGTTGCTTCCAGACCTGTTGCCGACGCTCATCGAGGGCCCGGCCACGGGCCTGCAATTCTTCCTCCGAAGCCGCAAATTCCGGTATCGGCAGTTCCCCGATCTGAAGCGACCAGCCCATGACGGTATGGCGTTGGCCACCCGTCGCGTCCCGGGAGGAGAAAACCGGGGCAAGATCCTTGCGGTGTAACAACGCAGGATCAATGACCCTGGCGATGGTCGTCCCCCAGGCGGGATCCTGGCTTCTCAACTGCGATAGCCAGCTGCCGTCTTCCGGAGCGATTTGCCGCTGCAGGACATCAAACTCCTGTTCCAGTCGCTGCACCGTCTCGTCCATGGTGGCAACCTGGTCCTGTGCGACTTTCCAGTCCCGCTCAGCCTGGTCCCGTTTCTTCACCGCTTCCAGCCGGTTTTCATTAACCGTGGCGACCTGCTCATCCGCCACTGCGACGGCCGCTTCCGCTTCCGTGATCTGCTGCCGCTCATCCGGGGTCTGGCTCGGGTTATCCCGTAACGCCATCAGCCGTGCCTCGTCACTGGATAACGCCACCCGCTCCGAGGCCCGGGCCTCCTTGTAGCGGGAAATGGCGTTCGCCTGTTCGATTTCGACCGCCTTGAGCTTCTGTTCATGCTGGTGGCGAGCGTTTCTCAGTACCTCCTCCGCACTGGCCCGCTTATCCCGGCGCTGGCCCTGCAGCTTGTCGAACTCCCGCTCGGCCTCTGCACGGTCACGCTCGAATTCACCTTCAAGCCGAGACACCTTGCCGGTCAGTTGCTCATGGTCTGCCCGGGCCGTTGCCAGCCGCTGGCGATAATCGGCCAGGTTACTGAAGTCCTGGACTTTGGCGGGCACACCTGCGGTTTCATACTGCTCATTCTGGTGATGAAGCTCGGTCAGCTGACTGTCCAGTTTGCTGAACTCATGCTTTTTCCCGACAATCCGGCGGGAGAACTCGCTGTCTGCCTGCGCAAAAGCCTCGCGCAGGTTTTGCCGCTCCTCGTCCAGGCGATCCCTCTCGCGGGTCAGTTCCGCCCGTTTCTCGTGCGCCTCTTCAACCGACGCCTTCAGATTGGCAACGGTTTTGTCGGTCTGCTGCAATATGGCCAGTCGTTCGGCGTCCTTGCGCAAACAATCGCGAATCTTGTCCTCTTCCCTGGCAAACGCGGCGAGACTGCGGATATCCGCAATGAGGTCCTTGCGGTCGATGGCGCGGGGCCGGCTATGCTGGTGAATGTTCTCGAACTGGGTTTCACAGATCATCGTCTTGAAACTGCTGAGCAAACGATTTTTGTTCAGCACCACATGGGTCAGCCTTTCGATATGGCTCATCTGGGTGTCCCGGTTGCCCAGTCCGAAATCGGCGGACAGCGCTCGCAACCAGCGGGCGTCGGCCGGCAATCGTTTTAACAGCTTCTGGTTACGCTGGATGATGGCACGGTAGTTGGTAATGGTATCGATGATCTTCGACACCGTTACGCCCTGCTGACGCAGCCCCGCGAAGATGTCATCGGCACTGGCGCCGGACTGCATCAGCGTTCGGATTTCCGGCGCAAAAAAGGTCTCTTCCGCCGAACCGTTAACAAACCGGTAGCAGGGTTTGCCCTGGCTGTGGCGGAACATCACCGCGCAGCACAGGCCCGAGTAACGCCGGTATTCAAAGATGATCAGACTCTGGAAGGTGGGCAGGTAATAGTCGAGGAACGACAGCTTGCCCGAAGCCTTGGTCACAATACGCTCGGGTTCCTCGCCGAAGAACGCCGGCACCAGCGACAATACCGACGTCTTACCGGCACCGTTGACCCCGCCAAGGTGGGTCCGTTCCCGACATTCAATCCGGATGGTGCGACCTTTTACCTGGTCAAACGAGTGATGAAGAATAATGCTCTCAAGTCCGAAGATTTTGTCGTGGTCAGACAAAACGGTGCTCCTTGGCAGAGGGATACGTGTTGCGGGAAAACGCGACAGTATACAACAAGGACTTCGAACTGACGGGGTTCTTGAGCCGTCTTCACTTCGCCAGGGTAGCGATATCCTCCAGTGTATTGTGTTCGCATTCCTTCTGTGCCAGGAAGCTGTCGGAGGAGTCTACGAGGATGTTGTCATCCCGCATGAAGCGGCGCCCGAGCAGTGCCGGGTAGGTAAAACGTCCACGATCGGTGAGTGAGAACTGGGTTTCATGGACACTGCCGCCAATGCAGAACTCCATTCGCACCACGTAACGGCGCTGGGAGTCGGCACCCTTTCGCTTGATCAACACAGTGCGCTCGATGGGCCGTTCGAACTCCAGCACAACGCCCTCTACCACGCTATCGTCTTCTTTGCCGCTGTCCTTCCGGTCGTTGCCCTCCTCCTGGTCCTTGTGGTCTTCCAGGGGAATCTGGAAACTGACCCACTCTTCATCGCCCCGTGTGAATGGCTCTACGTTTACGGCATGCAGTGACGACGTCTTGGCTCCGGTATCCAGCCGTGCTTTCAAACGCAGGCCGGTGTCCTGGAGGACTATCCACTCCACAAAACCCATGGTTTCTGCAGGGCGCTTCTGGTCTTCTGCGGCAACGGCTGCACCGGACACCAACAGGGTCGCCGCCAGGGTAAGGGTGGCTATCCTTCTCATTGGATCTCCTTAGTAGTCTTTTGCAAATTCAACAAGTTGAGGGAAAAACTTAAGAAATCGCCGCTCCAGTTCACGGTCGTTCTGGCGAATCTCGGCGATCGCGCCCCGGAAGCTGTTGGCAAAGCGGATACGCCCGGCAATCCTGTCGAGGGCATAGCCGATGTTATCCATCTCCCGATAGGCGCCAAACCAGTCGTGACTTACCATGCGCCGGGTTACCGTGATCATGGCGTCCGGCATCAGGTGCTCACTTTCCTGGAAATCCTGGTAGACACCACGGATAAAGCGGTCGTTATCAGCACTGCTGAAGCGATGCCAGTGACGCAGCAGGTAGTGATCGTAGAGCACATCCAGGGCAATACCGGCAAAGCGGCGCCGCTGCGTCGAGAACAGTTCCTTGCTGGCCAGTACCTCGGGATGCTGATCGGTGAAGGCATCGACCGCGCGATGATGCCGCAGGCCACGCGCTACCGGGGCCGGGAGCTGTTCGGGCCGGATGCCACGGGCGAAATCTCCGAGTACGCTGCCAATACGCGCTTCCCGGGAATCGGGGGCCAGGAACAGATGTGCGAGGTGGTTCAAAGCAGAAATCCGCAATTGAGGCAGTGGCAGCCCCGGTCATCTTCCGACGTTGCCACTGCACTGATCATGCCGGTCAGAAGCTGAAGGTGACGCCCAGGCCGAGGCCGTCGACCGTGACACCGTCCTTGTCGTAGTAGCGCATGTACTCGACGTTACCGGCAACCTGAGGTGCTACATCCACATTCAGGCCAATGCCGTAGGAGACATCGGAGTCATCGTCAGAAACCGAACCTCCGGGGCCGGATGCCTCCAGTTCAAACCGGGTGAAACCGAGGATGACGTAGGGAGTCATGGGTGATTCGTTGACCATGTTAAGCGTGGCGTAACCGCCGAAAAAGTTGTCGGCAGACACTTCCACGCCACTGATGGTGTCGTCATCGACGCCAAAACCTGCCCTGGCCTCAACACCGAAGAACGGCGTTACCATGGCCCCCACCTTGCCAGACAAAGTGCCGAGATCGGCATCGACAACATCATCATCGATATTGACGAATGTGTAGTTCACGCCGCCGTACAAGCCGGCACCGCCGGACTTGTAGATATCTTGAGCCATCACGGGCGTTGCCATTGCCCCCAGCGCCGCGGCACCGAGAAAAACCGGAACGTATTTGTTCATACTTCACCTCTTCCTGTTGGCTGTACTGCTTGTTGGTATTACGTCCATGGTTCTAAGTTGCACCAATACAACTCGCGGTGCCAGAGCCCCGAACGTAATTTACGCTGAATTTACCAAGCTTTAATCTGCCGGCAACCAGTCACTTGCGTCTTCCGGCGTATCCATTCGCCCCCATTCTGCCGCCCTTGTCACCCCGCTCCCGTCAATCTGCCGGCAAGTCCGGGAAGTTGCTGCAAGCCCCTGTTTTGTTGCGAAGCCTTTATTGCGAATCGCAGGCACCGCATGTATTCTGACGCTCGTCTCACTGTTCAGCCGGTTTGAGCGTCTCTTGAGAAACCTTTACCCCGTTATTTATATTGTCAGCGTCATGTTCGTGCTGCTCAGCATCTTTATGACGCTGCCGGTCATCCTGCTTGCCGGATCGGTTAGCCCCAACGCCACCGCGTTTGCGGAATCCGCCGGCATTGTGCTGGGCGCCGGGCTCCTCGGTATGCTTTTTACATACCGTAAACCAAGAGACCTGAAACCGCGGTACATGTTTGTACTGACAGTATCCAGCTGGCTGATTATCTCCCTGATTGCCTCACTGCCTTTCTACCTCAGTCATCAGGGGATTTCCCTGGCGGATGCGGTGTTCGAGGGCACCTCAGGCATTACCACCACCGGGGCGACGGTGCTGACCGGCCTCGATACCATGGATCAGGACCTGCTCCTGTGGCGTTCTATCCTGCAATGGATCGGTGGCATCGGCATCATCGGCATGTTCGTTGCCGTACTCCCCTTTCTTCGGGTTGGTGGCATGCGGCTGTTTGCCACCGAATCCTCGGAATGGACCGACAAGGCCCTGCCGCGAATGAAAACCCTGAGCCGTGGCCTGCTCGTGGTGTATGTAGTGTTCTCCGTCGTGGCAGTGCTTACCTACTGGCTCTCCGGAATGTCCCTGTTCGATGCCTTCAACCACGGCCTGACCAGCATCGCCACCGGAGGCTATTCCACCTCTGACCTGTCCATGGGCAAGTTCAATTCCGATCTGATCCTGCTGGAAGCAAGCTTGTTCATGATGATCGGCGGCATGCCGTTTTTCCTGTTCGTGCGTGAAATGCACGGCCAGCATGGGGTTATCTGGCGTGACCAGCAGGTGCGGCTGTTCATCACGATTCTGCTCCTGGTGCCGTTCTTCCTCACACTGTATCGCTGGTACGTTGCGACGGGTGACTTTGATCCGCTGCACGGCTATATCGCCACCCTGTTCAACGTGACTTCCGTGGTAACCACCACCGGTTACGCTTCGGAAGACTACGCTGCCTGGGGCCCGCTGGCCTTTGTCACCTTCTTCTTCCTGATGTTTGTCGGCGGCTGTTCCGGCTCAACCTCCGGTGGCATGAAGATTTTCCGTTTCCAGCTGTCCCTGATCATTCTGCGGGAGCAGTTGATGCGACTGCTCCACCCGCGGGCCGTACTTACCCGAAACTACAACGGACGCGCCGTCAGCGACGAGATTATCTCGTCGATGATCGCCTATACCTTTATCTTCCTGATCTGCTTGCTGGTGATTACCGTCGCACTTGCCAGCATGCAGCTGGACTTTGTAACCAGCCTGACCGGTGCCCTCACCTCGCTGACCAACGTTGGCCCCGGGCTCGGGGACATCATCGGGCCAGCCGGCAACTTCCAGAGCCTGCCCGACGGCGCCAAGTGGATCCTGTCACTTGGCATGCTGATGGGGCGTCTGGAAATCCTCAGCGTCATTATCGTGCTGTCACCGGCCTTCTGGCGCGGCTGATCGCAAGCTAGCGGAACCAGAGAATACCCGGAAACTCAAGAGGCAGGCTGGCCAGTGGATGGGCCGCCACTACCCGGGGAGTGAAATGCGCGGCAGGTCGCCCGGTGACGACACGGCATTCATAGGTGTAGGTATTGGTGCCAGCCAATGGCCCCGACCGGCTCATAACCACCTTCTGTGGTGGCCATTCACCATCCGGGTCGGCCACCAGTTCCACGCTTGCCCATTCCGGCCGGAGGCCGTCCAGGTGCAACTGAACCCGGAACACGGTTTCGTCACCTTCCTGCGCGATCACCAGCTGGCCAAACCGCAACTGCTGCCAGTGCAGTGTCAGTTCCGAGTGCCAGGCATCAAGCTCCCGTCCTACCTCCGGCGTCCGCGCCTCAAGCTGCTGCCTCATGGGCAGGTAGAAGTGCTCACAGTACTCCCGCACCATTCGGTTGGCGGAATAGTAGGGCGTGAGCTGACCCATACTGGCCCGCATCATCCCGATCCACGCGTTCGGCAGCCCTTGCTCGTCACAGTCGTAGAAGGCAGGAATGACCTGGTTCTCCAGCAAGTCGAACAGCTCTTCGGCATCCGGACCGTCGTGGGCCGGCGAATCGTCGAGGCGGGAAAACTCCGGGAACGGCCGTATTGCCCAGCCAACCCCGGGCTGGTAGGCCTCGGCCCACCAGCCATCGAACTGTGACAGATTCAATCCGCCATTCACCAGCACCTTCATTCCGCTTGTCCCGCAGGCTTCCCAGGGATGGCGGGGGGAGTTGAGCCATACGTCCACCCCCTGCACCATCTGGGATGCGACCTGGAGATCATAATCCTCGATGAACACCACCTTGCCGACCACGTCCGGCCGGTTGATGAAGCGGTACCAGCGCCGGAGTATCGCTTTGCCGGTACTGTCGTTGGGATGAGCCTTACCGGAGAGTACGATCTGCAGCGGCCGATTGTGATCATTGAGCAGCCTGACTAACCGCTCCTCGTCATAAAGCAGCAGGTCGGGGCGTTTGTAAGCCGTGAAACGACGAGCAAACCCCAGGGTCAGCGCTTCGCTGTCCAGCATCAGCCCGCAGGCCTCGGCCACCTGGGCCGGGTTGTCCTGTTCACAGTGCTGGGCCACCAGCCGGGCCCGGGCGTATCCGATCAGCCGCTGGCGCTGGCGGAAGCGCATACGCCACAACTCTTCGTCGGTGACGGCGCACAGCGGCTCCGCGGGGAGGTCCTGGGCGCCACACCAGCGGCCCTTGCCGCAGGCTCGGGTCCAGACAGCGTCGGACTCCGGTGAATCCCAGCTGGGGGTATGGACACCGTTGGTGACGACCTCAATGGGGATGTCCGCTTCCGGCCAGCGCGGAAACAGGGGCCGGAATAACTTGCGCGAAACTTTTCCATGCACCTGGCTGACCGCGTTGACACGACCACAGAGCCGTATCGCAAGCCACGCCATGTTCAGCGGCTCGGTGGAATCGTGATCGGTGGTTCCCAGGCCGTTGCAGGGATCACGGCCGAGGGCGAGCAGCTGGTCGACGGAAAGATCCAGATCGGCACAACAGGAACCCAGATACAGCCGAACCAGTGCCGGCGGGTACTGGTCAATCCCTGATGCCACCGGTGTATGGGTGGTGAAAAGATTGCCCGGCCTTACGCTGTGACGGGCCTGCTCAAAGCTGAGGCCATGCTGCTGCCGGAAACTGCGAATCCGCTCCAGGGCAGCGAAGGCACAATGGCCTTCGTTCAGGTGCAGGATGCGGCAATTCAACCCCAGTTGCTCAAGCAGACGCCAGCCACCGCTGCCCAGTACCAGCTCCTGTTGCAACCGTTTCTCAAGCTGGCCGCTGTACAGCTCGCTGGTGATACCCCGGTCTCCCGGTTCGTTACGTGGATCGTTACTGTCCAGTAGCAACAGTTCACAACGCCCCACCCGGCCACGCCAGGTGCGCAGGTGTACCTGGCGCCCGGGCAACTCAATAGCCACACGGACCCATTCACCGGCGTCATCCCGCAGCGGGGCCAGCGGCAGCATGGTGGGATCATTGTAGGGGTGGAATTCGAGTTGTTCGCCGTCCAGATTGAGGGCCTGGCGGAAGAAACCCTGCTGATACAGCAAGCCCACGGCAACAACGGGGACGCCCAGATCATTGGCCGCCTTGAGGTAGTCGCCTGCCAACACACCCAACCCGCCGGAATACAGCGGCAGGGACTCGGTGATGCCAAATTCCATGCAAAAAAACGCAACAGGATCAACCGCCTGCTCGCCATGCCTGCTGTCACACCAGGTGTCACGCAGGTTGTACGCGTCCTGCTCGGCTATCTGTGCGGCCAGCAGGGCGAGAAAGTCGGCATCCCCGGCCAGTTCCTGCAAGCGCTGGCCTGACACGCTGTTCAACACCAGCCAGGCGTTGGCGGTGGACTCCCACATCTCCCGGTCAAGCGTGCTCCACAGCTGGTCGCTGCCATGGTGCCAGCTCCACCGCAAATCCAGTGCCAGACCCACCAGGCCCTTGAGGGCTTCAGGCATGTGCCTCGGGATATAGGGCCCGGGTGGCCCCTGATTATTCATGATGAGGCATCCGCACTCCGGCGTTAGTGAGCGGTATACCCGCCATCGATGACCAGTTCCGATCCGGTTATGAACTTCGCCTCGTCAGACGCCAGATAGACAATTCCCCAGGCAATATCGTCCGGCTCGCCCAGGTGCCCCAACGGATGAAGGGCCGCCGTGGCTTTCTTGCCTTCTTCCAGGTCCCCGGCATTCTTCAGGTGGCCTTCAACCATCGGTGTCCAGATAAATCCCGGATGGACCGAGTTGACGCGAATGCGGTCCGGCGCATAAATCATGGCATCGGTTTTACTCATCAGCCGTACCGCACCTTTGGCGGCGTGGTATGGCGGGCTGTCCGGGGCGCCCACCAGGCCGTAAATTGACGACAGGTTGATGATGCTGCCGCCGCCGGCATTTTTGAGATGTGGAATGGCATGCTTGGTGCAGAAGAAAACGCCCTTGACGTTGATCTGCTGAACCCGGTCCCACTCCTCCTCGGTGAGTTCGTGGGTTGGCTTGTTGGTCCCGGCGATGCCCGCATTGTTAACGAGCGCATCGAGCCGGCCAAAGTGATGGACAGCCCCATTGATGGCGCCGGCTACCTGGTCCTCATTGCCGGTATCGCAGTGCCAGTATCCGGCCTGGCTACCCAGTTCACTGGCGAGGGCCTCACCTTCCTTGTCCATCACATCGAGAATGGCGACCGAGGCGCCCTCCTCGACCATCCGGCAGACCGTTGCCTTGCCAATGCCCATGGATCCGCCCGTCACAATGACTACCTTACCTTTGAGTCTGTCCATGGTTGCTCCAATTTTCTTGGTCGAACAGGTGCGGGTGACTAACCGTGTCGGTCATCCTGCAGAATGGTCAATCGTTGGCATTAATCAGGCTTCGTTCACCGTTCAGGGATGTCATCAATGCACTCAGCACCGCCGGATCGTTGATTTCGAGGCCTTCAAGTTCAAGACCAAGCCCCCGGTCGGATTTGCGGACCACATGCCCCTTCAAGCGGCGAAACTGGCAGGGATGCTGGCCGGAAAGCTGAAACTCCACCTCAAGACTCTGGTTAAGATCAACATCCTCATAATCCGTCGCGATAAACAGCCCCTTCCGACTGGCATCATGAACCTGGCCGGTAGCAACCGGCAGCCCCCTCTTATAGACAAGCAACGCCAGGCGACCCCGTGTCCGGATACTTTGTCTGTGTTCCATGAGCCCTCCTGCTCCGGGAATAAACATTCGTGCCCCAGTGTTATAGCCCAGGACGTGCCTCGCTCCGTTGATATAGATCAAACTTTAACCAGCCCTACGGAAGCCGGCCGTAAAGGCCGAGCAGGTGGCGGAGTCGGGACGCCAGAGCCGGCGTGCAGCTGTCCCACGAGAGCTGCCACAACCAGTTGCCCTGTGCCGTACCCGGTGTGTTAAAACGTGCATCGCTATCGAGGGCCAGGAGATCCTGCAGCGGGACGACGGCGAGCACGGACACCGAGGCCATCGCCATACGGATCAGCTCCCAGGGCATGTCACTCCCGGTGTGGCCGGTGTAGCGGTTGACGTACTCCCGCGTCCGTTCATCAAGGCTCCGATACCAGCCAAGCGTGGTGTCATTGTCGTGGGTGCCCGTGTAAACCAGGTCCCATGCCTTATGGTTGTGCGGTAAATGGGGGTTGTGGGGGCTGCCGTCGAAGCCGAACTGCAAAACGGTCATTCCCGGCAGCTGAAAATCATGCCGCAGATTTTCGACTTCGGCGCCGATAATCCCCAGGTTCTCTGCCACCAGAGGTAAATCCGGAAAGGCCTCAAAGCAGGCAGAGAGAAAGGATTGGCCTGGCCCGCTCACCCAACAGCCGTTGACGGGTTCCGGATCCGTTGCCGGTATTTCCCAGTAGGCCTGCAGTCCCCGGAAATGATCCAGGCGGATAATGTCGAACAGTTCCCGCTGCATTCCCAGCCGATCAAGCCACCAACGAAATCCGTCCACAGCCATCGCCGACCAGTCATAGATGGGGTTGCCCCAGTGCTGGCCACGGGGCGAGAAGTAGTCCGGCGGCACACCCGCCACTACGATGGCTGCGCCGTCCGGATCCAGTTTGAACTGGTCGCGCCGGGACCAGACATCGGCGCTGTCGTGGGCAACGAAAATGGGAATATCTCCAAACAGGTAAAGTCCCTTTTCATTGCCGTAGCGTCGAAGGTTATGCCACTGGTGAAAGAACACAAATTGCTCGAAGCGGATCCGCTCCAGGGTTCCCTGCCGCTGCTGTGCGAATGCCTGCAGTGCTGCCGGCTCACGGTCACGCAACGGTCGTGGCCAGCTTTGCCAGCCGTCCACAGGGTAATCCTCACGCAATGCCTGGAACAGGGCGTAGTCGTGGAGCCAGAAACTGTTGTGCCGGATAAACGCTTCATAACCGGACAGCTCAGGGTAGTCGACTCCGGGGGCGTAATCACCGCGGTGAAATCGACCGGCAGCCAGCTCAAACAGGGCCTTACGGGACGTGTCATTTGAAAAACCTGCCAGCTCCGCGTCCGTTAGCAGCCCCCAATGGAGCAAGTCTTCCAGGTCAATCAGGTCCTGACTACCGGCGTAGGCAGACAACGACTGGTAGGGCGAGAGGTCACGGTGGGTGGGCCCGACCGGGAGCATCTGCCAGACCGACACACCGGCTTCCGCCAGAAAGTCCATGAAGCGCCGCGCAGAACTGCCCAACACTCCGTACTGGCCGGGCAGGCAGGTGGGATGGAGCAGGACCCCTGCCCTGCGGACCTGCAACGCCGTGGGACAGGGCCGTGACACTTCGCTCATGCCGGGCCCTCGGTATGGCCGGGCCGCATGGCGCCGCCTCGGGCCGGTTCGCCACCACCCTGACTGAGTTGCTGAAATACCGACGGCGGCGCCGGATAGCCGATTAATTCATAGAGGTTGACCAGGTGACGGCGGTAAAGATGCTCGAAATCGCTGACGATCTGCGCCGGATTGTAATCCCCGAACCACCAGAACCAGTCGGAGCCTTCACAGAGCGCCAGCTGCATAGCCGCTTTTTCTTTCTGCTCGGCGGTGAGACTGCCGTTGTCCATCACCCGGTCAAAATGGAGCTTTGCTTCACAAAGCAGATCCCAGGCGCGGTTCTTGTCGCTGTCACCAATCCAGGTAGAAAAGGTCCCGTAGATCCAGCTGCCGGAGACCAGCCCCGGCAGTTCCGACGCTGCGGTCGCAGCCCGTTCGGCAAGCTCCCGGTAGGTGGTCATCTGCAGGCGTGGATGGTTCGCCAGAACCTGATAGAGCTCATCGAGGAAATAGAAGCCATTTTCGGGAAAGTACTCCCAGGCGTTTTCACCGTCCAGAATTACCGAAATTACACAGGGTTCGGGGCGACCACCCTTGTGGGAGGCAATCGTCTCCATGTGGTGGACCAGGTCGCCCACCGCATCCCGGGCATGCCAGTCCGCGTAGTTGAAACCGATCAGGTCGGACAGGCCATCGTCACGAAAATACACCGTGATCGGAGCGTCGCCAAACCGCCAGGGGGTGTGGATATTGGCTTTACCCGCTTCCCTGGCACCGGGTTTTGCCTTGTTGTAGCTGTTATGAAGGACCGAGTCGCCACTGGCAGTCCAGACAAAGCCCTGTTCATGCAGCAAGGCCAATGTCGGCTGGCTCAGTCCGCCTTCCGAGGCCCAGCAGCCGGATGGCTCAAGGCCGAAAAACCGCTGAAAAACCTCTTTTGCCCGTGCCAGGTGCCAACGGGCTCTCACCTCGCCCCCCGGATAATGTTCATGGACCGGCAGGCTGATCTCCGGCAGGGCTTCCCGGGCACTGCCCAGGTCAAGCAGTAAGGGAAGCATCGGATGGGCATAAGGGCTGACTGCCAGTTCGACCTGGCCTTTTTCGGCAAGCCGCCGGTAACGGGGGCCGATACTGGCGAGGGTCTCGAAGATCACCTCCATCAACGCCCGGCGATCCTCCATGGTGAATCCGGCGCCCTTCTCCTGGAGGCTGCGGATGCAATCGTTCTTGCGTCGCAGGTCTTCGCCCATCCAGCCCAGGTGATACCAGACCAGCAAGTCGGCCAGGAACGACGACGAAATATACCGCTGGAGTTCCGGTTTGCTGCGGTAGAACCCCGCAATCTCGGCGAGGCGCGAGAACGCCGGGAAACGGCCGATGATGCGCTCCCGGTTGGCCCGCAGGCACTTCTCCACCAGTTCAAGGAATGACGGCGAGCCCGCCTCGGGAAGAGTTTCCGCCACCAGCGCCGCCAGCAATGGATCACCAATCTCCCCCGCACCATGCCGCCAGCGCTCGATCTGGGTCAGGTAGGTTTCGATCTGATCAAGCAGCACCGGCGCAAAGTTGACCACCGCCTTCGCATCAGAATGTGCTTCAAGATGTGCTGCCATGTCACTGTAATCCTTGATGGTATGTAAATATACCCACGGAAACAGGAAGGCGCCGGTTTGCAAGTCCTGGTAGCCGGGCTGGTGCATGTGCCAGCAAAGAACGACTTGGGCAGCAGGTTCAGAGGCCATGAGGGTAGTCCTGATTGAGCATTTCCGGAGTGACCAGAACGACACCCTTGGGCGAAACATGATAGTTCTTGCGGTCTGCCTCGGGGTCACAGCCTATTCTGGTGCCCGCGGGAATACGGCAGCCCCGGTCAATGACCGCACGGCGGATATCGCAGTTGCGGCCGATTTCCACATCGGGAAAGATCACCGAATCCGCTACCGTGCTGTAGGAATGCACCCTGACCTGGGAAAACAGCAATGAATGCCGTACCCGGGCCCCGGAAACAATGCACCCGCCAGCCACCATGGAATCCACCGCCATGCCGCGGCGCTGCTCGTCGTCAAAGACAAACTTGGCCGGGGGCAGTTGTTCCTGATAGGTCCAGATCGGCCAGTCCGGATCGTACAGGTTGAGTTCCGGGCTGACGCCGATCAGCTCCAGGTTTGCCTGCCACAAGGCGTCGATGGTGCCGACATCCCGCCAGTAGGCGACCCGGTTGTTGACCGGATCACGGAACGGAAACGCCATTACCCGCAGGCGGCGGATCATCGACGGAATAATGTCCTTGCCGAAGTCATGGCTGGAGGTGTCGGTCAGGCCATGGTCGCGGGTCAGTTCATCGAACAGTACCCGGGTACTGAATACATAGATCCCCATGGAGGCCAGCGCCCGGTCCGGATTACCGGGCATGGGCCTGGGGCTGGCCGGTTTCTCGTCAAATTCGGTAATGCGATACTGGTCGTCCACCGACATCACACCAAAGGCCGATGCATCCTCCAGCGGCACTTCGATACACCCAACGGTGACATCCGCTTCCTGTTCCACATGGGCTGCAAGCATGGTGCCGTAGTCCATTTTGTAGACGTGATCACCGGCGAGGATCAGCACGTACATGGGCTGGTGGCTGCGAATGATATCGAGATTCTGCATTACCGCATCCGCCGTACCCTCGTACCACGACGTTTCAATGCGTTGCTGGGCGGGGAGTAGCTCGACAAAGTCCCCCAGTTCGCCCCGGAGAAAGCCCCAGCCGCGCTGGATGTGGCGGATCAGGGAATGGGATTTATACTGGGTCAGCACCCCCACCTGGTTGATGCCGGAGTTGATGCAGTTCGACAGCGGGAAATCAATAATGCGGAACTTGCCGCCGAACGGCACCGCGGGCTTGGCCCGCCACTTGGTGAGATCATGGAGCCGGGATCCCCTGCCCCCGGCCAGCACAAGTGCCAGGGTTTGACGGGTCAGGCGGCTCACATAGCGTTTTGCGGTATGCATGGTCTCACTCCATGAAGGACCTTGTATCAGCTGTCTGGCCGGCAATCACCGGCCCGCTCTGTCAATATAGGCGAAGGCGTCTGAAAAGTTAGCACCGGGAAACCCGGCTAAACTTGTTTCAGATCATTATTTGCCCAGACTGATTACCGTTCAATGAACCGACTCCCGCAGGAGTCCGCGAAGAGACTGGCAAGGCACGCATCCATGGAACCATCAGACACCACCGTCGTGGCAACTCATCTTATCAGTGAGTTCGATCTGCACTTGTTCGGCGAAGGCCGGCACTGGCATATCTATAATGTGCTGGGCGCCCATCCCTGCTCCCTTAATGGCGAGGAAGGGGTTCGCTTTGCGACCTGGGCGCCGGGGGCCGAGGCGGTGAGCGTGGTCGGCGATTTCAATGGCTGGGATCCCCTCGCCCATCCGATGACGGCCCATCGTCCCGGGGGCGTTTGGGAAGCCTTCGTTCCCGGAACCGGCCCGGGGCACCTGTACAAATACGCCATCCGGTCGGATACCGGCGCGCTGCTTCTGAAAACCGATCCCTACGGTCAACAGTTCGAAGTGAGGCCGGCCACCGCTGCCGTAGTGACGGAACGGACCCCGTACAACTGGCAGGACGGTGACTGGATGCACCGCCGCGCCCACTGGGACTGGCAGCACGCGCCGATTGCCATCTATGAGGTGCATCCCGGCTCCTGGCAGGTTCATGGCTCCGGCCGCTGGCTCAATTACCGGGAACTGGCCCACCAGCTGGTGGACTACGTGGTGGACATGGGGTTCACCCACATCGAACTGATGCCGGTAACCGAGCACCCGCTGGACGATTCCTGGGGCTACCAGACCACGGGATACTTTGCCCCGACCAGTCGCTACGGCACCCCTGATGACTTCCGCTACTTTGTCGACCACTGCCATCGCCACGGAATCGGCGTCATCCTCGACTGGGTCCCGGGCCACTTTCCCGGCGACGATCACGCCCTGGCGCGGTTTGACGGCACGGCGCTCTACGAGCATGAGGATCCCCGCAAGGGACAACACCAGGACTGGGGCACCCTGATCTATAACTACGGTCGCCACGAAGTGCGCAACTTCCTGATTGGCAGCGCGCTGTTCTGGCTGGATACCTTCCATATTGACGGGCTGCGGGTCGATGCCGTCGCGTCCATGCTGTATCTGAACTATTCACGCAAGGATGGTGAGTGGATTCCCAACGTGCACGGCGGCCATGAGAATCTCGAAGCCATCGACTTTCTGCGGGAGCTGAACGATATCTGCCAGAGCCGCTACCCGGGCATCCTGACTATGGCCGAGGAATCCACCTCCTGGCCACAGGTTACCCGGCCTTCCTGGGTCGGCGGCCTGGGCTTCTGCACCAAATGGAACATGGGCTGGATGCACGACACCCTGGACTACCTGCACCACGACCCCGTCCATCGCCATTACCACCATGACAAACTGACCTTTGGCCTGCTCTACGCCTTCAGCGAGAACTTCCTGTTGCCGCTCTCCCATGACGAAGTGGTGCATGGCAAAGGCAGCCTGCTGGGGAAGATGCCCGGAGATGAGTGGCAACAGCAGGCAAACCTGAGACTGTTGCTTGCCTATATGTACAGCTATCCCGGCGCCAAGCTGCTGTTTATGGGCGGAGAATTCGGCCAGCATCGGGAATGGAATTTTGCCGGTGAACTGGACTGGTTCCTGCTGGAGCGCCCCTTGCACAAAGGTGTGCAGACGCTGGTGCGGGACCTCAACCGGCTTTACCGGGAACTTCCGGAACTCCATGGCGAGAGTTTCAGTCCCCAGGGATTCGAATGGATCGACTGTCACGACGCCACCCAGTCGGTCATCAGCTTCATGCGCCACAGCGGCGATGGTCATGTTGTCGTGGTCATCAACTTCACGCCGGTGCCGCGGTTCGGCTACTGCATTGGGGTTCCCGCCGATCGCACCTACCAGGAAGTCTTCAACTCCGACTCCCGGTTCTATGGTGGCGGCGACATCGGCAATCCGCTACCAGTGACGGCGGAGCCGCGGCAGTGGATGGGGCGCCCGGCGACGATCACCCTGACCCTCCCGCCCCTTGGTGCCATCATTCTGAGACCGCAACCATGACCCGTGTGCTGTTTGCCACCAGTGAGGTCTTCCCCCTGGTAAAAACCGGCGGCCTTGCCGACGTCTCTGCCAGCCTGCCTGATGCGCTATGTCGTAGCGGAATCGATGTCAAAATCCTGCTGCCGGGCTATCCGGCGGCCATGGCCGCTGTGCGTGACGGTGACGGCGAGCGGATTGCACGCTTCAGCGCCGGATTTCACCGGGTCGAACTGTGGCAAACCCGCCTTCCCGGCACGGCGGTGCCCCTGTGGCTGGTAGACTGCCCGGAGATGTTCGACCGGCCCGGTTCGCCTTACCAGGACAGCGAGGGCGCCGACTGGTGGGATAATGCCCATCGCTACCACCTGTTTGCCCGGGTTGCCTGCATGATCGCCCTGGGAGAAGCCGGTGTCGGCTGGCTGCCGGAACTGATCCACTGTAACGACTGGCAGACCGGCCTGATCCCGGTCCTGCTAGATCCGATACCCAATCGGCCGGCAACGGTTTTCACCATCCATAACCTGTCCTACCAGGGCCTGTTCTCCCATGAAACCTTCCGAGCCCTGGGCCTGCCGGATCACCTGTGGCGGTTCGACCGGCTGGAGTTCTACGACCAGCTCTCCTTCATCAAGGGCGGACTCGGCTTCGCCGACCAGCTCACTACGGTAAGCCCCTCGTATGCCCGTGAAATCCAGTCACCGGCCTTCGGTTATAGTCTGGACGGATTGCTGCGCTTCCGCCAGAACGTGCTGACGGGCGTCCTCAACGGGATAGACACTCGCCACTGGAATCCGGCAAGTGATGAGCACATTCCGGCCCGATACAGTCAGGGCGATCTTGCCAACAAGGGGTCCTGCCGTAAGTGGCTGAAAAAGGAACTCGGCCTCGAAGCCACGGACGGCCAGCCCCTGCTGGGCTTTATCGGCCGCCTGGTGGAGCAGAAAGGCATCGACCTGTTGCTGCAGGTGTTGCCAACAGCCCTTGCCCAGGGCATGCAGGCCGTCATTCTCGGCTCCGGCCAGCACAGTTACGAACAGGAACTGCTCGCACTGGCTGCCCGCTTCCCGGGACGCATTGCCGTCACGCTCGGCTATGACGAAGGGCTGGCCCATCGCATAACCGCTGGCGCGGACATATTTGTCATGCCCTCGCGGTTCGAACCCTGCGGCCTGAACCAGATGTACAGCCTGTGCTATGGCACCGTTCCCGTGGTCCATCGTGTCGGCGGACTGCAGGATACCGTGTTTGACCCCCGCGACGTCGACCCCGAGGAAGCCAATGGCTTCTGTTTCGACGCACCGTCTCCGGAGGGCCTGGCACAGGCCATTCAGCGCGCCGCCACCCTGTTCCGGGACCGGCGGGCATGGCGCAAGTTGCAGGACCACGGTATGGCAGCGGATTATTCCTGGCAGCAGCGGGCGCAGACCTATGAGGGTATTTACCGGACGGCACTGGCTGGTGTCCGTGCCGGACGATGACAGGACAAACGTTGGCCAAGCGCCCAGGGAGTTGCCATGAAACAGCCCACCCGATTCAAACTTGAAGCGCGCCCCCATATCCCCGAATCGCTGAACCGGTTGGCGGAATTGTCCAACGACCTGTTCTACAGCTGGGACCACGAAGCGCGCAGCCTCTACGCCAGAATCGACCCCGTGCTATGGCGCCAGGTGGAGCACAACCCCAAGCTGTTTTTACGACGGGTTGCCCAGCACCGGCTCAACGAGGTCAGTGAAGATCGTGCGTTCCTCGCGGAGTATCGCCGGATTCTCAGTGCATACGATGCCTATCTTGATGCAGCACCCGGGCCGGAGATCACCGACCGGCTGGATCCGCAGAATGCCCTTGTGGCGTACTTCTGTGCCGAATTCGGTTTCCATGAAAGCTTTCCGATCTATTCCGGCGGCCTGGGCATCCTCGCGGGAGATCACTGCAAGGCTGCCAGCGACCTTGCCATGCCCTTCGTGGCCGTCGGCCTGTTATACCAGCAAGGCTACTTTATCCAGAGTATCGACGCACAAGGCCAGCAAATTGCACGATATCGCTCCCATTTCAGCGAAGATCTGCCGATTTCCCGGGTGATGTCGGATGGCAAGCCGTTACAGGTCAGTGTGCCCTTCCCGGGACGGACCGTGTATGCCCAGGCGTGGGAGGCCCGCGTCGGCCACATAAGGCTGTACCTGCTGGACACCCATGTAGCAGAGAACAGCTCCGCCGACCGCGAACTGACCCTGCAACTCTATGGCGGTGACGAAACCACCCGCATCAGCCAGGAAATGCTGCTTGGCATCGGTGGCACCCGGGTATTGCGGGCCCTTGGCCTCGAACCCACCGCGTGGCATATCAACGAAGGCCACGCCGCCTTCCAGATTTTGGAGCGCTGCAGCTCTCTGGTACAGGCCGGGCTCGACTTCGAGGCAGCCATCGAGGCCACTGCCGCCAGCACCCTGTTCACCACTCACACCCCCGTCGCCGCCGGTCATGATATCTTTCCACGGGAGTTGCTGCTGACCATGCTCGGTGAGTACCTGGACTCCGCCGGGCTGAACGCCGCGCAAGTCTTTGACCTTGGCGCGACATCGGCCGGTGATGCCTTCAATATGACCACCCTTGGGCTGAGAGGATCCCGCTTCCATAACGGAGTCAGCCGTATCCACGGCGGTGTCGCTTCCCGGATGGAAGGGGGCATCTGGCCGCAGATTCCGGCCGAGGAAAACCCCATCGGTTACATAACCAACGGTGTACATGTTCCCACCTTCCTGGCACCCGAGTGGTCCAGCCTGTTTGATATCCAGGCGCCGACCTGGCGCAGTGAGCTGCGTAATCCCGCGTTCTGGCAGTTTGTCGACCGCGTGCCGGACTATCATTTCTGGAGTATCCACAAGGCCCTCAAGCAACAGATGGGGGACTATGTTGCCCGCCACCTCAGCCGCCAGCATCGCCGCAATGGCACCGGTCACTCGGTCACCGAGCGGATGACCCGGGACCTTATCAGCCAGGAAAAAGACCTGCTGGTAGTCGGCTTCGCCCGGCGCTTTGCCACTTACAAGCGCGCCACCCTGATCTTCTCGGACCTTGAGCGCCTGCAGCGGCTATTGAACGATCCGGAGCGACCGGTTCTGCTCATTTTCGCCGGCAAGGCCCACCCGAAGGACCGCCCCGGCCAGCAACTGATCAAGGTTATCCACGACCTGTCCATGCGGCCAGAGTTCATCGGTCGGGTGATTCTGCTGGAAAACTACGACCAGGCGATGGCCCGTCGGTTGCTTAGTGGCGTGGATGTCTGGCTTAACAACCCCGAATACCCCAAAGAGGCCAGCGGCACCTCTGGTGAAAAGGCAGCGCTTAATGGCGCGCTCAATCTGAGTGTACTGGATGGCTGGTGGGCTGAGGGCTACGACGGCACCAACGGCTGGGCGATCACCCCGCGGGACCTGAGCCATGACCAGGAGTTCCGCAACCAGGAAGAAGCCCGAGACTTGTTGGATCTGCTGGAATTCGAGGTGGCGCCGCTGTATTACGACCGGCTGTCCCAGGGCTATTCCAAGCACTGGGTACGGCGCTCCAAAGCGGCCATGAAGACCATCATCCCCCGCTTTAACAGCCAGCGCATGGTGATGGATTACGTGGAGAAATACTACGAACCGGCCACCCGCCAGGCCAGCCGCTTTACCAGCGACAACGGCCGGCTGGCCACCGAACTTGCCCGCTGGAAGCGGCGCATAAGCCAGCATTGGGACGGCGTGTCGCTGTCAGTGGTTGGCGAGGTCCAGATGCAGTGTCTGCACGACTGCGAAATGACGGTAAAAGTGGCGGCCCAGCTCAACGGATTGCGACCGGAGGATGTCCGGGTCGAATGTCTGGTGGCGCCGGGTAATGCCGGGCCGGAGGAGCAGGAAATACCCGAGAGCTTCATCCTCGCCTTCGACGAGGACAAGGACGGCCTGAGCCTGTTCAGCCTTGTGATGTCGCCGCCCTTCCCCGGGCTGCAGATCCTCACCCTGCGCGCCTACCCTTATCACGACGGCCTCAGTCATCCGCTGGAAATGGGCTACATGGTCTGGGTTTAACCTGGCCGGGGACCACCGTGTCGGTCGCGGGATAACCGCAACAGGCGCAGCACCTCCTCGTCGCTGACCTGGTCAAAATCCATATACCAGCGCCCGACGGCTTCAAAGTGGGCCGGTTCAAGAATGCAGACGAAGCGGTCTGCAAACCGGCTGAAATGCTCCCTGCTACCGAGGGCCGCCACCGGTACGGCAACGGTAATCTCCGCCGGCTGCTGATGGCGCACGGCGTTGACTGCCACCTCCATGGTGGCCCCGGTCGCGAGTCCGTCGTCCACCAGTATCACCGGGCGGCCACGGACCACGGGCGCCGGCGTACCATCACGGAACAGGGCTGCGCGCCGCACCAGGGTCCCGCGTTCTCGGGCACTGACCTCCTCGATTGACGAGTTGGTGATCCGCAAGGTCTGGATGAGGCTGCTGTTCAGGTAAAGGGTACCATCCTCCGCCAGCGCCCCCATTGCCAGCTCCGGCTGCCAGGGAACCCCGAGCTTGCGGACGTTCAGCACATCCATCTCAAGGCCCAGCTGCTCTGCAATTACCGCAGCTATAGGCACGCCTCCCCTGGGTAGCGCCAGTACCAGAGTATCCGGCGACACCCCGGACTTATCCAGTGCCCCCGCCAGGGCCTGGCCCGCCTCATCCCGGTTACGGAAACTATCCATCTCAAACCTCCCTGTCATCGCACCATGATCCTGTCACAATCATAGGTTATAACAGTCCGGTGCGCCCCACGGTGAGGCCCGCCGCAGTGCCCATGCATTCCTCGTAGCCGGTCAGGGTAGCCCGAAGGCCGCTGCGCGACAGCTGCCGATCACGGAGTGCCGAATAACCCGAGCCGCAATAAGAACGATTTGATCATTGCGCACTCGGTTGGCCCCATCTACCTTGTATAGATAAATAGGGAACGAATCATCCAGGGATGCCGGTGAACCAATGTCTGCACTATCCTGTCAGCAAAACCTCTGCTCTTGCTGCGCATTGTCCAGCGTGTGCCTGCCCGGGGAAATGAATCCGGGGCAAATCAGGGACGTCAGCGCGCTGGTACGCTCGCTTGGCCCGCTGACCCGCGGCCAGCGGGTGTTTTCGCAAAACACACCGTTCAGCTCCTGTTACTTCGTCAAGACCGGTGCGGTCAAGACAGTCACCGTCAGTGAGCGCGGGGACGAGCGTATTCTGGGATTTTATCTGCCCGGTGATGTGTTCGGCCTCAGCAGCATGAACCGACGCTCCTATTCCTGTTCGGCCATCGCCCTGGAACATACCTCGATATGCGAGCTGCCGTTCCGCCAACTGGAACAGCTGGCACGGAGCATTCCGGAGCTGCAGCACCACCTGTTCGACCTGATGAGCCGGGAAATCGCCAATGCCGAGAACATCAGCATGCTGCTAAGCAGCAATACTGCGGAGGAACGGGTGATTGCCCTGCTGCTGAATGTCTCCGAGCACCACCGCCAGCGCAAGCTCAGCCCGCTACAGTTCCGGCTTCCGATGTCCCGCAGTGATATGGGCAGTTTTCTGGGGCTCGCGGTGGAAACCGTCAGCCGTATTCTCGGCAGCCTTCACAAGCAGGGCCTGATCAACATCACCGGACGGACGGTTGTCCTGCTCCAGCCGGCCCGGCTGAGTCAGCGGCTGGCCGTGGACCCGGACGCGCCCGCCACCAAGGGTGACGACTTCTGCTGGAGTCCCGGCCACAGTCACACCGTCGCCGGAGTCAGCGGCATGCCCGCCGCCAATACCTCCGGCACTGCCCGCTGATCCCGGGACTGGCGAGTATCGCGGTCACACCGAATCGCTGGCTTCCAGGGCACTGACCACCGGATTGGCGTACATGTCCAGCAGATAAGGCCGGATGGCCGGATCGCAGGCGGCTAGCCGGCGGTCGAGTTCCTGCTCCGCGGCATCCAGTTCCGCAGGCGTCAGCGTTTCCGCGGTATACAGTGAATCACTGAGGGTTTCAGGGGTATTGTGGGAGGACGGGTGAATACCCCGTTGCTGGAATGCCACGAGATTCGACGCATGCAGGTGGTAGTTGGCGTGCATCTCCTGGTCGATCCGCTCGGCCAGCTCTTTCGGCGTGGCGGGCGAGTCGGTGATCGGTTTGCCGAAGTGCACGTGGACATGCCCCTTGAAACCGGTCAGGCCGCGGAGAATCTGGTTGGTATCTTCGTCCGGCTGCTTGTCATAGCGGCCGGTACGGGCCCGGGTTTCCAGTTCCCGCGCCTTCTCCTGGTCGCAAGGATCATATTCATAGGCGATGGATACCGGCACGATGTGCAGCCGGTTCATGGCCTCGGCAAATTGCAGGCCGCTCTTCTTCTTGCTCATGTAGAACATCTTGATGATGGCCGGATCGGTCTGATCGATGCCGTCCTTTGCGCGACCTTCCCGCTGGGCAATCCAGATACTGTGGTTGGTATCGATGCTGTGGCAGATAAATGCCGACAGCGTCATGTAGGCATCCCGCATTTCCCGCGGGCTGGTCATGCTCCGACGTACCACAAAGCTCTTGTTGAGCCGCATCAGTTCGGCAAACACCCGGTTGGCCAGCAGGTTGTCACCAATGGCAATACGGGTGGTCTTGAAACCTTCGCGGAACAGCAGGTAGTTGACCACCATCGGATCAAACACGATGTCCCGGTGGTTGGAGATGAACAGGTGTGCGGAATGCTTGTCCAGGTTCTCCAGGCCGGTCTGGGTGACCCGGGTGGTGGTTTTGGTGACCAGGTCTTCGACATACTGGTACAGTCTGGCCTGCAGATCATCGATCCGCGTCAGGCCGCCAAAGTGGCGCACCAGCCAGTGCTTGATCCGGATCCGGACCAGCGCCGGCATCCAACGGGCCAGCGTCGGGGACTTGAACCTGGCAATCAGATCAAGGAACTCGGCATCGTGGATCAGCCGGTTCAGGGCAGCGTCGGTTTCGTCGTCCGAATAAGGACGGATCGCATCAAATTCCTGCATGTAGGTCCCGTTGTTTTACTTGCCAGATAACGCCCGCCGGATACCGCCCGAAAGAACGGCAAGATAACGCAGCGTCGGGGGCGATCAGAAAAATGCGGCTATTGTAACGCTTAACCGGGACTTGTGCCTCACTTGGTGCGCGGCAAAAACTCAAATCCGGATTCTGTTATCATTCCGCGCCTGTCACTGACACCGACCTTCACCAAAGCGCTATCGAAAGCACAAACGCCGGAGCTTGCATAACCATGGATTTCGAGCAACTGACCACAGACCGGCCCGTCTCCACCGGCCGTGATCCGGAAACCGTGTTGCACCAGGTGTTCGGCTACGAACGCTTCCGGCCACTGCAGGGCGATATTATCCAGGAGCTGGTCGCCGGTCGCGACGCCCTTGTGCTGATGCCGACCGGTGGCGGCAAATCACTCTGTTACCAGGTGCCGGCACTGGTCCGCCCGGGTACCGGCGTGGTGATCTCTCCGTTGATTGCGCTGATGCAGGATCAGGTGGCAGCACTGAGAGAATTGGGGGTGCGGGCGGCCTTCCTCAACTCCACCATGGATTTCCAGCAAGCCCGGGACACCGAAAATGCCCTGATGACCGGCGAGCTCGACCTGCTCTACTGCGCTCCGGAACGGCTGATCCAGCCCCGCACACTGGACCTGTTGCGCCAGGCCTCGGTCTCGCTGTTTGCCATCGACGAGGCCCACTGTGTTTCCCAGTGGGGCCACGACTTCCGTTCTGACTATCTGCAACTGGATGTCCTGGCCCGTGAGTTTCCCGGCATTCCGCGCATTGCCCTCACCGCAACTGCTGACGAACGGACCCGGCAAGAAATTGCCGAACGCCTGTCGCTTACCGCCGCCCGTCATTTCATCAGCGGCTTCGACCGCCCCAACATCCAGTACCGCATTACAGCAAAAACCAACGCCAACAAGCAGTTACTGGACTTTATCAAAGCTGAACATCCCGGAGATGCCGGCATCGTCTACTGCCTGTCCCGAAACAAGGTAGACGCCACCGCAAAGATGCTGGCCGAAAAGGGCTTCACCGCGCTGCCCTACCATGCCGGCCTCCCCGCCCACGAGCGTGCCACGAATCAGGAACGCTTCCTGCGGGAGGATGGCGTCATCATTGTGGCAACGATTGCCTTTGGCATGGGCATCGACAAGCCCGATGTGCGTTTTGTGGCCCACCTGGACCTGCCCAAGAGTCTGGAAGCCTACTACCAGGAAACCGGCCGCGCCGGTCGAGACGGCAAACCTTCCACGGCCTGGATGGTGTATGGCCTGCAAGACGTGATCAAACTGCGCCAGATGCTCGAAGGCTCCATGGGCAACGACCAGTTCAAGCGGGTGGAACGGCAGAAACTGGATGCCATGCTTGGCCTTTGCGAAATCACCAGCTGTCGCCGCCAGGCCCTGCTGCGATACTTCGGTGACCAGCTGGAACAACCCTGCGGCAATTGCGATACCTGTCTGACACCACCGGAAACCTGGGATGGCACGGTGGCGGTCCAGAAAGCGCTGTCCTGCGTCTATCGTACCGGCCAGCGCTTTGGTGTGACCTACCTGATTGATGTGCTGCGCGGTGTCGAGAACGAGCGGATCCTTCAGGCCGGCCACCACCAGATCTCTACCTTCGGCATCGGCAACGACCTCAGTGCGGCCGACTGGAAATCGGTCTTCCGCCAGCTGGTGGCGAACGGTTTCCTGCGGGCAGACCCGGAAGGCTATGGCGCCCTGCAGCTCACCGAGGAATGCCGCCCGCTGCTGCGGGGAGAGGAAACTACCCTGCTGCGCAAGGACCCGGTTAGCAGAAAAACCTCCGGCCGTGGAGACAGCACGTCTCGGCGCCAGGCCTTCCGGGACCAGATTACCGACCAGCCCGGTTGGGATGCCCTCCGAGCTTGCCGGAAAGAACTGGCAGACCAGCAGGGTGTGCCGCCCTACGTTATTTTCCATGACGCCACGCTGTTCGAGATTCTTGAACGACGCCCCCGAACCCTCGACGAGCTGGCGGAAATCAATGGCGTCGGTCGGGCAAAGCTCGAGAAATACGGCGACAGCTTCCTGGCCGCACTTGCAGGACTGGAGGCCCGCTAAACGCACCGCATCAGGGATTGCCCGCGGGGCTGGTAAAAACCGTCTATAATCGATTGAAAAACAATAATTGCAGTCGGCGCAGGGAGTACCAGGGACAATGGTTTTTACAGGCAGCTTCGCAGGCCGGCAGATCCTGGCCGTTGTTGTGTTACTGGCCATTTCGATACCGTCACACGCTGCCGGACCGGCTCCCACCGCCCCCACACCCGATGCCACCAGCCGCGACTATGTCCTCTGGTACCGTAATTTCGACAGCCCGGCCATTCTCGCCCTGGTACGGCTGGCGCTGGAAAAAACCCCCGAATACGGCGGCTTCCGCGTGTTGCGCAGCGCCGTCATGGTGCAGGAACGGGCCCTGCGGGAACTCACCCTGGCCAACAGCACCGCTATCGACATTGCCAATGTCGCCACCAACAGTGAGCGGGAACGCAAACTGGTAGCTATCCCCATTCCCATTGACGGCGGCCTCCTCGGGCTTCGGGTGTGCGTTACCCTGCAGGACAAACTGCCCTTGTTCGAGGGCATCCAGACCATCAATGACCTGCGGACCCGCGGGCTCAGTATCGGCCAGGGGCTGCACTGGCCGGATACGCCGGTGCTTTCCGCCAGCGGTATTCGTGTGGTTACCCACGCCCGCTTCGAGACCCTGTTCCGAATGCTGCGCAACAACCGCTTCGACTGCTTTGCCCGCGGGGTGAGTGAAGTGCTCTACGACCTGGAACTGGAGAACGATCCGGCGCTGGTCATAGAACCCAACCTGCTGATTGCCTACCCCATGCCCTCCTACTTCTTCGTCCGCCAGCAGGATCATGAAACTGCGCAGCGACTTCAACTGGGTATGGAGCGCGCCATCCAGGACGGCAGCTTCCAGGATTTCCTGCAGCAGTACTACCAGACCGCCGTAGAGCGGCTGGACCTGGCCAGCCGGACAATGCTGGTGCTGGAGAACCCCTATCTGAGCGAGGACTCGCAGTCGATTGGCCGTACCGCCCTGAAGGCGCTTCGTGAGCGTATACACCGGTAACCGCGAAGTCTGCGTTGCCTTCTGTTAAGATTTTGAACCGTGACCCGGGCCGGACCGTAACTCTCCGGAGAGGCCGGCAGCACCAACGTATTTCAAAGGACAGGGGAGCCTTTTCTCTATGGCCCATGAAGAACTGCATCTGAATCTCCGCAACCTGACCCTGGAGGATTACGACCAGCTCCAGGAACTGATGGACTCAATCTATGACGACATCGGTGGCTCCTGGCCACGGGAGACAATCAAGGCGCTGGTGGAGCAGTTCCCGGATGGCCAGATCTGTATCGAGGACTCCGGCCAGCTGATTGCTGTCGCCCTGACCGTGTGCGTCAAATACGAGCGATTCAGCAACCCGCACACCTACGACGACCTGATTCTCCGGAATGAAAAAATCTGGCATAACCCGAAAGGGGATTCGCTCTATGGCCTGGATGTGTTCATTCACCCGGAATATCGGGGCTACCGGCTCGGGCGCCGGCTCTATGAAGCCCGCAAGGAGCTATGCCGGTCGATGAACCTGCGGGCAATACTTGCCGGCGGACGCATCCCCAATTTCCACAAATACTCCGACCAGTACTCGCCTGCAGAGTACATCCAGCGGGTGGACCGCAAGGAAATCTACGATCCGATCCTGAGCTTCCAGCTCTCCAACGACTTCCAGGTCACCCGCCTGATGCACAAGTACCTGCCCGAGGACAAGAAATCCCTTGGCTATGCGACGTTGCTGGAATGGAACAACATCCTGTATACCCCGCCCTCGTCGGTGCTGAACGTCAAGAAGAGCCAGGTCCGGATGGGCGCGGTGCAATGGCAGATGCGGGAATTCCACTCTGTTGAGGAAGTCCTCAAGCAAGTGGAATACTTCGTGGATGCGTTATCCGACTATAAAAGTGACTTCGCCCTGTTCCCGGAGTTTTTCAACGCTCCGCTGATGGGCCTCACCGACCAGATGGACCAGACCCGCGCAATCCGCTTCCTCGCAGGGTTCACGGAACAGTTCCGGAACGAGATGTCGGAGATGGCGGTGAGCTACAACATCAACATCATCACCGGCTCCATGCCCCTGCTGGAAAATGACCGGGTGTATAACGTCTCCTACCTGTGTCATCGCGACGGCCGGGTGGACGAACAGCGCAAGATCCACATTACCCCCCACGAACGCCGCGACTGGGTCATTGAGGGCGGTGACAGGTTCGAAGTGTTTGAAACCGACGCCGGGCGGGTTGCGATCATGATCTGTTACGATATCGAGTTCCCGGAACTCGGACGGATTGCCGCCAGCCAGGATGTTGATATTATCTGTGTGCCCTTCTGGACGGACACCAAGAATGGCTACCTCAGGGTTCGTCATTGCGGCCAGGCGCGGGCGATTGAAAATGAATGCTACGTGGTTATTACCGGCAGTGTCGGAAACCTGCCCAAGGTAGAAAACCTGGACGTACAATACGCCCAGTCATCGGTGTTCTCACCGTCGGATTTCGCCTTTCCCCACGATGCGGTGATGGCTGAAACCACGCCCAATACCGAGATGATCATGTTTTCCGACATGGACCTCGAGAAGCTGAAACTGGTGAGAAATGAAGGTTCGGTGACCAACCTGAAAGACCGGCGCACCGACATGTACGACGTCAGAACCAAGTAATCTGACTCCAAACGCCCCTCAGGAAAGTTGATGTAGCGCCTGAGGGGTGTACGGTATTGAGTTGAGCCAATTGCCAAAAGGCATCCGGCTGTCTATGGTTTAACCTAAGGTTGCCGGGAAAACCGGCAATGTTCCCGCCAGGGGTTTCAGATGCGGGGGCAGCACGCAATAGCAGAGTAGACGTTCATGAACGAAGCTTTACCCGACCTCATCGCACGCTTCCGCATCCGTCACGGACTGTTCAGGAAGGAAGTCGTCGAAGCCAGATTGTTCGAACTTGACCAGTTCGGTTGTGTGCTGAAAACCGACAAGGTGTTCACCCCCGGCGATACGCTGACTCTCGACCTCATCATGAACATGCCGTTCGAGAACATTCATGCTGAAGGCGTTTCGGGTCTCGTCACCGAGCGTAGAAAACACTGTAGCAATTTCTTCTACTCGATTGATTTTATTAAAACTGAACCATCAATCAGCGACTCTCTCGGAGAGAAGCTTCAGCGTATTCGCGAGGTCGTCAGTAAAAAGCAGTCGTTGCGCTCCCGGCGCTCCTCCGGATCGGGAGCCAACCTCAGGAACCTGGCGTGAAAGCCAAAAGCCCGCACCATCCGTAGACCTCGTAACGAAACCATCGCACCTCTCAGGAGACGCCCATCATGGCGAAGAAGAACAAGCCCAGTGTTGAAAAGATCGTCAAGAAGGTGAACAAGGAATTCGAGCGTACATCCTCCCAGATTGAGAGCCTCATCAATGATGCCCTCAAACAGTTCGACACTCTGCAGAACCAGGTTCAGGATCCGGTTCGCAAACTGCTGCGGGAAATGGACGACCTTCGTGAGCGTGAAATGAAACGCTTCAACGAGGAATTCGAGCGCCGCTTGAAGGAATTCCACGACCTGCAGGACGCCATCCTCGATCGCCTGGGCATTTCCCAGAAAGAGCGTCAGCAAGCCGCCAAGGCTGCCCTGGAGGAAAAACCCAAGGCTGCCACCAAAACGCCGGCTGCAACCAAGCCAGCCAAGGCTCCGAAAACCCCAAAAGCCGAGTCCGCCAAGAAAGTTGCGGCTGCAAAGCCCGCAACCAAAAAGGCACCGGCCAAAGCCAAACCTGATGACAAGGGCGACCTCACTCGCGTGAAGGGCATCGGCCCGGCGACTGCCAGCAAACTCCAGGAAGCCGGAATCACCTCGATCGAGCAGATCGCCAATCCTTCTGCCGCCGAGCAGGAAAAACTCGCCGGGTTTTCCAAGATGAGAGGCTTTGCCAACTGGTCCTCTGAAGCCAAGAAACTGCTCTGATGCGAACGACCGAACAGCCTGTATTGCGGGACATCGTCCTGATTGGTGGTGGTCACAGTCATGTCGGGGTTCTGAAGCGCTTTGCGATGAACCCTGTGCCGGGTGTCCGGCTGACCCTGATCTGCCGCGACACCCATACGCCCTACTCCGGCATGCTTCCCGGCTACGTAGCCGGTCACTACAGCTACGACGATGTTCACATCGATCTGAGCAAGCTCGCCGAATACGCCGGGGCCCGTTTCTATCGGGACGAAGCCATCGGCATCGACCGTAGCCGGAAACGGGTCCACTGCCGTAACCGGCCCGATGTACCCTACGATCTGCTGTCCATCAACATAGGCTCCTCGCCCAGGGTCCGCGATGTCACCGGTGCCAGTGAATTCGCCGTCCCGGTCAAACCGATCAACGGTTTCAACAATCGCTGGCTCGGCCTGCTCGCCCGCCTGGAAAATCACCAGGGACCGATGACCGTCGCCATCGTCGGAGCCGGTGCCGGTGGCGTGGAACTGGCGCTGGCAATGCAGTTCCGCCTGCGCAAGGAGCTTGCCAAGCGTGGCGATGACGCCGGCGAACTCCACTTCCACCTGTTTGACGCTGCCACCGAACTGTTGCCGACGCACAACCCCAAAGTGCGCGAGCAGTTTGCCCGCAAGCTCAAACAGCGCGGCATCCGCGTCCACCTCGGTTCACCGGTGGTCAAGGTGGAGGCCCAGCGGCTGACCACCGAAGCCGGCGACAGCCTGGCGGTGGACGAAGTCCTCTGGGTAACCCGCGCCGGAGGCCCGCGCTGGCTGGAAGACACCGGCCTCGCCCTTGATGAAGGCAACTTCCTCCGGGTACGCGACACCCTGCAAGTGGAGAACGATGATGCTATCTTCGCGGCCGGCGATATCGCCAACGTAACCAACCACCCGCGGGAAAAAGCCGGGGTCTTTGCGGTGCGACAGGGGCGGCCACTGGCGGACAACCTGCGCCGTGCCGCTCTCGGCCAGGCACCCAAGCCGTTCCATCCCCAGAAGAAGTGGCTGGCACTGATCAGTACCGGTGACAAGTACGCCGTGGCTTCCCGCGGCGAATTTGCCCATGCCGGCCGCCTGGTGTGGCGCTGGAAGGACTGGATAGATCGCCGCTTCATGAAGAAGTTCACCGACCTGCCGGCGATGGAAGAATCCGCAACTTTGCCGGACACCTCGGCGGCACAGAGCAAGGAAGAGGCGGCACAGGCCATTTCTGCCGTGGCCATGCGCTGCGGCGGTTGTGGCGCCAAGGTGGGCAGCACCGTACTGTCCCGCGCACTGGGCGAACTCAAACCCATCGAGCGGGATGACATCATCGTCGGATTGCACGCACCGGACGACGCGGCTGTATTGCGTGTTCCCCCCGGCAAGGCGGTGGTTCATACGGTGGATTTCTTCCGCGCCTTTATCGATGACCCCTACATATTCGGCCGGGTTGCCGCCAACCACAGCCTGGGGGATATCTTTGCCATGGGTGCCGAAGCCCAGAGTGCAACTGCCGTCGCGACAGTGCCCTATGGCATTGAATCCAAAGTCGAGGATGTTGTCTTCCAGATGATGTCGGGCGCCGTTGACGTCCTCAACGAAGCCGGCTGCGCCCTGGTCGGCGGCCACACCGGCGAAGGCAAGGAGCTGGCACTGGGCTTTGCCGTCAACGGGCTGATCGACCCGGACCAGATCATGAGCAAGGGCGGCCTGCGGGCCGGTGACGCGCTGATCCTGACCAAGCCGATCGGTACCGGTACGCTGTTTGCCGCCCATGCCCGGCTCGCTGCCAAGGGGCGCTGGATCGACAGTGCCCTGGCCTCGATGATGCAGTCCAACCAGAGTGCCGCCGCCTGCCTGCGTCGCTATGGTTCCCAGGCCTGTACCGACGTTACCGGGTTTGGCCTGCTGGGCCACCTGGTGGAGATGACCCGCCCGTCCGGCGTGGATGCCGAACTGGATCTGACCGCCATCCCGGTACTGCCGGGCGCCGAGGAGACAGCCGCGGCCGGCATCCTGAGTTCACTGCAACCGGCCAATATCCGCCTTCGCCGCGGTATCCGTGAGCAGGAACGCTGGATCAAACATCCCCGCTACCCGCTGATCTTTGATCCCCAGACCGCGGGCGGTCTGCTGGCCAGCGTTCCCGCCCACAAGGCGGAAGCCTGTGTGGCGGAGCTGAAATCCCTTGGCTACCCCCACACCGCAATCATCGGTCGGATTCTCCCCCAGGGGGAAGCCATCGAGCCGATTATCCTGCGGGCCTGACCTTTGCGCGATTAACGGCGGCCAGCAAGGCCGCCTGTTCCGCTTCCGGAGTGAAACGCGTCGCCCGTTCGGCTACCTGATCCGCCAGGCCGGCCAGGTAAGCCGGCTGGCTTTCCGCGCGCCACAGCAGACGGGCAAGCGCCTGTTCATCCTGCGGCGGATAATAGCCCGCATAATCGTCGCCCAGCAGCCCCCGGTTGCCTGGGATATTGGAGGCCAGAATCGGTAACCCGGCACGGCAGGCCTCCGACACCACGTTGGCACCACCCTCCATAACCGAACTGATGACCATCAGCCGGGAACGCTGCATCAACCCTCTCACTGCGGCCTGATCCAGCTCACCAAGCCAGCAGAAACGGTCATTGCCGGCCTCCTCGGCCCGTGCCATGGCCTCCCACTGCGGATTGTGCGCCTTACCCGCATTGAGGATCCGCAACCGGGAGTGCGGAGGGACCAGCCGTGCCGCCCGGGCGGCCCGCAACGAATCCTTCTCCTCTCGCAGGTGGCCGATCACACAGACATCGAAGCCGCCGTCATCACCGGTACCGGGGTCATGGCGCTGCCGATCCGCCGACTGCAGGACGGTCATCAGCTTCGGGTGATATTCGGCAGGAATGTCCGCCGCCACCCGATCATGCAAGCCGATCAGGATGTCAGCGAGCGCCATTGACTCCAGGGTAGGCGCCGGAGCACTGTGCTGGAATTGGTAGATATCGGTGCCGGTCAGCACGACGATCAGCGGCGTGTCCGGAAAATCCGCCTTCAGCCGGCAAACTGCGTCGTGGCTGCGCCAGGCATGGAGGGCAATGAACAAATCGGCTGCTTGCGGATCCGGTTCTGTCAGCACCCGTACGTGGTGTCCTGCGGAAGTCAGCAGGCGGGCCCAGCGTTCAGCAGTGGCCCGGTTGCCTGCACGGGAACCGGGCGGCGCCGGTGTTATCAGAGTGATGTGCATGTTGTCTGGATGGCTTGTGATGGAATTTGTTGTTACGGGTAACCCGACAGCCCTGTCAGAGCGTATACGAGTTCATAATGACTCGGTTTCAGGGTATCCTGCCATAGTCACTTCAGACAGTCCCTCTCTGTCATTCAATCATCGTTCGTTAATACTTCAAGGGAAGATCATGTCGCTCAAGCTGATACGGAAATTCACGCTTTCCGCTCTCCTCATTGCCACTCCGTTTGCCTCCGCCATGGCGCAGACGTTCGTGTTTACCGCCATTCCGGATGAAGACGAAACCAAACTGGTGGAGCGCTTCCGCGGCGTTGCGGAGTACCTGGAAAGCCGGCTGGACGTAGATGTCCGCTACATCCCCGTGAAGTCCTATGCAGCGGCGGTGTCCGCCTTCCGCAACAATCAGGTCCAGCTGGCCTGGTTTGGTGGCCTCTCCGGCGTTCAGGCCCGCGGCCTGGTGCCCGGTTCCCAGGCGCTTGCCCAGGGCGTTGAGGACGAGGCTTTTGTGACCTACTTTATCGCCAACACCTCGACGGGCCTGGAACCATCCGACGAGTTAACGGACGATGTCCGTGGCAAGACCTTCACCTTCGGCTCCAAGGGCTCCACCTCCGGCCGTCTGATGCCGGAATTCCACATTCGTGAAACGTTCGGTGAAGCGCCCGAGGAGGTGTTTTCCCGGGTGGGCTTCAGCGGCAACCACAGCCGCACCATTCGCCTGGTTGAAGCCGGCACCTACGAGGTGGGCGCACTCAACTTCCAGGTCTGGGAAAAGGAACTGGCCGACGGCACCATCGACACCGACGCGGTTCGGGTGATCTGGAAAACCCCCACCTACCCGGACTACCAGTGGACCATCCGCGGCGACGTGGACGCCCAGTATGGCGAAGGCTTCACCGATCGGGTACGCCAGGCCCTGCTGGAGTTGGATGATCCGGCGCTGCTGGAAAGCTTCCCCCGCTCCGGCTTCATCCCGGCATCCAACGCGGACTACGAGCCGATCCGCAAGGTGGCCGAAGAGATCGGAATACTCGATTGATGGCAGGGTTCGACCTTACGGCATTAACCGCATCGTTCGGCGGCGAGCGGGTTATCGGCCCGCTCTCCCTGACGGTGGAAGCGGGCCAGCAAGTCGCCCTGGTAGGCAAAAGCGGTGCCGGCAAATCCACGCTGATCAAGCTCATCTACCAGCGGGTTGCCGGCCATGCCGCGCTGGTGCCCCAGGAACTGGGGCTGGTCAACGCACTCCCGGTGTTCCATAACATTTACATGGGGCGACTGGACGAACATGCCAACTGGTACAACGCGCTGACCCTGATCCGGCCATTCCGCAAGGACCGCGAGGAAATCCGCAGCCTGCTTGAACGTCTGGATATGAAGGAAAAGCTCTGGGTTCCGACGGCGTCGTTGTCTGGCGGCCAACGGCAACGGGTGGCAATTGGACGGGCCATTTATCGCAATGCCGGCCTGCTGCTGGCCGATGAACCCATTTCGGCACTGGACGGCCCCATGGCCCATAAGGTGATGACGTTGCTCTGCGAACGTTTCCAGACCAGTGTCATCGCTCTTCATGATGTGGAGATGGCACTGGCATACTGTAACCGGATCATCGGCATCCAGGATGGCCAGGTGGCCCTGGACGAAAGCAGCAAGCGGCTGTCTGCCAACGACATCCTCAACCTCTACTGATCCCGGTACCGGCAACCCATGTTTGCATCTCCAACCGTCAGAGTCAGCCTGTTGTTTGTCGCCGTGGCACTGGCGGGGCTGGTCTTTGCCGACATTGCCATTACCACCTCCAATCCGTGGCGGGATCTGGGGCGCTTTTTCCTGGGCGTGGTAACCCCGGACTTTTTCTCCACCGAAGGCCTCGCCACCGCCCTGCTCCGCACCATCGCGTTCGCGTTTGTCGGCGTTGCCCTGGGCAGTTTTTTCGGCTTCATTCTGGCACTGGTGTACAAGGCCTACCCGGTGCGGATGTTCTGTGCGTTCATCCGGGCGATCCACGAGCTGTTCTGGGCACTGATCTTCCTGCAGTTCTTCGGCTTTCACCCACTCACCGGTGTGCTTGCCATCGCCATTCCCTACGCCGGCATCTTTGCCAAGGTGTACTCGGAAATCCTCGATGAAGCCGACCCCGAGCCGGCCCGCTTGCTGCCGCCAGGTACCGGTGCCGTGGCAACATTTCTGTTCGCCCGGATTCCGGACTGCTGGGTTCAGTTACGCACCTACACCGCTTACCGACTGGAATGCGGTCTGAGATCCAGTGCGATTCTCGGCTTTGTCGGGCTCCCCACCCTGGGCTTCTATCTGGAAACGTCGTTTTCCCAGGGGCTCTATTCCGAGGCGGGCGCCATGCTCGTGCTGTTCTACGTGCTGATCGCCACCATGCCGCTGTGGGTCCGCCCCAAGGCCTTGCCGTTTTACCTGGTCGCTGCGCCTTTCTTCCTGGGCGAGGGGTTGCCGATTGTCTGGGGCAATGTCGCGCGCTTCTTTACCGAGGACATCGTGCCCGCGCCGCTCCGCAATAACGAAGGCCTCACCGCGCTTGGCAGCTGGTTTGGTGATCTGATGATCAGCGAGGCGCTTCCGGGTATCTGGAACACCCTGCTGTTGACCCAGATTGCCCTGGTCGCCACCGGACTCCTTGCCCTGCTGGCATTCCCGCTGATCTCAACCCACTTCGGTGGCCCGGTACGCCGCACTTCCGGCCATGTTGCACTGGTGATAGCGCGGTCGACCCCGGAATACATCCTGGCCTACATCCTGCTGCAGCTGTGGGGCCCCTCGATGCTGCCGGCGGTGGTGGCGCTGGCCTTACATAATGGCGGCATTATCGGTCACCTGATCGGCCGTCAGACCAACGGTATCCGCCTGCGGCCGGATGCCCCGGCCGGGTTCAACCGCTACAGCTACGAGCTGGTGCCGCGGGTTTACCGGGGTTTTCTGGCGTTCCTGTTCTACCGGTGGGAAATCATCATGCGGGAAACCGCGATACTGGGGATTCTGGGCATCTACACCCTCGGCTTTTATGTCGACAGCGCCATCCAGAATATCCAGTTTGACCGCGCCCTGGTGCTTATCCTGCTGACGGCAGCACTGAACATCGGCATCGATGCGCTGTCACGCTACATTCGCCGCCGCCTTGCCCTGCAGACCATGCCGACCTGTTGATGGCGGCCGGCGGCAATCAACGGTTCAGTGTTCGCCGGAGGCGGCAAACACCAGCTTGAACGGCGCTCCGGTTAATGCCTCGGTGCCGTCCTGCAGATCCAGTCGCCAGGTCATATCCGGCTCAATGGTGCAGAAGGGCGCCACGAAAGTCGCCGTCCAGCGTCCTTCCGCCGCGCCGGATTTCAGAGCAACCGGGTACTCGCCGAGGTACATGGACTCACCGCGGAGCACGGCAAGCAGCCGCTGCGGGCGGGCATCGGTGACCACCTCAAGCCGGAGCCGCTCGCCCTCGCCAGCCGTACCGATGCGGGCGAGGCGAACCGACCAGCGGGCGCCATCGGACTGCCATTCACAGGGGCCCTGGATCACACGGCATTCCGCCATGGGGGCCATCGACGGATCCCCTGGCTTGTCGGACGTCAGCCAGCGGGGGCCCAGCACAGCAAACGCGAGCAGGCCGACAATCAATGCAACAACAGCAATGGCACGGTATAACATGATCTCTCCCCCGACGACCGGGGCATTATGGCCGTTACCATCAGCAAAACAAACCCGATGGCCACGCAATACGTACTAACAGGGTTCCGCAAAACGGCGCTCACGTGAGAAAATACCGCGCTTCAAATCACCAGCAACAGGACAGCACCGTGCAGCCGGACATATCCGTCAAGCATCTGAACAAGACCTACGCCGGTGGCTTCCAGGCCCTCAAAGACATCAACCTGGAAATCCGGCGGGGGGAGATCTTCGCCCTGCTCGGCCCCAATGGTGCCGGCAAGACCACACTGATCAGTATCATCTGCGGCATTGTCAACAAGACCAGCGGCGAGGTGAAAGCTGCCGGCCACGATATTGTCAGCGAGTACCGCGAGGCCCGCGCCAGTATCGGTCTGGTGCCCCAGGAACTGAATACCGACTCCTTTGAAACCGTCTGGGATACGGTCTCGTTCAGTCGTGGCCTGTTTGGCAAGCCCCCCAAGCCCGAACACATCGAGAAGGTCCTGCGCGACCTGTCGCTGTGGGACAAGCGCAACAACCGCATCATGTCGCTGTCTGGCGGCATGAAGCGTCGGGTCATGATCGCCAAGGCCTTGTCCCACGAACCCCGCATCCTGTTTCTTGATGAACCCACAGCGGGCGTCGATGTCGAGCTGCGGCGGGATATGTGGGAGATGGTCCGGGGCCTGCGGGCCAACGGCGTTACCATCATCCTGACAACCCACTACATTGAAGAAGCCGAGGAAATGGCCGACCGCATCGGCGTCATCCGCCAGGGCCAGATTATCCTGGTGGAAGACAAGGATCAGTTGATGGCCAAGCTGGGCAAAAAGGAGCTTCGCCTGCTGCTCCAGCAGCCGCTGGAGGCGATTCCCGGTGAACTTGTGCTCGAGCCCATCGAGCTGTCCGAAGATGGTTACGAGCTGATCTACACCTTCGATTCCCAGCAACAACAGGCCGGCGTGGCACGGCTGTTGCGCCAACTGGGCGACCTGGGCATCGAATACCGCGACCTGCAGACCCGCGAAAGCTCCCTCGAGGAGATCTTCGTCGGCCTGGTTCACGAATGACGTCACAGCCTTGCTGGAGTAAGCAATGAATCTGTATGGAGTTCGAGCAATCTACAAGTTCGAGATGGCCCGCATGTGGCGCACGCTGATGCAGAGCGTTGCCTCACCGGTGATCTCGACATCCCTGTATTTCGTGGTCTTCGGGTCGGCGATCGGCTCCCGCATGGGCAACATTGACGGTATCGACTACGGCGCCTTCATCATTCCCGGCCTGGTCATGTTGTCGCTGCTCATGCAGAGCATTTCCAACGCCTCTTTCGGGATCTACATGCCGAAATTCTCTGGCACCATCTACGAAGTGCTCTCTGCGCCCGTGTCCTACGTGGAAGTAGTGCTGGGCTATGTCGGCGCCGCCGCCACCAAGTCGGTGATCCTGGGGATCATCATTCTGCTGACCGCGCGGATGTTCGTCGATTACACCATTCTCCATCCGATCTGGATGTTTTCGTTCCTGGTACTGACCGCGGTAACCTTCAGCCTGTTCGGTTTCATCATCGGGATCTGGGCGGACGGCTTCGAGAAGTTGCAGATTGTGCCGTTGATGATCGTAACACCGCTGGTCTTCCTCGGTGGTACTTTCTACTCCATTGATATGCTCCCGGAGGTCTGGCAGACCATCACCCTGTTCAATCCGGTGGTCTATCTGATCAGCGGCTTCCGTTGGGCCTTCTATGGTGTGTCGGACATCCATGTGGGCATCAGCGTGGGTATGACCATGGCCTTTCTGGCCGCCTGTTTGACCGCCATCTGGTACATCTTCAAGACGGGGTACCGGCTGCGCTCATGAGCCTGCAGCGAACTGCCCGCGCAGCTGTCCGGAGCCTCGCTCTCGCCGTCGCCATGGTCGCGCTGGCCGGCTGTACGGTGGCGGACGCCTCGGACGGCCAGCCGCAGCCAGCGCTGGCGATCGAGGCAGCCTGCCTGCTGACGGACGGGCGCGTGGTCCCGCTGCAGGTGGAGGTTGCGGTGACCGACGAGCAACGCCAGACCGGCCTGATGGGGCGGAAAACCCTGGCTCCGGATGCGGGGATGCTCTTTGTCTACGACAGCCCGCGAGCCCCCGACCACGGCTTCTGGATGTTCAAGACCCTGATTCCCCTCGACATTGCCTACATCGATAACGCGGGAGTCATCCGCTCCATTCGCCAGATGTACCCCTGCCGCGCCGGCAACGGTGTCGGCTGCCCCTCCTACCCGGCCGGGACTGCCTTCACCCAGGCACTGGAAGTGAATCAGGGGTTCTTCCAGGACCACAACATTCGTACCGGCGACCGGTTCAGTCGAGATCCGCGGACCTGCGGCCGCTAATCCGGTCAATTGCTGCCGGAATGATGTGACCGGGTTCACAGCAATGACATAGCCTGCCGTCCATCCGGTCAAAGTACCAGGCCGGTATTTTTGTTCTTATTTCATCACGGGGGACCTAGCACCCGGACAGAAATAACAACAAAAGAGAGCCCCTCATGGACACCAGAACCAGAGCCCTTACCCTCGCCATCGCGGTCGGTCTTACCGCTTGCGGAGGCGGTGGCGACAGCGAAGTAACCAGCAGTCCGCAACCGGTTGTCGGCCAGGAAGTCGACAAACAGGACCGGGATTCGTCAACCGAAACCGGCACGGCAAGCCTTCGCGTGCTCTCGAACCGGCCGGACCTGGTCAGCGCCGGCGACGCTCTCATTGAAGTGAATATTCCGGACCCGCAAGACCGGGACGGCACCAGGCTGTTGCTTAACGGCCGCGATGTCAGTGCCGGACTGATGGCTGTGCCCGGCAGTCCGGGCACCAGCCGGGCACTGCTGACGGGCCTTGCCGTCGGTGCCAATGAGCTGCGCCTGGTTTTGCCCGGCAATGGCACCGTTGCAACATCCATCACCAACCACCCGGCCGGCGGACCGGTATTCTCCGGCCCCCAGGTACAGCCATGGACCTGCACCAACCCGGCAGCCGTCGACGACCAGTGTAACCAGCCGGCGGAATATGAAATCCGTTATGTTCCGGCCTCAAGCTTCACCCGGTTCATGGAAAACTTTGATCCACAGGCTCCCGGTATTCCCGATGCCTTCGTGCCCTACGATCCCGGTAATCCGCCGCCGCCGGAGGACATCGCCACAGTAACTACCGATCACGGCGTAACCACGCCCTTCATCGTCCGCATTGAGCGGGGCGTGTTGAACCGCGATCGTTACCAGATCATGGCGCTCTACCAGCCGGACCGGGACTGGAGCGGTGTAACGCCGCAACCCCAGTGGAATGGCAAGGTGCTGATTCACCACGGTGGCAATGTGGGGGTAAGCTACGGCATGGGTAATCCGCCCAACGGTGACATTGCCGGCACCGCACCCGATGGCTTCGAGGTGTTGCTGGGGGACAGTATTTCGGTAGCCTTGGCGCGCGGCTTCGTCACTCTGTCTACAGCCCAGGCCAACCTCGGCCATAACGTGAACCTGGTGACCGCTGCCGAGTCGCTGGTGATGACCAAGGAGCGGATCATTGAACACTACGGTCCGATCCGCTATGCCATCGGTACCGGCTGTTCCGGCGGCGCCATTGCCCAGCAACACATTGCGAACGCCTATCCGGGGATTTACCAGGGCCTGATTGTCCAGTGCTCCTACCCCGATGTCTGGACCACCGCGACCCAGTTTGCGGATTACAACCTGCTCAACAACTATCTCGGCAACCAGGTGCCCCAGTCACCGGACGACCTGGCCGGGTTTGTTGAAGCCCTGCTGACCTCCGAGTACCTGGCCTTGCAATGGCCCGCCCTCTATGGCCACCTGCCAATCAATCCGGTGGTATCGGACCTGGCCTTCTTTCCCTCCGCCTACCCGGACCAAGAGGATTGCCCTGGCCTGAATGGCAAGGCTGACACCTATCATAAGGAAACGCGACCGGACGGTTTGCGCTGCGGTCTGATTGATTACATGGCCACCCAGTTTGGCACCCGGCCACCGGAAGTCTGGTCACCCAACGAGCAGTTGCTGGCGAGAGGCTTCGGTGGCATTCCGCTGGATAACGTTGGCGTGCAGTACGGCTTGCGGGCTTTACAGGAGGGGCTGATCACTGCCGACCAGTTCCTCGCAGTGAACCGCGAGATTGGCGGTTTCGATGTCGATATCGACTACCAGGCCCATCGCACCAGCGCCGACCTGCAGGCGCTGACCAACGCCTACCGCACCGGTGCCATCAACACCGCTGAGAACCTGGCCAACGTGCCGATTATTGATCTGCGGGGGCCGGACCCCGGCATCGCCCATGATGCCTACCACTCCTGGCAAACCCGTGCCCGCCTTGAGAAAGCCCAGGGCCATGCCCGCAACCACACCATCTGGTACGGCGCCTTTCCGCTGGCCGGCGACACCATTTTTACCACCGAAGCCCTGTACGTGATGGATGCCTGGCTGGCCGGGATCGAAACTGACGGCAGCGACGCCGACATCAATGACAAGGTGATTGCCAACAAGCCCATCGAAGCCCGGGACCGCTGCTTGCCGGTCTCGTCGGTGTTCAGTGAATACGGCCCGTTCGTCCCTTACACCGGCAACCTGCTGACCCCGGATCCGACCTGGAGCCAGCCGGACATGACAGCCCTCCCCCGACCACCGGCGGCACTCGGGCAGATCGTGGACGTGGTGACCGGACAAGTCTGTGGCCTTGATCTCGGTGCGCTGGGATTACCGTCAGTCATTACCGATGTGCTCAGCCCGATTACCGACGAGGTCGTCGCGGCGCAAAGCCTGATCGTGCAAACCCGCTTTGGCACACCGCGTACCGTGGCGGGCGACAGCATAGAAACCCTGAACAACAAGTGCGCACTCAGACCGGTGGACCCGGCGGACTATCCCGCCAACCTGCTGACCGGCACCTATGACCCGGAGGCCCTGGCAAGGGAAGTGGCGAAGATCTTCCCTGATGGCGTCTGCGACTACTCGCGGCCACCGGTCGGCACGGTCCCCACCGAGACCTGGCTGCATTATGGCGACGGTACCAGGGCCGTCATCGGCGGTGAACCATTGCCAGCCCACCCGGGCCCCGTTGCAGGCTGGGCGTCGCCGTCGTTCCAGGTGAACCTGCATCCCCGCAGCGCGCTTTAAGCTCGGGCTATAAATCCACTTCAGCGCAACTACTACGCCATCCCAGAGCTACTCCAGGCACCGCTCCCCGCCCATCTACGGGCGGTTAGCGGTCCTTCCATTGCGGATCGCGCTTGTCGAGGAAGGCACAGATGCCCTCTTGGGCATCCTCGGCCTGCAGGTTCTTTGCCATCACCTCGGAGGTGTAGCTGTATGCTTCCGCCAGGCCCATTTCCAGCTGGCGGTAGAACGCCGTTTTACCGACCTTCAGGGTGTGGCCGGATTTGGAGGCGATGATCCGCGCCAGGTCATACACCGTCGCATCCAGGCTCTCTTCCTCCACCACGCGGTTGATCAGCCCCATCTGCTCGGCGCGTTCCGCACTGATCATTTCTCCGGTCAGCAGCATCTCCATGGCATGCTTGCGGGAAACATTGCGAGACAGCGCCACCATCGGAGTGGAACAGAACAGACCGATGTTCACCCCGGGGGTGGCAAAGCGCGACGCCGTCGTGGCCACCGCAAGGTCACAGCTTGCCACCAATTGGCAACCCGCCGCCGTAGCCACGCCGGCAATCCGCGCAATCACCGGCTGGGGCAGGTTGACCACCTGCTGCATCACCTTGCTGCACTGCTCAAACAACTCGAGCTGGAACGCCTCGCTGTCGAACTTGCCACGCATCTCCTTGAGATCATGGCCGGCGCAAAACACCGGCCCCTGGGCCGTGAGTACCACCACCCGGGTGATGCCGTCACCGGCAATCTGTTCCAGCTCCGCCGACAAAGCCCTCAGCATCGCCATGGACAGGCTGTTGCGGCTGGCAGGCTGATTGAGGGTCAGTGTGGTAACGCCGTTCTCCGTATACCGGAGGATCAAAGAATCCGTCGTGCTGGTCATTGTTGAGTCTCCTTGTCGTTATCGTTTTTCACTGGGGGCCCCGGCGATCCGTTGCAGATGGACCTCCATCACCGACAGCCGGCGCAGCAGTCGGATCCGCCGCAGCAGCGGCCACCAGTCATACAGAAAAATCTCCAGCGGCCGCCACATCGCCACCCAGCCACCGATCCACAGGCTCTCGCTGACGAGGCTCAGTAACCCGCTGCCCGGAGTGTGGGCTTCCAGCGCGCGGCTGACGCCGAGACACACCGCCAGAAACACCAGGCCGATGGCCAGGCTGAGCCGCCCCTCCCCCATCAGCCGCCGGAAGTCCCGCCGCGCCAACTGTTCCCGCTCCAGAAAATAAGCATGCACCGCCTGCACCACCCGATCCCGCGCCGCCGCCAGGTCATCGCACTGGTTGAGCAGAATCTCCAGCCGGAATGCCCCCCGCGCCGGATGCTCTTCCGCCCATTCCATGATGAACGACTCGGCATTCACATCCAGATCCCGCCCCACAAAAGGCGACGGATCAAGGGAGTTGAAGAGCTGGGAAATACTGGAAAGATGCACCCGAATAACATGCACCCCGGAATCGTCACTCACCTGATGCCCGCCCTGGAGGTTAATGCGCTGATTTAAAACCGATTCAGCTGAATGCTTGAGCCATTAAAGCATAGCACGGGGTGACGGTGGCGTTAGCCGAAGGTCGGTGTGGGGGGTATGCAACGGATTACTGGAACAACACGGAATGGTGCCCGGAGCCGGAATCGAACCGGCACGACCTTGCGGTCGAGAGATTTTAAGTCTCTTGTGTCTACCAATTTCACCATCCGGGCATCGGAGGGAGGTTTTGAGGGGCAGGATTGTATAAGGCCCTGCCCGCTAACGCAATTGCGGTTGCCTGGGGCCGGGGGTTATTCCGGCAGGTGTGCCCGGCCCTTGTAGATGTAACCGGCAATTTTCGGCGCCTTGGGGACGTAGAAGTTTTCCAGGGAGTCCACTACAAACCCGGCGCTACCGATCAGTTCGCTGATGTTGCGGTTGAGATGGCAGCCGCCGGCGAGTTTTTTCCAGCCGGGGGTGATGCGGTGCTGCCATTTGTTGATGCCGCTGTCCGGCGACTCTCCGTGTTCAAGAAACAACAATCTGCCGCCGGGCCTGAGTACCCGGGCCATCTGCTCAAGTGCAGCCTGCCAGTCCGGGATGGTGCACAGGGTAAAGGTCAGCAACACGGTGTCCACCGAGTTGTCGGCCAGGGGAATCTGTTCACCGGGCAGATCCAGCCATTCCACTGCCACCGGGGATCGGTCCAGGTTCGCCCGGGCTTTGTGACGCATGCCAGTGGAGGGTTCGAGCCCGTAGACCAGGTCGACTTTGGCACGGTCATAAAACTGCAGGTTGATGCCGGAGCCCATGCCCACTTCGAGGACGATACCGCGAGCTTCAGGGACCACCTGGCTCCGCAGTTTCATGATCTGGCCCATGGAGCAAGCCTTATCAATGATATGCGGCAAGAGCCGTTCTTCGTAAATTTCCTTGATATCGACCATAATCATTCCCGAGGCTGTGAGCAGGACGCCAACTGCGACATTCGGTCTCACCGGTTTACCGCATTATCAGCGTATGATTGCAATCATCTGCCGGTAATAACAATAGATACAAACGATATAAGGCAGCGGCCGGGCGGGCACGCTGTGTTCGCCTGTATGTATCCAGTGTAACCGATTACCGGAGGTTCCAATGGAACTCGATCCTCTCTTACTATCGCGAATCCAGTTCGCGTTCGTGGTGTCATTTCACGCCATCTTTCCGGTCTTCACGATCGGCCTCGCTTCCTACATCGCGGTGCTTGAAGCTCTGGGCTTCAAAACCGGCAACCCGGTCTGGCTCAAACTGTCGGGCTTCTGGACCAAGGTGTTTGCGGTGGTCTTCGGCATGGGCGTGGTTTCGGGGATCGTCATGTCCTTCCAGTTCGGGACTAACTGGAGCAACTTTGCCCAGGCCTCGGCCAATTTCCTCGGGCCCATTCTGAGTTATGAGGTGATCACGGCGTTCTTCCTCGAGGCGGCGTTCCTGGGGGTGTTGCTGTTTGGTCGGGACAAGGTTCCACCGGGCATTCACCTGCTCTCCGCCATCATGGTGGCTACCGGGACCTTTATTTCGTCGTTCTGGATTCTCTCTGCCAACAGCTGGATGCAGACCCCGACCGGGTTTGAGTTGCGGGACGGCATTTTCCATGTCACCTCCTGGAGCGAGGCCATTTTCAATCCGTCATTCCCGTTCCGCTTCATGCACATGGCGCTGGCGTCTTTCCTTACCGGCAGTTTTGTGGTGGCAGGCGTGAGTGCCTGGTACCTGCTGCGGGGCCGTGAGGTGGAGGCCAACCGCAAGGCGCTGTCCATGTGCCTGTGGCTGCTGTTGTTCATTGCCCCGGCCCAGTTGGTGGTGGGCGATTTCCATGGCCTGAGCACCCTGGAGCACCAGCCCACCAAGGTCGCCGCCATGGAGGGTAACTGGGAGACCTCTTCCAATGTGCCACTGCTGTTGTTTGCCATACCCGATCAGGAAAACCAGACCAACCACTTCGAAATCGGTATTCCGAGCCTGGCCAGTATGATCCTGACCCACGAATGGGATGGTGTCGTGCCCGGCCTGAACGAGGTGCCGCGGGAAGAACAGCCCCCGGTGGCGATCGTGTTCTGGTCGTTCCGCATCATGGTGGGCATCGGCACCCTGATGATCCTGTTCGCCCTGACGGGTCTGGTCTTGCGGGCGGGTGGTCGTTACTGGCGTACACCCTGGTTCCTGCAGGCCCTCCGGTTTATGAGTATCGCGCCGTTTGTCGCGGTGCTCACCGGCTGGTTTGTCACCGAAGTCGGGCGCTCTCCGTGGCTGGTCTACGGCTTGATGACGCATGCTGAAGCCGTCACTCCGTCACTTACCGGCGGCATGGCGCTGTTCACCCTGATCGGCTACATCGTGGTCTACGCCATGGTGTTTTCCGCCGGAGTCTATTACCTGATGCGGGTGCTGTACGTAGGGCTGGAAGGCTCGGAACAGGAGCACGACCTGGAAAGTGACCGGCCCATGCGACCGCTCTCGGCAACGCACGTTCCGTTCGAGTACGACGAAGGCAACGAGTCAGCCAACGCTGACCAGCCAGCCACCCGGGGAGGTCACTGATTATGGAACTGTTCGATCTGGCCCTGATCTGGGCATTCATTATAGGCTTCGGCATCATCATGTATGTGCTGATGGACGGCTTTGACCTTGGTGTCGGCATTCTCTTCCCGTTTGCTCCCAACGAGCAGGCCCGGGACACCATGATGAACTCGGTGGCGCCGGTGTGGGACGGCAATGAAACCTGGCTGGTGCTGGGCGGTGCCGGCCTGCTGGCCGCCTTTCCCCTGGTGTACACGATCTTCCTGCCGGCACTGTACATTGGCGTGTTCCTGCTGCTGGCTGGCCTGATCTTTCGCGGTGTCGCGTTCGAGTTCCGCTTCAAGGCCCGGACCTCCCGCTACCTCTGGAACTGGGCCTTTGCCGGTGGTTCAACTGTCGCCACCTTTGCCCAGGGCGCGGTGGTCGGCGCCTACATCCAGGGTTTCGAAACCGCCAACGGAGTTTACGTGGGCGGCGCCCTGGACTGGCTGACGCCCTTTACGGTGCTGACTGGCCTGGGAATGCTGGCGGGCTACGCGCTGCTGGGATCGACCTGGCTGATCCTGAAAACCGAGGGCGACCTGCAGCAATGGGCCTATCGCATTACCACACCGTTGCTGCTGGGTGTGCTGGTGATCTTCGCTATCATCAGTGTTTGGACACCCTTTGTGGACGACCTGGTGCGTGAGCGTTGGTTCTCCAACCTCAGTGTTATCTGGATCTTACCGGTACTGACGCTGTTATGCGCCTGGCAGATTTTCCGCTCGGTTCGCAACCGCTCAGAGGGCATGCCCTTTGTCGCCACCATGGGGCTTTTCATCTTTACCTACCTGGGGCTGCTGGTCAGCCGCTGGCCCTACGTGGTGCCGCCGGAATACACCCTTTGGGAGGCGGCGTCAGCCTATGAGTCACAGCTCTTCCTGCTGCTGGGCCTGCTGTTCGTCATTCCCATCGTACTGGCCTATACCGCCTGGACCTACTGGGTGTTCCGCGGCAAGGTCCGGGCCGACGCGGGCTATCACTGAGTGAGTAACCAGGGTGCAGCTGACGCCCGGCCCGGGGCTCGCCCCGGCGCCCGGGCGTGGCTTGGCCAGCTGGCGGGCACCGGACGCCCCCTGATTACCCGGACCGTAGCCGCCGGAATGGTGGCCGGGCTGGCCACCATTATCCAGATGGGCTTGCTGGCGACGATTGTTCACCGCGGCATTATTGACCGGGTTCCGCCCCCGGATCTGCTGCCCTGGTTCCTGGCCCTGATCGCAGTGATCGTGCTGCGGGGCTTTGCCCAGGGGCTGCAGGCCAGTTACGCGGCCAATTGCAGTCGCGCGTTGCGGGCCCGGGTGCGCCGTGAGCTCAATACCAGTTGGCGACGCAGCGGGCCGGTCGGCCTGCGGGAGGTATCCGCCGGCACCCTGGCGCGGGAGTGGCTGGATCACGTCGAGGCCCTGCACGGCTATTTCGCCCGTTTCCTGCCCCAGCTGGCGCTGAGCGCAATCGTTCCGCTGATGATCCTGGTGGTGGTGTTCTGGCTCGACTGGCTGGCCGCCATCTTCCTGTTACTGTCTGCCCCACTCATCCCGCTGTTCATGGCACTGGTGGGCATGGGCGCAGAAAAACTCAACCAACAGCATTTCGAGGTGATCGGCCGTTTGTCGGGCCAGTTTCTCGACAAGGTACGGGGGCTGACCACCCTGCAGATATTTGGCCAGACCGCATCCGCAACCGACGCCCTCCGCAGCAGATCGAACGATTATCGCCGGATCACCATGAAGACCCTGCGGGTGGCGTTTCTGTCTTCCGCCGTCCTGGAATTTTTTGCCTCCGTGGCTATCGCCGTGGTCGCCATCTATATCGGCTTTGGCCTGCTGGGCTACATCAATTACGGTCCCTCGCCGGAGCTGACCCTGTTCAGCGGGCTGTTTATCCTGTTACTGGCACCGGAGTTTTTCCAGCCGATCCGCTTGTTGTCGCAGCATTATCATGACCGGGCAGCGGCACTGGGCGCTGCCAGCGAGTTACTTGCCCGCATGGACCGGCTGGCGCCCCGGCCGCAGCCGTGTTTGGTATCCGGCGCGGCGGATGCGCCGGCGTCACCGGACCTGATCCGGGCGACCGGCGTTCACCTTGCTTATCCTCACCAGCCGGCCGTGCTTGATGGCCTGGACCTCACCATTCGGCTGGGCCAGATTGTCGCGCTTACCGGGCCGTCCGGGGGTGGCAAGAGTACCCTGCTCCACCTGCTGGCGGGTTTTATTCATCCGGACCAGGGCGAGTTGTCGGTTTTTGGCGAGCCACCGGGTAACCGGCCGTTCGGCTGGCTGAGCCAGTCACCGTTCCTGGTTCAGGGTAGCTGGGCAGACAATCTGCGGATGACCGTGCCCGAAGCATCAGATGTCGCGATCGCGGCGGCGCTTCGCCGGGTTGGTCTCGGTCCGTTGCTCGACAGCCGCCCCGCCGGTATCCACAGTACCGTCAGTGAAGGCGGCGTCGGCCTCTCCGGGGGCCAGGCCCGCCGCCTCAGCCTCGCCCGGGTGTTCATTGCCGACTACGACCTGGTATTGCTGGACGAACCGACCGCCGGCCTCGATGCCGACAGTGAGGTGTATGTGCTGGAGGCCATGCACCAGCTGGCGGAGGCTGGCAAGACGCTGGTCTTTTCAACGCACCACCAGGCCCTGCTGACTCTGGCCGACCGAATTCTGCTGGTCAATAACGGGGAGGTGCGGGATGCGTGACCTCAAACCCTGGCTGGCCCTGATCCTTCGCCGTCCCGGCCGGCTGCTTGCCGGCGCCCTGCTGATCCTGCTGACGTTACTGGCCGGCATGGGATTGCTCGCGCTGTCGGGCTGGTTCCTGACGGCTACGGCGATTACCGGACTGATGCTGGCAGCCGGCGTCCAGGCGTATGTGAACCTCTATGTACCGGGTGGCGGTATCCGCCTGTTCGCCGTCACCCGTACCGTGGCCCGCTATGCCGAGCGGGTCTACAACCATGACACAGTGCTGCGCCTGCTGGCCGACATCCGGATCCGCCTGTTCACCCGGCTGTCGGCCAGCAATACTGCTTCACGGGCACGGCTGAGGGGCCCCGAGTGGCTGTCACGCCTGACCAGTGATGTCGATACGCTTGATACCCTGTATTTGCGGCTGCTTGCACCCGCCGGACTTGCCGTGCTGGTGACGGGTGTGGTGGTTGGGGGAGCCTGGCTGCTGGGGGATGGGGAGCTTGCTGCCGTACTCGGCGGCCTGCTGGTATTGGCACTGATTCTGACCACCGTGCTGGTCAGTCTGCGGACCCAGCGGCTGACGCTGAAGCGGGCCGACGACCTTGATCGGGTAAGGACAACGGTGGTGGAACACCTGGAAGGCTTCGGAGAGCTGACAGCGGCGGGACGCGCCGGCAAACACGGTGCCCGGCTTTGTCGCCTCGCCGGTTCGGTAGCCCGGGACCAGGCCACCGCAGACCAGCGGATTGGCTGGCACCTGGCCGGCAGTGGCGTACTCGTCAACCTTGCGGCAGTAGCCGCACTCTGGTTTGGCCTGGGGCTGTTCAACCGCGACGCCATGACAGGGCCGGTGGTGGTGCTGCTGCCGCTGGCGGTGCTGGGGCTTGCCGAGATTTACAGCACCCTGCCCGACGCATTCGGGCGAATGGGCGCGATGCTGGGGGCGGCACGGCGGCTAAACCGCGATTGTGGCAGCGACACTGGCAGTGATAGCGCGACCTCCAACCACGCAGACAAGGGTATCCAGACCGCCACGGACGGCGCCGGTACAGGCGACCACGCAGTTATCCTTGCGGATGTGACCGTGCGGTTCGGCGCGCAGCCCCCATTGCTGAAACATTATTCGCTGATGGTTAACGCGGGTGATCGCCTCGGCGTAGTTGGCCCGTCCGGCAGCGGCAAATCGTCCATCGCCGATCTGATTGCCGGGTTGCAGACCGCCACGTGCGGTACGGTAACTGCCGCTCCCTGCGCCTACCTTACCCAGGCAAGCGTGCTGTTTGACGATACCCTGAAGAGCAACCTGCTGATCGGAAACCCGCAGGCATCGGACCTGGACCTCTGGCGGATACTGGAAGCGGTCGCCATGGCGGACCGCTTTGCGGCCCTGCCCCGGCAACTGAACACCTGGATGGGCGCCTATGGCCACCAGCTGTCCGGGGGCGAAGCGAGACGAATTGCGCTGGCCAGAACCTTGCTAAGTCAGCGCAGCCTGCTGGTGCTGGACGAACCGTTCACTGGGGTGGACGATGCCAGCCGTGAGCGGATTGCCAGGGCCATCGATCCCTGGCTTGACGGCAAGACCGTCATTGCCCTCGGGCACGGTCCCGAGGCCCTGCCAGGATTCGACAGAATTGTCCGGCTGTAGGCGGGCAACGACCTTGTCCGGTAACCCCTAGCGGGGTTCGATCACCTCGAACGTCAACCCTGCCTTGGCGGTAAGACGCGCCAGCAACTGTCCGTCGAAGATGGATGCCGGAGTCCAGAAACCACCCTCCTTATCCGACTTGGCAATGTCAAACGCCAGGCAGTTACCTGCTTCACCCAGCATTTTTGCGGTCGAGCCATACCCCGGGTCCCGGTCTCCGGTCACTTTGGTCCGGATTTCCTCACCACTGGCGGTTTTCCCGATGAATCTCAGGTCATAGAAGCCGCTGCGCTGGGCCTCCGGGCTGGGGCCCTCACCCGGCTTGGGGACGACATAGCGTTCAAGCAGCCAGCGGGAAGGGCGAATGGCTGCTGCCACCAGGAAGCCTCCCAAGGCGCCGGTGATGCCGTAGGCCGTCGCTCTGGCTTTCAGCCCTTTACCGGTCATCATCGCCTCATCGTAGGTGAACTCCTTGCCATATCTCGCGCCCATCAGGGCATTGGAGCGATGCACGATGCGGGTATTGATGGCGGCCATCACGAACGGCGCCAACCAGACGCCGAAATCCTCGTCGTAGGCTGCGGACTTCAGGCTGGGCTGACGTTTGCTGGAACGGTGCTCGGGCGGACAGATAGAGAACGGGTTGGCCAGTTCCTTGCGCAAAGCCGGGTCCGCCGCGGCTTCCCTGGCCACATTCATCATGCTGGCAACAGTGCCGCCGGACAGGCCGCCCTTGGCGACCTTAACCCGCATCCGGACCTCCTCACAGGGCTGACCAAACCGTTTTTCCGCTTCCTGCTGGAGAAACCATACCCCCATGTCGGAGGGAATGGAGTCAAATCCGCAACAGTGGACGATCCGCGCGCCGCTCTCCCTGGCCTGCACTTCGTACTTCTCAATCATCCGGCGGATCCACTGCACTTCCCCGGTGAGGTCGCAGTAATCGGTGCCGTGTTCAACACAGGCTTTGACCAATGGTTCCCCGTAAAGGGCATAGGGCCCAACGGTGGAAATGATCACCCTGCTCTGGCGACACATGGCTGCCAGAGACACTGCATCTCCGGCATCCGCCGCGATAATGGGCAACTGGCTGGCGCTGCCTCCCAGGCTGTCGCGAACACTGGCCAGCTTGCTCGGCGAACGACCCGCGATCGCCCAGCGTACCTGGTTACCGACGCCGTAGGTGTCGGCCAGGTAACGGGTCAGGATCTGACCCACAAAACTGGTCGCACCAAACACAACGATGTCATAGTCAGTGGCCAGCGTGGCTGTCGTCTGCTCCGGATTGGTCATGGATCATCCTCAGATTTGAAAATTACCGCAGTCGGGTACGGGTCAGTTACCGGCTCGCGCCGCGCGGGACGTCATTAATGTCATCAGCAGGGCTACCCCGAAGCCCCAGAACGCATTCAGAACAAGACCGCCAACCCAGGTCTGGGCCGTCACCTCGAGCCCCTTGAGCGGAAACACCAGCAGCATTGCCACCGCCGTCGGCCCGAGGGCGCCGGCAATCAGGCTGCCCGCCCAGAACCCGAAGCGGTTAAGGCGTCCTATGATGCCCCACAAAACCAGACCCCATAAACCCCCAAAGAAGGCCAAAGACACCACGGCAGGAACTCCGAACGGCGGCACCGGAGTCAGATTGAAGGGTGGTACCGGCACTTTGCCGCCCAGCCAGAACAGGGCGAACAAGCCCTGGTGAAAAATCAGAGTCGCCAGAAACCCGCTGGCAAAAGCCTTGATCCAAACCACGAAATGCTCCTATATCCGTCTCGTCGGCCAATCGTTTCGGTGCATCAGTGCTGCAAACTGAGCGCCTGTGTCCACGCTGCACAAGCAGCTTAATCTACCTGCGGAGGTCAGACTGCAAATGGACTACCTGCTGCTCCTGCTCAGTATTGCCTTAATTGGGGTTGCCGGCTTTCTTTTCTGGCAGGTTCGTGAACAGCGTCATACGCTTCAGGTACTTATGGAGGCTACCGACCAGAACGAGCCCCCATCCAACCCGGAGATGGTGCTTACGCTAAGGGTCGTAGATCCGATCAGTGTCGCCAAGCGGGAAAGCCGGTCGGCCCGGGTGGTGGCCGACCGTTTGCCGGTGATGGTCACCAAGATGGTGTATCAGGAGGTTATGAAAGAGCTGGATGAGGAGCTTCGCGCCCGCGACATCGACGTCGAGATGAGTATCGAGTACCGCTAGGAGCCAACATGAACCCCTCTCTGATCATCGGTTACCTGTTACTGGGCGCTGCGGCAACGCTGACCGGCTACGCCCTTATGAACTATCAGCGGAACCAGGCATTGCTGCGCCGCCTTCAGAGTCACCACGCACGGGTGCGCAGCATCGTGCAGAAGCACCGCATGGACCTTCAGGAGGTCAGGAATCGCAACAAGCTGGTGGAGGATACCGTCGCCGGGGGAACCACCGCCGTCGAACTGGTTCACCGCACCATCACCACCGTAACCTTCGAGGCCATCGACCGGTTCTCGTCCAGTGACAAGGTGAAGGAAAACGCCCGGCGTGCCCGGATGACCCATGACGAAGCCACCAGCCAGATCTACCGCTCGGTCAGGCGCACCAATCGCGCCATCCATGTGCTCGCCAATACCGTGCTGTCGGAGAAAGCCCGTAAACGCCTTCGCCAACACGTCGCGCGCAAACCCTGACAAGCCATAAAAAAAGGCGCCTCATTGGGCGCCTTTTTTCTTTGAAGACAATCCTTTAGAGGACTTTCTTCAACTCTTCCTCAAGCTGGGGCACCGCCTCGAAGAGGTCCGCCACCAGGCCGTAGTCGGCCACCTGGAAGATCGGGGCTTCTTCGTCCTTGTTGATCGCCACGATCACCTTGGA
>NZ_KZ319368.1 GCF_002744715.1 Marinobacter profundi
TCAACACCGGTGTTGTCCGGCTTGACCCGCACCTTGACGTTGTAGTCGATAACTCGTTTTACAGCGACCAGAACCTTCATAGATTCCTCGTTCTTCTACGATGGGTTTAATGACTCGTAACCAGAAACACTCCCCAGGTACTCTGACCTGTACCGAGACCCTTATAAAAAGGCCACAAAAGTGTTTGTGATTCCTGTCGTATCAACCTGGCGGATCTTCAGCTAGGAAAGATGCGGCAAGTCGACCGTTGAAAACAGCAATTTCGCACAGGACCTGCTGTCAGGGCGCCCTAATACTGCAGGCAAAGGCCAATCGGGTCAATAGTCCCCAACGACGCGGAGCCTCCGTTGCGCTGGTCAATGGAATGCCCGCGGCCGGTCCGGCGCAACTGAGACGATAGTAATAATCGACTCAGCACACATCCTGCAATACAATCAGCTTCCGTAAAATGAAATCCTGTTTCATTGCAGAACATGGCAAACAATGCCAAAACTGGACGAAGATTTCAAACAAACGTTTGTTTGAATATCTGGATGCGCTATCCTTATGTCCATAAAAACAGTGCTTATCACCGAATTAGTGTCGTTTGCTACCGTATTTACCGGTATTATGACGCCCCTGAATTCGGCTACTTGCCGGTAATTAAAGAAGAGAGAACGGGATTATTGAGCGCCGCTGATACCCGCCTGCCTGGTTGCCCGACATTCTGTCGGTCAGGCAGTGAGCGTCTGAGTCCTTATATCCACCAAGAAGTTTGAGGAGACCAACGTGGAACGCGAATCGATGGAATTTGATGTTCTTATCGTCGGCGGAGGCCCTGCTGGCCTTTCGGCAGCCTGCCGCGTGATGCAGCTGGCGCAGGAAGCTGGCGAAGAACTGACTGTCTGTGTAGTTGAGAAAGGCTCCGAGATCGGCGCCCATATTCTGGCGGGTACGGTGTTTGAGCCCACCGCCCTCAACGAATTGTTCCCGGACTGGAAAGAAAAAGGGGCACCGCTCAACACGCCGGTCACCCGTGACGACATTTTCCTGATGAAGAGCCAGGAAAAGGCCACCAAGATCCCGAATGCCTTTGTGCCCAAGAACATGCACAACAACGGCAACTACATTATCAGCCTCGGCAACCTGTGCCGCTGGCTGGCCGAGCAGGCTGAAGCGCTGGGCGTCGAGGTGTACCCCGGCTTCGCCGCATCCGAAACCATCGTCGAAGATGGCCAGGTCAAAGGCATTATCACCGGCGACATGGGCGTTGCCCGTGACGGCAGCCAGAAAGACAGCTACATGCCGGGCATGGAACTGCGCGCCAAGTACACCCTGTTCACCGAAGGCTGTCGCGGCCACCTGGGCAAGCGCCTCATCAAGGATTTCAACCTGGATGAAGGCAAGGATCCCCAGCACTACGGCATCGGCATCAAGGAACTGTGGGACATCGACCCGGCCAAACATGAGCCCGGCCTCGTGGTTCACAGCACCGGCTGGCCACTGAGCGAAACCGGCTCCACCGGCGGTTCCTTCCTGTACCACCTGGAGAATGGCCAGGTGTATGTCGGCCTGATCACTGACCTGGCCTACAGCAACCCGCACCTGAGCCCCTTTGAAGAAATGCAGCGCCTGAAGCTGCACCCGGAAATCCGTAAATACCTCGAAGGCGGCAAGCGCGTTGCCTACGGCGCCCGTGCCATCACCAAGGGCGGATTCAATGCCCTGCCCAAAATGAGCTTCCCGGGCGGCCTGCTGCTGGGCTGTGACGCCGGTACCCTGAACTTCTCCAAAATCAAGGGTTCCCACACTGCCATGAAGTCCGGCCTGCTGGGTGCAGAAGCCGTGTTCGAAGCATTGAAAGAAGGCAAGTCCGGTGAGGAAATCACCAGCTTTGCCGACCGCTTCAAGAACAGCTGGCTGTACAAGGAACTCTACGACGAGCGCAATTTCGGACCGTCCATTCACAAGTTCGGCAGCGTGATCGGCGGCGGTATCGCCTTCTTCGAGCAGAATATCCTGGGTCGAAGCCTGCCGTTCACCTTCCACGATACGATACCCGACTACGCCACCATGAAGCCGGCAGCCGAGTGCAAGAAGGTGGCCTATCCGAAGCCGGACAACAAGCTGACCTTCGACCGCCTGTCCTCGGTGTTCATTTCCAACACCAACCACGAGGAAGACCAGCCGGTTCACCTGAAGCTGACCGATCCGGACATTCCGCTGAAGGACAACCTGCCGAAGTACGACGAGCCTGCGCAGCGCTACTGCCCGGCCGGCGTGTACGAAGTGGTTGAAGCGGAAGACGGCAGCGGCAAGCGCTTCCAGATCAACGCCCAGAACTGTGTTCACTGCAAGACCTGTGATATCAAGGATCCTGCCCAGAACATCACCTGGGTGACTCCGGAAGGCGGCGGCGGCCCCAACTATCCCAACATGTAACGGTTGCGGATCAAAACGGCCCCTCGCGGGCCGTTTTTTTATGCCCACAAACAAAAAAACGGCCCACAAGGGGCCGTTTTCATATCATCCGTCAGGGCTTAGTGCACGTGACCGTGTGCCTGCTCTTCTTCGGATGCCTCACGAGCTTCAACCACTTCCACATCAAAGTGCAGGGTCTGGCCTGCCAGCGGGTGGTTGGCGTCGATGGTTACGGTGTCGTCAGAAACTTCAACAACACGAACGATCTGGGGACCGCCCGGAGTCTGGGCCTGGAACTGCATACCCGGCTCGATGGTATCAACGCCCTCGAACGCAGAACGCGGAACCGGCTGGATCAGCTCTTCATTTACTTCGCCATAGCCGTCGGCCGGCGCTACGGATACTTTCAGCTGGTCGCCAGCGTTCTTTTCATTCAGTGCACTTTCCAGTCCACCGATGATGTTTTGTGCACCTTCCAGATAAGACAGCGGCTCACGGCCTTCTACACGGGAGGAATCGAGCTCTTCTCCCTGATCGTTAGTGAGCGTGTAATGGATGGTGACAACACGAGGTTGGGCCATGTGATCTCCTTGCGTGTCGCAATGACTGTATGAGTGTGTGTGTCAGGTAATCGAAAGTGATCTTGAACAGCCGGACTGCACAGAGGGACTCACGACCACCGGGCCTCGTTAGAGAGCCAGGCTCGGTAACAAGATGAAGACACAGTCTAACAAGTACGAGACTGCGTTTTCTACCTCCTACCTTGGGGCCCGTCGGGTTATTTCAAGCCCCGGCAGCGATTTCAAAGAAAATTCCGTTGCTCCAGACTCCGAGCACGCCCCCATTATCCCCGGATTTTTCAACCACATGGCCAGCCAGGTCGTAGTAGGCGGCAGTCACCAGCCGGGCTTCCAGGCCGTGGCGAACAGCAACCACCGGTCTCGGCTCTCCGGTCCCCGGATACTGCCCGAGAACCAGCGGATGCCGGTCACCCACAGCCAGTCGTTCTCCGGTATTGGTGGTCAGGTATAGACACTGCCGTTCGCCCTCCCTCTCCACTTCCAGGCTGTGGGCAAGCAACGGTGCGTCCTCGACCTGGATCCGCCATTTCTCGACGGGGGTGACGAGGTAATACTCACCGTCCGCCTCGCGCCGCAGGATCGTGGAAAACAACCTTACGATGGCCTCACGCCCGAGTGGCTCGCCCTGGTAGAACCAGACGCCGTCCCGGGCAATTCGGATATCGATATCTCCGGACAACTCAGGGTGCCACTGATCGAGTGGCGGCAATCCCTTGCCAGGGCCCTGGGCCCCGGTAACCTGGTCCGCAATCCTGTTCGGATCCTGACTCATCGCTTCGCTCCGTTAACCCGTTTATAACCCGCGCATCCACTCCGGCCGCAGGGGTACTGCGCCTGGACTGGTGAGGGCGAGATTCACTTCCTGCAACAGACGTGTCTTGTCACGGCCAAGAACGCCCTTCAACACCAGGTAATTCGAGGCATGATCACTGCGAAACACCGTCTTCTCGAGCTCCAGGTGCTCAAGGAACAGCCGGATCTCCTCGAACAGGCCGGGCTGTGTCAGTGGTTCAAAATCGTCGCCAAATCCCGCCCGGAACCGCGCCTCCCCCTGCGGAAAGCTGACCACCAGCGTGGAGAGGTAGTCGGGCTGGGTTTCGTTGCACAACCGCGCAGTGTTTACGGCATGCTGACGGGAGAGGATCATGCCGCCGAGGCCATTCAGCACCATGACGGAGCTGGTGAGGCCCGCCTGACGGATCTTTTCCAGAGCTGAGCGAGTGGACTCGTAACTCTCGCCCTTGTTTACCCGCCGCAGTACCTCGTCATCACCGGATTCCATACCGACGTAGAGGATACCCAGCCCCGCCTCACGCAGCTCAGCTAGCTCCTCAACTGATTTCCTGGCCAGATTCCGCGGCAGGCAGTAGCTGGAAACCCGCTGTAGCCCCGGAAAAGCCTGCCTCAACTCGCCCAGAATGCCCAGCAGACGCCGGGTTGGCAGGACCATGGCATCACCGTCGGCAAGGAAAACCCGGCGCACATCACCGATGGCACTGGCCGCACGCTCAATATCTTGGCGGATATCGTCATCCTTGCGGGCACGGAATTTCTTCTGGGGCTGAGTGTACATTTCGCAAAAGGTGCACTGGTTCCAGGAGCAGCCGTTGGTCACCGGCAAAATCAGCGAGCGGGCTTCACTGGGAGGCCGGAACACCGGCTCAACATAGTCGATTGGAAAGCTGTACATCGGCAACACCAAACACAGGTCAATGGATCCCGGACCGTACAGGCAATACCCCTGCCCCGCAATCAAAACAGGCAGGAAGGTCCGGGGGGCAACATTCAGAAGTTACATCATACCCAAAAAAAATGGCGGGCCTGAAGCAGGCCCGCCATTTTTCAACGCCTATGCCCTCAGGCAGCGCTGGCTTCCTGGCGGCTCAGCCAGTAGCGACGAATCGCAAACAGCAGCGATGCCACGGTCAGGGTAATGAACACCCAGGCGATCGGTCCGCGGAAGAAAATGCTTGGGTCGCCCTTACTGATCAACAGCGTCCGGCGCAGGTTGTCCTCGAACATCGGCCCCAGAATGAAACCGATCAGGAACGGCGCAGCCGCAACTCCGGTACGGTTGAAGATAAAGCCCAACACACCGAAGATCAGCATCAGCCCGATATCGAAGGTGTTGTTGTTGACCGCGTATGCGCCATAGACACAGAACATCAGCACGATCGGCAACAGGATGGATTTGGGGATATCCGCAATCAGCGAGAAATAGCGGATTGCCGCGTTACCCACCACCAGCAGGACCACTGAACTGACCAGGATGCCACAGAACAGTGCGTACACCAGGGTGAGGTTTTCCTGGAACAACACGGGGCCCGGTGTCAGGCCGTGGATCATGAATGCACCAAGGATAATGGCGGTGATGACATCACCGGGAATGCCCAGCGACAGCAACGGAATCAGGGTTGCTCCGGCAACGCCGTTGTTGCCCGCCTCGGCCGCCGCAACACCTTCAATCTCGCCCTTGCCGAAATTGGCTTTACGTGGCGAATTGCGCTTGGCCTCACTGTAGGAAATGAACGCCGCAGAAGTCGCACCGGTACCCGGGATGGCACCAATGATAACTCCGATGATGCTGCCGCGAACCACCGACTTCAGGCACCCCTTGAACTCTTTCCAGGTCAGCGAGGCACCGCTGACAGCAGTGCGGATGTGAGGGAGGACCTTGGAGGTATAGAACTCGATTACCTCGGGGATGGCGAACAGACCAATCAACAGCGGGATGAAGGATACCCGGTCCATCAGGTTATAACTGTCAAAGGTCAGCCGCTGGGTGCCATAAACCGCATCCAGGCCCACGGTGGAAACAATGATGCCCAGCCCTGCTGCGATCAGCCCCTTGATCACCGAGTCGCCGGAAACCGACACGATGATGGTCAGGGAGAAACAGATCAGCCAGAAATACTCGGGCGGACCAAAGTTCAGGGCGATTTTGGCCAGGTACGCGGCAAAGAAGATCAGCGCGATGTTGGAAATCATATCCGCAACACAGGAGGAGTAGAGTGCGGTCTTCAGGGCCTTTTTAGCCTTACCCTGCTGCGCCAGCGGGTAACCATCCAGCAAGGTACAGGCGGCCGCCGGTGAACCCGGTGTGCGGATCAGAATCGCGGTAATGGAGCCACCGTACATGCCGCCCTTGTAGATGCCCACAAGGAGCAGAATTGCGGTAACCGGCTCCATGGAAAAGGTGAACGGCAACGCCAGGGCAACGGCCATGGTGGCGGTCAGCCCCGGAATCGCACCAACCACAACACCGACGAGTACCCCGGCGGCGATGGCGAGAAAGTTATCGACGCTCAGAAAGAGCGCAAGTACTTCAGAAAAGTTTTCCATTTCATGTGTCCCGGAAAAATGGGCCGTTAAACAGCTTCAGTCTTGATTACCAACGCCGGAGCAGACCGAGCCGACGTTGCCATGGAGATCTATTCCCAGAGAGTTCCCACCGGCAGCGGGACGTTAAGCAGGTGGACAAACAACAGGGAAACAACCACCGGAAATACGATTGCCAGCAGGTAGATCGAGACTTTGCGCAGATCGCTGGCGAGGAACAGCAACACCGAAACCAGGATGCCACTGCCAATAGCGCCGAGCTCTTCGAAGAACAGCATGTAGATTGCTCCGGATGCAATCATCAGCACCCAGCGCAGTACCGGAATACCTTCATGGAGCTTCTCTGCAGCCGTGTGCCTGGGAGGACGCACCAGCCCCTCAATCAGGAGCGCAAGCGAGAGCAGCAGAACAAGCCAGCCGGCAAGCTGCGGAAGGAACCGCGGCGACAGCAGCGGATGCTGCATGGAGGGCGGCTCATTGATATAAGTGGGAGCGATGTAGAAAAGGAAGATGCCTGCCACAAGAACCAGGATCGCACCCAGCACTGAATTAGGGTTTAACCTGCCGTAGGAACGCTCGGTAACTTCGGAGAGGTTAATCTCGGACTTTTCCATACTTTTGCCTCGGTGAACGGGTCACTGACACTATAAAAAAAGGGGCGGAAGGCTCTCGCCCCCCGCCCCAAAAGGCTGAATCAACGCTTCAGATTTGCCTTTTCTGCAACTTCCGCCCACTTGGTCAGTTCTTCAGCTACGAAGTTACGGAAATCGTCACCAACGACCTTGCCAGCTTCAGCACCGAACTGCGGCAGGAAGTTGTTGAAGTCTTCACCCGCCATGATCTTGTCCAGGGCTTCCTGGAGCTTGGTCACGCCTTCCTCCGGGAAGGATTTGTGAGCAATCAGACCAAACCATGCAGATGTTTCATAGTCACCCAGACCGTACTCGGCACCGGCTTCCTGGATAGTCGGGACACCCGGGAGGAACTCGGACGGTGTTGCGGTGGTAACTGCCAGGGCCTTCAGCTTGCCCGACTGGATATGCGGGTAAACCGTCGGCATGTTTTCAAACGCTACGTCAACGTCACCGGACAGCAGGGCCGGCAGTGCTTCGCCTGAACCACGGAAAGGAACGTGGACCATCTTGGCACCGGTCAGGTTCTTGAACAGCTCACCGGACATGTGGATGGAGCTGCCGATGCCCGGGGAACTGAAAGACAGTTCCTCTTGCTTGGCGGCTTCAACGAATTCGGCAACGGTGTTGTATGGGCTGTTGCCCGGAACAACCATCACGTTCGGAATGTTGATGACGTTACGGATGAAGCGGAAATCTTCAATCGGGTTATAGCGCAGGTTCGGGTAGATGGCCGCGCCAATGGTGTGCCCCGGAGATGCCATGACCAGAGTGTGGTCAGAGCCACGACCACCACGGGCCAACTGGGCCGTCGCTACGGTTGAACCGGCACCTGGACGGTTCTCGACGATGACCGTGTCCAGCTCTTTCTGGAGAAGGTCAGCAACCTTCCGGGAAAGCAGATCGGTTGTTCCGCCGGCGGAGTAAGGAACCACCAGACGAATATTGTCTTCAGGCCAGCCTTCGGCAAGCACCTGAGGCGAGGAAAGGGTTAATACGGCGGCAACACCCAGTGCCGCAGTTTTCGCAGCGTTCCTGATCAACTGTCTCATTTTTCTGCTTGTCCTCTTGGTTGATTAGAATGTTCGTTTATCGAACCAGTGTTCGTATATCGAAGTCGGTGCGTAATTTCACATATTCGACCGTGTCGCGCAACAGCTTTATGGCAACCGGGAAGCCCCAAAAATCGATCAGTTTGAGGTGGCTCAGCAGATGATGGATAAAAATCAATAATTTAGACGAGCACCTGGGATACGGTACAAAATTTAGACTTTGGTCATAGATTTCGTATCGTATTGGTGAAGGGCGGCCTTCTGGCGGGAGCTGACGAAGGGTCCGCGCCGCGCTCCGCGGACGGGATTGCAGCGCGGCTTGACTGGAGGGATCTGCCTGGCAGGACTTGACCGGAAGCGTATGGCCGACCGCGCCCTGCAGGACTCAGGGAAGAACCTCGGTGATCCTGCGGGAGGTCTCCTGCATGATCGGCACATACTCGGCCACTATCCGGTCGATCGTCACCGAACTGACGTGGCTACTGGAGTTCAGGGCAAACCGAACCTGGTGGCGACGGTCGTAGACCGGCACGGCTACCGCCCGCATTCCCAGTTCCAGCTCCTGGTCCACAATGGCATAGCCCTGCTTCCGCACCCGCTGCAGCTCTGCCAGCAGCTCGTCCCTGCCCTTGGTATAGGCGGTCAGCTTTTCAAACCGGGTGTTCTCGAGAAGCTGGAGCAACTGATCCTCAGGCAGGAAGGACATCAATACACGCCCGGCCGATGTTGCGTAAGCCGGCAGGCGGGCACCAATCTGCAGGTTGATTGGGATCAGGCCACGCCTGGGGATCCGCGCAATGTAGACGATATCCTGACCCTCAAGCACGATGGCGGAGCAGGATTCACCCAGCTGATGGGAAACCTTTTCCATGAATGGGGTGATCGTCTCGGAGAAATTCAGCGATGCCAGGTAGGAGTAGCCCAGTTCGAGAATTTTGGCGGTCAGCCGGAACTGCTTGGAGTCCTGGGTAACATAGCCCAGTTTCTGCAGCGTCAACAGAAAGCGCCGGGCCGCCGCTCTCGACAGTCCGTTTTTTTGCGCCACCTCGGTAAGAGTCATTGCCGGAGTTTCGGTATCAAATGATTTGATTACCTCGAGGCCGCGGGCGAACGTGGCCAGAAATTCCTTGTCGACGACTTCAGCCGGGGAACTTTCGGTAGACATTTGCTGATCCATCCTGCCTTTGATTGGCGATCACTGTTCGATAATCGCCCATATGTTCGGAAGGCGAATAATGACAGCGAGCCCCGGGCGATGCAAGCGCATGGCCCGGGGAAGATGGCTTGGCAAGTAAGCCAGCCCCCGCAGTGCCCCTTAGAGACACCAAGGGAGCCCGTGAGCGGATCAGGCCGGTTGGCGGACCCAGTCAGCCAGCGAGCGGTTCTCGCGTACCAGTTGCTCCAGCAGCGGTGCCGGCGTCCAGTTGGCGTCCCCGTGGGTATCCCGCAGTTGACAGATCCGCTCGTAGACCCGGGCGAGACCCTGTTGCTCGGCATAGAACATCGGGCCACCGCGCCAGGACGGGAAGCCGTAGCCGAACACGTAGACCACATCGATATCCCCCGGACGCTGGGCAATGCCCTCCTCCAGGATCCGGAAGCCTTCATTAACCAGTGCGAGGATGTGCCGGTCGACAATCTCCCCGTCACTGATCGCACGGCGGGTAACGCCCATCCGGGTTGCCTGGGCCTCGATCACTTCGAGCACTTCCGGGTCCGCGCTGCGGGCACGGGTTTCCGGATCGTAGCGGTAGTACCCGGCTCCGGTTTTCTGACCCAACCGGCCCATCTCGGCAAGCGCATCGGCGATGCAGTAGGTCCGCGGATCACCCTTCTGCTCGTCGGTCAGCGCCTGGCGTGCCTTGTAGCCGATGTCGATACCGGCAAGGTCACCCACCGCCAGCGGGCCCATAGCCATGCCCCAGGTGGTCAGGGCGTTGTCGATCTGTTCGGGGCTCGCGCCTTCGATCATGCACAACTGGGCCTCCCGGGCGTACTGGCGCAACATCCGGTTGCCAATAAAACCGTAGCAGACCCTCGCCAGCACCGGCACCTTACGGATCTGCTTGCCGATCTTCATGGCAGTGGCAATGACATCATCCGCGGTCTGTTCGCCACGCACCACTTCCAGCAGCTTCATTACATTGGCCGGGCTGAAGAAGTGCAAACCGATCACATCCTGCGGCCGCGAGGTTGCCGCGGCAATTTCATTGACATCCAGGTAGGAGGTGTTGGTCGCGAGAATGGCGCCGGGCTTGCACACCTTGTCCAGCTGACCGAACACCTGCCGCTTGACATCCATGCTCTCGAACACCGCCTCAATAACCAGGTCCAGGCCTGCGAAGTCCTGGTAATCCGTCGTTCCGGTGATCAGGTTCTGGCGGGCGGCGGCATCCGCTTCGGACAGCTTGCCCTTGCTGACGGTGATGCTGTAGTTCCGGGCGATAAGTTTGAGCCCGCGCTCGAGGGCCTCGTCACTGACTTCCAGCAACCGGACCGGAATGCCCGCATTGGCGAACGACATGGCGATACCGCCACCCATGGTGCCGCCGCCGATAATGCCGACGCTGGCAACTTTCCGGGCTGCCGTGTCAGCGGACAGCCCGACAACCTTGGGCGCGGTACGCTCAGCAAAAAAGATATGACGGAGTGCTGCGGACTGGCCAGATTCACGACACTCGATAAAGAGTTCGCGCTCCTTTTTAAGGCCCTCATCGAACGGCAGGGTCATGGCAGCCTCGATACAGCTCACAATCCGCTGTGGTGCCTCCTGGCCCCGCATGCGCTTGTTCAGGCGGGCACGATAGGCGTCAAACTGCCCGTTGCTGTAACTGTCCGGGGCAATCGAGATATCCCGTACCCGGCGCAGGGGAGCACCATGTGCCACCAGCCCGCGGGCATAGGCCAGGGCGGATTCCTGCAGGGGCTCACCGACCACCTCATCAATCAGCCCAAGCCGCGCCGCTTCGCTGGCTGCCACCGGGTTGCCCGCCGTGATCATGTCGAGGGCCGCTTCCACGCCGACCAGCCGTGGCACCCGCTGGGTACCGCCGGCTCCCGGCAACAGGCCGAGCTTGACCTCCGGCAGACCAACCGAGGCACTGCCCAGGGCACAACGATAGTGGCAGCTCAGCGCCAGCTCAAAGCCGCCGCCCAGGGCAGTCCCGTGCAGCGCGGCGATCACCGGCTTGGCGGACGCTTCAACGGCAGCCATCACATCCGGCAGGGAAGGCTCTTGCGGCGGCTTGCCAAACTCACTGATATCCGCGCCGGCTATAAAGGTACGTCCGGCGCACACGATCACCACGGCTTTCGAACTGTCGTCCTGTGCGGTGGCAATGGCTTCTACCAGCCCCTGACGGACAGCGTGGGACAGGGCGTTGACCGGAGGGTTATCAACGGTGATCACTCCGATGTCGTCGACCAGCTTGTATGTAACTGACATGGCGGAATTCTCCTTTCGATTGGTAATAACCAGGCGGGGCCGACCTGGCACCGGGATACGGCACAGGTCAGCCCCGTTGGTTGTAGATGCGGGATCAGGCCGGCAGGATCACAAGATATTGCGGGCCCTGAGTGACTGGATCTCTTCCGGGGTCTTTTCGAGCACCCGCTGGAGCACGGCATCGGTGTCCTCACCGAGCAGTGGCGGTGCCTTGGCATAGACCTGCTGGGTCCGCGAGAACTTGATCGGGTTGGCGATACCCGGAACTTTGCCCACCTGCGGGTGCTCCAGTTCGATCTTCATGCCGCGGGCCTTGACCTGGGGATCCTCGAACACCTCGGCGATGTTCTGGATCGGGCCGCAGGGCACATTTACTTTCACCAGTGATTCCATCCAGTCCCGGCTGGTGCGGGTGCGGGTGAGCTCACAGATGATGGCGACCAGTTCTTCCCGGTTCGCAACCCGCTGCGGGTTCGTCGCAAACTTCGGATCTTCGGCCAGCTCCGCACGGCCTGCCGCTTCACAGAAGCGGGCAAACTGGCCGTTATTGCCAATCGCTATGATCACCTGCCCGTCACTGGTCGGGAACGGCTGGTATGGCACCAGGTTCGGATGGTACTCACCGGTGCGCTTGGGGATTTCGCCGCTGCAGAAATAGTTCAGTGCCTGGTTGCCCAGCCAGCTGACCTGCACATCCAACAACGCCATATCGATCTGCTGCCCCTCGCCGGTTTTGCTCCGGTGGTGCAACGCCGACAGAATGGCAATGGTGGCGTTCATGCCCGTGGTCAGATCCGCTACCGCCATACCGACCCGCTGGGGGCCGGCACCAGGATTGCCGTCGGCAACCCCGGTAATGCTCATCAACCCGGACTGGGCCTGAATCAGGTAATCGTAGCCAGCGTAGCTCGCCATCGGCCCGGTGTGACCGAAACCGGTCACCGAGCAATAGATCAGGCCTGGATTGATTGCGGACAGCGCCTCATAGCCCAGCCCCTTTTTCTCCAGGGCGCCGGTTTTGAAGTTCTCCACCAGAATATCGCACTTCGCCGCCAGTTCCTTGATCAGCGCCTGGCCCTCGGGTTGGCCGATATCCACCGTCACCGAATTCTTGCCGCGGTTGGCAGACAGGAAATACCCCGATTGTGCGGTCGGATTGCCCTGCTCATCTTTCAGCCAGGGCGGGCCCCAGTGCCGGGTATCATCACCGGTACCGGGACGTTCAATCTTGATCACCTCGGCACCGAGATCCGCGAGGATCTGGGTGCACCAGGGGCCAGCGAGGACCCGGGAGAGATCAAGGACACGAATTCCAGCCAATGGGCCTGACATAGTTACTTCTCCCACAATCAGCCGTTGTTCTCGGCGTTACGGATCATTTGCTTGGCGATAACCAGCTGCTGGATCTGGGACGTACCTTCGTACAGGCGGAACAGGCGAACGTCGCGGTAGAAACGTTCCACGCAATATTCGCTGATGTAACCGGCACCACCGTGGATCTGGACCGCACGGTCGGCAACCCGACCCACCATTTCAGTGCAGTACAGCTTGCAGCTTGCGGCATTCATTGACACCGGCTGGCCGGCATCATAGGAACGGGCAGTCTCTTCCACCATGCACTTGCCGGCGTAGTATTCGGTCTGGCTGTCCGCCAGCATGGCCTGAACCAGCTGGAAGTTGGAAATTTCGGTGCCAAACTGTTTGCGCTGGGTGGAATAGGTCACGCTCTCATCGATCAGGCGCTTGGCAGTACCGACGCTCAGGGCACTGATGTGCAGCCGGCCGCGATCCAGTACTTTCATGGCGGTCTTGAAGCCCTGCCCTTCGACACCCCCGATCAGCGCATCGGCCGGAACCCGCACGTTCTCAAAGACCACGTCACAGGTATGGGAGCCCTTCTGGCCCATTTTCTTGTCCGGCTTGCCCAGGGAAATACCCGGCAGGCTGGCATCCACCAGGAAGGCGGAAACGCCGCGGCTGCCTTCTTCCCGGGTGCCGGTACGCGCCATCAGGGTGAACACACCGGCGCGGGGGGCGTTGGTGATGTAACGCTTGCTGCCGTTGATGATGTAGTAGTCACCCTCGCGACGGGCACTGGTGGTCACTGAGCCCGCATCCGAACCGGCGTCCGGCTCGGTCAGGGCAAAGGAGCCCACCAGTTCACCGCTGGCCAGCAAAGGCAGATACTTGGCCTTCTGCTCGGGTGTGCCATCCATCACAATACCCTGGGACCCGATACCGACGTTGGTGCCGAACATGGAACGGAATACTGGCGAGGTGTAACCCATCTCCTGGATGATCGCGACTTCTTCGCTCATAGTGAGGCCGAGACCACCAAACTCTTCAGGAATGGACAGACCGAACAGGCCCATTTCCTTCATCTCGTCAATGACTTCCTCGGGAATGCGATCTTCCTCAGCCACCTGCATTTCAAGAGGAATCAGGCGATCACGCACGTAACGGCGAACGCTGTCGACAAACTGGCTCAGGGTTTCTTGATCAAGTGCCATAGTGGCCTCCGTATTTCATACTGGTCAAAGGTAGGCAGCCCACCACAACAACGGGGCTGCGGAAGTAATAATGATGGGTCAGTTGATAACCGCCGCTTCCAGCGCGGAAGCCACGTGGACCAACTGGGGACCCAGTTCGTTCTGCAATCGATCCAGGGCAACGGCAAAGGCCGGGGCCCCGCAACTCATGGCCATATAGGAGCCGTCGGTATCGGCAATTACCGGCACCGATACGGCCCTGGCTTCACTCATCCACTCGCCATCCACCAGACAGAACCCCTGCTCCGCGATCTGCATCCGGGCCTCATCGATCCGGGCCAGAAGCTCCGGCCAGCTATCGCCGTGGACCACCGCCAGCTTCGCCAGGTGACGTTGGCGTGTGGACTCGTCAACGCCGGCAAGATAGGCGCGGCCAATTGCCGAGCGTGCCATGTCGATGCGCATTCCGGTGTCCATGCGCAGCGTGTTGAGGGTATTGCCGCTAAAGGCATCGACATACACCATGCTGATGTCGTCCGTATTCGGGGCAGCAAGCGCTATCGTGCACTGGGTCATCCGGGCAAGCTCGGACATCCGGTCATGGGCGTACTGGCGAATGCGCAAACCACTGAGCACCGGATAGGCCAGCGCTAACATGGCAACACTGAGCTGGTATTTGCGGCCTTTCACCCGCTCGAGAAAACCCAGCTCACACAGGGTGTAGGTCAGACGTCCGACGGTCGCCTTCGGCAACCCGGTGATCTCGGACACCTCGTTGTTGCCCAGTGGGCCGCTGCGCAGCCGGAAGGCGTGGATCACATCAAAACTTCGGCCCACGGCCGCCACAAAATTACGATCATCCGGTCGAGGGACATACCGCTGGAAGGAGGAGTCCCGCACCTGACTCTGGAGTTTCGGAATGTTCTGTTCGTCGGCCATGTTTGCGATGGGCTTCCTGTCGATAAAAAGACGAGCGTCAGATTGCCTGATGGCAGGAAATATTGTCATATCGACAAATTAATCACAACATTATTCCGCTTAACGGTTTTAATGCTTTCTTTGTTCCGCAATGCGGGATTTAAGCGCGAGAAACGACCACAGCACCCGCAGGGGCGTTGATCGTCAAGAGGGGATTGCCTTGCCAGCCTGCCGGACAGCAGGACTCAAGGCAGGAACTGGGCCCGCAAATCGGCGCAGCCGGGGCCGGCGATCGGCATATCAAGCAGGACCGCCTGCCCGGTCATGAATGGAATGCCCTTGCGGTGACCGTCCACCAGCAAGGTACTCAGGGCGCCCACCAGGGGCATGTGAGAAATGATCATCAGTGATTCGCCGGAATATTCCAGCAACCGGTTAAGGCACTCACCGGGATCATCATCCGGCGTGATAAACATTTTCTCCTGAATCGGACAGTTCAGGATCTCGGATACAATTCCAGCCGTCTGGCGGGCGCGAACCAGCGGACTGCACCAGATCAGTTCGGGACGCCAGGGCGATGAGGCAATCTGGCTCGCGACCGCAGCCACCCCGAGTCGCCCCGCTTCAGTAAGCTCGCGCTCCTGGTCCAGAGTGTGCCAGCCAGCTTCTCCGTGGCGCATGATCAGCAGGTTCATCGCTGGCCGCCCTGCCTTACTGGCTCAGGGTGCGCGGCAGAATGAACTCCACGTCGGAGTTCTGCACCGACATCATCAGGCCATTGATCACCGCACTGATCGACGCGTTGCCGTAAAGAATTTCGTAGAGGCCGCGCACCAGGGGCATATAGATACCCATGGACTCCGACTTTTCCTTGACCAGCTTCAGGGTGTAGATGCCTTCTGCTACCTGGCCAAGCTCGGCAGCGGCGTCATCCAGTTTCTTGCCCTTGCCGACGGCATAGCCCACGCGAAAGTTGCGGCTTTTCGATGACGTACAGGTGACGATCAGGTCGCCGACACCGGCAAGGCCCATGAAGGTCATGGGGTTGGCACCCAGGCTCACCGCAAACCGGCTCATTTCGGCAAGGCCACGGGTGATCAGCATGGACTTGGCGTTTTCACCCAGGTCCAGGGCCGCGGCGAGCCCCGCCACAATGGCATAGATATTCTTCAGGGCGCCCGCCAGCTCGACACCGTAAACATCGACATTGGCGTAGACCCGGAAATACTCACACCCCAACAGGTCCTGCACTGCCCGTCGCACATCCGGATCCTTGGCGGCAATCACCGTCGCCGTCAGGTCCCGGTTAACGATCTCACCCGCCAGGTTGGGGCCGCTCAGCACGCCGATACGGGTACGGGGAATCTCCTCCTGGAGAATCTCGCTCATCAGCTTGAAGCCTTGCTCTTCAATGCCCTTGGTCAGGCTGATAACCATCTGGTCAGGGTGGAACTCGCCGGCGTGCTCGCGGATTACCGAGCGGAACGCCTTACTCGGAATGGCCACGAATACAATTTCAGCTTGCTTGACTGCACTCGCAAAATCGGTGGTCGGACAGATATCACCGCTGAGCTGGATGCCGGGCATGTAGCGGCTGTTGGTGCCTTCTTCCTGCACCTCCCTCACTTGCTCCGGATCCCGCATCCAGAAGTGGACCGTGTGGCCGTTCTCGGCCAGCACCTTGGTCATTGCGGTACCAAAACTGCCACCGCCGAGGACTGCAACATGACGGCCCGTTTTGGTAATGGTCGGGCTGTGTGTCCCTTTTTTATCAGGCATGGTTATTCCGTTCGGGTGTCGGGTGAAGCTTGTTATCCGGTCAGGCTGTGAGAATTATAACTCACAAGGACAGGTCAGCCTGACGGCTCTTCGCATTCGAGTGCGCGGACCAGATTCTTGAACTCCTCGCGATTGCGCCGGTTGAGCCCCATCAGGACACGGTGCGCATCCAGCACCTTGTCTCGTACTTGCTGCTCACTGGCGCGCAATACCGGGATCTCTTCGAGCTCTTCAATTCGGGAGGCAGGCTCGCGGACAATGATAAAGATCTTGTCGAAGCCCATGGAGGTGATAATTCGTGTGATGTCCGGATTGGTGGAAATCAGGGTCGGGAGAAAATGACTCTGTTTCTGCGCCGCCATCGCAATCTTTGCCAGCAGCCCAAGGGTGGTGCTGTCGATGATATCGGTCTCGGTGAGATCGATCACAACCGTTTTGAACTCGGGGTCCTGGGTTATGGACTCAACAAGATTGTCCAGCGTTGAACACAGGTTCAGCCGGATTTCGCCAATAAACTTCAGGACGTAAATGCCCTGTTTTTCCGCCTGCAGGATCTTATAGCCAGCCATGATTACACTGCCACTATTTTGACACGGTGCCTTCTGCCAAATCCCCTGACCCGGATTGAATCACCGGCGCCATGTCGGTCACCGATACAAGGGCGATATCGTCAGGTAGCTCCGGAATTCCCGAAAGATCCAGAGCCTCGTTCAAGGATGCGATAGTGTGACGACCTCCCGATACGAGTTCAAGTAATCTCTTTTCCTTTTCATCAAGATTCTGAGCCTTGATCACTTCCAGAATTCCATCGGAAAACAGAATCAGGTGGAAAGGTTTATCCAATGGAACCTCGTAAACCTCCCACTTTGGCTCATCAAACAGTCCAACCGGCAGGCCGCTGCCCTCGAGAAAATGGGCTTCGCCGCCTTCAAATGCCAGGATCGGCATCGGAAAATGGGCCCCCACGGCATATCGCAGCATACGGGTCGACTCCGAGATGATGCCGACAAATACCGTGACATGTTTACCGAGCCCGGTATCGAGCAATTCCGAGTTAATCCGCTCCAGGAATCGCTCCGGATAAAGAATATCCTCACTGGATCCTCGTCTGAGGTTTCGTTGCAGGCGATTGGTGAGATTCTTCAGCAGTACCGTAACAAAGGCCGAACTGGCGCCGTGGCCGGACACGTCCGCAATATACACCAGGGTCTGGTCGTCAGAGATCCGGAAATAGTCCAGAAAGTCGCCACTGAGATACAGCGACGGCTTGATCAGGTGGTCAACGTGCAGCCCGCCAATGACCTGCTCGTGATCGGGCAACATACGCAACTGGACCTTTCGCCCCGCACGCTGGTCGGCACGCAGTTCAGCGATACCTTCCCGCAGGTCCCGGTTAGCCTCCTCAAGCTCCTGGCGATACAACTGATTGAGGCGGTTGACCCGTACCCGGTCGAACAGTTTGCCAAGCACATCATCCAGGGCGCCACGGTCTTCGGAACAGGGTTTCAGAACCACGTCGGAGGCGCCGGCGCGCAACGCTGCCACGACATCCGCGGCCCGGCTCGCGCCCGAGTAGGCGACAATCGGAATGAAGGCGTCGACCTGTTCCAGGCGCTCGCTCAGGTCGGCGATAGCAGCTGCCGGGAGATCGGCAAAAATGACGTCAGGCGCCTTGTCATTAAACAGGGCAAACGCCGAGCTGAGGTCAGGACAACCGCTGACGTAAAACCCCCTGGATTCGAGGTAGCGATCCAGTTCAGCACGGGCCTTTTCATCCGAATCGATAATCAGAATGCGCTCGGTGCGCGATGCCATTGCTGTCGCCCTAAACTACCATTGGTAAACGATAAATGACTTTTTGAAGCCTCATGTCGCCTATTCTGGCACGCCCCTGTGATATAACAAGGCAATAATCACCATTTCGGGAGATTTAACCAATGCGAAGCGCCGTCAATGATCTGCTGGGAGCCTATGACAAGCTGATCATGGACCCGGTTCACGGGGGCATCCCCCTCTACCGCCACGAAATCCAGGTCATTGACCATCCGCTGTTCCAGCGCCTGCGCAACATCTGCCAGAACGATATCCTCAGCCTGGTTTTCCCCGGCGCAACCCATTCGCGGTTTCTCCACAGTATTGGCGTAATGCACGTCGGGGGGCGGATGTTCCGCGCGATGATTGACGCCTACCTGCGGGAGCGCAAGCTGAGCGACCAGGCAGACCTCAGCCTCAGCCAGCTGGATGCCATCGACTATCTTGCCAAGACCATCCGGCTGGGTTGCCTGCTCCATGACAGCGGCCATTCCAGTTTCTCACACCAGTTCACCCAGGCCACCAGGATCCGCGAACTGATGTCGCGGCCCGGACGGTTTGAGGACCTCTGGGAAGGGGTGGACTATTCGACCTACTACAGTGACGTCCCCCCGGAGCTGGAGCACGAGCACTACTCCGTCCGGGTTGCCCACCAGGTACTGAGCGATATCGACCTGGAAGCGGCCGGCCTCGATGGTCGCGACATCATCGGAATCATGGAGACCACCCGGGTCAGCCCGAGCGAGACCTTCTGCCGCCACGCCCGTACCTTCTGGGAATTCATTGCCGGTGAGGATGCGGAGTCCGGCGCCCTCACCCAGCGGGACACCCCGCGACTGGTGATGGGCCTGCTATCTTCCATTGTCTCCGGGGAGATTGATGCTGATCGCGCCGACTACATGCTAAGGGACGGTTTCCACTCTTCCGTGACCATCGGCGGCTTTAACCTCGACCACCTGCTCAGCAACCTGCGTTTTGGCTGGGATACCGCCGAACCCTGGATGGGGCTGGCGATCACCCAGAAAGGTCTGGGTGCTCTGGAGGACTTCGTCTACAGCCGCCACCAGATGTATCGCAAGGTCTATGCCCACAAAACCGCCCTCGGCTTTGACTGGGTCTTGCGGGAGGCGATCAATGAGGTTCTGGAAGAGCCCGAGATCTTTGCCTGGGTGGACACCTGCCTCAGCAACATGCGTTATTTCGCTGAACTCACGGACAGTTTCTTCTGGGAGGCCTTCCGCCGTATCGGCCGCCGGCACCCGGAAAGCTACGCCCGCTGCATTGTCGACCGCATCAAGCTGGACCACCTGGATACCCGGGAAGACCTGTCCGCAGCCGCCATCAAAGAACACAGCAGCTACCTGGCCGATGAGCTGGGGCTCAATCCGGATCACGTGGTGACCTGCTCGATGCGGGCACGGTTTTCCAATATTCGTGACAACTTCAACGGCATCAAGGTCCTTGTCCGGGATCCGCTGAGCCGTGCCCGCTCGTTACGGCAGATCACCGACGTCAGTGCTTTCTTCAGCAAATTTGGCGACGGCACCATCACCCATTTCTATCTGCAACCGAAACTGGTCCGCGAGTCCGACATCACCGAGTGACCAGGCCGGCTTCGCGCCAGTCCCGAATCAGGCTTTCGGCGCTGTCGAACGCGCCTTCAACCCGCCCTCCCTGCAGCCAGTCGCCCACAATGCCAACAGCCAGCCGGTGATCGGTGAGGTGGCCGGGGCCGGCGGCGGTGACCGAGCGGGCGTATAGCCAGCGGTGGCTGACCAGCTCATCCGGCTCGGCGGAAACACTACAAACCCGCGTAAAGGCGGTCAGCAATTGCCGGGTAACATCCTCACCGGACAGGTCCCGGTTCTGATGGGACCACTCCGGTGTGCCGTGCAGAACCCACCATTCACCGTCACCATCGCGGCCCGGTTTGCTGGAATTGTTCGCTGCCCAGCCCAGCACCGGATCCCGGGATTGCACGCCCTGGTAGCCGAGACCCAGGCTACCCGGATAATGCGCGACGACCGTCCAGCATGCCTGCATGCCGGCAAGGTGGGGTTCGATCGCGGCGGCGAGCCCGCTCAGCTCACTATCATGTAACAGATCGTAGGCCTGGGCCGGAGGTGCGGTAACGATCACCCCGTCGAAGGGACCGAACATCTCACCGGCAGTATCCGTCAAGGTCCAGCTGCCAGCGGAATCCCGGTCCATGCGGGCGATCCGTACCCCGGCGTGCAATGTCAGACCTTCAGCAAGCGCCCGGCTGATGGCGGTCATCCGCGGCACGCCGACATACCTCAGCGCACTGTGAAAGGGTTCCGTAGCACCGGTTGCGGTTTCATAGACCAAACGACCCTGCCAGGGGGCAAAGACATCCTCACCGGCATGCTGGTGCAAAAACTCACGAAACCGCGGATTGCGAATGGTGAAGTACTGCGCACCAATGTCCGCGGACCCACCGGTCACCCGCTTTGCTGCGAGGCGCCCGCCGGGGCCGCGACTTTTTTCGAACACCGTGACTTCCGTACCGGCTTCCTGCAATCTCCGCGCTGCTGTCAATCCGGCCAGGCCTGAACCAACAATCGCTACCTGACGTATTACAGGCTGTTGGGTATTTACAGTTTTCATCATTAATAGTGCATCCAGAACAGACAAAGGGAACGTAAATCTGCCATGACCTGCCGGTATGACCGACAACCCGGCGAACAGTCTTAACTTCAAAACAGGGCAATCAGGGTATGACCCGCGTGCAACACTTGTTAATCAATATTCTCAGATGGTTCGATTCGGACGTCAGTTCAGATCACATCGACACCCGCTCCCGGGCCTTCAACGCCATCCGGGTACTGCCGTTTATCGGGCTGCATCTGGCGTGCTTCCTGGTGCTGCTGACAGGGTACAGTCCCTTTGCGGTCGGGTTTGCCGTCGCGTTTTTTCTGGTGCGGATGTTCGCCATCACCGGTTTCTACCACCGCTACTTCGCCCACAAGTCGTTCAAAACCAGCCGCCCGGCACAGTTTGTCTTTGCCATTCTGGGTGCCAGTGCGGCCCAGCGCGGGCCCCTGTGGTGGGCTGCCCACCATCGCCATCATCACCAGCATTCCGACACTCCGGAGGACCTGCACTCCCCTCACCAGGGCGGTTTCTGGTGGTCTCACGTGGGCTGGTTTACCTGTGATGCGGGCTTTGCCATGGATGAACGCCGGGTCAGAGACTGGCTGAAATATCCGGAACTCCGGTTTATCAACCGGTTTGACTCCCTGGTGCCGGCAGCTGCCGCCGTTGCCATCTACCTCACCGGCGAAGCACTCGCCGCCTGGGCCCCGGGACTGGGCACCAACGGCCTGCAATTGCTGGTGTGGGGATTCATCATCTCGACGGTCGCACTGTTTCACGCCACCGTCTCCATCAACTCCCTGTCCCATGTCTGGGGCAAGCGACGGTTCGACACACCCGATGACAGCCGCAACAATTTCTGGCTCGCGCTGATCACCCTTGGCGAAGGCTGGCACAACAACCACCACCGCTGGCCACTGTCGGTTCGCCAGGGCTTTCGCTGGTACGAAATTGACCTGACCTTCTACGGCCTGTGGCTGCTATCCAGGCTGGGCATCATCTGGGATCTTAATCCGATTCCCGCCCACATACGTGAAGAAACGCAGGCTCGGGACGAGCTGCGGAGGAGGCACTGATGATTACGGCTACTGCGATCGAGGCTGGCGGCAAGCAGGCCGCCGCTCCCGACGCGCTGTCCCGGTTTCGCGACCTGTTCAACCAGATGGCATCCGGGAACATCGGCAATCTGAGCGAGGTCTACAGTAACGACGTCATCTTCACCGATCCGTTCCGCACCGTGCGGGGTCTTGAGGCACTCGACCATTACCTGCGGGCGAGCTACAACAATGTTATTGAATGCCGGTTCGAGTTCGCTGACAGTGTTGTCACCGACAACTCTGCCTGCCTGACCTGGCGGATGATGCTTCGTCACAAGCGGATCCGCGGGGGCGCGCAGATCCACGTCGATGGTGCCAGCCACCTCTGCTTCCGGAACGGTAAGGTGTACTACCACAGGGACTATTTTGACATCGGCCAGCTGCTATATGAAAACCTGCCGCTGTTGGGCCGGGCGGTGCGCTGGCTCAGGAAGCATGCCGGATGAAAGGACTGCTCGACCAACCCGTCACCACATGGCTGACCGGCGCAACTTCAGGCATCGGCCATGACCTGGCCCGGGAGCTTGCAGCCGCGGGCCACCGCGTGATCGTTACAGGGCGCCGGCAGCAGGCCCTGGAGGAGCTGGTGGCGTGCTCCCCCCAACACATTATCAGCGCAGCGGCAGACACCACGAACCCGCAGGATCTGGCCAGCATCGGCGAACTGCTCGATAACCATGGTCCGGTGCAGCTGGCCATCCTCAACGCCGGCACCTGCGAATACCTGGAGGTAGCAGAGTTTCGCAGCTCGGTCATTGAAGCCAACATCACCACCAACGTGATCGGCACCGCACGCTGCGTCGAAACGGTGCTGCCGGCCCTGCGAAAAGCCCGCAATCAGGGCCTTCCGGCGGCCCTGGTCATTGTCAGTTCCTCGGCCTGGTGGTTCCCCTTTGGTCGTGCCGAAGGCTATGGCGCCTCCAAGGCCGCACTGACCTATTTTGCCCACGCCCTGCGGGCGGACCTGGCGGCGGAAGGCATTGACGTTGTGGTGGTATCACCGGGTTTCGTGAAGACACCTCTCACCGACCGCAACGACTTCCCTATGCCATTCCTGGTGTCCTCCTCGGATGCCGCCAGGCGTATTGTCCGTGGCCTGGCCCGGGGCCACAACGAGATTCACTTTCCGAAGCGGTTCACCTGGACGCTGAAACTGCTTGCCGCCCTTCCTCAGGGGCTGCAGGACCGGTTGGCCGCCAGCATGGCCCGCAAGAGCAACACCCGACAGGAAACCCTTGATGAGCAATGATCGCCAACGTATTGCGATTATCGGCGCCGGCGTGTCCGGCCTGACCGCTGCCTGGCTACTGGCAGGCAAACACGACGTCGAATTGTTTGAAGCCGGCAACTATGCCGGCGGACATACCAACACCCGCATGGTGGAGGCCGGCGGACGGCAGTGGCCGGTGAACACCGGGTTCATCGTTTTCAACGACTGGACCTACCCCAACTTCATCAAGCTGATGGAGCGGCTCGACGTTCCCTATGAAGCAAGCGACATGAGTTTCAGTGTCGATTGCAGCAGTTCCGGCCTGCAATACAACGGCACCAGCCTCAACACGCTGTTTGCCCAGCGTCGCAACCTGGTCAACCTGCCCTTTCTGCGGATGATAAGGGAGATCCTGCGGTTTAACCGCGAAACCCGCGAACAGCTGGCCAATGGTGACATCAACGACAGCGAAACCCTGGGCGACTACCTCAACCGCAACCGTTATTCCCGCTTCTTCCGCAACTATTACATCGTGCCCATGGGAGCCGCGATCTGGTCTGCGCCCGAGATCGTGCTTGAACAATTCCCGGTCCGTTTTTTCCTCCAGTTTTTCAACAACCACGGCATGCTGTCCGTGGACGACCGGCCTACCTGGCGGGTGATTTCAGGCGGCTCCGCCCGTTACGTTGAGCGGATGATGGATCGCCTCGGCGCCCACACCCACCTCAACAGCCCGGTGCAGACGGTGAAGCGGGAACAGGACCGGGTGCTGGTCACTGTGAAGGGCGAGCAGCGGGAATTCGACCAGGTAGTGTTCGCCTGTCACAGTGACCAGGCCCTGGCCATGCTTGCCGATCCGTCGCCGCAAGAGCTGGAAATCCTTGGAGCCATCGGCTACCAGCGCAACGACGTGGTGCTGCACACCGACAGCTCGCTGCTGCCCTCAAACCGCCGAGCCTGGGCTGCGTGGAACTATTTTATCCCCCGCCACAGCACCGAACCGGTGTCGGTCACCTACAACATGAACATTTTGCAGAACTTCCACGATGCCCCGGAAACCTTCTGCGTAACCCTCAATCGCAGCCAGGACATTGACGAGGAGCGGATCATCGAGCGCTATGACTACGCCCACCCGGTGTTCACCCTCGACGCGGTGGCGGCCCAGGCCCGCTATGACGAAATCGGCAACCGCAACCGGAGTCACTATTGCGGTGCGTACTGGTTCAACGGATTCCATGAAGACGGCGTGCGCAGCGGCCTGCGGGTTGCCCGGGCATTCGGAGTTGAATTGTGACGGCACCGGTGACACCGGCAGGAGCGCTCGCCTCCCAATGGCTGACCGGGACCGTGCGGCATCGCCGGCTGAGCCCGGTTAACCACCAGTTCACCTACCGGACCGGCATGCTCGCCCTCAACCTGGACGAATGGTCCGAGGCAACCCGGCTTTCCCGCTGGTTTTCCCTCGAACGGTTCAACTGGATGTCACTGTACCGCCGGGATTATTACCAACCCGACGGGGGCGACCTCAAGGCCGCCATCTGCCGGCGTGTGGAGCAGGCCACCGGATGGCAGCCCGATGGCGCCGTGGAGCTGATAACCCATCCGCGTTATCTCGGCTATGTCTTCAACCCGGTAAGCTTCTATTTCTGTTACCGCAAGGGACAGGATCCCCTTGCCGGTGCCGTGCCACGGGTGATTGTCGCCCAGATCACCAATACCCCCTGGCACGAACGGCATGTGTACTGCCTGGACTGTGACAGCGTCGAACAACCGTCACCGGTAGCCGGCGACGACGGCTGGCAAACCCGTCGCTTTGCGTTCGCCAAACGCTTCCATGTTTCGCCGTTCAACCCGATGGATCAGCAGTACCAGTGGCTGTTCAGTTTCCGCGGGCCGGACCTACGCATTCACATGAATGTCAGCGATGAAAAAAACAAGGTTTTTGATGCCACCCTGGTAGTCCGGAGAACCCCTCTTGATCGTAAAGCACTGCATAAAAGCCTGCGGGAGTTTCCCTTGGAGGCGTTCAAGGTGGTGCTGGGGATCTACTGGCACGCTCTGCGTCTCAGGCTCAAGGGTGCCGTTTTTCACACCCACCCGGACAAGCTTGCCGTGGATGATCCGGCCTTCCGCCTGGGTGCCGGCGACGAAGGCCGGGATGTGACCCTTAACGATGTTGAGCACCGGTCGACCGGTCAACCAGAACAAAAGGTAACCTCATGGAGAACCTGAACACTTCAGCCGATCACCCCCTGGACCAGCAAACCGCTGCGTCCGGATCCCTCGCCAACCGTATCGCCCGTCAGCTGGTTTGCCAGCAACTGGCCCGTCTGGCCGACGGCATTCTGCGGGTCCGCGAGGCCGGCTACCCGGACCAGACCTTTGGCGACGGCGACGTAACCCATGCGCCGGCGGAGCTGGTCATTCATTCCGGCAGCACCTGGCGTGACCTGCTGACCGGCGGCAGTATCGGCGCCGCCGAGGCCTTCGTTGCCGGTGACTGGAGTAGCCCGGACCTGGTCGCGCTGCTGCGCTTCTTCACCCGCAATATTGACCGGATGAACGCCTTCGAGGACCGCTTCGCCTGGCTGACCAAGCCCGCCCTCAAGGGGCTGCACTGGCTGAACAGGAATACGCCCGAAGGCTCGAGGAAAAACATCCATGCCCATTACGATCTTGGTAACGAGCTGTTTGCCACTTTCCTTGACCCGACCATGATGTACTCGTCCGCGGTCTATCCGACTGAAAGCAGCTCCCTGGAAGAAGCCGCTGTTCACAAGCTCGACACCATCTGTCGCAAGCTTGACCTGAAACCTGGCGACCGGGTGATTGAAATCGGCACCGGCTGGGGCGGTTTTGCCATCCATGCAGCTCACAACTACGGCTGCCACGTAACCACCACCACCATCTCGAAAGAACAGCTCGAACTGGCCCGCCAGCGGGTCCGGGAGGCGGGACTTGAAGACCGTATCACCCTGCTGTTTGATGACTACCGGGATCTCTCCGGGCAGTTTGACAAACTGGTGTCCATCGAGATGATCGAGGCGGTTGGGCCACAGTTCCTGGACAGCTATCTCAGCCAGATCAATCAGCTGCTCAAGCCTGACGGGCTGGCGCTGATTCAGGCCATCAATATGCCGGAACAGCGTTACCGGCGTGCGCTGAAGAACGTCGATTTTATCCAGCGTTACATTTTCCCCGGGAGCTTCATCCCATCGTTCGGCGCGATCCTCGAATCGGTTCGCAGCCATTCCAATCTGGTACTGACCCACGCCGAGGATTTTGGCTTCCATTACGCACGCACCCTGCATGACTGGGGTGATCGCTTCATGGCCAACCACGACCGGATCGAGGCGCTGGGGTACGACGAAAGCTTCCGGCGGCTGTGGCAGTTCTACTTTGCCTACTGCGAGGCGGGATTCAGCGAGCGGGCCATCGGGGTATCGCAGGTCCTGCTGGCAAAACCCGGCAACAAACGAGCGAACATCATCAGCGTATGATCCAGTCTGGCGGCATTCGGAACCTGATCAACTTCCTGCTGTTTCAGGGGGCGTGGCTGCTTTGCGTGCTGTTCCCCGGCGTGGCGGCGGCTGCGGTTGCACTGGTCCTGGTTCTGGTACACCTCATGCTGGTCAGCCAGGCTCCGGCCAGCGAGTTCCGCTTCATTGTCGCTGGTACGGTGCTGGGCTCCCTGGTCGACGGCATCTGGTTCCGCACTGGCATAATGACCGATGCTGTCGGCAGCCTGTGGACCCCGGTATGGCTGGTCGGAATCTGGGCAATGTTCATGACTACCCTGGCCCATTCGCTGTCCTGGATGCAGCGGCACTGGTTGCTGCCCTTACTGCTGGCACCCATCGCAGGGCCCTTCGCCTACTGGTCTGCCAGTCAACTGGGGGCCGTCCACTTCCCCGATCTGTCTCTCGCCCTCATTGCCCTGGCCGTGGGCTGGCTGACGGTATTTCCACTATTGCTGTTTATCCGGCAGCGCTTCTATCCGGAGCTTGCATCATGATCGTGCCCCCATACAACGCTTCAGGCGCTGTCTTGGCAACGCTGTTGATTTCGGCGACGCTGGCACTGACCGGCCCGGCTCACGCCACCCCCGGTGATGTGTTCCGCTTCACCGGGGAGGCCCGCGAGGACGGCCGTGAGCTGTACCGGGAACTGCATGAAGTTACCGGCGAATGCCTGACCGGACAGTGGCAACCGCGCTTTCACCAGGTGACGTATGTCCGCCCTGACAGCGATGAGCCATTTGCCAGCAAAGAGCTGGACTACACACCGGGACTGCTCACCCCGGCAGTAACGTTCCACCAGCCGGATTTCGCCGAAAAGCTCCTGGTCCGCCCCGGTAGCGGAGGAGAAAATTCGACGGCTGGAAGCACCCCCGATGAAGTTACCATTGACTGGCAGCCAGCCCGGGGCGCAACGCAGCAATTTCGCGTGGCTCTTGAAGACTCGGTGGTGATTGATGCCGGCTTTGACCACCTGGTCCGCCAGAACTGGGCAGCCATCACCCGCGACCAGCCGGTCCGGTTCCGCTTTCTGGGGCCCACCCGGGGTGAACATTACGGCTTTGCGCTCAAACCGGCCCAGCCGGATATTCCCCGGGCGGAGCATGTGGTCAGTATTGAGCCGACCGGCCTGGTGACCCGCTTGCTGGTCTCCCCGATCCTGCTGGGTTACGACGGCAGCGGGTTTCTGACCGACTACGTCGGCCTCACCAACGTTCGCAAGAATGCAGACACCAACTACACCGCCCACATCCGCTACACCCATAACGGCCTGCCGGATTGCCCGTTGGTACCGTAAGGCCGGGTCAACGGGCTACCACGGATTTCTGTGATAAACTCCGGCAATTCCTGATTCACCACGGCCGGAGTAACCGCACCGATGATGTTTGTTTCCTTTAACGTCAACAGCATACGTACCCGTATGCACCAGCTTGAAGCGGTCATCAGCGCTCTCGATCCCGACTTCATTGGCCTGCAGGAAACCAAGGTAACCGATGAAGAGTTTCCCGCCGAAGCCATCGAGGCCCTGGGTTACCACGTCCACTTCCACGGCCAGAAAACCCACTATGGCGTTGCCCTGCTTTCCCGCCAGCAGCCTGACTACGTTCAGAAGGGCTTCCCGTGGGACGGCGAGGACTCCCAGCGCCGTCTGATCCGTGGCGACTTCACCGTGAACGGTGAGCAACTGACAGTGATCAATGGCTATTTCCCCCAGGGCGAAAGTCGCGATCATCCGGTGAAATTCCCGGCGAAGCGCCAGTTCTATGCCGATCTGATGAAATACCTGGATGAGCTGAGCGCAGATGGCCGCAAGATGGTGCTGATGGGCGATATGAACATCTCCCCGACCGACCTGGATATCGGAATCGGCGCCGACAATGCCAAGCGCTGGTTGCGCACCGGCAAGTGCAGTTTCCTGCCAGAGGAACGGGAATGGCTGGGTGACGTAGAAAAACGCGGCTTCACCGACACCTTCCGGCACCTGCACCCGCAAGAGAGCAGTACCTTCAGCTGGTTTGATTACCGGAGCAAGGGGTTTGAACGGGAGCCCAAGCGGGGCCTGCGAATTGACCTTATCATGGCCAGCGACAACCTGCTGGACAAGGCCACCAGTGCCGGGGTCTGCTACGACATTCGTGCCATGGAACGGCCGTCGGACCACTGTCCGGTCTGGGCCAGTTTCTCGCTCTGACCTGCCAGGAACCGGCCCATCATGAAGAAGGTCAAAACCCGCGACCGTATCCTTGATACCAGCCTGGCCCTGTTCAACAGCATTGGCGAACCCAATGTCACCACCCTGCTGATCTCCGACGAACTGGAGATCAGCCCGGGCAACCTGTACTACCACTTCAAGAGCAAGGGCGACATCGTAGAGGAGCTGTTCAGCCGCTACGAAGCCGAGATGAACGATCTGCTGGCGGTACCCGGAGATGTCGAGATCAGCCTCGACCAGCAGGCGTTTTTTCTTCACCTGCTCTTCGAAACGGTTGCCCGCTACCGATTTCTGTACCAGGACCTGGTCAATGTACTGTCCCGCTACGACCAGCTACAGAGCCGTTTCCGCCGCCTGCTCGGTAAAAAAACCGGCGCCTTCCGCACCATCTGTGAAAGCCTGCGACAACAGCAATTGATGGGAATTGACGATCCCGGGTTAGGGGCACTGTGCGAACAACTGACCCTGACCAGTTGTTACTGGACCAGTTTTGACAGTCTGTCGCACCTGAATGACCGGGACTCGGTCGACCCCGGCCGGGGCGTTTACCAGATGATGCACCTGGTCATGCCCTACCTGCACCCGGCGGTTCAGGATGAGGTGCGGCTGATGAGTCATCAGTACCGCTGAGCTGTAACCCTACTCTTCAGAATCGTCGCCGGCGTCGCTACGAAGCCGGTGCAGCTCCGCCTCCAGGGCCTCGATCCGCCGCTCCAGGGCATCGATCTCCTCACGCCGATGGATTCCCAGCCGACGCAAGGCGCCGGAAACCCGCTGGTCAAACATGTGTTCAAGCCGGTCCCAGGTTCCGGTCGCTTTTTCCCGAACATCTTCAACACGGTGTTCCACCGACTTCAGCTGCTTTTCCACCACGCCCCGGGTCTTGCTCTCCAGCTGCTCGCCTTCGTTGACCAGTCGTTCGAAGAATTTGCCGGCATCTTCCTCGGCCTTGGTGTAAGCGCCCAAACCGGCCAGCCAGATCTGTCGCGCAGAATCCTTGATCTTGCCCGCCAGTTGCGGATCGTTTTCCGGCTTTTTTTCGTTCTCGTCAGACATGCCTAAACCTCTGCAACGGGGACAACATCAAGTCAGCGATTGTATTACAAAGCCTGGCAGATTTCAGCGCGGCTGGAACCCGCGCCCCGCATGGCCGCAGTATAAGATCGAATCCGATATGAAAAAATGTGCTCAAAGGAAATAGCTGCAAACTTGAAGTGTTCAAATTATAGACAATACTTCCCTATACCGGTGTCCCTGCTGATGCCGGTTTGTCTGGAAGTCTTTCATGGATACTACTCGCACGCCTCTGCCCGGCCATCAGCGCCGGGCTTTTTTATTCCCCATCGGGCCATAAGTACACTCCACCACGCCTACCCGTTGCCCATTAATATACTTTTAAATATATTATCTCCCCGTAAATTGTTAAGGAGGCGCCAGTGGATACCACATTCGACTTGCAGCGGATGCAGGATACGGCCGAACGCGCCAGCCAGTTTCTGCGGTCGCTGGCGAATCAGGACCGGCTGCTGCTGCTGTGTCAGCTCACCGAAGGCGAGCGCTGTGTGAGCGACCTGGAGGCACTGACCGGCATTCGCCAGCCTTCACTGTCACAACAGCTGGGGATCCTGCGCCGGGAAGGTCTGATCGAACCCAGGAAGGAAGGCAAGCGGGTGTTTTACCAGCTGGCCGACCCGCGGGTGACCGCCATGCTGCAACAACTTTATGACATATTCTGTACCAACTACGGAGAACATGAATGATTGATATTGCCTGGGATAACTTCACTCCCTGGTCAGCCCTTTTCGGGGGCATGATCATCGGTATTTCTGCTGCGGCATTCATCCTGCTGAATGGTCGGATCGCCGGCATCAGCGGTATTCTCGGGGGTTTGCTGACCCCGCGCAAAACCGACATCCTCTGGCGGGTGGCCTTCCTGGCCGGGATTATCGGTGCGCCAGCCATCTGGCTGCTGGCAGCCGATCTGCCCGCAATCGAGATCAATGCCAGCCTGCCGATGATTATCCTGGCCGGCCTGCTGGTGGGTGTGGGTACCCGGTATGGCTCCGGCTGCACCAGCGGCCATGGCGTCTGCGGCCTGTCACGGCTCTCCCCGCGCTCGCTGGTTGCCACACTTGCCTTCATGGCCACCGGTTTTATCACCGTCTACCTGATTCGCCACGTTGCAGGAGTCTGATCTGATGAAGTACACCCTCGCGTCTTTTGCATCCGGCCTCATCTTCGGTATCGGCCTGCTGGTTTCCGGCATGTCCAACCCGGAGAAAGTACTCGGCTTCCTCGACATCGCCGGTCTCTGGGACCCGTCACTGGCATTCGTGATGGGCGGCGCCATCGTCGTCGGCTTGTTTGCGTTTGCCTTTGCCCGCCGGCGCACCCTGTCGTTCCTCGGCTATCATATGAAGCTTCCTGCCGGTGACCGGGTAGACAAGCGTCTGGTGATTGGCAGCCTGCTGTTCGGTGCCGGCTGGGGCCTCGCCGGCTTCTGCCCGGGACCGGGACTGGTCGCCCTCGGCGCCGGCGAAGCCAAGGCCGCGGTATTCGTGATCTCGATGATTGCCGGCATGGCGGTGTTCGAACTGCTGGAAAAGGCCCGCGCCCGCGCCTGACCGTTCCGCCGGACACTTGAGGTAGCCATTTCGGTATTTGCCGCTCTGACAGACACACGGTGCTGTGTCATCATGAGCGGCAAAGCTATCCGCACAGAAACAGGACGAATTATGGAATTGCGAAAAATTGACGACGAGATTACTGTGGCCCCTCAGATCACGGTGGCTGACGTGAGCCGGATAGCCGAACTCGGCTTCAAGACCCTCGTCGCCAACCGCCCGGACCATGAGGAGCCCGGCCAGCCTGCGATGGAAGACATCGAGCGCGCCGCCCGGGAGCATGGCCTGGACTGGGTTTACCTACCGGTGGCCTCCGGCAATATCCTCGACAGCGACGTCGACGCTTTTGATCCGATGATCCGTGACGCGAAAAAGCCCGTACTGGCTTTCTGCCGCTCCGGAACCCGCTGTTGCGTGCTGTGGGCACTGAGCAGCGCCCGTCGCAAGCCGGCGGACGAACTGATCAGCAAGGCCCGCCACGCCGGTTATGATATCAGCGGGCTTGTGCCCCGCATGGTGCAGCAGGCCGGCAAACCGCAGTAAGTATTACCGACCAGAAGGATCCGTCACACCATGCAATTCAAGGGCGCAGTGAACTTTCGCCACGATCAGCCGGGCAAGATCGGCATTCTGATTACCAATCTCGGCACCCCCGACGCGCCAACCCCTTCAGCACTTCGCCGCTATCTCGGGGAGTTTCTCGCCGATCCACGGGTCGTCGAGGTGCCCCGGCCCATCTGGTGGCTGATCCTGAACGGGATCATCCTGCGCATCCGGCCCCGGCGCTCCGCCGAAGCCTACCGCAAGGTATGGCAGGAAGACGGCTCTCCGCTGCTGATTCACACGGTGAACCAGTGCGAAGCCATCCGCAAGGAACTCCAGGCCCGGCATGGCAAGGATATCGTCGTCGCCTACGCCATGCGCTACGGCAACCCCGGCATTGCCAGTGCACTGGATGACCTGCAAAAGCAGGGAGTACGGAAGTTACTGGTGCTCCCGCTTTACCCCCAGTACTCGGCATCAACTTCGGCCTCCACATTCGATGCCATTGCAGCCGACTTTACCCAAAGACGGTGGTTGCCGGATTTCCGCTTTGTCAGCCATTATCACGACTACCCGCCCTACATCGAGGCCATGGCAAGCCATATCGAAGCCCACTGGCAGGCGCACGGTCGCAATCAGAAACTGGTGTTTTCCTACCACGGAGTGCCGCTGAAGTACCTGAAACGGGGCGACCCCTACCACTGCGAGTGCCACAAGACGTCAAGATTGCTGGCGGAACGGCTCGGACTGGCCGATGGCGCCTGGATAACCACATTCCAGTCACGCTTTGGCCGGGAAGAATGGTTGCAGCCCTACACCGACGCCACCCTGAAAGCCATGCCGGATGAAGGTGTAGAGTCTGTCGATGTGTTCTGCCCCGGGTTCTCCTCCGACTGTCTGGAGACAATCGAGGAGATCAACGAGGAGAATCGGGAGTATTTCATGGCCGCCGGGGGTAAAGCGTTCAGCTACATTACGGCGCTGAACAGCGAACCGGGGCATATCCAGGCCCTGGTCAGCCTGGTCGAAGACAACTTGCAGGGTTGGCAGATGCCGGACAATCAACCCGAAACACTGGCGCTGACGGCAGAGCGGGCACGGGCGCTGGGCAGCGGCGTGTAACAGCTGTAACGCGACTCAGCCGGAAACACTCCGCTCCGGCTGATCGTCCGCAACCCTGTCTTCATTGGTCCGGCCGGTTACCACCTCATCCCCGCCGCTGGCTGCGCATACAGCCCCGGTCAGGTCAGGGGTACTGTCACAAAAGGCACACTCTCCCGTATCCACCGCCGCGCCTCCGGTTTCTACATAGCGCAGACGATGGCGAGCCTTGCCACGATTGGCAGACACCGCAAACTTGCGGTCGGTTCTGGTGGTGGTGTCAATCTGCGTCATCCGATCATCCCCGGGGTTTGGCGTTATCACCCCAAGAGTCTAGACAGCCAGCGGCGGCAAACGAAATAGGCGGTTTCCGTGACGACCGGACGGTCATGGCTCGGTTAGCGGGATTAGATATGACTGAGGGGAGTACCGGAGGATGAGAAAGTGGCGGTGGGCCAGGGATTCGAACCCCGGGACGGCTATTAACCGTCGGCGGTTTTCAAGACCGCTGCATTCAGCCACTCTGCCAGCCCACCGCTTCTCATCTTTCTTGCCGTCATTGCGACAGCGGTGTGCATGATACCGGAATCCCCTGCCCTGTCAACGCCTTGAGCGCTCAGACAAACATTAACTGGTTTTAATGGAATCCATACGGGGGTTTTTTGTCGTAAATGATTGAAAGTTGTACTTTCGGCACTATCATTGGTACCAGTATCCAATACAGCGTTGTGATAAACGGAGATAACGATGGAAGACAGACGTTTTAGCGTCCAGCAGAGTCAGGGCAGTTATGCCGCTCGCGGAGCCGCTGGCGCCGGAATCAGCGCGGAGGCGACCAAAGTCCTGCGCAACACCTATACCCTGCTGGCCATGACACTGTTGTTCAGTGCGGTAATGGCTGGTGTTTCCATGGCCGTAGGCCTTGGCCGCGGCGCAAGCCTGATTTGCAGTCTGGGTGCCCTGGCCCTGGTGTGGCTGGTTCTGCCGCGCACCGCGAACAGTTCAGCCGGGATCGGCGTGGTCTTTGCGTTCACCGGGCTGCTTGGCCTCTCCCTTGGGCCACTGCTTAACCACTACCTGCAACTGGCCAACGGCGGCCAGGTGGTCATGCAGGCCCTGGGTGGCACTGCTGTTGTGTTCCTGGCGCTGTCAGGCTACGTCCTGACCACCAAGAAGGACTTCAGCTTCCTCGGCGGTATGCTGTTCGCCGGCCTGATGGTAGTTATTGTTGCCGCCATTGGCGCCATGGTTGCCGGCATGTTCGGCGTTGCAATCAGCGCGTTCAGCCTGGCACTGAGTGCCGCGATCGTACTGCTGATGTCCGGCTTCATCCTGTTCGATACCAGCCGTATCGTGAACGGTGGTGAGACCAATTACATCATGGCTACTACGGCGCTTTACCTGAACATTTACAACCTGTTCACAGCACTGCTGCACCTGCTCGGCGCCTTCAGCGACGACTGATCGCACACTGGGCTGCAAGGAGAACCCCGGTTGATGCCGGGGTTTTCTGTTTATGGGCCAGACGTTCCATTCAAGGTACAATCTGTCACAGCAGACAGCAGTAATGAGCCCTGTCGCCACCTCTGACCCGACTGCAATCCGGGAAATATCATGCCCAGCGAGCAAACACTGAGTTATACACTCGTCATTACCGGTGCCCCCTACGCGAGCCAGGCGCCTCAAACGGCCCTCGAATTTGCCCGGGCTGCGGTGGCAGCCGGCCATGGTATTGAACGCGTGTTCCTGTATGGCGACGGTGTCTACCTGGCGTCGACACTGAACTGCCCGCCCAGCGACGAACCGAACTGGACCCGGGCCTGGAGTGAATTCCTCGAAACCGGGGGCATTCCCGGGATTGCCTGTATCGCCTCAGCCCTGAGGCGCGGTATTGTCGACGAGTCCGAGCAGCAGCGTTACCAGCTTTCTGCCTGCAATCTCGCTACGCCCTTTGCACTGGCCGGGCTCGGGGAATGGGTGGAAGGCCTCACCCGGTCGTCCCGGGTGATGTATTTCCATGGCGGAGCCTGAAACATGTCGGTATTGATCGTTATTGACCAGGCCCCATACGGCAACTGGTCCGGCCGTGAGACCCTTGATATGGCATTTGCCCTGGCCGCGTTCGACCAACCGGTCTCCCTGTTGTTTCGGGGAGCCGGGGTAAACTGGCTGAGAGCCGGACAGGACGGCGCCACTCTGCAACAGAAAACCGTTGAGCGAAACCTGTCTGCCGCCCCGGTGTTTGGCGTCGAAGCGCTTATGGCGGACGCTGCATCCCTCGGCCGCTACCGGCTCGACCCCGATGGGATGCTGGCAGGGGTAACCGTCGTCGACGCCGCGGCCGAGCTGTACCGGCAGTTCCAGCACGTTGTCAGCCTGTAACTCCAAGCGGAAGCCAACAAGCTATGAGCACACTGCACATTCTCAACAAGTTTCCTGATCACCCCCGCTTCCGCGCGTGCCTGGAGGCGATCGCCGAGGGCGATACGCTGTTGCTCATCGAGAACGGCGTCCTTGCGACCCTCGCAGCTGCCGGTGAACTGCCGGCGACCACCCATACCCTGGCAGCCGACCTGGCCGCGCGCGGTATCCGTCCCGCAGAGGGCGACACCCGCGTGGTCGACTATGCCGGCATGGTCAGGCTGACGACCACCCACTCACACATTATCAGCTGGTAGGTCGCCGTGACTCAGCCGCCCCGAAACAGCGAAGGCTTTCTTGAGAGCGCCGCCGACTGGACGCCCGAAATCGCGGCCCAGATTGCCCAGGAATCCAACCTGAATCTCAACGAAAAGCATTGGGAAATTATAGAGGTACTTAGATCTTTTTACACAAAGCATGAGGTATCACCACCCTCTAACCGGCTGTTCGTCAAGGCCGTGAAAGAGGCGCTTGGTGAAGACAAGGGCAACAGCATTTACCTGATGCAACTGTTCCCCGGAACACCGGCCAAGACCGCCTGCCGGATTGCCGGCCTGCCCCGCCCGACCAATTGCCTGTAACCCTGAACGGAGCCCCGATGGAAGACGCCGATACAAATACCCTGCCTGAAGCAAAACCCGGCGAGCACCCCTTTGCGCCCTACGTAAGAATTCTTGGCAAAGGCAAGAAAGGATCCCGCTCGCTATCCCGGGCGGAGGCCCGCGATGCGATGAGCAGAATACTCCGGGGTGAGGTTGAGGATGTCCAGCTTGGAGCCTTCCTCATGCTGCTGCGGGTAAAAGAGGAAACCGCCGAGGAACTGGCGGGTTTTGTGGAAGCCGTCCGCCAGGATTCCCGGGCTCCGGATGACCTGGTGGTCGATATCGACTGGTCATCCTACGCTGGCAAACGGCGTCACTGCCCCTGGTTCCTGTTTTCGATTGTCCTGCTGGCCGGATACGGTCTCAAGATCTTCATTCACGGTGCCGAGGGCCATACCCCCGAACGCCTGTACCTGAGCGATACCCTGCGGGCATTCGGCCTCTCGCCGGCCTCTGACTGGGACCAGGTACGACACCAACTTGACCACCAGGGCTTCAGCTACCTGCCACTCCAAGGCTTCGCACCACGACTGGCTGACCTGATCGACCTGCGGCCGGTGCTGGGCTTGCGTTCCCCGGTTCATTCGCTGTCCCGCCTGATCAATCCGCTGCACGCCCCAGTAGTGCTGCAAGGCATCTTCCACCCTCCTTACGCGGATCTTCATCAGCAGACCGGGCAGTTGCTGGGGTATCGCAGAATTGCGGTCATCCGCGGCGAAGGCGGAGAAATTGAGCGCAACCCGGACAACGAAATGAAAGTTTTCCGGGCCAGTGCGGTAACCGGTGAGCGCTCCGAAATGGTATGGCCAGCACTGTTTGAACGCCGCCACGTCAAACCGGAAAGCCTTAGCACGGCGCACATGAGGAAAGTCTGGCAAGGTACCGAATCAGACACCTACGGTGAAGCAGCCGCGGTATCCACAGCGGCATTAGCATTGTACGAGGCTAGTATAGCCGGATCCCGGGACGATGCACTCGCCCTGGCCGGACAGCTCTGGAGTGAGCGGGACAGAACCCGGTTTGATTCAGCGGGCGGAGTCTGAGCGACTCTCCCGGCCCTCTGCGGAACCTCCCGGGGAGCGGCGCTGCAAGTCAGCGGCGGTTCCCAGGAAACTGCTCAGGCCGTTTTCAAACAGCTCCGAGCCGAACCGCAGAAACTGGCGTGTCGATTCACCTACCGTGGCTTCCGGCAAGGACCGGAGACTTTCCGTAACACCGCGCTTGACGCCACTGGTTACTTTCGGCTCGATGGTTCGCGCCTCGGCAATCAACTCGGCCACCTTGCGGTCGAGATAGGGCCGCAAGACCCAGCGATAGAATCCCGCCAGCACCAGTAACACCGTCAGTGCGGTCAACACGACCTGAATAATCATCAGTTGCCAGAATGCCATTGTTGTTTCTCCCAGAATGCCCGATACGGCCAGCCCGCTTTCAGAGCGGCCAGTAGGTGAAGAACAGGAACTGGAGCGCCCCCGCCAGCCCCCCCAGCAGACCGCCCACGATCATCAGTTGCAGTTCTTCTTCGCGAAACGCCGGCCGCAACACATCCTGGAACTCCTCCGGCGCCAGCGCCTTCATCTGTCCGGCGAGCACCCCCGCCACCACTGGCGCCCGCTCCCGGTTGAACGCCGGGTCACCAAAGACATCGCGGGACGCACCCACCGCCTTGCGGTTCATTGCCTTCTTGAGGTCGGTGTACCCGGTCATGCCGATGGCGACCTGGGCAGTCAGCTTCATCACCACCGAGTTATCGAGCAGCGGACGGAGGTGCTTCTGGATGATGGCGCGGGTACGGTCGCCATGCTGGCCGTTAACCATGGCGTCCGCCACCTTCTCGACCGTAATCAGCTCCTCGGCGACAAGGCGCGCCCACACCTCACTGATCTCCGGCTGACGCTGCAGAAACAGCCCCTGGAGCTTCCAGAAGGCAATACGAACCGGGCGCAAAGGCCGGAAAATGAGATTGATAGCCAGCCAGTTAGTGAGGAATCCGACCACGAAACCACCGAGTGGCAGCAGCCAGGGCTCCGGGTAACGGATCCACAGGGGCGCGATAACCGCCCCCAGCAGGCCGCCAATGACAGCTCCGCGATTGATCACCGCGCGCAACTCAACGGCGCCGGCTTCGCGGAAAATCCGGTTCATCAGGTCCGGATTGCGGGCAAGCTCCCGACTCAACAAGGCCTTGAGGTCGATCAGTTCATCAAGGTCGTCGCCGAAATCCTCCATCAGGGACTCGATTCGGGAAGGCAGCTGCTCCCGCGCCCACTGGTAGATCCGGTTGCGCAGGAACAACGGCATGTTGTCCCACAGCACCGGCTGGATTTCGTACATCACCTCGTCGATATATTCGTCAAGCCGCGGGTTTACCTGGCCGACCACCTGCTCGACGATACGCTGCGACTCAAGTTTCTGGTAGACGTCATTAAGGTTACCAAAATGCTGCAGCGTGCGATCAATGCAGATGTGGGCCATCTTTTCAGCCTTGCGGGGAATTACCCCCTGCCAACCCACAGGCCCGACGCCGATAAAGTTAACCGGATAAAAAGACATCTGGATGGCCAGCCAGTTGGTAATCCAGCCAACCACGGCCGCCATGAGTGGTACAGACCACAACGCAACGTCAATCAAGAGTTACCCCAGCAAGCAAAGGCGCTCCGGCGCCATGAACATTGAGTCCCGGCCCCGGGCCAAGAAACGTTTTCTGGTTATGGGAACAATGATGAAGTAACTGAAAAATCACGGCATTGGCCGTGCAGCCAGGCAATCAAGGACGGAGTGGCAGGAGAGAAGAGGATATCCGCAGGTACCCCGATTCCCGCAACCGATGCACCAGGGCAACGGTCACGGGAACAGCGTGTGATCGTCAACTTACTGGTAGTAGGCGTTTTCCTTGACCGAATGGTCAGTTACGTCCCGCACCGCGGTAATTTCGGGCACCCTCTCCTTCAGCGTACTCTCAACGCCCTGTTTCAGGGTAAGGCTGACCGCACTGCAGCCCTGACAGCCGCCGCCAAAGCGCAGTACCGCAACCGACTCTTCCACTACCTCGACGAGGGACACATCGCCGCCGTGGGACGCGAGGCCCGGATTGATTTCTGACGCCAGGACATAGTTGATCCGATCAATCAGCGGGGCATCGTCATCAATCTTGGGCACCTTGGCATTGGGCGCCTTGATGGTCAGCTGCCCCCCCATCTGGTCCTTGGAATAGTCCACATAGGCTTCTTCGAGGAACGGCACCGAAGCGTGGTCCAGGTAGAGGGTAAACTTGCCCAGGTCGATCTGCTCGTCCGTCGGCACAATTTCGTTGGGCGGACAATAGGCGAGACAGGTTTCGGCATGCTTGGTGCCCGGCTGGGTCACAAAGATGCGCACGCCCATGCCCTCAACGTCCTGCTTTTCGATAAGTTGCGCAAGGTAATCCCGGGCGGGATCTGTCACAGTTACCAATGCCATATCATCAACCTGTATGGAGAGTTTCCCGCTATTTTAAGCGAGTTCGCCTGAACATTAAAGACCGAGTAAAATAGTCAGTCTTTAGTAAACTGACCGGGTGGAGCAATACAAGCTGCACCGGCCCGTGAATAATTGACCGAAATCATCAGGCCTGGGGACGGCATTGTGCATTTTTGCTATCATCCCGCGCCATTGCGACATTATACGACTTCCGGATAGATCTCCTATGAACGACCGCACCACCCGTCTCGTACAACTGAAAGCTGCCCTTGAAGAACGCATCGTCATCCTCGATGGCGGTATGGGCACCATGATCCAGAACGAGAAGCTGGATGAAGCCGCCTTTCGTGGCGAGCGGTTCGGAGATTACGATCGTGACGTGCAGGGAAATAATGACCTGCTGAACCTGACACAGCCCGCCCTCCTCCGCAACATCCACGCGGAGTATCTGGAGGCCGGTGCCGATATTATCGAAACCAACACCTTCAATTCCACCCGTCTGTCCCAGGCGGACTACGGCCTGGAAGAACTGGCGAAGGAGCTGAACATTGCCGGCGCCCGGATTGCCCGCCAGATCGCGGACGAGTTCACCGCCCGCAATCCGGCCAAACCGCGCTTCGTGGCCGGCGCCGTCGGCCCGACGTCCCGTACGGCCTCGATCTCCCCGGATGTGAACAACCCCGGCTATCGAAATGTCGATTTCCAGACCCTGGTAGATAACTACTATGAGGCCGTGGCCGGATTGGTGGAAGGTGGAGCAGACCTGATCCTGATCGAAACCATCTTCGACACCCTCAATGCCAAGGCCGCCATCTACGCTACGCAGCAGTATTTCGAAGACAGCGGCACCACCCTGCCGATCATGATTTCCGGCACCATTACCGACGCTTCGGGGCGCACGCTGTCCGGCCAGACCACAGAAGCCTTCTGGAACTCCATCGCCCACGCCAAACCGATTTCCGTGGGGTTGAACTGCGCCCTGGGTGCCGATGCGTTGCGACCCTATGTGGAGGAACTCTCCAACAAGGCGGAAACCTACGTCAGCGCCCACCCCAACGCCGGCCTGCCCAACGAATTTGGCGAATACGACCAGACACCGGAAGAAATGGCCGACATTATCGAGGGTTTTGCCCGTGACGGCTTCCTCAACATCATTGGCGGCTGCTGCGGCTCCCGTCCGGACCACATTGAAGCGATTGCCAAAGTAGTCGCCAAGTACCCGCCGCGGCAAATCCCCGAGCGCCCCAAAGCCCTGCGCCTTTCCGGCCTGGAGCCGTTTACCGGTGACGAGAACACCCTGTTCATCAACGTGGGCGAACGCACCAACGTCACCGGCTCGAAGCGCTTCCTGCGCCTGATCAAGGAGGAGCAGTACGAAGAAGCGCTGAGCGTCGCTCGGGACCAGGTTGAGAACGGTGCCCAGATTATCGACATCAACATGGACGAGGGCATGCTGGATTCGAAGGAGGTGATGGTCACCTTCCTCAAACTGGTTGCCTCGGAACCGGATATTTCCCGGGTACCGATCATGATTGACTCATCCAAGTGGGACGTGATCGAGGCGGGCCTGCGTTGCATCCAGGGCAAGGCAGTGGTGAACTCCATCAGCCTCAAGGAAGGCGAAGAGGAGTTCGTCAAGCGCGCCCGGGATTGCATGCGCTACGGCGCCGCCGTGGTTGTCATGGCGTTTGACGAAGATGGCCAGGCAGACACCTTTGAACGCAAGACCCAGATCTGCAAACGGTCCTACGAGGTTCTGACCGGCATCGGCTTCAATCCGGCCGACATTATTTTCGACCCGAACATCTTCGCCATCGCCACCGGAATCGAAGAACACAACAACTACGCGGTCGACTTTATTGAAGCCACCCGCTGGATCAGGAAGAACCTGCCCTACGCCTCTATTTCTGGCGGTGTCAGCAACGTGTCATTCTCCTTCCGCGGCAACGACGTGGTACGGGAGGCCATTCACTCGGTCTTCCTGTACCACGCCATCAAGGCCGGGATGAACATGGGGATCGTCAACCCGGGCCAGTTGGTGATCTATGACGAGATCGACCCGGAGCTCAAGGAGCTGGTAGAAGATGTCGTTCTCAATCGCCGCGAGGATGGCACCGACCGCCTGCTGGAGATTGCCGAGCGCTACAAGGGCCAGGGCCTCAAAACCCAGGAGGAAGATCTGGCCTGGCGCCAGTGGCCAGTGGAAAAGCGCCTCGAACACGCCCTGGTCAAAGGCATCACCAGCTTCATTATTGAAGATACCGAAGCCTGTCGTCTGAACGCCAGCCATCCCATCGAAGTGATCGAAGGACCGCTGATGGACGGCATGAATGTGGTCGGCGACCTGTTTGGTGACGGCAAGATGTTCCTGCCCCAGGTGGTGAAGAGCGCCCGGGTAATGAAGCAGGCCGTGGCTCACCTGATTCCGTTTATCGAAGCGGAGAAAACCGGCGAGCAGCAGGCCAAGGGCAAGATCCTGATGGCCACCGTGAAAGGTGATGTCCACGACATTGGCAAGAACATCGTCGGAGTGGTTTTGCAGTGCAACAACTACGAGGTGATTGACCTGGGCGTGATGGTGCCCTGCGAGAAGATCCTCGAGACGGCAAAGAAAGAAAACGTGGACATCATCGGGCTGAGCGGGCTGATTACCCCGTCGCTCGATGAGATGGTTCACGTCGCCCGCGAGATGCAGCGCCTGGATTTCCACCTGCCACTGATGATTGGCGGGGCAACCACCTCCAAGGCCCACACTGCGGTGAAGATCGAGCCGCAGTACAAGAACGATATCGCCCTGTACGTATCCGATGCCTCCCGTTGCGTCAGTGTCGCCTCGCAACTGCTCAGCAAAACCGGCAAAGCCGATCTGGTAGCGGCCGCCCGCACCGAATACGAGGAGGTCCGCGAGCGTCGCAAGAACCGCGGTGTGCGCACCAAGCTCGTCGATCTGAAAGAAGCCCGTGCCCGGGCTCCGGAAATCAGCTTTGAGGGCTACGAGCCACCCAGGCCGGCCTTTACCGGCATCCGGGTGTTTGACCAGTATGACCTGAACGAACTGGTGGACTACATTGACTGGACACCGTTCTTCATTGCCTGGGACATGTCCGGCAAGTACCCCGCCATTTTCGACGACCCCAAGCGGGGCGAGGCTGCCCGCACCCTGTTCGACGATGCCCAGAGAATCCTGCGTCGGATGATCGACGAAAAGCGGATCACTGCACGGGCGGTTATCGGCTTCTGGCCGGCCAACCGCCGTGGCGACGACATCGTGGTTTACACCGATGACTCCCGCAGCACCGAACTGACCGTGCTGCATCACCTGCGCCAGCAAGATGAGAAGGCGCCGGGCAAGGCAATGATGGCCTTGTCAGACTTTGTTGCGGCGGAAGACTCCGGCAAGCCTGATTACATCGGCGGTTTTGCCGTCACCACCGGTATCGGCGCAGAAGAGTTCTCCCTGGAGTTCAAAGAACGCAACGATGACTACAACGCCATTATGGTGAAGGCGCTGGCAGACCGGTTGGCCGAGGCGTTTGCCGAGCGCATGCATGAGCGGGTGCGCAAGGAATTCTGGGGCTACGCCAGTGATGAAGCCATGGCTAACGATGACCTGATTCGCGAGCGTTACCGTGGCATCCGCCCGGCGCCCGGCTACCCCGCGTGCCCGGATCACACCGAAAAGGCAACTCTGTTCAACTTGCTCAAGCCGACCGAAAATGCCGGCATCGAGCTGACCGAGCACTTCGCGATGTTCCCCACGGCCGCGGTGTCCGGCTGGTATTTTGCTCACCCCGAGTCAAAGTACTTTGCGGTCGGACAGATTGGACGTGATCAGGTTGAGGACTATGCTGAACGTAAAGGACTCTCCCGGGCGGAAGCAGAGCGCTGGCTGGCACCCAGCCTCGCCTACGATCCGGCGGAGTAACACCACAGGCAACTCAGCAGGCAGGTAAAACCATGGGCACCAGCAATGACAATCAAAGCACCGCAAAGCCCAAAGGGCCCGGCGTCCTGAAAGTCATGCAGAGTATTCTCGCTGGTGCCTTCGGCGTGCAATCGAGCAGGCGCCAGGAGGAGGACTTTTCCAGTCACAGCCCCTGGCCCTACATCGCCGCCGGAATTCTGTTTACGGCCGGATTCGTCGTAACGCTTATCCTGGTGGTGCGCTGGGTATTGTCCGGCCAGTGAGGCTCACTGCCCGGCCACCCAGGTGACCGCAAAGCCTACCGCAAGGACGATCAGGAGAGTGGCAGCAATGGCATCTACCTGGCTGTCAGTCCGGACGCTCTTCTTCATGGCATTTCCCCTTGGCTGATTTTGTTATTTGTCAGGAATCGGGCATCTTTTCCAACGATGCCCCCTTTAATCTAGTCCATCGGCCGGATTCGTCCAGCACCCGCCTTTATCACCTAAATCGATAAACATATTTGGAAATAATCCTTTTTAGGAATAAGAAGCCGGTGATATTCTGCCCCGCATAACATGGCTGTGCCTTCTTTTGGTTGCTTGCAGGACGTTCCACTATGTATGTTTATGACGATCACGATCGGCAGATCCTCGCCGAGCGGGTTGCCCAATTCCGTGACCAGACCGAGCGAGCCCTCGCCGGTGAGCTGAGTGAAGACGAATTTCTGCCGCTTCGCCTCCAGAACGGATTGTATGTCCAGCGCTTTGCACCGATGCTCCGGATCTGCGTACCTTATGGCATGATGCGCTCTGCCCAGTTGCGCCGCCTGGCCCGGATTACCCGGGACTACGACAAAGGTTATGCCCACTTCACGACCCGCCAGAACGTTCAGCTTAACTGGCCGGCCATAGAAGACGTTCCAGACATCCTGGCCGAGCTTGGCGAAGTGGAAATGCACGCCAACCAGACCAGCGGCAACTGCATCCGCAATACCACGACGGATCAGTTCGCCGGTGCCCAGCACGGCGAGGTTGCGGACCCGCGGCCGTACTGCGAGATTATTCGCCAGTGGTCGACCTTTCACCCCGAGTTTGCCTTCCTGCCCCGCAAATTCAAAGTTGCGGTGAATGCCCTGGAGAGCACCGACCGCGCTGCGATCCAGGTGCACGACATAGGCTTGCAGATGATCACCAACGCCAGCGGTGACCTCGGGTTCCGGGTGCACGTCGGTGGCGGCCTGGGCCGGACGCCGATGGTGGGCCCGGTCATCCGCGAATTTTTGCCGGAGCTCGATCTGCTGACTTACCTTGAGGCCATCCTGCGGGTCTATAACCGCTATGGTCGTCGCGACAACAAGTACAAGGCCCGGATCAAGATTCTGGTCAAGGCACTCACGCCGGAGGGTTTTGCCGAGAAGGTGGAAGTGGAGTGGAGTCACATCAAGGACTCGCCTACCCGCCTGACCCGTGACGCCATCGAGCGGATCCAGGGTTACTTTACCGAACCGGCCTACCTGTCCCTCGACAACAACAGCGAGCAGCTGGCTGCGCAACGTTTTGAAAACCGGGCGTTCGACCAGTGGATGAGCCGTAACGTCGACAACCACAAGGTGCCCGGCTATGCCATCGTCACCCTGAGCATGAAAAAAACCGGGGTGCCGCCAGGGGATGTCACTGATCGCCAGCTCGAGCAAATCGCCGATCTCGCAGACCAGTACAGTTTTGGCGAAATCCGGGTAACCCACCAGCAGAACGTGGTGCTGGCGGATGTCCGGCAAGACCGGTTATTTGAACTCTGGGAGCTCCTTGGCCCATTGGGCTTTGCCACCCCCAATCTCAATACCCTCACGGATATCATCTGCTGCCCGGGCGGCGACTATTGCGCGCTGGCCAACGCGAAATCCATCCCGGTGGCAGAGTCCATCCAGCGACGTTTCGATAACATGGACTTCCTCTACGACGTCGGCGACCTGGACCTGAATATCTCGGGCTGCATGAATGCCTGTGGCCATCACCATGTCGGTGACATCGGGGTACTGGGCGTCGACAAGAAGGGTGAAGAGTTCTACCAGATCAGCCTTGGCGGCTCCTCCCGCCAGGACGCCGCGATCGGTAAGATTCTCGGCCCCTCCTTTGCCCAGGAGGACATGCCGGAGGTGGTGGAGAAGATCATCGGGGTCTACCTCGACCAACGGACGCCGGAAGAACGTTTTATTGATACTTATCGCAGGATCGGCATCGAGCCATTCAAGGAGCGGGTATATGCCTGACATCATCACCAGAGACGGCACCATCAAGCAGGATAACTGGACACTGGTGCCCCGCCCCGCCGCAGGCGACTCACTGGAAGTGCCGGCCCAGCCGGCACTGATCCCCGCCGACCTCTGGCTGGCCGGACAGGAGCATTTTGAAGGCCGGCAAGACATCGGAGTCTGGCTCGACAGTCATGACGAACCGGAAATGCTCGCGGAAGTGGTCGAGCGCCTGCCCATCGTCGCCGTCAACTTCCCGAAGTTCAGCGACGGCCGGGGTTACAGCATTGCCCGGCTGTTGCGGGAGCGCTATGGGTACGGTAACGAATTGCGGGCAGTCGGTGACGTTCTGCTGGACCAGCTGCAATTCATGAAGCGCTGCGGTTTTGACAGCTACGCACTGCGACCTGACAAGGACATCAGCAAGGCACCGCGCTGTCTCAACTTCTTCAGCCAGACCTACCAGGCGGCGACGGATACTGACCTGCCGCTGTTCCGCCGGCGCGCGTCCTGAGACCTTCCCCGGCAAACGAACCCCAGCAAACGAAAGGGCAGCCCACGGGCTGCCCTTTTTTATCCCGCCGGATCACCCGTCAGAGGTTGTGATCCAGCACGATCTTGCCGGCAGACTCGCCTTTGAGGAAGGCCTGCAGAGCCCCGCCAAGCTGACCCCGGCCGATGTCCCGCGCTGCCTGCTCAGTCTTCGGGCAGGCCCAGTCCGCGGCGAACCGACTCCAAACGGCCTGCTTGTCCGTCAGGGGAATCTCCACGGAATCCACGCCCAGCAAGTTTACCCCTCGCAGGATAAACGGTAGCACGGTGGTCTCCAGCTGTGGGCCGGCAACCAGGCCGCAGCAGGCTACCGAGCCGCCCGGCCGGATCTGCTTAAGCAGCTCTGCCAGCGGGGAACCACCCACGGTATCTACCGCATTGGCAAACTGCGGCTTAAGCAACGGCTTCTTATCGGCAGTCAGAGCCTCGCGCCCGACAACCTCAGCCGCGCCAAGGGCCTTGAGGCTATCGGCGTGGTCCGCCTTGCCACTGATGGCCACAACGTCAAAACCGAGCCTGGCCAGCAACTCCACAGCCACGCTGCCCACCGCGCCACTGGCACCGGTCACCGCAACCTTGCCCTGCTCCGGCTTTGCTCCCATGGCCAGCAGCTTCTGCACACACAATCCCGCAGTCAGGCCGGCAGTGCCGTAAATCATCGCCGTCCGGCCATCCCACCCGGCCGGCATCGGCACACACCAGCTGGCCGGCACCCGGATAAACTGGCCAAAACCACCTGCGGTATTCATCCCCAGGTCATAACCGGTCACGATGACAGAATCACCCACCGCCGGGGTGCCCGCAGTTGACGCAACCACTTCCCCGGCAGCATCAATTCCCGGGGTGTGGGGGTACTGCCGGGTAACCCCCTTGTTGCCGGCCGCAGACAACGCATCCTTGTAATTCAGCGACGAATAACGGACCTTGATCAATACCTCGCCATCCGGCAGATCACTCAGCCGAAGAACTTCCTCTGCGCCCTGATACTGCCCGTCACGCTCGTGTACCCGCCACGCCTTGAATTCATTGTTATCGCTCATGGCCTTCCCCTTGCTACTAGGTAGTTACTGGATTTTCTGATTCCTGAACGCCCCCAGAACCCGCCACACCGTGTTTTCCAAGGCGACGCTGGCGGCAAGCCCGAGGCGCTCAGGCAAGGTCCGTTTACGCTGGAACGTCACTGAGATTACGTCGGCGCGATCGCACGCCTCAATGAGATATTCGTCGGACGTCTTGATCTCGTCGATCAGGCTCACTTCCAGGGCGCGCTTACCGAACCAGATGTCACCATTGGAGACTGCAGTGATGTCCACCGACGGGCGCCGCTCGCTGACGTAATCCTTGAACAGCTGATGGGTGTCTTCCAGATCCTCGATGAATTTCTGGCGACCTTTCTCGGTGTTTTCACCAAACACGGTCAGTGTGCGTTTATGCTCCCCGGCAGTCAGCACCTCGAAATCCACATCATTCTTTTGCAGGAAACGATGAAAATTCGGCAGCTGGGCCACCACACCGATTGACCCGAGAATGGCAAACGGCGACGCCACAATACGGTCGGCAACACAGGCCATCATGTAGCCACCGCTGGCGGCCACCTTGTCGACGCAGGCCGTCAGCGTTATGCCTTTGTTGCGAATCCGATCCAGCTGGGCAGCCGCCAGGCCATAGGCATGGACCAGCCCCCCGCCACTCTCCAGACGGATAACCACCTCATCCTTGCCCGGTTCGGCGATACTCAGCACGGCGGACACAGCCTTTCGCAGGGTATCTGTATCACTGGCCTTGATGTCGCCGTCGAAATCCAGCACATACACCCGGGCCGGTTTCTCCTGATTTTGCTGACCACCTTTTGCTGCCTGCTTTTCGGATTTCTGGCGGGCTTTTTCTTCTTTCTTGTGGGCTTTTTCCCACTGCTTGCGCTCCTGGTCACTCATCAATCTGGCCCGCAGTGACTCCTGCAGCTTACGGTACGCCTCATTCAGCTTGCGCACACGCAACTCGCCGCCGCCCTCATGATCATCCTTGTCTTTCTGGGCGGCCGAAACCACGATGGACACAATCACCAGGATTGCCACCACTATGGTGACGGCTTTGGCGAGGAACAGCCCAAACTCAGTCAGAAATTCCAAATTGCTTCTCCAGCCGGTTATTCAAAGTACAGGCGGATGATTGTAACCGAGGAGGCTGGCGGAACAAGTCGCCGAACGACTTCAAAAACATTAAAACAAGCGTTCGATCGAGCTTGACACACCCCGACGCTCCACCTAAAGTCGAATGGCGAAGTCGGCAGGACAACCGTCACTCCGGGTCGCTCCCGGTTGTGACTCAAGCGGCCATGATTGGCCAGATAGCTGACCATAAGCCTACGCACGCGCTCGTTACACATCCAAAAGGTAAAAATAATGTCTGTAGCCCAGATTTTTGAAAAGCTTGAACAAAACTTCAATGCTGATGCAGCATCCGGTCTCGACCTGGTTTTCCAGTTTGATATTGAAGACGACAAGACCTACCACCTGGCAATCAACGACGGTGACTGCAAAATGGTAGAGGGTTCCCACGAAGATCCTTCTGTCACCCTCATCATGAACTCCGAAACCCTGCAGGGTATTGTTTCCGGCGAAACCGACGGCATGCAGGCATTCATGGCAGGCCAACTCCGTGCCGAGGGCGACATGATGCTGGCCACCAAGCTGGGCGAACTGTTCAAGATGGGCTAAGCTTCCCGGCCGCTCCAGCGAAAAAAACCCTGCCGAGGCAGGGTTTTTTTATGGCTACTGTTGCAACACCGGAACCGTCAGGCCCGCGTCATCCCGGGACAGACGACAAGCCTCAGAGGCCAACATCATCCAGCGAGGACTCAGCCAGTTTCAGCAGATCGACGTTACGGTCTTCGCGCTGGCCGATTCCCTCGATGTAGTACTCCAGCGACGTCAGCGCATCGGCGAGAGCCTCAAGCACCTGGTTCGAAGGAGGCTGACGACTCTCCAGAAGCTTGCTCTCAATCGACAGTGCAACCCGCTTGAGGACCTTTGCCGCCTCCGGGTCATTAATCATCTGCAGGCCGCCCCAGATGCTGTGCAGCGTTGCCGGCAGGTTCGCCAGGTGCATCTTGTCGTAATCAGACTCAATAAACGCGGTGATGGCGCGCTTGGCCAGGGTCAGTGCACTGCGGGCCTCGTCGGCAACCACAAACAACGCCTCGCGGAGATAAAGGGACTCCTCCCGGTTGCTGCGAACCTTGGCCAGCGCATCGGTCTCCGAGGTGATACCCCGGGTGACCATCTGCACCACCGCAGACTCGATACCCAGCACCGCGTCGGCCAGTTCGTACAGCTCGTCACCCGCCGGCAGACGGTTATCGGCTTCCCATTGCCGCAGCTTTCCAGCCTCGGTTCGGGCCAGCGCCGACAACTGTTTCAGATCCAGCACCAGCAAGGTATTGGCCAGCCGCTCCAGCGTCTCGGCGATGGATGCCAATTCGGCCAGATCCGGCTCAATTCCGCGCTCGATGATATCGAGCTTGTCCTTGAGCTGATTCAGTTCCTCCTGCAGGGCTTCGGACAGGGACTTCAGGACATCTGCGCCAGGTCCGTACAGCCGCTTGCTGTGGGCATCAAGGGTTGCGTCGGTGTATTCCGCCGGCGCCAGCCGGAACGCCGTAAGCGTACTGGTCACCTCCGGGTTGGACGAACCACTGCGGTAAAGGATGTAAATAAGGTCACGAATCAGCGAATCGGGAGCGTCCTTGGCCGTGGCAACCCGGCCTACGTAGACCACCTCGCGGGCATACTTTTCAACCCGCATCAGGGTCCGCTTCCGGGCCTTGTTGAATCCCATGTTACGGTCGAGCATCGCCTCTGCCACCGTGGAAAACAAACACCACATCTGCCCCATCGGCTGGCCGCGACAAAGGCGGGCGAAACCACGGGCGGCACGGCTGAGCAGTTTCTTGCTGACCACATCACTGCGCTCCCGCAACACACCTAGCAAGGCGACCTGCAGTGTCAGTCGCATGCGGCGGGCCATGATCTCGTACTCGGCATCCGTACCCTCGAATGGCGCCAGAGGAACAGTGGCGCAGAAGTTGGGACGCTTGCTGACGTCTACATCGAAAAACCAGGATTCGGGATAAGGTTTTTCGCGGCGGGCCTCACGCAGATCATTGATGATCGGCAACAGCAGTTCGGGATGATCCTCCCGCTGCTGGTGGTAGTACTCGACGTAGCGGCGCAGAATGAACAGTGCGCTGTTCAGTGTGGTGAGGAGAATATTCTTGTCGTCATTGGCGCCAACCGGCACGTCATTGGCAATGCCAACTGCTTCCTGGCACAGCAGTGTGCCGCCCCGCAGCTCCACCAGGACAAAAATGCCCCGTAACTGATTGATGTAATCGACACAGTTCTGGAGGTCTTCACCACTTTCCCGGTTTTCCTGAAAACGCTCAAGGCTGGTTTCTGCCTGCCGGATGGTCTGTTCAATTTCCGCTTTGACCAGATCAAATGACTGCGATTTCGTCGCAAGAGACGATTGAACCATAAACGCTTCCTGTTACCGGTGCGGGTGACACCGCGTCCTCTTTGTAATTTTGTGACCGGGTCGATTGCATTTCAGACCGGTCTGTTTTCCTGAAACCTCTTTTCCGTCCGGAAGACAGGGTTCCTGAAAAAATGGTTTTCTGGTCATTACTTATAACACAATTCTCAAGTACCTCAAGAAAGCGGGAATGTAACAAAACGTACACTGTGACCTACCCGAGTTACCCGAGAATAAGGAGCCGCAAAAGCGTGACCTAACTGGTTCCGTCCAGGCGGGACCAGATGGTCTCGCCGGTGGCTTTGCCAACAACTCCCATGAATTCGTCATGGGCAGCACACTCTTCCCCGCTCGCCCGGATGACCGGTAGCGGCCGACGGCCTGCCGGTAACCGGCGAATGCCCCCGGCAGCCCCCGAATCGTCACCCGCGGAATCCAGCGAAAATGCGGTCTGGCCACCGGTGAGCAGCAGGTAGACATCAGCCAGAATCTCGGCATCCAGCAGTGCGCCGTGGAGCTCGCGACTGCTGTTGTCGACACCATAACGTTTACACAGCGCGTCGAGGTTGTTCTTTTGCCCGGGATGACGGGCACGGGCGATCGCCAGGGAGTCGACAATGCCGCAGTGATCGGCCGTTTTGCGCACCGGCCTGAGGCGGGCAAATTCCGAATCCATGAATCCCACGTCGAACGCCGCGTTATGGATGACCAGTTCGGCACCCTTGATAAATTCAAAGAATTCTTCGGCAATTTCGGCGAATTTAGGCTTATCTTTCAGGAATTCATTGGTAATGCCGTGAACGGTAATGGCTTCCGCCTCTACCTCCCGCTCCGGATTGATATAGACGTGGTAATGACGCCCGGTTAGCTGACGCTCCATCAGCTCAACACAACCGATTTCGATGATCCGGTGACCTTCGTTGGGATCAATACCCGTGGTTTCCGTATCCAGTACGATCTGTCTCATATCCACTACTACCCGGTATTACAAATGATGGTTTGACTCAGGAGCCGGAGAGTTCGGCAACGCCGCGATTGGCCAGCTCATCCGCCAACTCGTTATCGGGAATGCCCGCATGCCCCTTGACCCAATGCCAGTTAACTTTATGGCGGGCGACCTCGAGGTCCAGCTCGCGCCAGAGATCTTCGTTCTTGACCGGTTTGCGTGCGGAGGTTTTCCAGCCGTTGCGCTTCCACCCGGCCATCCATTCGGTTATGCCCTTGCGTACATACTGCGAATCGGTATAGAGCTCGACTGCACAATGGCGCTTCAGGGCCTTCAGGCCACGAATGGCCGCCATCAGTTCCATCCGGTTATTGGTGGTGTTGCTCTCGCCACCGTGCAAGGTCTTCATCACCTCACCATACCTCAACACGACGCCCCAGCCTCCCGGACCAGGGTTGCCCTTGCAGGCGCCGTCGGTATACATCACAACTGGATCCGGCATTCCTACTCCCGTTTTGCTGACCTCGCACACCCCCCGGACGCACCAATCGTGCCCGCCACCGGGAGTGAAATCACTTGCTTGTGTCGCCATGTACGACGCGATTTGATGGGCGCGCACACCCGCTTGGTGGCAAGGATACAGTAATATGCTCCGACAGGAAGAAGCCGGTATCCGGGCAGCCACTTTTTCTCTTCGCCAAACCGCAGCACGCCAGGATTCTGCACCGGCGGCAACCGGAAATGGGTTCCCGCCGTTTCGATATCGAAATCCAGCAGACTGAGCCAGTCTTCCATCCTTCCCTTCATCATGAAACGTCCACCCCAGGGGCCGGCATGGGAGCGGGACACCAGTTTGCGCACGCCCCAGAGGCTGACCGGGTTAAAGCCGACCAGCAGCATCTGCCCGCCCCCCCGCAACACCCGGGATGCTTCTCGCAGCACCTGATGAGGGTAAGGTGAAAAATCCACCGTGTGGTGGAGCAGCACCAGATCCATGGAATCGCCGGGAAACGGCAATTCATCGGCGTCACACACGGCCACGCCATCGGCCAGACTGTCCGCCCAGCGCGCGGTGGTCAGGATCTTGTGGGAATAGTCCGAGCCGCTGGCCAGCGGCAATCGATGACTCAGCCCCACCTGTAACTGACGGGCGCCACTCAAACCCTGCAACTGACGGTCCACACAACGCCGCTGGTCCGCAAGCAACGCCCTGCCAAGGGGCGTCTGGAACCAACGCTCGAAGCTGGCATGCCGCTCGACATAATCGGGAGCCACGGCGGAAGCCATTGCATCTCCTCCGGTATGACCCGGGACAGGTTACCCCGGGTTGGGCAATCGAAATGATTGCTCTATCATAACAGTGACACTCCACGGCGCACACAAGGGATCTTATGCTGACGATTACCGGAATTCCGGCCTTTAACGACAATTACATCTGGTGTCTGGCAGACAGCAACAGCGGCAAGGCACTGGTGGTCGATCCCGGACAGGCCGATCCGGTGCTGGAGCATCTGCAAGACAACAACCTCACCCTCGACGCCATTCTGGTCACCCACCATCACCCGGACCATGTTGGCGGCATCAAGGCCCTGCAGGAGCAGTGCCATCCCCTGCAGATTTTCGGACCGGCCGATTCGCCCTTCCGGGGCTCCAGTCATCCGGTTCGCCCGGGCGATGAGGTCGTGTGGCAGGAACTGGCCTTTTCCGTCATCGCCGTGCCTGGTCACACCCTGGACCACATCGCCTACTATTGCGACCTGGACGTAGAGGGTCGTCCGGTGCTGTTCTGTGGTGACACCCTGTTTGTCTGCGGCTGTGGCCGCTTGTTCGAGGGCACGGCCCACCAGATGAGGGAGTCGCTGGAGCGCCTGCGCGGGCTGCCGGACGACGCGGCCGTCTATTGCGCCCATGAATACACCCTGGCAAACCTCCGCTATGCCCGCAGCCTGCTGCCAGACGATGACAATCTGCGGCAGTTTGAGGCCGAATGTCAGGCCCGCCGCGACCGTCACGAACCCACCGTCCCGTCCCGCCTCGGTGACGAAAAGCGTCTTAATCCGTTCCTGCGCTGGGACGATCCGGTCGTGGTAAAGGCGGCACGGGACTATGCTGCTGCCAATGGCTTGCAGGCAGACAGTGATGACGCCGTGTTCGCGGCTGTTCGTCACGGCAAGGATCATTTCTGAGATCGGGTAACAAAACCTGACAACGTCGTAACGCGAGCTTTCTTGACCCCCTGAATTTCATTCCCATAAAATTCAGGGCACTTTTACGTACGCTTTCGACATGGCCACTTTTAAAACAGGCCGCAACCCATTCTGTGCGCCGCATTTTCCCTGGCAGCACTGTTAACTCTTCTGGTGCTTTCTATGAAGGTCCGATACCTCTCAGCCTTGATCCTCGCTACCTCACTGACCGGGGGCTGCAGTTCGCTGGGCGGACAAGACGGAGGCTGGTTTCAGTCATCCCCGCAAAATGCATCAGACCGTGGCGAGCTGTCCGAGGCCGAGCTGCTTGATTCACAGCGGCTGAACGTCGCGGCCGGTGATGACAGCCTGAAGGATGCCGTCGAGACCGGCCGCGGAGACAATGCGGCAGCCACTGCAAAACTGGATGACTCCATTGATCCATCGCTGCGGGGCACTGCGCGCCAGGCACGCCAGAAGCTCGACGATCCCGAAGCCGGCAATCCCGACAGCGCTGGTGACCAGAACGCCGACCTGTGGAGCCGCATCCGCTCCGGTTTCGCCCTGGACCACAGTGTCAGCAACGAGCGGGTCCAGGCCCAGCTCGAGTGGTATCGCAGCCACCCCAGCTACATCGAACGCGTGGTTGACCGCGGCAGCCGCTATCTGCACTACATCGTGACAGAAACCGAAAAGCGCGGCCTGCCCACCGAACTCGCGCTGCTGCCTGTCGTCGAAAGCGCCTTTGATCCGTTCGCCTATTCCCATGGCCGGGCCGCCGGTCTCTGGCAGTTCATTCCGTCGACGGGCAAATATTTCGGCCTGACCCAGAGCTGGTGGCACGACGAACGCCGGGATGTGGTGGCAGCGACCGATGCGGCGCTGACGTATCTCGAGCGCCTCGCCAAACGATTTGACGGTGACTACACCCTTGCCCTTGCCGCCTACAACAGTGGTGGCGGTACCGTTTCCAGCGCCATTCGTCGCAACACCCAACGTGGCAAGGCGACCGACTTCTGGGCCCTGGATCTTCCCCGTGAAACCCGGCACTACGTTCCCAAGCTGATCGCACTGGCAAAGATTTTTGATGACCCCGCCGCCCACGGAATCCAATTGCCACCGCTGGAAGACAAGCCCTATTTTGAAATTGTCGACACCGGCTCGCAGATCGACCTGGCCCAGGCTGCAACCCTGGCCGGTGTGGACGTCGATGAGATCTACCTGCTCAACCCGTCCTTCAACCGCTGGGCAACCACCCCGGAGGGACCGCATCGATTGCTGGTTCCGGCAGAGAACGCCGAACGGTTCCGCACATCGCTGGCCGCCCTGGACCCGGCGACCCGGGTGTCCTGGGAAAGCTACCGGATTGTTTCCGGTGACAGCCTGATCGGAATTGCCCGCAAGTTCGGAACAACCCCCGATGTCCTGAGAGAAGTCAACAAGTTAAACGGCAATCTTATCCGTGCGGGTCAACAGCTGGTTATCCCGAAGGCCAGTAAAGGTTCCAGCGCCTACGTCCTGAGCGCCAGCCAGCGGCTAGCCCGCCAGCAGGCCCGCAGCGGCCGTAACAGCAACGGAACCCGGGTTGACTATCGCGTCCAGCGCGGTGATACCTTCTGGGATATAGCGAGGGAGCACGGGGTCAGCGTTCGCCAGGTGGCAGCATGGAATGGCATGGCACCGGGTGACCCGTTGATTCCGGGCAAGAAGCTGGTGATCTGGTCTAAAACCAACACTTCCGCGGCGGCATCCGGCGGTCGTGGTGACGCCATGGTCCGCCGGGTTGGCTACAAGGTCCGCAAGGGTGATTCACTGGCCCGCATTGCCAGCCGTTTCGCGGTAAATGTGCGGGATATCGCAAGCTGGAACGATCTGAATACCGCCCGTTATCTGCAGCCGGGACAAAGTCTGGTACTCTACGTAGACGTGCGTAACAGCCCCTGAACAGAATAATAATCCGACACCGGGAGAATCATGGTAACCATACGGACATCAACCACCAGAAAATCCTTGTTCGCATTCCTTACCCTGCTGACAGCGATGCTGTCAGCAATCTCCCACAGCCAGGCCGCAGAACCCCGACATGGCATAGCCATGCACGGCGAACCAGCCTACCCCCCCGGCTTCAGCCACTTCGACTACGTCAACCCGGAAGCGCCAAAAGGTGGAATGCTGCGCCTGGCGGTGGTCGCCAATGGCTATGACTCCTTCAATCCGTTTGTAATCCGCGGTGTCGCCGCCGCCGGCGTCAGCTCCTATCTGTACGACACCCTGACCGTGTCCTCCGACGATGAGCCATTTTCCGCCTACGGACTGATTGCCGAGTCCATCGAAACCCCGGAGGACCGCAGTTACGTCGTCTTCAACCTGCGCAAGGAAGCCCGCTTCCAGGATGGCGAACCGATCACCGCCGAGGATGTCCGCTTTTCCTTTGAGCTGCTGACCACCAAGGGTCACCCGTTCTACCGCAGCTACTACGCCGACGTCAGCAAGGTGACGGTAGAGAATCCCCAGCGGGTTCGCTTTGACTTTGGTGACACCAACAACCGGGAGCTGCCACTGATCCTCGGCCAACTGCCGATTCTGCCCGCCCATTACTGGGCCGAGCGGGACTTTGCCGAAAGTGGCCTCACCCCCCCCGTAGGGTCCGGTCCCTACCGGATTGGCAGCTTCGATGCGGGTCGCTCGGTCACCTTTCAGCGGGTCGAGGATTACTGGGCGCGGGACCTGCCGGTCCGCCAGGGCCGGTTCAACTTCGACCGGGTACGCTTTGACTATTATTCCGATGACACCGTTGCCCTTGAGGCCTTCAAGGCGGGCAACTATGACTTCCGGGTAGAATCCTCGGCCAAGAACTGGGCGACGGCCTATACCGGCGATCGCGTCGACAGCGGTGCCATTGTGAAGGAAGAAGTTGAGCACCATCGCCCCGCAGGCATGCAGGCGTTCGTCTTCAATACCCGCCGCGGCCAGTTCCAGGACCCCAGGGTGCGGCAGGCACTCGCCTATGCATTTGATTTCGAGTGGGCCAACCAGAACCTGTTTTACGGCCAATATTCCCGCACCGACAGCTATTTCGAGAACAGTGATCTGGCGGCCACCGGTCTGCCCGGCGAAGGCGAATTGGCCATCCTGGAACCGTTTCGGAACCAACTCCCGGAGGCTGTTTTCAGCGAGCCCTACACCCCCCCTTCCACCGCTACCGCCACAATGCGCGACAACCTGCGCACTGCCCTCACCCTGTTGCGCGATGCCGGCTACGAGATCCGCGACCGCAAGCTGGTGAACAAGGCAACCGGACAGCCGCTGACGTTCGAGGTCCTGCTCCACCAGAAGAATTTCGAGCGGATTGTACTGCCGCTGAAAAACAACCTCGCCAAGCTCGGTATCGAAGTCGGCGTCCGCCTGGTGGACACCAATCAGTACATCCAGCGGGTCAGGGATTTCGATTACGATGTCATCACCCAGGTGCTGCCCCAGTCGGACTCTCCCGGTAACGAGCAGCGGGATTACTGGCACTCCTCGAATGCCAGTATCACCGGCTCCCGTAACTACATGGGCGTCGATGATCCGGTGGTTGACCAACTGGTCGACCTGGTTATCCAGGCCCCCGATCGCGATGCCCTGGTGCAGCGGGTCCGCGCCCTCGACCGGGTACTGCTGCACGGCCACTATGTAATTCCCCAATGGCACCTCGGCCGTGACCGGATTGCCTACTGGAGTCACCTTGAACGGCCCGCGGTCACACCCAAGAACGGGGTTGATTACGACAACTGGTGGTTGCAGCCCTGACCCCATGAGCAACACCCAATCTCCGGCTGACACAGGACGACCCTGAATGGGCGGTTATATACTGCGCCGTGTAGCGCTCATCATTCCTACCCTGATCGGGATCATGCTGCTCAATTTTGTGATCGTGCAGGCCGCCCCTGGCGGCCCGGTTGAGCAACTCATTGCGGAGATGGAAGGCCACGGGGGCGGCGCCCTGGCACGGGCCGGCGGTGGTGGCGGTGCCGAGGTATCCACGTCGTCCGGTGACAGCCGGGGTTCCCGGGGCATTCCGGAAGAAATGCTCAGGGAGATCGAAATCCTCTACGGTTTCGACAAGCCTGCCCATGAGCGTTTTTTCAAGATGCTGGGTGACTACGCCACATTCAATTTCGGTGATTCGTTCTTCCGCGAGCAATCGGTAATCGAACTGATCATCGACAAGATGCCGGTGTCCATATCGCTGGGGCTGTGGTCCACGCTGATCATCTACCTGATCTCCATTCCGCTGGGCATTCGCAAGGCGGTCCATGACGGCTCCCGCTTCGATATCTGGAGCAGCTCGGTGATTGTCGTGGGCTATGCCATTCCCGGCTTCCTGTTCGCCATCCTGCTGATCGTGCTGTTTGCCGGCGGCAGCTACTTCGACTGGTTCCCGCTGCGGGGGCTGACCTCGCCGGACTTTGACCAGATGACCTGGTATCAGAAAATCGGTGATTACTTCTGGCACCTGGCCCTGCCCGTCACTGCCAACGTCATCGGCGGGTTCGCCACGCTGACCCTGCTGACCAAGAACTCTTTCCTCGACGAGATCGGCAAGCAGTACGTGGTTACCGCCCGTGCCAAGGGGCTGGAAGAGCGCCAGGTCCTGTACGGCCATGTCTTCCGCAACGCCATGTTGATTGTCATTGCCAGCCTGCCCGGTGTCCTGGTGGCACTGTTCTTTACGGGATCCCTGCTGGTCGAAGTCATCTTCTCGCTGGATGGCCTGGGACTGCTTGGTTTTGAAGCGGCACTGAACCGGGACTACCCGGTCATCTTCGGCACCCTGTACATCTTCACCTTAATGGGCCTGTTGCTGAAACTGGTCAGCGACATCACCTACGTACTGGTCGATCCGCGTATCGACTTTGCCAGCAGGGAGCACTGATTTGCGCGGCACCACCCTGACCCCCATCCAGCGCAGACGGCTGCGCAACTTCCGCCGCAATCGCCGCGGCTTCTGGTCGCTGTGGATCTTTCTTGCACTGTTTGGCCTGGCCCTGGTCGCGGAACTGATCGCCAATGACAAGCCGCTGATGCTGTCCTACAAGGGAGACCTGTACTTTCCGGTTGTGGAGTACATTGCGGAAGAGGAGTTCGGCGGTTTCATGCCCACGGAAGCCGACTACCGGGACCCCTTCATCCGCGACGAAATCGAAGCCAACGGCTGGATCCTGTGGCCGCCGATCCGCTTCAGCTATGACACCATCAACTACAACCTCGATGTCCCCTCGCCGGCGCCGCCTTCCGCAGTCAACTGGCTGGGCACCGATGACCAGGGCCGCGATGTGGCAGCACGGGTTATCTACGGGTTTCGGATTTCGGTTCTGTTTGGCCTGACGCTGACCATTCTGAGCTGCATCGTCGGCGTCATCGTGGGCGCCCTGCAGGGTTATTATGGCGGCAAGGTCGACCTGCTCGGGCAGCGCTTTATCGAAGTCTGGTCCGGCCTGCCGGTGCTTTACCTGCTGATCATCCTGTCGAGCATCGTCCAGCCCAATTTCTGGTGGCTGCTAGGCATCATGCTGCTGTTCAGCTGGATGGGGCTGGTGGATGTGGTTCGGGCGGAATTCCTGCGCGCCCGCAACTTCGAGTACGTCAAGGCAGCACGGGCTCTGGGACTGGACAACCGCAAGATCATGTTCCGACACATCCTGCCCAACGCGATGGTGGCCACCCTGACTTTTCTGCCTTTCATCCTTACCGGAGCCATTACTGGCCTGACGTCACTGGATTTCCTCGGCTTCGGGCTGCCTTCCGGCTCCCCGTCACTGGGCGAACTGATCGCCCAGGGCAAGGCAAACCTGCACGCCCCCTGGCTTGGCATCTCGGCCTTTGTGTCACTGTCCATCATGCTCACCCTGCTGGTCTTTGTCGGGGAAGCCGTGCGGGATGCCTTTGATCCGAGGAAGAACTGACATGGCAAACCTGCTTGAAATTTCCGGGCTGTCGGTCAGTTTTGATGGCGGCAGCCGGGTTGTCGACAACCTCTCCCTGACCATAAGGGAAGGCGAAACCCTGGCATTAGTGGGAGAAAGCGGCTCCGGGAAGTCGGTATCCGCGCTGTCCATCCTGCGCCTGCTGGACGAACGCCACGCCAGCTACCCCGGCGGCACCATCCTATTTCGTGGCGAAGATATGTTGCAGGTCGACGACAAGCGCCTGCGACAGATCCGTGGCCGCGAGATCGGCATGATCTTCCAGGAACCCATGACGTCGCTGAACCCGCTCCATACGGTAGAGCGTCAGATCAGCGAAACCCTGGCGCTGCACAAGGGTATGCGGGGCACCCAGGCTCGGGCGCGCTGCCTCGAACTGCTGGACCTGGTGGGAATCCACAATCCGGCAGGCAAGCTTGCCAGCTATCCCCACCAGCTGTCCGGCGGGCAGAAACAACGGGTCATGATCGCCATGGCACTGGCCAACGAGCCCGATCTGCTGATCGCCGACGAGCCCACCACAGCACTGGACGTCACCGTCCAGAAGCAGGTGCTGGAGCTGTTGAAAGATCTCCAGAAGAAGTTCGGCATGGCCATCCTGCTGATCACCCATGACCTCTCGATTGTCCGCCGTTATGCCGAGCGGGTCGCGGTCATGGAGCATGGCAAACTGGTTGAAAGCGGTGACACCGAACCCTTGTTTGCCGCTCCCCGGCATCCCTACACCCGCAAACTGCTGGAATCCTCGCCGCCCTCAGCCCCGCCGGAGATTGACGGCGGCGGGCAACCACTGCTGGACGTTCGCAACCTCAATGTCCGCTTCCTGACCCGCAAGCGGCTGTTCGGACGCAACAGCGAGTATTTCCAGGCGGTACGTGACGTGAGTTTCACCCTGGCCGCGGGCGAAACCCTCGGCATTGTAGGAGAAAGTGGCAGCGGCAAAACCACTATAGGCCACGCCCTGGTAAAACTCATTGCAAGCGAGGGGCAGATCGCCATCGCCGGCACCGAACTGTCCGGCCTGAACCAGCGGCAGTTCCGACCCTGGCGCAAACGCATCCAGGTGGTCTTCCAGGATCCCTTCGGCAGCCTCAGCCCCCGCATGTCCATTGGCGACATCGTCGGCGAAGGCCTCGAGATCCATGACCTGGCCAACCGGGAGCAACACGAAGCGAAAGTGATTCGGGCGCTGCAGGATGTGGGGCTGGACCCGGAGGCTGGCAATCGCTACCCCCACGAATTCTCAGGTGGCCAGCGCCAGCGTATCGCCATTGCCCGAGCCCTGGTGCTGCAACCCGACCTGATCATTCTTGATGAGCCGACATCCGCCCTCGACCGCACGGTCCAGAAACAGGTGATCGCCCTGCTGCGAGACCTGCAGCAGCGCTACCGGCTCAGCTATATCTTTATCAGTCATGACCTGGCCGTCGTCAGAGCGCTCAGCCACAAGATGCTGGTACTGCAGAATGGCAGCATTGTGGAATATGGCGATGCCGCCGAGGTTTTCCATCGGCCCCGCTCGGACTACACCCGGGAACTGCTCAGCGCCGCCTTCTTCTATAATGACGAACATCCGGCCCCGGTTGCCGGAATAACTACGACCAATTGAGCGTTACACGCTCAGACTCGGATCGGGGATAATGGCCCGAATCCGACCAAACAGGGAGATTACACATGGGAATTCTCAGCGGCAAAAAAGCCCTGATAGTAGGTGTTGCCAGCAAATTGTCCATTGCCTATGGCATCGCCGAAGCTTTTCATGAGCAGGGTGCCGAGCTGGCATTCACCTACCAGAATGAAAAACTGAAGTCCCGCGTGGAAGAGTTCGCCGCAGGCTGGGACAGCAAGCTTGTGCTGCCTTGCGACGTTGCCAGCGACGAAGAGATTGATGCGGTATTCGCAGAACTGGCCAAGCACTGGGACAAGGTTGATATCATTGTTCACGCCGTCGGTTTTGCCCCTGCTCACGAGCTGGATGGCAATTACGTGGACGTTACTACCCGTGATGGCTTCCGTATCGCCCACGACATCAGCTCCTACAGCTTCGTGGCGCTGGCCAAAGGCGCCCGGAACATGCTGCACGAAGGCAGCTCACTGCTGACCCTGAGCTACCTGGGTGCCGAGCGGGTACTGCAGAATTACAACGTGATGGGCCTCGCCAAGGCGTCGCTGGAAGCCAACGTACGCTACATGGCCGCCAGCCTGGGTCGTGACGGCATCCGCGTCAACGGTATTTCCGCAGGGCCGATCAAGACCCTCGCCGCCTCCGGCATCAAGCATTTCCGCCGTATGCTGGCCGAGAACGCCAAGCAGGCGCCGCTGCGTCGCAACGTAACCCAAAAGGAAGTCGGTAATGCGGCAGCCTTCCTGGGCTCTGACCTGTCCAGCGGGATTACCGGGGAAATCATGTACGTCGACGGTGGTTTCAACATCACCGGCATGAGCGAACTCGACGCCTGAACCTGCCGGGAAACCGAACGCCAGCCTGACCGGGCTGGCGTTTTTGTTTGGCCCGGCGGCGCTTGCCGTTGCATTGCAAAGGCCTGACAAATGGAGCAGTATTACCAACCGGCCCGGCGCGCAGCTTCGTCCGGCCGCTCATCTACACCGCTTTGAGACTGCTGCGGATTACCCGCCAATGTCTCGGGAAAGAACAGAATCGGGGATTACAAACGCATGTCCGGCACCAAGCTCGAAGACGTCAATGTGGCCAGTCAGGAAACATTGATCACACCTGAGGCCCTGAAGCGCGAACTGCCGCTTTCAGACCTCGCGGCAAAGACCGTTGCGGAAGGCCGTCAGGCCATCTATGACATCATGGACGGCAAGGATCACCGGCTGTTCCTGGTAGTAGGCCCCTGCTCCATCCACGACGTCAAGGCCGCCCACGAGTACGCTGAAAAGCTGAAGGCTCTCGCTGACGAAGTCAGCGACACCCTGCTCATCGTGATGAGGGTCTACTTCGAGAAGCCACGGACGACAGTTGGCTGGAAAGGTCTGATCAATGACCCGCACCTGGACGATACCTTTGATATCGAGAAAGGCCTGCACATTGGCCGCCGCCTGCTGCTGGACATTGCCGAGCTTGGCCTGCCCACCGCCACTGAGGCGCTGGACCCGATTTCTCCGCAATACCTGCAGGACTCCATTGCCTGGTCCGCCATCGGTGCCCGCACCACCGAATCCCAGACTCACCGGGAACTGGCCAGCGGCCTCTCGATGGCGATCGGGTTCAAAAACGGTACGGACGGCAGCCTCGATGTAGCCGTCAATGCCATGAAATCGGTGTCGAGCCCTCACAGCTTCCTTGGCCTCGACCAGCAGGGCCAGGTCGCGATTATCCGGACCCGCGGCAATGCCTACGGCCACGTGGTGCTGCGTGGTGGTGGCGGAAAACCGAATTACGACTCGGTCAGCGTTGCCCTGTGTGAGCAGGCGCTGGATAAGGCAGGCCTGCGCAAGTCCATCATGGTGGATTGCAGCCACGCCAACTCCAACAAGGATCCCGGGCTCCAGCCTCTGGTGATGCAGGATGTAACCCACCAGATCCTGGAAGGCAACCAGTCGATCCAGAGTCTGATGATTGAAAGTAACCTGAACTGGGGCAATCAGGGCATTCCGGAGAACCTGGCCGACCTGAAATACGGCGTCTCCATTACCGACGCCTGCATTGACTGGCCGACCACCGAAAAAGCCATTCGCGAGATGCGGGATAAACTGAAAGACGTACTGCCCAAGCGAATCGCCTGACGCTCAGGCAGCCTACCGGATCGGCGCGCCTATAACTGCGCGCCGATCCAGTCCAGCCGGTCCCTCAGACTGACTACTTCACCGATAATCACCAGCGTAGGTGCGGGCACCTCGCTTGCCGTCACCCTTTCCACAATGTTCGACAGGTCGCCGACCACCACCTGCTGCTGTGGCGTGGTTCCGCGGGACACCAGTGCCACCGGCATCGAGGCGCGCATACCATGCGCCATCAGCTCCCGGGTGATGATGGGCAAGCCCACCAGGCCCATATAGAACACCAGCGTCTGGTTGTTCTGGACGAAATCCGCCCAGGGCAACTCGCAGGTGTCGTTCTTCAGATGGCCGGTGACAAACCTTACTGACTGGGCGTAATCGCGGTGGGTCAACGGTATGCCGGCATAGGCCGCACATCCCGAGGCTGCGGTGATACCAGGAACTACCTGGAAACGGACTCCGGATGCCGCGAGGGTTTCGATCTCCTCCCCGCCCCGCCCGAAGATAAACGGATCACCCCCTTTCAGGCGAACCACCCGACGGCCCTCCAGGGCTAGGTCAACCAGACGCTGGTTGATCTGCTCCTGCGGTAAGGTATGGTTGGCCCGCTGCTTGCCGACATGGACCTTTTCCGCGTCTTCCGGGATCAGAGCGAGGATTTCGGGCGACACCAGGCGATCGTAAAGCACCACCTCGGCCGAGGTAATGATACGCCACGCCTTCAGGGTCAACAGCTCGGGATCGCCGGGGCCGGCGCCTACCAGGAAAACCTCCCCCCGTGAGCTGTTCTGGTTGGCCGTTATCGGGTTCACCCGATAACGGGTGGGCATCGAAATGGTGCGTGCGCCCTTCCCTGGGGCACTTTCCGTTGAATCTGTCATTGAATCCTGTCGAGACCTCCCATATACGGCTTCAGGACATCGGGAACACGAATACTGCCGTCCGCCTGCTGGTAGTTCTCCATGACCGCAATCAGTGCACGGCCTACAGCCAGGCCGGATCCGTTCAGGGTATGAACGGGTTCGGGCTTTCCGGTTTCCGGGTTACGCCAACGTGCATGCATACGCCGTGCCTGAAAATCCCGGGTGTTGGAACAGGACGAAATTTCCCGGTACTTCTGCTGGCCGGGCAGCCAGACCTCGAGGTCGTAGGTACGGGCGGCGGAAAAACCCATATCGCCGCCACACAGCGCCACTACCCGGTACGGCAACTCCAGTAACTGCAGCACCTTCTCGGCATGGCCGGTCAGGGCCTCGAGCGCTGCCTCGGAATCCTGCGGGCGAACAATCTGCACCAGCTCTACCTTGTCAAACTGGTGCTGACGGATCATACCGCGGGTATCGCGGCCGTAGGACCCGGCTTCACTGCGGAAACAGGGGGTATGACAGACCAGCTGCAGGGGCAGTTCGGCCGCCTCCAGGATGGTGTTGCTGACCAGGTTGGTGGCCGGCACTTCGGCCGTTGGAATCAGGTACAGCGGAGTCTCGCCACTGGTCTTGAACAGGTCTTCCTCGAACTTCGGAAGCTGGCCGGTGCCGTACAGGGTGTCCGCGTTGACCAGGTAGGGCACGTAGGCCTCGGTGTAACCGTGCTCGGAGGTATGCAGGTCCAGCATGAACTGGGCCAGCGCACGGTGCATGCGGGCAATACCACCACGCATCACGGCAAAGCGGGAATGGGCCAGCCGGCTCGCGGTCTCAAAATCCATTCCGCCGAGAGCCTCGCCGAGGGCAACGTGATCCTGAGGTTCAAAATCGAATTCCGCCGGCGTCCCCCAACGACGCACCTCAACGTTATCGTTCTCATCGGCGCCGGCCGGCACGGTTTCGTCCGGCAGGTTGGGAATACCTGCCAGGAAATTCCCGAGCTCTTCCTGCAGCTTGCGCAATTCGTCCTCGGCCTCGCTGCGGCGGGCTTTCAGGTTCTCGACTTCGTCGAGCAGCGGCTGGATATCTTCCCCGGCTGCCTTGGCCTTGCCGATGGATTTGGAACGCTTGTTCTGCTCGCTCTGCAGCGTCTCGGTGTGCACCTGCAGGGAACGCCGACGCTCTTCAAGCTGTTCGAAGGCGGCCATGTCGAAAGTGAAGTTCTTCACCGCCAGACGGCGGGCAATTTCTTCAGTCTGGGTGCGGACGCGTTTAGGGTCGAGCATGAGTATCCTGATTGTCTGTTTCAGATGGATTCTGGGCGGTGCCGTTTGCAATCTAAGAGAGGCATTATACCCGCGCAAGGGGGGATGACCACAGCCCTGGCAGGCTCAGTCAGAGGAAGGAGAGTCGCCGGGATAGCGCCGCCGCTCACTGGATGCATTGCGGGCATCGAGCCGTTCACGTTTCTCGGCCAGCTTGATTTCCAGGCCACGTGGCACCGGCCGGTAATAGCGGCGCTGGTGTATCGGTTCCGGAAGGTAGTTTTCGCCGGCGGCGAAGGCCTCCGGTTCGTCATGGGCGTAGCGGTATTCATCGCCGTGGCCAAGGCTTTTCAGCAGCTTGGTGGGGGCATTGCGCAGATGCACCGGAACCTCGTAGTCAGGATCCTGGCGAATATCTGCCATGCACTGGTTGAACGCCTGGTAGACTGCATTGCTCTTGGGGGCCATCGCCAGGTAGGTCACCGCCTGGGCCAGCGCCAGCTCGCCTTCCGGCGAACCCAGCCGTTCCTGGGCGTCCCAGGCGTCCAGTGATAACTGAAGCGCCCTTGGGTCTGCATTGCCGATGTCCTCGCTGGCGATACGAACCAGTCGACGAGCTACGTAGAGCGGGTCTGCTCCACCATCGAGCATCCGGCACAGCCAGTACAGCGAACCATCCGGATCCGACCCCCTGACCGACTTGTGCAACGCGGAGATCTGGTCATAAAACACCTCCCCGCCCTTATCGAACCGCCGCAGGCTGGCCTGTAAAACCTGCTCAAGATGCCGCTCGGTTACTCGCGGCTGACCGGTTTCGTCAGGTTCCGCCAGGTCAGCACCCACTTCCAGGATATTCAGGGCGCGGCGAGCATCGCCGCCGCTGGCGGCCGCCATAACGGCAAGCACCTCATCGGATACCGCAACCCGGCCGGCCAGCCCCTCGGGCGCGGTCAAAGCGCGGTGGAGCAGGCTGGAGACTTCCTCCTCGGTCAGATTCTTGAGGACGTATACCCGGGTGCGGGACAACAGCGCACTGTTGAGCTCGAAGGAGGGATTTTCGGTGGTGGCGCCAATAAAGATAAAGGTGCCGTCCTCGATATGAGGCAGAAAAGCATCTTGCTGGCTCTTGTTGAAGCGGTGGACCTCATCGACAAACAGCAGGGTATCGCGGCCCTCGGACTGCTTACGGTACTTCGCCCGCTCCACCACCGCACGGATGTCCTTGACGCCGCTCAGCACCGCAGAAACCGTCTCGAAGGTCAGCTCACTCAGGTTGGCCAGCAGGCGGGCAAAGGTGGTCTTGCCAACCCCAGGCGGCCCCCAGAGAATCATCGAATGCAGTTGTCCCTGCTCCACCGCGCGCCGCAGTGGCTTACCGTCACCCAGCAAGTGGGTCTGGCCAACATACTCGTCGAGGGATTTCGGCCGCATCCTTGCGGCCAGGGGTGCAAATCCCCGATCGTCACCGAACAGGGAGTCCTGCATCAGGCACCGTCCCGGATGACATCAACGCCCTCCGGATACTCCAGGGTGAAGGCGTTGTTGGCGACCGCCTGGTTCAGGCGAATGTTGTGGAAGCTCAGAATGCTTTGCTGCGCCAGCGAGTCCGCCATGCGCATTTCCTGGAGCTCACCCTTGAAAAAGGTCAGCCGCAGGGAAACAAAGAGCGAATCCGGGTTTCTGGGTTTCAGGGTGTACTCTTCCGAACTCTCGCCGAGCTTGCGGTAGCTGACCTCATAGGTGTCCGCCAGATTGTCCACCTCACCGCTAAGCAGCAGCGCCGGCGTTGACGATACCCGCTCGTCAAGATTGTGGATGGTTACCTGCTCCAGGTCCGGGTCGTAGACCGAGACTGTGTCGCCGTCACTAACGATGAACTGGTTGAGCGGTTCGCTGGCTTCCCAGTAAAACAGCCCGGGACGCTTTGCCTTGAGGGCACCACGGGTTTCCTGCACCTTGCTGCCATCTTCGTTAACCACAATCTGGATGAAGTCGGCCTGGTAGGTTTCGTAGCCCTTGAGGGTACGAGCCAGTTGAGCAGCGGCCTCCCCATTGGCCTGGGCGACGACGGTCAGGCTGTTGAGCATGGCCAGGCCAGCGATCAGGAAAACTGCAATTCGCTTGAATGACATAGGTTCGAAGCTCCTAGTCTCTCGGAGGTGGTGGTGCAAGCACTTCCCTTGCACCATTATGACCGGCCGGACTGACCACACCGGAGGCTTCCATCGCATCCACCAGGTTGGCCGCACGGTTATAACCGATCTTGAATTTTCGCTGCACGGAAGAAATGGACACCCGCCTCCCTTCGGTCACGAAGGCAACGGCTTCATCATACAAGGCGTCCCCTTCGCTGTCCCCGCCCCCTTCGGACAGAGTCGGCACCCCGGGAAGACTCTCCCCTTCGGCACCGTTAAGCACATCGTCCACGTATTCGGGCTCGCCACGTTCCCGCCAGGCACTGACCACCCGGTGAACTTCGTCATCATCGACAAAAGCACCATGGACCCGAACCGGCAAACCCGAACCCGGCGGCAGATAGAGCATATCGCCATGCCCCAGCAACTGCTCCGCGCCACCCTGATCCAGCACCGTCCGCGAATCAATCTTGGAGGACACCTGGAACGACATCCGGGTCGGTATATTGGCCTTGATCAGACCAGTGATCACATCCACCGATGGCCGCTGGGTTGCCAGAATCAGGTGAATACCGGCAGCCCGGGCCTTCTGGGCAATTCGCGCAATCAGTTCCTCGACCTTCTTGCCGACAATCATCATCATGTCGGCAAATTCGTCGATTACCACCACGATGAAGGGAAGTGTTCCCAGTTCCGGACGCTCCTGCTCGTCGTTGGCCAGGTATTCGTCCGGTTTCCACAACGGATCCAGCAATGGCTCCCCGGCCTCGAGCGCGTCCTTAACCTTCCGGTTATAACCAGCAATATTACGCACCCCGAGACTCGCCATCAGCCGGTAGCGGCGCTCCATCTCGGCAACGCACCAGCGCAAGGCATTGGCAGCCTCTTTCATGTCGGTAACTACTGGTGCCAGCAAATGGGGAATACCGTCGTAGATGCTCAGTTCAAGCATCTTGGGGTCAACCATGATGAAACGCACTTCCTCGGGCGTGGCCTTGAGCAACATGCTCAACAGCATGGCGTTGACGCCGACCGATTTACCGGATCCGGTGGTACCGGCAACCAGCAGGTGCGGCATCTTGGCGAGGTTAGCCACCATCGGATTGCCCCCGATGTCATTACCCAGGGCCAGGGTCAGCGGCGAACTGGACTCCTCGAACACCCGGGCGCCAAGCACTTCGCTGAGCCGTACAATCTCCCGCTCCTCGTTGGGGATCTCGATACCGACCACCGACTTGCCGGGGATCACCTCCACGACACGAACACTCAGCACCGCCAGGGAGCGGGCCAGATCCTTGGCAAGGTTGGATATCTTGCTGACCTTGACGCCGGCGGCAGGCTTGATTTCAAAGCGCGTGATCACCGGGCCGGGATTGACCTCCACCACTTCCACGGAGACGCCAAAGTCCGCGAGCTTTTCCTCAAGCAACCGCGACATGTGTTCCAGGGATTCTTCGGAGTAACCTTTTTCCTTATGCTCCTCCGGCGGATCCAGCAGGGAAATTGGCGGAATCGGGCTTTCCACATCTTCCAGCAGCGAGCCCTGGCCATTGCCCGCTTTCGCGGAGCGGGCATTTTCATCCCGCTTGAAGGGCGAGATCTTCACCGACTTGGGCGGCGGCGCCACCGGCTCGGGGGTGACCCGGGCACCATTCACCGGGCGCCCGGAAGGCGCTGCTTCGGCCACGTCCCGGGACGAGAAACTTTCCAGTCGGGCGGGCTCATCATCCCGCGTGGGTACCACGCCATCAAAACCGGGCTCAATCCGCTCACGGGTCCCGGCGGGTTGTTTCACAGCCTTGCCTGAAGGTACCTTTGCCACGCTCTGCGACTTACCCGCAAAGCCTGGAATACGTCGCCACCACGGGCTACGAGCCGGCGTTTCGGCAATCGCATCACGAACCACCGGCGGCTCAGGCCGCGACGGGCGGGCGGGCTTTTCAGCGCGAGACAGGGCCTCCGGGACTGACCCGGACGCAGGCTTTGGCTGGCGCTCAGGTTTCGGTTGCCATAACCGCCGGCAGGCCTGCCCTGCCCTCAGGGTCAGGCCGCCAACCTGATCCATGAGGCGGAACCAGGACAGCCCTACGGTCACCGTGAGAGCAAACAGGAAGATGGCCACCAGCAACAACGTGGTCGCCGGCAGGTTAAAGAAACGCACCATGGCCGAAGACACGGCGGCCCCCAGCACACCACCGGAAGACATCGACAGACCGAACAGGGAATACAGGGACAGCAGACTGGCCGCCGACAACAGAATCAGCAGGAAGCCACCGAAGCGGACCATGAACAGGGGCCAGTGCAGGTCGAGGGACTCGTTGCGGCGGCGGATCAGCATGATCGCGTAACCGGCCACCATGACCGGAAAAAGAAAGGCGACATGCCCAAAGAAGTCCATCATCAGGCTCGCCAGCCAGGCACCGCTGCGTCCGGCAGAGTTGGACACCCGGGTGTCATGGCCAATGCTGGCCCAGCCGGGATCTGAGGCGCTGAAAGTGACCAGCGCCATTGCCAGGTAGATGGCGAGTACAATCAGCGCGATAACAGCACCTTCCCTCGCGCCCTGGCTGACGAGGCGCCGGAAACGTTTCTGTTTCTCGGTCAGTTCCGTGGCATTTTTCGCTTTTTTGGACTCAGCCATGAATGATCAGACGTTTCCGTTAAGTGTGTTGCTCGTATCTCGCATTACTTCAGGGCTTCAATACCCCGAGCCAGATCTTTCTTCAGGTCATCCACCGCTTCAATGCCCACGGACACGCGGATCAGATTTTCGGTGATGCCTGCCTGCGCCTTGTCCTCCGGCGAGAGGCGGCCGTGGGTGGTCGTGGCCGGATGGGTGATGGTGGTTTTCACATCGCCCAGGTTGGCGGTAATCGAAATCATCCGGGTGGCATCGATAAAGGCCCAGGCCTGCTCCCGACCACCCTTGACGCAGAAGGACAACACGCCGCCGAAACCCTTTTGCTGGCTTTTTGCCAGTTCGTGATGAGGATGCTCCGATAAACCAGCGTAGTACACCTCTTCAATCTCCGGCTGTTGTTGCAGCCATGCCGCCAACTCTAACGCATTCTCACAGTGTGCGCGCATACGAATTGGTAAGGTTTCCAGCCCCTTAAGAAACACCCAGGCATTGAAGGGACTCATCGTGGGGCCGGCGGAGCGCAGGAACCCGTAGATTTCCTCCAGTAACTTCTCCGGGCCAACGACCACTCCACCAACGCACCGACCCTGGCCATCCAGGTACTTGGTGGCGGAATGGACCACGATGTCTGCCCCCAGTTCCAGCGGACGCTGCAGGACCGGGGTGCAGAAACAGTTATCCACCACAAACAGTGCGCCAGCGGCTTTTGCGAGAGCAGCCAGGGCCCGCACATCAGCAACTTCACCCAGCGGATTCGAGGGCGTCTCGATGAACAGCATCCGCGTTTCCGGGCGCACGGCAGCCTGCCACTCATCCATGCGGGTCAGGCTGACAAAGCTGGTAGTGACACCAAATTTCGCCATGTATTTCTGGAACAAGACGTTGGTGGTGCCGAACACGCCCCGGGAACAGACAACATGATCACCAGACTTCAGCAAGGCCATGCAGGTACTGAGAATAGCAGCCATTCCCGAGGCCGTGGCAACAGCCCGCTCGCCACCCTCCATCGCCGCGATCCGACCCTCGAATGCCTGCACGGTGGGATTGGTAAACCGGCTGTAGATGTTGCCCGGCTCATCCCCCCCGAACCGCGCCGCAGCCTGCGCCGCACTGCCGTAGACGAAACTCGAGGTGGGGAAGATCGGGTCACTGTGCTCCAGCTGACCGGTCCGGATCTGCCCTGCCCTCACCGCGAAGGTGTCAACTGACATACCTTCCAGGTCAGACTCGGGAATCATCAGATGTTCTTCGCGGCAATGTGTCATGTCAGATCCTTACCAGGCTGGCAAAAGCAGTTCAGTCTTCGTCATTATGCAGGTCAATGATGCCGTTATCGGCGTTATCACCGGCCTCAAAGCGGCTCTCATCCTTGCGCAGGTCTTCCAGTTTCCGCAGATAGGCTTCATCCACATCCCCGGTAATGTAACTACCGTCGAACACGGAGCACTCCCACCCGTCGATATCCGGATTCACGTCACTGACACAGGTCACCAGGTCTTCCAGATCCTGGTAAATCAGCCAGTCTGCGCCAATCTGGTCACGGACGTCCTCAATGCTACGATCATGGGCGATCAGTTCGCTCGCCGATGGCATGTCGATACCATACACATTGGGGAAGCGCACGGGGGGCGCTGCGGAGGCAAAATAGACGTTGCGGGCGCCGGCATCCCTGGCCATCTGGACTATTTCCTTACAGGTGGTGCCCCGCACAATGGAGTCATCCACCAGCATCACATTCTTGCCGCGGAACTCCAGATCGATGGGATTCAGCTTCTGGCGAACGGACTTCTTGCGCATCTTCTGGCCGGGCATGATGAACGTGCGACCGATGTAGCGGTTCTTGATAAAGCCTTCACGGAACTTGACGCCAAGGCGATGCGCCATCTGCAGGGCTGAGGTACGGCTGGTATCGGGGATCGGCATGACGACGTCGATATCGTGGTCCGGGCGTTCCTTCAGAATCTTGTCAGCCAGGGTCTCGCCCATGCGCAGACGGGCTTTGTAGACGGACACCTTGTCGATAATGGAGTCGGGGCGGGCGAAATAGACGTGCTCGAAGATACATGGCACCAGCTTCGGATTCTCGGCGCATTGCTGGGTGTACAGGGTGCCGTCGGTTTCAATGTAAACCGCTTCGCCTGGCGCGATGTCCCGCACCATTTTGAAGCCGGCCGCACTCAGTGCCACACTCTCGGAGGCAATCATGTACTCGGTGCCCTCCTCGGTTTCCCGCACGCCGTAGCACGCCGGACGGATGCCATTCGGGTCCCGGAAGCCGACAATGCCATAGCCGGTCACCATGGCGATAACGGCGTAAGCACCTCGGCAGCGTTGGTGAACCGCACTGACCGCGGCAAAAATCTCGTCCTTGGTGGGGTCCAGCTTGCCCAGCTTCTGCAGTTCGTGAGCGAAGACGTTCAGCAGCACTTCCGAGTCGGAGTTGGTATTGATATGGCGCAGGTCGGTGCGGAACAGGTCCCGGCTCAGGTCGTCCGCATTGGTCAGGTTGCCGTTGTGGGCCAGGGTAATGCCGTAAGGACTGTTGACATAGAACGGCTGTGCCTCGGCCGAGCTTGAGCTGCCAGCGGTCGGATAACGAACATGGCCGATACCTACGTTACCGACCAGACGGCGCATGTGACGGGTGCGGAAGACATCCCGGACCAGCCCGTTATCCTTGCGAAGGTAAAAACGGTCGTCCTGGAACGTGACGATACCCGCAGCATCCTGGCCACGGTGCTGCAGGACGGTCAAGGCGTCATAAAGCAGCTGGTTCACGTTAGATGTACTGACTATACCGACAATGCCACACATGGATACGGTGATCTCCGAAGTGTTAAAACTGAATGTTAGCGACTCGCTGGCGCGGACTCCACGCTGCTTTCCTGGGCTTCGGCCTGCTCCCTGACCTGTTGCGGGTCCCCGGCTCCCGGCGGCGAACCCAGAAAACGGGCAAATTCATCGCCGAAGGTCCTCCGGGACCAGTCCTCGACCACCGCCAGACGATCAATCATTACCGACGTTCGCCACCAGGTGTCGTCGGCCAGCGGGGTGTAACGGGTAAACGCGATCGCTACGATCACCACTACCACACCTCGCAGCAGGCCGAAAGCCATCCCGAGCACCCGATCGGTGGCGGTCAGCCCGGTTGCCCTGACCAGGTGACCAATCATGTTATTGATTATCGCACCAACAATGAGGGTCCCGAAAAAAAGAATCGCAAACGCGGCGATCAGCCGAACCAACGGCGTCTCCACGCTTTGCTCCAATAATGTCTGCATCTGGGGATGAAAAGTGCGCGCCAGGATGAAGGCCGCAACCCAGGTAACCAGTGACAGGGCTTCCTTGACGAACCCGCGCTTCAGGCTGATAAGAGTTGAAACGGCGATCAGGGTTATGATGACCCAGTCAATCCAGATCAGCGCATCCATGGGTGGCCCGGTGTTAAAAAAGGAAGCGCGAATTCTAGCAGGAATCCGCCTTACACCAAACCGCTAAACCGCCTGATATGTAAATTTGCGGAGCCCCGCAAATCACTTGTCACCGGAGGTGACCAGGCTGTTCAACCCGAAAGCCTTGTCGAGTACCTGCTTGGCTCGCTCGGCCTCTGCCTTCTCGGCAAAGGGGCCGCTGAACACCCGAACGAGGGTCTGTTCGCCACGCACCACCTCCTGAAGGTGGGAATTGTAGCCGCGCTCCCGAACGTCATCGCGCAGCCGACGGGCATTGTCAGCATTACCGAAGCTGCCCAACTGCACCACCCAGGCTCCCGCCAGGGACCGGGTGTATTCCGCCGAAGCGGTGCTCTCAGCAGGTGCGGGTGTGGAAGACGGAGGGGTACTCTCCTGTGTCCGGGGCTGCTCACGGGGCGCCGGTTCGGGCTTCGGGGCGGCAGGCTCTGCAGCGGCTGCCGGCTGCTCGATGGCGGGCGCGGCTTCACCCTGCATCGCAGGGGCCACCTCAGTTGCGGGATCGGGCTGTTCCAGTACCGGCGCTGAACCGCCGGCGGACTCCTCGATGTGGTAGGACGGTGCCTCAATACTCACCGGTTCCGGTGCTTCAACTTCCGGGAACGGCGGCTCCTCAGGCAGCTTGATAGTGGTGGAGGTCCGCTCGGAATGAGGTTCATCAAACAACATTGGAACAAAGATTACAGCCAGCGAAACCAGCACCAGCGCACCAATTACCCTTTGTTTGAGTCCATCCACGTTTACCCGCCCCCTGTTTCAAAAACCTGAATCGTCGCCCACTTAACACAGAGCCGATACTAACCGGCAACCTTCAAGAACTCAAAACCACCGACATCAGATGACGGATATTTAAGACGACTCGCCAAGCACTGACGCTCTCGCCTCGGCCACCGTGAAAAAGGACCCGAAAATCACGATAAGGTCATCAGCTTGCGCTTTTTCCCTGGCAGAAGACAGCGCCGCAGTCACCGTCGGCGCCTCGCGGACAACCAGTTCGGGGTGACTGACCGCCAGACGCGCCCGCAACTCTGCTGCAGAAAGCCCGCGATGGCAGTCCAGCCCGCCGATAAACCAGTCATCGACAACATCCGCCAGGGCATCAACCACGCCGGAGGAATCCTTGTCTGCCAGGCACGCGTAGACCGCGTAAACCTTATTACGGAGAGGCTTGCGAGCCCGGATCCTGTCAGCCAGCCAGCGGGCCGCATGGGGATTGTGCCCGACATCGACGAAAATCTCGGGTGACGACGCCAGACACTCGAAGCGGCCCGCCAGGCGAACCTCACCGAGCGCCTCGGTGATCGCCAGATTATCCAGCTCCGGCTGCAGCATCAGCGCCGCAACAACAGCCGCTGCCACGCTGTTGCGCGGCAGCGGTGTCGCTGGCAGCGTCAGGGTCCGGGAGGGCGACATCAAGGTCAGCTCCATGCCCTCTCCGGCATCCGTAATCCGGTAATCCACCCCCAGCCTCTTCAGCGGAATCCGCTGGGCAGCTACCTGCTGCAATACCGAACGGGGAGGATCAATATCCGCATAGATCGCCGGCCGCCCCTGGCGCAGGATACCGGCTTTTTCAAAACCAATGGTTTCCCGGTCTCCGCCCAGGAAATCCACATGGTCGATGTCCACCGAGGCAATGACGGCCAGGTCCGGATCCATGACATTGACAGCATCCAGCCGCCCGCCCAGACCAACCTCGAGAATCCAGTCCTCCACGCCGGCATCGGCAAACACCTGGAACGCGGCCAGGGTTCCAAACTCGAAATAGGTCAGCGTGACATTACCGCGCGCCGCCTCGACCCGTTCAAAGGCCGTTACCAGCTGGTCATCGGTTGCTTCGGTACCATTTATCCTCACCCGCTCGTTATAGCGATACAGATGAGGCGACGTGTAGGCACCGGTGGCGCGACCTGCCCGACGCAACAGACTTTCGAGACAGGCAACGGTGCTGCCCTTGCCGTTGGTGCCGGCTACGGTAATGACCCGAACCCGGGGGCGATTACGGAACAATCGGCGCAGAACCGTGAGCACCCGGTCAAGGCCGAGATCGATTTCTGCCGGATGGATGGATTCCAGATAAGACAGCCAGGTGGCCAGAGAGGCGTTCGCGCCCGGAGCAACCGGGCGCGAGGAGACAGGGTCAGTGCGTCGGGGCATCGGTTTGAGGTCTTTCGGTCACTTCAAACTCGATCGGCTCTTCTGTTCCCGGACGATCGAGACCGCCGAACTTCGCCAGTACGTGAGCGATGCGCTCACGCATCTGGTGGCGATGAAGAATCATATCGATGGCCCCGTGTTCCAGCAGAAACTCGCTGCGCTGGAAACCTTCCGGGAGTTTTTCACGCACCGTCTGCTCGATGACCCGCGGTCCGGCAAAACCGATCAGGGCATAGGGTTCAGCGATGTTGAGATCGCCCAGCATGGCCAGACTGGCTGACACACCACCGAACACCGGGTCCGTCAACACCGAAATGTAAGGGATGCCTTCCTGCTTCATGCGCTCAAGCACCGCCGCGGTTTTGGCCATTTGCATGAGCGACAGAATCGCCTCTTGCATCCGGGCGCCGCCACTGGCAGAAAAACACACCAGCGGAATACGCTCTTCCAGGCAGATATTGGCCGCCTGGACGAATTTCTCGCCCACAACCTGCCCCATCGAACCACCCAGGAAGTTGAATTCGAAGGAACACGCCACCAGGGGCACACCCATGGTTGTGCCGCGCATGGCAACCAGAGCATCTTTCTCACCCGTGGCCTTCTGGGCCTGGGACAGACGATCCTTGTAGCGCTTGCTGTCCTTGAACTTCAGCCGGTCGGTGGGCTCAAGCTCGGCACCGATCTCTTCACGACCGTCCTTGTCCAGAAAAATATCCAGACGGCGGCGGGCGGAAACACGCAGATGGTGATTACACTTCGGACAAACATCCAGGTTTTTGTCCAGCTCCGGCTTGTAGAGAAACGCACCGCATTTCGGGCACTTCTTCCAGAGGCCTTCCGGCACACCGGTCCGCTGTCTTGACTCCGAGCGGATCTTGCTCGGCATGATTTTATCCAGCCAGTTACTCATGATGTCATCCTGTCCTTCGATGCCCGCCCGTCAGGAGCCTCCCGTTCAGGAGGCAAGACTGTCCAGAGCTTCACGCATTGGGTGTAGCAGATCCGTCAGCGCGCGCTTCAGCTGCGCCGGATCCGTCTGATTTCTGGCTATTGTATCGACCAGGACACTCCCCACAATTACACCATCGGATACCCGACCGATGGCCGCAGCGGTTTGCGCATCCCGGATACCGAAGCCGACACCGACGGGAACTGCCGTCAGGGCGTGAATATGAGCGACCTTGGCAGCCACCTCGTCCACATTGATCTCGGCCGAACCGGTAACCCCTTTCACAGAAACATAGTACACATAGCCCGATGAGTGTTCCGCAATCGCGCGAATCCGGTCATCGGTTGTGGTGGGAGCAAGCAGAAATACCGGATCGAGATTGCGCGCCGCAAACAGTGGCGCAACATCGTCCGCCTCTTCGGGAGGCAGATCGACCGTCAGTATGCCATCCACACCGGCGTCCAAAGCGGCATCGGCGAACGCCTCGTAGCCCATGGCTTCCATGGGGTTGAGATAGCCCATCAGCACAATCGGGGTAGCCTGGTCGGTTTCACGAAAGGTCTTGACCATCCCCAGCACCTGACGCAGCGAGGTACCATGCTTGAGCGCACGCTCGCAGGCGAGCTGGATGACCGGGCCGTCTGCCATCGGATCGGAAAAGGGAACACCCAGTTCGATAATGTCTGCGCCAGCCTCAACCAGGGTGTGCATCAGGCCGACCGTCTGACCTGGCTCGGGATCACCCGCGGTAATATACGGAATCAGTGCCTTGCGACCCTGCCCTTTCAGAGTTTTCATAACCCCTTGAATTCGACTCATGCCTGCTCCTGTTAATCCTTGCCTGGCAGCGCCTTCGGGCGCTGCCATGATCGCTGTCGCGACTCAGAGTTCAATGCCATCCAGGGTTGCAATGGTGTGGATATCCTTGTCACCGCGCCCCGAGACATTGATGACCAGCATCTTGTCCTTGTCCATGGTTGCCGCCAGTTTCACGGCATAGGCAACGGCATGGGAAGACTCGAGCGCCGGCATGATACCCTCCACCCGGGTCAACTTGCGGAAGCCGTCCAGTGCTTCGTCATCGGTGACCGACACGTAGTGCGCCCGCCCGATATCTTTAAGCCAGCTGTGCTCCGGCCCTACGCCAGGATAGTCCAGACCCGCGCTCACCGAGTGAGTGCCGGCAATCTGGCCGTTCTCGTCTTCCATCAGATAGGTACGGTTACCGTGGAGCACCCCCGGCCGGCCGGCGCACAACGGTGCCGCATGCTGGCCTGTTGCGATGCCCAGACCACCAGCTTCCACACCGTACAATTCAACGGATTCGTCGGTCAGGAACGGGTAGAACATACCGATGGCATTGGAACCACCGCCAACACAAGCGACCAGGGCATCCGGCAAGCGCCCGGCCTGCTCCAGGGACTGGGCCCGGAGCTCGCGACCGATGACCGCCTGGAAATCACGAACCAGCAGCGGATACGGATGCGGGCCGGCGACCGTTCCAATGATGTAGAAGGTTTCGTCGACATGGGTTACCCAGTCGCGCATGGCGTCGTTCATCGCGTCCTTGAGGGTTCGGGTTCCGCTTTCGACGGCATGGACCTGGGCACCCAGCAATTTCATCCGGTAAACGTTGAGCGACTGCCGCTGAACATCCTCAGCGCCCATGAACACGTGACATTCAAGACCGAGACGGGCACATACCGTCGCCGTCGCCACCCCATGCTGACCGGCACCGGTTTCGGCAATGATTCGTTTCTTGCCGAGGAAACTCGCCAGCAAGGCCTGACCGATCGTGTTATTGATCTTGTGAGCCCCGGTGTGGTTGAGGTCTTCGCGCTTCAGCCAGATCTGGGCACCACCGGTTTCCCGGGTCAGCCGTTCGGCAAAATACAGCGGGCTCGGGCGACCGACGTAATGGGCCAGATCCTTGTCAAATGCAGCCTGGAACTCTGGATCCTGCTTCAGCCGCTGGTATTCGTCCTCAAGAGTCATGAGGGAGTCCATCAGGGTTTCGGACACAAACCGTCCGCCGTAGGCACCGAAATGGCCCCTTGCGTCAGGCAGGGTGCTCAGCATCTCTTCAGTCAGTTTGATCGACACGGTGAACCTCGTTCATAAAATCAGTGATTTTGGAGACGTCTTTGATGCCCTTGTGGCTCTCAACACCACCACTGACATCCACGGCCCAGGGCTTTACCTGCGCAATGGCGCGGGCTACGTTATCAGAAGTCAGGCCACCGGCCAATATCAGCGGCACCGGTCGCGCCGCCGGTAACAGCGCCCAGTTGAAGGACTGGCCGGTACCACCGTAAAGGGCCGGATCGTAGGCGTCAGCCAGCAAACCGCAGGCATTCCGGTAGCGGTCGAACGCCAGCTCGACATCCTGCTGTTCCCGGACCCGAATAGCCTTAATCCAACGTTTGCCAAACTGGCTACAGAACTCCGGCGACTCGTCGCCGTGAAATTGCAGCAGATCCAGCGGCACAGCTGTGAGCGTCTCGCGAACCTGGGCCTCGATCGGGTTCACGAACAATCCAACTACACCCACGAAGGCGGGTAACGCCCTGACGATCTCCGCCGCGGCGCTGTTGGTCACATACCGCGGACTGGATTCGTAGAATACCAGGCCGATGGTATCCACGCCGGCGCGGGCCGCTGCCAGACCGTCCGCAACACGGGTAATTCCGCATACCTTGACACGGGTTCTCATGACTCAGGCCTGTGTTTACGATGAATTTTACGCATGGGCCGCGGACGATTGTCCGCCTCGCTGAACCACGGACGCAAAAACCCCGGGCCACACAGGGCAGCCGGCACACCAAACTCCTCGGGATACCCGACATCGACCAGGTAAAGACCGAAAGGCGGCGCCGTTACCCCTGCAAGCTTGCGATTCCTCGCCTGCAGTATCTCACGAATCCAGCTCGTTGGCCGCTCACCACTACCTACCGCCATCAGGCCACCGGCAATGTTCCGCACCATATGGTGCAGGAACGCGTTGGCCTGAATATCAATTACGACGTAATCGCCCTTTCGGGTTACCTCAACAAACTCGACATAGCGCTGCGGCGTACGGGACTGGCATCCAGCCGCCCGAAAGGAGGTGAAATCATGCTCGCCAACCAACGCCTGCGCGGCTTCGTGCATTTTGTCCGCATCAAGGGGACGAAACGTCCAGCTGACCTGGCCACGCAGAATACCGGGGCGTACCGGGTTGTTGTATATCACGTAACGATATCGACGGTAGATCGCCGAAAAGCGCGCGTGAAAATCCCCCTGCCCCATACCAGCCCAATGCACCGCAATCGAGTAAGGCAAGGCCGTGTTGATTCCCATTACCCATGAACGCAGGTTTCGTACAGCAGGCGTATCAAAGTGGACAACCTGGAAGCTGGCGTGAACACCGGCATCGGTGCGCCCCGCACACACCAGGTCCACCGGGTGATCGGCCACTTTGCTGATTGCCTGCGTGAGCTCCCCCTCCACCGACCGGACGCCGGACTTCTGGATCTGCCAGCCGTGATAGCCATGCCCATCATATTCAAAAGCCAGGGCAACCCGGCCGGCGCCGATTTCGTTTTCGGTTGTTAGCGGAAGCGGATCAAGAAACAAGGGATCATCCGGAAGACAAACTGACTGAAAAGCAAAACGCCGGCTTGTGGTCCGGGCAGTTCCGGAAGCCGGCGTTTGCTCGCTGATGAGCGATTATAACGAATCAGGACATTTTTTTAAGAAGATCCTGAGCTTCCAGCTTCTGGCTGTCGCTACCCTCGAGGGCAACTTCTTCCAGAATATCCCGGGCACCGTCGTTGTCACCCATCTCGATGTAGGCTCTGGCCAGATCGAGCTTGGTGGCCGCCTCGTCGGTACCGGAAAGGAAGTCAAAGTCGTCATCCTCGCCGATATCTGCCTCGTCAAACTCGACAGACCCCGCCGAACGGGCGGTTTCCTCGGCCTGAACTCCGGCCTCCGGCGAAGTCAGGGGAATGTCGTCCTCCACATCTTCGGCTACCGGCACTTCATCGCTCAACAGCGAACCATCATCTGCGAGCGAGTTCTCCAGATCGAGATCGTCGTCCAGCGCCCCGAGATCAGAACCGCCCTCAGAAACCTCTTCCATCAGTGCAAGATCCTCGTCTGACACGTCGAGCTCAAGCTCTTCCAGACCACCATCGTCCAGGTCGTCTTCGAAGCCGTCTTCAGCGCCGACCTTGTCCAGCTCGGCGTCGAGCTCGTCCAGGAAGGACTCGTCCAGCATGCCGGTATCTTTGTCTGCGAGAGACTCGGCTGATTCGCTGTCGGTTGCCAGGCCACCCAGATCTGTCGCGGTGTCGGTATCAAGGTCATCCAGTTCCAGCGAACTGAAATCGTTGTCCAGGTCACTATCCGATTTCCCGGTGAGATCCGCCGAATCCCGATCAAGATCCAAACTGGAAGTTTCTTCACTACCAGCGCTCTCACCCAGATCAAAGTCCACGGTCAGATCATCCTGTTCCTCAACCGCTTCCGGAATTTCGAAGTCCAGAGAAAAGTCATCCTGCTCTGCTTTTTTCGCTTCGTTGTCCGGAATCACATCGGAACCGGCATCCACATCGAGATCAGACAGATCGAAATCGAAGGATTCAGCCTCTGTTCCTGTTTCGGCACCTGCAGCCTTGGCGAGTTCATCCTCGTCGAGATCAAATGCCTCGTTACCTGACTCGAAGTCAAAATCGGCGGCAAGTTCGTTATCTTCAGGGCGCGCTGCATACTCTTCCGCCACCGTTTCGTCGGTCGGATGCAGACTGCTCTCATCTGTCCCCGAATCATTGCCGAAGGAACCGGAGCGCAGCTGGGATTCCAGATCATCAATACTGGGAATATCCTCTGCTTCGTCCAGGCGGGATCTCAGAGCGACAGCCTCGGCCATCACCTGCTCATCCTCCATGGCTTCCAGTTCCCGGAACTGCTTGTCAAATGCACTTCGATCCTGGGTGTCGGCATAGACCGTCAACAATTTCAGGCGCAGATCGGACCGGCTAGGCTCGCGGGAGATGGCTGCCTCCAGGCTCTGCCCGGCCTGTTCGTAGCGACCCTGCCCGATCAGTGCATCCGCTTCGGCGAGAGCGTCGACTTCAGCCTCGACAGCGCCACCTTGCGCCCCTACCGGCAGATCGAAGGAATCTTTCTCATCACCGGCTTCCGCGTTCAGCTCGTCATAGAACGCCTTTTCGCGACTGGCATTGCGACGGGCCAACAGCAGCAGTATCAGCAGCAACAGAACCAGGCCGCCACCAAGGGCCACCTGATACAGGAAGTTGTTGGTGATGGCGTCAATAAAATTACCCGGAAACCCCTTGTCCGCCTTGGGCTGAGACGCCGCTACCGGAGCCGGCTCGGTGGGCGCAGGCTGTGCAGACTGCTGAAGCGGCTGTGGTTCCGGAGCCGCCTCACTGGCTGGTTCGGCAGTGCCACCAAACGCATCGTCAGCCACTCCGCCTGCGGCCTCATCGGAGGCCATCTCATCGGTGCCAGCGCCGGCGGCTGCATCGGTCGACAGTCCTTCCGCGGCATCCCGGGAATCTGTCGCATCCGCACCCTCTTCCGGAGCGCCGGCTTCCGCAGCACCAACTTCCGGATCGCCGGCGTCATCGCCAACGTCTGAGCCGTCAGCTCCAGCCACCGCAGCGTCAGCAGATTCGGCGGATTGCAGCTCAGCAGTGCCGGCCTCCGCACCGCTGTCGGCAGTCACTTCGCCAGTTCCGGTAACCGGTGCCTGCTGCAAGGCACCGTCAGCACCATCGGCGTTCAGGCTCTGGATCTCCGCCAACTGGCTGTTCTTGAGCTCCAGCAGACGCTGCAGGGTTTCCACCTGACTTTGCAGGTCCTCGACCCGGCCACTCAGATCTTCATTTTCACGACGAACCTTGTCCAGTTCCTCCATCGCCACGGCGCTGCCCGCATCGGCGGTACCACCGGTACGGCCATCGCCGGCAGCGGAACCGCCGTCTTCACTGGCACGACTGCCGGAATCTTCCGACACCAGCAGTTTCAGCTCATCAGGTGCGGGCGCCGTACCAGGCGCAGCTGCCGGAGCCTGAGGTTGGACGCCCTCGGCGGAAGCTGTCGCGTCAACCTCACGACGGGGAGCTGACAGGGCTTCGTTCTGGGCAACCACTTCCCTGACCGCCTGGGCCGGGGTGCGGGACCGAATCTGTTCGGCCGTGGGGATGCGCAGCACCTGGCCACGCTTGAGCTTGTTGATGTTGCCGTCGATGAAGGCATCCGGGTTCAGATCCTGGATAGCGAGCATTACCTGCTGTGGACTCAGGCTGCTGTCCGGACGTACTTTGATTGCTATGCCCCAAAGGGTATCTGACTGCCCCGTCGGACCAAACGTGGTCCTGCTGTACGCAGTATCACCCGCCGCTGAAGCGGGTGCGGAGGATCTTGTGGCGGCAGGGCGACTTGGGGAGGCGGTAGTCCGGGTCGCCGTTGAGGCCGCAGGCGCGACAACCTGGCGCTCGCCGGATTCTTCGGCGTACACAGGCGGATCGACCAGCAAGGAATATTCCCGCATCAGCCGGCCGCTGGGCCAGGTCACCTCAAGCAGGAAATTGAGATACGGCTCCCGCAAGGGCTCGCTGGAAGAGACGTTGACAACGAGGTTGCCATCCGGCGCGGTGGTTACATTGAATCTGAGCTTGGTAAGGAAGTAATTCCGGCTGATACCAACCCGGTTGTAATCCGCTTCCGAAGCAATGTTAACGAATACTTCGTCTGGGCTTACGCCAGTACTTTTACGCAGATCAATTTCTGCATCCAACGGCTCGTTGAGGAAAGACTGTAATTCAATTTCTCCCAGCCCCAAAGCGTGTGCAACGCTGGAACCCAGCCCTCCCGCCAGAGCCAGGGCAACCGCAAGCTTGCGTACCTTCATGCTTATTCCTTACCAGTCTCCGTTATTCGTTACTGCTGCAGTGCCAGCAGAATCGGACGAGGATGGATGACTTTTGTCTTACGTAAATTCGTCTGGATTATGTCGTTATTATGTCAATTCTTTAATTTCCGGCCAGCCAAGTATTGTTGATAAAGTGAGTTTTATCAATCAATCAGCTTCAATGCTTATACCATTTCTTTATCATTCTTCCGGAACGTGCTGTTCCTTCAACGCCACTCAAAACCACTCCCGGCCATCCCGCTTCGAAGCTGAGTCTAGCCCACGTTCGGCACAAGGGGAACCAATCATCTCTGAAAATAACAGGGGCGGAGACTGAAATCAGCCTCCGCCCCCAACCGGTTATCGGAAACCGGACACAGTTGGCATTAACCAGCCTGCATTGGACTTCCCTCAGCGTTCCTGAAGGATGCGCAGCATCCGCCGCAGCGGTTCCGCAGCACCCCACAGCAACTGGTCACCGACGGTAAACGCCGAGATATACTCCGGCCCCATGGCCAGCTTGCGAATCCGGCCGATCGGAATCCCCAGGGTTCCGGTCACCCGTGTCGGGGTCAGTTCCTGCATGGTGGCGTCCCGATCGTTCGGGATCACTTTCACCCAGTCGTTGCCCTTCGCCAGAATGCCTTCGATTTCCTCAACCGACAGGTCCTTTCGCAGCTTGATGGTCAGCGCCTGGCTATGGGAACGCATGGCGCCAATCCTGACACAGATTCCGTCAATGGGAATCGGATTGCCACTGCGACCGAGGATCTTGTTGGTCTCTACACCGGCCTTCCACTCTTCCTTGCTCATACCGTTATCGAGCTGCTTGTCGATGAACGGAATCAGGCTGCCCGCCAGCGGCACCCCGAAATGCTCGGTCGGGAAGTCCCCGGAACGCATGGTTTCAGTCACCTTGCGATCGATTTCCAGGATGGCCGAGGCCGGATCTTCCAGTTCTGCACGAACACTGTTATGCAATTCGCCCATCTGGCTCAGCAGCTCACGCATGTTCTGGGCACCGGAACCGGAAGCCGCCTGATAAGTCATCGGCGAAACCCACTCAATCAGATCCTGCTCCAGCAGTCCGCCGAGGGCCAGCATCATCAGGCTGACGGTGCAGTTACCACCGATGTAATCCTTGACGCCCTTTGCCAGCGCCGCATCGATAACGTTGCGGTTAACCGGATCCAGCACGATGACCGAGTGGTCGGCCATCCGCAGGGTGGAGGCTGCATCGATCCAGTAGCCTTGCCAGCCTGCATCGCGCAGCTTCTGATAAACCTCGGTGGTGTAGTCGCCACCCTGGCAGGTCACAATGACATCCAGGGTTTTCAGGATGTCGATATCAAACGCATTCTGCAGCGGCGGAATGCCTTCCTTGCCTACGTCCGGGGCCGGCTTCCCGGCCTGGGAAGTGGTAAAAAACACCGGATCGATATCGGCAAAATCGTTTTCTTCACGCATGCGCTGCATGAGGACCGAGCCCACCATGCCACGCCAACCTACAAGTCCAACTCGCTTCATGTGCGACCTTTGAACCTCGCTTTATGCCCGCCCGCAACCGTTATCGCTGGCAGGGACAGGATGGATGATCCCGCGGCAACCGCATCCTGTTGCCGTCGGGTCTCAAAACTACTGAACCGGTAAGGGCCTCAAAGCGCTGCGAGAACTGCCTCACCCATTTCAAGGGTAGACACTTTCCTCGCGCCCTCAGACATAATGTCTGCGGTGCGCAGCCCCTGATCCAGCACTGTGCTGACGGCTGCCTCGATAGCTTCGGCAGCTTTTTCCTCGCCCAGACTGTACCGCAACATCATGGCGGCACTGAGAATGGTGGCCAGCGGATTGGCAATACCCTGCCCGGCAATATCCGGCGCCGAACCGTGACAGGGCTCGTACATGCCCTGTTTTTCGGCGTTCAGCGACGCCGACGGCAGCATGCCGATAGAGCCGGTGAGCATAGCCGCTTCGTCCGAAAGGATATCACCAAACATGTTTCCGGTCACAATCACATCGAATTGCTTGGGTGCGCGCACCAGCTGCATGGCCGCGTTGTCGACGTACATATGGGACAGTTCGACATCCGGATACTCCTTCGCCAGCTCGGTCATTACTTCCCGCCACAGCACCGTCACTTCGAGCACGTTGGCCTTGTCTACCGAGCACAGCTTTTTGTTGCGCTGACGGGCCGCCTCGAAGGCCACCCGGCCGATGCGCCGGATCTCCGACTCGGAGTAAACGTAGGTGTTGTAGCCCTGTCGCTCGCCGCCCTCCAATTCCCGGACACCACGGGGCTGACCGAAGTAGATGCCGCCGGTCAGCTCACGGACAATCATGATATCCAGGCCGGACACCACTTCCGGCTTCAGCGAAGATGCCGACGCCAGTTGCGGGTACAGAATCGCCGGCCGCAGGTTGGCGAACAGCTGCAGATTTGAACGCAGGCCGAGCAAGCCTTTCTCCGGCCGCCGCGCCATTTCAAGCTGGTCCCATTTGGGGCCGCCCACCGCGCCAAGCAGGATGGCATCCGCCTGACGGGCTTTGTCGAGAGTCTCGTCAGGCAGCGGGATACCGGTTGCATCGATAGCAGCGCCACCCACCAGAGCCTGCTCGAACGTCAGTCCGAGGTTGAATTTTTCGTTGACCTTGTGCAGAACCTTTTCGGCCTCCGCAACAATTTCCGGGCCAATCCCGTCGCCCGGGAGCATCAATACCGTCTTGGACATGTCAGATTCCTGATTAACTTGATCTTACTGGTTTACTGAATTGAACAGCCAGGGCGCAGTCTTGCGCCGGGCGTCTTCGTAGGCCCGGATCTGCTCGGCATCCTCAAGGGTCACGCCGATATCGTCGAGACCGTTCAGCAGGCAATGGCGGCGAAAGTTGTCCACCTCAAAGCTGAAGGATTCGCCTGACGGCGTCGTTACGGTTTGCGCTTCCAGATCCACAGTCAGCTGATAACCTTCAGTAGCCTCAGCTTCCCGAAACAGTCGGTCAACCTGTTCTTCTTCAAGAACAATGGGTAACAACCCGTTCTTGAAGCAGTTGTTGTAGAAAATATCCGCGAAACTTGGGGCAATAATCACCCGGAACCCGTAATCCTCGAGCGCCCAGGGGGCGTGCTCGCGACTGGAGCCACAACCGAAGTTGGCACGAGCCAACAGTACACTGGCGTCCTTGTAACGGGCCTGGTTGAGTACGAAGTCCGGATTGAGCGGACGCTGTGAACTGTCCTGGTCGGGCTTGCCCTCATCGAGGTAGCGCAGCTCGTCAAACAGGTTCGGGCCGAAGCCGGTACGCTTGATAGACTTCAGGAACTGCTTGGGAATGATCATGTCCGTGTCCACATTGGACCGGTCCATGGGGGCAACGATGCCCTGGTGTTGCGTGAATGCGCGCATGGTCTCTCTCCTGTGGATCAGTTCAGCAATTCGCGGACGTCGACGAAGTGGCCGGTTACCGCAGCGGCAGCCGCCATCGCCGGGCTGACCAGGTGAGTCCGGCCGCCGAAGCCCTGACGGCCTTCGAAGTTACGGTTGGAGGTGGACGCACAATGCTCGCCCTGCCCCAGTTTGTCCGCATTCATCGCAAGGCACATGGAGCACCCCGGATCACGCCATTCCAGGCCGGCTTCGATAAAGATCTTGTCGAGACCTTCCTGCTCCGCCTGGGCCTTGACCAGGCCGGAACCCGGCACAACCATTGCCTGCTTGAGGCTGGCAGCGACCTTGCGGCCCTTGACCACGGCGGCAGCTTCACGCAGGTCTTCAATCCGGCTATTGGTACAGGAGCCGATGAATACCCGGTCGAGCTGGATGTCGGTGATCGCCTGGTTGGGTTGCAATCCCATGTATTTCAGGGCGCGAACAATACCCTCGCGACGGATGGGGTCCTCTTCCTTCGCCGGATCAGGCACCTGGCCATCCACGTCGGCGACCATCTCCGGTGACGTCCCCCAGCTCACCTGGGGCTTGATGGCCGCGCCATCGAGTTCCACGACCTTGTCGAATACGGCGTTATCGTCGCTGTGCAGGGTGCGCCAGTAGGCAACGGCGGTGTCCCACTGTTCACCGATGGGGGAAAATGGACGGCCTTTGACGTATTCGATGGTGGTGTCATCCACTGCGACCATGCCGACCCGGGCGCCAGCTTCAATGGCCATGTTGCAGATGGTCATCCGCCCTTCCATGCTCAGGCCACGAATCGCCTCGCCGCCAAATTCGATGGCGTAACCGGTACCGCCGGCGGTGCCGATCTTGCCGATGATGGCCAGCACCACGTCCTTGCCGGTCACACCGCGGCCCAGTTTGCCGTTGACCTTGACCAGCATGTTTTTCATTTTCTTCTGCACGAGGCACTGGGTGGCCAGCACATGCTCGACTTCGGAGGTGCCGATACCGTGGGCCAGGCAGCCGAAGGCGCCGTGGGTGGAGGTGTGGGAGTCACCACAGACGATGCTCATGCCCGGCAAGGTGGCACCCTGTTCCGGCCCGATGACGTGGACGATGCCCTGGCGCTGGTCCTTGATCTTGAATTCCAGGATGCCGAATTCGTCGCAGTTCTTGTCGAGGGTTTCAACCTGGGTGCGGGAGACCGGGTCAACAATTCCGTCGATACCTTTGTCGCGATCGGTGGTCGGTACGTTGTGGTCGGGTGTTGCCAGGTTAGCGTCGATGCGCCAGGGCTTGCGGCCGGCCAGGCGAAGGCCTTCAAAGGCCTGCGGCGAGGTTACTTCGTGGAGCAGCTGCCGGTCGATGTAGATAAGGGCTGAGCCGTCGTCCCGCTGCTTGACGAGATGGTCGTCCCACAATTTGTCGTATAAGGTCTTGCCCGCCATGGTTCGCTCTCACTCTCTGGGGGTTTCTGGTTTTGACTACACTGCGGGTTATCTTACTCTCCCGCATTACATAACCTCAATTCATGTTTTTTATTCTTTGCATTACTGAATGGCATATCTTACTTTGGGTTCATGGCCCGGGTTGAGCTGGCTTTCCAAAACCCGCTCCTGGCGGCACATCCCTGTGGCGCTTGAGCTCCGCCATCCATGGCTCCGCACAGTTTTGGAAAGCCAGCTCAACCCAACCCCCGGACCTGTGAATGCCACCAAACAGGAATTAGACGAAAGTGGATTCCAACTATCTGCGTGCTTTTCTCACCATCGTCGACCAGGGTTCTTTTTCTGAAGCGGCCGAGGTCCTCCACCTTACGCAACCGGCGATCAGTAAACGCCTGGCTGCTCTTGAAAACCAGCTTGGGACGAAACTGATTGATCGCAGCCATCGGGAGATTCGCCTGACCGATGCGGGCACCCGGTTGCTGCCCCACGCCCGCAAAATCCTCGACGAGATCCATAATGCGCGAGTCGCGCTGACGTCGGACACCGGCCGAATTGAAGGGGAGCTGCAGATTATCGCCAGCCATCACATTGGCCTCCATCATCTGCCCAACTGGTTGCGACGATTCACCCGGGAGTACCCCGATGTGTCACTCAATTTCCAGTTCATGGAGTCCGATGCGGCGTACGAACAGATGCGAAAACGTAACGCCGAGCTGGCCTTTGTCACACTTAGTGACAGTATGGCGGGCCACTTCATGGTATATGAACAGTGGCCGGATCCCATGGCCTTTGTAGCGGGTCCGGAGCATTTGCTGGCGGGAATGAATTCACCAACCCTGGCAGACCTTGCTGACTATGCAGCGCTGTTGCCGGACACCACGACGGCGACCTACCGGGTGGTAAGCAGGTTGTTCCTGGAGGCAAATCTGCCTCTGAATCCACAGATGCCGACCAACTATCTTGAGACCATCAAGATGATGACCAGCGTTGGCCTTGGCTGGAGCGTGTTACCCCTGAGTATGGTGGATGACAGTATCCGGCGGCTGAACATCGGTTTCCCGGTGACTCGTGTGCTGGGAGCCATTGGTCTCACCGGCCGGCAATTGAGCAGTGCGGCGCGGGCGCTGCTTGAGGTGGTACGGGATGAAGAAGGCGGCTGACGGCACCGGGGCCGGACCGCTGGCAGCGCGAAACCAACTGAACTGAGGATATTGGGGAATTTAAATGGGGTTTGACGATTTTCTGAAGATTCTGGCCAAGAATGACGGCTCGGACCTGTACCTGAGTACCGGCGCACCACCCTGCGCCAAATTCCACGGCACACTCAAGCCGATCGACCGTAACCCCATGGCACCGGGCACTATCAAGGAAATTGCCTACCAGATCATGGACGAAGAGCAGATTGCCGAATTCGAGCAGGAGCTCGAGATGAACCTGGCCTACAGCATCCGTAATGTGGGCCGGTTCCGCATCAATATCTTCCGCCAGCGCAATGAAATCTCCATCGTCGCCCGCAACATTGTCACCGAAATTCCTAACGCCGATGATCTGGGACTGCCCCCGATACTGAAAGACGTGGTGATGGCCAAGCGCGGACTGGTGCTGTTTGTTGGTGCAACCGGCTCCGGCAAGTCCACTTCGCTGGCCGCCCTGATCGATTATCGTAACAGCAACTCCAGCGGCCACATCATCACCATTGAAGACCCGGTGGAGTACATCCACCGTCACAAGAAGTGCATCGTGAACCAGCGCGAAGTCGGCGTCGATACCCGCAGTTTCCACAAGGCCCTGAAGAACACCCTGCGTCAGGCACCGGATGTGATCCTGATTGGCGAGATCCGCGACCGGGAGACCATGGAACACGCCCTCGCCTTTGCCGAAACCGGCCACCTGTGTATTTCAACGCTGCACGCCAACAACGCAAACCAGGCGCTGGACCGGATCATCAACTTCTTCCCGGAGGAGCGGCGGCCACAGCTGCTGATGGATCTGTCGATGAACCTGCGGGCGTTCGTGTCCCAGCGGCTGATTCCCACCGTCGACAAGAAACGTTGCGCGGCGATCGAGATCCTGCTGGGCACACCGACCATTTCCGAACTGATCCTGCGGGGCGAGATTGACGGTATCAAGGAGATCATGGAGAAGTCGGCTAACCTCGGCATGCAGACCTTTGACCTGGCCCTGTTCAAACTCTGGAAGGATGGCAAGATTACCGAGGACGAAGCCCTCAAGAACGCCGATTCTGCCAACAACCTGCGCCTGAAAATCAAGCTCCATGGCCAGGATGGCAGCAAACCGGATGCAGCAAGCTCCGGCAGCAGCGGATTCTCGCTCAAGCTTGAGGATGATGAAGACGAGGAAAGCGGCGAGTAACCCTGCACTGACTGCTGCAATTCTCTAGCTTGCCTGCGGCGGGGGATTCAACCCCCGCCAGCTCACCGCCAGCGCCACTGCCATGGCAACGGCCCCGCCCCAGAATGCCGCCGATGTGCTGATCCCCTCGACCAGGAAACCGGAAATCCAGGCTCCGGCTGCGCCACCCGCACCAAACGTCAGCCCGCTGTACAACGCCTGGCCCTGGCCGTGGTGATGCTGGCCGAAGTAACCCTGGATGTACTGCACCGAAACCGCATGGAGGGCGCCGTAGGAGGCCGCGTGCAGCAACTGGGCAAAGATCAGCACCGGAAGCACTGCGGTGAGTTCTGCGATCAGGATCCAGCGAATGAGGGTCAGCGCCAGCGCGGCCAGCGCAATCTGGCGCACGGTAAACCGGCGCACCAGGCGGTGCATGACCAGGAACAGACCAATTTCCGCAAGCACCCCGAGCGACCACAACAGGCCGATGGCCAGCTTGCTGTAACCGTACAACTCCAGGTGAATACTAAAGAAGGTGTAGTAGGCCCCATGGGATACCTGGAGCAGAAAATTCATCAGGAAGAAGGCCACCACGGCGGGATGGCTCAGTATCTGCCGCAAGCTGCCGCTGGGTGCCGGCGGTTTGCGTACGCCCCGCTCTGAACGGATCAGGAAGGCGGAAACGACTATCCCGGCAAACACCGGAAGCAACAGCCACGGCAGGCCGCGGATCGGCACCAGTTCCAGTACCCCCCCCACTCCGGCCACCGCACCGATGAAGCCCACCGAGCCCCATAGCCGGACCTTGCCATAGCGGTCCTTCCGGCGGCCGAGGGTTCGCAGGGTGATCACCTCATAGAGCGGCAGAATGGCGTTCCAGAAAAAGGTGAACGCCAGCATAACCAGCAGCAACCCGTAAAACCCGGGCTCGAGGAATACCCCGGCGAAACAAAGCGAACCGGTAACGGCACCAAAGCGCACCAGCCGGACCCGCTGGCCGGTGCGATCCCCGAGGTGGCCCCAGACACTGGGCGCGACAATCTTGGTAAGCTGGATGGTCGCCATCAGGGTGGCGATCTGAAGATAGGAGAACCCCTGGCCCTCAAGGTAGAGCGACCAGTAAGGCAGGAGCCCTCCTAGCAGGGCAAAAAACCAGAAGTAGAGGTTTGAAAGTCGCCAGTAAATCACTGCGCTCCTTAGCTCCGGCGCGGGCGGCGGAAGGTCAGAGCTGACCGAGCACCGGCGTATCTACCTCCACGTCTCCGTTCTGGCCGCGGTGCCGCAGGTAATGGTCCATCAGCACAATGGCCATCATTGCCTCGGCGATGGGGGTTGCCCGAATACCGACACAGGGATCGTGACGACCGGTGGTAATAACCTCCACCGGATTACCATGGACATCAATACTGCGACCAGGCAAACGAAGGCTGGACGTCGGCTTGAGGGCGATGCTCGCGACAATTGGCTGACCCGAAGAGATCCCCCCCAGCACACCACCGGCGCTGTTGGACAGGAAACCGTCCGGCGTCATTTCGTCGCGATGCTCGGTGCCTTTCTGCTCCACACAGTCAAAGCCGGCCCCGATTTCAACACCCTTCACCGCGTTGATGCTCATCAGGGCATGGGCCAGGTCAGCATCCAGCCGGTCAAAAATGGGCTCCCCCAGCCCCGGAGGGACACCCTCGGCGACCACGTTGATCCGGGCTCCGATGGAGTCGCCTTCCTTGCGCAGTGCGTCCATATAGGCTTCCATTTCCGCCACCTTGTCGGCGTCCGGACAGAAGAACGGATTCTGGTGAACCTGGTCCCAGTCGAGCTTTTCAGCGCGAATCGGACCAAGCTGCGAGAGGTAACCGCGAATGGTGATCCCCAGGCGCTGCTCCAGGTATTTGCGGGCCACCGCACCGGCTGCCACCCGCATCGCCGTTTCCCGGGCGGAGGAACGACCGCCACCCCGATAATCCCGGAAGCCGTATTTGTGGGTATAGGTATAGTCAGCGTGGGCCGGACGGAACTGTTCGGCAATCTTGGAGTAATCCTTGGAACGCTGATCGGTATTCTCGATCAGCAGGCCAATAGGTGTTCCAGTGGTCTTGCCCTCAAAGACGCCCGACAGGATCCTCACTTCATCCGGCTCACGCCGCTGGGTGGTGTGACGGGAGGTGCCGGGCTTGCGGCGATCCAGGTCGGCCTGCAGATCGGCCTCAGTCAGTTCCAGCCCCGGAGGACACCCATCAATAATGCACCCCAGGGCGACGCCGTGGCTTTCCCCGAATGTGGTGACCGTAAACAGTTTTCCGAAGCTATTTCCTGACATGATTCAGTTTGTTATCCCGTTTTTGCAGAATTCAGTTCAAGCTTTGCCTTGCCAGTTCAGCAGATCTTCCGCTGTCAGCAGGAACACGCCTTCGCCACCGTTTTCAAACTCCAGCCAGGTGAACGGCAGGTCCGGGTAGGCCTCTTGCAGGGCCACCCAGCTATTCCCTACTTCAACGATCAGCAGGCCGCCAGGATTGAGGTGGTCGGCGGCCTCGGCGAGGATTCGGTGGGCGATATCCAGTCCGTCATCCCCCGCCGCCAGACCGAGTTCCGGCTCATGGCTGTACTCTTCGGGCATGGACGCGAGATCCCGCGCATCCACATAGGGCGGATTGCTCAGAATGACGTCGTAGTAGCCCTCGAGGCTGTCGAACAGGTCGGAGTACACGGTACGCACCCGCTCACCAAGCTCATGGTATTCAATATTGGACCGGGCCACCTCCAGGGCATGCTCGGAAATATCCGCCAGCTCCACTTCGGCATCTTCAAACACGGTGGCCGCCGCGATACCGATACAGCCGCTGCCGGTGCACAGATCAAGAATACGATAGGCTGCCTTGCTGCCCAGCCAGGGCTGGAGCCCGTTCTGGATCAGCTCACCCAGCGGTGAGCGCGGCACCAGTACCCGATCGTCAACGTGGAAGGGCAACCCCATGAACCAGGCTTCACCCAGCAGATAGGCCAGCGGCACCCGCTCGTTTATCCGCCGGTTCATTCGCTCGATAATCAACTCGCGCTCTTCCCGCACCAGCCGGGCATCCAGAAACACGGCATTGTTTTCCAGTGGCAGGTTCAGGCTCCGCATCACCAGCTGTACCGCTTCATCCCAAACATTATCGGTGCCGTGACCGAAATACAGTGGCGACGCAGCAAACTTTGAGGAGACGTATCTCAGGTAATCGCGGACGGTATGCAGATCATCGATAACGCTGGTCACAGGCAGGTATCCTTGTTGCTCATGTGTGCTGGACATGTGTGCTGGAATAGTGTGCTGAATGTATCGGTCCGAAAGCGCCGATTATACGCGCTTTCAGCTGCCACCTGCAGCCCCTCGTTGACGGTAGACGGTAGATCGTTAACGGTTCACACCGACAGCGGTCCGGAACTGCTGTGGTCCGTCTCGAAGCGGTCCAGGGCTGCGGCCATCCGTTCCCGACCCAGCTGAATCAGTTCGGGGGCCTTGTGATAGTCATAACTGCGGCAGGCATTCTTGGGAATGTTGACCAGCAGGTCCGGCGGGTAGCCGGCAATCTTGTACTGGACCAGGGCACTCTGCATGGTTTCGATCGTCAGGTTCATAACGTCGAACTTGCCTATCCCCAGCTTGTCCCAGTCAATGGTGTTGGCGTCATCGTGGTTCTTCCTGACCACAGCCTTGCTGATTTTCTGTTCAGGGTGTTCCCCGTCGGGAACTACCGGGTGGCCATTCTCGCGCTTGCCACCCAGCGTCTTGAGAGTGTCCCAGTCAAACCAGCGCGACGCCTTGTCCCGAACCTTGTCGACCCACTCTTCCATATCCGAGTCCGGGTGTCCGGCAAAGGCAGCATCCGGAATACGCTGGCTGCGATCGTCCTCACCGCTGAGATTGACCGCAACCACCAGGTCGGCATGGGACGAAATTGTGGGGATGATCGGCAGCGGATTCAACAGGGCACCGTCCACCAGCACGCGCCCATTCAGGACCAGGGGCGTGACCACACTGGGAATGGCGACGGAGGCGCGGATTGCCTGGTCAAGGGGGCCTTCCTGGAACCAGACCTCCTTGTGCGCCAGCAAGTCTGTCGCTACTGCAGTATAGGCAATCGGGAGATCCTCGATGCGGGTGTCCCCCAGCATTTCCCGGACCACCGAGAAAATCTTTTCGCCCCGGATTGCGCCAATGGAGCTGAAAGTGACGTCCAGGAGTTTCAGCACGTCAAACTGGCCGAGCCCCGTGACCCAGTCTTTGTAGTCATTCAACCTGCCGGCGGCGTACACGCCACCGATAAGCGCGCCCATGGAGCACCCGGAAATGGCAATGATGTTGTAGCCACGCTCCTTCAGCACCTCAATGGCACCGATGTGGGCATAGCCCCGCGCCCCGCCACTGCCAAGGGTCAGGGCAACAGTCTTGCCTTCAGCCGGCGTCTCTGGGGGGTTCATCGGCTACCTCCTGACCACCACGATTTCGACCCGGTTACCCTGGCGACCGGGGTCGGCCAGCTTCACCGCCGGCCCGATGGTAATGATCTCGATCTGTTCCCTGCGGATTCCGGTCTTGCCAAGCACAGCAGCCAGTGACTCGGCAGCTGCCCGGGCGCGATCCATGGCATCAGTCAGGGACTCGTCCCCTTCAAGTACAGAATAGCTTGCCAGCACTACTTTACTACCGTCTTCGGCAGCCCAGTCATTCAACCGGCGCCGGTCATTGGCCGTCCAGTCAAACCGGTAGGTCACCCCGCCGGTCCAGGAGATAACCAGCGGGCCGACAATACGGTGTTGTCCGCCGTCAAGGCCGGGCACCACCGCACCCTCGCCCAGCGCCAGGTGCTCCACCCAGACGTATTCCCGCTGGTTACCGCGGGTCACGGTATACACCAGCGTCAGCCAGGTGCGGCTGTCCTCGCCGATGTAGGCGGCTGCGAGATAGTCCTGGTCGGCGTCCCGGCCATAGAGTGTGGACTGGTTGAACACCTGGTTCGCCCAGACGTTACTGCGACCACAGGCCACACCGGCGCACTGGTAAAGGATGGTGGCATTACGGGACTGCAGCGTGCGCAGGTAAAACTCACGGGCTTCCTTCCGGCCGGAATCGCTGATCACTTCAAACAACTGGCCGGTGCCTTCCACCGGAACCCTGGCGATGACGTTGGAGCGGATCTCGTCATTGATCTCTCGGACCGGGCTCAACAACACCCGGTGCGCCGGTGAGCGGATCTCGACTTCGGTTTGCAGCACCGACAAGGGAAACCTGGGCATCACTTCGGCCCAAACCGGCCCGGCCAGCAACAGTGAGGCCAGCAACAGAGCGGCCAGATTGATCCGTTTATTTCCCATCAGTCAGAAACTTCCTGATTGCAGCAACCACAGGCGAAATATCTCCTTCCAGGTGACAGTGATGAGAGCCGGGCACCTCAACATGGGTGAGCGAAGCTATGGCCCGGATACGCGCATCCCACTGGGGCCGGCGCGATAGCAGGCCGTTCCGGGCTTCGACGAACAGCACCGGCGGAGCCACCCGCGCCAGCGCCGCCAACACCTGCTGCTCATCCATCATCAGCATGGAGGGATGGCGCAGGCGCGCATCGGTACGCCAGGCAAACCCGCCATCCACCGCCTTCATACTCCGGGATATCAGCAGCATCGCCGCCTCATGGGAGAGCGGTATCATTCCCTGGGCACGTACCCGGGCGGCACTTTCATGGTCCGGATAGACGGCCGGATGCCCCGACCCGCTGAGCCGTTTCCTGATACTACGTCGCAGCTGGTCCACCAGTTCTTCCGGCGGTTTGCTGATCGGACCAAGGCTGTCGATCATCGCGACCTTGCGCACTTTCTCCGGAAAGGCCGCGGCAAAAAGAATCGAAACAATGCCGCCAAGTGAGTGTGACACCAGGTCAACTGGCCCGCTGAAGTGGCTGTCCAGCAACTCCGCCAGGTCGGCGACATACTCCATTAATGGATAGCCCTGCCCCGGCGGACGATGGTCGGAATGACCGTGACCGGCAAGGTCCACCGCGTAGACGTCGCCAAGATCAGTCAGTTCCGGCGCGAGGCGGGCGAAGGAGCGGCAGTTATCCAGCCAGCCATGCAGCGCGACGATGGGCGGACGTTCACCCTGCGGCTGGCTGGCTGGCCAGTGTTCTCCCGCGAGGGTCAGGTGCCGCAAGGGCCAGCGGACTTCATGACAGCCCAGCGGATCACGGGCAATCATTACGGCCGGATCATTCATAACTAAACCTTCACGGAACCAGGGTTACATCGTGTGTGTAGGACGATCCGAACTCAGCGCTCCGGCCAGGTAGGATTCGATCTTGGTACGTGCGGTCTCGTCGTCACCGGTGAACTGCACGCCAATGCCGGCCGCGCGATTACCCTGCGCGCCCTTCGGGGTAATCCACACCACTTTGCCCGCTACCGGAATCTTCTCCGGCTCGTCCATCAGGTTTAACAGCAGGAACACTTCATCCCCCAGCTGATACTGCTTCTGGGTCGGGATGAACAGGCCACCCTGCCGGATATAAGGCATGTATGCGGCGTATAACACCGCCTTGTCTTTAATTGTCAGGGTCAGAATGCCACTGCGAGCACCGAATCCAGGCCCCATATCAACACCTTTTCTACGTTCGTTGTTATGAAAATCAGCTAACCGCTTGAAGACTATAGTTTGAAGACCACAGTTTGAAGACTATAGCAGCCGGCAGCCCTGGCGCCCACGCCAACGGACAGGTCACCCGTCCAGCTGCGGGCTTGCTCAGGCCATTACAGCTACCGCGCCGCCGTGCGCCTGACGGGCATCAACGCCTGCCACTGCATGAGCAGGCGCTCGGCCTCCAGCTCAGGGTTCACATTATATACCCCGGCGGCCCTGGCTTCGTGAATCGCGTCCAATAACTGGTGCGCTTTCCAGGGCGGATTGTTCTGCGCCAGGTAACGCAGCATATCCTCAGCCTCGGCATCCCGACCGGCACCACCGGCCGCCAGCCGGGCCAGGTCCGCCGCCCAGCCCTCCAGCAGCCACAGAGTTTCTTCCAGGCCAATGGTCTTGAACGGTCTGGCCGCCTCGCCCAAGGTGATTTCCGACTTCATGAAACGGCGAAAGCTATCCAGGGCATCCCGGCGTTGCTGGAGAAAGTCCCCGGTAACATATTCCAGTGCCAGTCGCGGGGCACCTCCGGCCAGTTCAAGGGCCGTTATACAACTGGCCGCATCCGGCCTGTCTTCTTCAGCCAGCAGCGCGATCTGTTCTGCCAGCCAGCGTGCCGCGGCCTCGTGATCCGGGGTTCGCAATACCATGCCCTGGCAGCGGGAACGCAGGGTGGGCAGGATCGGCCGACCCGCTTCCTGCAACAGAATCAGCACCACGTCGGCAGAGGGTTCTTCCAGGGTTTTCAGCAAGGCGTTGGCAGCGTTGATGTTGAGCTGGTCCGCCCGGTCAACCACGATCACCTTGCGATGGGCCACCTGAGGGGACCCCACGGCAAAGGCAGACAGCGCCCGCACCTGGTCCACCCGGATCATGCGGGATTTCTCCGGAGCATAGAAGCGGATGTCCGGATGGGTTCCGGCCAGGGTCAGCGCACACTGCTTGCACTCCCCACACGGCTCTTCCGGCACCGGGGCGGCTAGCACCCGGTCGCAGACCAGCAGCGCGGCAACCGCTTCGGCAAAGTCCCGCTTACCAACCCCCTGCTCGCCTGTTACCAGCAGCGCGTGAGGCAGCCGGTTGTCATTGAGGCGATCGCGGATGGCCTGCCAGGGCTCCTGAAGCCATGCCATGTTACGCACGGTTGTCTGCACCTGTTACCTCGGTCTGGGTGGGTTGGCGGTTCAGTTGCCTGCGCAGGGTCACCAGCAAGCGTTTCATTCTTGTCAGGTCGCCGGCGGCTTCCGGGCCTGCAGGCGGACCATAGTAATGATTGTTGACCAGTCGGGCAAAGGCTTGTGCCGAGGACGCCACATCCGGCCGTGCCCGTTCCAGCCGCAGTGCCAGCTGATCCGGCGTCTCCCCCTGACGCACCGGCACACCGGCGCGCTCACAAAGTCGATGCCAGCGGCCCACCGCCGCCATCCAGGGGTCCCGGCCTACAGGGCCACGGTGCTGCCACGCTGCCAACAGGCCCGCCACCAACAACGCCACACCGATCAGCCCGGCGGTCAGGTATCCGAGTTCACGCAACCCGAAACCACCCGGCAGGCGGGACATCAGGTCCATCTGGGACTGCCCCTGATATCCGACCACCCAGCGTTGCCACTGATAGTTAAGCCGGTCCACCTGCAGGCTGGCCCACTGGACCAGGGCCATATCCCCGTACTTCTGGGGCGACGCCCAGTTGTTCTCGAGGAATGAGCCCTCCCCGGCCACCGCCTCCCTCAGGCCGCTTTCGATGCGGCTGGGCGCGATGGCCGCCGTGGGATCAAACCGCACCCAGCCCCGATCGGGCAGCCAGGCCTCTACCCAGGCATGGGCATCGTACTGGCGAACAATCAGATAATCGCCACCGGCACCGGTTTCGCCCCCCTGATATCCCACCACAACCCGGGCTGGAATACCGGCTGCCCGCAGGACGAACGTCATGGCACCGGCATAGTGGGCACAGAAGCCACGCCGGGAATCAAACAGCAGATCATCAATGCCGTTGTCGGGCATGGCCGGTGGCCGAAGGGTGTAATAGTACTCCTGCTCCCGGAAGCGCCGCAGCAACCCGCTGATGAGCACTTCCGCTGAGGGCGCCGCGGCCGCCAGTTCGTCCGCCAATACCCGCGCCCTCGGGTTGCCGGATGACGGCAACTGGAGGTACCGATACCGGTCGGCGCGACCCAGCGGCCCGGGGGCCGGATTCTGAGTCCGCTGGCCACCCGCTCCGGACTCGAAAGCGAGCCGGTAGCGAACCGCGCTGTCCGCCGGGCGGCGGAAGCGGAACAGCTGATCCTCATTCAGATACACGTTATCCGATACCGCCACCGAATCATCCAGCGCGAAGGCCCAGCGCTGGTCGGTGGGCTCCAGCAGGACGTCGTATTCATCGTTCGCCAAGGTGCCAATACCACCGTCATTGGCGACCCGACCTGGCCGGCGGAAGGGTTCCGGCTGGCGCTGACTCCAGGTTTCGCCATCAAAACTGTCCAGAATCAGCCCCCGCCAGTAGCGCAGCCGCGGCGGTGGTATCTCGCCGCCAAAACTTGCCCGGAACGCCCGTTCACTGCTCTGGGCGAGACTGGAGATATCACCCGGCGTCATGGCATCGCTGATCCCGGTGCGTGCTTCGCCCGACACCAGCGGGACACTCCACAACGGTGCCATTCGCGGAAAGAAGACAAACAGCAGCACCACCACCGGCAGGGTTTTCAGCAACATCATTCCCAGCCGCTTCCAGCCGGCCCGGATCGCCCCCGGGGCACTCGGCGCATTGGCAACCTGCAGGCCAATCAGCAGAAACACCACCCCGGCCAGGTTCAACAGGGTCCAGAAAATTCCCTGCCGGAACAGAAAGTTTACCGTTGCCAGGTAAGTAAGTATGAAGAACAGCACGTAGAAATCACGGTTGGAACGGGTCTCCAGCCATTTCAGCCCCACCGCAAGCACAAAGAAAGAAGCGGCGGTATCCACCGAGAACCGGCCCTGCACAGTAGCCACATAGACCGCCACCAGCGTCAGCATCAGCCCGCTCCGCAGCCAGCGCCCCGGCAACCTCAGCCGCCCGGTCTGTGCCAGCCAGCGCCAGCCGGCCAGGACAACGCAGGCCACCAGCAACCAGACAGGGAGACGATCCCACTGGGGTGCCAGCAGAACCGCGAAGCTGGCAATCAGCCAGGCCAGTGCCCGACCAGGGACCTGAATCAGCGAGCTGTCCGCGCCGGTGAGCGCGCCCCGTGTCGCCCTCTTCATACCGCGCAGTCCATACCGCACACCCCAAACACCGCAACGCCTACCGGGTCTCTCATACCGATTCTCCCGGTTGTGCTACGGCAGCCGCCGGCTCTCCGGTGCGACTGCCATATGCCGCAACAGTAGCCTCCCGGGGCCGCTCAAGGCCGCAGGTGGCCAGTGCCCGCAGGCAGCGCTGGACGTGAAGCTGGCCATTATCCGGCTCAATTGTCTGGCCCGGGAGGCGGAGTCCGAACGCCGCATTGCCGTTTGCCCGAGCGATAACCAGCGAGGTCAGGTAACTGAGCCGCAGCTCCCGGTCAACGCCGCTAAAGGCGTCGTAATCCAGCCAGTGCGGACTGCCCTGCTCACCTTCCCAGTCGGCAATAACCATATCGCCGGTGCGGGCAAAACGCTTCCAGAGCACTCGCTGGGACATGTCGCCCTGCCGCCAGGGCCGCAGATCGGCGTGGTCCTGGCCCTCTGTCTCACGGGTTTCATCCACCTCACCATCATCCACCACGGAACTGCCCACTTCCGGCGCGGCGATTGGCCGGGGGTACACCAGCCCAGCGGAGGCAGGTCGCAGCCAGGACCAGGCCACCAGCAAGCCAAACGGAAAACGGGTTTCCACCCGGATTCGCGTCGGCACCAGATATCCGCGGGCGCGGGAAGGCACCAGCACCTGCATGTCCAGCGGCTTACCCGCCAGCACATGCTGCTGGTCCACCCGGGTCTGATCGTGGCTCAGAGTGATCGCCAGTGCGTCGTGATTCGGCGCCGATGCCCGGAAGACGAACGGGATGGCGTCCCCGGCGAACCCTTCCCCGGCTTTGACAAGCGTGATCTGCAGGCCGGTCAGGTTGCGGTGGGTCTGGTGCATCGCCGCCACGAACACCGTCCCCAACAGAAAGGTAAGCAGGTAGATCAGGCTGTTCTGATAGTTGATTCCGGTCAGCAGCATGACCAACAGCAGCAAACCGAACACGACACCGGCAGCGGACGGCAGAATGAAGATGTTCTTCTGCCCGAATACACGGGTATCGTCGCGGGGAACCCGCCGATCGACCCAGTTCTGCCAGTAGGCGGTTACTGCTTTCAACATAAGCTGCCTTATCATCCTGAACGGAAATGCCTGCCACGGTATCAGACAATACCGGACATCCACGGATATCGATCACAAACCCGGCACCACGCGCTTGAAAACCCCTGGCCTGAGGCGAATACTTTAACAAATACGGGACGCTCTGACTGACGTTTGTTCAGAAGTGCCTCTGACACCGGACGCAGACAAAGAGGCCTGACCATGAGCCTGACCATCAAGCACCAAACCGCACTGGGGATCCTTCTGGCCGGCGCCGCAGGCACGCCCGCACTGGCCGGAGTGCAATCCCTGTCCCAGGAAGAAATGGTAGACACCTACATCAAGGATTCTGCGGTAATCATCGTACCGAGGGAAAAACGCAAGTCAGAGGCCGACCGGCGACGGATCATCCGCGCGCTGACCATTTCTCCGGGCGAACCGGTCATCAGCGAAGCCGAAGAGGAAGCGGACCGCGATGCCCTGCAACGCTATCTCGAGGAGAGTAATGAAGATGCCCTGGCCGCTGCGGAAGAAGAGTTTATCCGCAAGGCCCTGCTGTTGCCGACGGATCAGCTGAGCCAGGTAGTGCCCCCCGTCGACTTTACCCCGCTGATTCCGCCGATCATTTTCGGCCAGCAAGCCGAAGTTCCCGAGGAACCCTTCACCCAGACTTTCCTCAACGACCAGCTCGGCCTGGCCTTTGATGGCCAGAATCTGACCTTTTCAATCGGCAACCCGCCCGGCATTGACCAGATCAGACTGCCACAAGGCATCAACGAGGGACCGATCCAGCTGACACCGCGGCCCGGCGGCGGGTTCGACCTGTCAATTGCGGTGCCCGAGCAGTAACAGCCCGAGCCTTCCTGTCGATTGCGATGCCGGAGCAACAGTCTCCGGCATTTTTCTGGTCAGTTGTCGGTCATCGTTACGGACTTTTTGCTGGTTATCCGCTGTAAAAAAAAACGCCCCGCAATTGCGGGGCGTTTCTTCAGGCGGGGTTCAGGTCAGATTAGTGACCGTATACCGCCAGCTTGGTGTTGGTGATTGCCAGGTTGTCGATGGCAAGGGAACCAATGGAGGTACCGCCGATCTCGACCCCACCGATGGCCATATCCAGGTAGACGTTGTTCACGTCAACGCGGAGCACATCAACGGCGGTGGATGCGCCCAGGCCTACGCCCTTGTAGACATCCAGGTTAACCGCAGCGAACATACCCGCCGGGGTGGTCGGAGCAGCGCTTCCGCCGCCAGCAACACTTGCCGCAACCTCTTCGAAGAACGCAGCGCCCATGACCTTCATGTCACGGATACCGATGCCCATGAACTCAACATCGAAATCCATGTCGACAACGTTGAACGCGGTGGCGATATTCAGGTGGTCAGTTGCGGTGTCCACGGTGATATCCAGCTGCGCCAGGTTACCGTAACCACTCAGGTTGGAAATCAGGGTGGTGCTGTCGGTACCGGTGGAGCCGGCCAGCAGCTCCATGGAGCCCACGGTCATACCCCAGTCGATGGGAAGCCCATCAAGGGTGCCCACGTGGATGCTGGCGTCACCGTCATCCAGTACGTCGATGTCAATCTTCAGCTGGTCCAGCAGAGTGTTGTAACCTGCAGCCGCGCCGTCGGCTGTCACACCGGCACCACCAAGTACGATGTTGTTAACCGCGAAGGAGCCTTCGTCGGTGTACTTGAACTGACCGATGCTTACCTGGGTTTCCAGCTCGATGGTGACACCGGCCTGACCGGTGACGTTGCCCATGGCGCTGTCATTCATGGCTTGCAGTTCCGCGTGAGCGGCGAACGGTGCGGCAGCAACGGCGGCTACCAGAGCGATTTTCTTCAGGCCTTTCATTCTTATCTCCTTATAAACCCGTTTTGTTGTTATCCGGGCCTTATTGGTTTTGTGTGTGGGGCGTCTTACCCCACGAATCCATTTAAGATTGTTTTACAGTCTGGTTCCGTGACTCCATTCACAGTTATTTACCGGCCGGTTACGAGCTGAAACAAACGTCGAAAAGTTCTCATTTTTAGCCGCCAGATGCGGGTAAATCACCGCGATCGTCGTAAAACATCTGGAACGGCTTGTCCCGGGTCACCGCCTCACCAAAGGCCACGGTGCCGGCCTCGACCTGGTAAGGCACGATTTTGTTGCCGGAGATACCCAGGCGATGTTCGTGCTCGATGACCAGCACACGGGTGTCACTGTCCGCATCCACCTTGCCGGTATAGAGAATCACCGCCGCGTGGATCTTGCCCCGGCGGGCGATGGATTTGAGAGCCGCCCGGTACATCAGGATCTTGACGTTGGCGGGGGCGTCGACCGCCTGACCGTCCAGGTTGAGCTGCTTGATGGTCTTGCCATCCTCGAGCAACATCCAGGCCGCGGGCACGGGCGTCGCCGCTGCACCCAGCCCTGCGGTATATTCATCAACCGCCTGCTCGGTCAGCTTGACCAACTGCTGCTGACCGGCAACCGCAGCAACCGCCAGCTCCTCGCGGGTGAGCTTGCCGTCAGCCAGCGGATCGTAGGGCTGACTGGCGGGCGAGCCGGCTTCCTCGGCCGCCGCGTAGGGCCCAGGCAGTGCAAGGAGGGCAAGCAGGGCAAGGGTCAGACTACGGGTAAGGGATCTTGTTATTGGCATGGTCGTTCCTGCTGATTCTGGAGAGATTTCCTCAGTTCGGCCGGCGCAGTCCGGTGAGAACTCCGGTAAAATACCGTGCTATCACGCCAGGATAACCGGGCCAGCCCATTGGCCTTTCATTAGATCAGCGGGTATCTCCCGGCAGCAACGCCCGTTTTGTGCCCTGATTATCATTCTTTCAAATTGACCGAGGATGTTTTGAGCCTGTCCACTGTGCCACCGCTATCCGAACTCGATCACCCCCGGTTCCTCCGCCTGCTGGAGTGGAGCAGCCGCGAACCGGATTTTGCGTTTCTTGGCAGCCTGGGAGCCGGAATGGAGCGTGGGCGCTACACGGTGTTTTCTGCCCTGGCCACAGCAAGCCATGACATTCCCGCCGGCGACGACGGCTCATCCACCGGCCGCGCCCATCGCCTGGAACCGGATATGGCCGCCACCATGGCGCCCTATGGCGACAGTTCCTGGCCAGAGCACCTGCCGTTTCCGGGAGGCTGGGTGGGCGTTATCAGCTATGAATACGGTTACCTGACCGAAAAACGGCTGGCGCCGCTGGCCCCGGCGATGCCCTACCCGCTGTTCAGCGCCCGCCTCTACCTGTGGTGCGCTTGGCAAGACCGCAAAGAAGGCAGCTTCCACCTCTGGATCCACCCCGGCTGCCCGGCAGACCAGCGAGCGCAGATCGAGCACTGGCTGGGTAACCCGCCGGTCAGCAACGACCGCCACTGGCAGCTCACCGACCCGTTCCAGCCCCGCCAGCCCCACGAAGCGTTTCTCGCCAGCGTGCGGAATATCCGGGACTATATCGAGGCGGGGGACTGCTACCAGGCCAACCTGTCACAGGAATTTGAGGGCCGCTACCAAGGTGAGCCGTGGCGCGCCTTCACCGAGCTCACCGCAGCCAACCCTACCCCCTACGCGGCGTTCCTGCGCACGGGCGAGTGGAGTGTGCTGTCGGTTTCCCCCGAGCGCTTTCTGGAGATTCGCGAGGGGGTTGTCCGCACCAGCCCCATCAAGGGCACCCGCCCCCGCGGCGCGACGCCGGAGGCGGACCAGCAGCTCGCCGCCGAGCTGTGCAACTCCGAGAAGGACCGGGCAGAAAACCTGATGATCGTGGACCTGCTGCGGAACGACCTGAGCCACTATGCCAGGCCCGGCAGCGTGGTGGTCGAGGAATTGTTTGCCCTGGAGTCTTACCGCAATGTCCATCACCTGGTAAGCCATATCCGGGCCGAGCTGAACGACGGCATATCCCCGATGGCGGCATTGCTGAGCGCCTTTCCGGGAGGCTCCATTACCGGAGCGCCGAAAGTCCGCGCCATGGAGATTATCCGGGAGCTGGAACCACACTGGCGCGGACCCTATTGCGGGTCGGTGTTTTACTGGGGGCTGGACGGACGGCTGGACAGCAGCATTGCGATCCGCACCCTGCTCTGCAACAGCCGTGACCGGTCGATAAGGTGCTGGGGGGGCGGTGGAATCATCGCCGATTCCGATCCAGAGGGGGAGTACCAGGAAACGCTGACCAAGGTCAGGCCGTTGATGGCCTTCCTGGAAAGCCTGCGGTAGCTGGCTTGAAGGACAGACCAGAGGCCAGTCCCTTTGACTCCGAATCGGGGACAGACCCAAGGTCTGTCCCCTTTTGACGCTGCTCGATCCCGAACCCGGCGGGGTCGAGGTCAGTTGCTGTGAACAGCGCTCGCCTTGAGGAATTCCTGCTTGAGCTCCTCGAAGGTATGCACGGATGGGAACTGCGGGAATTCGTCGATGACGTTCTGGGGCGCATGGAACAGGATGCCCGCTTCCGCCTGGGACAGCATGGTGGTGTCGTTGTAGGAATCGCCGGTGGCAATGACCCGGTAGTTCAACAACTGGAAGGCACGCACAGACTGGCGCTTGGGGTCACGCTGGCGCAGCAGGTAGTTGGTGATGCGGCCCTGCTCGTTCACTTCCAGCTTGTGGCACAACAACGTGGGGTAGCCCAGCTTGGCCATCAGCGGCATGGCAAACTCGTAAAAGGTATCGGACAGGATCACCACCTGGAAGCGCTCGCGCAGCCAGTTCACAAAATCCTGGGCGCCCGGCAACGGGTCGAGAGTGCCGATGACTTCCTGGATTTCCGGCAGCCCGTAACCATGCTCGTCGAGCAGGCGCAGACGCTGACGCATCAGCACATCATAGTCGGGAATGTCGCGGGTGGTTGCCTTGAGCTCCTCAATACCCGTTTTTTCCGCAAATGCGATCCAGATTTCCGGGATCAGTACTCCTTCAAGGTCAAGGCACGCGAGTTCCACAATTGTCTCCTGAATGCGATGGCGGGCAACCGGTGGTCCGGCCGGCCCTTGATTGGGGTTTCCGGCGCGTATGATAGAAAAATCCACCGCCGAATGCACCGGGGATCTGCCCTGCTATAACGATATGAACGCTGATTCCTTCTGCGCCGGCCCGGTCAATGGTAGATTTATCACACATTTACAGCAGGCCCGAGCGCACTATGACGGACATTACCCAACTGCAGCAGGAACTGGAAGGCCAGAGCCCCCGCGCCATTCTCAAGGCGGCGCTGGCCCACTACGACAATCTCGCGATTTCGTTCAGCGGTGCCGAAGACGTCGCCCTGATCGAACTGGCCCACAAGCTGACGGACCGCCTGCAGGTCTTCACCCTTGATACTGGCCGTCTGCACCCCGAAACCTACGAGTTTATCGACCGGGTCCGTGACCACTACAACCTCGACATCGAGGTGCTGTTCCCGGATGCCGCCGAAGTAGAAGCGCTGGTCCGTAAAAAGGGCCTGTTCAGCTTCTATCGGGATGGTCACTCCGAGTGTTGCGGTATCCGCAAGGTCAATCCGTTGCGACGCAAGCTTGCCACCCTGGATGCCTGGGTTACCGGCCAGCGCCGGGACCAGAGCCCCGGAACCCGCAACCACGTTCCGGTCGTGCAGCTCGACGAGGCGTTTTCCACCGACGGCCACCCACTGATCAAGTTCAACCCGCTGGCGAACTGGAGCTCCAGGGAAGTCTGGGATTACCTGCGGGTGTCCGAGGCCCCCTACAACAAGCTTCATGAACAAGGGTTTATCAGCATTGGTTGCCAACCCTGCACCCGCCCCGTGCTGCCCGGCCAGCACGAACGGGAGGGCCGCTGGTGGTGGGAAGAAGCCACCAGGAAGGAATGCGGCCTGCACGCCGACAACCTGATCACCCGCCAGTAAGCAAAAAGTCCCGGGATCCGCTGGATGACCGGGGCTTCAGTGGGCACACCGCCGTCAGTAGGTTGGCAGCTCAATGTCCTTGAACAGGTTTTCGATCTCGGACCGGCTGCCCTGATGGGCGACTGCCTCGTCCACCCGCTCTTTGGTCAGGTGGGGCGCAAAGCGCTGGATAAAATCGTACATATAGCCACGCAGGAAAGTACCTTTGCGGAAGCCGATCCGCGTCACACTGGAGCGGAACAGCTTGCTGGCATCCAGCGCAACCAGGTCGGAATCGGTTTTCTCATCAAACGCCATACTGGCGACAATGCCGACACCCAGTCCCAACCGCACGTAGGTCTTGATCACGTCGGCGTCTGCCGCAGTGAACACCACCTTCGGCGTGAGGCCCTGGGACTGGAACGCCTCGTCCAGTTTCGAGCGACCGGTAAACCCGAATACATAAGTCACCAGCGGATAGCGGGCAACCTCCGGTAACGTCAGTTCACTGAGCGCCGCCAGTGGATGGTCCTTGGGTACAATGATGCACCGGTTCCAGCGATAGCAAGGCATCATGATCAGGTCGTTGAAGAGCTCCATGGCCTCGGTGGCAATCGCGAAGTCCACCGCACCATTGGCGGCCATCTCCGAAATCTGCATCGGCGTGCCCTGGTGCATGTGCAGCGACACATCCGGATAGGACTCGATAAAGCCGCTGATAATGGGCGGCAACGCATAGCGGGCCTGGGTATGAGTGGTCGCAATACTGAGATCACCCTTGCGCTGGTTGCTGAACTCCTGGGCGATTTTCTTGATGCCCTCCACCCGCCGCAGGATCTCGCCTGCCTCACGAATGATGGTTTCGCCGCCAGGGGTAATCCGGGTCAGATGCTTGCCGCTGCGGGCGAAAACTTCCAGGCCGAGTTCATCCTCCAGCAGGCGGATCTGCTTGGAAATACCGGGCTGGGAGGTAAACAGGCTCTGGGCAGTCGCGGATACGTTCAGGTCGTGGTGCGCCACTTCCCAGATATAGCGCAGTTGTTGTAGTTTCATTTACCCCGTCGCTCCCCTGTTGAAATCGGCAGGTAGCCTGCCAGACGTTGCATTGCGCTCGCCAGCTTCACGCTGAGGGCCAAAGCGCCTCCTTAGAATACGCATAAGGAAACATTTTTTCATTCTTTTTTAATATACAAGATCCCGTGTTAATCAGTTTAGACCAAAACTGAATTTGCGCGTCGCGCTTAAGCACAAAAACGGCCCGCCGCCCTTGACTTGACGGTAACAAAGCACACAATCCGGTAACGTAATCCACGGCTGCTTAAACCAACATGCTGCTCACCACCAAATTCCTCAGGCCCACGGCAGACCCCCGGGCAGTCGCCCGCGAACGGTTGCTGCACCTGCTGGAACCCGGGGATACCCGCCGGCTCAACCTGATTGTGGCGCCCGCCGGCTTTGGCAAAACCACCCTGGCCAGCCAGTGGTGCTCAACCACCACCTGGCCAACGCCTTGGCTGTCGCTGGACGAGCATGACGATGAGCCTCGGCGGTTATGGCAGTATGTCACCGGGGCTTTCAGCCACGGCGGCCTGGCAGGGCTCGAGGACATCCGCAAGCAACTCGCCCGCTGCAGCACTGAAGAGCTCGAAGGTCCGGTTACCGGCCTGATCAACACCCTGGCTGCCGATGGCGGGCAGTGGGGCCTGGTGATTGACGATTACCACCTGATCCGCGACCGCAGGATCCATCAGCAGCTGTGCTATTTCATCGACTACCTGCCCCCCGGCGTCACCGTCACCCTGCTGTCCCGCACCGAGCCGGACCTGCCCATCGCGCGCTGGAAAGTCCGCCAGTGGGTAGCCGAGATCCACCCGTCCCTGCTGGCCTTCTCCGAGGAAGAATGCCGGCGTTTCTTCAGTGACTACATGGCGCAACCGCTGTCTCCGGAACAGGCTCGCAAGGTCTGGGAGAAAACCGAGGGCTGGGTCGCGGCGATGCAGCTGTCAGCCCTGGCCGGGGGCAGCGACAACCGACCCTCCGGCGCGCCGTCCAGCGGGGCAACCCTTGATGGCCGCCGGATCAGCGACTACGTGCTGAGCGAAGTACTCGAGCAGCAACCACCCGAGGTCCGCCAGTTCCTGCTGGAAACCGCAGCATGCCCGCGGCTTTGCTCCCGGCTGTGCGATGCGGTACGCGACGCCAACGACAGCCAGCGCCTGCTGGAGCGCCTGCTGCGGGATAATCTGTTTGTGGTTCCCCTGGACACCAACGGCGCATGGTTCCGCTATCACGACCTGTTTCGGGAGGCTCTCCTGCAACGGGCCGTACAGCTGGATGCTGATCGCTTTGCCAGGGGGCGTATCCGCGCCATCGAGTGGTTGCTGACCCATGAAAATGTCCAGGAAGGCATCAGCCAGATTGTCGATCTTGACGATAAGGAGTGGCTGGCCCAGGTCCTGGAGCTGCATGGCAACAACCTGATCCACAGCGGCTTCCACCTCCCCGTGCTGGACTGGCTGACCCGGTTACCCGTTGAGGCCATCCAGCAAAGTCCGCGGCTGATGATGCTGCGGGTGTGGGCGCTGTTCTTTGCCAACCGGGTAGAGCTGATCGCTCCCCTGCTCACCGAACTGGAAGACCTGCTGGATTGCCGGGTGGCAGAATCCCACCCCGACGCCGAAGGCGCGCTTGGCCTGCACAGTGAGATCTCGCTGATCCGCTCTTACCTGGCCCGCACCCGTAGCGACGACAAGAGCGCATCCGACCTGACTCGTCAGGTTCTCCAGGACATTGACCACACCCGCATTCCACTCAAGTCGGTGACCTATTACAGCCTTGGCCTGGACTACTACGGCAAGGGAGAACTGGCGGCAGCGGAAGACGCCCTGCGTTCCGCCGTGCAGTACGGCCAGCTGGAACGCAAACCCAGTACCCTGTTGTCCAGCGGCGGCCTGATGGCCTGGATCCAGTACAACCGGGGCGACATCGACCTGGCGCTGGAAACCAGTACCAGTGTGCGGCAGTGGGTGGACGAACATTTTGGCGACCCCCGGCAGCCGCGCCTGATCTCATGCTGGCAAAACAGCGCGATGACTGAAATCTACCGCGAACGTAACGAACCCGAGCTGGCAACCGCCTGTCTGGCTCCGCTCCTGGAGCACGTCCGTAACGGTACCGAGCCGGGCCAGCACGTCATCATCCAGCACGTGCGGGGGCACCTCGCGTTCAGCCAAGGCCGCTATGAGGAGGCTCTGGACGCCTTGCGGGATGCCGAATCCGTTGCTCGCCGGCGGCGGGAGCATATTGTCTTCGAGCCACCGGACAGCGGTGCACTGATGGCTCGCTGCTACCTGGCCATGGCCAATCTCGGGCAGGCCAGGCAGTGGCTGGACACCGCCAGCCCGGAGCGCTTCCGCAACCCGCTTAACCGGGAGCAGAGCCAGACCAGCGCGGCGCGGGTACTGGTGGCACTGGGGCGCCCAGACGAAGCGATTGAGCGGCTGGCACCCCTGCAGGCGGCTGCCGAGCGAGACCAGCACAACCGCCAGCTGACCGAACTGCTGGTGGTTCACGCCACGGCCAAGCTGGCACTGGGCGAGTCCGCGGATGCCGCCCTGCTGATTGGCCAGGCACTGTCGCGGGCCGCAGAAGCCGGCTTCCTGCGATTGTTCGCCGAGGAACCGGCCGCCGTTCGCGAGCTGATCCTCGGCTTGCCGGAAATCCACGCGCCGCAATCCTGGGTCAACCGCCTGCGGGCCATGTTGGCGGAGCTTGACGAGCCATCCTCCTCATCCTGCATTACCGGTTCCACTAAGCCGATGCGGCCCGAGAAAACGGGATCGGTTGCAAACCCGGACGCCACGGACGGCGAAAAACCGCGCAACAGCGCCTTGCCCGACTCGCTCAGCCAGCGGGAAGTGGAAGTGCTCGGTCTGATCAATGAAGGTCTGGCAAACAAGGAAATCGCTGCCGCCATGGGGGTCGCCGCGACCACCGTCAAGGCCCATATCCGCAATCTATACAGCAAGCTGGCCGTGGGAAGTCGTACCGAGGCACTGGCCCGTGCACGTCAGTTGGGCCTGCTCTGACCCGGCTTGAAATGTGAACGCCATCACATTTTGGCGAGAGAAAAAATCAGGACTACGCCCTTTGGACGATCCGGCTACGCCCCGCTACGCCCTATCATGGTCTCAACGGTGAAGGAGCCCTTCACCAGGAATTCTGAAACTTCAGGCCTTCAGATTCCTTGTTCCGCGTTGTTTCGACGCCCCGGGATCACACACTGCTGGATCCCCTTTTGACAAGAGCCGCCCCGCCGGGACTGGCTCTTTTTTTTGGCTTTTTTGGGGCCCTTCGACAGGCGCCCTCAGCGCTCGATGAGCCGGCGGAATGGCGGCAGGGCATCCAGCAGCAGCTGGCCATAGCGCCGCGCCACGATCCGACGATCCAGGATGGTAACCCGCCCGGTATCGGACTCGGTACGCAACAGTCGTCCCACGGCCTGGACCAGCCTGACAGAGGCGTCCGGCACGGTAATCTCCATGAACGGATTGCCACCGCGACTGGTAACCCATTCGGCAAGGCTGGCGTCGATAGGATCGTCGGGCACCGCAAACGGCAACCGGGTGATGATCACATGACCCAGGTAATGCCCGGGCAAATCGATACCCTCGGCAAAACTGGCAACACCGAACAGTACGCTCGGCCGGCCGGCGTCCACCCGCTGGCAATGCTGGCGCAGCACTTCGCCCTTGGCCATGTCGTCCTGGGTAATGATGAGATCCGGGTGCTCCGGAGCCAGCGCATCCCGCACGCTCAGCATCTGGCGGCGAGAGGTGAACAGGACGAGCGTGGCCTTGTCCCCTGCCCACAGATCCGGCAGCCGTTTGACCAGGGCATCGCCGAATGCGTCATCCGTCGGCATCGCCGGCATGGCCGGCACCTCAACGGTTGCCATCTCCGCATAGCGGAAGGAACTCGGTACCACCATGTAGCGGGTCGCCTCCGGCAATCCGGCCCGGGAGCGGAGCCGGTCAAACCGGCCCAGTGCAGTCAGGGTGGCACTGGTCAGCACGGCGCCATAGGCCCGCGACCACAACCTCGCATACAGCAGGTTATCTGCCAGCACCGGACTGCTGTAAAAGGTGATGTCCTCGGCATGATCCCAGCGCTGACGCACCGCCCACCGCGCAGGGGGCGGGCTGGTCACCGGTTTGTCCTCCTGGGGCTCCGGGGGCTTCTCACACCAGGCGACCCACAGTCGCAACTGGTCTTCGGAGCGGCTGTGGAAGGAGCCGATCACCGGGTACCACGCATCGGCAGTTTCACGATCGACATCGTGCTCCTTGCGTTCGTCAAACGCCTTCTGGAGCTCGTCAGCCAGCACGCCCAGCTGGCGCACAAGTGCGGCGGTGGCGGTTTGCGCGGTAAACGCCAGCTCGGCCAGGGTATCCGGCAACTGCCCCTCGGGATACCGCCACTGGGCGGACCGGCGCTCTTCGCTGAACTCCCAGCTGGTGTTCTGTTCGGCCTCACCATAGACCTCGGCAAGCACGATATCGAGCTCACGGGCAGCCGTGCTGATCTTGTCCACCGTCTTGGCGGCCAGGGTACCGGGCGCCAGGAACGGCGGTATCTTGGCCAACGCCTGGGAAAGCTGCTTCAACCACTGCCGGGTGGAATTCACCGGAACCGAGGCGGCAAAGTGGCTTAGCGCCTTGTCCGGAAGGTGGTGGGCCTCGTCAAAAATGAAGATGGCATTCTCCGGCTCAGGCAGGATCGCGCCGCCACCCAGCGCCAGGTCGGCCAGCACCAGGTCGTGGTTGGCAACCACCACGTCGGCGTCGTCCAGCTCTTTACGGGCATCGAAAAACGCACAGCTGTCAAAGTAGCTGCAATGGCGGTTGGTGCACTGGCGGTGGTCCGTGGTGACCTGCCGCCAGGTCTCGTCAGGAATCTGCGACGGCCAGTGATCGCGGTCGCCGTCCCACTCGCGGGAACCATAGCGCCCCAGCATGTCTTCAAAAAACGCCCGGGTACCCGGTTCATCGTCCCTCGGCTCATCGAGCAGAAACAGCGGCATGGTATCGCTGTCACCGACGCCTTCGTCGTGCAGACGGGCCTCGAGGCGGGACATGCACAGGTAACGGCCGCGGCCCTTCGCCAGTGTCCAGCTGAAGTCCATGCCGGTATGCTTTTTCAGGTCTGGCAGGTCCTTGTGGACAATCTGGTCCTGCAGGGCAACGGTGGCGGTGGAGATCACCAGGGTTTTCCCAAGAGCGCGGGCGATGGGAATGGCCGCAACCAGGTAACCCAACGTCTTACCGGTACCGGTCCCCGCCTCCACGACGCAGGTCGCTGGCGGAGACGTCCGCAAACCATCATCGGCGGTAATGTCGCCCAGGTAGCGGGCAATTTCCGCAATCATCAGGCGCTGGCCGTAACGGGCCTTGACCGACTTCCCCGTCAGCACATCCCGGTAGGCCTGCTGGATTTCCTGTTTAACCTCTTCTGAAAGTGCCATCAGCGCGGGCTCACCCAGTCACGGACCACCCCGACACGGAACCGGCGTCCGTCCTTACTGAGCTCGACGCCGTCTTCGGTGATCCGGTCAACACGGATTCCGGAGAAGCGATCTCCCACTCTCAGGTAGCTGTTATTGATCATCACCCGGCGTGCAGCCGGATCCGAAGCATAAATATGGCTGTTAAAGACCAGGTCTGGAACCGTCCGCTGAAACGACAACGGCAGCTCGACAAGATGGGGAACCCGCTCCGCCGGCGCCTCATTCAGGTCGACAGTCTCCGCTTCCGGGACGGCGATATTACGGGTCGGCACGATGATGGTCGGTCGTTCCCTGAGCGCCTCGGAGGTTTCCGGCATGTCCTGCATTGCCATCGCGGGTTCAGCCGGTTCGGTTTCGGGCGCCGCTGCAGACGCACTGCTCGCCTGGGAAACAGCAGGCCCGGGCGCCGCGACGGTCGGCGCAGGGGCCGGGCTACTGGCGGGCACCGCCGCCAGGGTATCGGCGTCACCCCCTGCCATAGCGCGGTCACCGCGCAGTCCGCCAGCGGGCCAGAACAGCACCGCCAGCACCACCGCATTGAGTACGAGGCCAGCAGCCACCCACACCGAGACCGGTGTTTTCTTGCGCCGGGGCGGGTGAATCAGCTGCACCTGCTGACCGAGATCCGGTACCTGGCCCTGCCGCCGTTCGGATTCTGATTTGCGCAATGCGTCCAGGATGTAGGACATGTCAGTTTGCGCCTCCGTTGACCATTCCGGCCTCCACTATTCCGGCGTCCGAAACCTTTCCGGAGGCCCTTGCCACGGACAGTCTCGGGGTGCCCGGATCAAGTTCGTTACTGACCTGGATCAGCGTCATGGCGCCGGCAATGCCGTCAACCACCAGGCCTTTCTGCCCCTGGAACCAGCGGATCTGCTCCGCCAACGGCAGGGATTTAATCTGTGCACTGGCCCCGCTGTCGGCGGTCAGCGTGTCGGCAAGCTCCATCAGGCGGGCACTGAGCCATAGCTGGTCACCGTTCTGCTCGCCGTATACCCCCTCCCCCGTCATGTAGGGCGGCAATTGCCAAAGCACCGTGAATTCGCCAAACCAGAGCTTTTCAATGGCCGCAAAAGGCAGGGAGATTTCGCCCCGGGACGAACGCACCAGAGCATTATCGCCGCCCAGTTGCTCAAGGGTCAGAAAACGGATCTCTCCCTGATCATCCCGCAACTGCAGGACGGCCGGGCGGTCAAGCTGCTCGAGACTGCGCCGGGTTCCCTGCCGCTGCAGGCAACCCAGGCCGGCCTGGGGGGCGAAGTCACAGGGCGCAACCCCGGAACCGGGTTGGTAATCGCGATTCCAGATCGCGTATAACCGGGCAAAAGCCCGCTCGGATCCGGATGCCAGTAGCCAGGGACTCGGCGTTGCCGCGGCCTGCTGCGCCGGATCAGGGCCGGGCGGTGCTGCAGTGTCGGTAGCGCTCTCACCCGCACCCGCCGGCCCGGCATCGTTTGCGCCCCGCACTACGGCACCGGAGGTCAATGCCTCTGCCATCGGCCACTCTAGCCCGGTTTGCCCCGGGCCACGCTCGACCCACCATAAGCCAAGTCCGGAAACTACCACCAGACCAAGCGCCCAGGCCAGAGCAGCCATGCCTCCCGAACGGGGGCGAGTCAGTGGCCGCTGTGCCGCGCTGGTGCCACTGACCTCCCGCGCCGCGGCGCGAATGTGGCGGGCAGTAATCAAGTGTTCGCCCTCGGCGTAGCCCCCCAACAGGGCCCGGTCGCTGATCAGGTTAATCAGCCTCGGGATGCCGCCGCTGACCCGGTAAAGCGCCCGGATGGCCGACTCGGAAAAGATTTCGCCACGCTGGCCGGCAACACTGATGCGGTAGCGGACATAGGCCTGCACCTCGCTGCGATCAAGCGCCTCGAGGTGATAACGGGCAGTCACCCGCTGGTTAAGCTGGCGCAGCTCCGGACGCGCCAGCAACTCCTGGAGCTCGGGCTGGCCAAGCAGGACAATCTGCAACAGCTTTTTCTCGGCCGTTTCCAGATTGGTCAGCAGCCGCAGTTGCTCCAGAACGTCAGCGGACAGATTCTGCGCCTCATCGATCATCAGCACCTTGTGACGACCGGCGGCGTGGGCCTTCAGCAGGTCCTGGTTGATCAGGTCCACCAGGCGCTTGATGGTGGACCCCGCCGGGTGCGCAATGCCAAGTTCATCGCATATGCTGGACAGCAATTCACGGGCCGACAGCCGTGGATTGAGGATCAGGGCTATGTCCACATGGTCCGGTACATTCTCAATGAAGCACCGGCTCATCGTGGTTTTTCCGGTGCCCACCTCGCCGGTAATCACAATGAAGCCACCCTGCCCCTGAATGCCATACATCAGGTGCGCCAGGGCTTCCTTGTGGCGTTCGCTGAGGTAGAGGTAACGGGGGTCCGGTGCGATGGAAAACGGTGGTTCCCGAAAACCGAAAAAGTCGTAGTACATGAAAGTCCAGTCAGGTTCTTTGCGAGGGTTTCCGGAAGCCGGCTTCAGGCCAGGGGCTTACCACCGGGTATGATACCGCCGAGGTCTCCGGCCTGTCATCTCAGTTTCCCGGCGGCTCCGCGGCACTGACCAGCCGCAATTCGGCGCCGGAGCGACGCTGCTGGTCTTTCAGGCGGCCGATGCAGCGTTCCAGGGTCTCGGCAATCCGGGCATGGGAACGGATCATCGAGATTTTCGGCCAGGTTGCCCGCTCCCCTTCCAGGATCAGCTGACGGACGAATTCAGGATCCGGATCGGACAGCATGCGGGCGTAATGCTTCAGGCTGTACCGGGGAGCAATGGTGACATCGCCATAATACCGCTGGGCCATGATGGTGTAGAGATGACCGGACACCTGGCGCAGCAATTCCGGCCGCACCCGCTTACGCAGAAAGTCGAACAGGCCCTGGCTATGGAACTGGAATTCGGTTTTCAGCAGGTGCATTGGCAGGCCGGAAATGCTCATTTTCTCGTCCCGTCCCTTGCCCGTCAGGAAAGGTACCACGTGGGGGTTGGTCTGGCTGACGATGGTGAAATTGACGTCATACAGATGCATCAGGCGTTCGATGGGTAAATCACTGACCACCGAGCCATCGACGAATTTGACCTTGGGCATATAGGGCAGGACATTGCCCTGAATGTCCTTTTTCATCAGCGTCACCGGCGGAAAGATCCCCGGCACCGCGGCGCTCGCCAGGACCGCACTCCACACCAGCAGGTAGGGCGATGTGTAGCCACACAGCAGGCGTGCTTTTTGATTGACCTGGACAGGCGACACGCTGACGTTGATGGAGCGGCCGGAGTGCTGGTACGCCTCTTCGAAGGTGTATTCGCCAATGTTGGCCCGCAGGCAGGCTTTGAGCTGGTCCTGATCCATCAGGCCGTCGCCGCGGATCGCGCTCAACAGGCCGCGCCATTTCCAGGCCTTGAGGTTATGATTCTCCGGCACCAGCATTTCCGGCACCTCGGCATCATTATGGACCCCGAGGATTCCGGCAATAATGGCGCCGACACTGGAGCCCGCCACCACCTGGGGCAGCAGCCCCTTTTCCCAGAGCGCCTTGATCACCCCGAAATGAAACATACCCAGGGTGGCACCACCACTGAGCAGCAGCGTGGGGCGCCCGTAGCTGGTCAGGGTATCACGGAAAAACTGGAGCTTTTCGACTACGCCAAACCCCGGCACCGGCCGATCGCACAGATAATTGAGGGATTCACAGACCTGGTTGATGTATTCCTCAATCAAGTGCTTGGTACCAACCCGGGAGCGGGTATAGAGCGCGGGGTTTCCCATGTTGCCCAGGTCGTGATGCAGCCCCTCCCGGAGGGCCCGCTTCAGGCGTTCATGGTCGTGCTGCTGGTGATACTGCCGCAGGTTGCTGAGCCGGTCGTAGATCAGCTCGTAGTGATAGAGGTCCGAAACGAACTCTTCTTTCCACTCGACATTACCCTCAAGGTAATCCAGCTCCAGGGCAGCGGCTTTCCACACCTCGTAATTGGGCGCTTCAGCCAGCATCTTGCGGAACTTCCTGATTCGCTGGTCCTGCATTACCGGACGACCTCCTGCTCGATTTCCCTGTTCGAAGACAGCGATGCCAGGATCAGAAATCCTCCAGCATCAGGTCGTCATCATTACCGGAAGCGAAGGGATCTTCAACGATCTGGCCGTCATTTACGAGAAATTCACGGCGCTGGAGGTAGGCATTACGGAGGAAAATATAGTTATCCCCCGATATGAAGCCTTCTGCCGGGATCAGGTCAGCACGTTTGTCGACAATCTGCAGGGCCCGGGCGTAATAAACCTCCGGGGATTCCGCCAGGTTCCACAGCGAGGGCATCACAAACCCGTCGGTGGCCAGGCCGGTAAAGTCCCGTGGCGTGGACGGCCCGAGCAACGGCAACATCAGGTAGGGCCCCGAGTCCAGCCCCCAGTACCCCAGGGTCTGGCCGAAATCCTCCGGCTGCTCCGGCAACTCGAACGCGGTCGCCACATCAATCAGTCCGCCGAGCCCGAACACCGTGTTATAGGTGAACCGCCCTGCGGCAACTACCGCCGACTCACCTTTCAGTTGCAGCAGGCTGTTGGTGAAGTTGCGCAGTTCCGACAGGTTATTGAAAAAGTTGGTCACCGCCTTATCGGCAAAACCCGGCATGACGGCGCGATAACTCCTGGCGACGGGCTTGAGAAACCAGCGGTCGATAAATTCGTTAAACCCGAACACCTTGCGGTTCCAGTTCTCGTAGGGGTCTTCCACCGAGGTGGGAGCAGCCGCCACCGGGAACGGCTCTGCCCCTGAAACAGGTTCACTGGATTGCCCGAACGCCATACCGGTCCAGAGCAGCAGAAAAGCAACAACCGCCAGGACAGCGGCGTGCGGGGATCTGTGAGTCATTATCAGGCCTGAGGTTGTGTTATCAGTTTCTATTCGTCGAAAATAGCGGAGCCCGCTCAGGGTCTGGAATAATTGTTGTTAATAACCCACTGTTTGAGGAACCCGCATGTCCGTACCCGGGAATCTGGTCCATAGTATAACGATGCCGCTCCGCTGGGGCGACATGGATGCATACGGCCACGCCAACAATACGGTTTATTTCCGTTTCTTCGAGGAGGCCCGGATTGTCTGGCTGAGCTCCCTGGAGCTGGGCGCGAAGGACGAACCCACCGGGCCGGTCATCATCAAGACCAGCGCAACCTTCCTGAAAGAACTGGCCCATCCTGCGACGGTGGAAGTGAAGACCTATGCGGACAAGGCCGGCAACACCAGCCTCGACACCTATCACACCCTGACGGACGTGGACACCGGGGAGCTCTATGCCGAGGGATACGCCAAGATCGTCTGGTTTGACCGCGGCAGCCGTACCTCCACCCGCCTGCCAGACAAACTGCGCGCCCTGGCAACCGGGTGAGGCAACAGCAAGGGCCCTATCGGCGGCGCACGACCACGCTGCCGATGGAGTAACCGGCACCGAACGAGCAGATAACGCCCAGATCACCGGATACCAGGTCAGCCTTGTGCTTGTGGAAGGCGATGATCGAACCGGCCGAAGAAGTGTTGGCGTATTCGTCCAGAATCACCGGGGCTTCGTCTTCTGTCGCATCCCGCCCCAGAACCTTGCGGGCAATGAGCTGGTTCATGTTGAGGTTGGCCTGGTGCAGCCACATACGACGCACGTTGTCCGGTGCCAGGGAGAGACTCTCAAGATGCCCCTGAATGGTCTCGGCCACCATCGGTGAGACTTCCTTGAACACCTTGCGGCCCTGCTGGATAAACAACTTGTCGGGTTGACCGATGCCGCTTTCATCCGCCCGGTTGAGGAAGCCGAAGTTATTGCGGATGTTGTTGGAGAAAGTGGTTTTGAGGCGGGTGCCCAGGATATCAAAGCCCTGACCGGCGCCGACATTCTCTTCCCGCTCCACCAGAATGGCGGTGCAGGCGTCACCGAAAATAAAGTGGCTGTCACGGTCGCGGAAGTTGAGGTGACCGGAACAGATTTCCGGGCTTACCACCAGCACCGCCCGTGCCGAACCGTTCTCGACGGAGTTGACTGCCGCCTGAAGGCCGAACGTCGCCGAGCTGCAGGCCACATTCATATCGTAGGCAAAGCCGTCGATACCCAGCGCCTGCTGCACCTCGATGGAAATGGCCGGGTAAGCCCGCTGCAAGTTCGAACAGGCAACGATAACCGCATCCACGTCGGCAGCGGTCTTGCCAGCCTGGGCCAGGGCCTCGTTACAGGCCACAACCGCCATATCACACTGCACCGACGGCTCGTCGTTACTGCGCTCGGGAATGTGGGGGCACATGCGTTGCGGGTCAAGGATACCTTCCCGGTCGATCACGTGGCGGCGCTTGATCCCCGAGGCTTTTTCAATGAACGCGGAGGAAGATGGCTGCAAGGGCGCCAGCTCGCCAGCGGCAATGGCCTCGGCATGCTCGTTGTTATAAAGCTCGACAAAGGCATTGAACGCCTCCACCAGCTCGTCGTTGTCGATGGTTGCAGGCGGAGTGTACAGTCCGGTTCCGCTAATGACGGCTTTAATCACGCTAACCCCACGTCATGGTCGTTAAAATCAGAAATGCTGCAGGAATACTAACACATTATCCGGTTTGTGCCTGTGCCGCCCCGACTGCGTCGCTCAGCCCTCACGGCCAGATTATACCCGCACCTTTTCCCACTGCCGGTCAAGCCGCTGCACCGAAACCGGCACCGCTGTGCCTAACTGCTGGGCAAAGAAGGACACGCGGAATTCCTCGAGCATCCAGCGGTAGCTGACCAGCTCGGGGTCCCGCACACCCTGGCGCTGCTGCTCGTCTCTCTTGCGGGCATAGCGCGACCATAAAGGTTCGATAGTGTGGAGAAATTCCCGCTCGCGACCCAGCTCCCGAGGCATCTTCTCGAGACGGATGGCCGCCGCCTCGAAATAACGGCCGAAGTGCTCAAGCCACTCCGGCAGTGTTGCCACCAGGAACCCGGGGTAAACCAGGTTTTCCAGCTGGAACTTGAGGTCGGCCATACTGTTGGCCAGCGCCAGGTTAATCTTCCCCTTGAGTTGCTTCATGATGCGGTGATAACCCTGCATCGCCTCAAAAAGCCGCTGGTCAGCCGCCTCCAGGGCAGCAATAAAATCACCCCTGCCCTGCTGAAACAGGGTCTCGAAGTCCTCCGCCGAACGCGGCAACGGACCCGGGGCGAAATGCTGCATGGCGGTGGCCAGTAACAGGTCGTCCAGCAACACCCGGGCCTGCCCCATCGGGGCAAACAACAAGCCCGACGACTTGAACCGCGGCAACCGGCGCTCAATATCCTCCAGCACGTTGCCCAGCCGGTTCAGTGCCAGCCGCCCGACGCCCCGGCGGGTTGATTCGTCCGCCGTGACCCGGTCCAGGAAACGGGAGACCCGGACCTTGTCACCCAGATCTTCCAGCCCCGGGTAGACCGTCACCTGCATGCCCGCCTTTTCGGTGCGAACCGATTCCTCAAGGGTGCCGAACTGCCAGTCGCGATACTCCGCGGGCGAACTGCCTTTCTTTTCTTTCCGGGTGGCGCTGGACAACGCCTCCTCGGCCCGTCCCTCCAGCTTGTGCTGCAGGCTGTCGATTTCGCGGCCTTCGCCAATCACCTTGCCGGCATCGTCAATCACCCGGAGATTCATTCGCAGGTGGCGCGGCAACTCCTCATCCGGCCAGGCCTGCGGATCAATCTGCACACCGGTCATGCGGCGCAACTGGGCTGCCAGGCTGACCGTCAGCGGTTCGTTACCCGGCGTCATGCTGGCGAGCGCCGCATCGACGAAATCCGGAACCGGTACAAAGTTGCGACGCAGGGATTTGGGCAGCCCTTTCACCAGCGCAATGCATTTTTCCCGCAGCAGGCCGGGCACCAGCCATTCCAGCCGCCGCGCCGGCAACTGGCGCAGCGCCATCAGCGGGACTTTCAGGGTGACGCCGTCATCCTCTTCGGTAGGCTCGAACTGGTAACTGAGGGGATAACGCACCCCCTCCCACTCCAGATAGTCCGGATACAGCCCGGCCGCCCCGGCGTCCGCCGGACGCTGCAGGATATCGGCTTCGGTCAGTTCCATGGCCCGCAGCTGTTCGGCGCTGAGGCCCTTCCACCAGCTCTCGAAATGTCGACCGCTGACAATATCCGCCGGCAAACGCTGATCGTAGAACTCAACCAGGGCCTCATCCTCAACCAGCAAGTCCCGGCGCCGGGTCTTGCGTTCCAGGTTCTCGACGGTATCCAGCAGTTCCTGGTTACGGGCGATGAACGGTGCCTTGGTCCGGTAATCGCCTTCCACCAGGGCACGACGGATGAACAGCAGGCGGGACTCCACCGGATCCACCTTGGCGTAGGGAATGCGTCGGCGCGGAATCACGTCCAGACCGTAGAGGGTCACTTTTTCATACCCCATCACCTGGGCGCGTTTCTGCTCCCAGTGGGGTTCGAAATAATGACGCTTCACCACATGTCCAGCCAGGGGCTCGATCCATTCCGGCTCGATCCGGGCCACCATCCGGGCAAAGACCCGGCTGGTCTCGACAATCTCTGCCGCCACCAGCCACTTCGGCCCACTCCTGGCAACCTTCGAGCCGGGAAAGATCATTACCTTGCGGTTACGGGTGGCAAGGTATTCCCGCTTCTCCACTTTCACCGCCACCTGCCCCAGCAAACCGGCCAGTATGGCTTTATGCAGGCTGTCATAGGTGGCGGGCTCCCGGTTGAGTGCCAGTTTCTGCTCCCGGCAGATCACCGCGAGCTGGCGGTGGATATCCCGCCACTCCCGCATCCGCATCCAGGACAGGAAGCTCTTCTGGCACAGCTTCTTGAGCTGGTTCTGGGACAGCTCCTGCCGCTGCTCCTCGTACCAGTTCCAGATATTCAGCAGGGTGGCAAAGTCCGATTCCTTGTCGTTGAACGGGGCGTGGGCCTGATCCGCAGCCTGTTGCTTGTCCTGGGGACGGTCGCGGGGATCCTGGACACTGAGACCGGCAATGATCACCAGGGTCTCCGCCAGACTGCCCTGGTCTGCAGCGGTAACCAGCATCCGGGCAAGTCGGGGGTCCAGTGGCAGCCGTGCCATGGTCCGACCGAGCGGGGTGACCTTGCGCCGGTCGTCCACGGCGCTGAGCTCCTCCAGCAGCTTGTAGCCGTCATTGATCAGCCGGCTGTCGGGCGCCTCGAGAAACGGAAAATGACGGATCTCCCCCAACCCGGAGGTAGCCATCTGCAGAATGACGGAGGCCAGGTTGGTACGGAGGATTTCGGGATCAGTGAATTCCGGCCGGTTAAGGTAGTCGGATTCGTCGTACAACCGGAAGCAGATCCCCGGTGCCACCCGGCCACAACGCCCCGCGCGCTGGTTGGCACTGGCCTGGGAGACCGGCTCTATGGGCAGGCGCTGGATCTTCGAGCGCACGCTGTAGCGACTTATGCGGGCCACGCCCGTATCGATGACATAGCGGATGCCCGGCACCGTAAGGGAGGTTTCCGCCACGTTGGTGGACAGCACAATGCGGCGGCCGCGATGGGACTGGAAAACCCGGTTCTGTTCCTGGTTACTCAACCTGGAGTACAGGGGCAGCACCTCGGTGTGCTGCAACTCGGCATGGCGCAGGGTCTTGCTCAGGTTACGGATTTCCCGCTCCCCGGGCAGGAACACCAGTACATCTCCGGGAGGCTGCTTGTTGGCCCGCTCGTGGGCCACAATCTCATCCAGGGCAGCCAGTACCCCGTCGTTCCAGCCCTGATCGCGATCATCCTCATCCCCGGTGAGCGGCCGATAACACACCTCGACCGGATAGGTCCTGCCGCTCACCTCAATAACCGGCGCATTGCCGAAGAACTGACTGAACCGCTCCACCTCGATGGTGGCGGAAGTAATGATCACTTTCAGGTCCGGCCGCCTGGGCAGTAACTGCTTCAGGTAACCCATCAGGAAGTCGATGTTGAGGCTGCGCTCATGGGCCTCGTCAATGATCAGCGTGTCGTACTTGTCGAGAAAGCGGTCATGCTGAATCTCCGCCAGCAGGATGCCGTCGGTCATGACCTTCAGCCGCGTCTGGGGCGACGTGGTGTCGGTGAAGCGAACCTGATAACCCACCTGCTGCCCGGTTTGCTCACCGAGCTCCTCGGCAATACGGGATGCCACGCTGCGGGCGGCAATCCGCCGGGGCTGGGTATGGCCGATCAGGCCCCGGATGCCCCGCCCGTTGTTCAGGCAAATCTTCGGAATCTGGGTGGTTTTACCGGAGCCGGTCTCGCCGGCGATGATCACCACCTGGTGCTCGGTCAACGCCCGGGTGATGTCCTCCACCCGGCCGGACACCGGCAGCCCGTCAGGAAAACTGGCCGGGCGGTGAAGAGCCAGGCGGTCCCGCACGGTTGCAAGACCACGCTCAAGCCACCCGCCGATCTGCTCCAGATCACGGGTGCCCGGGCGTCCCTTACGGCTGGCAATGCGCTTGCGAATCCGTGCCGCTTCGAGCTGGTTGCAGGCATCGAGCTGCTCGATGATCGCTGCGACGGCAGCTTGAGGATCCGATAGCGAGGTTGTTTTGTCCGCGGGAGTATCCGTCATTGCTAGGCTTTACCGTTGATGTTCGACCGGTCCGGTTCAGTGGCTTGTCTTCAGGGTGAGCCAGTCTAACGGGATCCATCCGGTCTTGAAACGAAAAAACCCCGCCGGAGCAGGGTCTGTTCTGCAACCGCCAGAGCCGTTCACCGGCCCTGGCAATCGATTTTACTGGTTGGCGGCTTCGTCGCGCAGCTCGCGGCGGAGGATTTTGCCAACGTTGGTTTTTGGCAGCTCTTCGCGGAACTCAAACAGCTTGGGCACCTTGTAAGCGGTCAGCCGCTCGCGACAGAACTCTTTCAGCTCATTCTCCGTCAGGTCCGCGGACTTGGGCACCAGGTATACCTTGACCGCTTCGCCACTCTTGGCATCGGGCACCCCAACCGCTGCGCACTCGACCACTTTCGGGTGGCTGGTAACCACGTCTTCAATTTCGTTGGGGAACACGTTAAAGCCGGACACAATGATCATGTCCTTCTTACGGTCCACGATACGGATATAGCCGTCTTCCTGGATCAGTGCGACGTCACCGGTCTTGATAAAGCCATCGTCGGTAAAGGACTTCTGAGTATCCTCCGGGCGCTGCCAGTAACCGCGCATTACCTGCGGCCCTTTCACACACAGTTCGCCCGGCTCGCCGAGCGGTGTCTCGTTGCCGTCGTCATCAATGGTCTTGACCACCGTGGACGGAATTGGCAAACCAATGGTACCCAGCTGGATAGCACTGTGGGGGTTAAAGGTGACCACCGGCGAGGTTTCGGTCATACCGTAGCCTTCGCTGATCTCACAGCCCGTCACCCGCTGCCACATTTTCGCGGTATCACTGGTCAGCGCCATACCACCGGACGCCGTCAGTTTGAGCGCGCTGAAGTCCAGACCCTGGAAATCTTCGTTGTTGCACAAGGCAACAAACAGGGTGTTCAGGCCAATAAAGGCGGTGAACTTGTGGTTTTTCAGTTCCTTGACGAAGCCCGGGATATCCCGCGGGTTCGGGATCAACACGTTATGGGCGCCCGCTTCCAGCATGATGCCGCAGTTCAGGGTGAATGAGTAAATGTGGTAAAGCGGCAGCGGAGCCACCACGATTTCCTTACCCTCTTCCACCTGGTCTTCCATCATCGGACGCACCTGCAGCAGGTTGGCCACCAGGTTGCCGTGCGTCAGCATGGCACCCTTGGCCACGCCGGTGGTACCGCCGGTGTACTGCAACACAGCCAGGTCGTCCAGTTTGCTTTCAACGGGTGTGAACGTCTCACGGGCGCCGGCGCTGAGCACCGCAGGCAACTTGTGAGCGCCGGGGATCTTGTACGGGGGAACCATTTTCTTGAGGTGCTTGACCGCAGCGTTCATCAGGGTACGCTTCAGCGGTGAGTGCATGTCGGCGATTTCGGTGATGATGACATGCTCAATGCCGGTATTGGGAACCACCTTTTCCGCGTTCTCCGCCATATTGGCCAGCACCACCAGGGCCTTGGCACCGGAATCATTGAACTGGTGCTCCATTTCGCGGGTGGTGTAGAGCGGGTTGGTGTTCACCACAATCAGGCCGGCGCGCATCGCACCAAAGACAATCACAGGGTACTGGGTGAGGTTCGGCATCTGCACGGCAATACGGTCGCCGGGCTTGAGGTCGGTCTTGTTCTGCAGCCATGCCGCAAAGTTACGGCTCTGAGTATCCAGGTCACGGTAGGTGAGCGTTACGCCAACAGCACTGAATGCCGGCCGGTCCGCGTGCTTCTTAACGGCCTGCTCGAGGACATCAACCATGCTCTTGTACTTGTTCAGATCCACCTCACGGGGGACACCGGCAGGGTATTTATCCTGATAGAACTGCTCAAAATCCATCACCATCTCCTGATTGGCACTTGTGATTGTAGTGATTCACCAATGCCAGACTGATCAAAAAATCAACCCGACAAAAGTATCAGCCCAAAAAATGAGGGGAGAGAATAGCAGTTTTGTTAACGATGAGGTAGCTTTCAGCAACACACTTCAGACACTCTCCCACGCCGACGGCGCATAAAGGAAAAATCATGGTTCAGGCCCAGGAAACACTGCAAAACATCACCTATGACGAACTCCAGGAAGGCGCTACCGCAAGCTACTCGCGTACCCTGACCGAAGACGAACTGGTCCTGTTTGCCGCGGTTTCCGGCGACGTCAACCCGGTGCACCTGGATGCCGGTTTTGCCGCTGACTCCATGTTCAAGGAGCGCATCGCCCACGGCATGTGGAGCGGCTCCCTGATTTCTGCAGCACTTGCCACTGTGCTGCCGGGACCGGGCACCATTTACCTGGAGCAGAGCCTTTCGTTCAAGCGGCCCGTGAAACTGAACGACACCCTGACCGTCAACCTGACAGTGCTTCGCAAGGAGCCCAAGGGGCGAGTCGTCGTCGCTTGTGAGGTACGTAACCAGAACGACCAGCAGGTGGTTGAGGGGGAAGCCAAGGTAATTGCCCCGAGCCAGAAACTCACACTGGAAAAACCCCGCCTGCCGAAAATCACCATCGAATACTGATGGCCTGAAAAGACAGCCTAACCGGGCAGAAAATCGATCGGGAACCGCACCCGGCGGGATTCGACATTCTCTGCCCCGAAATTGAACAGACGCACCCGACTGGCGAGCCGGCTTTCCAGGGCGGGATTATCCAGCTCCGAGCTCACCACCTCACAATGGGAAACGCTGCCGTCAGGCTCGATCACCAGTTCCAGCAAAACTTTGCCTTCCAGGCCCGGGTCCTGCCTCAGCTCACGCCGATAGATCGTATACAGCGCCGTTTTCTGGGCGTCGAACACCTTACGGATATTGGTCATGCCCCGTTCCGCCGGCCCCTTGCGCGCCGCAGGCGAAGGTTTCGCCCGGGCAACAGCCGCGGTTTGCGCGGTGGGTGCCGATGCAACCTCCCTCACCGTATGCCCGGCCACGGCTACCTCATGGACGGGGCCTGACGTTTCGGTGATGCCGCCGCTTCCGGCGAGGACTTCCACAGGATTCGTGCCGGCTTGCGACTCGACGTCTGCCGTGGTCACGTTGGCAGCTAACCGGGCGTGTTCCACCGCCGGCACGGCGTCCCGTATTTTTGCCAGTTCACTGCGCAGCCCGAGCAACCCGGACCGGCTGGCCACCGCCCTGGCCTGCTCGACCGTCTGCGACGGCGCCACCGGTTCCGGCGCAGGTTTCGCGGGGGCAGGTTCCGGGCGCGGCATCGCAACCTCGGGTACCGACTCAGGCTGAGGGCTAACCTCCGGAACCGGCTCTGGCGCCGGTGGCGGCGGGCTGACGGCTTCGGCAGGCGGGACCGCCTTGCGTTCCACCAACCGCGCCAACTGTGGCGGTATCGCCTCCGCCTCGGCGCGGTCGCGCTGCGGGAGTTCAATCCACGGGATCCAGACCGCCGGCGCCAGTGCCACCAGTAACAGCGCGACCAATATCCGGCGGAACAGGCGGCGCTCCCCTTCATCCCCGGACCAGGGCAAACGACCGGCCGGTTGCAGAACCTCAGCCATTGCCGACCTCCCCGGGCGATTCAACCGCCAGCCTCACCTGGCGGTAGTCCTGATCGACACAGCTCTGCATCACCTTGCGCAGGAGCCGGTAATCGGTATCGCGACCGGCAAGAATGGTCACCTCGAACCCTGCACCGGGCGCTTCGCCCCGGCGCTCGCGGCGAAGCGCCAGCTCCCCGGACAAGCCCGGGATAGTCGGGCCGGCGGAGAGAAACTCTTCCGCCCCGGCAACCACCCGACCCTGGACCAGAATAGCGTCTGCCGTCACCTGAACGGTGAGGCTGTCGACCGCCTGCTGGCCGGCAGTAGACACCGGGAGATCCACATCGGGAGTGCTCTGCAGCACTTTCACATCGGACGAATTAACCATCAGAAAGAACACCAGAATGGTGAAAATGTCCATCAGGGAAACCAGGTTCAGGCCACCCGCCCGATGCATCCGGGAGTAGTGCCGCTGGATTCTGCGGGCACGGCGGGAGGTTTTCATACGCCCTCCCCGGCCCGGGCCAGATCCACCGTCGGGCCCGCTGTCGCATTCCCCAGGGAGACATCCGGGAACAACTCGGCCTGCACGACGCTCGCCGCGACCACCGCCGGATAGGAGCGGACGGTATCCATGGTCGTTACCAGGGTCTGGTAATCAATCTCTTCAGCCACCTCCAGGAGAATGTCGGTTTTCTCCGGCACCTGCTGCTTGATCTGCTTGAGGGTTTCCCGCAGGCCAGCAAAATCCTGCAGGCCTTCGACGGGCGGCAGTGACCGGATCACCCCCCGTTCGCTGGTGGCAACGGTCAGCCCGGATGGCCGCAGCGTGACCACCAGCTGCAACTCTTCTGCGCTCGTCCCCTTGCCGCTTTCCATGCCGGGAAAATTCAGTTCTATCATCCGGATCTGGCTGAACACCATGCCAAGCAACAGAACCGGCACCAACACGATCATCAGATTCATGAAGGCGGTGATATCCAGCTCCGGCTGGCTGTGCTGCCTGCGATGCCTGCGTCTCATAGCCCCCTCCTCACTCAGGCCAGACGTTAACCGGGGGCCTGATCGGCAACCAGGTTCAGCAACTTGACGCCGGCCATCTCGAAACTGTCCACAATCTCGTTGGTGCGGGTCTGCAACAGGGCATGGAACATCAGCAGCGGGATGGCGGACATCAGTCCAAAGGCAGTGGTATTCATGGCCACCGAAATACTGCCGGACAGCAGGCTGGCTTTCTGGGAAGGATCTGCGGCCGCCACCGCGGTGAAGGCGGCAATCAGGCCGATAATGGTTCCCAGCAGCCCCAGCAAAGTAGAGATGTTTGCCAGGGTGGCGAGATACTGGGTGCGCTTTTCCAGTCGCGGCAACACCTCCATCAGGCCCTCTTCCATGGCATACTCGATATCTTCCCGGCGCCGGTTATTGAGTAACCGCGCAATCCCCGCACCGATCACCCCGGCAATCGCACTGTCTGAGCCATTGGCGGCCTTCATGGCCCGCTGATAGTCCCGCTGCTGGAGCGCCGGCAGAATGCCCCGCTCGAACGCCAGCCGGTTACGACGCCGCACCGCCCCCAGGTAAATGAATCGTTCGAGCGCAATCGCCAGGCCCAGTACAAGCACTACGGCAATCGGATACATGAAGGGGCCGCCTTCCTGAAAAAAACGTACAACGGTTTCCAGCATAACCAGTCTCCCTAGGGAATGGGCGTCAACGAATCCAGTTGCGGATTCAGTGTCTGTCGGAAGACCCGGTGCCGCTCAAGGGCGATCGGGTCCAGAGGTTCGGATAGATCGGCCGCTTCGCCGTCCAGGGGTTCCGCGGACTTCGCCGGCAAGGTCGGCGGCTGCCAGGGCAGGATGTACAGCACCCGGGGGTCGTCGTCCTCGCTGACCGGTGAGATACCCTCGACCGTCAGCGCAACCGGCGCTTCCGTTGCGTCGTCGGGCCGCGAGCTCTGCGCTGCAGGCTCCGCAGCCACAAGCGGGTGTACCAGCAGGCCAAGAATCCACCCTGCAACCGGCAACCAGCCCTTGCAGGCGATCCGCCGTTTGGTCGCCGGTGCCGGCGTCACCATGACAATTCCAGCCATCAGTCTGCCCTGCGCTCAAGGTCCCGGATCCAGCCGGCGACCGCTTCCGACTCCGCTCCGGCGAGTTGCCGGTAGCGACGGTAGTGCCGTAGGGCTGCGGGATAATCCAACAGGTAGATCTCGCTGAGCACAGCAAGGTTGTAATGCAAGCGGGGATCGTCCGCGCCCCGGTCGATTGCCGCCTGCAGCAAGTCGCGGGCTGCCCGAAACCGCCCCTCTTCCCGCATCAGCAGTGCCAGGTTATTGACTGCCAGCGCCTCGGTTGGGTCCTGCTCGACCGCCTTCTGATACAGCACTCTGGCACTCGCTGTATCCCCCTGCTGCTGCATCACCCAGCCCAGCCGGGACGCCACCAGTGCGGAATCCGGGCGCTGCTCATGAAGCGGACGTAGCAGTTCAGCGGCCCGCGTCCAGTTATCCTGCGCCGCCGCCAGCCGGGCATTTTCCAGAACACTCTGCTGTGGCCCGCTGAGTGGCTGATGCGCAGCTGGGGCGGAGCGATGTTTTGGGGCGGGGGGAGCGCTTGCGCAGCCGGCAATCAGTACCGCCGCCAGCAACGTAAAAACAAAAATCCCTGCGCTGCGCGCCGGCCGGAAACCGCCGCGCCAATCCTGAATACTAGACATCGTTTTGCCCTCCCTGCTGTCGGGCCCCGGTGGCGGCGCTGGCGCCTTCAGTCGGGTGATCCGGGGCCGCTCCGCTGGTCTGAGGTTGCCAGGGCAGCCATTGCAGCTCCCGTGCATAGCGCCCCGGGAACAGGACTTCGAGGCGGGCCAGACTGCGGGCAATCCAGGGGTCAAAACGCCCCTCCGCCAGTTGCCGGTGATTGCGGGCGTGCAGGTCGATGGCGGTTTCCTCGAACGGGAAGGCTTCTTCCTCCAGCAGCAGATCATACTGCTCCAGCTCCAGCTCATTGAGTCCGACCGGCCGTTGGGAGGCCATCAAGTCCTGCGCCAGCGTGCGATACAGCTCCGCCTGGCGATACAGGGACTGGGACAACCACTGGCCATCGTCGAGCCGTGCCACCTGCTGGTAGCGGGAAAGCGCAGCCTGCATTGCGGCCTGTTTGCGGGCGAGCGATTGCGCCAGGGGAGCACTGATCGTTATGGCTTCGAAGTCCTGCCGCGCCGCATTGCCGAGTTCAATCGTCGCAGCCGCCGCCCAGGCCAGCGATTCGGCGGAATGCCAGGCACTGGCCAGTTCAGCTGCAACCAGCTGCTCGCGATGGACCGATGCATCCACACCCGATTCCAGCAAGCGCTGGCGCATCTGCTGCTGTTGCAGATGCTCGCCGGCCGACTGAGGGACACCAGCGACGGCGAGATAACCCGTGTACAACCCGTTACGGCGTTGGCTGTCACCACCCTCGTGGTAGAGCTCTGCCGCCTGCAACCGCCGGGGCCATGGGTCCGAATCACGGCCCGCCACTTCAACCAACTCATCCGCAGCGCGCAGTGGCTGGCCGGAAGACTGGTAGGCCAGGGCCAGCTTGTCACTGATGCCCGCCGCCAGCGGATGCTGGCCATAATCCTGGCGGAAGCGACGCAGTTCGGTAATGGCTGACTGCCAGCGCTGCGCCCCGAGCAGGGTGTTGGCCGCATCGTAGCGGCCGCGAATGGCAGTGTCCGACTCCGGCAGCACCGGCTCGATGCGCTGAAAATTCGCAACGGCGAGGTCGACGTCGCCCGCTATCGCGGCAACCTCGCCCTGGCGATAGATAGTGTCAGCCAGCCGCTGACGGATGCCCGCCTCGGTTGCCGGAGCCTGTTCCCCACCGGCTGCGCGGAAGGTGCTTTGCGTGCCCGTGCCCGTGCCAATACCGCTGCCCGCCACCAGCGCCAAAGCCTTGCGCCAGCCCTGTTCGGCTTCCGCATAGCGGGCAGCAGCCTGATTCGCCTGCGCCAGTACCAGCCAGCCACTGAGGGACGCCTCGTTGCTGGTGGATGGATGACGGACCACCGCGGTTGCATAGCGCCGGGCCTGATCGGACAGGCCGCCGGCGAGCGAGCGGTTGGCCATGTCAGCGAGTAATCCGGGTAACCGGTGATCTTCGGGGAATGCAGCGGCGAACCGGTCGGTCTCCGCAGCCACGGACGCCAGGTCCGCTGACAAGGCAACCTCACCGTCCAGACCCTGGCGCTGCAGGACGACCGCCGCCCAGCCCGCATCGGCGGCATGGCTGTAACTTCCGGAGCCATAGGCGGCATCCCGGTATGCTTGCAGGGCCTTGACAAAGGCACCGCCCTGCAGCCACGCATCGCCTGCCAGGCGCAGTTCCTCACCATTGTCAGCAAGCCGGTCAGCCAGTCCGCGGTAATAGCGGGCAGCCTGGGCAAATGCCTGCTGCTGGCCAGACTGCCCCTGTTGGTAACGGAATGCCGCCAGCTCCCGGGAGTAGTCCTGCCAACGCCGCTGGTCGCGATCAGTCAGCGCCGCATAGGATGCTTCATCCTGATAGGCCGCCACGAAATCCGCCTTGGCACTACGTTGCTCCTGCGGCTTACCCGCCAACCCCCAGACCTCCACCAGCTGGGCGCGGAAGGCCGCCACGTCCACCTCGGCCGGAGCAAGACCGACAAATTCCATAATGACCCGGGCGCTTTCCCGGTACCGCCCGGTCCCGGCGTAATAGTCCGCCAGGCGGTCATACACCATCCCGGCAAAGTCACCCGCGGGAGCATCGGCCAGCCATCCTGCCAGCGCCGGGCTGCCACCTGACCGGTCAGCCATCAGGGCCACCATCCGCAAGGCATCGTTAATCACATCCAGCGCTCCCGCAGGCACTTGCCGGAACCTCGCGGTGTGTTGATAGTACCTGCCCAGCACCTCCAGAAAACTCCCGGCCGCCCGTTGATAGGCAGCGGGGCCCTGCTGATACTGGCTCCAGGCGAGCATGTAGCGGGCCTTGTCGGTCAGCGCGGGGGCCGCGCCGGAATCGATCACCTGGCGATAGCCGAGCTCGGCGCCAGCATAATCACCCGCAGAATAGGCGCTTTCGGCGATCCGGAAACGGGCTTCCGCAACCAGCGGAGAGTCCGGATAAAGTCCGACCAGCTGGCGCAGCCGGGTGGTGGATTCTTCCGCCTGGCCGACAAAGGCGTGGGCCTTGGCCATCTGATAGAGCAATTCATCGAGCTTGCCTGCGTAGGAGCCACGCTGCAGGATTGCCTCGTAACTGTCGAGAACCTCCCGGTAGACCCGCTGCTCCTGCTGGTCGCTGAACCCTGCATCGTCCCCGGCAACCGCGCGGATATTGGCCAGCCGGTTGAGGGCGTCCACCCGCACTTCCGGGTCATCGGAGACATCAAACAGGCGTTGATAGCGTCGTGCCACCTCACGGGGGGAGATGGCAGGCATTGGCCGCGTCTCGAATTTGAGAAAAACGGGGCGCATATCACCAATCGTCTCGCCGTCTCCCAGCAGGTCGACCTGGAAACTGTCACTGGCGTGGGACGTCGAGGCGCCGCCAGTCAGTAATCCGCCGGTGATCAGCAGAAATGCCAGAGGGTGGCGAAAACCGCCAAACAACGATCTGGTCATTGCGTACCCCGCTCCAGGTTGCGCACCGCGAGGTGCTCATACAGATGGGCAATTTGCTGCTCGGTGCGATTCAGCGCATACACCATGCGTTGCTGCTGATCGTCGAGAAAAGCCAGCGCAACGCGATCCAGACTGGCTTCCGCGTTGGTGCGCAATCCGTTAACCCGGTCGGCCAGTTCACCAGCCTGGCGTGCCAGAGAGCCGGCAACCTCGTGCCAATGGTCAAACTGCGGTTGCCGACGGGCCATCCGGTCATCAATTGCTGCCAGTGCCGCGTTCAGGTCCGCAAGGGTTTGCCGGATACCCTCCAGAGCTTCCGGATTTCCGGACCGACTCTCGGCCAGCGCCTGGTAACGTCCAACCAGCAGGTTGTAGCGTTCCACCAGCGGACGTTGCCGGGTGGCCGGGCGGCCGGCAGCCTCCACCCCATTTGTCTCGGCGCCATCCGCAAGCGCCTTTTGGTAAACCGCCAGGTTGTGCCGGAATTCCGCAAGCTGGCTCGCCATATGATCAAGACTGGCGACACGCTGGACCGCCTGCTGGGCGGTCGCAGACTCGAGAAAACGCAGCAGATAGGCCATGCGGGGCTGGGTCAGAGTCCGGCTGTCCGCCAGAAACCACTCCACTTCGGACTGCCGGGCCGCCAGCACCAGCGCCCGATAGGCCCCCCTGTCGCGAATTTCATCCGCGAGAGTCCGGAGAGTAACCCGCTCGCTTTCATAGGCGGCATTGGCGGCAAGGAAGGACTCCCCGGCCTGACCGAGATAGCCGGACAGGTCATAACCCCGGGCCAGGGCTATCCAGGCCTCCGCAACTCCGGAGTAAGCGAGGGGGTATTTGGTTGCACGATGCCAGGACTGCATGGCAGCCCGGTAGTTCTTGCGGGCGGCATGGCAAAGCCCGTGGATATAAAGGGCGCGGGGGGTGATGTAATCGTCCAGCGGGATCCGTTCGAGAAAACGAATGGCCTTGTCGTATTCCCCATTGCGATAAGACAGGTAACCGGCACGCAACAGGATACGGGGGATCAGTTCTACCGCCCGGTCATCCTCCGGGGCTTCGCCGGCAAGCGCCAGGGCGACCCGCAGTGCGACCAGCGCGCGGACCGGATCACGGTCGGTCCGGCTGTAATCGGCCGCCAGGTTCAGATAGCCGAGGGCAGACCAGTAGCCCCCCGGCATCTGCGACAACAGCGCGCCGGCCCGATCAGCATGGCCCGCCACCCGTGCCTCCTCGGCCTGGCTGAACAGGTCCGCCTGACGGGCCTCCGGCCCGCCGCGTTTGCTACTGGCGGCGGCGGACACTGAGAACACACAAACCGCCAGCGTCAGCACTACCCGCAACCTTCTCACCCCCATCACGCGTACCACCGGTTACTTCAATTCACGGAGGGTGATGACGGGTTCGTGGGCGGGTGCCGGTGCATCCAGCAGCAGCTTGAGCCGGGTCTCACCGCGTCGCTTGCGGAAGGTAAAAGTGGTGTCGTGGCGCACAAAGCGGTCGTTGGCTGCCTGCGCGGTCAGTGATGCCTGCAGCTGATGACTGCCCAGGGCAAGGTTGCCGATATAGATCCGCTGCACCCCGCCTTCCTGCAGGGCGGTACGCTCCCGGAGGGAATAGAGGTGGGAGCTGACCGGCTGTCCATCAATGTGCAGCACCAGGGAATCCGGTGCCAGGGCGGAACGGCCGGGAAGGCTGACAAAGATCTCGACCCGGGTATCCGCCGGATGCAGGAGTTCTTCTTCGAGACTGAACACCGACTGACCCAGCTGGGCCACCTCGGCTTCAAGGCTGGCAATATCGGCGTCAAGACCAGCGGCGCCAGCCACTGACTCCGCTGACTGGCCATAGCCCGGCCCGCTTACTGCCAGCAGAATGATGAGAAGTAAAACCGGATACACCTTCTGCCTCCCTGCAACGCTTCGTTACAAACTGACAGAAAGAGTAACACTGGGGTTTTGCCAAGAACGGTACCAGATCACCAAATCGGAAACTGGCAACCGTCCCGGCGCTGGTCCGGCGAGTGGACCTGACGTTACTTGCTGAGGTGGCGCATGGCCGATTCCAGGCCGTCGATGGTAAGGGGGTACATGTGGTTGTTCACCAGCTGTCGGGTCATCCCCAGTGAGCCACCGCTGCCCCAGTAGTTTTCCGGCAGAGGATTGAGCCAGACCACCTTGCGGAAATGCTCACTGATGCGCTGGAACCAGGTGGCCCCGGCTTCCTCGTTCCAGTGTTCGATCGAACCGCCGGGATGGGAGATTTCATAGGGCGCCATGGTGGCATCGCCGACAAAGATCACCTTGTAGTCCGGAGTGTACTTGTGCAGCAAGTCCCAGGTCGGGGTGGTTTCGTTCATCCGCCGGATGTTGCTTTTCCACAGGCTCTCATAGACAAAGTTGTGGAAGTAAAAGTACTCCATGTGCTTGAACTCCAGCCGCGCGGCGGAGAACAGCTCCTCACAGACCCGGATGTGGGGGTCCATGGAACCGCCCACGTCAAAAAAGATCAGCACCTTCACTGCGTTGTGGCGCTCGGGCACCATTTTCAGATCGAGGTAACCCGCATTACGGGCAGTAGAGCGAATGGTGTCATCCATATCGAGCTGATCTGCCGCCCCCTGGCGGGCGAACTTGCGCAAACGGCGCAGGGCGACCTTGATGTTGCGGATGCCCAGGGTAATGCTGTCATCCAGGTCCTTGTACTCGCGCTTTTCCCAGACCTTGACCGCCCTGCCCTGGCGACCGTCCTTCTGGCCGATGCGGAAGCCTTCCGGGTTGTAGCCATTGGCCCCGAACGGCGACGTACCACCGGTACCGATCCATTTGTTGCCGCCCTGATGACGCTCCTTCTGCTCTTCCATGCGCTTCTTGAAAGCCTCGATAAGCTCCTCAAGGCCGCCCAGGGAATCGATCTTTGCCTTTTCCTCGTCCGTCAGCTGCTTCTCGAACTCGGCCCGCAGCCAGTCTTCGGGAATCAGCGCAGCCATCAGGTCATCGAGATTTTCAATGCCCTTGAAATAGGCGTCGAATGCCCGGTCGAACTTGTCAAAATGGCGTTCGTCCTTTACCAGGCACAACCGTGACAGGTAATAGAACTCCTCCATGTTGGCAAACGCCAGCCGGTTCTGCAGGGCCTCCAGGAGGTCGAGGAATTCCCGCAGGCTGGCCGGCACCTTGGCGCGGCGAACTTCGAGAAAGAAATCAATCAGCATAAGGTTTCACTCTGCCCTGATCCCAGGGTGACTTTCCGGCGCCCCGAACCACGGGACGCTGGCTGAATTCAACCGCGGCGACGTGCCATGAACGCCAGTTTCTGCAGCAGGTGGACGTCCTGCTCATTTTTCACCAGCGCGCCGTACAACGGTGGTAACGCCGAACTGCTGTCCTTCTCGTGCAGCAGTTTGGCGGTGAGCTCGTCGGCCATCAGCAGCTTGAGCCAGTCGATCAGTTCCGAGGTAGAGGGCTTCTTCTTCAGGCCCGGTACCTTGCGGACGTCAAAAAACACTTCCAGGGCGTCCCGGACGATTTCCTGTTGCAGGTTCGGGAAGTGGACATCCACGATATCCTTCATGGTGTCGTGATCCGGGAAGCTGATGTAGTGGAAGAAACACCGGCGCAGGAACGCATCCGGCAGTTCTTTTTCGTTGTTACTGGTGATAACCACAATCGGCCGCTGCCGCGCCTTGATGTATTGCTGGGTCTCGTAGACAAAGAACTCCATGCGATCCAGTTCCAGCAGCAGGTCGTTGGGGAACTCGATGTCTGCCTTGTCGATCTCGTCGATCAGCAGAACTACCTGCTCATCGGCCTCGAAAGCTTCCCACAGCTTGCCCTTGACGATGTAGTTACTGATGTCCTTGACCTTCTCGTCACCCAGCTGAGAGTCCCGCAACCGGGAGACCGCATCGTACTCGTAGAGGCCCTGCTGGGCCTTGGTGGTGGACTTGATATGCCAGGGAATCAGCCGCATGCCGAGCGCGGACGCCATCTCTTCCGCCAACAGTGTCTTACCGGTGCCGGGTTCACCCTTGATCAGCAGCGGGCGTTGCAGGGCAATGGCAGCATTGACCGCCATTTGCAGGTCATCGGTGGCTACGTATTTGTCGGTACCGGTAAACTTCATACGGGTCATTCCTGTTCGGTTAGCAGTTAATCCGTGTTCGGCAGTATAAAATCAGGCGGCAATGGCGTTAAAGGTCCGTCTGTGCCATACCGTCAGCGGTTGACCAGGCGATAGCGCACCAGGTCCAGTATCCACACCAGCAACATCGCCAGCGCCGCCAGCCCGATATTGAACCAGGCTCTCGCCGCTTGCTGCACGTCGCCGAGAATCATCTCGTAACCCCCGTGCAGCCAGGCGGGAATCCACCAACTGACCGCCTCACTGGATTCCACCGGGGTCAGCAACAGCACAATCAGGGCCGCTTGCAGCAATGTGCGAACGCCGTAGACCGGAATTATCCGGAACAGCCGTGACATCATCAGAAAAAAAATGACGAAGCCAATGGCGTACACCGTCCAGAATAGGCCATAGGCAAGCTGTGCATCAGTAGTCATAGTCAGAGAATCCAGTGAATGATGTGTTCTTCCCACTCTTCCTGCGGCACATCCGCCTCGGAAACCACCCGGTGACGGATGGAGACACCGGCTTCATGAACCGTTTCCGGCGTGCCGGACCGCAGCGGGTGCCAGTCCGGCAGGGGCCGGTGCTCCGCCAGGGTGCGGTAGGCGCAGGTATAGGGCAGCCAATAATAATCGTTGAGGGTGTCCGGCGTCAGCACGATGCATTCCGGCACCTTGCTGGCCCGCTCGCTGTAAACGGTGCAGCGACAAGCGTCCTGGTCCATGTAGCGGCAGGCGATGTCGGTGTAGTAAACATCACCGTTATCCTCGTCCTCCAGCTTGGCCAGACAGCACTTGCCGCAGCCGTCGCACAGGGACTCCCATTCGGCAGGTGTCATTTCATTCAGGCGTTTACGTTGCCAGAACGGAATCTGTGCAATCATTTGAGGTGCTTGTCGAGCTTCTGGCGGAATTCCACGATATAGGCATCCTGCTCTTCCGGCATCTGCAGGAAGAAGCCCTTGTCGGCAATCGCCTCCAGTACTTGCTGGCCGCTGGTCCGGGCCAGTTTCCGGTCTGCCGTCAACAACAGATCCATGGCATGGGCCGGCGGCCCGAAAATACCTCGCAGGCTCTCCGGCAGCTCATCCCACGACTGGCCGCGACGCACGTAGAGATAGGTATCGTTTTTTCTGGTGCTGCGGAACACCGACACAAACTGTCGCTCAGTCATGACTGCAAGATTTCCTCGATTTCATCAACTACCGGGCCAACAATCCCCGCCCGCCAGCCTTCAATGAACAGGCCGGTCCGAATTGTACCGTCATGGACCACCGCTTCAAGGCGGCGGCGCGGGGCCAGGATCTCGATGGGAATATCCCTGGCCTCGGCCATTTTTACCAGAATCCGCTTCACCTTCTTGTAGGTGCCCTGCTCTTCACGGGTGAGCGGAGGGGTTATCGGAGCGGGTTCGCCGCTGCTCGCAGCGGCTTCGGCAATCAGTTGCAGCAACCGGTCACCGTATTTGCGCACCACCACCGGAGGCAAACCCTCAATACGGGACAGCGCCTGGCCGGAGGACGGCATGGCCTCGGCCAGGGCGATGAGCACCGGGTCCGGCAGAATCCGGCTGCGGGGGCGGTCCTGTTTGCGACACTCCAGCTCCCGCCACCGGGTCAGCGCTTGCAGGGCCCTTAAACCGGCACCGCGGAGCATCCAGCCGCCCCGGAGTTTCAGATAATGGTTATCCGGGTCATCCTGCTGACCAAGCTCTTCGGCAAAGCGCGTGGATTCCTCCGCCATGGCGCCCACAAGCTCTTTCTGTTCCAGCCCCTGCACAACCCAGGTGTGCAGGGCCACCAGAAAGCGGACATCATCAATGGCGTAGCGCTCCTGCGCCGGCGACAACGGACGGGCAATCCAGTCCGACCGGGTGACCGACTTGTCGAGCGCTTCGCCGAACAGGGTCTCAACCAGTCGCGCATAACCCACTGAAAAACCCGCTCCGGCAAGCCCTGCCCCAATCTGCAGATCAAGCAGGCCAGCGGGGTTCAGCTGCAACCAGTGCCGAAACAGTTCCAGGTCTTCGCTCATGGCGTAGAGCAACTTCGGAACCTGCGGATCGGTAAGCACCTGACGGAAGCCCGCGGACGCTTCCGCAACCTGCGGGTCCACCAGGCAGAAGCGGCCGCCTCGTCCAAGCTGGACAAGGCCCGGAATCGGGTAGAAGGTACTCACCCGTTCGAATTCGGTATCCAGGGCCAGCGGTTCGCCGGCACCGTCCGCCAGCCACTGGTCCAGCTCTGCCGGATCATGAATCCAGGCGACTGTGGCCGGGCGAGGTGGCACGTCGACTACCCGTCGGGAATCAACCATAAATTTGCTCGAATTGGAGTTAATCGACCAGAGGCTTGCGCCCCCGGAAGGCGTGGGTCAGGGTGAAGCCGTCGACATAACCCAGCTCACCACCCACCGGGATACCGTGGGCCAGTCTGGTGACCAGGATATCCTGGCCATCAAGCCGGTCGGCAATGTAATGGGCAGTTGCTTCACCTTCCACAGTGGGATTGGTGGCAAGGATCAGTTCGGAAATACTCTCGTCGCGAACCCGCTTAAGCAGTAATTCGATACCGATTTCCGCAGGCCCTACCCCGTCGATGGGCGAAAGGTGGCCCATCAGTACGAAGTAGCCACCGCGGTAATCTCCGGCCTGCTCAATGGCCAGCAGATCAGACGGGCTTTCAACCACACAGAGGGTACCGTTATGACGCTCCGGATTTTCACAAATACCGCACACCGGCGTATCGGCGAAATTCTGGCAGTTTTCGCAGCGCCGGACACCGGTCATGGCCTGACTGAGGGCATCAGACAGCCGGCTGCCACCGGCACGCCCCCGCTCCAGTAAATGGAACGCCATGCGCTGCGCCGTTTTCTGGCCAACACCCGGAAGACACCTTAACGACTCGACCAGCTCATCCACCAGGGGGCTAAAAGCCATTCACAATCCTCAACTGATACGTCACAAAGAAGATGCGGTCAGAACGGCATCTTGAAACCGGGGGGCATGCCCATGCCCGACATCAGACCGGACATCTTGTCTTTCTGGTTGGCCTCGACCCGGCGCACCGCATCGTTGACCGCTGCGGCGATGAGGTCTTCCAGCACTTCCTTGTCTTCGGTCATCAGGGAGTCATCGATTGCCACCTTGCGGACGTCGTGGCGACCATTCATGGTCACCTTTACCAGGCCAGCACCGGATTCACCGGTCACTTCGGCCTTGGCAATCTCCTCCTGGGCTTTCTGCATTTCTTCCTGCATTTTCTGGGCTTTTTTCATCAGATCGCCCATGCCATTCATCATCTGGCGTACCTCTTGTTCGGTTGCATGCACACTCATGCGCGAAGCATCAGTGCGTTAAATCGGCCGGATGCTCTCTTCGACCACCCGCGCCTCAAATCGTTCAACAATGGATTTTACCACCGGATCCTCCCGAATGGCTTCCTCGGCCGCCTGTTGCCGGGCAATGCGCTCCCGCTCTTCCCACACCGCAGGCGTCTGGCCGGCGGCATCGCCCTGCTCCACCCGCAGCCGGATACTCTCGCCGAACTGCTGCCTGAGACCTTCCAGAATGCGCGCTTCGTGCCGCTCGTTCAGCAGCCGGGCGTGGCCTTCGTCGAGGGTCAGTACGATGGTGTCGCCTTGCTGGCTCAGCGCCGCATGGCTGGCCAGGTTCCCCGGCATACCGACAATCCCGAGACTGCGGAAATCCCGTGGCCAGTTGAACTCACCGGACGCCGGTTCCGGCGCCTCAGGCGCGGGGCGCGCAACAGGCGGCGCGTTGACCGGTTCGGCGTCAACCAGAGCGGGCTCGGCTACCGGGTAGTCATCCAGCTCATCGCTGCCACCGGCCATGGCGGCCTCATACCAGCTGTCATCGGGTGGCGGCTCGGCATCAACCGGTTCCGGCGCCGCGGATTGTCGGGGGGCAGAATGAGGCTGTTCGGGGGCAGAAGGAGCCAAATCGGGGACAGACCTCGGGGCTGCCCCCTCTTGCAGCGCTGCCGGAGCCTGTTCGGGTTCGGAACGTGCTGGCTCGGGCTCATCCTTAGGGGCGGAAACTCCCTCAGAGGAAGCATGCCGGGCGGGCGCAGCCGGCGGTTCCCGGCGATCGGCTGCCGGGCGGAAGGCAAGCATCCGCAACAAGGTCATTTCGAACCCCATCCGGGCATCCGGGGTAACCGCCAGGTCTTTCCGACCCATCAGTGCAGCCTGATAGAACAACTGGGCATCCTCGGCGCTAAGCCGGCGGGCCAGGGTTTTGACCTGATCCGCATCCCCCAGGGCATTATCCACGCTGCCCGGGACCACCTGTTCCATGGTAACCCGATGGAACAGCGCCAGCAGATCCGCCAGGATTACGCCGTAGTCCGGCGCGAAGTCGGCAATCCGGTTGATCTCCGCCAGCAGCTGCGGACCGTCGTTGCCGACCAGGGCCTCGACCAGGCGCTCGATATCCCGCTGATCAATAGTACCCAGCATACTGCTGACGTCACTGGCTGCCAGCGTCTGGTTACCGAAGGCAATGGCCTGGTCGGTCAGGCTCAGGGCGTCCCGCATACTGCCATCGGCCGCCCGCGCCAGCAGCCAGAGCGCCGGATCCTCGAAGGGAATCTGCTCCTCGGTCAACACATGCTTGAGGTGTCCGGCAATATGCTCCGGTGTCATCCGCTTGAGATTGAACTGCAGACAACGGGACAACACGGTGACCGGCAACTTCTGGGGATCGGTAGTCGCCAACAGGAACTTGACGTGTTCGGGGGGTTCTTCAAGGGTCTTCAGGAAGGCATTGAACGACGCGTTGGTCAGCATATGGACCTCGTCGATGAGGTACACCTTGAACCGGCCGCGAGTGGGCGCGTACTGGACGTTATCCGTCAGCTCGCGCATGTCATCAACACCGGTGCGGGATGCCGCGTCGATTTCGATCAGGTCAACAAACCGGCCTTCCTGGATTTCCTGACAACTGGAGCAGACGCCACAGGGCTGCGGCGTAATACCGGTTTCACAGTTAAGACAGCGAGCCAGCAGCCGCCCGATGGTGGTCTTGCCGACGCCACGAGTCCCGGTAAACAGGTAGGCATGATGCAGGCGCTGGTTTTCGAGGGCGTGGATCAGCGCCTTCAGCACATGTTCCTGGCCGACCATATCCTGGAATGTCTGGGGGCGCCATTTACGGGCGAGTACCTGATAGCTCATGTTCTTTCAACTGCTGCTGTAAATGGGCTCAACCTTACCATGGACACCCGCTGATAAGAAGCAAGTGTAAAGGCCTGACCGGGACGGGTGAAACCCACACTCTCGTGCCGGCGCAGAGCGCTCCGGGGCTGGAGATCCGGGTAACGGGATACGGGGAAATGCAGAAGATCATGGGGAAATATGGGGGTGGCCCCACCAGCAACACTCCGGCACACAAGTCCACCGCTTCGGCTGCTCCCTTCCGGGCCTGACCGGGTTCACGGTTTGTTGTTGCGAAGGCACCAGCGGAGCCACCATAACAGCTTCGTTTGTACGAGGGTTTACCTCAGAAGCGGCGCGCATATTAGCAGAAGGGTTCTGCGACTACAACGGTTTACACCGGGATCGGTTTTTCTCACAAAGGGATAGGAACTTCGTCCTGGCGAAACCAGCACGCCAGGCTGTAACGGGTACGCTGTGCGATCATTACTTCGTGAGGAGTCTCCTCACTCATGAACAACGCCATCCTGCCTGCTTCCGGCAGCACTCTCCCGACAATTTCATCGTGGTTATCACGATTGAACACCTGCAGCATACCGCCATCTTCCGCAGCCCAGTCTTCATTCAGGTACAGCACCAGGCTGACCACCCGGGACGCCCGCCCCGCGAAGCTGTCGATATGCTTGCGGTAGAAATCCCCCGGCTCGTAGGTCGCGTAATGGGCCTCGAACCGCCGCAAACCAAGGAACAGCCTTGCATTGAGGCCATTGCGGATGTCCTCAAGAAAATCGAACAGGGTGGCCTGGGGCACAGTCAGGCCCTGCAGCCAGGCAATGCGGTCCCGGCGCACCGAGCGGTCACGCATATGATCGGCACCGCGCCCTATGCCAGCTGCCTTCATGGCTTCGGTGAGATGCAGCGTGGTGACTTCCTGTCGCAGCGCGGCGATCAGTTCATCGCCCAGACGCTCACGCACATCAAGACTCATCCAGCCGGTATGCGTCAGTCCTGCCGCCAACTGATCCAGCCAGTCATCGGGCACCAGCGGTGCCGGCACCGGCTCCTGAAACAGGGGTTCAACAGGTAACGGGGAAACAGTGGGCCGTGCATCCACGAGCGGTCCTCCAGACAGTTGCGGCCCATTTTAATCCGGTTTCTCGCCGCCACGGCAGTTTTAATTTACCCTCTATGTAGGGAAATTCACTTAACACGCCAGTTAAGACTGCATTTAATGGGCCGTTCACCGCTCAGATAGCGAAAAGCACCGAAACAGGAAGTAGACGAGGCGTATCTTGACGACAAAACCCGCGCAGTGGTCGTTTACCCGCTGGAGAACCATCGGACATCTCGAAGCCCTTGAAGTACATCATCCGCTGTTCCAGGCACGGCTGTTCCTGCAAGGCGGACACCTGACCAACTTTGCCCCCCGTGACGAACCGGACTGGCTCTGGCTGAGCGACACCGCCAGATTCGAACCGGGTCGGGCAATCCGCGGCGGCATCCCGGTATGCTGGCCGTGGTTCGGCGTGCCAGCCAAGAATCCGCCCGAGGTACGACGGCGAATCCTCACCACCGCCAGCCACGGCTTTGCCCGGACCGCCGTCTGGAAACTGGAGGACGTACGAGAGTCCGCCCACGATGTGGAAATCAGCCTGTCACTGGATGCCAACACCGATTTCGACGAACAATGGCAGGGGCACGCCCTGGTCTTGCTGACCATGACGTTTTCGGTACGCGGCTGCCAGATCGCACTGACTACAACCAACCTTGGCAATACCCCCCTGGCCTACTCCCAGGCCCTGCACACCTACCTGCCAACGGCCGACATCGCCCGGACCCGGGTGCACGGCCTCGACGGCAGCGAATTCATCGACACGCTCGACAACTGGACCACCAAGCTGCAAAAGGGCCCGGTCCGGTTCGAGGGTGAAACCGACCGCATCTATCAGTGTGGCGAACCGTTGATTGTCAGTGGCCCCGGAGGTAACCGCCGGCTCACGGCTATCGGCTCGGATTCCACGGTGGTCTGGAATCCCGGCCCGGACAAAGCCAGAACGCTGTCGGATTTCCCCGATGAGGCCTGGACGACCATGGTCTGTGTCGAAACCGCCAATGCAATGAGCGATTACCGGGTGCTTAATGAAGGCCAGAGCCATACACTTGGCGTTGTGCTTGGAAGAGTCTGAGAGTTAAAGGAAAACTCATGAGCCTTGGTTCGTTTCTGAAGTCGAAACTGGTCCCTCCTGCCCTGGACGAGCAGATCAGCAGGATCCGTAAGCCCATCGGCAGCCTCGGCTACGACCCATGGGGATACAACAGCGAAGCGATCAAGCTTGGCTTCTCACTCACCCGCCAGATCTACCAGAAATACTTCCGGGTGGTGGCCGACGGCGTCGAAAAGATACCTGCGGACGGCCCGGTGCTGATCATTGCCAACCACAGTGGCCAGCTGCCCCTCGACGGCCTGCTGATCGGCTACACCCTGGCTGCGCGCAAGGATAATCCGCGCATGCCGCGGGCAATGATCGAGCGTTTCTTCCCCACCGTGCCCTACCTGGGCAACCTGCTCAATGAAGTCGGGGCCGTGCTGGGCGACCCGATCAACTGCGCCAAAATGCTCGCCAATGGCGAAGCCGTGATTGTGTTTCCGGAAGGTGTCCGCGGTTCCGGCAAACTCTACCAGGATCGCTACCAGCTCAAACGCTTCGGTAACGGCTTCATGCACCTGGCAATGAAATACCATGCCCCCATCATCCCGGTGGGGGTGGTGGGCTGCGAAGAAACCATACCGGCTATTGCCAACATCAAACCGCTGGCAAAACTGCTTGGGGTGCCCTACGTACCCGTGGCGTTGCCGGTGATTCTGCCCGCCAAGGTCCACCTCAATTTCGGTGACCCCATGTATTTCGACGATCTGGAAATTCCGGAAGAGCAGGTAACCGAGCGGGTGGAACAGGTCAAAGCCGCCATCAGCGAACTGATCGACAAAGGACTCAGCGAAAGGAAAAGGCTGTTCTGATGACCGAGCAACGCAGACCCAACATTCTGATCACCGGCGCCGCGGGCGCACTTGCCCAACAGGTCATCAACCGGCTGCGGGAAACCTGTGACCTGGTCGCAGTGGATTTCCGTGAACAGGTATACCTCGGGGATGACATCCCCAGCTACTGCATTGACTTCAACAAGCGGGTCTTCGAAGACCTGTTCCGCCGCTACAAGTTCGACGGTGTGATTCACCTGGGACGGATCAACTCCAGCCAGCTGACGCGGATGCGCCGCTACAATGCCAACGTGCTGGGTACCCAGAAGCTGCTGGATCTCAGCCACAAATATGGCATCAGGCGGGTGCTGGTGTTGTCCACCTACCACGTCTACGGCGCTATCGCCTATAACCCGGCCCTGATCGACGAAGAGGCACCGCTCAAAGGTGCCAATCTGAGCATGGACCTGCTCGACTCGGTGGAACTGGAAAACCTGGCCAACATCTACCTGTGGCGCTACCCCGAACTCAATATCACCATCCTGCGCCCCTGCAACATTGTGGGCCCCGGGGTGCGCAACAGCATCAGCACTCTGCTGGGCAGTCACCGGGCCCCGGTGCTGGCCGGGTTTTCGCCGATGATGCAGTTTATCCACATCGACGACATGGCCGACGCCATCGTGCTGGCCTATGGCAAGAGTACGCGGGGCATCTTCAATGTGGCACCGGAAGACTGGGTGGCCTACCAACGTGCCCTGGAGCTGTGCGGGTGCAAGAAGATAACCATTCCGTCAATCCCGCCGGTGGTGCCGCGCATGATTCTGCGAGCCATCAAACTGAGAAGCTTTCCATCGTATCTGATGCAGTTTTTCAAGTATCCTGTGGTGATTGACGGGCGCGCCTTTGCCAGGGAATTCAACTTCCGGCCCAAGCGCCCGCTGAAGGAAATATTCCGTTACTACCGGGAAAACAAAAATCCGGTGTAACACCGGACGCCAAAACCTCCGGAACCAACAGCCCGCCCACAGGAAGTGGCAGACATGGTGGCAGAACTGAATCTGGTGAGTCACGCTTCAGCAGCCCTGGCGTTCGGGCTGCTGGGGTTGCTCATTGCCACCCGTTATCTGCGCCGGGATGTCGACCGCGCCATGCTGCTGGCCTCCGGAGCCTCCTTGTTATGGGCGCTGTCACTGGTGACCCAAAGTCTCTGGGGCCAGCCCGGCTTCATTGCCCGCTACCTGCTGGAACTGCTGCGGGATGGCGCCTGGATTGCGGTCCTGCTCACCCTGCTGAGAGACTCCGCCCACGACGGCAACGTGGTCACCAGCATCCGTCGGCTGCTGGGCGCCGCCGCACTCGCCGTGCTGACCCTGCTGCTCGGCTGTGGCATCCTCGAGTACCTGCTTGACCTTGCCGTTCTCAGTGGCAAAACCAAGGTCGTCGGCCAGATCGCCCTGACGCTGCTGGGGCTGTCGCTGGTGGAACAGATCTGGCGCAACTCGGTTACCTTCCGGCGCTCCAGTCTGAAATACATCTGCATCGGAACCGCCACCCTCTTCGCATTCGACTTCTTCATGTACGCCGATGCGCTGCTGTTCGGCCAGGTGGCCGACTCGTTCTGGAGTGCCCGCGGTTTTGTCAATGCGATGATCGTGCCGCTGTTTGCGGTGAACATGATCAATACCCGCAAACAACCGGTGAACTTCCAGCTCTCCCGAAATGCAGTTTTCCATGCCGGGACCCTGGTGTTTGCCGGCGGTTACCTGATGTTCCTGGCGACCGGTGGATACTACGTCAAAGTGATGGGCGGCGACTGGGGTGATGCCCTGCAGGTCCTGTTCCTGACCATCTCCATTGCGTTCTTCCTGACCCTGCTCAGTTCGCGCCGCTTCCGGGCCCGCCTGATGGTATTCATCAGCCAGAACTTCTTCGATTACAAGTACGATTATCGGGAAGAATGGCTGAAAATGACCCGAGAACTGGCGGATCTGTCTGACGATCCCCCCCTGCCGCAACGGGTCATCAGAATCCTCTCGGGGCTGGTGGAGAGCAACGCCGGGGCACTGTGGCTCCGGGACGAGGACGGCAACTTCAGCCTGCAAAGCAGTGTTAACCTGCCTTCCCCCCGCCATAGCACCATCGACGGCCACGGGGAGTTACCGCGTTTTTTCCGGGAACGGGAATGGATTGTTGATCTCCACGAATACCGCAAAGACCCCGTCAGCTATCAGCTGCTGGAGATACCGGATGCCATTTCCAGCTTCACCGAAGGCTGGCTGGTCATTCCGCTCTATCTGGGAAACGACCTGTACGGCATTGCCCTGGTCGGCAACCCCTATGCCAGGGTGGAACTGAACTGGGAAAACTTCGATCTGATCAAAGTGGTGGCACGGCAAACCTGCAACCTGCTGGCGCAGGCAGATGCCCAGCATCGGCTGACCCGGGCCATGCAGTTCGAGGCGGTGAGCCGGGCAACGGCATTCATGGTGCATGACCTGAAAACACTCATTGCCCAGCTCTCCCTGCTGGTCAAGAACGCTCCCCGCCACCGGGACAACCCCGAATTTATCGACGACATGATCCGGACCACCGATCATGCCGTTCGCAAGATGTCCAACCTGGTGGACCATATCCGCCGGCCAATGGCACACACCGACGAAAAGCACCTTGTTGACCTGGCGTCACTGGTAGCGGAGCTTGCGGACGACCTGGCGCGGCGCAACCCCCAACCGCGGCTGCACCCCAACCGCGGTCAGGTGCTGATTGAGGCAGATCCGGAACAGCTCCGCAGCATACTGGGCCACCTGATCCAGAACGCCCAGGACGCCACCCCGCCAGAGGGCGAAGTGGACCTGAGCTTCAAGGTTGCCGAAGGCAACGTGGTGTTGTTCATCCAGGATACCGGGTCCGGCATGTCAGACGACTTTATCCGTAACCAGCTGTTCAAGCCGTTTGCCAGCACCAAGGGACTGACCGGCATGGGCATTGGCGCCTACCAGGCCAGGGAATACGTCCGCAAGGTCGGCGGCTGCATGAGCGTCACCAGCAAACCGGGGGTCGGCTCCTGTTTCTCGATCCGCTTTCCCCTTGCCAATCCCGACGAGCTCCCTGTTCCAACCCCTGTTCCGACCCCTGGCCCCGCCTCCGCCCCTGCCCCTACCTCACTCTCCGAGCCCGCGGCGAGCAAAAGTGTCGATAACCTGACACAAAGCAAAAAAACCCCGACACAGTGATTGCAAAGCGTCAACTTTCGGTCGAGAATCAAATTAAAACTGTAAGCTTCACGATACAAACAAAGGAATTGTTGCTGTTGTGGCTAAACGACTGTTGATCGTAGAGGATGACCCGGGGCTGCAAAGCCAGATGCGCTGGTGTTTCAGCGACGATCTGGAAGTGGCGGTGGCCAGTGACCGGAATACGGCGCTCACGGCCCTGCGACGTCTGGAACCGGATGTGGTCACTCTCGATCTGGGCCTTCCCCCGGATCCCGGTGGTGCGACTGAAGGCTTTCTCCTGCTGGAAGAAATTCTCCGCCTCGCCCCCTGCACCAAGGTAATTGTCGTCACAGGCCGGGAAGACAAGGAAAACGCGGTCAAGGCCATCGGGATGGGCGCCTGCGATTTCTACCAGAAGCCGCTCGATGGCGATATCCTGACCTTCGTGGTCAATCGCGCGTTCCGGCTCGCCGAACTGGAGAAGGAGAACCAGGAACTCTCCCGCCAGCACAGCAGCACCTCCATCAAGGGCATTGTCGCCGCCAGCCCGCAAATGCTGGCCATTTGCCGCACCCTGGAAAAAATTGCCCCAACCGATGTAACCACGCTGATCTCCGGAGAAACCGGCACCGGCAAGGAGCTGCTGGCCCGCGCCCTCCACGATCTCAGCCACCGCTCAGCCAAACCTTTCGTTGCCATCAACTGTGCCGCCATCCCGGAGAACCTGCTGGAGAGTGAGCTGTTCGGCTACGAAAAAGGCGCCTTTACCGGTGCCACCCAGAGCAAGAAAGGCAAGATCGAGAGCGCCAATGGCGGCACCCTGTTCCTGGACGAAATCGGCGACATGCCGATGTCCCTGCAGGCAAAGCTGCTGCGCTTCCTGCAGGAACGCACGGTGGACCGGGTCGGCAGTGTCTCGCCGGTCGCGGTTGACGTGCGGGTGGTCTGTGCCACACACCGGGATGTCCGCCAGCTCATCGACACCGGCGACTTCCGCGAAGACCTGTACTACCGCATCAGTGAAATTACCCTCGATGTGCCGGCACTGCGGGACCGCGAGGGCGATGCCCTGGTCATTGCCCAATCGTTGCTGAAATCCCTTGGCAAGCAGATGGACCGCCCCACCCTCGCCTTCTCGGAAGACGCGGTAAGAGCCATCTCCAGCTACAACTGGCCCGGCAATGTGCGGGAAATGATCAACAAGGTGAAGCGCGCGACTATTATGGCCGAAGGCAAGCGGGTGACCGCCGAGGACCTGGAGCTGAAGGGTACTCCGGCCACCATGAACGGCCAGCTCAACCTGCGCCAGGTGCGCGAGAACGCCGAGCGCCAGGCCATCGTTCAGGCCCTGCAAAGCAGCAATTTCAATATGGCTCAGGCCTCACGGCTGCTTGGGGTGACCCGACCCACGCTTTATAACCTCACCGACAAATACCGAATCGAACAGTCTGCCGGGACATCCTGACCTGAAGCAGGCATCCAGGTCAGGGAGCCGACCAGCAATGATCAAAAGGAACAGATCCATGAAGTTGCCCGCAATCAGAAACGCCGTCCTGTTGGCCTTCGTGTCATTAGCCTTGCCGGTTGCGCTTACCGGCTGCAGTGACGAAGACAAAATGACCCAGGAAGAAATCCGTTACCTGAGTCACCTGGACCAGTCACGCTTTTTCCAGCGCCAGGGCGAACTCAAGGCCAGCACCCTTGAGGCCCGCAGTGCCATCGAGCTGCAACCGGGCAAGCCGGAACCCTACTTTGTTATCATCGACAACCTGCTGACTGCCGGCGACGCCCTCAATGCCGAACGCCAACTGGCCCGGCTGCTCGAGGATTTGCCGGCAGACAATCTCACCTCCGGCAACCGTAACAAGGCCCAGCTGATCCGTGCCGAGGCCCATCTGATGCAGCATCAGTTCGACGAAGCACTGACTGCCCTCGACGCACTTGAATCGCCGGATCGTGTCCAGGAGCTGGAGGCTGCCCTGCTGAAAGGCCGGATTCTGTTGGCCGCCGCGCGCTTTGACGATGCACGGAGTGCCTACCAGCAAGCCCGGGAACTGGATAATGGCAGCGCATTGCCGCTGGTTGGCCTGTCGCGGGTCGCCTGGTCCTCCGGTGACCGGGAGCTTGCCAGCTCACTGATCAGCGAAGCCGAACAGGTCGATGCCAACGACGCCGAACTCTGGTTGTGGAAAGCCCAGGTTGCCGATGCCCAGCAACAATGGCAGATCGCCGAGGATGCCTACATCCGGGCGCTGGAGGACATCGGCCAGTATGACGTGATGACCTATCGCAAGTATGAAACCATCTCCGCCCTCATCCGGGTGCTGCGCGCCCAAGGTAAATCCGCGGAGGCGTTTGTCTATGAAGAGATTCTGGCCAAGTCTGCTCCGGGCACCATCAAGAGCAACCTCGCCGCAGCCCGTGCCGCATTGGAAGAAAGCGACCTGGAGGGCGCCGCCCGCTACCTTGAAGAGATCCTCGCCCAGGCGCCGGATCATCAGCAAAGCGCCCTGATGCTCGGCCTGGTCCGCTTCCGCCAGGGCCGGACCGAGGAAGCCGAGGCCCTATTGGCCCCGATTGCCGAGCCGGGCGAGTCGGAAGCCGCCAACAAACTGCTGGCCGCCACCCGGCTGCAGCTGCGTGACCCGGAAGGCGCCCGCAAGGTGCTGGATGGCCTGGAAGACAAGCAGAGTGACCCCGAAATTCTCGCGCTGGTGGGCATTGCCTCGCTGGCCAGCGGCGACGTCAACGCCGGCGAGGAATTTATTGAAGCCTCACTGGCCAAACGACCGGAGAACCACACCCTCCGGCTCAGATACGCTGGATACCTGCTCCGCCAGGGCAAGCCCGACAAGGCCATCGAACAGGCCCGCATGCTCATCGACACAGCGGCCGTTGCCGACGATGCCCGCACCCTGATCATCCAGTCGTACCTTGCCAGCAACGATCCGGATGCGGCGCGGGAGTCAGCCAATGCCTGGGTCAAGCAGGCACCGGACAGTGTCCGCGCCCTGGTCACCCGGGGCGAACTTGCCGCCCGGGACAAGGATTATGGGGAAGCGGCCCGCTACTACACGGAAGCCGCCCGCAAAGCCCCCGATAATCCAGCGCCACTGATTGCAGCGGGGCAGCTGGCACTGATCCAGCAAGATCCCGCGGCGGCCCGGCAGGCCTACCGCAAGGCGGCCATGCTGGCACCGGATAATCGCCAGGCCATGCTCGGCATCACCCGGGTTCTCGAGGGGGACGAGTTACAACAGTTCATGGCCGAGGTACTGGAAGCACACCCGGATGCCATTGGCCCGCGACTGGTACTGCTGGAAATGGCCTTGGATAGCAATGATAGCAACAGGGCCGACGAGCTGACGGCGACCCTGCTGGAACGGGAGAGCGAGAACCAGCCCGCCCGCGCCGAACCGCTGGTCGCCGCGCTGTACCACAGCATGGCCGTGCGCAAACGTGACGCCGGCAACCTCAGTGACGCCCGCAACCTCCTCAATCGCGGACGCATTCTGTTCCCGGACAACCTGGATATTGCCGTGCAGTCGGCTGCCCTCGCCTTTGCCGAAAACGAAGCGGGTGAAGCCCGCGAGGTGCTGCAGGATGCCCGGCTCAAACACCCCGAATCCGGCAGACCGTTCCTGGTGGAAGCCACCTACGAAGCCGAGCAGGGACGCCACAAGGAAGCCGCCGAGATGTTCCGGCTGGCCCTGGACAAAGAGCGAAATGCCTCAACCGAACTTGCCTATGCCCGGGAACTACAGCGTGCCGGAGACCCCGAAAAGGCCATCAGTAGTCTCGAAAGTGCCATGACCACCTACCCGGGTGATCCGCGACTGCCCCTGACAATCGGCCTCTTTGCCCAGGACCTGCAACAGAACGAACGGGCAACTGCCGCCTATCTGAAGGTACTGGAAATCGACGGCGACAATACCCTGGCCCTGAATAACCTGGCGTGGATCTATCATGAAGCCGGCGACGAGCGGGCAATGGAGCTGGCCGAGAAGGCCTACCGGCTCAACCCGGACTCCGCGCCGGTCGCCGATACCTACGGCTGGATCCTGTTCAGTGCCGGTCGACATCAGGAAAGCGTGCCCGTGCTGGAAAAGGCCTACCAGCTGGAGCCGCAGACTCGCGAAATCATCCTCCACCTGGCGGAGGCCTACGAGGCCACCGGTCAGCAAGACAAGGCCGCGGAGCTGAAGGCCAAGATGTAAGACACATCAGCTATAAGCTAACAGCCAACATGCTAAAACAGTCCAAGTAACGGGTGGCGGGGGTTACAGGCGGAAACAATACTTAACACACTCTTTCATTAACCAGGAAGGTGGCTGAGTATGTCTGTCGGCAAGGTAATCGGGCTTGGAAGCACCATTCTACTTGTCACGGGCTGCCAGAGCTGGCAGTACCGTGACATCGACTCCCTCCCTCCTACGGCTGCACTGCCGGCGGCCAGTGAGCCGGGTAAGGTGGAGGTCAGGTATTTTGACGGGATTGCCGGATCCGCCGTATCCGATCTCACCGGACTGACTCAATATCCAGACAACCCGGATGTTGTCACGGATCTCACCGAGCTCAAGGTGCCAGGCGGCAGAGCCGACAGCTATGGCAGCCTGGTCCGCGGATTCATTGCCGCTCCGGCGAGCGGTGATTACCGATTTTTTGTAAGCGGTGATGACGAAACGCAGTTCTGGCTAAGTACCTCTGATCAAGCCGCCGATGCAAGGATGATCGCTACCGTCCCCAACTATTCCAGCCCGGGGAGTTACACCAAGTATGCCTCCCAGACGTCCGGGCTGATTCCTCTTAGTGGCGGAAAACGATACTACTTCGAGCTTCGCCACAAGGAAGGCGCAGGAGGAGATCACTTTGAAGTTGCCTGGGAAGGCCCGGGAGTCAGCCAGCAGATCATTGGCAGCCAGTACCTTTTTTCCTGGGGTGAGCCCGTCTATGAGGACACAGTCAGCAGTGGCGAGGCCTATTCATTGGGCTACCGCGTCGGCTTCCTCGATGGCACCCAGGGGCTCAGCTTCAACCCGGATTACCCGCCGCTGGATAACGACCAGGATGGGATCTACGACAACTGGGAGATTCTCCACGGCCTTGATCCCAACAATACCGCGGATGCGACCTCAGACCCGGATGGTGATTTCCTGGCGGCCGCCGACGAGTTCCTGATCGGCACCGCAGAGGGCAACCCGGATAGCGATGCTGACGGCATTCCGGACGGGGTGGAATACGCGTTCGGACTTGATCCGCTGGATCAGAAAGATGCGTCCTACGACCTTGACGGTGACGGCTACAGTAACCTGGACGAACACCTTGCCGGCACCGAACTCAACAACGCCGAAGATGCACCGGTTACCGCACCGGAGCCTCAGCCGGAGCCGACTCCAGAGCCTACCCCGGAGCCCGAGCCTGAAGTCACCGAACCGACCTATGTTGCCGGCTTCGTTGGGCAGTATTTTACCGGCCGCGAGCTCAACCAGCTGGAGGCAACGACCATTGACCGGGATGTGGCGTTCAACTGGGGACAAAACGCACCGATCCCCGAGTTGCCAACCGATCAGTTCTCCATCCGCTGGAACGGCATCTTTACAGCGCCCCATAGCAGCGGCAGTAACCAGTACCAGTTCACAGTGCGAACCAATGATGGGGTACGTCTGTACGCGAACGGCCAGCTGGTGATTGATGACTGGAGCGAACACGCCCCACGAACCTTCACCTACGATCGCTCCCTGGCCGCCGGCGAACAGCTGAGGCTGACCGTGGAGTACTTCGAGAACGTCGGTAATGCCGTTGCCGAATACTCGGCAACCAACCTGACCACCGGTGAAAAACTGGTCACGGCCAACACCATCAGCTCACCGGATCTCACCAACCCGCAATCCACCGATACGGACGGTGATGGCATCCCCGATACCTGGGAGCTGAGCTATGGCCTGAACGCCTGGGTGGCAGATGCCGACGACAGCAACAACAACTCACAGATCACCAATCTCGAAGCCTATGAGAGCGGCCTCCACCCCTACACGCTGACCAGCGTCTCTGAACCAACAACCACGGAGCCGGAAACCAGCGCACCGCCACCCACCGCAAGCGAAGGCTCCGTGACGCTGTCGTGGACCGCACCCTCAACCCGCATGGACGGTTCATCCATTGCGCTGTCGGAAATCGACTATTACGTCATCAACTACGGCCAGAACATCAGCAGCCTGAGCCAGAGCACCAACGTGGATGGTGCGCAAACCTCCTACACCTTTGACGGACTGGCCTCAGGAACCTGGCATTTCACTATCAGGGTGGTAGATACCAACGGGCTGACCAGCGCGCCGTCAGATCCGGTGTCTTCGACCATTCCCTGACATCCGACCACCCGGGGACAGACCCAAGGTCTGTCCCCGGCGCTTACCTCCATTCAGAACAGCGAATCCAGATGCACCTGAGCCCGGTGCCTGACCGACGGTGCCAGCCGCTCAAGAACCTCGCGGCCGTCACAAGACTGGCAACTTACCCCGATCACCAGCAACGACGCATCCGAGCGGCTGTTGAAGATACCCGGTAACTGGGCCAGTTTTGCCCGCAACTCCTCACTTTCCCAGAAGCTTTCCACATAATAACCGTAGGCAAGGTATACCCGTGTCTCGCTCATGCGATATCGCAACTTCAACCCGCCGAGAACAATGCCATCCCCCGCCGGTACCGCGAAGGTCTGCTCCGGGATCAGCACCTCACTGTCGTAGAGGTGGTTCTCGTACTGGACAACCTCGCCTCCCGGCCGCTGCCAGTCGTAGGTATACAAGCCGACAAACACCTCCTCCCGGCCATCCTCACTACCGAGCCTGCCCCGCTCCAGGAAAGCACCGGTAAACTGGCGATCCGGCCGGCGGACTGACGGCTGCCAGCCGGCCACCGAATCCCGAAACAGCGGCAACCATTCCGTTGCCGCTAACACCTCCAGATTATGGCTGGCTGTCCCCCGGTACTTTTCATCAGCAGCCGACCATTCCGCTGCCCACGCCAACGCGCCAAAGCTGACAACCGGGATCACCATCAGCCATCCCCGGGAGCTTAGTCCGGAGCCCATCGAAGCCAGGGCGCCCGAATCCGAGGTGCCCCGCACAACTTCTTTGCGCTCAAGGCGATGGGCAAAGAAAAACAGCGGCACCAGAGTGCCGGCAAAGACCCACCAGCCGAAGTAATCATGCTCCCAGATCAGCGACGACGTCATGTTGGACTCGTAGCCCACATAGATGATGACAAACACCCGTATCCAGTTAGCTAACAGAGCCAGTAAAACCGCGGCGCACAACAGGTAAATGCGGCTGATTACACGCTGGTAGTTAAGCTCGGAGTAAAGGGTTGCCAGGGTCATCCCGACCAGCAGATACCTCAGCCCCGAACAACCGTGGGCAATCTCGAACGCACCCACGCCGGGAAAATAGACAAACACGCCTTCCACGGTGAATTCAATGCCCAGCCATGACAGCAGAAGCTGGTTGAACGCCACGGTGATCAGCTGCAGCGGCCAGGACAGGTAGTCCCACACCGGTATCGCGAAAAACAGAATTCCGACCGGCAAAAAGAACGCAGAAGCCTGGCGCCAGCCCCAGATCAGCAGCAGCACACCCAGCATCAAAGGAACAATCACAACCTGCTGGAAGGCTTCGACAAACAAAATGCTGCCCGCCAGGTAAAGGGCCGCCGCTGCGGCAAAAGGAATCAGCCAAAATGGATAGCACCCGGCCACCGGCCGCACGGCACGCCACTTCCGGATACTGAGCAACAGGCTAACCAGCAGCACCAGATAGCCGTGGGAGTACGACTCATCAAACTTGAGCCAGCGGCCGCCCAACACCTCCAGTGCGGGCCAGATGCCGGCAATCAGTGCCGCGAGCAGAGCCACCGGCAGGAACCAGTGAGCGGTTTTTTCAGACGCCGGACGTTCCATGTTCGCGTTTCCTGTCCCTAAAGTCTTTCAGCCAATACAACGCCTTGAAAACCGGATTACGCACCAGCATCAGCGACACCAACGGCAGTTGCCGGGTAGCCAGCCGGGCCTTGTAGTCCTCGTTCTTGCCACCACCGGCCAGCATGTCAAAGAGCCGGGCACCGGGGTTGGCAAAGGCCGCTTCGATACTGTATCCGAGATGCAGCGTGCCGAGGGCGATTTTCTTGTGGAGGTTCTCGATATAACCCGCCTGCAGGTTATACACCGTTTTTTGGTACCACACATTGTAGAGAACGGATACGGGCTGGCCAGCCACCGAAAGCACCGAGAGCTCCGGAGTGCCGCCTTCCTGTTCAATCTGGCGGAGAAACTCCAGGTGGAAAGCGGTGCTGGTTGCATTGAAGCAGGGCTGGCCCCAACGCTCGAGATGAAACCGGTTCAGCAACTCAAAAAAACCGTCCGGATTTTCCGGCCACCAGTTGTCAATCATCACGTCGCCACACTGCTCCAACACCGAGCGCCGGTTGAACAACCGTAATCTTGTGCCCTTGCCCAGGCTGGCGAGGTACTCCGCAAAATCCCCAAGGGTGTCGATGGCGTAGGCGATGTCTGTCGCTACCCGACGGACCGGCCAGCCATGCGCCCGGGCGAGAACGAGTAGCCAGGCCACATCATCACTGCCATCGACCATATCGGCGAAGACTGCCTCACTCCATTGCAGGCGATCAAGAGGGGGCCGCTGGTTCCCGTCGAAGCCATTGTACTCGGTGCGGGGTGTGGAAATGCGCCGGTAACTGGTACCGACAAACTGCAGGCAGGAGACCGGTAATACGTTTTTCAACCGGTAATGGTCGATGTATAGATCGTTGCCGCCAGGAAATAAGTCAATGCGCCGGAACCCCGGCGTGTCGCCCCAGAATTTCCACCAGGCATCCTGCCAGGCCCTTGTCTGAAAGAGGCTCATGGTCATTGTCATCCTTGTCTCAACCGCGTGGCGGATGGCCTGTCGGAAATTCTTACAAGCCGTTCATGAAACCCTCACGGCCTCAAGCTTATCACATTGTATTGCGGCAGGAAGTCATGCTCTGGCAGGAATGATGCTGCTTCTGATGTCGGTAAAACGGAATTGCATAAGAGTTACAAGGGAGGCATTTATTATGCGGCTGTTTCGGGTTAGCTGTGTCCTGCACCATGCCCTGCGCGTCTTGCTGGCATCCATTTTCCTCCTCGCATCCGTCGCCGCCTATGGGGCACCGACGCTGCAGGTGAGTAACTCACCACAGCGCACGGCACCCATTGCGCTCGGCGGGGCGCAACTCAATGACCTTGTTTATATTTTTGTTGCGCCGGAGACCGGAGTAAAGAAGGTTGAGTTCTACCTGGACACCACGCCTCCCGCACCGCCAAGGGTCACGGAAAACCTGGCCCCGTTCGATTTCAACACCACCGCCGCGGATCTTACCGCCAATGCCTTTGATACCAACAGTATCGCGGACGGCCAGCACAGTGTTTACGCCAGAACCACCTACTCGGACGGTACCAGCGAAATACTGTCGGCAACCTTTACAGTCAACAACTCCGCACCGGCCTTCGTTTTCAGCCAGACCAACATTGACTTCGTTGCCGAGGCCGGGGGGAACTCACAAAGTGCCCAGGTCAGCCTCTCTTCCACCACCAGCGGCAGTGAGAGCTTTTCAATTTCCGACAACGCCAGCTGGCTGACCGTCCAGCCCGCCTCCGGAACCGTGCCGCAATCCCTGACGCTCACCGCGAACCCGTCAGGCTTGAGTGCCGGCCAGTATACGGCGACCGTCCAGGCCACCGGCAGCGGGGTCACCACGGCGTACCTCACGGTTAACTTTCAGGTAGTCGCACCGCCCAGCGGCAGCTACAGCCTGATGGTAAGTGCCGCACCGGACCGCTCCGGCGCAACCGGACTTAACGGTTCCACCCTCGCGGGTGACATCTACGTTTTCGTGCCGCAGCAAGCTGGCATGACCAGAGTCGAGTTCTGGATCGACAACCCGCAAAAAACCGGCAGCCCGAACCAGCGGGAAAACCTGCCTCCCTATGACCTGGCCGGCACGGCCAAGGACGACAGCGCGCTGCCCTTTGACACCACCCTACAGGCCGATGGCAGCCATACCGTAACCGCCCTCGTCACGCTCTCCGATGGGAGCAAACACGAAGTTACCGAGTTCTACACCGTAGCCAACGACGTCGCTGCCCTCGGATTCAGTAAAACCAGCCTTTCCGGGTCCCGCCATATCGATAATCCCGGCACGCTTTCAGAGAACGTCACCCTGACGGCAAGTGATGGCTCCGGAGCCAGCTTCTCCATCGCGTCGACTGCCAGCTGGCTGTCAGGAACCGCTAACTCCGGAACCACCCCGGCCAGCGTTACCGTCTCGGCGAATTCCTCCGGCCTGGCAGCCGGCAGCTATACCGGCAAGCTCTCTGCCAGCGCCCCGGGGTACACCGGTGGTGAACTGACCTATACCCTGACCATTACGGAAGGTGCCCAAGGCATCCTCACCACACCCACCGCCCTGACGTTCCAGGGTCAGCCGAATACAGCGATCGGCAGTCAAACCCTGGCGATCAGTCACAGCGCGAACGACAACGAGTCGTTCACCCTGAGCACCAACATGCCGTGGCTGTCGGTATCGCCCACCAGCGGTACCACACCGGAAAACATCAGTGTTCAGGTTGATAGCAGCGGGCTTACCACCGGCACCTATGAAGCAACGATCACCATCACCCCGGCAAGCAGCGCCTCCGTCAACGTACCGGTCACCATGGTGTTAACCAGCACCGACAAATGCGCCCCGGTACCCTGCAGTGCCGTGCGGGTTGACCTGCCCTATCAGCTGACCTTCACTGAAGGCCAGGGTTACTACCCGGACTCCAACGGCTGGGGCACCGGGTTTACCTGGCTGGATGAGCCGAGCAGCGGTACCGGTTTTATCCAGGACAATCTTTCCATGAACTTTTTCCAGGGCGTGCTGGAATACACAACGACCCCGGGCATCAGCTTCAAGGCTGTCAATAGCCAGGACAACGCGCTGGGAGTGGGTTTTGCTGCGCCTAACCAAATCACCGAGATTTCCACTGAAATCCTGAATCTACCTGCCGGCACCGGCAGTTATGAACAAGCCGGCATGTGGTTTGGCTTTAACGAAGACAACTACATCAAACTCGTTATTGCATCCACTCCGCAAGGTGAACAACTCCATTACTTCATGGAACTTGCCGGGACGGGCGCTGTTGAGAAATACCTGACTGTCCCAGGCTTGGTGGGATCGGACATCACCCTCGGGATGATTGTTAATCCCTATACAAAAAGTGTAGACCTTACCTACAAAATCGAGGGTGGCGCTACGACACACATAGCCACATTGATGCCTCCCGACGAATTCTTCAGCTTTGATGCCGCGGGAATTGACCCGGAAATCGGCACAAGGAGCTTTACGGGGATATTCGCGACACACCGCTATGCTTCAACGCCAATCACCTATCTTTTCGACGAGTTTACCCTCAAGGAAGGCGATGGGGCTCTGGCATCCGAGCGTGCCGTCGATTTCATCACCAGCGACTACAACATCGGCTTCCCAACATCGATGGTTTGGGGGCCGGATGACCGCCTGTATGTCACTGAACTGTTCGGTACTATCCACGCGCTGACATTCGACGAAAACATGAACGTTATTGACGATCAGATCATCGAATCATTGATCAATAGCATTGGCCCCCGTCTGACTCTTGGCATAACGGTATCCCCGAACGCAACCGCAGCTAACGTGGACTTGTGGGTGGCGCACTCCAGTCCATCGATCGATAACGGTGAGGTCAATTCCGGCATGGTATCGCGTCTGAGCGGCGCTAACTTTGGTACTGTCGAACACCGAATCACCGGACTTCCCCGGGCCATCGCCAACCATTCCCTCAACTCGCTGCACTTTGGCCCGGATAACCGGCTCTACATGGCGGTGGGAGGTAACACCGGCGCAGGCGCCCCGAACAACTCTGGCTCAGAATTCGGTGATCGGGCAGAGCAACCGTTGAGTGCCGCAATCGTTGTCGCCGATGTATTCTCCGCGTCGTTCGACGGCACCTGTGCCAATACCGCTGACATGTACGGGCCACCTCCCTGCGATGTGGTGCCCTATGCCACCGGTTTGCGGAACAGCTACGACTTTGTGTTCCACTCAAACGGCAACACGTACGCCACTGATAACGGCCTGGGAGTAACCGGTACCTATCCACCCAAGCCGGAGCCCGTGTGCACCGGATTCGGGAATACCGCGAGCTACCTGAATGGCGGCCATAACCCCGGCCCACAACCGGACCTGCTCCTCCTGATCAAGGAAGGTAAATACTACGGGCATCCAAATCCGTATCGTGATGAATGCGTGTTCAAGGACGGGTCCTATCAGAACGTCGCGCCCTTACCCAACTACGAACCGCTCCTTTTCAACCTGGGTGAACACAAATCGTCAAATGCCATCATTGAATACAGCGGTGCAGAGGGTTGCGTCGGCGAATATCTGAACGGACAACTCCTGATCACCAACTATTCAGTAGGCGATGACATCTATCTGGTTACCCTCAACGACACAGGTGATACAGCAGTTGACGGAAAACCACTTGTTACCGGCTTCAATGATCCGTTGCCACTGACCAAGAACCCGGATGGCGTTCTTTTTGTCGGCCAGTTCGGAGGGGGCAAGCTCACCTCACTGCGTCCGGTCAGCCTCGGCTGTTGGGATACGAAAGCTCCCGCTCCCTTGGCAGTCCTTGATGCCTCCGGCGCCGAAATTAATGGAAAACTGTATGCGGTTGGCGGGAAAAACAGCAGCGGGCACCTGACCACCTTGCTGATTTACGATCCGGTCAGCAACAGCTGGAACCAGGGCGCCAACCTGCCCGGTGTCGGGATCGAAAACCCGGCAGCCGTATCCTTGAATGGAAAACTGTATGTGTTTGGCGGATCTACCGCACCATTCTCCGGCGCCGTCAGCAGTGCAGCTGTCTATGACCCCTCCAATAACTCCTGGACCCAGCTGGCCAACATGCCCACGGCCCGCGGGGGTGCAACAGCTCAGGCAATGAATGGCCTTATCTATGTCATCGGTGGCATGAATGCCCAAGGTGCCTCGCTGGGGATTGTGGAGGTATACAATCCTGCTACCAACAGCTGGCAGTCTGGCCCCTCACTGGCCTACGTACGTGACAATCCGGGTTCCGCCCAACTTAACGGCAAGATATACGTGTTCGGTGGGCGTCACCGCGAAGCAACCGGCACGACCATTCAAGAAGCTATGAAAACCGTTGAAATGTTTAACCCCGCAACCAACACCTGGGCCGAAATGACTCCGATGCCCACCGGCAGGCGAGCTATGAGCGTAGGGGTAATCAATGGAAAAGCCCAGGTAGCTGGCGGAGAATTCAATTCAAATTCAACGTCTGGAGTATTCGAACAGAATGAGGAGTATGACCCGCTTTCGAATACCTGGCGGTCCATCACCAAAGTTCCAACTCCGAAACACGGCGCCGCCAGTGCCACCGTCGACGGCGCTCTCTATATCATGGGCGGCGGAGTAACTTCAGGATCCTCTTACACCAGCTCCATGGAAGCTTTGAGATTCTGAAAGCGCGAACTTTAACGAGCCTGGGCAAGTAAAATTTAAAAAACTGACTTGCCCAGGCCGTTCACCCGCCTGAACATCCATCCCTACCTTACCCAAGCTGACATCAGCTATACTGATTGCGTTTGATCAAGCAAACGCAATGGCAAGGACGCATATGCCAAAAGCTTCCGTTATTATCCCGGTTTATAATGGCGGGGATTATATTGGTGAGACCATTGACTCAATTCTCAGCCAGTCATTCCATGACTTTGAGCTGATCATTGTAGACGATGGTTCAACCGATGATACGGCCGATGTTATTCATGGCTTCAGGGATAGTCGTATCCGGTATTTCCATCAACCCAACAGTGGCAAACCAGCCTCTCCCAGAAACAACGCCATCCGAAAATCCGAAGGAGATATCATCTTTATCTTCGATTCGGATGACATCATGTTACCCGGCAAACTGGCCACTACCGTTCAGTGCATGGAGCTTGCCCCCGGAGCTGGCCTCGCATTCACTGGTTTTGCCTGTATTGATGAGACTGGCACCATCATTGATCCCGGTTTTCTGGAAAAAAACCGTACGTTGCAGCAACTCCCTAAAAGACCAGTAACTGATCAGGCCCAACTTATCGCCTCGCGGGCCGCACTCCGCGGATTGGCAGCCTCTAATTACCTTGGCACCTCCGGCGTCGCCATACGGCGGGAGGTTTTTGATACGGTTGGTTATTTTGATGAGGAAGTCCGAAATTCCGATGATTTTCTAATGTGGCAATCAATTGCCCACCAATATGACTTGCTCTATCTACCCCGGATATTCCATCACTATCGCGTTCGCTCGGGAAGCATTTCACTTCGCAACATCGAAGAACGGGCACCGGGTCTGATTGCATGCGTTGAAAAAATGAAACAGTTCCACTCTGCCGACCCTGATGCTCTCCGGTTGCTGGATGAGCGGATCCGCAGATACTACTTTGAAGCCGGCTACTCCTGCTTTACCCAGTACAAACTCTCAGAGGCGCGAAGCTGGCTCCTTGAGGCCCTTAAAAAGAAAATCGACCAACCTGCACTTTTTTATCTTTGCCTTTCGCTTTTACCGGCCTCGTTAATCAGTCAGCTCAAACAACTGAAACACCGCAATTCATCTGCAGAAGCCTGACGTGTCGACCGCCACAACACTCCTCAAAGGCTCCATAACGCGAGTGTCCCAGACATTCATCAGCATTCTGGTCGCCTTCTTCATGATGCCGTTCCTCATCCATGAATTGGGGGATCATTGGTATGGAATCTGGACTGTCGTCGGAAGCCTTGCCGCCGCCTATCACCTGTTTGATATGGGCATGGCCAGTGCAGTTACCCGATATGTCAGCAGTGCTTTCGGAAAGAAAGACAACCAAGAGGCCAATTCCATCATCAATACGGCTTTGGTGATCTACGTTGTGATTGCCTTGATCATTATCCTGGTCAGTATTGCCGCGAGCTATTCCAGTCGATTGTTTTTCGAAACCGGGTCAGACAAGGATCTGGTACAGACTCTGGTGCTTATAATTGGTACGTCCATCGCCCTCGAATTTCCATTCAATGCATTGGCGGGCGTGGCGAATGCGAAACTCCGCTTCCATCAAGTAGCCCTGACCCGGATCGCCATGACCCTCCTGGGAGCCGGCCTGACCTGGTGGTACATCTCCCAAGGCCATGGTTTATTGGCCCTCGCCATTATCACGTTCGTTACTGCGAGAATCTCGAACGTTCTTTACCTGATCATCTGTAAATCCGCCTTCCCCGGCTTAAAATTTTCACGTAAATCAGCTTCATGGGAATCCGGCCGGGAACTATTTCAATACAGTGCTTGGTCCTTCGTAATCGCTATCGCCTATCAGTTACGAAATAACGTGGATAATTTTGTAGTCGCAGGCTTCCTGTCAGCTGCAAGTGTCACCCACTACGCCGTCGGACTTCGGCTCGTGGACTATATTGCCCAGTTTCTCGGTCAGGCAACCAACATGTTTGTACCGATTTTTACCGGTTACCACGCCCAGGGAAACAATCAGGAGCTCCACTCCAAGCTCCTGTTTATCACACGAATCAACCTTGTACTTGCTCTCATAGCAGGTGGCGGACTGGTAATCTTCGGGCAAGCATTCATTTCCCGATGGATGGGGCCAGACTACAGCGATGCATACTGGGTAATGGTCATTCTACTGGTGGGCCGAATGATCGGCTTTGCGAACCACCCACTGAATTCAGCAATGTACGCCACCAATAAACACAGCATCGTGGCAAAAATCGATATCGTGGAGGTGATCTTCAACCTCATGCTGAGCCTGATTCTCGTCCAATACTTAGGGCTGATCGGAGTAGCGCTCGGCACCATGATCCCTCTCCTGTTGTTGAGACTTTTTGTTCTACCCCTGTTCGCCTGCCGAGCCATCGAAATGCCCGTGAAGGACTATTACCTTTGCATGGCCAGACCACTTATTGCCATCTGCGTTCCATTGGTGATCACTTTCATTTGGGTCCGGAGCAGTGCCCAGGTTACGAGTTACCCAGAGATCATCGTATCGTCGATTGTTATGTCTTTTATCTGCGCTGCAGCAGGTATGAAGCTTGCTTTTTCTCCCTCAGAAAGAACCGAGCTGCGAAAGCTGATACCGGGCAAGAAACTAAAGTACCTGATCTAAAAATCAGAAATTTCAGATAGTGGAAGGAATCTACTGTGGAAAATCCGTTAGTTTCGGTAATAATCCCCGCCTTCAACGCGGCCGATTTCATCGCAGAAACCCTGGATAGCATCCTGGGCCAGACATATCGAAATCTGGAGGTCATCGTAGTGGACGATGGCTCCACCGATTCCACCGCTGCTATTGTTCAAGCCTACGCTCCCCGGATTCAGTATATACATCAGGAGAACAGCGGGAGCTGCGCCGCACCCCGCAACCATGGACTCAAAAAAGCCAAAGGTAGCCTGGTAACGTTCTTCGATGCAGACGACATCATGCTTCCCCAAAAGATAGCCAGCCAGGTTGAAACACTTAATCGAGCTCCGCAAGCGGTTATGAGCATTACCAATTACCGAAATTTCTCTGATGCGGGCCGCTCGGCTGACCACTTTTCCACGTGCGCCCGGCTCATCAACCACCTCGAATCAACCGGCGGAGACAATGTGCTGGTGCTCTCACTTACGTGCCGGGACATACTAATTGATGAAAACTTCACCATCGCATCTGCACCCTTGTACCGCAGTGAAGTCCTCCGGGCACTGGGTGGATTCGACGAGTCCTTGAGGGCCTGTGAGGATTTCCACCTCATCTATCGAGCCGCGCTAATGGGTGACGTGGTCGTATCCAGGACCGTCGGCTTCGAACGACGCCTGCACGATCTGAATATGAGCGGCGATAATGAGCGAATGCTTATTAACCTGATAAGCAGTCGCCTCAAATTAATCGAGTGTGAGCCAATTGAAAACCTGAAAGCGCGGCTAGAAGCAAGAGTCCAGAGTTACCGTCGCAAACTGCAGGCATGCCTGGTGAATAAAGGTCAACTGAAAAACGCGCTGAAACTTTACTCACAAACATTTCCGCCCACGTCTTCAGAAAACCTAAAACACGACGTACGGCAAGGAGTTAAGATTCTTCTGAACTCTGCAAAACTGGCCACTAACTCAAACAAACAAATTCGGTGATCACAACCGGTTTATCCGGCGGGCCAAGCCGAAACGCCAGCTCGGTTGAACCACTAATTGCTTGTCTAGTTTCTTATTACCCTCATTTTCCGACAACTCCGCGACCCTCATCCGTGCAACCTTCAACAAAACTACCGAAAGCCCACCAAAAAGATACCATTCGTAGCTCTTAAGCCCGTAACTGGCCAAACTAAATAACAGGTTCATCAAAAGCCAGACCTGCATTGCCTGACAACTTCGATATAAAAAGTCATCGGTAGAGAGTTTTTCTTTGATAAGCTTCGAAGCTTCTCGGAAGTTCCTGATCATTGCAGAAAGATACAGAATAAACAGAACCAGTCCTATCAACCCAATCTCCTGCCAGATTTCCATCCACAAAATATGAGAGATCTGATCTTTACCCGCCACGTTCCAATTTGCTTCTCGCGAAGTGCCCAATCCGTGGCCAATGATCGGGCGATTCATCGCGACCTTGAAGTCCTCCGACCAGCCTTCAATCCGGCCTTGCGCTGATGCAGATTGACGTGCGTCGCTACTAACGATAGAGAGATAACGATCCTTCTGTACATCGGTAAGGTTAAAAAATATAACTGTGATACCAACTATACCGATAACTAACAACAAGAATTTATGCGCGCTCTTCCACCATATTCCGAATCCGATAATCCCTAGAGCGAGTATTCCTGACCGGGACAACGTCAAACCCATAGTGTACAAAAAAATTGGAATCACGAGTAAGTAGAGTAAAAATGTCTTTCTATTGGTTGGGGCGAAGACATAATGGAGAAATGGGATAACTGTAGCGATCAAAAATGCTAACCCATTAGGATTGATGACATCTACTGGAGCACCGGCAAGCCGTCCAGCAAAATTGCCCCCACCCAAATGAGTAGCTGACCCCAGATAACCCGTTGTTAAATTTAGGACTAGAGGTTCTATAATTCGAATCAAATTGCAACCTACGAACACCGCTAGAATTACTTTTACACGAGTTTGGTTAACCACTAAGTTCACGGTAAAAAAATAAAATATCGCTCCTTTAATAAAGGCAATCATGCCGATATTGATCACTGACCCAGGCCACTCGACCAATGGAAGTGTTAGGGCGGAATATACGATGATTGCCAGCAAATATCTTGAGGCAGAATCGAACTTTGGCTGGGAAGTTGATTTATTGGCAAAAATAAAATATGAAATCAACACCACTAAAATGAGATCAAAACGGATAACCCCCAAGATTGGCAACCTCGCAGGCAATCGGATAAAAAAACTAACCAGATAAATTAGATATAAACCAAACGCAAACTGAGTCTCCTTACCGATCCGGCGACGGCTAGCGGAATCGTTGTGTCCTAAAGCATAGGAGTTCATCCAATCACCTTTTCATAAAGTTCGTAGATGTTCAGAGCCGTTTTCCTGACATCAAACCTTTCCGCCGCCACCGGTGCAAATTTTTCGAACGGCTCCCTCCCTCTTTCGAGGCTCTGAAGAATACCGGTAGCCAAACTTTTGGAGTCTCCAGCGACCGACTGCAATGCAGGAGTTCCTTCCAAAACCTCTGAAAGACCGATGCAATTACTTCCTATAAATGGCACTCCGGCGCAAAGAGCTTCCATTGGCTGCAATGGGCAGGCCTCCCATAATGACGGCATAGCAATAAGGTCACATCCCTTCATTACACCAGACACGTCAGGTGTAAAAGGCACAAATGTGAAATATGATTCCAACCCTTTACGCCTTATTTCCTCCTGCTCCTCTCTGATGAAAGCACCAGATCCGAAACACAAAACATGGACGTCCGGCGACCCACTATCGCTCCTCAGTATTTCAATTGCCGCGACCAAATACTTGAATCCTTTTTGCCCCATAAACCGGCCGAAGAAACCAATGATCTTAACGGATGGATTCAGTCCATACATTCCATGCAATTCTGTACGCTCACAATTTCGAAAGAGGCGGACATCTACACCATTTTTAATTGTAATGCTTTTCCCTCTAAGAAATGGAAAATAGGATAAAAGGTTTGATTCTGCGTCTCGTGATACTGAATGAACTGACTTACATCTTCCAAGCGCAACCGCAAGCACCATTCGCCGAAGAAAGCCTTTAGGCCCTTCGAATTGGCTTTCATTAATTATGTCATGGGACGTACAGATCATCGTGGAGCGGGAGGTTAAGCCAAGTGGCAGGCACGCAACCGCAGATGTAAAGCCGTGCGCGTGAACCGCATCAAAAGTTTGTTTCCTATGAAGCCTACAAATAGCGATCGAAATGTTAAGAGCTTCGTTTCCGCAATCGGGGACTAGAATCCAATTATCCACTCGGTCACCAAGCTCGGACCTAAGAGCAGTCATACCCTCGGTACATGTTCCTACCACAGAAAAGCGGTACCCGTCAGAGGGAAAATCAGAAATGACATACTTTAAAAAGGTCCTTATCCCACCGACAGGCCAACGCACTACTAGAAGTATGCGGCGTTTGTCAGCCTGTCTCTCCGGAATTCTATTATCGCCCACTTCATTCCCATCCCTGTATATGCTAGTTCGACATACCATTTCGCAGCAAAGGAGGTCAGCCGCCCTGGTGCTCTGGTGCTCTGGTGCTCTGATGCTCTGATGCTCTGATGCTCTGATGCTCTGATGCTCTGATGCTCTGATGCTCTGATGATAGTGGATCGCCCTATCCTCCAACCGCTCCAAAAGAGCCAGCTAGCCAACACGTTCCCATTAAAGGTCCCATTGTGTCTTCAATTTCAGTTTCTAGTTACTGGGTCTGAAGAGGGCAATCTGATTCATGGTAAAACGACTCCTTCTAAGCTGTCGCTGATTTCAATGAGGTCGAACGCATCATCACCAGCTTAAAAAACTTATTCAGAGCCCCGATAATTCCCATAATCCTTTAGCTCACGCTCCTTATGCCAAAAGGATCAAAAAGAATTCCTCCCTTTGGTGTAAAATAACTTAAGAATTGCTAGAAGTTGAGCATAACGCCTTTTCCAAATATACGCCCAACATCGAGGTGTTCGATGACGATTAACGATAATATTTCACGATACTTCATGCTCTCAGTTATGTCTGCCGGGTTAAGCTCAATATGCCTTGCGGAGCCTCAGATTCAATCCGTAGAAGGGCAACTCCTAAATGGTTCTAAGCTCTCAATTTCTGGTAATAATTTCTCGTCGGTCAATGCTATTCCAGCTCTTTACGATCATGTTGACAACCAAACGGAGTTCTCCACGCTGTCAGATGGTTCAGTTGTCCCAGAGGATAAAGGTCCATGGACTCACAACACCAATATCTATGGTAACCCAATAACTATAGCCCGCAGCGGTGATCTTCGCACACCGGATAGCAAAGCAGTCTATGAGGGAAGAGTAAAATCTTACCTCGGGTGGCCGCGATCCATGCAAGATACTGAAACTATGACTCTTTATGTTTCATGGTGGTATAAACCTTCACAATCGGTTGACCAAGGGGGATCAAATAAGTTCTTGCGAATCTGGGATGACTCCAGCGGGAACAATACGCGCATTTCGTGGACTCAAATGCATATGATCTACGATGTTCTTGACTTGGGATATGTTCCTCCAACAAGTTGGGCTACTACTCAGCCAGAACCAGGAACCTGGAACCACCTTGAAATCTACGCGGATGCTGACGCGGGCACGATAACAGCCAGCCTTAACGGTGATGTGAAACATAAGCTCAACGATTTCAAAAAATCACCAACATACCGTGGTTTAACTGTTGCTCTCGTTGGATTTGACCCCAGTATAAATGAAAATTATTCGAACTATTCGTTTCGAATGACTGACATTTACGTTTCAGAAACCCAAGCCAGAGTTGAAATATCAGACTCGCCTACTTGGAACCCAACGAGCCATCGTGAGGTTCTGAATGTAAATTCGTGGTCTGATCAGTCAATTGATGTAACCTTCAATCTATACGCTCATAAGGCCAGCTCTTCCCTATATCTCTACGTAATTGATAACAATGGAAGCGTGAACGCTAATGGATTCCAGCTTTGCGAAAAATGCCCAAGTCAAGTTCAATCCATTACGATAGAATAGAATAGTACGCTAAGATATTTATACGAACCATAATTTGGCTATTGTCAGATTTTTTGGATACAATCCAATAATTTCTGGGCTAACGTGCCTAGACGAATCACACCTATTTCTTCAGCTGGATGTAAAGGGAAAGACGCGAAAAGATGAGATGCAATATCGTTTACAAGGAGGATTATCCATGGGACGTAAGAGTCGAGAAACTGGCGAAAGCCTTATCTGAAAATGGGTACGACGTTACGATTACGTGTCAGAATAAAAAGCAGAACAAACAGAATGAAGTTATTGATAATATATTTGTTTCGCGTCTGCCACGGACACATTTTTTGCCACCCTTCATGCAAAGATTGGTCAACTTTCCAGTATGGTTTAACCCGATTTGGATATACTCAATATATAAAAATAGCCGAAATCTAAAAGGAGGTATTATCATTGTTAGAGACCTTCCTTTAGTATATTCGGGAGTCATTGTAGCCAAATTGGTAAAGGCAAAATTAATTTTTGATATGGCTGAATGCTATCCTGAGATGTATGCATCATCTCAGAAATTTTCTAAGCCCTCTTTTTTGGAAGGACTAATCAAGAATCCAAAGCTCGCAGCCAGGTATGAAAAATCATCACTAAGAAACGTTGATCAGACACTAGTCATGATTGAAGAATCCAAGGTGAGAGCAACCAAGATTGGAGCGCCCGCAGATAGGATCACAATTGTTAGTAACACCCCATTCTTAAATAAATTCCAGGGAATTTTACACCACCACTCGGGAACAAGACTGAAGATCGTTTACGTTGGCTTTCTAACAAAACTTCGCGGCCTGGACATTCTTATTCGGGCAGTATCAGAATTTATTAAAAATGGACATTCTTCTGATGATATTCAAGTAGATATTGTTGGTACTGGTGGAGAGAAAAACAACCTAATAGAACTATGCGAGCAATTGAATGTAACATCATCCGTAAGAATTCATGGATGGCTGGACCAAAGCGACGTCGATAGGTTAATGCAAGAATCAAATGTTGGTGCGCTAACTTACAGAGTTTGTGGCCATTGGAACAACACGATACCGAATAAGATATTTGATTATATGCTTGCCGGTATACCAGTCTTAGCGACGCCGGTAATTCCTATTGAACGTATAATAAACGAAACTGGTTGTGGGATCATCTGTATAGACCAGGATCCTTTCGATATTGCTTTAAAATTAGCTCAACTTAGGGATTCTAATGTAAGAGAAGACTTAGGTAAGAAAGGCTATCAGGCGATCTTAGAAAAGTATAATTGGCAAAAAGATATAGAACGCCTAATCAAGGCAGTTCAGTAAGCCGTTAATTTCCAGACAGCCTCCTAATCAATGTTCTAAACACTGACTGAAATAGGAATATTAACGGATATTTATAAGAGTTCCTAATGAAATAACGGTAGCTCGAATACCTGAATTTATTTTCTTCATTACGGTATCGTTGCGTATATTCTTCTTTAGATAAATGCACATAATCGTGATCCAGATAGCGTTGCCATGATAAAAGCCCATCGATAGTTTTTGTTTCATTCCCTGATGCAGTCCGGACACAGCCGTTTTCATTCACAATTACCGGAACATAATCAAATCTGGGCTCATCCTTTTTGGAAAGTACAACATTCGCTATAATGGAGTACTTGGTCTTTCTAGACCAGAGATCAAAGATAAAATTTCCCAACGAGTAAAAAATCAAACCATTTTTATAACGTTCAACTGGCTGTAAAACGTGCGAATGATGACCAAAGACAACGTCTACACCATTATCAATAAGGTTGTGTGCTAACTGAACTTGGTCCAAACTCGGATAGTCGAGGAACTCCAATCCCCAGTGAATTGAGCATATCAAAAATCCGGAACAACTAGCTCGTAATTTTTTTACTTCCTCTAATAAAGACTTCGGATCTGAACGCAAACTATAGGGAACAAGCCCGTCTACCCACTCTTCCGGTCGTGTAGATACTGCAAAAATGAAGCTTTCATTTCCATCACCATGCTTATGTATATAAGGTTTAGTTATACCCTTGCCATCATCAACACCAATTGACGGAATTCCAGAATCCTCGAGCTCAATTAACATATCATTAAATGCGTCCACTCCATGCTGCATGGAATGATTATTTGCTACACCTAGCAGATTAATACCAGCCTTCTTTAACAAACTAAGATGCGCGGGATTTCCACGCATCTCGTAAGATGGAAGCCAATATTTTTTTAGGCCTTTGTCTGAGGTAACAGTTTCTAAATTACCAATAGTTATCTCGGATTTCCTTAAGTGACTGGAAACGTCTGAAATCACCTTATCTAGATGCCGAGAAAAAATACTTCGCATTCCGTGACCGGCACAAACAGGGTGGTCACCTAAGGAAATATCGCCTACCGCAGAAATTTTCAAGGTGCTTTCAGATATGGTTTTATCAGTCATTTTTCTGCGCCAGACGCTGAATAAAATAGCTCTTTTTCTTTGCAACGATATTTTCATCGAGATCAAAAATATACTCTGCATCAATATCTAAGTTAACTTTGTCATAGAGAGCTTTCTTCAGATAACTACAAAGATCCTCAGTACCAAGCTTCGGCGAAGGGTCCGTAGTTATTAACACTTTTCCAGCTTTTTCCTGAATAACCTGGAAATTGAAGTATTCATTTCGCTCTCTGAGATATCTGTCAAAAATATAAGCGAACTCAACACTATGAAAGCGTTCACCATTTTTTGAAAACACAAATTGATTAGCTGAACGCCCCTCAATTCCTGTAATCACTGATTTACTTCCAAAAGTTCCGCAGTTCTCGGATTGTAATTTTATGATGTCACCTAATTTGTACCTAACAAGTCCTTGTGACGCTCTGGATATATCAGTAACTAGGCAACCATCATCAGACTCTTCTACGACAAGCCATGGATTCACGAGATGTCGGTGCCCCATTCGACAGTCAAATGCTATGACGTCAAATTCTGTAGACCCATATTCTTCAATTACCGGACAATTAAACGCTTCCGAAACCATAGCTTTTTGGAAAGGAGTTATATTCTCTGCAGTGCAAATAACACATTTTATTCCCTTTGGGCTCAACTTCAATTCAGATAACGCCTTGGACGCCTCTATAACTAATGATGAGTAACCATAAACATAGTCCGGACACCATGCTATCAATCTTTTAACAACCTGATGTGAGTTTTCTCCCTCAGGCGTGAACAATTTACGATTCAATAAGAAATTCTTTAGTTTTCCTTTAATATCGGCGTTCCCTCGCCCCCATATTCTTGCTTCTCTGTGGCCCAGACTTATTCCATGATGATTGAAACAGTACTCCCTAACGGCTAACATTCTCTCAAGTTCATTACTAGAAAGTGTGATGAAAGTAGGTTTTCCTGTTGTTCCTGACGTATGTCGTGAAAACCCCTTCCTTAAAGAACCCCTTGAAGATAGGTCCCGTTTCGAAAATATTTCCTTGCCCATTACAGGGGCAGATCTTATATCTTCCAGTCTTAAAATAATATTAGTTGAATTATCATGATTTGCCTTCGCGATCAGCTCTTGGTTAAGAATTTCGTTCCTGGATACTTCATTCATGCTCCAATATTTATCGACGATCTTACGATAACGATCAATATTAAGCCCCATGACCTTATAAGTAGTTTTAGTGAGATAATATCTTAAATTCCGGAGTAACCTTCCCACAAACCAACCTCTGATACCACTTGTTTCTAGATTTATATATTAGGTAAATGGAATCTAAATATAAAACTTCAATGCAGAACTAAGATAGGTCATTCCATATAAATTCTTTTCAAATTGCTCACTATCTGTCGATGCAGCATATCGCGTCACTTCCCAACGATCAGACAGCGGATCTTTGCTTGTGTAAGCCGCCAAAGCAAACTCATACCCCGCTATAGCCACTTCAGACTTTATCTCTGAATTTATATCTATACTTCGTCCATTGGGATAACAGAATGACTTAGGGGACAAATTGAGATTCTTTTCTATTAAACTCTTTGATAATATTAGTTCGGCCCGCAATTGAGCACGACTTAGCTTTGTCAGAATGGGGTGACTATGTGAGTGGCTCCCAACCTCTAATCCTTCAGAAACCATACCACTTATTTCCCCCCAACTCAGTGGCCGATATTCAGCAGGAGGTTTTTCAGGCTTCTTGATTCCAGCCTGGGAAAAAACCGAATCAATTAATCTCAACTTTTCATCATTTGATATTGACAGACAGTAATCTGCTATCCGATCCCACGCCTGAAGTCCATCATCGCACAAAATATATTTATCCGACATTCCTGGAACATCAATCCGGAAACCTTTCGGCACTTTCTGCAAAACATACTTTAACTGGTCAGGCCATAACCAGATATCATTGTTAATAAAGCCCGTCGTAACAAACAGCGTTGCCGGAGCGTTCTCCTCTTTCAATATTGGAAATGCATAATCAAGGAAATCATGATAGCCATCGTCAAAAGTTATTACTGCAGAGTAATTTGGTACTTCACCTCGGTCACTGAGATGAATTAGCTGGTCCATCGAAAGAAGGCTAAAAGATTTTTTTATAAGCCTAACCTGTGATCTAAACTGCTCTGCTGACAACTTTCCGTGATCGCCATCTCTTGAGATTCGGTGATACATAAATATACGAGGGTGTTTCCTTGTCAGATACCGCGAAACGGAAAACCCACCTATATTGCGAGTCAATAGATATATAATTTTATTAATTCTTTTATTCATATCTGACGACTTCTAAGACCGAGCTCTATTTAACAGAAGCTTCGCAAGACTCTTCCATCCAAAGGTATATCTCCAATCATACTTCATTCCTGTAATTATATCTTTTAAAGGCTCTGAAAATGCATTTTCTGCAGCAGCGATATGCATACCCCGACTGATATACATATCTGATTTCGCTCTTGCCAATGTGTGTTCTGGTAGAGCTTCAGGATTGTTTTTAATAAATTTATTAAGGACAAGGAAGGCATTCTCATATCGCCCTCGATAGTTTCGCGACATTTGTCCAGGCCATACTCTGTATTTATAGGTTCTCCGCGGAACATAGAGGAATTTCCAGTTTATTGAATATCTCAACCATAAATCCCAATCGATCCCCATTGGTAGATTTTCGTCAAAGCAACCATCGTTATCGACGCAGGACTTACGTATGACGGCTGTTCCGAATGGGACGAAATTCTTTATTATTAAATGCTTTGTGACGTTCCCGCTATGCCGCTTATACGGCTGCGCTTTAATTAAGGGACTTCCGAGGTTGTCAATGTAGGAGACGTCGCTATACACAACGCCGACTCCGGGATCGGAAAAGTATTCCATCTGTAATTGCAGCTTATCGGGGGTCCACAGATCGTCTGCATCACAAAAGGCAATAAATTCTCCAGCAGCTTCATGTATGCCGCGATTTTTTGCCCTAGGCTGACCTCTATTTTCCGTTGATATATAGCGCACCCGACTATTATCAGCGAAACTCTTCATTTTTCGGGGTGTATCATCGGTAGACCCGTCATCTACAACAATAATTTCGAGGTTTTTCCATGTTTGAAACAACACTGAATCAATTGCTTCCGGGAGATACTGCCCCATGTTGTACGTTGCAATAACGACGCTTACCAGCGGTTCACGGTCCATAGGCTAAATCCTGCATATCGAAAACCGATATTTTCCGGAAGGGTCTTGTTCAATTCGCGTTACATCCCTAATGGTCACCTTAGTCTTTTCCCCAAAGACGCCAGTCATAGCGCCTCGCAGTTCAAAGTCGGTTTGTTCGTTGTAATCCCTGCCCCTTACTCGGTTAATTACAACCTCTTGTTCGCTTTCCTGAATAAGCTGCATCTGCTCAATGCCCGGGACTTTCGTAAGGGTCCGTTCCACCAATGATATGCCGGCGACCTGCCCCCCATCAGGAAGCTTCAGAAAATCAGCCACCCTCCCCTCAAGGCGTTCGAGGATGGGTAGCCCACGGCCACAACTACATGCCCTCTCGCGGTATACCCCGACATCCTCCACTCGATACCGAATGAGCGGCATCGCAAAATTATTAAGGTCCGTCACCACGATCTTCCCCGGCTCACCAGGTTTGACCGGTTTGTTATCACCGTCCAAAAACTCCACGTACACATGGGGAATATTGAGATGCATGCCATCGTGTCGCTCACACTCACACGCAATCAGCCCCACCTCTTCACAGCCATAGCGGTTGGTTACTGCGCAATCGAACACCTGTTCAATCACCTTGCGTTCGTGGTCCAGCAACATCATTGAGGTGGCCACAATTCCCTTGGGTCTGAGGTCGGTTATGCCCTGATCGCGGAGGTAGCAGGCAAAGATAAAAATTGAATGGGCGTGTCCGAACACGGCTCCGGGTTGCTCCTCTCGCCAACGCTGAACGAAATCGCCCATGGTGGTGTTGTTGAGGTTCATGGTGTCCAGGTAGATCGTGCGGTCCAGCAGGTGATGGCGAAGCTTCTGTTTCAAGGTCTCCGCGACCGGTGGATTGCCCCACACGGCAGCTTTTTTCATTCCCAGATCCCACCCTGACCAACGATCCGCCAGCAGCTGAGCTGCGTTTCTGCGTTCCTGGCAGGCTTCGTCGAAGAACAACTGCAAGGAGACGCCGGTTGAGCCGCCCGTTTTTGCGCTTACCAGTTGGGCTCGATCGAATTCATCGCTTATGAACCGATCCAGGTTGTTTCGGATATCCGATTTGGTGGTGACCGGAATCCGCAGCAGGTCATCGTGATTCTGGAATGTGGCCGGCGATATTCCGTGGGCGTGGAATAGATCCCGGTAAAAAGGGCTGTGTTCAGCTGCATAAGCCAGCAGCTTCTGCAGTCGCTCCCACTGCAGCATTCGCAGACGATCAGTGGGCCACCATTGTTGTTTCTCGAGTGCCTGCCATTCTCTCAGCCGCTGGCTGCGGTCTTTGATGTCCCACAGAGGGTAGAATAGGTGGCGGGACAGTGACTCCATCATGCTTCGGCCACCCTTGGTTCAACGTTTTGATACAGTCGGATGTGTTGATTCAGCATTGCTTCCAGCGAGTAACGCCCAAACATTTGCTCCCTGTTAGCTCGCCCCATGGTTTCTCGCTTGATCGGGTCGTCAACCAGGGTAAGGAGTCGATCCGCTAATGAGGTGACATCTCCAACATCGTACAGATAGCCATTTACGCCCTCGGCGATGATTTCCGGGTTACCGCCAGTGTTACTGCAAACGACAGGCTTTCCGCAGCGCAGATACTCGATGATGGCGTTGGAGAATCCCTCGGTTTCAGAGCAGAGCGCGGCAATATCGAACTCACTGATATAGCGCTCCGGCTCCGGCTGGCTTCCGAGAAATCTCACCAGATGAGCAATGCCCAACTGCTCTGCAATTTGGAGATAAGGCGCCTGATCGCCGCCGCCCACAACCCGCAGTTCCACGTTGCGGCCTAACTCGTTGAGCCGTGCCACGGCTTCGATCAGATCGCCAATGCGCTTGATGGGCCGCAGGTTGGCAACGATGCCTATGACGCAAGGTTGCTCCTGTGCGGCCAAGCTCGTTAACTCATCCTGGTTGGACGCATCGGTTTGAATGTCGTTTGGGTAGCCGTTGTAAATGACGTGAAGCTTGGATTCAGGCACACCTTCAAGCCGCGCTGTAATTTCAGCCACCGCCTTGCTATTGCAGACCACGCCATGGACAAACCGGTCCGTCAGCCTCAGCGCTCTCAGGTAAAGTCCCGAGTACCAGAACCCCATATCACGCCGGGATATCAGGGATTTGACACCCGCGAGGCGCATCATGGGTGGGCAGATCACGGAAGCGTCGTTGAAAAAAACATGCACAACCCGGTAGCCATCCTCTGCCAGACCGCGGGCATAGCGGTAGACCGTCCACCAGCTGCGGGGATTGGAAATACTGGCAACACCCAGGTGTTCTATTTCAACCGGGAAAGCATCGCTCCTGCTGTAATCGGTCTCCCTGAAGACCGCGAAGCGTACGTCCCACCCTTTTTCCTGCAGGCCTTCCAGCAGCTTGAGTACCTGGCTTTCGGTGCCGGCGTAAGGGTTGTCGTAGCGGTCCATGATGATGGCGAGTTTCATGCCAGAACCTGCTGGTAGATCTGCAAGTATTTCTCGGCCATTGCTCGACTTGAATAATTCTGGCTGATGCGCTGCGTCGACCACGTGACTTGCTCACTCACATTGATGGTATCCGCAAGTACCTCTGTGAGCTCTTTTGTCAGCGATTGGGTCGCATCAATCCGTAATACTCTTCCCCCCAGGCCGTCACCCAGTACCGCTCGGATTTCGCCAACATCGGACGCAACAATTGGAAGTCCCACTGTCATCGCCTCCAGCAAGGTTATCGGCAACCCCTCGGTGAAAGAGGGAATGCACAGAACATCACAACGTTGCATGATCGCAGGAACATTCTCCAGGTAGCCTGGCATCAACACAGCTTCTCGTAGGTCCAGGTCCGCTATTCGGTTCTCGAGGGCTTCCCTCTGCTGGCCTTCACCAACAATCAGGAGACCGGATCCGGGGAATACTTCGCGAATCTCGGCAAAGGCATCCACCAAGCGATCAAATCCTTTTTCACGGGATAACCTGCCAACACCGAGAATGACGGGCTTGTGACGTTCAAAGAATGAGGTCAGGGTCTCCCGCAAAGGTTCTGAAGATCGTCGTCGAATGGATGCGGGATCCAGCCCGTTGGGGATAACACACGTACGAGAGGAGTTAGCGATCGCGGTTGGAACCTGTGTTTTCATTGCACCTGAAACCATTACCACCTTTCTCATTTGTCCAAGAACCAGCCGGTCTACCAACTCATAGAGCCATGCCTTGGTGAATCTGGGCGCTCGAACGTATCCATGAAGCGTCGTAACCAGCGGAATCTTTCGTATTGCTTCCGGCCAAAGTCCCATCAAAACGTTGAATTTGTAGCCGTGAGAATGCATCAGTTGGAACCCTTCGGCCTGGGCCCATTGATATATTTCCCTCGCCCCCATAAGGTTAAAACCCGATTTCATCCGCCAGTTAACAACTGGAATACCTCGCGCCCGTGCTTCGCTTTCGAGTGGCTTTTCAGACTGGCCCATCTCCCCGGCACTCAAGATCAGCGGGGATATACCACGGTTCATTTGTTCCTCGGCCAAGGCAAGTAGCATCTTCTCTGCCCCGTAAAGCCCGCCACTGTCGATAAGGTGCAACACTTTGAGTTCCAAAATTGCGGTCCTACAGAGGAAACAAGTCCAGCTTTTCACCGGGAACAAAAAATTTGTTGTGAGATCCCTCGATAAACCTGAGGCTGTAATTCTCAAGCACACCTACCAGCGCCCAGGCTTTCTCTTGTGAAAGCTCGGCCATTACAAAGGGGCGATGGGCATTGATGACCCCAATCGAACTTTTGATGATCTCTTCATCACACCCTTCGGCATCGATCTTCAGAAAATCCAGGCTCCAGCTTTCAGGCAGAAAACTACGCAAGGGGAACGACATCACATGAATGTCACCTTCCGGAACCATATGGGATTGAAAGAGATTCTCTTCCGGAATTGTGAAGTCCACTTCCTGTGTATCAGTTGATACTGCGCCGTTAACCAACGTGACATTCTGAGCGGCACTGGCCGTGACATTGTTCGACAGCAGGTCGAATGTTTCCGGTATTGGTTCAAACGCAATTACGCGCCCCTTTGAGCCCACCAAACTGGAAAAGAGAAGCGTGTAATAGCCGACGTTTGCTCCGATATCGACGACTTTTGCCCCTGGCGGGATAATGTTTTTCAGGACGTCGTACTCGAGCTCTTCCGAACGGAATTCCCCCTTTCTGATCTGCCGGCGGTAGTAGTTAATCTTTAAAAGGCGTACTACTCCCTTGGGTAAACGCTTTGCTTGTTCCCTCAACATGCCCATCAACTACCCCTTCCTCGGCTTCCAAACCACCCGCTTCTCCCCCCGCAAGAACGCCAGCACCGCTTTCAGCGACGCCACGTTCAGCAGCAGGAAGTAATAGGGCACGGAGTACAGCGGGCCGAAATTGCGGCCGGCGCTTTCGTTTTTGCTGCCGATCCACGCCAGCCCGTAGAGGGCTACCAGGCCGAGGAATGCCAGCGGGTAGATGCCGCCGCGCGGCATCAGTAGCAGGGTGGCCAGGGTGAAGGTGGCCAGCGGGATGAAGGCCAGGTAGCGGAGCAGCTTGTGGGAGATGAGCTGGAGGGCGAAGAAGCCGTGGCGGAGCGGGTTCATCAGGGCGGCCATGTCTTTCAGTGCCCAAAGTGCCCGCAGGCTGACCCTTACCCGCATGCTGAATTCGCTGGTGCTGTCGCTGAGCGCGGGCTCTTTCAGCAGGGCGCGGGGCTCGTACACCACGCGGTAGCCCTGCTCCACCACTTTGAGGGGCTGGACAAAGTCGGGCAGCTGGTCGGGGTTAAGGGGTCGGTACAGGGCTTTTCGCATGGCGTCGATGCCGCCATCCACACCGATGATGGAGCCGGTTCGGGTTTCCTGTTCCCGCAGCCAGTTCTCATACTTCATATAGGCGCTACAACCATCGCCGACCAGGTTGCCCGCGTCGTTGACGTAGACCATCTTGCCGGTGACGTAGCCGACCTCCGGATCGGCAAAGTTGCTGACGAGGTAACGGATGGCGTCCGGATCCCACTGGGAATTGGCGTCGGAGAACAGGAGGATTTCGCCGGATGCTTCGGGGACCAGGGTGTTCAGTCCGGCGGTTTTGCCCTGGCGGGGCACCTGGCGGAACAGGCGGACCGGGATGGCGGAACCCGCGGCAACGTTGCGCACGATGTCGTCGGTGCCGTCGTCGGAGTCGTCGGAGATCACCAGGAGTTCGAGCCGGTCGGCGGGATAATTCTGGGCCAGCTTGTTGCGGAGGGTAGCTTCGATTTCTGCGGCTTCATTGAAGGCGGCAATCAGCACCGATACCCGGGGTGTCTCGCCATCGTGTGCGCGCACCGGCTCCGGGGCCAGGCGCGCGGCGAGCCGCACGAGCAAGGGGTAGCCGGCGTAGATGTACACCAGCAGAATCAGTGACATCCAGAACAACGCGTACAACATGGTAAACCGTCCCTGAGGCGTTACAGCGTCTTGAGTAGGTGAGAGTCTGAGCGCGGACGATCCTGTCCGTGCTCCTGTGTCCGAACTTGAGGCGCCCTTTCCGCCTGCGGTTCCTCAGCATCCAGCACGCCGTACCCCCTCAGTACCTCGCTCATGGTGGTGAAGGAGAAACGCTGCAGTAACCGGGTCAGGCGCTGCTCACACACTTCGAGGTTGTTATAGTGGCGGAACCGGGACAGCCACTTCACCTTGAGCCGGGGCTGGCCGGGGTCGACTTCCCAGGGGTGCAGATAGAACACAAAGGGTTGCCCCTGGCGGTTGATGGAGCCCAGCCCCCACTGGCTGAACCAGTAGGGAAACAGGCGAAAGTACCCCCCGCCGGCGATCGGTAAGGTATAGCCGGGCAGTTTCAGGGTACTGAGGGGAAATTCCGCCAGCTCGTAACCGTTATCGGTTGTCAGGCGGTACGGCCAGCGGGGGGCATCGGGCATGCCGTAGCGGTCGTGGTGGACCGGGAAGATGGAGGAATCCCAGGTGAAGCCCTCTTCCCCCAGAATATCCAGCGCCCAGCGGGATTGCGCTGTAATCGAGTAGCTCGCCGCCCGGTAACCGGTGACCGGCTCACCAAGGATATCTTCCAGAATTGCCTTGGCCCGGTGGGTTTCTTCCCGGAAGACGTCCGGCGCCTGGTTGTAGATCAGTTGATGGCTGTAGCCGTGGCTGGCGACTTCATGACCGGCCGCCCGGATTCGCCGCACCAGTTCGGGGGAACGTTCAGCCACCCAGCCCAGGGTGAAGAAGGTTGCGTGGGTATCGAACCGGTCGAGCAGTGCCAGCAACCGGTCAGTGTTGGCCTCTACCCGGTACTCCATGGACTCCCAGTCGTCCCGGCGCACGGCTTCAGCCAGCGCCGCCACCTGGAAGTAATCTTCCACATCGATTGTCAAAGCATTGCGGATGCTGTCCATTGCGCCCTTCCCTGGCCCGGTTTGTCTGTTCCGTATCAGCGGAACTGGTAACTCAGGCCGAGCAAAATCCAGTTTTCGTCATAGTCACGGGTCGTGGTTTCGCTTTCCCGCCGCTCGTGACCGATACTGCCATTCGCGGTCAGTTTCTGGCTCAGCTGATAGTCCAGACCCACTGTCGCCTTGACGAGATGGTCGTTGGAATCGACCTCGCCACCGTAGTCATAGAAGTCGTACCCCAGGCCCGCCGTGAAGCCGACAAACTGGGTAACCGGTCGGCGGTAGCGGCTGCTGACGCCGGCACGGTAATCGGTAAGGTCGGTCAGGATGTAATCGGTGCGGGCCCCGTAGCCGGTCACCCCCACGGTACTGCCGTCACTGAACTGTTTGTCCAGGGAGCCGCGAATCGCGGTTACTTCCACCGGTGCGGTCTGTTCGAGATTGAACACAAACGGCCCGAAGCGAATGTCGTAGTCGGAGGTCTGGTCGGTCAGCTCCCGACTCGCCTTGAGTGAAGCGCGGGTGGTGGGGTTGATGTCACGGACCAGCTCCAGATCACCAACTATGCCGTCGCTTTTGCGGGTGATGTTGTTCAGCCGGCTTTCCAGCTGGCTCATGCCCAGGGAACCGCTCACACGGGTTGCCGCCCACTGCTTGGCAAAGGTAGCGGACAGCGTATCGCGGTCTATTTCCTCGCCGGTATCCAGCTCTGCACGGTCGGCCGAGGCCGACAGGCCTGCCGTCAGGGTCGGATCAATCAGGTGGTTCCAGGCCGCCGAGGCAACATAGCGGTCACTGTCCGGCTCTGTGGACTCGCTGTAATCGGTCTGTTCGTAGTGAGCACGCAGCACCATTTCATCGACCTGGCTGAGGCGGAAGTTCAGCACCGGTCCGGTGCGGAAAATATTCTTGCGGGTGCGGTTCTCCGGGGTGTCGCCGGCGCGGGAATCTTCGGTGACGTCCCGCAGGTGGTCGGTCAGCTCCCACTTCAGGTTATCGTTGATCTCACAGTCACCAAGAAAATCCATATTGGTGTAGGTTTCGTTGTCGTAGGTATCATCCATCCAGATGCCGTACCCGAAACGCGAGGCCAGTGAGGCATTGCAGGTCCCAGGATCGCTTTGGTAGGCAAGCCCGATGTTTACCCGGTTCTCGATGTCGCTGGTTTCATTGGAGGACGACAAGGTGGCGTTGTCGGAATACCGGCTTTCGAGGCCCCCGGTGATACGCAGCGGCTCCGCAGCTGCCAGCCCCGGGACGCTAGCGACAACCCCGGCCATCAACGCCGGCCATGACCCGACTCTCAGGGCCCGCCATGAAAAGAGGCGCAACGAGCACAAGCTTACAACTCCCGTTTGGCTAACCATTGATCACGGCTCCCACGAATTTTTCCGGATGAAAGGCAACGGCCGCCTCTTCTGCCATCCCGGGCGTGACCTTGCCATGAGGTACGACCAGCATGGCGTAATCGCACAGTTCACTGAGGATGCGGGCGTCCGGGGATTCGCTGATCGGCGCGGTATCGAGAATGATGAAACGGTCCGGGTACCGGCGCCGCACCGCCTGGATGAACTGTTTCATCCGGAACGAGGTAAAGAACTCCGCCGGAATCTCCCGCCGGCTGCCAGCGGGAATCAGCCGCAGCCGCGGGATTCCCGTAGGGTACAGAATGCGGGCAATGTCGTAATCCGGATCATCGAGGAAGTCCGTCAAGCCGTGTTCCGGCACAATATCCAGGGTGGAATGCAGCGTCGGCTGGCGCAGATTGCAGTCAATGATCACCGCGGTTTTGGCCTGGTCAAAGGCGAACGCAGCGGCAAGGTTCAGCGCCACGAACGAGCTGCCCGCCCCGCTGGTGGCGCCGCTGACCACCAGGGTGAAGTTGTTGCCGCCTGAGGCCTCCAGCAGCCGGGTACGCAGGTCGCGAAAGCGGTTGACCAGTTGCCGGTTGGACGACTCCGGATAGATGATCCGGCGTTCATCCAGGTCGTCGCGGGTCAGCTTGCGGGGCTCCTGCATCCGCACGATCTGCTTGCTGATGACAAAACGGTCGACGGCGCCGGGACCGAGTTCCAGCGAGCTGGGCACCAGCATGCGCGAATCGTCCCACTCCGAATAGGGCACGCCATCGCCACCAACGCTGCCGTTCACCTCTTTCGAAGGTTCATCCTTGCGGCGCACCCAGTAATTACTTTCCCGGCTGCGCCCGTTGGTCTCGTCCCGGCCTGCCACTTCGCCCACGCTGGCGCTGCCCGCGCCATCCTGCTTCTTTTGCCCGGTCATCCGATGACTCCCATCATTGAGCCCACTGCTATGGCGATGTATACCGCCGCCACCAGAACCACGCAGACGATCACCATACTGGTGACCCGGCGTTCGCGCCGTCGCTCGAACGGTGTTTTTACCTCGGGAAGGCGTACCAGCACTGGCAGCCCGACCGTTTCTTCCAGCTGCTGACGCGCCCTGACCCGTGGGTCAATCTGCAGCAGACCGGCAATCAGCCCAAACGGCGCAAGCAGGCCGAGAAACAGGCCGCCCACGGCGAAGGTGGCGAACTTCGGCCCACTGGCACCGCGGGGGAACTGGGCAGACTCGTTGATGCGGTAATTCAGGCCCTGGCCTTCCACGTCCAGGTGCATGGAGACCCTGGCCCGTTCCCGACGTTTCAACAGGTCGTCGTAGATCTGTTTGTTAACTTCCATGTCGCGGGTCAGCTCGGCGTATTCCGTCTTGTTACCCTGGATTCGCTCCATTCGCAGGATCTGTTCGTTGAGCAGCGCCCGCAGGGCGCGGATCCGGGTATCCCTGGTCTGGATCGCGGCGCGGGTTTCCGCCAGCGCGGTGCGCACATCCTGGTACACCGGGTTTGATGACCGTTCACCGGTAGTGATGACCCGGTTAGGGTCGGCATTGGCCGCGGCCCGGTCCCGCTGCCGTTGCAGTTGTTCAATCTGCTGGCGGAGGATCACGATATCGGGATAGGTGTCGTGGTAGCGCAGGCGCAGGTTATCCAGTTGCTCCTGCAAGCTGTTGATCCTGTTCTGGTAGACGTCCACCGTGGCGCCACCGGATGAAACCATCGGATTGATGCCGTTCAGCTCCGCCTCCAGGGACTGGGCCCGGGTAAACATCTCCTGGCGCTCCAGCTCGGCCAACTCAATCTGGTTGCGCAGGCTGGCCATGCGCTGGTTAGCGTCGCCCTCGGTGCCGTCCACATTTTCGGAGAGGAAGTTCTTCAGCCGTTCCTCGACTTCGGCGAGCTGGGACTCGTATCCCTTGACCTGCTTGTCGATAAACTCGTAGGCGCTGCGGCTTTCCTGGCGTTTGCGCTCGTTGTTCTCGGCAATGAACAGCTGCCCGAGTCGCTGGGCCACCTGGAAGGCCTGGTTTGGCGATTCGGAGGCATAGCCGATACTGAAGTAACTGTCGCCGCGGGGCCTCACAAACAGGTTGGCCCGCAATTCGGCAATGCGGTTTTCAAGGACAACCGGGTCCGTATTTGCGCCATCGGATCCGAAGATCTCCGGGTCCGTCGCTACCTGCTCCACCACACTGCGACTCCACAACAGTTCCTTGGCCGCGGAAGTGCGGTCATTGATCTGGGTGGTGACCGCACTGCCCTCCATCAGAGGTCGGATAATGTTGCGGTCGTCCACAAAGATGACCACCTGGGATTCATACTTGTACGGCCAGAGAAAGCCCGTCACCAGTACCGCAAAACTGACAACGGTGAACAGCAGGAGTGCCAGCCACTTGCGGGCACGCACTTCCCTCAGGATTTCCGCTGGCATTTGAGACAGAGGCATGGCCATAACACACTACCCATTCAGTATTTACAGATCGCGTTCCGTGCGCCCGGCAACCGCTCAGAATACCCGCTCGGGCACACTGAGAATGTCGCCGGGACGTATGGCGTAGTTGGTCTTGATATCACCCCGGGAAAGAATATCCCCGAGTCGCACCGGGATGGCGACCACGTCGTTGCCATTAACCCGGTACAGCATGGCGTTGTTCAGCGCGGCAAAGGGTGTCGCCCCGCCGGCCTCCAGCACCACGTCGAGCACCGTCATGCCGGCGCGGTGTGGAACCGACATCGGCTGGGTTACAGCGCCGGTTATCCGCACCCGGTCGCTGAATTCGTGGCTGCCCATACTGGTTACCACAACACTGACCTGGGGTTGGCGGATATAGGCCGAGAGCCGCTCTTCGATATCATTGGCCAGACCTTCCGGAGTTTTTCCGGCGGCCTGCACATCGCCTACCAGAGGCACCGAGATCTTGCCATCCGGTCGCACCGGAACGGAGATGCTGAGATCGTCGTTACGCCATACCGAAACGCGGACCACATCGGTGGCACCGAGAACATACTGGTCGACACTGCGTGAGTTATCGACGTTGAGCGCCTGCCGGATCTTGTCCGGCGACGAAGCGGAGGGAGCGGCGCAACCTGAAGACATGGCTACCGCCAGGAGGGTGAAGATCAGCCCCAGGAACGTGTACATCCGTGACATTTTTATTCCTCGCAGAGGTCCGTGCTTTTATTCCATGTTCCGGAGACAGCGCACTCCCGGAACTACCTTGATCCTTTTTTGAACAATACCACTTCCACTGTTTGAATTATAATCAACAAATCCAGCAGCAAACTCTGGTTCTTGATGTAATAGAGGTCGTACCGGAGTTTCTCCCGGGTGTCCTCCTCGTTGTCCGCATAGGCAAAGCAAAGCTGTGCCCAGCCGGTGATACCGGGCTTGACCCGGTGCCGTTCGTTGTAAAACGGAATTTTTTCCGCCAGTTGCTGCACAAACACCGGCCGCTCCGGCCGCGGCCCCACAAAGGCCATGGTGCCGTTGAGTACGTTGAAGACCTGTGGCAACTCGTCGATGCGAACCTTGCGGATAAACTCGCCCACCCGGGTCACCCGGCTGTCATTCTTGCTCGCCCAGACGGCACCGTTCTTCTCGGCGTCGGTAACCATGGAACGGAATTTGTGAACCCGGAACACCTGGCCGTTAAGCCCGACCCGCTCCTGGCTGTACAGCACCGGCGCCCGCATGCCATCCTCAACCTTGATAGCCAGTACCGTCAGCACCATCAGGGGCAGGCTCAATAGCAGCAAGCTTCCGGACGTCAGCAGATCGAGGGCGCGTTTGCCGAAACCGGAGACCGAGGACAGCGAGAACCCGTCCGAAAATACCAGCCAGCCACGGGTAATCATCTCCAGGGCCACCTTGCGGGATTCCCGTTCGTAGAAGGTGGCGCCCTCCACAATCCGGATTCCGTCCATCTTGCATTCAAGCAGGTCATCCATGGGTAACCCCTTGCGGCGATCGTCCACTGCAACCACGATTTCGCTGATGCGACGATGGGAGCGTACGTACTCGAGCAGCGTCAGGGGCGGATGAATCAGCAGTGACCGGGTAACTTCCACCGGCTCTCCCGGCAACGGGACAAACCCTTCCAGGATGAAGCCCTTGCGATTGAAGGGGGTAGTCAGGTCTTCGAGCATCTGGCGCGCCCGCAGCCCGGCACCCAGTACCAGGACTTTGCGTTTGAAGGCATCCTTGCCCACCAGGGCGAAGAACAGGGTGCGGCCGATACCCAACAGAAAGAGCGCGAACACGGATGAGGTGGTCAGTACCCCGCTCTGCCCCAGGTACCAGAGCCACTCCCCGGCCAGTAGATAGGCCGTTCCCGACAGCGGCAGACTCACGATCAGTGCCATCAGGGTCCGCAGCATCATGCCGGACATGCCCTCTTCCAGCCGCGACTGGTGAACCCCCAGCGCTACCATCACCAGCAGGTTCGCCAGCCCGAATACCAAGGCCGACGGCAAGACAAACGGGGTGCTTTCGAGAAAAAAAGACAGGTCGCCGAAAAAGCGGAAGAACACAGTAAGGCTGAAGGCCGCGATCAGGATCAGCAGGTCGATCAGACCGAGAATGACAAACGGCAGATGAATGTAGTGTCCGAACAATCTGACGTGGGCCACGTCGACTCCTTGTGTTTCTCACACCGTAATTCCCCGCTGCGTCCTGTGCAGCCAGTTACAAAACATTTACAAAGTGTAATCCAACTTTACAAAAATTCAATTGGCCCGCTCCGCAATCTTTACATGGAATCTGTAAAGAATTTCGACAACAAAAACCCCGGAAACCCGGGGTTCTCGTGACAGCCGAAACAGCCTCGGGTCAGGCTTACGCAGACTTGCGGCGGCGCATAGCGCCAATCCCTGCCAACCCCAGTCCGAGCAGTGCGAGGGTACCCGGTTCTGGCACCGTTCCCACCGTTACGTTGTCAATCCCGAAGCCATCGTTCTCGTCATTACTCCGGAATACCAGCGACGTTATCGCCATGTCGCTCATAAACCCCAGGTAGTAGGCTCCGCCACTGCTGTGGGCGCCGGTGAAGACGTTGCTGAGGTCAAAGGTTGCGCTGCTTGCGTCAGCGAACACAATGTCCATCAGCCCGCCCACATCGTTGGGATCGGTCAGATAGAAGCCGACAGCGGTAAACAGGCCTGCAAGGCTGAACTGCACCTCTTGGGAGTCCATGCTGTCGAGCCAGTTGGTATTGGCTGCATCTGTTGGCATCGGGAACCGACCGTCAAACGGCGAGGTGTCCTGATTGAGAATAGCCAAGCCACCGAGACAACTGAAACCGTCTGCATTACAGGATTCCGACGCATAATCGCCACCGGTCATCAGCTGCTCGAAGCTGCCAACGCTGGTATTGATAGTGACGGACTGGTCTGCAGAGCTGGTCGCAGCGGTAAAGCCCTCGAATGTTTCGGTGGTGGTGTCTTTCAGAAATGAGAGGAAGGTGGCTTCGGCAGCTTCCGCCGTTGCCGTTCCGGGGCCACTTACCGTGACGTTGATCAGTGCTGCATGGGCAGCAGACACCGACAGCGTCGAGGCAACAGCAAACCCCGCGAGTTGTTTCACGAAACCCTTTTTCATTTGTCACTCCTTTGGTTTTTTCTACGGGTGTTTCGGCACCCGAACCAAAAGCAAATAAAGGGCCACTTTCCTTTTCTTTGGGATATCATCAGGTTAAAAAATCACCACCCGACAAGGTGTAAAACAAGCTGACGGGTGCACATGCGATACGGGGACAGACTTCTACGGAATGGGGACAGACTTAAGATCTGTCCCCTTACTGCTAACTCTTAGTTCACCGCTTCGTTGCGATAGCGCTGATGAAGGATGCCCACCCGTTCCACATAAGCGCGGGTTTCAGCATAGGGGGGAATGCCACCGTGGCGGTCAACCGCGCCGGGACCGGCGTTGTAGGCGGCCGTGGCCAGCTTGATGTTGCCATCATGCAGCTGGAGCATGCGGGCCAGGTAATTGACACCACCACGGATATTCTGGGCGGCATCCAGCGCATTGCTGACACCAACCTCACGTGCGGTGCCCGGCATGAGCTGCATCAGCCCCTGGGCTCCCTTGGAGGATACCGCTTGGGGGTTGAATGCAGACTCGGCATGGATGACCGCTCGGACCAGTGCCGGATCGACACCGAAGCTGCGGGCCGCAATGCGGATTTCATCCTGGTATGGTTCGAGAAACAACCGGGTTTTATGCCAGTTGATGGTGGAATTGGGCTTGCAGGCATAGCACTCGAAGCGGATCACATCGAATTCCGCATCCGCCGGCCGCATCTCACTGAAGGCGACCACACCGTTGCTGTCCTTGTAGCGGTACACGGTTTCCTTCTTGGTAGAAGGCTTGGCCCGGGCACCGGTTACGTTGGTGAACTCGACCGTGCCATCCGGATGGACGATACGACGCACCGAATCCGCCTGCACCGCCGCGGGTACCACCAGCGCGGCCATCAATACGGTCACCAGCAAAGTCGGTATCGCAAATTTTGCGGCAATGTTCATCCGGACCTCATGGTGACTGCAGCATCGGTGCGCAAACGGTATTCGTGTTGTTGGTCAATGTCCGGGATTATAAAGCCTTCCCCGGCAAATTAAACCGAACGGTTCCACATACAGCAAAGCCGCAGCAACCGGTCATCGGCTGCTGCGGCTTCACAGGGGTGACTTGCCCAGGCGAGCGGGCAATGAGACTACTCAGAAGCAGTCGCCCGGCACCCTCACCCAACCTTCCATGATAATCCGCGCACTGCGGCTCATGATGGCTTTGGTGGCGGTCCACTCTCCGTCGACCGCCTTCGCCTCGGCACCCACCCGCAGGGTTCCGGACGGGTGGCCAAAGGTAACGTGGTTCCGCTCACCGCCGCCCGCTGCCAGGTTCACCAGGGTTCCGGGAACCGCCGAAGCGGTGGCGATCGCGACCGCCGCCGTACCCATCATGGCGTGGTGCAGCTTGCCCATGGACAGCGCCCGCACCAGCACGTCGATGTCAGCTGCGTTAATCTGCTTGCCACTGGAGGACACATAATCCACCGGCTTGGCCACAAACGCCACTTTCGGCGTGTGCTGCCGGTTCGCGGCTTCGCTGACATCCTTGATCAGCCCCATCCTGACAGCACCGTGGGCGCGGATGGTCTCGAACATCGCCAGCGCCTTCGGGTCGCTGTTGATGTCGTTCTGCAGCTCCGTACCCTTGTAGCCGATGTCTTCCGCATTCACGAAGATGGTCGGGATACCGGCGTTGATCATGGTCGCTTGCAGGGTGCCGACACCGGGCACCTCCAGCTCATCCACCAGGTTGCCGGTGGGGAACATGGCCCCTTCCCCATCCGCAGGATCCATGAACTCGATCTGCACTTCCGCCGCCGGGAAGGTGACGCCGTCCAGTTCAAAGTCGCCGGTTTCCTGCACTTCACCGTTGGTAATGGGGATGTGGGCGACAATGGTTTTCCGGATATTGGCCTGCCAGATCCGTACGGTGCAGATGCCATTGTCCGGAATGTGCTCTTTGGCGACAAAACCGCTGTTGATGGCGAAGGCGCCGACCGCCGCCGTCAGGTTGCCGCAGTTACCACTCCAGTCCACAAACGGCCTGTCGATGGCAACCTGGCCAAACAGGTAGTCTACATCGTGATCCGGCTGGGTACTCTCGGCCAGGATCACCGTCTTGCTGGTGCTGGAGGTGGCGTTGCCGAGGCCGTCGATCTGCTTCTCGTAAGGATCGGGGCTGCCGATGACCCGCATCAGCAGCTTGTCCCGGGCCTCACCCGGGACCTGGCACGCTTCCGGCAGATCCTGCAGGCGGAAGAACACACCTTTGCTGGTGCCGCCACGCATGTAGGTGGCGGGCACTTTTATTTGTGGGGCGTGCATCATGCCGCCCCCTCAGACGCCAGGAAGTTCTGGGCAAAGCGCTGCAGGACGCCGCCGGCGGAGTAAACGGTGACTTCTTCCGCGGTATCCAGTCGGCAGATGACCGGTACCCGGTCTTCTTCACCGGTCTTGCGATGGATGACCAGCTCCAGCTTCGCACCCGGTGCCGGGGTACCTTCTACGTCGTAAGTTTCGGTACCGTCCAGCTGCAGGGTCTGGCGTGTGGTGCCTTCCTCGAACTGCAGGGGCATTACACCCATGCCGATCAGGTTGGTACGGTGAATACGCTCGAAGCCTTCGGCCACGATGGCTTCCACACCTGCCAGAGCGACACCCTTGGCGGCCCAGTCACGGGAAGAACCCTGACCATAGTCGGCGCCGGCCACGATAATCAGCGGCTGCTTGCGTTCCATGTAGGTTTCGATGGCTTCCCACATGCGCATGGTCTTGCCTTCCGGCTCCACACGGGCCAGGGAGCCCTGCACCACTTCGCCGTTTTCGTCCCGAACCATTTCGTTGAACAGCTTCGGGTTGGCCAGGGTGGCACGCTGGGCCGTCAGGTGGTCACCGCGGTGGGTTGCGTAGGAGTTAAAGTCTTCCTCCGGCAGGCCCATCTTGTGCAGGTACTCACCGGCTGCCGAGTCCATCATGATGGCGTTGGACGGCGACAGGTGGTCGGTGGTGATGTTGTCCGGCAAGATCGCCAGCGGGCGCATGCCCTTGAGCTGGCGCTCGGCGGCCATGGTGCCTTCCCAATACGGCGGACGACGGATGTAGGTAGACTGCGGGCGCCAGTCGTACAGCGGGCTCTTGGCCTGCTCGGCAGCGTCCAGGTTGAACATCGGGATGTACACCTGCTTGAACTGCTCCGGCTTCACAAACTCACCGACGATGCGGTCGATTTCTTCATCAGACGGCCACAGGTCTTTCAGGGTGACCGGCTTGCCATCCTTGTCGTAACCCAGGGCATCCCGCTCGATATCGAAACGCACGGTACCGGCGATGGCGTAGGCCACGACCAGCGGCGGCGACGCCAGGAAGGCCTGCTTGGCGTAGGGGTGAATCCGGCCGTCGAAGTTACGGTTGCCGGACAGCACCGCGGTGGAGTACAGGTCGCGGTCGATGATTTCCTGCTGGATTTTCGGGTCCAGCGCGCCAGACATACCGTTACAGGTGGTGCAGGCGTAGGCCACGATACCAAAGCCCAGCTTTTCCAGTTCCGGCAACAGACCCGCTTCTTCCAGGTACAGGCGGGCGACCTTGGAACCCGGTGCAAAGGACGACTTCACCCAGGGCTTGCGGACCAGCCCCAGCTCGTTGGCTTTCTTGGCCAGCAGGCCGGCAGCCACCACGTTGCGGGGGTTGGAGGTGTTGGTGCAGGAAGTGATCGCCGCGATGATGACCGCGCCATCGGGCATCAGGCCCTTTTTCTCTTCTTCCAGCGCCTTGTCCAGGTTCACGGCAATGCCGCGGTCGTGCAGATCGGATGTTGCGACACGGCGATGCGGGTTGGACGGGCCAGCTACGTTACGCACCACGGTAGACAGATCAAACTCCAGCACACGCTCGTACTGGGCTTCCGCCATTTCTGTGGCCCACAGGCCGGTTTCTTTGGCGTACTTCTCGACCAGGTCAACCTGCTCCGGCTCGCGACCGGTCAGCTTCAGGTAATCGATGGTCTGTTCGTCGATGTAGAACATCGCGGCGGTGGCACCGTATTCCGGAGTCATGTTGGAGATGGTGGCACGGTCGCCGATGGTCAGGCTGGAAGCACCTTCACCGAAGAACTCGAGATAAGCACCGACCACCCGCTCCTTGCGCAGGAACTCAGTAATGGCCAGCACGATGTCCGTCGCGGTGATGCCCGGCTGACGCTTGCCGGTGAGCTTCACGCCGACGATGTCCGGCAGACGCATCATGGAGGGCTGGCCCAGCATCACGGTTTCGGCTTCAAGGCCGCCCACGCCGACGGCGATAACACCCAGGGCATCGATGTGCGGGGTGTGGCTGTCGGTACCGACACAGGTGTCCGGATAGGCAATCTGATGGCCATCCTGATCAGCACGGTTCTGAATCACCGGAGACATTTTCTCCAGGTTGATCTGGTGCATGATGCCGTTACCGGCCGGAATCACGTCTACGTTGTGGAACGCTGTGCGGGTCCAGTTGATGAAGTGGAACCGGTCTTCGTTACGGCGGTCTTCGATGGCGCGGTTCTTCTCGAAGGCATCCGGATCAAAGCCCGCGGCTTCCACCGCCAGGGAGTGGTCCACGATCAGCTGGGTCTGCACCACCGGGTTCACCTTGGAAGGATCGCCGCCCTTCTCCGCGATGGCATCGCGCAGGCCCGCCAGGTCTACCAGGGCGGTCTGGCCGAGGATGTCGTGGCACACTACCCGCGCCGGGTACCAGGGAAAGTCCAGGTCGCGCTTGCGTTCGATCAGCTGCTTGAGGGAATCGGTGAGGGATTCCTTGTCGCAGCGGCGAACCAGCTGCTCAGCCAGGATCTTGGAGGTATACGGAAGCCTGGCGTAGGAGCCGGCCTTGATGGCTTCCACCGCCTGGCGGGTGTCGTAGTATTCCAGGTCGGTACCCGGAAGCGATTTGCGGAATTCGGTATTCATGGTGGTCACTCTCTGTGCTCAATCGGCGTCCAGTCCTGGTGTTCCGGGCCGGTATACTCGGCGCTCGGACGGATGATCCGGTTGTTGGCGCGCTGCTCCATGACGTGGGCGGTCCAGCCGGCAACCCGCGAGCAAACGAAGATCGGGGTGAACAGCTCGGTGGGAATGCCCATGAAGTGGTAAGCCGAAGCGTGGAAGAAGTCCGCGTTACAGAACAGCTTCTTCTCCCGCCACATGACCGCTTCAACCCGCTCGGATACCGGGTACAGCACGGTGTCGCCAACCTGCTCGGCCAGCTTCTTCGACCATTCCTTGATAATCGCGTTACGGGGATCGGAGGTGCTGTAGATCGCGTGGCCGAAGCCCATGATCTTGTCCTTGCGTGCCAGCATGCCCATGATCTTTTCTTCCGCTTCGTCGGCGGACGTCCAGTTCTCGATCATTGCCATCGCGGCTTCGTTGGCGCCACCGTGCAGCGGACCACGCAGGGAGCCAATCGCACCGGTCACGCAGCTGTGGATGTCAGACAGCGTGGAGGCACAAACCCGGGCGGTAAAGGTGGAGGCGTTGAACTCGTGCTCGGCGTACAGGATCAGCGATGCGTGCATGACCTTGACGTGCAGCGGGTCCGGCTGCTTGTCGTGCAGGGTCCACAGGAAATGCTCGGCAATGGAGTCGGCAGCGGTCGCGGTATTGATGCGTTTGCCGTTATGGGCAAAGTTGTACCAGTAGTTGATGATGGACGGGAATACCGCCAGCATCCGGTCGATGTGGTCGAGCTGCTCGGAGAAATCCTGCTCGGTTTCCAGGTTGCCCAGCATGGAGCAACCCGTCCGCATCACGTCCATCGGGTGGGCGTTGGCGGGAATCTGTTCCAGCACGGCTTTCAGGGCTTCCGGCAGTTCACGCAGGCCGCTGAGCTTCTGTTTGTAGTCCGCCAGCTCCTGCTGGTTGGGCAGCTTGCCGCGCAGCAGCAGGTAGGCCACTTCTTCGAACTGGGCGTTATCCGCCAGCTCTTTGATGTCGTAGCCACGGTATGTCAGACCGGCTCCGGTCTTGCCAACGGTGCACAGTGCCGTCTCGCCGGCCACCTGGCCGCGGAGACCTGCGCCCCCGAGTTTCTTTGCTTCAGCCATGGGTCTTCTCCCTCGTTTCCGGATGTTGTTGTATCAAGCTTTTTTCTGCTGGAAGAGCTGGTCCAGCTTCTGTTCGAAATCGTGGTAGTTGAGGAAATCGTACAGTTCCATGCGGGTCTGCATCAGATCAACGACGTCCTTCTGGTCACCTTTCTCCAGGATGTTCTGGTACACCGTCACCGCGGCCTTGTTCATGGCACGGAAGGCGCTCAGCGGGTACAGCACCATACCGGCACCGGCCTCGGCCAGCTCGCGCTTGTTGTACAGCGGCGTGGCGCCGAACTCGGTGATGTTGGCCAGGATTGGCACATCCAGCGCCTCGGAGAAGGCCTTGTAGTGCTCCAGCTCGGTTACCGCTTCGGCGAAAATACCGTCGGCACCGGCTTCAATGCACGCCTGGGCGCGCTCGATGGCAGCCTCCAGACCTTCTTTCTGGAAGGCGTCGGTACGGGCCATGATGAAGAAATCGTCGTCCTGGCGGGCGTCAACGCAGGCCTTGATACGGTCTACCATTTCGTCCTTGGAGACAATTTCCTTGTTCGGCCGGTGGCCGCAGCGCTTCTGGGCAACCTGGTCCTCGATATGGACGGCAGCGGCTCCGGCGCGTTCCATTTCTTTGATGGTACGGGCGATGTTGAAGGCCCCACCCCAGCCGGTATCGATATCCACCAGCAACGGCAGTTCGGTTGCAGCGGTAATGCGGCGGACATCTTCGATGACGTCGTTAAGGCTGGTCATGCCCAGGTCCGGCAGGCCGTATGACGCGTTGGCAACGCCGCCACCGGACAGGTAAATGGCCTGATGACCGACGCGCTCTGCCATCATGGCAGCGTAGGCATTGATGGTGCCAACAATTTGCAGCGGCTGGTTTTCTTTCAGGGCCTTGCGGAAGCGGGCACCCGGGGAGAGCTTGGCAGTCATGAGGCAGTTCCTCTTCGGTTGAATGGGTTAAAGCGTGTTGTGATTGTTGTCAGATGGTCAGACCACCTTCCTGGATTTTCTTTTCAATATTCTTGCGGGCCGCGTTGATGTGGCGCTTCATCAGAAACTCGGCCAGTTCACCATCCCGCTGGGCAATGGCTTCGACGATGCTGCGGTGCTCACCCAACGCCATATGCGGACGACCGGCGGACGTGCTGAGCCGGTAACGGTACATGCGCACCATGTAGTACAGATCCCCCAGCAGCATTTGCGCGAGCTTGGTGTTGCGGCTGCCGGTGGCAATGCGGTGGTGGAAGTCGTAATCCCCTTCTGCCTGGTAGTAGGCCTGGCCCTGGGCTTCTTCAATCATGGTTTCGTGGCTGTCGAGGGTGGCGTAGAGATCCGCGATTTCCGCCTCGGTCATTCGCTCGGCGGCCTGGCGGGCGGCCAGTCCTTCCATGACTTCGCGGATGCGGTACAGCTCCATGAGCTCTTCGGCGCTGACCGAAACCACCTTAACCCCGGCATGGGGACGACGCACCAGCAGGCCTCGGGACTCCAGCCGACCAAGGGCCTCCCGCAGAGGGCCCCGCGTCAGGTTGAAGCGGGAACACAGCTCCACTTCGCCGATTTTCTCACCGGGGGCAAGATCCCCTTTCACGATGGCCGTTTGCAGACAATCAAACGCCTCATCAGCTCGGGTATAGGATTGCGGGGTCACGTCCAGCATATTTTTGTCAACAATAATGACTTCGATGGGCCGAAATTTACGCCCCATTGGTATTATTGTCAACAATCAGCCGGAGTGCCCCTTAGATATTGTCGACATAAGAACGACGATTAATACAAGCCGCGCTGATAGGGGTTAATAGAGTGTTCTCTCGCCAACGGCCGGTGGCGTGTACTGGTAAACCCAGGTTTCGGTCAGTGGCTGCTCACCCAGCCGCAGGTAAAGGCGCAAATCCACAGGCTCCGTGGACTCATCGGGAACCAGATCAAACATGGCACGGTAGCCGCGCCCGCCCGGCAAGGGCCGGGCCGAGGTGATCTCGACGCGGCCGCGACTGGCACTGATCACCGGCACCACCCCGGCATCTTCCGCCAGCATATTCAGGGCCCCGCCGGCAAAATCCACCGCAAAGCGCCAGGAAAAATACTCCCGCTGCTGGCCCACCACCCCACCGAGACCGGTGCGGGTGGCGCGGGCAGTGGCCAACTGCCGCGGAGCCACCGGGGGCTCGCCACCCCAGGTCAACCGGTAACTGAACAGGTGCTCCTGGCCCGGCTCCAGCGGACGCTCCGGATTCCAGAAGGCAACGATGTTGTCGAAGGTTTCGTCCACCGTGGGAATTTCCACCAGCATCACTGCGCCCCGCCCCCAGTCGCCCCGTGGTTCCACCCAGGCGCCCGGGCGGCGGTCATAGAACACTCCGTCATCCTGGTAATGCTCAAAATCACGGTCCCGCTGCAGCAGCCCGAATCCCCGCGGGTTTTCATCCTGGAAGCTGTTCACCCGCACACCAACAGGATTAACCAGTGGGCGCCAGATCCACTCACCGGCCCCGCTCCACAGTGCCAGGCCGTCGGAGTCGTGGATTTCCGGGCGCCAGTCGTAGCCCATGCGGCGATGATTCTCGCCCACCTGGTACATGCTGGTGAGAGGCGCGATGCCAATGCGGTCAATCGCCTGGCGGGGATAGAGCGCCGCGTCCACCTCCATCACCATGTGTTTGCCGGGATGGAGGGTGAACGCATAGGCACCGGTGACCGACGGCGAATCCAGCAGGGCATGGACTACCAGGCGGTCACCGTCCGGAGCGGGCTTCTCAAGCCAGAAGGCACTGAACCGCGGAAATTCCTCTTCGCGGTTCATCCCGGTGTTGATCGCGAGCCCCCGGGCAGACAGACCGTACTGCATCTCGTCACCGACCGCGCGGAAATAACTGGCGCCGAGAAACGCCGCCAGGTCCAGTTTGAAGTTGGTGTGAAAATGCACCCGGAAGCCGGCAAACCCAAGGTCTGCCGGCAGCTCGCCCAGGGGCTGCTCACCTTCATAGCTGAAATAATCCGGATCATAAGCCAGCTCGCGGGCCTTGCCGTCTTCCACCTGGTAGATCCGAACCGGTGCCTGGAAATACAACCCGAGATGGAACAGCTGCACCTGGAAGGCCCCGTCGCTGCCCTTCCACAATGCCTGGTCGGCGTTGAAACGGATGGCCTGGTAATCATCCCAGGACAGCGTCTTCAGGGACGGCGGCAGCTCCCCCTCATGGGACACATAAGGCTGCCGGGACAGGCTCCGGGCGTGACCTTTGAGCCAGGCATAACTGAAGGGCGTTGCACTGCCCCGGGGCTCTGCCCGGGTGAGTGGCGCCAGCAGCAGCCCGGCAGGCAGTGCGCCCATGCCGGCGGCAGCGGCCAGTGTCTTCATGACGGATCGGCGATCCATAGATCCTTCCTCCTTTCTGTTGGCTCGTTTTCCTGCTGTTGACTCGTTATCCTGGCGGTCAGTGGATCAACGGCTTCCGTCACCCAGAGCCTGGATCCGCTGCCCCCACCAGGATTCCGGTCCGGCACGCCAGGCCTGGGTATGCAGGCGCGCCAGGCAGTCCCGGTCTTGCAACAGGCGGCACAGCTCCTGTCTCGACAAGGCATCGGGGCCGGCCTTGATAAAACGCCCGGTCAGCTCCGCCGGGGCGCGACATCGGCCGTGATGGCCGCGGGGGCGGGCCAGCTGACAATGCAAACGGTTCAGCACCGGATTCAGCACCGCCTCCGCTACCGCGCCCAGGGATGTCCCGCCACCGGTTTCACTGCGGAAGCGGGCGGCATCGTCGAGCAGGGGAAGCCCCTCCTGCTCTTCAGGGATCACCAGTAACCGGCGCTTGCGCAGCGCCGTGCCCGGCCCGGTACGGCTCAGCAGGACGTGGGTCGGCGCCGCCAGTACCAGGGGAATGGCAACCGGGAGCGACCAGAAGAAGAACATCGGGTCAAGAGTGAACGCAAAGGCGGACCAGCCGGCGCCGATCACCATACCGGGCAGCTGGGTTACCAGCGCCTGTCGCCAGGTTGCCTCGCCGGTCCGGTTCTGCCCCGCCCAGCGCACCGTCACATTAAGCAATGCCTGAATCACATGTCGGCTGTGGGTCAACATCCGGACCGGCGCCAGCAGTACCGAAATAACAATTTCCAGCAAGACACTGGCCAGCATGCGCACCGCACCGCCAAAGCCACGAGCCGATCCCCGGATCAGTTGATCGGCCACCGCCAGGAACTTTGGCAGGAACAGTAGCATCAAGGTACTGACGGCAAGGCCCAGGGCCCATTCCGGTCGCCACTCCGGCCACAACGGGATCAGGCCCTGATGCCCTTCCGGAAAATAATCGATCGGCAGCAATGTCATCTGCACCGCCTCGATGGTGGTCAGCACCAGGAAGGCCAGCCACAGGGGCGAGGCCAGGTACGACATAATGCCGTTCATGAAGGCCATGCGGTGGGCAAATCTCAGGCCCGGCTCAAACAGCATGATGGCGAGGTGCTGCAGGTTGCCCCGCGCCCAGCGCGCATCCCGTGACAGCTCGTCTGCGAGGGTTGGCGGCGATTCCTCAAAACTCTGGCTCAGGCCAGGCTCCAGCCAAACCTCAAAGCCGGCGCGCCCCATATAGGCTGCCTCGACAAAATCGTGGCTCAGGATCGGTCCGCCAAACAGCCCCCGGCCCCGCAACTTGCGCAGGCCGCAGTGCTTCATAAAGGCATCGGTACGGAGGATGGCATTGTGACCCCAGAAGGCGGCATCGCCCATCTGGATAGCCGCAAGCCCGGTGGCGAACAAGGGCGAATACAGCCGGTTGGCAAACTGCTGGAGGCGGGCGAACAATGTGCGACCGTTGATGATGGCGGGGTTGGTCTGCAGGATACCCACCCGGGGTTCCCGCTCCATCAACTGCACCATACGGACCAGGGTCTTGCCACTCAACAGGCTGTCAGCATCCAGTACCACCATGTATCGGCAACGTCGCCCCCAGCGCCGCAGGAAATCCGCCACATTGCCACTCTTGTAGTTGAGATTGACCGTGCGACGGCGATAGAACAACCGCCCGTCGGCGTCCAGTTCCCGGCACAGCCGGCGCCAGGCGGCCTGCTCTTCCAGCCAGACTTCCGGATCCCGGCTGTCGGACAGAATATAGAACTCGAAATGCTCAAGCTGCCCGGCCCGCTCAAGGTCCCGGAAAACGGCCTTCAGACCGCTGAAGGTCCAGTGCACCGGTTCATGGTAGACCGGCAACACCACCGCGGTTTTCTGCAATGGCGTCTGCGCCAGCACCTCCGGAGGATGCCGGCGCAACAATGACTGCCGGTCACCGCCGGTCAGCCGCAACACAAAACCGAACACCGCCGTCCAGAAACCCACCGCTATCCAGGCATACAGGACGGCGAAGAGCCCGAGCATCCCCAGCTCCACAATCGTGCCGCCGTGATACGGCAGCACCCAGAGCAGGTAATAACCGGCCACCAGGGTCTGACCAAAGACAAACGATGCCATCAGCCATCGCCGGACGAGGGCCCGGCGACGCCAGGCGGGACTCCGCTCAGTCATGGCGATAACCGATGCTGCCGCGGGCCAGCGGCGGCCAGGGTGTGGGCGCTGCCGGTTGCGGCAAGTCGAAATAACCCGGAAGCCGGTCCATCGCCGCTTGCAGCACATCGCCGCCGCAGGTCCGGGCCTCCAGCAAGGCCGCATCCACCAGGTTAAGGGCGCGCCGGCAAACATCGTCGGAAAGCGCAACCCCGGCCTGGTCCAGGTAGGTCAGAACACGGTCCAGGGCCTGCTGACAAACGGTATCCGGCATCGTTCCCTCCTTGCGGTTCCGGTACTTGCTACGGGACGGGGTTGAGGATTGAAGGTTGAAGGCTACTCAGTTTCCCTGCGCAGATCGGAACCATGGGGCAGCTCATAGTTCCAGGTTTCGGTGAGCGCACGGCCGTCCTGGGACAGAAAGCCTCTCAGCGCCAGGACCTTTTCGCCCTGGGGCCGGGCGAGAATGGAGAGCCGCCACGAGTCGCTCGCCGGCAGGTACTCCACGAAGTGTTCGATGACCTCGGTATCTTCCAGACCTGTCACCTGGCTGACCACCGGCGCATCCGCAGCGAGTCCCTCCAGCGGGCCGCCGGCAAAGTCCACAATCAACCGGATCGCCCCGGCAACGTTACCGCCGCCCACCCGGTCGCCCAGGCCTACAAAGGTATTCCGAGCGTAAGCCAGGGGCTCCCCGGCAATGGCGGGGTTGCCGAAAGTCAGGGTGTACTCGAAGGTACGCTGGTCACCGCTGCGAACCTCGCCCTGGGGTTTCCAGAAGGCCACAATGTTGTCGTTGGTCTCTCCCCGGGTAGGGATCTCCACCAGCACGACATGCCCCGGGCCCCAGTCACCCTCGGTGCGGACCCAGGCCGAAGGACGCTGGTCGTAACGGGCCTCGGCATCCTCGAAGCGGTCAAAACCGGTATCCCGCTGCAGCAGGCCAAAGCCACCGAGCCCGGTCACCGAGAAATAGCTCAACCGCAGGTTTGCGGGATTCAGCAAGGGCCGCCAGAGCCATTCACCGGAATGACTGTCGTGCAGCAGCAGGCCGTCGGAATCGTGGACCTGCGGGCGCCACTCGCCGACCGGCCGCGGGGTATTCTCGCCGTAATAGAACATCGAAGTGAGCGGCGCGATACCAGGTTGCTGAATGTTGTCACGGAAGAACAACTCCGCCTTCACCCTCACCTCGGTAGCCGCTCCCGGCTGAATGTCGAAGCGATAGGCGCCGGTAACCCGCGGTCCGTCCAGCAGCGCGTATACCCGCATCGACTCGCTGCCAGCCGCAGGCTTCTCCAGCCAGAAATCGGTAAAGGCCGGGACCTCTTCCCCGGACGGCAGCCCGGTATCGACCGCCAACCCACGTGCGGACAGTCCAAACCGGTTGTCACGCCCGACGCCTCGGAAATAGCTGGCACCACCAAACACCAGAAACTGGTTGGCAGTGGCCTTGTCGTGCAATGGGAAGGTTAACTTGAAACCCGCGTAGCCCAGGTCTGCCGGAATCCGCTTGGCGAGTTCCGGGCCAGGATAGTCGAACACGGACTTATCGAAGGAGACCGTGGAAACCCGGTCACCGTCGACTACATTGAGCCGCACCGCATGGCCGTAGTAGCTGCCGGGAGACATCAACATGACCTGGAAGGGCGACGCGGAATCCCGCCAGAGACTGGCTTCCGGGCGGAAGCGAATGGCCTGGAACTCGCTGTAGTCCAGATTGCGGAGGAAATCGGGCACGGGCTTCGGAGCAGACCAGGCGGACGCTGCCCGCTCCCTGGCCCGTTCTACTACATCACTGTAGTCAAAAGCCCAGGCTGCTTGCGCAAAGACCAGCGCCGTAAGCAGAATGAGCAGCCTCTTCCCTGAACCAATGCTCCCTGAAACCATGGTTCGCCGACCTCCCTGTGTTGCTGAGTGCCCTATGAAACACTGGCAACGCCGCCGCCCTCAAGTGACAACTTGGTAAGCGCGGGGAAAGGTCAATTATATGCCCATGGTGAGCGACAACGAAAGATCGGGAGAATCCGGCACCACGGCCGCGACACTGGAGGAATCCAGCAGCTGGCCCACACTGAAGTCCGCACTGAACGCCTGGCCACTGAATTGCAGCGAAAGCTGGCCGGCACTGGTCTGGCCATAGCGGTCTGACTGGGAACGGGAATACGGAACCCAGCCCCGCAGCAGCGACATCCGGAGGTGGGACCTCAGGCCATTGATATAGGGCACGGACCAGCCCGGGCTCCGGGCATCCAGCCGCAACCAGCCACCCTCTGCCGCAGACAGGGACTGGCCATTGAATCCGGACACCAGCGAGGAGGAAGCGACCAGCAAATGCTGGGACTCGGGCAGATCGTCGGGCGCGAACTGGTACCGTCCGTCCACTCCGATCCGCCAGCTCTGCACTTCCCTCGACAGCGAGGCCGACAGCAGCAGCTTGTGGAAGCGCTCCTCTTCCGTTGCTGTCTCAAAACCGTAATCGGCGCCCTGGAATTCCAGTCCGCTGACAGCGGTAAAGCTGGTGTTCAGGTCAATGTCGGCCATCAGTTCACGATGACCGGCCCCCTGCAGCCCGAACGTGGACAGCTGACGGGAGGAGTCCTCCACCCACTCGGACTCTTCATACAATTCGCTGCTGCGCGTGGAGTGACTGAACAGGCTGTTGATGTGAACGCCGTGAAAATCGAACAGCGGCCGTCGCCCGGACAATTCGAAGGTGCGGTGGCTGCCACTGGTATCGTAGCGGATCCCGTTGCGGGTGCCGGAATTCTCGAAGTCGGCATTTTCAACCCGCACGGTAATCCGCTGCCGGCCAACCGGGAACGCGTAGCGAAACGCCAGGCGTTTGTGGGCTTCGCCTTCCCGATGGGAGGCCGAGTTGTTGAAATTGACCCCGAGGGCATGTTGCGACCAGATCAGGTTCTGGCTGGCAAGCTGCAGGCGGCCGTTGACACCCTCCCGGGTATGGCGCGAGTCCCCGGATAATTCCAGGTGGGAAAGCAACCAATGATGTTTGTTACTGCCCGACTCACTGGCCGGGATAAACAAAACGTTCTCGAGGTCCGCCAGGGAGTTGTTGCCGGAAGGTCCGGCCACCGGGTCGCTGTCGCTGTCCGCTCTGGCGTCCAAGTCGTTGACATAGGCGATCGCCGAATCCAGCAAATTGGCGCTGCTGCCTTGCCAGTTCGCGGTTCCGGCCTGCCAGGGCCCGAAAGTGTCGGTCGGGGGCTGGGCAGCGGCAGTCACGCCACTCAACACGCACCACAACAGTGCATGTACCAGTCTGTTTGTCACGAATGATCCTTCCCTGCAGCCGGTAACGGCGGGCAGAGCTGCTGTCGGGATTAAAAAGATGGCTTGGCTAACGGCTTTCAAGGTATATGAACAACCGGTCACTCACCAGTCAAAGTTGCCAAACTTTACATTTTTAATCTTCGCCAAAACAGTCTATTACAGCGACATTCGCAAGTTGTTTCTGAATATTTCCCAGCGCAACAAAAGGTTAACAAATGTTCATTCGCTGACAAAAGACCGGGATTCCGCCTCTGGCACTCCATTTACGGCAGCAACTTGGTTAAACTCGGCACACTTTATGATTCATTCCGTGCAACTGACCGTGCGGAACACGACTTTTCTGTCACCAGGCCGGTGGCAGCGCACCAAAAAACCTAAGGACGAACGCTATGATCAAAAAGTGCCTCTTCCCGGTAGCCGGCTATGGCACCCGCTTTCTCCCGGCGACCAAGGCCATGCCCAAGGAAATCCTGCCGATCGTCAACAAGCCGCTGGTGCAGTATGGCGTTGAAGAAGCCTCGGATGCCGGCATCCACGAGTTTGGCTTCGTTACCGGCCGGGGCAAACGCGCCATCGAAGACCACTTCGACATCAGTTATGAGCTGGAGCACCAGATCGCCGGCTCCGGCAAGGAAGACCTGCTGACGTCGATTCGCGAGCTTATCGACAACAACAGCTTCGCCTTCACCCGGCAGAATGAAATGAAGGGCCTCGGTCATGCCATCCTGACCGGGCGCAACCTGATTGGCGACAACCCGTTCGCGGTCGTGCTGGCCGACGACTTCTGTGTTGCAACCGACGGCGGGGACGGCGTGCTGACCCAGATGGTCAAGCTGTACAACCAGTTCCGCTGCTCCATCGTGGCGATTGAGGAAGTACCGGAGAACGAAACCCACAAGTACGGGGTGATCGCCGGCGAATCCATGAAGGACGGCCTGTACCGCATCACCGACATGGTGGAGAAGCCGGCCCCGGAAGATGCCCCGAGCAACCTCGCGATTATTGGCCGCTACATCCTGACGCCGGATATCTTCGATATCCTCGAGCGCACCGAGCCCGGCAAAAACGGTGAGATCCAGATTACGGACGCGCTGCTTCAGCAGGCGAAGAACGGTTGCGTGCTGGCCTATAAATTCAAAGGCCGTCGCTTTGACTGCGGCAGCATCGACGGCTTCGTCGAGGCCACCAACTACGTTTACGAGAACATCTACAAGGCCGGGCTCTGACCGCCGGCCTGCCGGTGGGTGCCTGGACAGGCCCCGCCGGTTATTGCCCCAGCAACTGCAGTATCATGCGGCGGTTCTCGCTGGATGCCCTGCGAAACCGCCGTAACAGTTCATGCTCCTCGGACGTCAGTTGCAGGCGCTCGATGACGCTTTCCAGCTCCGCCAGTGCAACCGACAGGTCGGTGCTGTCACTGAACGCCAGGCCCGGCAATTCAAGCTGGCACTGATCGCCCTCCAGCTCCAGATCCAGCAACTGGTCCAGTGGTGTGCCGGTTTGCAGGCAGAGGTCCATCAACTCCGCCACCGCAGGGTAGCTCCGCAGCCGGGGATCGGTGTGCTCCCAACCGGCTACCCTCGCCTCATCCACACCGCAGATTGCTGCCACGTCCCGCCGCGATAACTGCCGGGACTCCCGCAATTGCGGCAGCCGCCGGTTAAACGTTTGCATGTATCGCATCGCTGGAGCCTCTCCAAGTACTGCAATAATTCCTCATCATTACAGCCGAGCAAGCTGGATTTGGCAATTGCAGGGCGCAGCCGGACACGGAACCCCTAATCCACGCTGAGAAGCATTCGTTCGCAAACTATATACTTTCGGCTTGCCCTGATCTTTTTCCACTGCCCTCGTGATAAACTGCACACCCAACCTGTCCAGAACAGTCGCCAATTCTTCACTGCGGTTTTCCATTTCATGTCTGACGCCACTAAATCCGATCTGTTTCTGGTCATCGTCACCGTTCTAGCGGCCATCAGCTGGATGTTTTCCAAGGAAGCTGTCGCGCTGATGCCGCCGTTGCTGTTCATGGCGGTTCGCTTTCTGCTGGCAGGACTGATTCTGGCGATTGCCGCCTACCGGCCATTACGCCGGCTCAGCCGCGATCAGATACTGCGGAGCATTTCGGTGGGCCTGGTCTTCGGTGTTGGCATGACGTTCTGGGTGATGGGGCTGTTCCATGGCACTCACCTGGGTGAAGGGGCCTTTCTGACCAGTCTGGGTGTGGTGATTGTGCCGGTACTGGCACGTCTGATTTTCCGGGAGGCTCAGCCCTTCAGCACCTGGCTGGCTGTGCCCATCGCGGTCAGTGGCCTGGCGCTGCTGTCGCTGGAGAACGGCTTCCGTCCGGAAGCTGGCCAGCTGTTCTTCGTGGCAGGAGCCTGCACCTTCGCCCTGTTCTTCACCCTCAATACCCGGACCGCCAACCAGCGCACGGTGGTTAACCGCCGCGGTGAAACCGTGGAGAAACACAAGGTGCCGGCACTACCGCTGACCGCCATCACCCTGCTCACCGTCGGTGCCGTGACCCTGGTGGAATCCTTCGTTATGGAGGCCTGGCAGCCGACGCTAGATTCCGTCTCCGCCGAACTGGTCTGGTGGGTGGTACTGAGTGCTGTGATCGGCACCTCCGGTCGTTTCCTGCTGCAGACGTACGCCCAGAGCCTGTCGGCTCACAGCCACGGGGTGGTGATTCTGGTCCTGGAACCGGTGTGGGTCGCGCTGTTTGCCGCCGGCTGGTTTGGTGAGTCGATGACGCTGGTGCAGCTGGGCGGCTGCGGGCTGATTTTCATGGCCTTGCTGGTGAACCGCTGGGGCGCACTCAGCAAGGCCCTGAAAGGCTGGCTGAACCGCAGGACTCACCGCGGGGCCCTGTAATTCTTCCCGGCAACCATCGTTAAGGCTTGCGTTACGGCTTGCGACCGCCGAAATCACACGCCTCCCCGACCTCATGGTCGGCGGGGCGGTGGGCCAGAATCTCCGGCCCGGCCATCCACTCATGCCCCTTGAGCATCGCGTTCCAGTAAATCCACGGCAGCATCTTCTCTTTCAGCAACCAGGCAAACCGGCTCGGCCGGGTACCTTCGACCAGCCAGGACGGGAAGCTGGGCTGCAACTTGCCACCATAGCCAAACTCCGCCAGCACAATCTTGCCGCGCTCCACCGTCAGCGGGCAGGAGCCATAGCCGTCATAGATCGCCTTGGGGGCCTCGCCCTTAAGCGCCAGCAGAACGTTCTCGGCCACCACCGGCGCCTGTTTGCGCACCGCTGCAGCGGTCTTTGCGTTCGGGGTATTGCCGGCATCACCGAGACCGAAAATGTCGCCGTATCTGGCGTGCTGCAGGGTTTCCGGATTGAGATCAATCCAGCCGGCGGCATCCGCCAGCGGGCTCTCGCTGATAAACTTGGGCGCCCGCTGGGGTGGACACACGTGCAGCATATCGAACGTCTTCTCCACCTCGGAGGTGTTGCCTTCTCCATCGGTGACCCGGAACACCGCCGTCCGGGCGTCGCCATCCACTTTGATCAGGTTGTTCTGGAAATTCACGTTGATGCCGTACTTGCCGACATATTCCTGCAGGGCCGGAACATAGTCCGCCACCCCAAACAGGGCGGCACCGGCGGTGCAGAACTCGACGTCGAGGTTATTCAGCCACCCTTTGCGGTTCCAGTGGTCACAGGACAGGTACATCGCCTTTTGCGGAGCACCCGCGCACTTGATAGGCATGGCCGGTTGGGTGAAGATCGCCCGGCCCTTGCGGGTGTTCTGCACCAGCTCCCAGGTATACGGCGCCAGATCAAACAGGTAGTTGGAGGTAACCCCGTTGCGACCCAGGGTTTCCCGCAGGCCCGGAATGGCGTCCCAGTCGAGGGTGAGCCCCGGAGCCACCACCAGGATGCGATAGCCGATCTTTTCACCGTCTTCCAGCACCACCTGACGCTGCTCAGGCGTAAATGCCGACGCCGCCGCCTGGTACCAGTGCACCTCCCGGGGCATCACATCCACCATCCGTCGCATGGTTTCCGCCCGTTCGAATACGCCCCCCCCGACGAGGGTCCAGCCGGGCTGGTAATAATGCTCCGAGCGGGGCTCCACGATGGCAATGTCCAGCCCCGGCTGCCGCCGCAGCAGACTGCCGGCCACGGACTGGCCCGCGGCGCCACCACCGATGATCAACACGTCATGCAGCTTGCCCGACCCGCCGCCTGCCCTGCCCGCGCCCTGCTTACCGGGCGAGGTGGCCAGACCCTGAATCCGGTCGCGCTGGGCCGTCAAATCATAGCCGGCTGCTGCCGTCGCTTTCAGAATCGCTTCCACATCCAGCCTGGGTGCTTCCGCAAGCGCCCACAATGTGCTGCATCGGGAGCCGGTACGGCAGAACGCCAGCACCGGACCATGCAGGGTCTGCATCATCTCGCGGAAACGGGCCACATCCTCATCGGTAATCTGGCCGGAAATCACCGGCTGGTAATGCCATGCCAGACCATGACGCTCCGCCGCCGCGCGAATCTCGTCATTTGCGGGCTGATCATGGCTCTCCTGGTCAGGACGGTTGCAGATAATGGCTTTGAAGCCCATCGAAGCCGCCAAGCCAACGTCCGCCGCCGTCATCTGGGGGCTGACACTAAGGAACGGGGTAAGTTGACGAACGTCCATCGGGAGCACTCCTCGTGGTAGTTTGTTGTTGTCGCTGATACCTGTCGTTGCCACCCGGCTTGCTGATCATTTTCCGGGCAATGTTATTTCTTTTTATTCTTAGCTTATAACTTTAACAGATATCCTAGACCCGGCACGCCAAAATGCCAAGCCCCAATTGACAACAATCAACCAACGAAACGAACACGAGACGCCCGCCGCAACCGAATTTCAGTAATGGCGACAAAAGAAGTTGACCACGCTCATCCGAATCAGTATATTGCGTCCCCGTTGCAGGACACAGGACCATAGCTCAGTTGGTTAGAGCGCTACCTTGACATGGTAGAGGTCCCCGGTTCGAATCCGGGTGGTCCTACCATTCCTGCGAAAGAAGTCAGTTACTTGCGGCGACGTGAGAACTGGCTTTTTTTGTGCCCTTATTTTCTTATTTCGGCCCTGACTGCTCCACCACAATCAACTCACGAAGCTCAAACCCTTCCGCCACCGCCCGCGCTTTGAACGCCTCCAGCACCTCCTCACTCACCACCGGCGTCCGTGACATCAGCCAAAGATAGTCGCGCTTGTAACCGGTGATGTACGCCGTTGAGTAATCATCATCCAACTCAAAGACCACGTAGGATGCGTAGAACGGTCCGAAGAAGGACACCTTCAGGTGCCCCACATCGCGGTCACCCACGAAAACTGCCCTGCCCTCGGCTTCGTTCCATTCTCCGGCTTCGGCGTCATAGCCGCGGTTGATCACCCGGATGCTGCCATCGTCATTCAGGGTGTATTCAGCGGTCACCTGGCTCAGGCCACGCTCAAAGGAGTGATCAAGGCGGGCAATTTCATACCAGGTACCCAGATAGCGCTCGGCGTCGAAGCCGGTGACGGGCTCGATGCGGTCGGGGATACCGGTACAGCCGGCAAGGGCCAGCATCAGGATTCCGGTCAGCAAACCTTTCATGGGATAGTTACCTGTTCTGTTGATTCCACAATGATACTAGCCGGCAGCCGCAGAGTTTTGCCCGGCGACTATGCGATTTCCAGTATAATCCGCAGAATTTCTAACCCGGCCAGAGCCCAGCCTTACACCATGCGAACCACCACTGACCTCACCCTGCAACATGACCAGACCGCCGTCGACGCCCTTGCAGAGGCTTCGGGCTTGCCCAAGCAGCGCATCAAAGATGCCATGGCCAAGGGCGCCTGCTGGTGGACGTACAAGGGCAAGCAGGTGCGGCTGCGCAAGGCCAAGCGTGAGGTGAAGGCGGGAACCCGGTTACAACTGTTCTACGACGACGCCGTGCTGGCCCGCAAACCGGAGGCGGCGGAGCTGCTGGAAGACCGTGGTCGCTACTCGGTGTGGTTCAAGCCCCACGGCTTGCTGGCCCAGGGGTCCCAGTGGGGGGACCATTGCAGCCTGCTGCGCTGGGCCGAGGTGGAGTTAAAGCGGGACTGTTTTCTGGTCCACCGGCTCGACGGGGACGCCGCCGGGCTGATGCTGATCGCCCACGATGCCCGGGCCGCCGGGGCGCTGTCCCAGCTGTTCTCCGGCCGGACCATGACCAAGGTGTACCAGGCCCGGGTCGCCGGCCTGCTCGAGGCCACCGACCGGCTGATCGATGCTCCGGTAGACGACAAGCCCGCGCTCAGCCGCGTCACCACGCTGAGCCTTGACGAGTCCGGCCCCACCAGCCTGTTGCAGGTGACGATTGAGACCGGCCGCAAGCACCAGATCCGCCGACACCTTGCCGGACTTGGTCACGCCATTGTCGGCGACCGGCTGTATGGCCAGCCCGCCCCGGTGCCCCTGCAACTGCTGGCCGTCCACCTGGCGTTTGATTGTCCGCTGAGTCGCCGGCGGGTCAGCTTTGACCTGCCCCAGCGGCTGAACGATCTCACACCGGGTCAGTGATCCGTAGCCGCTTGCTGCTCTGAGCGCGACAGCCGGCAGGCGCTTTGTTTGATCTGCTGGTAAGCCTGCGTCTCCGCGTCTGCCAGGGTCAGCCCATAGGTACGCGCCACCCGCAGGAAACGGGCAATGTACTGGCATTGGCCGGCCGGAGGGAGCCATTCGTCCGGCCCCTTGGCGCCTTTCTGGCGATTGAGGCTGGCCTCGACGCTGAGCAGATTGACGGGATCGTTGGCGAAGCGGATGCGTTGTTCCCGGCTCCAGTTGCTGGCGCCGCGGTTCCAGGCCCACTTCAGCGGCACCACATGATCGATGTCGATGGCGGAAGGGTCGTGAATGACGTTGCCGGTAAACGGCGATATCCAGCGGCCGGCACTGACCTGACACTCCGCGCCCTGCCCTTTGAAGCGAACCGGCCCTGTGGATTGTGCCACCAGGGCCTCCTGCCGCGAATCCCGGCAGTTGCCGTCTTCGTCCGCCCAGCCACTGCCGAATTCACTGCGCTGGTAGCCCGCATTGCCATCGTCGGCGGCGTTGGCCGCCGGTGTCTGGACCGGCTGGTAATTGGCCGGCAGGCGGCCGCCACTGTTCAGGCACTCCTGCAGGGTCGGGTGGGGGGTGTAGCTACGAAGGCCGTCGTAATACCGGCTTTCCGGAGGATGGCAGATGCCGGAACTGGTCTGGCGCACAGCCGCAACGGCAGGCAGGGCCGGACCCAGACTGAACAACAGGGCGACAACCGCACCAAATACAGCTCTGATGCACACCGGGAGGAACCTTTTGACTCAGTGGAAGATACTGCCCGACGCGTCTCTTCACTGAGTGTCGTGTTCCATCCCGGGATTGCAGTTGCCAAGGCGCTATCCTAACCGAGGCCGGCAGGTCACCATAGTGGCCAAAAGGATGAGGTAGCCCTCTGATTACACGATAGTTTTGATGATCAAGGTGTCAATGGCCAGCACGCCAACTGCGATACTGGCGGTGTTACAGGGACGCCGCCGAACGAGCCGCCTGATCGTAGAGCCCGGAGATCCCCCGCAGGAAACTCGCGATGGAGCCCAGGTCAGTATTTGAGAACCCGAGGGTGCGGAGGGAATCCACCAGGCAGTTTTCCCGGATCTCAGCGTAGGTCCGGCAGATCGCCTCGCCCTTCCCGGTAATCGAATAGAAGGTTTCCTTGCCACGCCGCTCGGACGCCACCACCTCTTGTTTCAGCAGTTTCTTGAGTGCGTAGGTGACGGTGTGGGTGTCTTCGACATTCAGCACCAGGCAGATATCCGCGGATTTCTTGGATCGGCCCCGGTGGTTCACGCTGTGCAGCACCAGGATATCCAGGGGGCTGAGATCGGCGAGCCCGGCCGCATTCATGCAGCGTACCATCCAGCGATTGAAGGCATTGCCCGCAACAATCAACCCGAATTCGAGCTCCGAGAGCTCCGCTGCACGCCCGGAAAGATGAGAGGAGGACACAATCGGCCCTACCGACCTCCCGGGCGCAGGTACGCCTGGTTCGATGTCTGGAATCTTGCTCATACGCCTACCACCATCCTGTTCGGTATCTTAAGATCCGGCCTGGCGGGCCGGGCCGGCGTGAGTCTATCAATTCCCCATTTGACCGGGTAGGTAGGTCACGATCTCCGGGAACACGGTAATCAGCAGCACCCCTGCCAGCAGCAGCAGGAAATAAGGCAGCGCGGCCATGGCCACCCGGAAAATGTTCTCACCGGTCAAACCCTGAATCACAAACAGGTTGAACCCGACCGGTGGGGTAATCTGGCTCATTTCCACCACAATCACCAGATAGATTCCAAACCACAGGGGGTCGATGCCCGCCGCCTGCACCATGGGCAGGATCACCGAGGTGGTCAGTACCACTACGGAAATGCCGTCCAGAAAACACCCGAGGAGGATGAAGAAGACCGTCAGCGCCAACAGCAGCATGTAGGGCGACAGCGACAGGGTGTTGATCCAGCTCGCAAGCTCACGGGGAATTCCGGTGAAACCCATCGACACCGTCAGAAAATGGGCGCCAACCAGAATGAAGGCGATCATCGTGGAGGTTTTCACCGTGCCCATCAACGCCTCCGCGAAGGTACCGCGGTTCAGCGACCCGCCGCGCCAGGACAGCAGGTGGGCCAGCGCCACACCAACCGCGGCGGACTCGGTGGGAGACGCCAGGCCGGCATAAATCGAGCCAATTACCCCGACAATCAGGAGCACCACCGGAATCAGCGGCCGGCTGCGGCGGATCTTCTCGGCCAGAGGCAGGGCCTCTTCCGCTTCCGCCGGAACACCGGCGGGATTCAGCTTGGACCAGATGCCCACATAGCTGGCAAATAACAGCATCAATAACAGCCCGGGCAGAATACCCGCCACAAACAGGCGGGCAATCGATTGTTCCGTGGCAACGCCGTAGACAATCAGGATAATGGAGGGCGGGATCAGCAGCCCCAGGGTAGCGGATCCGGCCAGGGTGCCCAGTATCTGCTTGCGGTCGTAACCACGGCGGGTCAGCTCCGGCACCGACATTTTGCCGATGGTTGCGGCAGTCGCTGCCGACGAACCGGAAATGGCCGCAAAAATGCCACAGCCGATAATATTGGTGTGCAGCAGGCGTCCCGGCACCCGGCCAACCCAGGGCGCAATGCCGGTGAACATTTGTTCTGAGAGACGGGAACGGAACAGCACCTCCCCCATCCAGATAAACATCGGCAGGGCGGCCAACTCCCAGGACACGCTGGCGCCATAGAAGGAAGTGGCCAGGCTATCGCCTACCGGAATGCTGCTGAAGAACGCAAGAGCCGCAAGACCGGTGGCCGTCAGTGCGAAGGCAACCCAGAGCCCGGCGCCAAGCAGAATCAGAAGCCCCGCGAGCAACACCAGGCTCATCCAGATCATATCCATGGTATTACTCCTGAGGGGCTTCGTCTTTGAGGTGACTGATACGACCGGTTGCCAGCCCCACCAGCGCATCGAGCAGCGCGATGAGCAGGCACACCAGGCCAGCCACCATCACCACTTGCGGGATCCAGAGGGGCACCGGAACCATGCCAATGGACACATCACCGAAGTCATAGCTGTCCCAGGCAAGCAGCGCGCAGTACCAGGTTCCGTAACCGGTGATAGCCAGCGCCATCACCGTTACCAGCAGGTCCAAGCCTTTCTGCACACTGGCCGGCATGGCGCGGTGCACAATATCAACCCGGATATGACCGCCGACCGACAGGGTGTAGGCCAATCCGCTGAACGTTGCTCCCAGCAACAGAAAACCCGCCAGTTCGGCCAGCCCCGGGACCTGAAGCCCCAGGGAGTCGAACCCGACCGCGAGCAGGACCAGGTCGATGAGGCGGCCCAGTACCTGCAGCACGATCATGACCATGATAGCGATCAGCTGTAACGCCGAAACAAAACCACCGAAGCGGTACAGTGAATCCAGTAGTCTGCGCATCGACAGGCCCCCTGCTTTACGATTGGAACGAGTGGTTATCAGCGGGCCCGGTAGGCCTCAATCAGCGCCTTGCCGTCTTCACCAGCCCGCTCCAGCCACTCCTGTTCCATGGTCGCGCCCACTTCCTGTAACCGCTTGACCAGCACCTCGCTCGGCTCGGAAACCTCAATGCGGTTTTCACGCATGATGGCGATCTTGGCATCGGTTTCTGCCTTGCTGGCATCCCAGCCGCGCTTTTCCGCTTCTGCAGCCGCCGACTCAATTGCCTGCTGGACAGACTCCGGAAGCCCCTCGAAAACACGGGTGTTGACGATCACCATATTCTTGGGCAGCCAAAGCTGGGCATGATTGAAGTGGCTCAGGTAATCCCAGGCACGGGTGTTGGCGCCGGTGGACGGCGAGGTAATCATGGCATCGACACGACCAGTGCCGAACGCCGTGGGGATATCCGGTACTTCGACCTGGGTCGGGATGGCACCAAACAGCTCAGCCAGCTGTTCGCTGGATTTGTTGTAGGCACGCATCTTCACACCCTTGAGCTCATCGCCGGTTTCCACCGGAAAGCGGGTGTAAATGCCCTGGGGCGGCCAGGGTACGGCAAACATCAGCTTCAGGCGCTGTGCCTCAAGACGCTGTGCCAGCACATCACGGGAGGCCTGCCAAAGATCCCAGGCTTCGTCATAGTTGCTGGCAAGGTAAGGCACGGAATCCACTTCAAACAACGGGTCTTCGTTGGCGAGACGGGACATGATCAACTCGCCGATCGGAACCAGGCCACGGCGCACGGAATTCTTGATTTCGGGGTGCTTGATCAGCGAACCGCCACTATGAACCGTAATACTGAGCTCACCATTGGTGGCGGCACTCACGTCTTCCGCAAACTGGCGAATATTAACGGTGTGGAAATTGGAATCGCCATAGGGCGTTGGCATATCCCACTTGGTCTCTGCCTGGGCGCTCCCCAGCACGGCAGACAGCATCACAGCAGCAAAATACCTGGCTTTTATTTTCATCTTTTTCTCCTTACTTCCGGGCAACATCACATCGCCGCGGACCGTTATTGTTTGTTTTCCGGGCGCATTCATCGGCACCACACGCACACTCGCTCCGCACAGACACGTCAGATCTGTGCTTTATTTAACCAAAAGTAGCCATTGCCAGCAGGCATGTCAAACGTTTTATCTAAAAACAATACGTATTTTACCGTTGTCTTCCGAACGTTTTATCGATAAATTGTCTCCATCGGATATTTTTCAGCCACTGTTTTACAATAAGGCTCACCATACAGTGCTCACCTATAGCGCTCACTAAGAGTGCTCACCAATAGAGCTCACTAACGACAAATCCGGAGGCGGCCATGTTATTGAATTGTGATTTAGGCGAGAGCTTCGGCGCCTGGACGATGGGCATGGATGAACATGTCATGCCATTCATTGACCAGGCAAACATCGCCTGTGGTTTCCACGCCGGCGATCCGGTGACCATGCACAAGACCGTGCGCCTGGCCCTGGAGCACGGTGTCGCCCTGGGCGCACACCCGTCTTACCCTGACCTGCAGGGCTTCGGCCGCCGCTCCATGACACTTCACCCGGAGGAGATTACCGCCCTGGTCAGCTATCAGGTGGGCGCACTGAGCCACATCGCGGCCTCCGAAGGTGGTGAGCTTAGCTATGTCAAACCCCATGGCGCGCTGTACAACGATATGATGCGCAGCGCTGCCATCCTTGATGCCGTACTGAATGCGATCAGCCGCTCGCCCCACCCGCTGGCGCTGATGGCCATGGCCACCGCCGACAACCGCAACCTCAGGGCCGCCTGCGAGCGACATAATGTGGAACTGCTGCTGGAGGCCTTCGCGGATCGGGCGTATGACTGCCAGGGCTTTATCGTGCCCCGCAGCACTCCCGGCGCCGTTCACAAGGATGACACGGTGATCATTGCCCAGGCCCGCAACCTTGCCAGCGGCAGCCCGATCCAGACCATCGACGGACAACCTCTGCGGCTCGAAGCCGATACCCTGTGTGTTCACGGGGACAATGCCGACTCCGTTGCCGCCGTACGGGCCATTCGCGATGCCCTCAAGGAACTGCACTGATGCTCTGGCGTTACGAAATTACCGGTGCCGACACCATCACCCTGCATTTTGGCGAGCGAATTGATGTGGCACTGGTGACGCGGATCCAGCATGCCTCCACGCTCCTCCGGGAGCAGCTCGGCCCGCGGCTGCTCGACCTGGTTCCGTCCTACACGACACTGCTATTGCGTTACGACCTGCTGACGGACGACCTGGCCAGCCTGCTGGCAGACGTCAAGACTGCGCTGACAGCGTTGCCCGAGCCACTGTATGCCGGCGAACCAAGTTCCGGGAATAGCGCCGGGGACCAGCAGGCAGACATTATCGAGATCCCGGTGTTCTATGATGTCAGCGTGGGGCCGGACCTGGACTCCATCGCGGCCCGCGCGGGCCTTTCCGTTGATGAGGTCATCGCCTGCCACTGCGGCGCCACCTACAACGTGTTCGCCATCGGGTTTGCCCCGGGCTTTGCCTACCTCGGCGAAGTGCCACGGGAACTGGCAGCGCCCAGACTGGACACGCCCCGGGCAAAGGTACCGCCGGGCGCGGTCGGCATTGCCGATACCCAGACTGCCATCTACCCCCTCGCCTCCCCGGGTGGCTGGAACCTGATCGGTCGCACGCCGCTGCAGATGTTCGATCCCGACCGGGAGCGCCCCTCCCTGCTGGATGCAGGACAACGGGTCCGTTTTCGCGCCATCGGGCGGGACGAATACCTTGAGCTCGGGGGACGACTGGACGACCTGCCCTGGGGAACAGCCGAGGGGCAGAAAACAGCGCGCAAGCAAACGGAAAGCAGGGATCTGGTGAGCAGTGAGCCGGAGACCCGTGACCTGAAGAACGGAGACCGCCAGTGACGTCGCAACCGGGCCTTACCTTTCGCAAACCGGGATTCCTCAGCCTGCTGCAGGACAGCGGCCGGCGGGGGGCCATGCACATGGGACTGGCCACCGGCGGCGCCATGGATCGCCACGCCTGGGCCTGGGCCAACCGTTTGCTCGGCAACCCGTATGGAACGACAGCCCTGGAGATCACGTTCGGGGGTGTTGAGTTTACCAGCACCCTGGAAACCCAGATTGCCGTCACCGGTGCCGCGGTACCCTGCCTGGTCAATGGCACGGCGCGGTCGTTGTGGACCACCATTCAGCTGCACCCGGGCGATACCGTCACCCTGGGCACGCCGAAAAGCGGGCTGCGGTCCTACCTTGCAGTGCTGGGCGGCTTTCAGGTAACGCCCGGGCTTGGTGGTAGTTGTGCGACCTTTCCCCGGGAAGGTACCGGCGGCTTGCACCACGATGGCAGACCGCTGGCCGAGGGCGATCACCTGCCCTGCACTCCGGGCCTGAAACCAGTGCCCAACCGCAAAGTACCGGAACACTGGCAACCGGATTACCGGAGCGAACTGGAGCTTGCGGTGATTCCCTGCGCCCAGATTGAGCGCTTCCCCGCCTCGGCACTGGAAGCTTTCTTCAGCCAGCCCTATACCCTGACACCCCAGACCGACCGGATGGGGGCCCGGCTGGAAGGTCCGGCTCTCGAAGTAATTGGCAAAACGCTGATTTCAGAAGGCACCAGCCTGGGCTCGATCCAGGTACCCGCCAATGGCCAACCGATACTGCTGCTGAACGATCGCCAGACGATCGGCGGTTATCCCAAGCTCGGCGCCGTCACGCCCCGCAGCCTGGATGACCTCGCCCAGCGCCAGCCCGGCACCCGGCTGAGGTTCCGGCCGACTACCCTGCATGAGACCCAGTTTCAGGAGCGGCGGTTTCTGACGTTCTTTGCAGCCGGGCAGCCAGCCAGGCGCAGCTGATGCGGACTGGCCTGGCGGAGGGAGATCACACCTTGTAGAAGTCGCGATACCAGTCCACAAACCTGGCAATACCATCTTCCACGGTGGTAGCGGGCTTGTAGCCGACATCGCTGATCAGGTCGTCAACGTTGGCGTAGGTGGCCGGGACATCGCCCGGTTGCAGAGGCAACAGGTTCTTCTCGGCTTTCTTGCCGACCCGGTCTTCAATAATTTCGATAAAACGTGACAGCTCCACCGGGTTGTTGCTGCCGATGTTGTACAGCCGGTACGGCGCCTTGCTGGTGCCGGGATCCGGCCGGGCACCACTCCAGTCACCGTTCGGCTCGGCGACGTGGTCCAGGGTACGGATCACGCCTTCGACAATGTCGTCAATGTAGGTGAAATCGCGCTTGTGATGGCCGTGGTTGAACACGTCAATCGGCTCACCGGCGAGAATCTTTCGGGTGAAGATGAACAGCGCCATATCCGGTCGCCCCCAGGGGCCGTATACGGTAAAGAACCGCAAGCCGGTGGTGGGCAGGTTGTACAGATGGCTGTAGGTGTGGGCCATCAGCTCGTTGGCTTTCTTGGACGCCGCGTACAGGCTCAGCGGGTGGTCGACGTTGTCATGGACGCTGAACGGCATGGCCTCATTGGCGCCGTACACCGAACTGCTGGACGCGTAGACCAGATGTTTGACATCGTTATGGCGGCAACCTTCCAGAATGTTCATGAAGCCGACCAGGTTGGCGTCCACATAGGCATGGGGATTTTCCAGCGAGTAACGGACCCCGGCCTGGGCCGCCAGGTGGACCACGCGCTCCGGTTTGTGCTCGCGGAACACTGCCTCCATCGCGCCACGGTCGGCAACATCCTTCCGCACCTCGGTAAAGCCCGGATTGCCTGTCAGGCGTGCCAGGCGGGCCTCTTTGAGCTTGACGTCGTAGTAATCGTTTACGTTGTCGACGCCAATCACTTCATCACCGCGATCCAGCAGGCGATGGGCCAGGTGTGAACCGATGAATCCGGCGGTACCCGTAACGAGGATCTTCAAGGTCTGGTCTCCATCTTGTTCATCATCCTGTCCCGAACCCGCAGGTCAGAAGGTCAGGCCAACACTCGCGAAGGGCCCGGACAACTCCACATCCATCTTGTCGTCGTCATCTTCGTAGTCAATGGACATCTGACGGTATCCCGCGCGCAGCTGCAGCAGGGAGATCTCATACTGGCCATACACGTTGAAGTCATGGAGTGAGTCGCCACTGTAGCTGATCAGGTTACCTTCACCGCCGACGGACACACCGGTAAACGGCAGATCAAAACGGGCAGCCAGGTAGCCCATCGGGATAACCGCATCGACGGTGGTTTCACTGACCCTGCCACCAACAAAGGTTTCGCGCACAATCAGTTCGCCATCCAGCTTGCGGGCGGTCAGGCCCAGGTCCAGGTTGACCCAGTTATCGAGCACTTCGTAGTACAGGGTGAGGTCCAGCTGGTCGATGTCGAGTTCGGAATCGACATCGGTTCCCGGCAAAATCCCGTCGAAGGCTTCAAGGCCAATCTGGCCGCTGCCGTTCTGGGAAATCGAGGCGTAATTCACCCGTACGTTCGGCAGCACCGGAACCGGGTGCTCAAAGTAGGCGGTAAAGTTGGCGTTACTGTCGCTGCTCAGGTTCAGGTCGTTCTCGATGTCTACCGCAGAGCCCTTGTTGACCACGTCACCGGACAGCTCGGAATCCCAGTAACTGACGTTGGCACCCACGCCGAGGACATCGGCAGAGGCCAGCGGCGCCGCCAGTACCATCGAACCACCGAATGCAAGGATCAGTTTACGCATAAGTTACCCTTCTGATGATGTTGTTATCGTCGTTGTTTGTGTTGCTGCATCGGTCAGTCGAACTGGATGCCCAGACGGCGACCAACTTCCTCATAGGCTTCGATGACGTCACCAAGGCCCTGACGGAAACGGTCCTTGTCCATCTTTTTGCGGGTTTCCTTGTCCCAGATCCGGCAGCCGTCGGGGCTGAACTCATCACCGAGCACGATCTCACCACCGCAACGGCCGAACTCCAGCTTGTAATCCACCAGCAGCATGCCGGCGTCGTCAAACAGCTTTTTCAGCACGTCGTTGACCTGGTAGGTCAGCTCTTTCATCCGGGCCAGCTCGTCGGCAGCGGCCCAGCCCAGGCTGATGGCCAGGGAGTCGTTAACCATCGGGTCGTGCAGCGCATCATTCTTCAGAAACAGCTCGAAGGTCGGCGGATTCAGTTCCTTGCCTTCTTCGACACCGAGGCGACGGCACAGGCTGCCCGCAGCCACGTTACGGACCACACACTCCACCGGAATCATGTCGAGTTTCTTGACCAGGGACTCGGTGGGCGACAGCAGTCCCTCAAAATGGGTGGGCACACCTGCCGCTTCGAGCTTTTCCATGATGAACGCGTTAAAGCGATTATTCACCATGCCCTTGCGGTTCAGCTGCTCGACCTTCTGGCCGTCAAATGCCGACGTATCGTCGCGGAACACCAGGACAAACCGCTCGGGATCATCGGTACGGTAAACAGACTTGGCCTTGCCGGCATACAGCTCTTCGCGCTTTTCCATTTCAGCTCTCCGCAAGTGCCGGAAACCGTCCGGCACTTCGTTGGTTAATAGAGGTAATCAAACAGTTTGGACAACAGTGCGGACGACCGGTCACTGCCATCGTAATCCGGCGCCCTGGCGGCCGTTACCAACAGGCTACCGTCGCGCTCCGCAAGGCGAACATTAAAGGTGTACTCCGGCTTGGGGTCATCCGCAAACCAGCTGAAGAAACCCGGCTTGCGCTCATCTTCGCTGCGGAAATCCACGTAGAACTGGCCTTCGCTACGGTCGAGGTCAACTACCGGCACTTCGGCTTCGGCGAGGGCACGGCGCAGCTCGGCCCAGGCACGGTCGTATTCCAGATCGAGCCGGATTGCCACCGGCTGTTCGTTCTCGCTGATCAGCCTGACCCGGGGATCGCTGGTCATGCCCAGGGCAGCACGGGAATAGGACTTGGTGTCATCCCGGTTACGCATGAAGTCGCCCAGATCCGCCAGCAGCCGCTTGCTCAGGGCCAGTTGTTGCTCCGTGCGGTCAGCGTCATCCCAACCCAGCAGCCCGCTATCTGCTGACGACAGCTCACGGCGTCGCAACTGGATCTCGGTGGTTTTACGGCGCACGCCCGGGGTTATCCGCGCCTGCACCAGCACCTTCGCTTCACCGGCGTTGGCGTCGCTATCCAGTTCAACCAGTTGCCGGGCCCGCTTGCTGAAGTTGACGACTTCACTCTGCATCAGGCCAAGCTGCGCATTATCGTCAGCGACACCCAACCCCCGCTCGTTCATCCATGCCATCACCACCGGCCAGACCCGCCCGGGGACGTCGTTGACTAGCAACCAGGCCTGGTCATCCAGTTCCTCAACAACGTAATTCTCGTCGAGGATTTCCGCGGTCATATCCGGAGGCTTGGGGATTTCGGAACTGAACATGCGCTGGGCGCTGGCCGGACGAACGTCCCGTATTGCCAGCGCCTGCCCCAGACGGTCATCATCCAGGCCCTGCGGTACTTTCAGTGGGTCACGCTCGGGCGCATCCACGTAACGCTCCGAGCGATCCTCGACAAAACTGCAGGCCGGCAACGCCAGAACGCACATCAGGCCCAGTGCGGGCCCGACGATTTTTTTTGCTTTCACAGACTTCATCCTGAACGGCAATACCATCAGGCCACTCCAGTGGTTGAACGTCGACGCACGCAGATCAGAGAATGCCTGCGGCTCTCAGGGCTTCTTCCACTTCGCCGTGGAACTTATCACTCAGCGGGGTCAAAGGCAGACGAATGCCCTCGCCGATCAGCCCCATGCGCTGCAACGCCCACTTCACCGGAATCGGGTTAGCCTCGAGGAACAGCTTGCGGTTCAGCGGCATCAGCAGCTCGTTTAGGCGCTCGGTTTCTTCCCGGTCGCCGGCCATCGCCGCTTCACACAACTGGGACATGGCTTTGGGGGCCACGTTGGCGGTCACCGAAATGTTGCCGTTGGCGCCAGCGAGCATCAGGTCCGCCGCCGTTGCGTCATCGCCGGAATAGACTGCCAGACGCCCCTTGACCGCCTCGATCAGTTCGGCGCCGCGGGGGATGTTACCGGTCGCATCCTTGATGCCCACAATGTTGGGAATATCGGCCAGCCGCTCGACAGTCTCGTTGAGCATATCGCAGGCCGTGCGTCCGGGGACGTTATAAAGAATCTGGTCAACCGGAACCGCTTCCGCAATGGCACGGAAGTGCCGGTATAGGCCTTCCTGGGTCGGCTTGTTGTAATACGGCACAACCAGCAGACAGGCGTCGGCACCGAGCTTGTGGGCTTCGGTGGTCAGTTCAATGGCTTCCCGGGTGCTGTTGGCACCAGTGCCGGCAATCACCGCGATGCGTCCGCTGACACGTTTTATGATATGCCCGATAACCCGGCAATGCTCATCCGGATCCAGCGTTGCGGATTCGCCGGTGGTTCCCACGGCGACAATTCCGTGCGTCCCGTTGTCAAGATGAAAGTCCACCAGTCGGTCCAGATGCTCCCAGTGGATGCTGCCATCCGGGTGCATGGGTGTAACCAGTGCGACGAGGCTACCCGTAATCATAAAGACTCCGTCCAGATAAAACCGATATGGTAATGTTGGGGCGGTACTGACACAAGGGAAATAGAGGAGAAGCCATGCCCGCAGTTGAACTTAACCAACCGGTAGCAGATTTCGAAGCCGCGGCCACCGGTGACCAGACGGTGCGCCTGTCCGAATTAAAAGGCCGCAATGTGGTGATTTATTTCTACCCGAAAGACAACACCCCGGGCTGCACCACCGAAGGTCAGGATTTCCGCGACCGCTTTGACGAGTTTGCCGCCCTGGATACGGTCATTTTCGGGGTTTCCCGCGACGGCATGAAAGCCCACGAGAACTTCCGCGCCAAACACAGCTTTCCTTTCCAGCTGATTTCCGACAAGGACGAGTCGGTCTGCAATCACTTCGATGTGATCAAACTCAAGAAGCTCTATGGCAAGGAGTACATGGGCATAGATCGCAGCACCTTCCTCATCGACAAGGACGGCGTACTGCGACGGGAATGGCGCTCGGTCAAGGTCAAGGGCCACGCCGACGAGGTTCTGGAAGCGGTCCGCGCACTTTAAGGCTGGCTTTGCCCCGATAGCAAAACAGCCGTCCGGTGAATCCGGGACGGCTGTTTTTCATGGGTCAGAGGCGACGCGGGCGCTAGCGCTCGGTCATCTCGTACCCGTTGTCCTTGACCGGCCAGGCCGAGAAGACCGCCTTCAGCATGGTGGCAAGGGGAATTGCAAAGAACACACCCCACAGCCCCCAGATGCCACCGAAGAACAACACCGCAATGATGATGACCACCGGGTGCAGATTGTTGACCTCCGAGAACAGCACCGGCACCAGCACGTTACCGTCCAGGGCCTGGATGATGCCGTAGACCACCATCACCCAGATAAACTGGCTGCCCCAGCCAAAGGCAAACAGACCAATCATCGCCACCGGCACGGTGACGACCGCCGCACCGATGTACGGAATGACCACACTCAGCCCAACCAGCAATGCCAGCAGCGCTGCGTAAGGCATCCCCAGGAGTTTGAACGCGACATAGGTCACGCCCCCCACGATCAGGATTTCCACCGCCTTGCCACGCACATAGTTGGCACACTGCAGGTTCACTTCGTGCCAGATCTGCAGCATCATCGGCCGCTGGTTCGGCAGCAGGCGCCCGATCGAACCCAGCAGCAGGCGGCGGTCCTTGAGGAAGAAAAACACCAGGATCGGCACCAGCACCATGTAAATCAGCAGCGCAACCACGTCGGGAATACTGGACAGGGAGAACGATACCAGCCACTGGGTGATACGGCCCGCCTCGGTGGTTACCTGGTAGTAAATGGTGTTGACCGTCTCCATGGAGACCAGCGTCGGATACTGCTGCGGCAGCAATTCCAGGTAAGACTGCATTTCACGGAAGATCCGCGGCGCCTCTCCCGCCAGCGAGGTGACCTGGGTCCAGATCAATGGCAGTAAGCCGAACAGGAAACCCATCAGCACACCGAGGAACACCACGAACACGCCGACAATCGCAGCAAGCTCCGGCACACCGAGCCGGGTCAGCTTGGTCACCAGGCCCTGAAGGATAAACGCGACAATCAGCGCTGCAATGGCCGGCGCCAGCATATGGCCGAGGAAAATAATGCCGAGAATGCCAATCAGGATCAGCAGGAAAAGGATGACAGCTTCGTCATCTGAAAAGTATTTGTGGGCAAGACCGCGTAAAATCCGAACCATCAACGTCTCCGTGAACTCACAGGTGCCGGTTTAGCCACCGCACCTTATCACAAACCGGAACTGGCCACCGGACTCGGAGCTTTCGACCAGTTCATGGGCGGACAACCGGAGGAAGGCCGGAATATCCCGTGCGGAGCCGGCATCCGTTGCGATAACTTCCAGCTCCTGCCCCGGCTCCATGGAGTTGAGCTCAAGCTTGGTCTTCAACAGGGGCATCGGGCACCGCAGCCCCGAAGCATCAAGGGTTCTGTCTGCCATAGTCGTTCGGTTCCAGGACAACCCCGGTACGGGGCAAGAAAATTTTCGAGCCGGCATTATGCCGGCAGTGTTGCAGTAATGCACCACAAACCATATAGAGTAATGTACCAGAACTTTTTACACCTGCAGCCTGTCCAAAGGCACGGTGATTCAACCGGGAAACCGCACGCTATGAAGCAACTGCTGCTGGCACTGCTTGTTGTCATAACCGCCCTGCCCGCCACCGCCCAGGAGCGCGACCTCCCCTCCATCGGCGGCTTCGGTGGCGGACTGATTTCCGATCAGCTGGAGGCCGACATCGGCCGACAGGTCATGGGCTCACTACGGCGCTCGGCACCCCGGATCGCTGACCCGCTGGTGGTCGATTATCTGTCCACGATCGTCTATCGGCTGCTGCCGTCGGTCTCCCTGGCGGACCGCAACCTGACGCTGGTGGTTATCGACAGCCCGGACCTGAACGCCTTTGCGGTGCCCGGCAACATTGTCGGAGTGAATGGCGGTTTGTTCCTGAACGCCAACAGCGAACAGCAGTTTGCCTCAGTAATTGCCCACGAACTTGCCCACCTCAGCCAGCGTCATTTCGCCCGCCGGCTGGAGCAGCAGGAAACCAGCGCCCCACTGACGCTGGCCGGCATGATCGCCGGCATCGTGCTGTCTGCCGTCACCCAGTCGGACATCGGCATTGCCGCCATCGCCGGCACCCAGGCTCTGGCAGTCCAGAACATGCTGCAGTACAGCCGATCCCACGAGCAGGAAGCGGACCGCGTCGGCCTGGACATTCTTGCCGAATCAGGCCTCGAACCCCGGGGCATGCCCGAGATGTTCGAAATCATGATGCGGCAGAACCGCCTGCAGGGTAACCATGTGCCGGAGTACCTCTCGACCCACCCACTGACCCAGAGCCGGGTGTCCGATACGCGCAGCCGCGCAGAACAGTATCCCGAACAATCCGTTGAGGACGGCCTGGAGTACCACCTGGTGCGGGCCCGCCTCCAGGTGCATTATGCCCGCTCTCCCCAAGAGGCCGAGACTGTGTTCCGGAGCGCGCTCGAGCGCGCGGAAAACAAGGACAACGAGGCGATTCGCTACGGCATGGCCTACGCCCGACTGGAGGCCGGACAGGCCGCAGAAGCCGAGGCCGTCCTGCGGGAGTTGCTGGCCAGTCAGCCCGGCCGGATTACCTACCAGGTTACCCTGGCAGAGGCGCTGATTGCCCGGGACAAACATGCCGAAGCCCGCAGCCTGCTGACTGCTGCCCTCGACCGCAATCCGGGCAACTACCCGATTACCGATACGCTTGCCCGCCTGGAAATCGCTGCTGGCAACGGCACACGCGCGGCCGACTACCTTTCCGGCCTCACCCGCGACTACCCGCAGCGGGACGACCTGTGGCTACGGCTGGCGGAAGCGGAAGGCATGGCGAGGGATATTGTTGGAGTGCATCGGGCCAGGGCCGAGTACGACATCCTGCTCGGCGATCTGGAGGCCGCCCAGCGCCAGTTGCGCCAGGCCCAGGAAAAGATACCGCCCGGCGCACCTCTGCGCCAGGTGGTCACTGAACGGTTAAGCGAAGTTTCCGGCCAGCTGGCGCAACAAAACCGCTGACTGGCCGGCGGCCGATCAGGCGTTGCCTGCTGCCTTCAGATTCATACCCGCGGTAAAGTCGAGCATCCGCTGCAGGGGGCGCAGGGCGTCGTCGCGCAATGCCGGATCGACGGTGATCTCCTGATCGCCATGCTCCAGGACATGGAGCAGGTTCTCGAGACCGTTCATCGCCATCCACGGGCAATGGGCACAGCTGCGGCAGGTTGCCCCGTTGCCGGCGGTAGGCGCCTCGATCAGCGTCTTGTTCGGCGCCAACTGCTGCATCTTGTAGAAGATGCCGTTATCGGTAGCAACAATAAAGCGCTCATTGGGCAAGGTCTGCACAGCGTGAATGAGCTGTGAGGTGGACCCGACCACGTCCGCCAGCTCGACCACGGCATCCGGAGATTCCGGGTGCACCAGCACTGCCGCATCCGGGTACAGCGCCTTCAGGTCTTCCAGACCGCGATACTTGAACTCTTCGTGCACGATGCAGGAGCCATCCCACAACAGCACGTCAGCACCGGTGGTCTTCTGCACGTAGTGCCCCAGGTGTTTGTCCGGCGCCCACAGGATCTTTTCGCCCCGGGCATCCAGATCTTCCACAATGGCCTTGGCGCAGCTGGAGGTGACGACCCAGTCAGCCCGCGCCTTGACGGCCGCCGAGGTGTTGGCATAGACCACCACCGTGCGATCCGGGTGCTGGTCGCAGAACGCCGCAAACTCGTCCGCAGGGCAGCCGATATCCAGCGAACAGGTGGCCTCAAGTGTAGGCATCAGTACCCGCTTCTCGGGATTCAGGATCTTGGCTGTTTCGCCCATGAACTTGACGCCCGCCACAACAATCGTCGAAGCGCTGTGCTGGTTGCCGAAACGGGCCATCTCCAGGGAATCTGCCACACAGCCACCGGTTTCTTCCGCCAGTCGCTGGATTTCCGGATCGGTATAGTAGTGCGCGACGAGAACCGCATCCTGGTCCTTCAGGGCCTGGCGGATACGCGCCTCGAGGCCCGCCTTTTCTTCGGCACTCAATGGTTTCGGCTCAGCCTGGTGAGCGAGGTGTTCCTGGACCAGAATCCGGTCTTCAGCTCGTGTCATTGCTGCATCTCTGTATTTGCCGTTGGACGGGTTGAGTATATCACTTACGCCGGCAGATTCATGAGCAGTTCACCGGACCGACATCATGCGGTCATAACGTTGGACCAGCCCGCCGCCAGCGCCCGGGGTATAGGCAAAAAAGGGTACAGGCAAAAAAAAAGAGCCCGAAGGCTCTTTTTTCTGACAGCTTCCGCAGGACAGCTGTCGTGTTGGTGGGTCGTGAAGGATTCGAACCTTCGACCAATTGGTTAAAAGCCAACTGCTCTACCAACTGAGCTAACGACCCGTAACTTTCGAAGCCGCGATACACCCACCGGAATCAACCAGTGATTGTCGCTCTTCGTGGAGGATTGTCCGCGCTCAGCCGCCGACAACCTTCCGCAATATGGTGGGTCGTGAAGGATTCGAACCTTCGACCAATTGGTTAAAAGCCAACTGCTCTACCAACTGAGCTAACGACCCAAGCGAGGCGCATATACTACTGATTTTTTTGCGCTGTTCAACCCCTTTTTTCAGGATTGTTGCGACTTTTTTTCCTCTCCGGCGCTCAATGATTAATTGGCAGCCAGATACTCCCCGGCCAGCTTGGCCGCACCGGAATTCGGATAGCTCTTCACCACCTTCTCCATCTGCCTCCTGGCCTCCGCCTTGTCACCCAGGCGATCATTCGTCACACCAAGCTTGTAAACCGCATCGGACGCCTTACGATGATCCGCGTAGCGGGTCGCGACAATGGTGAATGCCTGCTTTGCCTGCTCAAGCTTGGGCTGCACCAGATAAACCTCACCCAGCCAATAGTAGGCATTGACGGTCAGGTCACCTTCCGGGTATTCGCCGATAAAATCGTACAGCTTGCCGATGGCCGCGTCGTAATCTTTCTGCTCGCGGATCAGCGCCTGGATTTCCTGGTAGGCGGCCCGTTCCTTGGCATCCGGTTGCCGGTATTCCCGGGTCGGGGTTGCCTGCGGTGATTCTCCGGCAGGGCTTTCGCCACCATCATTGCCCGCTGACGGGGCCGGTTGCGCCCCACCCTGCCCGTCCAGCTTGCCGGACAGGTCGAGAATCCGCTGGTCCAGATCGATATAACGATCCCGTGACTGGCGCGACAGCCGATCAATCTGATTACGCTGTTCTTCCACTTCTCCCTGCAGGCGACGGACCTCCTGCTGCAGTTGCTGGATCATGTAGAACATTTCGGCATTGGCCTGGCCACCGGGGGCCGATTGCGCCAGCGCACTGCCCGCTTGCCCGAGGGCAAGCGAGAGCGCAACTGTCGCCATGAGTGATTTTCTCATGGATATTCCCGTTGCTGGGTTTGTCGATTACTGAAAAATCAGTTCAACGCGACGGTTCTGGGCCCATGCACTGTCAGTGGAACCCATAACCGCTGGCTTCTCTTCACCATAGCTTACGGTTTCGATCTGGCCACGTGAAGCACCGTTTACAATCAGGAAGCGCTCAACTGCGTTGGCACGACGCTCACCCAGCGCCAGGTTGTATTCCTTGGTGCCACGCTCATCGCCATGACCTTCGAGACGGACCTGCTGGCTCGGATTGGCTGCCAGGAACTTGGCATGGGCAACCAGCACGTCACGGGCTTCCGGCTTGATCTCAGAGGTATCGAAATCAAAGTAGAAGGTGGTGATCTGACGCATGGCTTCCATCTCGGCACGCTCCTGCGCAGCCTGACGCTCTTCGGCACTCAGCTGGCCGGAAGAAATGCCACCGTCGTCGGTGCCGCCGTATACGGTGCTGCCATCCTGCCCGGAAGCCGCGGTGTCGGTGTAGCCTTCATCCACGGTTTCACCGGTGGAGCTACAGCCAGCCATCAGGCCGAGGGAGAAAACCATTGCAACCGCTTTCTGCTTCATTGAAATATTCATAGTCACTTCCTTCTTTTCCATGAGTTGAACTTTTTATTGGCCAGAGTCACCGCTTCAGCGGGAAATCGGTGACCAGGCCGGGTCACGGACATCACCTTCAGAGGCTGGCAAGGTGTAATTTGCCCCGCCATCTGCGGAAATCACCGTGAGAACGCTTTGGCCGTTCTGTTGTGTTGCGTAAATCAGCATTCGCCCGTTAGGCGAAACACTGGGCGACTCATCCAGCTTGGTGCGCGTAAGTACGGTTTCTTCGCCTGTTTCAAGGTTGGTACGGGCAATGTGGAACGCCCCTTCACGCTGGTGGACGTAATAGACGTACTTGCCATCCGCACTCGGGCGTGGCCGGGCGTTGTAACGGCTGCCGAAGGTAATCCGTCGCGGCTCCGCACCTTCACTTTCCATGTAATAGACCTGCGGCCCGCCGGAGCGATCCGACGTGAAGAAGATCCCGCGACCACGATGATCCCAGGTGGCTTCCGTGTCGATCGACCAGTGATTGGTCAAGCGCTTCAGCGAGCGGCTGGCTATATCCATTTTGTAGATCTCTGCGTTGCCATCCTTCGACAACGTCAATAATAACGAGCGGCCATCCGGCGACCAGGCCGGTGCCGAGTTCAGCCCCTTGAATTCCGCGATTCGGGTACGCTTGCCGGAACTCAGTTCATGAAGGTAGATAGCCGGCTTGCTGCTCTCGAAGGAGACATACGCCAACTGTTTGCCGTCCGGCGACCAGGCCGGTGACAGAATGGGCTCCCGGCTGTCGAGCCGGATCCGGGCCCGCTTGCCATCCACATCACTGACCTGCAGCTTGTAAAGGGGCTTGCCATTGACGTTCTGCAGGGTCACGTACGCCAACCGGGTTGAAAAGGCGCCAGGCACCCCGGTAATGGCTTCATAGACCTTGTCGCTGATGTGGTGCGCCAGGGTACGGATATTGCTGACCGGAGCCGAGGCAGTCTCGCCCAGCAGACGGCTTTCCCGGTTGACATCGAACAGCTCATAACGGGCACTGACCCGGTCGCCTTCCCGCTGCATCTGGCCTACCAGAACGTAACGCTGTCCCAGCATCCGCCAGTCCCGGAAAAAAACCTCATCGCCTTTTGACGGCAAGCTGAGCATTTTTTCCGGTGGCAGCGGACGAAACTCGCCGCTCATCGCCAGGTCGTCACGAATAATCGTGCTCACGTTATCGCCGGCCGGCATGGCACCGGACTCGGCAAAAGGCACCACCGACAGGGGAATGGCGGCGTCCGCACCCTCGGTAATCCGGATCAGCAACTCTGCACTGGCCGGGCCTGCCGAGACCAGGAGTGCCAGTACCAGAGACCAGAGACCGGATTTCAGCGCCCGGAAACGATGGGTATTGATCCTGTTGCTCATAATCGATTCCCTTGTCCTTTATCTCAACCGCCGCGGGTTGAATTCAATGGTGAACTGCCGGAAATAGCGTTCAAACGTATCCCTGCTGTCCGGGATCGGATAGCGACTCAGGGACCGCACGGCACTTACGGCCGAGTTGTCAAAAGCGGTATTGCCGCTGCTGCTGACCAGTTTGACCGATGCCAGTTCGCCGGTCGGCAGCAAGGTAATCTGCAGTCGTGCCGTCATGTCCTCGGTTGCCGATGAAGGCGGATACCAGGCCTGGCTCAGACGCTCTCGAATCAGCGCCTGGTACTTTTCGCTTTCCGACATCATCTGGCTTTCCCGGGCCTTGGCCGCAGCCGCAGCGGCCTGACGCTGTGCCTCAGCCTCCTGCGCCTTGCTGGCCTGCTCTGCCAGGGCTTCCAGTTGCTGCTCCCGCAGCCGGCGCTCTGCCTCTTTGCGTTTTTCCTCGGCCGCCTGCCGGGCCTGCTCTTCCTGTTCCTGGCGCTGGCGTTCCAGCTCTTGCTGGCGACGCTTCTCTTCTGCCGCCTTGCGGGCAGCTTCTTCCTTGCGCTGTTTCTCGGCTTCCGCCTGCTGGCGGGCACGTTCCCGGGCTTCCGCATCGGCTTTCTGCCTGGCCGCTTCCGCTTCCTTTGCCTTACGCTCCTTTTCCAGCGCGACCTGGCGCTCCTGCTCACGCTTGCGGGCTTGCTCGCGGGCCTGCGCTTCCTCTGCCTTGCGTTGTTCTTCGGCCTGCCGCCGGGCCTCTGCCTTGCGCTGCTCCTCGAGGCGGCGTTGCTCCTCCTGAGGATCCGGCTGTTGTACCGGCTCCATCTGGGGACTCGGCTCCGGCTGCGGCGCAATCAGACGTGCCGCAATCGTCCGTGGCTTCGGCTCGTCCAGTGGCTTGGTCCAACTCCAGCCCACCAGCGCCACTACAACCAGTGCAATGTGCAGGCCTACAGACAGCATAACCGGTGATTTCCACGGTGGCTGTCCGGTCCGGGTTACATCGCGTTCATGACCTGTCACGGATAAAACCTGCCTTACTTGCTGTCATTAGCCGCGTCGTCTGCAAACGCTTCGGTAATCAGCCCCACGCTCGAGGCCCCGGCACCCTGCAGCTCAGCCATCAGGCGCACCACCACACCGTATTCCACATGCTCATCACCACGGACCAGCACCTCACCATTGGCCCGCTCCGACAGGATCGTGGCCACCTGGCTGCGCAGCTCACCAAGGCTCATCGGATCGCTGCCGCGGTCTCCCACCTCCAGGTAGTACGCGCCGGCGGCGTCTACCGACACAATGATCGATTCCACGTCCTTCTGGGCCTGGATCGGATCGGAGGTGGTCTCCGGCAGGTCAACCTTGACGCCCTGGGTCAACATCGGCGCGGTCACCATAAAGATCACCAACAGCACCAGCATCACGTCGATGTAGGGAACCACGTTGATTTCCGACATCGGCTTGCGGCGTGCCGTGGGCATCATTCCCATGCCTTTCATATCTGCCTGCTCCTGGTTAACTGGACCTGCCCGTTATCAGGCACCTGAAGCCTGCTCACTGCTGTGAACCCGACGATGGAGAATGCTGGAGAATTCCTCCGCAAAGGTTTCGTAGTTCTTCAGCAGGGCATCCGACCGGGCGGCAAAGCGGTTGTAGGCGATGACCGCCGGAATGGCCGCAAACAGGCCCATGGCCGTGGCGATCAGCGCCTCGGAGATCCCGGGGGCCACCGTTGCCAGCGTCGCCTGCTGCACCTGGGCCAGGCCCCGGAACGAGTTCATAATGCCCCAGACCGTACCAAACAGGCCGACATAGGGACTGGTGGAGCCGACGGTTGCGAGGAACGGCAGGTGCATTTCCAGCCGCTCCTGTTCGCGGGAAAACGCCACGCGCATGGCCCGCTGGGATCCATCCATGACGGCATCGGCATCCCGGCTTTGCTGACGGAGACGGGAGAACTCCTTGAAGCCGGCACGGAACACCGACTCCAGGCCTGAATAGGGCGTCGGGTTGGCGCTGACATCGCGGTAGAGCTGCCCCAGGTCCATGCCGGACCAGAACCGCTCTTCGAACTCGAGCTGTGCCTTGCGGGCCTTCTTGAATACCTGCAAGCGCTGGAAAATCAGGGCCCAGGAGACCATCGAAGCCAGCACCAGCAGCAGCATGACCAGCTGCACCAGCAGACCCGCATTGGAGATGAGATACCAAACAGAAACTTCTGACTCCACCTTTTACTCCTGGCTCATTCCGGTTGATGAGTTAGTGTCATGATAATGTTCAAGCAGCTGCCGCATGTTATCGGGCAGCCGGCGTGGCCGACCGCTGTCGAGGGCTACGCAGGCAACCCGGACATCCGCCTCGGACAGCACTTTACGGTCACTGGCCCGCAGCACACATTGACGGAAATCCATCCAGACTCTTCCGAACGCCACCGGATCGGCGGTCACCAGCAACTGGTCGTCCAGTTTCGCCGGTACGGCATAATGTATCGACAGGCGCTGAACAACATAGCTGATGTTGTCCGCCAGCCCCGCCCGCAGCCCAACGCCACGGTTACGTATCCATTCCGTTCTTGCCCGTTCCATGTAATGCAGGTATTTGGCATGGAACACGATGCCGCCGGCATCGGTATCCTCAATATAGACCCGCACCGGCCATTCGAACGACTGCTGGCTCGTGTCAGCCAAGATGGTCCTCCCGCGACCCGGCGCCGGACGCCACTCCGAAGTGCTGATAGGCAGTGGAGGTGACCATGCGGCCGCGGGGCGTCCGCACCATGAAGCCCTGCTGGATCAGGAAGGGTTCGAGTACGTCCTCGATGGTGCCACGCTCTTCACTGATCGCTGCCGCCAGGCTTTCGACCCCAACCGGGCCGCCGTCGAATTTCTCGATCATCGCCAGCAGCAGGCGGCGGTCCATGTGGTCAAAGCCCTGATGGTCCACCTTGAGCATGTTCAGGGCCTCGTCCGCCACCTGCTCGGTAATCCGGCCATCGGCACGGACTTCGGCATAATCCCGCACCCGCCGCAGCAGTCGGTTGGCAATCCGCGGGGTACCGCGGGAACGACGGGCAATTTCAAAGGCGCCGGTTTCATCAATGACGACACCCGACAAGCGTGCGGACCGCAGAATGATGCTGGTCAGGTCCGCGGTGTTATAGAACTCAAGCCGCTGGACAATGCCAAAACGGTCGCGCAGCGGCGACGTCAGCAATCCGGCGCGAGTGGTCGCCCCCACCAGGGTAAACGGCGGCAGGTCCAGCTTGATCGAACGGGCGGCCGGGCCTTCGCCGATCATGATGTCGAGCTGGTAATCCTCCATCGCCGGGTAGAGCACTTCCTCCACCGCGGCACTGAGCCGGTGAATTTCGTCAATAAAGAGAACGTCACCCTCTTCCAGGTTGGTCAGCATGGCAGCCAGGTCACCGGCTTTCTCCAGCACCGGGCCGGAGGTGGTCTTGATGGACACACCCATTTCATTGGCAATGATGTTGGCCAGCGTGGTCTTGCCCAGACCGGGCGGGCCGAAGATCAGCACGTGATCGAGAGCTTCCTGGCGGCCCCGGGCGGCGGAGATGAAAATCTCCATCTGGTCCCGCACCGAAGGCTGGCCGACATACTCTGCCAACAGGCCGGGGCGAATGGCCCGGTCCTGAACTTCTTCATACTGGCCTGCCTGGGCAGAAATCAGACGATCCGATTCAATCATGGGTAATGCTCATATCCGGGGCAACGCTTGACGGATGCTCACTGGCACTTCAAAACGCCACCCATTGTACAAACAGCCACTTGGCTGTCACGTTACGCTCTATACAGGTTACCGATGGCGACGTACCCGGACCGGTCCTTTCAGCTGGCCGGTATCATGTTTCTCAGTGCCAGACGGATGAGCTCTTCCCGGCTGCGCCCCTCCTCTGCCACCCGGCTCACCGCCCGGGCCGCTTCCTGGGGTTTGTAGCCCAGGGCAATCAGGGCCGCTTCCGCTTCCTCAACCGCATCTGCACTGCGCACCACCGGCGCTTCCCCGGAACCTGTCGCCGCCGACTCCACAGTAACAAACTGCCCTTCAAGTTGCCCTATCCTGTCAGCCATTTCAATCAGCAACCGCTCCGCGGTTTTCTTTCCGACGCCAGGCAATTTGACCAGCGCGTTAACATCCCGGCCATCCACGCAACGGATGAACTGGTTGGCATCGAGTCCGGACAGTATGCCCAGGGCGAGCTTGGGCCCGACTCCGTTGACCTTGATCAGCAGGCGGAACAGGTTACGGTCCAGCGCGGCGACGAAACCATACAGACTCTGGGCATCCTCGCGAACGGCGAAGTGGGTATGCAGGATTACCTCACTGCCGGCGTCGGGAAGCTGAAAAAAGGTGGTGTAGGGAATGTCGACTTCGTAACCCAGTCCCGCGCATTCAACCAGCGCCCGGGCCGGGGATTTTTCGATGAGTTGTCCTCGGATCCGACCAATCAAACCTGATCTCCTGCGGCACTCGGGCCGTGTTTACAGTTGTCGTACGCGGCCGCCACGCACCTTGCCGCCAGCACCACCGCCGGCAACCAGCCGGCTGACGCTCTGGCTCATGTGAGCGTGACACAGCGCAATGGCCAGGGCATCCGCCGCATCCGCCTGGGGTCGGGACGACAAGGCAAGGAGCACCTGCACCATGTGCTGAACCTGGGATTTGTCTGCTCCACCCTTGCCGACCACGGCCTGCTTGACCTGGCGGGCGGAATACTCATGAACGGCGAGACCGCTGTTGGCGGCACTGACGATGGCCGCCCCCCGGGCCTGCCCCAATTTGAGGGCGGAATCCGGGTTACGGGCCATAAAGACCTGCTCGATCGCGAATTCTTCCGGACGGAATTCTCCGATCAGCGTTGCAAGACTGTGAAAGATGGTTTGCAGCCGCTCCGGCATGGGTTTTTCGCCCACCCGGATACAGCCGCTATCGATGTACTGCACGTGGCGGCCCTCGGCGCGGATGATACCGTAACCGGTAATCCGCGAACCGGGGTCTACACCAAGAATGATGGCCAAGCTTGCTCCTCAGGCCGCTCGTGCATTCAGTTGCTGTCGCCGGCGGGGGCTTCGGCCACGTTGCCTTCGCCGTTCTTTGCCGCCGGCTTGCGCAGCCGGATATGCAGTTCGCGCAACTGTTTTTCGTCCACTTCGCCCGGTGCCTGGGTCATCAGACAGGTCGCGCTCTGGGTTTTCGGGAAGGCGATCACGTCCCGGATGGAGGTCGCGCCGGTCATCAGCATGATCAGCCGGTCCAGGCCGAAAGCCAGACCGCCGTGGGGCGGACAGCCGAACTTCAGGGCGTCGAGCAGGAAGCCGAACTTGGCCCGGGCCTCTTCTTCGCCAATCCCCAGGATGCGGAATACCGTCTCCTGCATCTTGCCATCGTGAATACGGATGGAACCGCCACCAAGCTCGGTGCCATTCAGCACCATGTCGTAGGCACGGGACAGTGCGGTAGCCGGTGAAGCTTCCAGTTCTTCCGGCGTGCAGGACGGCGCGGTGAACGGATGGTGGATGGCGGTCAGGCCACCGTCGGCGGTTTCCTCGAACATCGGGAAGTCCACCACCCACATCGGCGCCCACTCACAGGTCAGCATCTTGAGGTCGTGACCCACCCGGATACGCAAGGCACCCAGGGCTTCGTTGACCACCACTTCCTTGTCCGCACCGAAGAATACGATGTCGCCATCTTCGGCACCCACCCGCTCGATGACCGCCATGGCGACGTCATCGCCGAGGAACTTGACTATCGGGGACTGCAGGCCTTCAGCACCCTTGGCCAGTTCGTTGACTTTGATGTAGGCCAGGCCCTTGGCACCGTAAATGCCGACAAATTTGGTGTATTCGTCGATCTGCTTGCGGGTCAGCTCACCACCTTTCGGTACCCGCAAAGCGGCGACGCGACCCTTCGGATCCTTGGCCGGGCCGGCGAAGACCTTGAAGTCGACATTTTCCACCAGGTCTGCCACATCCAGCAGCTCCAGCGGGATGCGCAGGTCGGGCTTGTCACTGCCGAAGCGGCGCATGGCTTCGGAATAGGGCATGCGCGGGAAGTCCGGAAGGTCCACCTTCAGCACATCGCGGAACAGGTTGCGGATCATGTTCTCGTTGAGCGACATCAGCGTTTCTTCATCGATAAACGAGGCCTCGACGTCCACCTGGGTAAACTCCGGCTGACGGTCGGCACGCAGATCTTCATCACGGAAACACTTGGCAATCTGGTAGTAGCGGTCAACACCCGACACCATCAGCAGCTGCTTGAACAGCTGAGGCGACTGCGGCAGGGCAAAGAACGACCCTTCGTGGGTACGGCTCGGCACCAGGTAATCACGGGCACCTTCCGGCGTAGCACGGGTCAGGATCGGGGTTTCCACATCCATGAATCCGTTGCTGTCCAGGTAGTTACGGATGTAACTGGTCACCCGGGAACGGAACCGCAGACGATTAAGCATTTCCGGACGGCGCAGGTCGACAAAACGGTACTTGAGACGGACGTCCTCGCCAACGTCCACATGCTCGTCGAGCGGGAACGGCGGCGTGGCAGCGGCGTTGAGGATCTCCAGGCCGGTACCCAGCACTTCAACCTGGCCAGTCGGCATGTTGGCATTTTCAGTACCCGCCGGGCGGCGACGGACACGACCGGTCACCTTGATGACAAATTCGCTGCGCACTTTCTCTGCCAGCGCAAAGCTTTCCGGGGTGTCCGGGTCAAACACGACCTGTGACATGCCGTCACGATCGCGAAGGTCGAGGAAGATTACCCCGCCATGATCCCGGCGACGATGCACCCAGCCGCAAAGTGTGACGACCTGGTCGATGTGAGATTCGTTGATTCCACCGCAATAATGACTGCGCATACCCGTTCCCGTTAGTTCTGAAATGTGCGATTTAATTGGTCTCAGCCCGCCGCTGGCTCTTTGGACGCTGATGAACTGCCCTTGTCGACCAGGTTCTTCTTCGACCCGGTCTTGAAATCGGTTTCATACCAGCCTGTTCCCGCCAGGCGGAAGCCTGCTGCGGATATCCGCTTGCGGAACGCAGGTTCCTGACAGGACGGACAATCCTTCAGCGGCTCGTCACTCATCTTCTGGAGTACGTCCTTCTCAAAGCCGCACTCGTTACACACATATTCATAAATCGGCATGTTCAATACCCCATAACATAACCAACACCGGCCTCTCCGGCGACGCGGAGACCTGCCCTGCTCATATCATCGGATACCGCCGGGAATCTCTGTGCTCTGAGACGCTTTTGACGCGGACGCCCAGGTTCTGGCGGACCCTACTGGAAAAGCCGCCCATTATAAACACAATGGGATGGAAAATCAGGCTTCCGTCACGGTGGATGACGCCATCATCCCCGATCGCTAGAATGTCGTGTTTATCGACAAGATCAACTGGAGACCTTTCGTGTCCGTCAGAGCCGAACAGAAACTCAGAACCCGCCGCGCGCTGATGGATGCCGCCCTCGCCCAGTTAAGTGCAGATCGCGGATTCGGGAGCCTGAGCCTGCGGGAAGTGGCACGGGAAGCCGGTATAGCACCCACTTCATTCTACCGGCATTTTGCGGAACTGGACGAGCTCGGACTGGCACTGGTGGACGAAGGCGGGGTCGCCTTGCGGCAACTGATGCGCCAGGCCCGCAAACGAATTGCCCGTGACGGCAGTGCAATCAGTACGTCGATCGAAACCTTTATGGAGTACCTGGGCAACAACGCCAACCTGTTCCGACTGATGCTGCGGGAACGCACCGGCGTGTCCAAACCTTTTCGCACCGCGGTGCAGGCCGAAATTGACCACTTTGTCACCGAACTTGCCGACGACCTCCGGCGGTTTGCCGAAGAAGAAGGCAAACCTCTCTCGGATGCCCGCCTGGTGGCGGAAGCGATGGTCACCCTGGTATTCAACCAGGGCGCCGAAGCCCTGGACGCCACTGCCAAAGAGCGGGATCTGCTGAAGGCCAAACTGAAAACCGAGCTGCGGATGATTCTGGTTGGTTCCCAGGCACTGGCCCGGCAAAGCGGGAAAAGAGATTGAAGGCGTACCGGGTACCTTCCTGCCCTCCCGGAAATCGGAAGTATTTATGGAACCTTCCGGCGACCGGCAACGTCAGTCAAGTGGGATAGAGCCTATCCTCCATTGTTGAGTCGTTGCCTTCACAGGTAACTTGAGCCCGCCGGACAGGCGGGCTTTTTTTGTGGCAAGACGTTCAGCACCCGGCCACGACCCGCTGGATGCGACCACCCTGGCGATAGCCGACCGGTAACAGGGCATGGCGCCCGGCATCGGCACCGTCATCGCCAGACCAGTCCGACAACAACCGCTCGACCGCCCGGGCCCGGGCCCGGATGGATCCGGCAAACACTGACGTGCGGTAATCGAACTGCACCCCCACCCGAAGCCCGCCTGCGACGGGCATGGCATAACGGACCGTTGCCGGCACCCGGTCAACCATCGGTTGCACATGTTCGTCACGCAGGTCGTTTTCGAGGAAGAATGACACCCGGACGGGCTCCCCCGGTTGCACAACCCCCGCCTCGAGAATCAGCGCAGCCCCTTCGCGATCAAAATCCAGTACCGCAGATTGGGCAATCAGCACTGAGGGATTGCTGCCCTGATACACCCGTGCCCCCAGAATTCCGAGAGCAAACTGACGGTAGGTCACCGTATCTTCTTCCTGCCTGGCGGCCGAAACCTGCTGGGGTACTGCCAAGCTGTCAAACTTCATCCACATCCCCGACCTCTCTTTATTATTGGTTGAATACAGGCACGGGCGTACCCGTCTGCAGAACACGCCCAATAGAGAAACGTCGAGGGATTTCAGAAGGTTCCGGTTTTTTCTTAAACCGGTTTGTGTTGGCCCGAAATGCCGGGCTGCCTCAGCAGCCCTTTACCCGGTCAAGGAGCGGCCCAAGCCGCTGGATGATCGCCTGCAGCCCGGAATCCGTATAGGGGACAGGCTGCTGGCGACCCCAGACCGGTGCCGGCCACGCCGGATCCCCCTCAAAACGAACGATGTGGTGCAGGTGCAACTGGGGCACCATATTGCCCAGGGCCGCCACATTGAGCTTGTCGCCCTCGAACAGCGCCATCATGCCCTGCCCCAGGCAGCTGGATTCCCGCAGTAACTGCTGCTGGTCGGCGACGGTCAGGTCATAGATCTCGCGAACAGCCATGCGCCGCGGAACCAGGATAATCCATGGCCAGCTCTGGTCATTCATCAGTCGGATGTCACACAGGGCGGACTGCCCCAGATCGAGCGTGTCCGCCTGCAGACGTTCGTGTAGCCGGTACCCGCTGTCTGTCATTGCATCACACCGAGTGAAACTGGTTACGGCCGCGACCAATGGCGTAATAGATCAGGCCATGACGCTCGAGAATATCCGGGTCGTACAGGTTACGGCCATCGAATACCACCGGCTCCCGCAGCGCCGCACTCACTACATCAAAGTCCGGTGAACGGAATTCCTTCCACTCGGTACAGATCGCCAGCACATCCGCATTCTTCAGTGCCTGCTCCTTGGTACCGCACAAGGTCAGACCAGGCTGGTCCCCGTAGATGCGCTGGGTCTCCTCCATCGCTTCCGGGTCGAAGGCCTGGACGGTCGCGCCCGCCTTCCAAAGGTCTTCCATCAGGTTACGGGACGAGGCCTCACGCATGTCATCGGTATTCGGCTTGAACGCCAACCCCCACAGCGCGACCACTTTGCCGTCAAGATTACCGCCGAAATAATGGCTGATCTTGTCAAACAGGACGTGCTTCTGGGCATGGTTGACCGCCTCCACCGCATTGAGCAGGCGGGCCTCGTAGTCACAGTCCCGCGCGGTACGGGCCAGCGCCTGGACATCTTTCGGGAAACACGACCCGCCGTAACCGCAACCGGGATAGATAAAGTGATAGCCAATGCGCGGATCCGAACCGATCCCGCGGCGGACGGCTTCGATATCCGCACCCAGCCGCTCGGCCAGGTTCGCCACTTCGTTCATGAAACTGATCTTGGTCGCCAGCATGGCATTGGCGGCGTACTTGGTCAGCTCCGCGGAGCGGATGTCCATGAAGATCATCCGGTCGTGATTGCGGTTGAACGGATAGTAAACTTCCCGCAGCAGATCTGCCGCCCGCTCGCTGTCGGTACCCACTACAATCCGGTCCGGCTTCATGAAGTCGTTGATCGCCGCGCCTTCCTTGAGGAACTCGGGGTTGGACACTACGTCGAACTCCAGCTCGAGGCCACGGTGATCCAGCTCTGCGCGCACGGCGGACCGGACCCGGTCACCGGTTCCGACCGGAACTGTGGACTTGTCCACCACCACCTTGTAGTCCGTCATGTAGGTGCCGATGGAGCGGGCCACCGCAGTGACATACTGCAGGTCGGCAGAACCATCTTCATCCGGCGGCGTACCGACGGCAATGAACTGCAGCGTGCCATGCTCGACCGCCTTGCGGGGGTCTGTGGTAAAGGCCAGGCGACCCGCCTCCACCGTGTGCCGGACAATGGCGTCCAGGCCTGGCTCGTAGATCGGGATCTGGCCGTTTTCCAGCTTGTCGATCTTGGCCTGGTCCACATCCATGCAGAGGACCTGGTGACCGACGTCTGCGAGGCAGGCACCGGTGACCAGCCCGACGTATCCCGTTCCGAAAATGGTGATTTTCATGGTTCAGCTTCCGCTTCCGTAGTTCAAAAGACTGTCGAATATCCGTTCGTTGCAGACCCGCAAGGTCAGGCTTCTGCCGCCTTGCGGTCCTGCCAGATTTTTTCCCACGCCAGGGCGGTGCCGACAATGACGTCGAGGTCATCGAAATCCGGGCTCCAGCCCAGGACCGCACGAATCCGCTGGTTATCCGCCATCAGCGCCGCCGGATCTCCGGCCCGCCGGCCGGTTTCCACGACCGGGAAATCCACCCCGGACAGGCGCTTCACCACCTCGATGACTTCCCGCACCGTAAAGCCACGGCCATAACCGCAGTTCAGCACCCGGGATTCCCCTCCCCGGGCCATATGATCCAGGGCCATTACATGGGCCTTGGCAAGGTCCTCGACGTGAATGTAGTCGCGGATACAGGTGCCATCCCGGGTGTCATAGTCGATGCCGAACACACTCATCCCATCGCGGGCGCCGGTGACGCATTCACAGGCCACCTTGATCAGGTGAGTCGCCTCCGGTGTCGCCTGCCCCAGCAGGCCGTCCGGATTAGCTCCGGCCACGTTAAAATAGCGCAGGATGACGTAGTTCAGGTTACTGGCGGCTGCCAGATCCATGATCATCCGCTCGCTCATCATCTTGGACGCGCCGTAGGGATTGATCGGCGCCAGCGGCAGGTCCTCGGTCAGCACGGTCTGTTCCGGCATGCCATAAACCGCGGCCGTTGACGAGAACACCATATAGGGAATCTGGTGGCGTTCTACTGCCCGTAACAGGTTCAGGGTATTGCGGGTATTGTTGCTGTAATACTTGAGGGGGTTGGTGACCGACTCCGGCACCACGATGTTGGCGGCGAAGTGAAGCACCGCCTCGAACCGGTGGGCCTGAAAGACCGCCTCGATGGCCGCTTCGTCGGCCAGGTCGCCCACCACCAGCTCGCCGCAGGTGACGGCCCAGCGATACCCGGTCGAGAGGTTGTCAAAGACCACCACGTCGTGACCGGCCTTACCCAGCTGACGCACAACATGGCTACCAATATATCCGGCTCCGCCGGTGACCAGAACTTTCATGGTGTTATCTGCTCCTTCCCTGAATTCACGATGCGCTGACGGCGGATTTCTTCACGTCGCCGGGCAAAAAAATCACTGATGATGGTACTGCAGGGCTCTGCCAGAATGCCGCCTTCGGCCTCCACCCGCCAGTTCAGCGAGGGTTCCGCCAGCGTCTGGCGGACCGATTCAACCGCGCCCGCTTTGGGCTCCGTGGCACCATAGACCAGGCGGGAGATCCGGCTGTGTACGATGGCCCCGACGCACATGGTGCACGGCTCAAGGGTGACGTAAAGCGTGGCGCCGGACAACCGGTAATTGCCAACCCGCCGGGCTGCATCCCGCAAGGCACGCACCTCGGCATGGGCGGTAGGGTCACAGCCACTGATCGGCGCATTGAAACCGACACCGATCTCCCGACCATCCCGGACCACGACCGCCCCGACCGGAACCTCGCCCCGGGCGGCGGCCTGCGCCGCCAGTTCCAGGGCCCGGCTCATCCAGAGCTCGTCCTGCGCCCGGATGTTAGCGGACGCGGGCTCTGGTGCCACCGTTACTCCCACTCGATTATCAACAGAAATAAAAAACATTTATTTTTCAATATGATACTAACCAAAAAAAGCAAAGGACCATGATAAATACCACGTCGAGAAATCACCAACTTAAGCAACAAAGTCGATACTCGGAGCCTATTTTAGCACTCAAGACTTAGTCTGAGACTCAATAGGTAACCTAGGACGCAAATCAAGAAGGTGTACATGTATATAGGCTCCGCCTCCCAAAGCCTGTTGCACTCTGTCAGCCTCTGCAGTCAGCAGCGACAATAACTCATCCGCTTTGATCATGCGCTTTTCATCTGGATGTTTCCATTGACGGTCTTTTGCAAGAGTCACCAACAAAGCTCCAGCTTTACTGTATTCTGCTGCCATGTATTTCCTAACAAGCTGATTTTCTATTGTATCTCGCAAGTCTGTCGCTGTGCGCCCATCACCAAGTTTTAGTTCAATCACAGCTTCATGCTTAGAAATAACAGAGCGCAAACGTATATCAGTTTCCTTTTCGTCAGCTGTAACAGCCTCTTGGTCCATAGTGTAGATCGAGTTCGCGGCATAGCTCAGCTCGCGCGAAATTTCTCGACGCATCACCCTCTCGTCTGATATCCCTGCCCAAGCCTCTCGCGGTGACGCGTCACGGAGAAGAAGGTCGTTTAGGTCAGATAGCCTATCCTTCAAAATCGCAAACATAGCTTCATTCGTTGAGGCAGGCGCTTCCCCGCTTCGATCAAGTGCTACCGCTTGAGCCTCATCAAATACCTCAGCATCAATCTCTTGCGCCCAACTCTCTTCTGCCACAGCCAAAATGCGATCCTTGAAATGAGCGCACAAAGGATCTGCGGCCATCTCGAGCTTGGCAGCCAAGCCCTCCTCGCCTTTCGCGTTGAGTAATGCCGTTACAATGCTATTGCGTGCCTGTTCCGCGTTGTCTCGAGTGTCCGGTGAATAGGACCCTTCGTGGTGCGCATCGTCTTGTATTCGAACGTGGCGATAGGCCAAACGAAGAAGCCTCAGCAGTAGTTTCGGCGTGAATCGTTCGTCACCCAAACCAATTCCGTCTTGGCGATCACCAAAGAGGCTGGCCAGCCATGTCACAGCGTCTGATCGCTCAGATGGTTCAACTATCTCAATCTGATCCGCCAGCTTTTCGACACTCGTCTGCGGATCAATTCGCATTAAGGTCGACAACCAAACGAGGCGCAGCGAAAGCGGCAATTGTTGTTCCAATCTTTGTAGTGCCCGTTCTTGAAGTCTCTTAATTTCCGCAGCATCGCCATGCTTCAAGATAACCCGTGTGACTTGCCGAACCCTTTCGGTCATTCCGGTCGTGTTATCGGCGCCATTAATCCAGTCCCCACCGTCATCTAGCCAGGATTCCAGTCGTGGTAAAAATAAACTGGCTACCCTCTCAGGCGCATAATCAATTCCTTGAAGTAGGCTCGAATGTCCACGCTCACCTGACGGCCGGTTCAGCTCCCACGACAATTCATTTCCAAGCGTCCGGTCCACAGCGTTTGGGTGCGTGTCTACGAGACCTTCTATCCACTGAGGCAGGCCGTTCAGTTCAATCAGAGCGTACCGCGCGGCTAGCTCGGCTTCGGCATCGCCGAGTTTAGCTGCCCAGTCGGGGGCCTCCGCTTCGGCGTAGATCGCGGCCAGACCAAGTTGCCAACGTACAAGAAATGTATTGCGCTCGCCTTCGGGCCTTTCGCTGGGAAAAGTTGGGTGGTCATCACGCCAGATCTTCATCAGCACCCGGCGAAGCTTGTCGGCCGTTTCTTGATTGAATTGCTCTTCAATGAATCGCCGGTTCCAGCCTGACGATCGACTGTCTTCACCATCATGACTCATGGCGCGCCACAAGTTCCAAGCAGTGTTCCAGCTTTGCTCCGTCGAAAATGCGTTTTCAGGCTGATTGGCAACTTCTCGCCAGAACTGAACCCAGCTCGCGCGGTTCTTGGCCTTTCGCCGCTCTTCTTGCTTCTTTCGTTCAGCCTGCTTCTTTTCCCAACGACGATGCTCTTTGTCGTGCTTCGATGGTTTCAGCGAGTCGTCAAGTCTTTGCACGAATGAAGGTTCATCCAATATGAGAGGCCTAAGTCCTTCAACGTGTTTTTTCCATGTATCACGATCCGGCGACAGACGGATGGCTGCCTCCAAGAGCATTGCGCGTTCACCCGCATCCCGGGTCGTGTCACCAAGCGCTTCGCTCACCCAAGTCAGATCCCGGTCCGGTCTTAGCTGAACTGGTCCATCGTGAATAGTGATCTCTGCGAGCCGTCTCCAAGGATCTTTGATTTCATGGAGCGACTGCAGCAAAGCGTCCTCAACCCAGAAAAGACGCTCATTGTCCACTGCTTTCAGATTGACCAGCCGTTCGCGAAGTGATTTGATCGGCTCATCGTCGCAATGGTCTCGGTGGTGTAATCGCAATGCGATTACACCACCATGCAGCCACTGGTCGTCTAGGCTTATATCGAGGCCGCGTTCACATGTTGCAGCGAGTGCTCCACTGAGATGTGGCCGATCACTCATAATATGCGGCCACTCTTTTCGCCATTTAAGCCCCTCTGATACTAGCGCGAGGAGACCATCACGAAGTTCCTCAAGGACAGGGAGATCAAGAGACGCTCCTGCTATCAGGCGTGGTAGTTGCCAACTAAGATCGCCTACATTGCGCTTCTCTCGCTTTATCCATCTAAGGGTCCGACAAAGCTGCTCAACCGACATGTATTTTGGGAAAAGGGGTAGTATGGCACCGCGTACTACTCTATCAGGCCAGAGATCATCAGCATCAGCTATCCTGGCAGAAACTATCCCTAATCTCTCATCACCAAGGGCTACTAAAGCGTCAATAGCCATTATGCGCTCGACCGCAGTTGCAGCAATGTCCTGAGTGATATCGAATACGATGTCTGCACAAGCTTCTATGCGACCCGCCTCTATAAGGCTGATGAGGACTTCTCGTACATCCGGATTCTCTACTCCACTGCGCCAAATCCTGTCGATTTCTTCTGCCAACTCGCTCGATGCAAATCGGTGGACCTGAATGTGAGGCACCTGAAGGCCTCTCCACCCACCAGGGCCGTAGCGCTTAGCGTAGGCGCGAAGAGCTTGATTTCGCTGCGTCTGCGTTAGCGACTCTGGGTCGCCTTCATCCAGAAGCACAGCAGGCTCATTGTCTCGCAAGAGTTCAAAAATCCCGTCTTCTTGCAAGGCTAGCCACCCCGCCACTGGTCGCTTGGACGGGCGAACGATTGTGTTACCTTTTGTCTCCGCGAAGAGAAGACGTTTGAGGGCTCGAAACGGCATGCCTTGTCTTCGAAAAGCTATTAGCCGCTCCGCAGCAAGGTACTCGGCAACAGAGCGATGATGGAAGCGCACTCGGCCATAAGAAGCGAAGCCAAATAACGGACGCTCCAGCAGTGCTTTTCGTTCGTTCGGCTGCCAATCGGATAGGATGATCGCGGGATCAAGAGCTGCCTCCTCGTCAACAGCGTCGGACGCTGCACTATGACGAATGGTTATACGACGTGTCATCTGAACTGCAAGCGCGAGTCGGCTAGCTCCTTCGATCGCCTTGTCGACAGATAATTCCGCCGGTTCAGGTCTATCTTCGCGAGGAAGCAACTTCACGCGAACATTCGTGGCAACCTGATCGCGATGTGTTCGGATGCGTTTATGCTCACGCCAGTCCGCGCATAACTCAATGAGGTCCTGAGGCCTACGTGCAAACTCTAGGGCATTGCGACGTCGTAAGTCTTCAAAAAGAAGATCAGGATCGCTCACTCCCTGGTGTCGACAAAAATCGACGATCTGTTCGTCCGACAACGGCATTAAAGCTACAGACCGCCAATCGGGCGATTGATTTTTGCTTCTGTTGTCGTGTTGCTCCCGATGCTCACGCATTGCGATTTTCGCAAATGCTTCTTCATCGGAGTCCGAAGACGGCGCCATAGGAACAGGCAGTACGTTTCGGACCAGCTGTTCGTCGAAGGGGATCGGCCGTGTCGTGATGACGACGCGCGCCCGATGAAGCTGACCGCCGATACACTTTTTCAGTCGTTTGAGCGCGCGCTCAAACGACCCCATCGTCAATTTTAGCTCGTCAATCGAGTCCAGAAAAAAAGTCGCCACCTCAGACTGTGAGGCAAGCCACCCATCCAGCCGGGCTTCTTCATCTGCATCTAACAGACTGCGAAGGTCTTCTGTTGCCAACGCGGCCAATTCAACGAAGAATGCAGGTTCTCCCGAGACCCAAAGGCGCTCCGACTGTTTACGGCATTCGTAGGTTTTTCCTGCCCCTGCCTCGGAAATTATCAGTACACGTTTTGAATGTAGTAAATCATCCCATGTATATCCTCGCGACCAGCCCAGGCTGACCAAGAAAGACTGTTGGTCGGCATCATTAACCTTCCCATCAGGGATATCTTTAAAGGTCCGCTCTATTATTGTCACTAATGCCACCTATAAAATTTTTACCAATTAGGCCCGAATCTAGTGGTGCGCTTCGTTACAGCCTCAACATATTTAAATACAGCACCATGAGACTCATTAGCGAAACTGGACTCCCCTTCAATGCTGAGGCACAACGACTCCAACATACTTATAAATCGTTGTGCGAGAGACTCCATAACGACGAGCTACGTCTGCAACACGCATGTCAGGGTTGCTTAGAAGTTCTTCAATCTCCCGAACTTGCTGATCATCAAGCTTAGGCTTCCGCCCTCCCGCCCGGCCCCTAGCACGTGCTGCAGCAAGACCAGGCTGCGTTTGTTTGCGAATCAAGCTACGTCGAAATTCAGCTAGTGCAGCAAATACATGAATAACTACTTTTCCTGCTGCACCGGTAGTTTCGATCTGCTCGGTAATGCTCTCAAACCCCACCCCTAGCTGCTCTAGACTTTCCACTGTCATTACTAAGTCGGACAAACTTCGCCCTAGATCATCCAACCGCCAAACTACTAGGGAATCCCCCGCACGCAACTCCCTAAGGCACTGTTCAAGCTTTGGGCGCTCCCTACTATTACCGCTGAAAGCTTCTTCATAGATCGCGCGACACCCTGCCTTCTTGAGTGTCTCACGCTGGAGGTCTAGGTGCTGGTTATCCGGCGATACTCGGATGTATCCTATGCGTTGATTCATTGACACAACCAGAACATTGAAAAGTTAACGGAAATATTAACAGCCTTCGCTAGCTCAGGCGAGCGGAAGTTGAGAGCATCGCTGAGTAACCTGCTCCTAATTCATAGGCGCAATGATTGATACATCAAGAGACGGATAGGGGAGCGAAGAATGAGCAAGAAGAGCCCAGAAGAATCAGGTAATTACACCAAGAAAGCTTTGCCACTCGAAGCTGACGCCGCCAGCCGGGGCGTTCAGAGACTGACAGACCAGGAGAAATTGGAACTTCGGCGGGATATGATGGAGTCTTCAGCTTGGGCAAAGGAAGAACTGGCCCGCCGACGTAAAAAGCAAGGGGAGCGATCATAGCCTTGTCATGGCTCAGACCTCGGCATAACAATCTTGGTCATGATCTTACCCATTTCCTCCTGCGTCACCTCGATCTTACTGAGAACAGCGAGGATTGTTGACTGGCCGAACAGGGCAGTTCGCACGTCATCGGTCAGCCATAGCTTCAATAGGCCACCCAAACGGCCAAGATCGCCGTTGATTCGGGCCAACTCCGGGACCTGCTCACAATCGACCACACCCTTGATCTTGTAGCCCTGTCCAACCTCACGCAGATAACGCGCAGCGCTCATGCCTGCTCGCTTTGCTTGCACCTTGATATGTTCCTTTTCCTCGGGTAAGCAGTACACCTTGATAGGTATACTGCTCCTCCTCGTTATTCATTTTGCCTTATCGTCCATCGTCTTTTGCCTTACCTACTTGTCACCTGGCGGATAGTGTCCAACGCCTCCTGGAAGTCCTCCGGCGTCGCTCGACCAGTTTCAGCCTGGTAGTACAAGATTGTAAACATATTGGCCACCGCCTCCGCGACGGGCGAAATCTGCCGGGCGGTTTCCTGGTCAATGAACTCCAAGGCGGCCAGCTTGGTCGCAGCCTGATGAATTGCTTGCTGAACTTCGATATTATGTGTGGTTGTCATGTGTCACCTCTCTGTCAGGTGGTATGTGAAAATGCGGGCCGGTGCACCATCACCGGCCCGTGTGCTTTCTAACTAATTGCTACTTGCGTCGGCCAAACGGCCAGCGTCTCATTTTGTCGATTTGATCGACCGATCTCGTCATGTCCTTGTAAGCACGCCCGGCCAACCTGTTAAGGCCAGCATCACAATGAACATCACTGCGAAGAAACCAAATACCTCCGCAAGATTTTGAGGTGGAAAGTTAAACTCCATAATCAGTAATCCTTATCTAGGGAGTCTCTGAATAAGTCTCAAAATCAGCGATAATACGGCCATCGCCAACCGCATAGGATTCGTTGCCAACATGGATCAAATCACCTTCTCCGAAGCCGAGTACCAGACCAAGAAGCGTAAGACTCGCCGCGAGATTTTTCTGGAACGGATGGACAAGCTGATTCCCTGGAAGCAGTTGGAAAAGAAGGTGGCCCGTTATTACCCCAAGGGCCAGAACGGACGGCCTCCCTATCCGCTGCCTGCCATGCTGCGGGTTCATTGCATGCAGCTGTTCTATAACCTGAGCGACCCCGCAATGGAAGACGCTCTGTACGAGATCGAGTCTATGCGGCACTTCGCTGGTCTGAAGTTGGACCGCTTGCCGGACGAGACAACGATTCTCAATTTCCGGCATTTCCTGGAGCAACACGGTCTTGGCAAGGCGTTGTTTAAAGAGGTGAACAAACACCTGGAGAAAAACGACCTGATGCTGCGTGAAGGCAGCATCGTAGATGCGACCATCATCTCTGCTCCCAGCTCTACAAAGAACCAGGCTGGCAAGCGCGATCCGGAGATGCACCAGACCAGGAAAGGCAACGAGTGGCACTTCGGCATGAAGATGCACATTGGTGTCGACGACAAGCTGGGCCTGATTCAAAGCATTTATACCACCGCTGCCAACGTTCACGACATCGTACCCACCGACAAGCTGCTGCACGGTGAAGAGCAACGAGTCTTCGGCGACGCCGGTTACCTTGGCATTCAAAAGCGGGATGAGCATAAGCACCGCGAAGACGTCTCCTGGTTCATTGCCAAAAGGCCTGGCATCCGGAAGAAGCTGGATGCCAATAAGATGAAAGCCGAGAAAATCAAAGCCAGTGTTCGTGCCAAGGTCGAGCATCCGTTCCGGTATATCAAGCAGGTCTTCGGCTATAGCAAGGTCCGCTATCGCGGTCTTGCCAAGAACAACAACCGGCTGCTCTTGCTGGCCGCGTTCAGCAACCTGCTGATTGGTGAAAAATACATGCTGGCGTAGGGCCAGTGCGCCTGTTTTCCGCCAAAATGGCGGGAAACGGGCAAGAAACACACAAATAACGGGAGAATAACGTCTGAAAATCCCGATTTTTGCGGCTTTGAAACACCATCGGCAAAAATCAGCGGTTATTCAGACCCTCCCTAGGTTGCCGGAATGGATCGAAGACTATAATCGCAGCCACCCGCACAAGGGACTGAAAATGAAATCGCCCTGGGAGTACCGGGCAGAGCTGGCATCAAATTAATGAGGTGGTGTCCGGTTTAACGGGGGCAACTACAGACAGCACAAACAAGACAATAACGTGGCTCGATCTTAAAATCATGATTTCACAGGGAAAACATTATGAATGTTAGTGGATTTTCAATAGATAGCATCTTATGGAGTAATTTAAGAAGCTGCCAACAAGGTAGTATAAGGACAGCGTTAAGCTACTTGAGAAAACCGCTAACTGAAACTGCTAAGGCCTGTTTAGTCAGTTTACCTACAGGCGCTGGAAAGTCTGGTGTAATTAGCGTCATCAGCCATAAAGCCTCTCAAAAAAAGGTACTTGTACTCTGTCACCGAAGGGCCGTTTGTGATCAGTTGTATTCAGAGATAAATGGTAAGTTTTTTGACGAACGTGCTGCCGGTTCAAGCATTCCATTAAAGCGTGTCTTTGATGATATCGACGATTTATCAAAAAATGGTATTTATGTATCAACATTTCAGAAGCTTCAAAAATTCAACTCTATAGAACTAGGAGAACTAAAGAAAGAAATTGACCTTATTATTATTGATGAAGGTCACTCTGAACCCTCTCCCATTTGGCGCACTCTCGTGAGGGGAATGGATGCTCATAAAATTGTCATCACAGCAACTCCGTATCGCAACGATCTATTTCAATTTGATGTTTCAGCAGACTTCAGCTATATCTACACTTTTGAAAAAGCACTTTCGGATAACGTGCTTAAAGAACCTCAATTTGAATCTATTGATCCTCAAATATTAAGCACCTCCATTCGCTCATTCTTAACTGAAAACCCTAATACAAAATGCATCATAAAATGCAAAAACATAAGTGAAATTGAAAGTTATTACGACCAATTAAACAGCGACTTTAATGTACTGGCTATACACGATCAGCTTAAGAAAGATCCTCGAATCAATGTTAAATCAGCCGTACCTGCCAACTTAAAAAACTCTCAATATGAAGTCATCATTCATCAACGAAAGCTTGATGAGGGTGTTGACATACCGCAAGCAAAGCTATTGATCCTCACTTACAATGTTAATAGTGGTAGAGAGCTCGTACAAACAATTGGCCGTGTTGTTAGAATCTTTGCTGAAATCGAACCCAAAGTGATAGAGATAAACAGTAATTCAAATCATCAAATGTGGCAGAACTATCGCTTATTTGATGCATCCCTCAATAGTGATAGCGCTGTTAAAAAATTTATCCACTCTTTGGATGCTAACAAGTTAATAGAACTTTATCTGGAGGCCTTTCCTGATTCAAGTTATTATGGCAATCGCTTTTTGAGAAAATTTGACCTTAACGAATTTGATCCAGAGGCCTCACTAAATATACCAACAGCATCTGTTTGTTTTTTAAACACAACTGAGGGGTTTAGTGTAGAGCTTCTATCAGACATATTATATTGGCGATGCAATAATAACGGAGAGCTTGCTAAGCAATTTAACACACAGATTGATATTTATATTATTGCCTCCATAGCTTTTAACCGCTCTAAATTCTTAAAAGATCATTTCTTTTTCGAGCCCTCCTTAGAAATAACTATTATTAAAGAACTATCTAACAATATCGTCGCAATTTACGATAGCAGAGGGCGACGCCTTAGCAGAGACAAAGAATTAAAACTTGGCTCTGCCGTACCACAAGAGAATTTATTTAAAATTCTATCTCTTGGTGAATCCTCAACTACTAAAGAGGCCAGCAGCAAGTCTGTTAGTTCAGCAAGGAGACGCCCTGATAGCATAGCAATTAAGGGACAGAACTTGGATCAAATGGCAGATCAACAAGCTAATTCTTCATACCGAATTTCTACTGCAAGATTAGATACTTATGACAGAATGCAAACGAAATCTGGTAGCTATTACGTAGGTGTAGACTCAGGGCGCATATCAGACCAAAAAGAAAACTCATTCAGCCTGCATGAATTAAATGACTGGTTAGAAAAAATGAACACTGTCCTTGCTGGAGAATTACTAGTTAACAACCCCCTCATCGACTCTTATGCAAAGCCAGTTAGCATAGGCACTAATATAAATGTCGAAAGCGTGATATTTGATTTCAGCGATTTCGAATCACCAATAACAATCTCAATCGATGGTTCAAGTCATACCATAGACAATGATTTCTTACACAGGAATTATGAAAACGGATTTCTGATAATACCTGGAGTTGAGGAGAGTCGAATAGTAATCGAGCTTCGTAATGAAGAGCCATACCTAGACATGCACCCTGACCAGCCAATTTTTTATTCTATAAATGAATATGACGTTCAAAACGATAATATTGTTGACTTTCTAATTGAACATATTCACAAAGCTTTGTTGGAAAATGGAATCGGATATTCCCAAGATAAATTCTATCAAACAAAACTTCCCGTCGAACACTCTTTCAATTTTGATGAATCAAATCTAGCAAACGTGGTCATTGGGCTTCCTGAATTACTAGGGGAAAACCTAGATGAAAAAGGTTATAGGGATGGAGTATATCAGGTTGAAAATCGGAACTTCAGCACAGAATCAATCTTCTACCTATTAGACAAGATTAAAGCCAATGGAATGGATAATCCAACACGGGCGGACTTAGGACCGTTTTCTCCATATATCCCCAATGCCGATCTAGTCATAAACACTGATATGGGTACTGAGCCTGCCGATTTTATTTTGTCATCTAAAAGCAAACTTGTATATGTACACATAAAATGTGGCAACAGTTCTGTAAGGCCATACTCTTCAGCTGGTGCACTTGCTGAGGTAGGATCTCAAGCAATGAAAAACATGGAAATGTTGGTAAGTGGGAACGAATTGCTAAAACCAGGAAACTGGAACTTACTACTATCGGCTTGGCCCACAGCGGGGGCTGAGCAATTGATGCATGAGAGGATCAGGTTAATTAACGGACAACCCTATACCGCCAGTAACCCTCAAGATAGGCAGCAAAAGCTGAACGAAGCCTGGGACGTAGTTTCCCAGAGACGCCGCTCAACAGCAGTTCGTAAGGAAGTATGGATTGTTTCCGCAAATAGTTTTTCTGTAGGGCACTTTAAAGGTCAGCTATGGCTTGGTCAAAATGCGGCCAGTGAGACATTACAAGCTTACCAATTAATTAATAGCTGGATATCGACTGCGCACATCAATGATGTGGAGCTAAAAATATTTGTTTCTCCATAAATTAAATTTTAACTTTAAATGTCGAGTCAGAATTATCTCTTCCGACTCGACATTTCTAAAGGCAAGCATCTTTCCTAGAAAAACACATGAAACGAGTTGTTTTAAGCAATAACGTTAAAAGATTGAGCTTACAGACTATAACCTTTTAAGCTGTCCATTCATCAACCATATCAGCCCAGTCCTGCAACATCGCTGTTCGTTGATCACGATACTCAGCTTTGTTATATATCGCTCTTACGCCTTTTTGCTCATGCGCCAGGCATTTCTCTATTCAGTCGGTGTTGTAACCGGCTTCATGGAGCAAGGTACTGGCCGTGCGCCTCAGATCGTGGGGTCCAAACTTGGCAAGAGACTGCCCTTCTTTCTGAGCCAGCTTGTAAGTCATGGTCATTACTCGATTGAGTGTGGCACTGCTCATGGGTACGTCAGAATCGTAGCGTGATGGCAGAACGTACTCCGATCCTCCGGAGAACGTCTTCAAAGCGATGAAGATGTCCATGGCCTGTCTGGATAGAAACACCAGGTGTGGGTTTCGCCGTTTCATCCGTTCCTTGGGGATCGTCCAGAGCGCTTCGCTGAAGTTGATTTCACTCCAGGTGGCATTCGTCAGCTCGCTTTTTCGCACCATCGTCAGCAACAGCAATTTGACCGCTGCCCGGATCGATGGTGATGTGCCAATACGTCCCATGTACTGGTACATGAGCCTGATTTCTTCGGGCGTCAGGGTTCGATCTCTCGGCTCAAACCTGGCAATGCTTGCGGGCCTCACCAGGTCTGCCGGGTTCTCAACCTTCTGGCCTCGCTCAGTCGCCCAGCGGTATACCTGGAGTACAATCTCACGCGCATGAACCGCCGTAGCAGGCGCACCGCGCTCCACGATGGCGTCGGTTAGTGCTCGCAAGTCCTCGTGGGTGATTTCGGTCAGCTTCTGATTGCCGAATTTCGTTTCCAGCTCTCTCGTATATACCGAGCGGCGCATATCACGGGTAGAGTCGGCCATCTGGTAGCCACGTAGCCACTTTTCCGCCCAGGCACCAATAGTTTCAGCCCCTTTAACACGCGCCTTGTCTCGGGCCTTCTCCTTCGCTGGCGACTTTCCATCGGCGACCATCCGCTTGGCTTCACCAAGTCGCTCACGGGCTTCTGCCAGCGTGATCCCCCCAACGCCATAGCGGCCAAAGGTGATTGTCTCTTGCCTGCCATTGATCGAGTAGTTGTAACGGAATGAGATAGAACCGGCAGGAGTGATAGCCACATAGAGGCCATCCCGGTCATTCACCTTGTAGAGTTTATCCCTCGGCTTGAGGTTGCGCAGCTTGGTATCGGTCAGCAAGAGCCTTATCCTTCTTCGATTCCAATACCATGCTGGAAGATCACCCAAAATTAGGCCATAAAATCAATAAAAACAGATAGGTAAATAATTTCGATACCATGAACACACAGGATCAAGCAGCATGGTATCAGCTATCACTCATGGCATCATGTCTCGATAATACCACCTTGGATACCACGCTCAAGCGGTGCTTCCCGCTGCCATCAGCTGCCAAACACTGCCAGACATAAAAACAAAAAAAAGCCCATGAAAACATGGGCTTAAGTGTCATTTAATGCCAGCTAGTACCAGCTAATGCCTAACGTGTGATCATTCCCACTCGATGGTTGCAGGCGGCTTGGAGGAAATATCGTAGGTTACCCGGGACACTCCGGAGATCTCATTGATAATCCGGTTGGAGACCGTCTCCAGCAGCTCATAGGGCAGATGCGCCCAGCGGGCCGTCATGAAGTCGATGGTTTCCACCGCCCGCAGGGCAATCACGTGCTCGTAGCGGCGGGCGTCACCCACCACGCCAACGGACTTGACCGGCAGGAACACGGCAAAGGCCTGGCTGGTCTTGTGGTAGAGGTCGGCACGGTGCAGTTCTTCCAGGAAGATCGCATCGGCCCGACGCAGGGTGTCGGCGTATTCCTTCTTCACCTCACCAAGGATGCGCACACCGAGGCCAGGACCCGGGAACGGATGCCGGTAGACCATATCGTAGGGCAGCCCCAGCTCCAGGCCGATCCGGCGGACTTCGTCCTTGAACAGCTCCCGCAGCGGCTCAACGAGCTTGAGCTTCATGGTTTCCGGCAGGCCACCCACATTGTGGTGGGACTTGATGACATGCGCCTTACCGGTCTTGGAAGCCGCAGACTCGATCACGTCCGGATAGATGGTGCCCTGGGCAAGCCAGTTCACATCCTGGATACGGGCGGCTTCCTCATCAAACACTTCAATAAAGGTGTTGCCGATGATCTTCCGCTTCTTCTCCGGATCCGACTCGCCCTTGAGGCGGGACAGGAACAGCTCTTCGGAATCGGACCGGATGACCTTGACCCCCATGTTCAGGGAGAACATCTCCATCACCTGGTCGCCCTCATTGAGGCGCAGCAGGCCGTTATCGACGAAGACACAGGTCAGCTGATCCCCGATTGCCTTGTGCAGCAGGGCCGCGGTGACCGACGAATCCACGCCACCAGACAGGCCCAGCAGCACCTTTTCGCTACCCACCAGGTCACGGATCTGCTGGACGGCATCGTCGACAATCTTGGCGGCAGTCCAGAGCGCCTCACAGCCACAGATGTTGAGCACGAAATGCTCGAGGATACGCTTGCCCTGGAGAGTGTGGGTCACTTCGGGATGGAACTGCACACCGTAGAGATTACGGGCGAGGTCCTGCATGGCGGCAATCGGCGCGCTCTCGGTGGAGGCGAGCAGCTCGAAGCCTTCCGGCATCACCACCACCTTGTCACCGTGGCTCATCCACACATCCAGCAGCGAGTCACCGGTGGCGGTCAGGTGGTCCTTGATGTCTTTCAGCAGCGGGCCTTCGGCACGCACCTTGACCTGGGCATAGCCGAACTCACGCTTATCCGAACTGGCGACGCGACCACCCAGCTGTTCCGCCATGGTCTGCATGCCATAGCAGATACCGAGGACAGGGATACCGCGATCGAACAGGCCTTCCGGTGCCCGCGGTCCGCCCAGCTGCGTTACCGACTCCGGCCCGCCCGCGAGGATAATGCCTTTGGGACTGAATTCATCAAGCTCGTCGTCGGTAATATCGAAGGCTCTGATTTCGCAGTAGACACCGATTTCCCGAACCCGGCGCGCAATCAGCTGGGTGTACTGGGAACCGAAGTCGAGAATCAGGATGCGGTGATCGTGGATATTCTGGGCCATGGGGTCCTCAAACAAAAATGAGTAAGCATGGCCCGGAAATCGGGCCATGCCGGGCAGGCATCTGTCAGCCGATGCGGTAGTTGGGCGCTTCTTTGGTGATGGTCACATCGTGGACGTGACTCTCGCGCATGCCGGCGTTGGTAATCCGCACAAACTGCGGCTTGGTGCGCATGTCGTCCATGTTGGCGCAGCCGGTGTAACCCATGGAGGCTCTCAGACCACCCATCATCTGGTGGACGATATTACGCATCGGACCCTTGCAGGCAACCCGACCTTCGATACCTTCCGGAACCAGCTTCTCGACGCCTTCACTGGCATCCTGGAAATAACGGTCACTGGAGCCCTGCCCCATTGCGCCGAGCGAACCCATGCCACGGTAGGCCTTGTAGCTCCGGCCCTGGAACAGTTCCACTTCGCCGGGCGCTTCGTCGGTGCCGGCCAGCAGGCTGCCGACCATGACGCTGTGGGCGCCCGCGACAATGGCCTTGGCCAGGTCACCGGAGAACCGGACACCACCATCGGCAATCAGCGGTATGCCACGGTCTTTCAGGGCTGCAGCCACATTGGAAACCGCAGTGATCTGCGGAACGCCAACACCGGCCACGATGCGGGTGGTACAGATGGAACCCGGACCGATTCCTACCTTGACGGCGTCCGCACCGGCATCGGCCAGGGCGAGGGCGGCCTCGGCGGTGGCGATGTTACCGCCAATCACCTGTACTTCGGGGAAGCTGGTCTTCACCCAGCGGACACGATCGATCACACCCTTGGAGTGGCCGTGGGCGGTATCCACCACGATGACATCGACTCCGGCTTCCACCAGAGCGGCCACCCGGGCCTCGGTATCGCCACCGGTACCGACCGCGGCACCAACCCGCAGACGACCCTGGTCGTCTTTGCAGGCCAGCGGATAATCCTTCGCCTTCTGGATATCCTTGACGGTGATCAGCCCACGCAGCTCGAAATTCTCGTTGACCACCAGCACCTTCTCGATCCGGTGACGGTGCAGCAGTTCCTTGACCTCTTCCAGGTCCGCGCCTTCACGAACCGTCACCAGCTTGCTCTTCGGTGTCATGATCTCGGACACCGGGGTATCCATACGGCTTTCAAAGCGGATATCACGACCGGTAACGATACCCACCAGGTCCATACCATCAACCACCGGCAGGCCGCTGATGTTGTTGGCCATGGTGATTTCGACCAGCTCGCGCACGGTCGTGGAAGGCGATACGGTGATCGGATCCTTCACCACGCCACTTTCAAATTTTTTCACCTTGCGTACTGCTGCCGCCTGCTGCTCGACCGACATGTTCTTGTGGATAATGCCGATGCCGCCCTCCTGTGCCATGGCGATGGCCAGCTCGGCCTCGGTCACGGTGTCCATCGCAGCTGAAACGAGCGGCACGTTGAGGGTGATATCCTTGGTCAGCCGGGTTTGCAGGTTAACGTTTTTGGGCAGAACTTCGGAATGTCCGGGGATGAGCAGGACGTCATCGAATGTGAGGGCTTCTTCGGCAATACGCAACATTGGGACCCGCCTTTTGAACGTGCTAAATTGAGGCTTCGCCCCACCCTACGGAACGCTCGTTGGAATGCTCATTTCACAACGGTTTCGGTGCGGCGGAACAAAGCGAAATCCTTAATCGATCTATTATAAAACCCTGCCGGTGCACAGTAAACCGGGTATATTCCAACACTTGATTGCATCTTTTTGAATTTTGGGTATTTTTGGTCAGCAGAATTTTCGGAATTCCCTTATACGGGAAGCCGGAAACGGCCCTCTCACCCCGAAACCCACAAAGTCGACAGCTCCGGACCTGCCTGATGGACAACCTTTACCCAACCGCCCGCCCCCGCGCCCTGACCGTCAGCGAGCTCAACCATCAGGTCAGACACCTGCTGGAAACCAGCTTCATGCAGGCCTGGATCGAGGGTGAACTGTCGAGTTTTACCCGGCCGTCTTCCGGCCACTGGTACTTCACCCTGAAAGACCAGCGCTGCCAGGTTCGCTGTGCCATGTTCCGCGGCTTCAATCAACGGATCCGGCCGATCCCGAAGGAAGGCGACCTGGTGCGGATCCGTGGCAAGGTGAGCCTTTACGAAAACCGTGGCGATTTCCAGATCCTGGTGGAGCACATCGAACCGGCGGGCCTGGGTGCCCTGCAACAGGCTTTTGAAGAACTCAAGCAGAAACTCCAGCTTGAAGGACTGTTCGACCCGGCCCGCAAACGGCCGGTTCCTGCCTCACCGCGCCACATCGGAGTGGTAACCTCACCAACCGGTGCGGCCATTCATGACATCCTCACGGTACTGGCACGACGCTGCCCGGCCATTCCGGTCACGCTTTATCCGACCGCTGTCCAGGGCGCGGCCGCTACCGGCGAGATTGTTGCCGCCATTGAGCGGGCCCAGCGTCACGGGGTCGCCGACGTACTCATTGTTGGGCGCGGTGGCGGCTCGCTGGAGGACCTGTGGTGCTTTAACGAAGAAGCGGTCGCCCGGGCCATTGCCGCCTGCAGCATTCCGGTAGTCAGTGCGGTGGGCCATGAGGTGGATGTGACCATCGCCGATTTCGTGGCGGATATGCGGGCACCAACCCCATCTGCCGCGGCTGAAAAAATTTCTCCGGACCAGCAGGTCTGGGTGCACCGGGTCAGCGAGCAGCACTTGCGGCTGACGGGCGCCTTCCGCCGCCATATGCGCCAGCTGACTACCCGCCTTGACCAGCTGGCCGCCCGGTTGCGGGATCCCCGTCGCGAATTGCTGGAAAAGGCGCAACGGCTGGACGAACTGGACACCCGGCTCGCCAAGGCCGTGCAGCGGCGCCTGGAGCAGGATCAGCTCCGCACCGGGCACTTGGTCCAGCGCCTGCGCATGCAGTCCCCGACACGCCGCCTCGAGGCCGAACAGAACCGCCTCACCGTTCTTGCCGAACACCTGCAAAAGGCCATGCACCAGTACCTTGGCAGGCTCAATGACCGCCTCGGTCATGGCGGGCAAAGCCTGCACCTGGTCAGCCCGCTGGCCACCCTCGGTCGTGGCTATGCCATTGTCAGAACTACGGATGACCGCATTGTCCGGCGCGCCGCCGACCTCGAACCGGGGGATCACGTCAGCGCCCGGGTTGCCGAAGGCACCATCGAGGCTACGGTCACCGGCATCCGCCAACACCACGAGTAGGCCGCCAGCCCGCCCCGGTGAGCCAGAACCGGGGCCCGACAGCCCGTCCTGTAACCACTTTGCCAACACCGGCTTAGCCGATGGTCTAGTGGTTCTCTGGGGCAAAGTCCCTAAAGTCTGTAGGTAACGCGAGGTCCTCCCGGGGCCCCGTTCACCGAGGCAACCGCCAGGTACCCGGGAGTCCCTGAAAACAATGACAACAACGATCAGGAACGTGAGGTGGAATTATGGACTACCACTCGGAATTCAGGCGCTCGATTGAGCAACCGGAAGAATTCTGGCAGGAACAGGCGGCAAAAATTGCCTGGTTCCGCTCTCCCCAGACAATCTGGCAACCCACCGATAACGGCCATGGCAAGTGGTTCCCGGATGGCGAACTGAATACCTGCGATGTCGCCCTCGACGCCAACATCCGCGCTGGCCGCGGCGACCAGAAGGCGCTCATTTACGACTCCCCCGTTACCGGAATCACCCGTTCCTATACCTATAACGAGCTGACCCGGGAAGTCGCGCGCTTCGCTGGTGCTTTACAGGCGCGGGGTGTGGACAAAGGCGACCGCGTCATCATCTACATGCCAATGATCCCCGAAGCGGTGGTTGCCATGCTCGCGTGCGCCCGCATTGGCGCCATCCACTCTGTGGTGTTCGGCGGGTTTGCCGCCCATGAACTTGCAGTACGGATTGAAGATGCCACCCCCAAGGCCATTGTAACGGCATCCTGCGGCATCGAAATCAACCGGGTAATCGAATACAAGCCGCTGGTGGACAAGGCCATCGAGGAGTCCAGCCATAAGCCCGAGGTCTGCATCGTCTACCAGCGCCCCCAGGCGACCGCAGAGCTCAAGGCCGGCCGCGACCTGGACTGGAGCGACGTGATGGCGACCGCCACCGAGGTCGCCCCGGTGCCGGTGCTGGCCACCGATCCGCTGTACATCCTGTATACCTCTGGCACGACCGGCAAGCCCAAAGGCGTGGTGCGGGACAACGGCGGTCACGCCGTCGCCCTGCGCTACAGCATGTCGCTGGTGTATGACGCCAAGCCCGGCGATGTCTACTGGGCAGCCTCCGATGTGGGCTGGGTGGTCGGCCACAGCTACATCGTCTATGCGCCGCTGTTTGCCGGCTGCACCACCATCCTGTACGAGGGGAAACCGGTGCGGACACCCGACGCCGGGGCGTTCTGGCGGGTTTGCCAGGATCATAACGTCAACCTGCTCTTTACCGCGCCCACTGCGTTCCGCGCGGTGCGCAAGGAAGACCCGGAAGCCGATCAGCTGCGCAAGTACAACGTCAGTTCACTGAAGCGGATCTTCCTCGCGGGCGAACGCCTGGATCCGCCAACCTATGAATGGCTGAAGGAACACACCGGCCTGCCGATTCTCGATCACTGGTGGCAGACCGAAACCGGCTGGGCCATCTGCTGCAATCCGGTGGGCACCGAGATGATGGCAACCAAGCCCGGCTCGGCCACCGTGCCGACTCCCGGCTTCAATGTTCAGGTTCTGGATCCGAGCGGTAACCAGTCGCCGGCGGGCGAGCAGGGCCAGGTCGTTGTCAAGCTGCCGCTGCCACCGGGCTGTCTGACAACCGTTTGGGGTGATGACGAGCGTTTCCGCAAAACCTACCTCGACGTAATCCCGGGCTACTACAGCTCCGGCGACGGCGGCTACGTGGATGACGAGGGGTATGTTTTCATCATGGGCCGCACCGACGATGTAATCAACGTCGCCGGCCACCGGCTCTCCACCGGCGAGATGGAAGAAGTCATCGCTTCGCACCCTGCGGTTGCCGAGTGCTGCGTGGTTGGTGCCCACGATGAACTCAAGGGCCAGGTCCCCATCGGCCTGGTGCTGATCAAGGATGGCGCAACCATTGCCCATGATGAACTGGAAGAAGAGCTGGTCGAAATGGTGCGGGACAAGATTGGCGCCATCGCCTGTTTCCGCCAGGCCATGGTGGTCGAGCGCCTGCCCAAGACCCGCTCCGGCAAGATTCTGCGGCGGATCATCCGCCAGATTGCCGACGGTGAGGATTATGCCGTGCCGAGCACCATCGACGATCCGGCCATTCTGGACGAGATCAGCAGCCACTTCAGACGCTGACAGGTACCTTGCCGGTATCCGCCGCCCTGCTCCAGGGCGGCGGCATTGCGTCATGGCAAAGCCCGCCCAACACATTGTTTTTAAAACCTAAAAAAGGTTATAAGGAATCCCAAAAAAAGCGTTGACGCTCCCCAAACTCGGTCTATACTGAAATTGCTGTGAAATTACAGCGGTATTTAGTGAATGCGTTCCAACGTCCTGCCTGTGTGCTCTGCGTTGCTCCTTCCTCAGTACTCTCTGCATTTCTCAGCACAGGTTTATCCGCAAGGAATACCGAAGGTCCCCGTGAGGGCAAAATTTCAGGAATACAGGAAAGATCAATGTCCGATACCAAAACTGGCCACGTTAAGTGGTTTAACGAGTCCAAGGGCTTTGGCTTCATCGCTCAGGACGGTGGCAGTGACGTTTTTGTTCACTACAGCGCAATCAACTCCGGTGGTTTCCGTACCCTGACCGAAGGTCAGCAGGTACAGTTCACCGTGACCCAGGGTCCGAAAGGCCCGCAGGCGGAAAACGTAACCCCGCTCTAAGGTTACCTGATCCGTCCATTGCCCCTCACGGGCACTGGAGCACAAAAAAAGCCGGAATCATCCGGCTTTTTTTGTGCTTGCAGACTTGCCCTGGTCAGGCGTCAGCTACTTCGGGACTCGCGGCCGCAGTCGCCGCGGCGCTGTTGCCAACTACCCTGGCGACCGCCGAGAACAGGGCCTGCAGAGTCGCTGAGGTGGTGTCCTCCGCCAGCGCAGCTGCACTGGTGTGCTCCCCGTTCACTGCGAGCCGGATACAGGCCAACGCGTTGGCACTGGTACCCTCGCCCAGGGCGAACTCGTCATAGGCCTCAACCGCCAGCGATACGCCACAGGCCGCTTCGATGGCTGCCGAAACCGCTTCAACCGCTCCCAGTCCACGACCTTCCAGGTTCATGGCCTGCTCGCCCGCGCCCACGCTGACCCTGGCAACGACCCCTTCATCATCGCGATGCAGGTCGTAGGAACGCAACTCCCACGGCGCCTGAACCTTGAGGTAACGGTCTTCGAACAGACGATGAATGGTCAGCGAGTCAATCTCACCACCATTGACCTCGGCCTCTTTCTGCACCGCCTTACTGAACTCGATCTGCAGCCAGCGCGGCAAACTGATGTTGTAATCCCGCTCCAGCACGTACGCCACCCCACCCTTGCCGGACTGGCTGTTGATCCGCACCACTTCTTCGTAGCGCCGTCCCAGATCCCGCGGATCGATGGGCAGGTAGGCAACATTCCAGGTGTCACCCTCTTTACGCTGGGACAAGCACTTGCGAATGGCATCCTGGTGGCTGCCGGAGAAGGCGGTAAATACCAGCTCACCCGCGTAGGGATGCCGGGGATGGGTGGAAATCTCGGTGCAGGCTTCCACTACATCGGTAATTTCTGCCATTCCGGACAAATCCAGGGTCGGGTCGATGCCCTGGGAGTACAGGTTCATTGCCATGGTGACGAGATCCATATTACCGGTGCGCTCGCCATTACCCATCAGGGTACCCTCTACCCGGTCGGCGCCGGCCATGACCGCCAGTTCGGCGGCGGCGACGGCACAGCCGCGATCGTTGTGGGTATGAACACTGATACTGACATGCTCACGATAGCGGATGTTGTCGCAGATCCACTCCACCTGGTCGGCGAACACATTGGGCGTGGCCATTTCGACGGTGGCAGGCAGGTTGATGATTACCCGCTGCCCCTGATCCGGACGCCAGACGTCATTCACCGCATCAATGACTTCGGCGGCGAAGTCCAGCTCGGTACCGGTGAAACTCTCCGGCGAGTACTGGAACGTCCAGTCAACGTCCGGGTTGCGGGCGGCATGCTCTTTCACCAGCCGGGCGCCGTTGACGGCGATGTCACGGATGCCCGCACGGTCGAGGCCGAACACCTGTTCCCGCTGGACCGTGGACGTGGAGTTGTAGACATGCACAATGGCCCGCTGCGCACCCTGCAGCGCCTCATAGGTACGCTCGATCAACTCGGGACGCGCCTGGGTGAGCACCTGGATGTGGACATCCGCCGGAATGCGGTCTTCTTCAATCAGTTTGCGGCAAAAATCAAAGTCCGGCTGGCTTGCGGCCGGGAAGCCGATTTCAATCTCTTTGAAGCCCAGCTTGACCAGCAAATCGAACATCCGCTGCTTCTGCGCCACCGACATGGGCTTCACCAGCGCCTGGTTACCATCCCGCAGATCCACCGCACACCACAGCGGTGCACGCGCGATCACCTGATCGGGCCAGCGACGATCCGTTTTTCTGACGGGCGTGAAGGGGACGTACTTGCGATGATCAAATGCCATGATGTTATTCCCTGTGCTTGTGATCCGGGATGGACTCAATGATTGACAGGTTACGCCTTCTGCAGGGGAAAAAGATTGCGAATTTCGGTGCTAACGAAGCTTTTTGGCTATATTATTTCTCAAATAATATATTTGAGGCCATTTTATGCCAAGCAAACCAAAAAACCTCGTGAGAATCGACAAAACCGACCGCAGAATCCTTGAACAACTGCAGCAGAATGGCTCGCTTACCAACCAGGAACTGGCCGACAAGGTCGGACTGTCGCCCTCCCCTTGCCTGCGCCGGGTAAGGGCCCTTGAAGATTCCGGGGTGATCGTGCGGCGGGTAACCATACTGGATCACAAGAAGCTCGGCCTGGCGCTGACTGCAATCATCCTGATCGGGATGGATCGCCACACTCCGGAACGGTTTTCGGTATTCGAGGAAAAGGTCGCTGAGTTCCCGGAAGTGCAAGAGTGCTATGTGATCACCGGCCAGGATGCTGACTACATGCTGAAAGTGGTGGTGCCCGACATGGACCACTACCACGACTTTCTGCTGAACCACATTACCCGCATCCAGGGCGTCAGCGGGGTCCACTCCAGCTTTGTGTTGCGACGGGTCATTGACAGCACTGCGCTGCCCCTGGGCTACCTGAGCTGATCACGCCAGCCGGCGGCACCACAACCGGAAAGAGATTCAGGACTGGCCTGCGACCAGCTCCGCCAGGTAAGCACGGGCCATGCACTTGAGTTCGCAGACCAGCTGGTCGCCCTGGTCCCGCGGCAGCGTGACCGCAAGCCGCAGCACCGTGCCCGCTGAGCGCGGCAGCAACAGACTGGCGGTGCCGCGGCGCTCCGCGTCAAGCTGCGGATAGAGCTCCTGCAGACGGGCATCCAGGTCAGCGGCGTGGTTATACAGCTCGCGCACGTCCAGATCCCGTAATTCCGGCATGGCTTCGACACCGCTCCAGATGGCCGTATAGGCCGGCTCCTCCCGGTAGAAACGGTAGAACAGGTCTATCAGCACGTCGATGGCCTGTTCCGGGCTGATCTCCGCCAGCCGGTCCCGCAGTAGCGATTCCATTTTTGCCACATGCTGTTCGGCAATCGCCTTGATGATCGCCGCCTTGTTGGGAAAGTAGCGGTACAGCGACGCCAGTGACATGCCGGAATTGCGGGCAATTGCCGACATGCTGGTACCATCAACACCCAGCTCATGGATAATGCCAGCCGCGTGCCGCAATATGCTGCTCACCCGCTCCCGGCTGCGGGCCTGGACCGGCATACGGCGGGGCGTCACATCGACGGTGTCATCAGTCATCGGCTACCTGTCTGGTTCGCTATTGGGGATCACCGGCATCCGGAGCTGCGGGAGATGCATTCTGCGTCGCGGCAATCTGTACCTTGTGCCGCCGGCTCCGTACAATAACGGCCACTTTACGATAAATAAAGATCGCGCTGAACAAGACGGTTCACGCCCTTTACCCGCAACCCTTTTCAACTGCCTACGGAAAACACGATGCGAGCAAGCCGCTACCTGATTGCTACCCAGAAAGAAACACCCGCCGACGCCGAGGTGATCAGCCACCAACTGATGCTGCGGGCCGGCATGATCCGCAAACTGGCTGCCGGCCTCTACACCTGGTTGCCCATGGGCTTGCGGGTGCTGCGCAAGGTGGAACGCATTGTCCGCGAGGAAATGGATCGCAGCGGCGCCCAGGAAGTGCTGATGCCGGCGGTCCAGCCTGCCGAACTGTGGCAGGAGTCAGGCCGCTGGGAACAGTATGGCGGTGAACTGCTGCGGATGAACGACCGTCACGGCCGGGAGTTCTGTTTTGGTCCGACCCATGAGGAAGTCATTACCGATCTGGTGCGCAACGAGCTCAAGAGCTACAAGGAGCTGCCCGCCAACTTTTACCAGATCCAGACCAAGTTCCGTGATGAACGGCGCCCCCGCTTCGGTGTCATGCGCGCCCGGGAATTTATCATGAAGGACGCCTACTCCTTCCATCTGAACAGCGAGTCCCTGGACGAAACCTACCAGGTCATGCACCGCACCTACTGTGCCATCTTCGATCGCCTGGGCCTGGATTACCGCCCGGTACAGGCAGACTCCGGCGCCATCGGCGGTAGTGCCTCCCACGAGTTCCACGTGCTGGCCTCGTCCGGCGAAGACGACATTGTTTTCAGCACCGACAGCGATTACGCCGCCAACATTGAAAAAGCCGAAGCCGTTGCCCCGGCTGGCGACCGTCCCGCGGCCACCGAGCCCATGGCCGAAGTGGCAACCCCGGACCAGCGCACCATCGACGCGGTGGCAAACTTCCTCAAGGTTGACGCCACCCGCACCGTGAAGACTCTGATTGTCAGGGCGGAGGCCGCTGACGATGGCGAAACAGGCCTGGTTGCACTGGTGCTGCGCGGTGACCATACCCTCAACGAAATCAAGGCGGAGAACCTGGCCGGCGTTGCCGAACCGCTGACCATGGCCACAGACGAGGAGATCGAGCAGGCAGTGGGCTGCAAGCCCGGCTCCATCGGGCCGGTCAACCTCCCGCTGCCGGTGATTGTCGACCGCAGCGCTGCCCACCTGGCCGACTTTATCTGCGGTGCGAACCGCGAGGGTTACCATCTCACTGGCGTCAACTGGGAGCGGGATGTGCCGCTGGCCCGAGTCGAAGACCTGCGCAACGTGGTGGAAGGTGACCCGAGCCCGGATGGCCGCGGCACGCTGGAGATTCGCCGCGGTATCGAGGTCGGCCACATTTTCAAACTGGGCAACAAATACAGCAAGGCGATGAATGCCACGGTGCTGGACGAGCACGGCAAGGCCGTCATCATGGAAATGGGCTGTTACGGTGTCGGGGTATCACGCATCGTGGCTTCTTCCATCGAACAGAACCACGATGACCGCGGCATCATCTGGCCTGACGCCATCGCGCCGTTCGAAGTCGCCATTGTAACCCTGAACGCCCATAAATCGCCGGAGGTCCAGGAAGCGGGCGACCGGCTCTATGACCAGTTGCGCCAGGCGGGCTTTGATGTGCTGCTGGATGACCGCAACGAACGGCCCGGTGTGAAGTTTGCGGATATGGAACTGATCGGCATTCCCCACCGCGTGGTCATTTCCGATCGTGGCCTGGCCGCGGGAACTCTGGAGTACAAGGGCCGCCAGGATGCTGACAAGCAGGACGTTGCCGTTGAGGACATTCTGCCGTTCCTGATCAAGGCCTCGCCGCGCCGCGGCCTGTAATCCGGCAGGCAGGCAGGCCGGCGCCTGCCTTGTCATTCAGACGGGGTCAGGGGGTGCAACTACCCCTGGCTCCATCTCCAGCTCAACCCCGAAGCGGGTTTTGACGTCCTCACGGATCCGTCGCGCCAGCGCCAGGATATCCGCCCCACTGCCCCCTGAATGATTAACCAGCACCAGCGCCTGGTGGCTGTGAACCCCGACCCGGGCGTCGCGATAGCCTTTCCAGCCACATTGATCAATCAGCCAGGCGGCAGCCAGCTTTACACTGCCGACGGCGGGATAGCCGGCAATGCCGGGATTGTCCCGCTGCAGGCGTTGCCAGGTTTCGTCACTGACGACCGGGTTCTTGAAGAAACTGCCGGCGTTAGGGAGCGTTTGCGGGTCCGGAAGTTTGCGACGCCGTACCGCCATGACCGCATTGGCGACATCCAGCGGCGTCAGCGTGGCAAGGTCCAGTTCGTCGCCAAAATAGCCTTTGAGGTCCCCGTAATCGAGCGACAGCGGACGACTGCGGGATAACCGCAGGCGAATCTCGGTGATTACATAGTGCCCCGGATCCTGCTTGAAGAGGCTGTCGCGGTAACCGAAACGACAGTCTTCGCCGGCCAGCACAACGGTTTCACCGGAATGGCGATCAAGGGCAGTCACACTGACCAGGGTATCTTTCAGTTCTACCCCGTAAGCGCCTATGTTCTGCACCGGGGCGGCACCGGCAGTGCCCGGGATCAGCGCCAGATTTTCGATGCCACGGTATCCGGAGGTGGCTGCGTACATCACCGAATCGTGCCAGTTCTCGCCGGCGCCCAGCACCAGGGTGGCCTCGTCGTTGCGGACATCCTCCCAGTGCCGGCCGCGCATGGCGATCCGGATCACCAGCCCCGGCGGATCACCGGCAAACACCAGGTTACTGCCACCCCCCAGCACCAGCGTGGCAAGCTGCTGCTCTTCGGCCCAGGCCAGCGCCGCGGTCAGTTCACCACTGTCATGAACGGCTACAAAGTAGCGCGCCGTCGCGGCAATACCCAGGCTGTTCAGCCCTCGCAGACTGACGTTTTGTTGAATATCAGGGCGCACAGTCAAGCCAGCCGGCCACGGATGGCATCAAGCAGCCCGTCACTGGCATCCTCAATGAGGTCCAGGACGTCATCAAAACCTCGGTCGCCGCCATAGTAAGGGTCCGGGACTTCGTCCATCAGCCCCATACGGCCATAGCCAAGAAACAGCTCGGGCTCGGTACCGCCGTTCTGGCGCCAGACATCACGGACGTCCGCCAGGTTCTGCCGGTCCATGACCAGGACATAATCAAAGGTATCCAGGTCTGCAGGACACAGCTGACGCGCTCGCAGTCCACTGAGATCAACTCCACGCCGCCCGGCAGCCTCCAGGGCACGGCTGTCAGGCGGACTGCCGACGTGCCAGTGACCGGTGCCGCAGGAGTCGATCACCACCCGGTCTGCCAGACCCGCCCGCGCCACCTTGTGCGCAAACACCCCGTGGGCCGTGGGCGATCGACAGATATTACCCAGACACACAAACAGTACCTGTACGGATTCAGCCATAACTCAGCGCTTCTCCATCAGTTGACGCAGCCGTTCCAGGTCAGCCTCGGTGTCGACCCCGGCCGGCGGCGCCTCACAAGCCACCGCCACATGAATCTTCTCCCCGTTGTACAGAGCTCGCAGCTGCTCCAGGGATTCTGTCACTTCCTGAGGGGCTGGAGCCCAGGTCACGAACTTGCGTAGCAGGCCCACCCGGTAGCCATAAATACCGATATGGCGGAAGTAAAGCTGACCTTCCGGCAGAGCCGCCGGCTGGGCCATCCCGCTCCACAGATCCCGCGCCCAGGGAATCGGAGCGCGACTGAAATAATGGGCCATGCCAGAATGATCAAACACCACTTTGACAACATTGGGGTTAAAAACGCTGGCGATGTCGTGCAGTGGTTCACACAGGGTGGCCACGGCCGCGTCCGGATACCGTTGCAGGTTAGCCGCCACCTGGTTGATCAGCGCCGGCGGAATCAGCGGCTCGTCACCCTGGACGTTAACCACACAATCATCTTCGCCAAACCCCAGAATCCGGCTGACCTCCTCCAGACGGTCCGTCCCGCTGGCGTGATCCGGGGAGGTCATCACCACCTCTTCCCCGAACGCCTCGCAGACCTGGCGGATGCGCTCATCATCCGTGGCAACCACCACCCGCGTGGCATCACTTTCCCGCGCCCGTTCACAGACATGCAGAATCATCGGCTTGCCGGCAATCTCGGCCAGCGGCTTGCCGGGCAGGCGGGTGGAGGCGTAACGGGCCGGAATGACAACCGTAAAAGACATGATAACTCCCTTGTCAGTACTGGCCGTTCAGCGCTTGTCCAGACGCTCGTCCGTGGTCAGCGTCCGCGCTTCGCTGGCCAGCATTACCGGAATGCCCTCGCGGACCGGGAATGCCATGGCGTCCTGGTAACAGATCAGTTCCTTGCGATCCGGGTCCAGCTTCAGATCACCTTTACATACCGGGCAGGCCAGCAAAGCCAGTAGTTTCTTGTCCATATCGGGTCTCACAGATGGTTCATTCATGCGGATTCACAATCCGGCTATTGTAAGGCGATCGCCTGCCAGGCGTCACTTGGAGGCGCTGGGCACTTTGCCAAGGCGATCCAGCAACGTGGCACCAAAGTCCTCAGGCAGACTGGCGCTGACCTCCAGCACCCAGTGTGCTGTTTCTCCGCCACGCCCCTCGCCCAGTGCGCGGCATTTCACGGCATCCTTGGCGGTCATGACCAGCCACTCATCCGGCCCGATCTCGAGATCCGCGGCGGAAAACCGGTGATGATCCGGCAACGCCCGGCCACGGACCCGGGCGCCAAGATGCTCAAGTGTCTCAAAAAAGCGCACCGGGTTGCCGATTCCCGCCACCGCCCTCACCTTGCGGCCAGCGAGGTCCGTCAGCGGGCAGGTTTTACCGGTATACAGATGCCGCAGGACCGCCGGTTGCAGGTTCATTACAACCTGGCGGGGATGCGCAATGGCCGGCAGCGCCTCTCCATTGGCTATGACAAAGTCTACGCTATCAAGACGCTCAGGGGGCTCCCGCAGCGGGCCGACCGGAATCGGCGCACCATTGCCGAAGCCGCGGCGGGCATCCACCACCGCCAACTCCAGGTCCCGCGGCAGGCGGTAATGCTGCAGGCCGTCGTCACAGACCAGAACGTCTCCGAGATCCTGCTCCAGAGCCCAACGGCCACCCTGATAACGATCCGGGTCAACCACCACCGGCACTCCGGTCTGCTGCGCCAGCATGACCGGTTCGTCGCCGCCTTCGGCGGGATCAGTTGTGGGTGTCACCAACAGCGGATAGCGGGTTGAGGTACCGCCATAGCCTCGGGTCAGGATAACCGGCCGCCAGCCCTGGTCACGCAGGAAGTCGACCAGCCAGGCAGTCAACGGAGACTTGCCGGTGCCACCGGCGGTGATGTTGCCGACCACAATGACCGGCGCCGGCAATTGTCGGCCGGCGGCCAGGGCCAGCCCCTGCCGGCGGCGGCGCGCCGCAATCCGGCGATACAGCCAGGCCAGCGGCCAGAGCGGCCATAGTGGCCGCCGCTGACTGTACCAGAGGCGGTCGACCAGCGTCATGCCGACTCGCTGAATTGCATCTGATGCAGCTGGGCGTAAGCGCCCCCCGCCGCAAGCAGCTCCTCGTGGCGTCCGGATTCGACAATACGGCCACCATCCATCACCAGAATGCGGTCGGCCTTCTCGATGGTAGAAAGGCGATGGGCAATCACCAGCGTGGTTCGCCCCTGCATGACCGTTTCCAGCGCTTCCTGGATGTGCCGCTCGGATTCGGTATCGAGCGCCGACGTTGCTTCATCCAGAATCAGGATTGGTGCGTTTTTCAGGAGCGCCCGGGCGATCGCCAGGCGCTGCCGCTGGCCACCGGACAACATCACACCGTTATCACCGATCATGGTGTCCAGCCCATCCGGCATCCGGTCGATGAATTCCAGGGCGTGCGCCTTGGCCGCCGCTTCGCGGATTTCCTCAAGACTGTGATCCCGTAGCGCACCGTAGGCAATGTTGGCCGCAATGGTGTCATTGAACAGCACCACATTCTGGGTCACCAGGGCGATCTGTGCCCGCAATGCCGACAGCCGGAAATCCCGGATCGAACAGCCGTCGATGCGGATATCCCCTTCACTGATTTCGTAGAACCGGGGCAGCAAGCTGACCATGGTGGACTTGCCGCTGCCGGAGCGACCAACCAGGGCAACGCTCTGGCCGGCGGGTATCTCCAGGCTGATGTCCTGCAGCACGTTATCCAGCTGATCGCGGTAGCGGAAGGCAACCCGGTCAAACTCTATGTTGCCCTCGACCCGCTCAGGCTCAAAGCTGCCGTTGTCGTGTTCCGGCTCTTCGTCCATGGTTTCAAAGACATCGTGGGCCGCAGCCACCCCTTTCTGGATCTTGGCATGGACCGAGGTGACCTGGCGGATCGGCTTGGCCATGGTGGTAGCTGCAGTAATGAAGGCGACCAGCTGGCCGGTGGTCATCGCGCCGCGAATTTCCGGAGCCAGCATCGTCCACACCAAAGAGGCGATGGCCACCGCAACCAGCACCTGGATCACCGGAACGCTGATGGCCTGGGTAGAGGCCATCTTGAGACTCTGCTTGAGATTACGCTCACTCACCTGGCGAAAACGTTCGCGCTCGTAGCCTTCACCCCCGAAGGTACGCACCACTCGGTAGCCGGTAATTGCCTCTGACGCCACATGGGTGATGTCCCCCATGGAGCCCTGGATGCGCCGGCTGATCTTGCGGAAGCGCTTGCTGGCGTAACTGACCACCAGGCCAATGAGCGGGCCGACCGCAAGAAAGATCAGGGTCAGTTTCCAGTTGGTGTAGAGCATAAAGCCAAGCAGGCCGAGAATGGTCAGACCTTCGCGCAGGGTGATAGTCACCGCGTTGGTGGTGGCCTCGGCCACTTGCTCGACGTTAAAGGTGAGCTTGGAAACCAGGCGACCGGAGGCATTATCGTCGAAATAGCGGGAAGGCAGATCCATCAGCCGGTCAAACACCTGGGTACGCAGGGCATTGATCACCTGGCGGCCGACATAGCTGATGAAATACTGGCTCATGAACGTGCCCAGCCCCCGAAAGGCGAAGACCCCGACGATGAGCAGCGTGAGAAACAGCCGGTTCTGGTCGGTCGGGTTCTCGATGGCAGTAATAACATACTCCATCGCCGCGGCCATGCCGGTGGAGGCGGCCGCGTAGATGACGTTACCAACCACCGCAAGGGAAAACGCGATCCAGAATGGCCGCGCGTAGGCCAGCAGCCGCTTGTAGGTCTGCCAGTTGGAACCCGCCCTTGCGGTGGGGGTCGGTGCTACCGGCTCGGTCACGGTTCGTCACCACTTCGCTCGGTGGTAATGCTCAGCTTGGCAAACCCGAGTCGACCGGCCACATCCATCGCCCGCACCACGAATTCATGGGGGGTCTGGGCGTCGGCCGTAATGATGAACGGCAGGGATGTGTCGCCCTCAGCCAGCTCGCTGACCGCCCGCTCGAGGGTTTCCCGCCGGTTATTCACCAGGGCCCGGTCGTTCACCGCATACTGCCCCTGGGCGTTGATCACCACATCAATCTGGCGTATTTCCGTTTCCGCCACGTCGCCATTGGCCTCGGGCAGATCCACCTTGAGGTGACTCTCCCGGGTAAACGTGGTGGAAACCATGAAGAAAATCAGCAACAGGAACACCACGTCGATCAGCGGCGTGAGGTCTACCCCGACTTCCTGACTTCTCTGGCGCTTGAACTTCACGGCGTTCAGGCTCCCTCGACGTCGATTTCGCGGTCACCGTGGACCACTTCCACCAGCTTGATCGCTTCCTGCTCCATGCTGACCACCAGTTCGTCCACCCGACGGATGAAGTAGCGGTGGGCAATCAGTGAAGGGATTGCAACACTCAGACCGGCCGCAGTGGTAATCAGCGCTTCCGAGATCCCGCCCGCAAGGTTACCGGCATTGCCGACACCCGCCAGCTGGATCTCGGCAAACACCTTGATCATCCCGATAACGGTACCCAGCAAGCCCAGCAGCGGGGTAATCGTGGCTACGGTACCCAGCGGATTGAGAAACCGTTCCAGTTCATGGATGACCTGGCTGGCCTCGTGTTCGATGCTCTCTTTCATGATCTCGCGACCATGCTTGGCGTTCATCAGGCCGCCGGCGAGTACCCGGCCAAGGGGCGAGGAACCTTGCAGGGCCTTGAGCTTGCGGCCGTTAAGCTCTTTCTTCTTGATCCAGCGCCAGAGCTCGTTGATCGTTTCCTGCGGCGCAACACGGGACACCCTCAGGGTCCAGAAACGCTCCAGGATAATGGCAAGGGCAAGAATGGAACAGGCAACAATTGGCACCATGAGGATGCCGCCAGCTTTCAACAGCTCGAACACGCTTGGACTCCCTGATTGTTAACAAGCCGCGCTACTTTAGCATAGCTGCGGTCCGGGGCCACACCGGGAATGTCACAGTATTTTAACGACCCTGCCAATGTGCTTCGGGCGGCCGTATCCAGAACGGCGCACCGTCACGTTCCTGTCCGCTGACGATGCCTTGCGGGGTCAGCAGGAATCGCAGCGCACCGGAGTAGGCCGTATTGAAGGATTCCGCACCGGCCTCGCGATAGCGTCGCACCACCTCCCCATAGGGATGGCCATAGCGGTGCCGGTAACCGGCACTGTATACCACCACATTGGCCGTCAATGCTGCCACCCAGGCCACGGATGACGAGGTCTTGCTGCCATGGTGGCCGGCAATCACAAGGCGCCGCCGGGGCGCAGGTACTTCACCGATAAAATCAATCAGGGCAGGCTCCGCGACGACACTCAGGTCTCCCGGGATCACCACCTCGGTTCCGTTGGCCCGCATCAGCAGAGCGCAGGACCGGTCATTACCGGATAACCGGGCCGCAGCCACACCCGCTGCTGCGGAAAAATGCCAGAGCCGCACATCCAACCCCAGACCGGGAACGGCCGCACCACTCCGGCACGGCTCTACCTCGGGAATCCCCTCGCCGTCGCCCAACAGTTCCCGCAGCCGCGCCGGCTCGCCAGTGATAATCCGGTCCACCTGCAGCGACCCGAGCAGCAAGGGCAGCCCACCGGCATGATCCCGGTCGCCGTGGCTGACGATCAGGGTGTCGATGCGGCGTATCCCCTGGGCCCGTAACCCCGGGAGCAGCACGCTAGCAACCGCGGAATACCCGGCTGGCGATTCCGGGCCGCTGTCGTAGAGGATCACCCGGTCGCGGTGACGAATCAGCACGGACAGGCCCTGACCAACGTCCCAGACCCGCAGCTCGGGATACTCCGGCCCGGCGCTGTTGACCGGGGCAGCCCGCCACACCACCGAACCCGCCGCCCAACACCCGATGACTACCAGGGCGGCCCGGCGAGCGCCCGTTGAGGGCACTGCCAGCAGGATAAGCACCAGCACCGCAAATGCCACCACCACCGGCAACGGCACCAGCGGTTGCTGCACCGGCACCGCTGCCAGCCATTCCAGCAGGCGCCAGAGCAACTCGACCACCGCATCAAGGACCGGGGCAACCCAGACCACGGTCGCCGGAAACACCAGTACCAGGCAAACGCCGGCCAGAACCGCAGGCATGACCAGGACCGATACCAGCGGAATTGCGAGCAGATTGGCCGGAAACCCCATCAGCGTCTGATCCTGCCCCAGAACGGCCAGGATCGGCCAGAGCCCGGCGAACACCGCGAACTGGGCCAGTAACAGGCCCGCCAACCAGCCACTGCCGGCGATCCGGCGGGCGAAGGTGAGCAACAGCACCGCAACCGCACCAAACGATAGCCAGAAGCCCTGGTCCAGCGGCGCGGCCGGGTCAATCACCAGCACTACCGCCAGGGCAAGGCCCCACCCCTGCCAACTGCGCCCCTGCTGCCCGCGCAGAATCAGCCAGCCGGCAATGGCCACCATCAACAGTGCCCGCCGGGTCGGGACCGTAAAGCCGGCAACCAGGGCATAAACCAGGCTGGCAGCCACCACCAGGCAAAACGTCACGGCGCGACTCCAGCCGGGCGTCAGCCAGCGCATTCCCGTGCGGGCGGGCAGCGGCATGCGGGTCAATAACTGACGGAGAATCAGCCCGACACCGATGGCCACCAAACCGAGATGAAGTCCGGAAATCGCGACCAGGTGAATGGTGCCGGTCGCCTTGAGCACTTCCCAGTGGGCCGGCGTCATGGCGCCGCGGTCGCCCATCGCCAGTGACGCAATCAGCGGGAAATGACGGGCTTCCCCCAGCAGGGCACGCAAGCGGGCCGCCAACCGGCCCCTGGCCTGATGATAATGGCAGGCCAGACTGCACGATCCGCCGGTAACCGCCTCGATGTCACGCACCGTGCCGGTCGCCCCGAATCCCTGACGATACAGCCAGGTCTCATAACGGAATCCCGCCGGGTTCACGCTGCCATGGGGGCGCTTGAGCACAACGGTTGCGCGGACCCGGTGCGGCAGGTCGCGGGTGGCCTCTGACCCATACCAGGCGAGTCGCAATCTGGTCGGCAGCTGTGCGGCTTCCTCCGCAGCAAACTCCGGCCAGCCATCCACACACAGCGGAAAGCGCACGCTGCCAAAGCTGCCAGTGGCGGGGATATCACACAGATAACCGGTGACGGTCAGCGGCACTCCCTCCAGTGACTGCCCGCCCACCTGGCGTGGCAGCCGATCGGCCAACCGCTCCTCAGCCGACCAGGAGGCCCAGCCAAGGCCCGCCAGCAGCCAGGCCAGAAAGACCAGCAGCGACAGCGTTGCCCGGTGGCGAATTAGGTAAATACCGCAAAGCAGGGCAACCGCGGCGCCAAAAAGGCCGTAGAAAGGTAGAACGGCGCCGAACCAATACAGTAAGATAACGCCGCATGCGAAAGGAGCCCATCCCCGGGCTGAAAACGGATTTCCGGACAATCCCTGTCCTCCTGAAATACACCTGGTTTCAATCCTGCTTAGGGGCTGAACCCATTACCCTGTACAGGCAGAACTTCCTGATGCCAAAGAAGTTCATGAAACGCTATCTGCCATCTCCCGAAAAGGTGCGCTCCATGGAGTCCCTGCACTTTCTCGGGGATATCCTTCATGAACCCAACCTCTGGCACATCAACCGTCACGGCGTGGCACGGGCCTTTCTGATCGGGCTCTTCCTGGCAATGATCCCGATGCCATTCCAGATGCTGGCGGCGGCCTTCTGCGCCATCTGGTTCAATGCCAATCTGCCGCTGTCCGTCGCACTGGTGTGGGTCAGCAACCCGGTCACCATGCCGCCGTTGTTCTATTTCAACTACAAACTGGGTGCCTGGCTGCTGAACCGCCCGGTACTGGAATTCGAGTTTGAACTGGATCTTTCCTGGATCAGCGAGCGCATGCTCGACATCGGCATCCCGCTGTACTTCGGCTCACTGGTTGTCGCCACTGCCAGCGGATGCCTGGCCTACGTGGCGATCCAGTATCTGTGGCGCCGAAAGGTCCGTAACGACTGGGCCGAGCGGCGCCTGCTGCGGTGCAAACGCCGCAGTTCCGATTAAGCCGGATCCTGCTGTAACCGCCCCTGTTCCAGGCGCATGACCCGACCGAGGCTGCGTGCCATGGTCATATCATGGGTAACCATTACGAACGCCAGCCCCAGCTGGTCCCGCAGCGACTCAATCAGCTCCCGCACGCCGCGACCGGTCTGTTCGTCCAGATTGCCGGTGGGCTCATCCATCAGCACGCAATCAGGCTCGTTGACCAGCGCCCGGGCAATCGCCACCCGCTGACGCTCCCCTCCGGACAGCTCTCCCGGTTTGTGCCCCAACCTTGGCGCCAGGCCAACCCGCTCCAGAATAGCCTCCGCCCGGCCACTGGCCTCCTTGACCCCCTGCCCGCCCAGAACGCAGGGCATCATCACATTCTCCAGCGCCGAGAATTCCGGTAACAGATGATGGAACTGGTAGACAAAGCCGAGATGGCGGTTGCGGAAGCGCGCACGGGCGGCTTCGCTCATGCGGTGAATGTCCTGGCCGCAAATCGCAATATGGCCGGAAGACGGCCGGTCCAGCCCCCCGAGCAGGTTCAGCAGCGTGGTTTTGCCGGCACCGCTGGAGCCCACGATGGCCACGGTTTCACCACTGGACACCTGCAACGAGATGTCCGAAAAAATGGTCAGCTCCACCGGCCCTTCGGTGTAGGTCCGCGTTACCCGGTCACAATCGATGACCAGGGGCGGCGCTGCGTTTGCTCCGGTCCGGTTATTCATAACGTAGGGCCTCCGCGGGATCCACGCGCGAAGCGCGCCATGCCGGATAGATGGTAGCCAGCAGGCTCATCGCGAAGCCGGCACCGCTGATGATAAACACGTCCTGCCACTGCAGCTGCGAAGGCAGGTAACTGATGAAGTAGACATCCGCACTCAGGAACTGGTGCCCCAGGGCGCCCTCAAGCCAGGCAATAAAGCCCGAGATGTTATAGGCCCCAAGGACGCCCAGGGTGGTACCCACCAGGACACCGAAGATCCCGATCACTGCCCCCTGGATAATGAAAATCCGCATGATCCGTCCCGGCGTGGCGCCCATCGTACGGAGGATGGCGATATCGGCGGTTTTATCGGTCACCACCATCACCAGGGTCGACACGATGTTGAAGGCGGCCACAGCCACGATGAACATCAGCAGCAGGCCGATCATGGTCTTTTCCATGCGGATTGCCTGGAACAGGTTACCGTGGGTTCGCGTCCAGTCCGAAATGTAGTAACGTCCCCCCAGCCCGCGGGCAGCCTCCTCCGCTACCAATGGTGCCTTGAACAGGTCATCCACCAGCAGCCGGACGCCCTCGGCCTTGCCACCGGTACGCATCAGTTTGGCGGCGTCATCCATATGGATCAGCGTATAATTGCCATCAAGCTCTGCACCCACGCTGAAAATGCCCTTGACGGTAAAGCGCTTGAGACGGGGCAGCACACCTGCCGGCGTTATTGACGCTTCCGGCAGTACCACGGTGACCCGGTCCCCGACCTGCAGGCGCAGACTTGCCGCCATCAGCCGCCCGATGATAATTCCGAACTCACCCGGCTTAAGGTCATCCAGCGCGCCTTCGGTCATGTGGTTCTCGATAATGGAAACAGAGCCTTCCTCTTCCGGCAGAATCCCGTTCAACAACACGCCACGCACGTTACCGCCCCCGGTTACCATGCCCTGCCCCTGGATAAACGGTGCCGCGGCGATTACCGAGGGGTGGCCGGTAACCTCACGGTCCACCGCTTCCCAGTTTTCCAGGTAGGCCTCGCCGCGAATCACCGCATGGGGCACCATGCCAAGGATGCGCTGCTTGAGTTCGCGGTCGAAGCCGTTCATCACCGACAGCACAATAATGAGAACTGCGACACCGAGCATGAGCCCGATCATTGAAGTCAGGGAGATAAACGAAATAAAGTGATTGCGTCGCTTCGCTGCGGTATATCGCAAACCGACGTACAACGATAAAGGTTTGAACATGTGGATGAGCCTGCTGCTGCCCTCTGGTTCTTTGAATCTTCCGCCGGCTCACTCACGGGCAGGAAGCTGCTAAACTGATCTTGTTCAATAAAAACAACGGGTCAGAGAAGTACCGGTGCTCGCCGGGCCTGTGCCGGAAAATGCGATACACCGGCTGCCTGACAGGCGCGCATTATGGCCCTTGAGCAAAATCCGTTGCAACCAGACACCGTTATCCGATATTACGTTTTATCCATGTCCTGCCCCGGAATCCGCCGGAAGGAAGGAACACAAGAGACCAGGGAGTACCGAACTGATGAGAAAAATGACCATGACAGCGCTGGGTGCCGCGGTATCACTTACCGTATTCGCCGCCCTTCCGGTTGCGACCGTTTCCGCAGAAGAAGTCCGGGTTCCTGTCATGTCCCAGGCGGACCGCAGCAGCACCAGCCTCCCCAGGGCCGGCCAGAGCCAGGACAAGGTACGCGCCAGTTTCGGTGCGCCGCGGAATGTCCAGGGACCGGTTGGCGAGCCGCCGATTACCCAGTGGGACTACCCTGCGTTTACCGTGTACTTTGAATACGACAAGGTGATCCATACCGTAATGAAACGCGGACAATAACCGGACACATGCCCCGGGGGCCCGCCGCCAGCGAACCGGCACCGGCAGGCGGTGAAAAATCCCCGGGATGGCCTGACTCCTGTGCCCGGGTCCGATAGAATGACAGCCTTTTAACATTGCGACACAGGGTGGTTGTGATTTGAGTCCGAAACGAGTGATGCCCGCCGAGTGGGCGCCGCAAAGCGCCGTCATGCTGACCTGGCCCCATCCGGGCACCGACTGGGCCGATATTCTGGCCGAAGTGGAACCGGTGTTCCTCGATATTGCCAGGGCAACCCTGCGCTTCGAAAACGTGCTGATCAGCTGTGAACACGTTGCCCGGCTCCAGGAGCTGGAACGGGATCTCAATGATTTTGCCCTCCGCAACGAACTGCCCGGACGCGTAATCGCGGTGCCGGCGCCGGCCGACGACACCTGGGCGAGAGACCACGGCCCACTTGCGGTCCAGCGGGACGGTCAACTGGAACTGCTCGATTTCCGTTTCAATGCCTGGGGTGGCAAGTTTGACTGGCAGAAGGACAACGCCCTCAATCAGCGGATTGCCGATACCGGCGCCTTCGGTGCCACGCCACTGGTGCCCGTTGACTTCGTGCTGGAGGGCGGCTCCATCGAATCTGACGGCGCCGGCACCATTCTGACGACCAGTGAATGCCTGCTGACACCCACCCGCAACCCGACGCTGGACCGGACCGCCATCGAGAACATGCTGCGGGAAACCCTGGGCGCCGAACAGGTCCATTGGCTCAACCACGGCTACCTGGCCGGTGACGATACCGACAGCCACATCGACACCCTGGCCCGGTTCTGCCAGCGGGACCACATCGCCTATGTCCGCTGCACCAACCCCGACGACGAGCACTACGGTGCCTTCCGGGCCATGGAAGAGGAACTGCAGCAGTTCCGTCAGGCCGATGGCAGCCCATACCGGCTGACCGCGCTGCCCTGGCCTGACGCGATCCATGACGAGGAGGGCCAGCGGTTGCCGGCCACCTATGCCAACTTCCTGATTATCAACGGCGCCGTGCTGCTCCCGGTGTATGACGTTCCCCAGGATACCGAGGCCGAGCAGATCCTCGCCGGCATCTTCCCGGACCGGGAGATCATCTGCATCAATTGTCGTCCGCTGATCGGCCAGCACGGCAGTCTTCATTGCGTCACCATGCAGATTCCCGAGGGAGTGGTTCAACCATGACAACATCCCCGCGCCTGTTACCGGTCGCTGCCATCCAGCAAACCTGCAGCCCCGACAAGAACACCAGCCTGGGCACCACCGAACGCCTGGTGCGCCAGGCCGCCGCGGACGGCGCCCGCCTGGTCGTGCTGCAGGAACTGCATGCAACACTGTATTTCTGCCAGACCGAGGATACCTCGGTATTCAACCTCGCGGAGCCCATCCCGGGGCCGACCAGCGAGCGGCTGGGCAAACTGGCCGCCGAGCTCGGCATCGTGCTGGTGGGATCGATCTTCGAGCGGCGGATGAACGGCGTCTATCACAACACTGCGGTGGTCTTCGAAACCGACGGTAGCATTGCCGGCATCTATCGCAAGATGCACATCCCGGACGATCCCGGGTTCTATGAAAAGTTCTACTTTACCCCCGGCGACGCCACGTTCAACGCCGGTCACAGCGGTTTCACCCCGATCAGCACTTCAGTGGGCCGGCTTGGCGTGCTGGTGTGCTGGGACCAGTGGTACCCCGAGGCCGCCCGCCTGATGGCACTGGCCGGTGCGGAGCTGCTGATCTACCCTACCGCTATCGGCTGGGATATCACCGACGAGGCAGATGAACAGGCCCGCCAGCTGGAAGCCTGGGTGACCGTTCAGCGTGGCCACTCGGTGGCCAACAACCTGCCGGTCATCGCACCCAACCGCATCGGAACCGAGCCCGATCCCTCCGGGCAGTCAGACGGCATCCGGTTCTGGGGCAACAGCTTTATCTGTGGCCCCCAGGGTGAATTCCTGGCCCGCGCTGATGACAGCAGCGAAACCATCCTGGCCACGACCCTGGACCTGGACCGCAGTGAATCCGTTCGCCGCATCTGGCCGTATCTGCGAGACCGGCGCATTGACGCCTATGGTGACATCCTGAAACGGGTACGGGACTGATCCCTGCATGAAAAAAGTGACCGACAAGGTTATTGACCAGCTCAACACCATCCTGCTGGGCAAGGACCAGCAGGTCAGGCTGGCGGTGTGCGGACTGCTGGCCCGCGGCCACCTGCTGATCGAAGACATCCCGGGCATGGGCAAGACCACCCTGTCCCATGCGTTGGCCCGGACCATGGGCCTGAGCTACCAGCGGATCCAGTTTACCAATGACCTGCTGCCGGCGGATGTGCTGGGCTTCTCGATGTACGACAAGGAAGCCGGCAAACTGGTCTTCCACCCTGGCCCGATCTTTGCCCAGGTGGTGCTGGCTGACGAAATCAACCGGGCATCGCCACGGACCCAGAGCGCATTGCTGGAGGCCATGGAGGAGCGCCAGGTCTCAATCGAAGGTGAAACCCGCCCCCTCCCCCATCCGTTCTTCGTGATTGCCACCCAGAATCCGGTTGAACAGGGCGGCACTTACCCGCTGCCGGAATCCCAGCTTGACCGCTTCCTGATGCGACTGCGGCTGGGCTATCCGGATCCGCGCGCGGAGCGGGAATTGCTGGAAGGCGAGGACCGCCGCAGCATGACCGAGCAGATGCTGCCGCAGATGACCGAGCAGGAACTGGAACTGCTGCAGCAGGCCGTGGGGCGGGTTAGCGCCAGCCCGGCGTTGCTGGACTATGTCCAGCGCCTGCTGGAACAGAGCCGGCGGATGCCGGGCCTGCTCTATGGCCTGTCACCCCGTGCCGGTCTCGGCCTGCTCCGCTCGGCCCGGGCCTGGGCCCTGATGAACGGTCGCCACCATGTGCTGCCGGATGATGTCCAGGCCGTGTTCCCCGCGGTTGCAGAACATCGCCTTGAGCAGGGTGAGTCGGGCAAGAGTTCCGAACGGGTGCGGCAACTTCTGAGCTCGGTCTCTGTCATTGCCTAGACAGCGTCCGGCACCCGGCAGTCCGCCACTGGCTGCAGGCGGACAACCAACGGCTTCGGTGAGATAGCATCGTTCAATCAATAGAATTGGCCAAAACAACTGGTCACTGACCGCCCTCGCCGTGATAGGCTGCGCCACCATCAATGCAAGCGCGATGCACGCGCAAAGCACGCGCCCGGGTCACACCATCATGGCCTGGCTGCCGACAACGGCGACAAACTTTCAGGAAAGAGAGAACCTGTAATGAGCGAAAGCAAACATTCCCGACTGATCATTCTCGGCTCCGGCCCTGCCGGCTACACCGCGGCCGTCTATGCAGCCCGCGCCAACCTGAACCCGACCCTGATCACCGGCATCGAGGTGGGCGGCCAGCTCACCACCACCACTGATGTGGATAACTGGCCGGGGGATAACGACGGTGTCCAGGGGCCCGAGCTGATGCAGCGCATGCTCAAGCACGCCGAACGCTTCGAAACCAGCATTGTCTACGACACGATCAACGAAGCTGACCTGCGCTCCCGTCCATTCGTGCTCAAGGGCGACAGCGGTGTGTACACCTGCGACGCCCTGATTATCGCAACCGGTGCCTCTGCCATGTATCTGGGCCTGGATTCCGAGGAAGCATTCAAGGGCAAGGGTGTGTCGGCCTGCGCAACCTGTGACGGTTTTTTCTATCGCAAACAGAAAGTTGCGGTAATCGGCGGCGGCAACACCGCGGTTGAGGAAGCCCTGTACCTGTCCAACATTGCAGACGAAGTCACGCTGGTGCACCGCCGCGATAGCTTGCGGGCCGAGAAGATCCTGCAGGACAAGCTGTTCGAAAAAGCAAAGACCGGTAACGTGAACCTGATCTGGGATCACACCCTGGATGAGGTGCTGGGTGACGAAACCGGTGTTACCGGCATGCGGATCAAAAGCACCAAGGATGACTCCACCCGGGACATCGACCTGGCCGGGGTGTTCATTGCGATCGGTCACAAGCCCAACACCAGCCTGTTCGAAGGTCAGCTGGAGATGAATAACGGATACCTCAGGATCCGTTCCGGTCTTGAGGGCATGGCTACCGAAACCAGCATTCCCGGTGTCTTTGCCGCCGGCGATGTGGCTGACCATGTCTACCGTCAGGCGGTAACGTCGGCCGGCTTTGGCTGCATGGCAGCACTGGATGCCGAGCGGTTTCTGGACCAGCAGGACTGACCTGCTGACCTGGCCCGCAGCAGGCCGGCCCGCAGGTCGGCCTGGCACCCGCCGTCCGGAGCACGGAGCAGCATGACGTCCCTACCCTGGCTTGATCCCGATTACCTCTGGTTTCCACCTACCGAAGAAGCGCTCAAGGATCCCGATGGATTACTGGCACTTGGTGGCGACCTGTCCACCGAGCGACTCAAGCTGGCGTATCGTCACGGCATCTTCCCCTGGTTCAGCGATGACCAGCCGATTCTGTGGTGGTCGCCCGACCCCCGTTGCCTGCTGTTTCCGGACGAGGTCCACATTGCCCGCAGCCTGAGACGGACCCTCAACCAGCAGCGCTTCCACGTTACCGCGGACCAGGCTTTCGACCAGGTCATCCGGCTGTGCGCCGACACCCGGGAAGAAGGCACCTGGATCACCCAGGAAATGATAGACAGCTACTGCGAGCTCCACCGCCAGGGCGTTGCCCATTCCATCGAAGCGTGGAACCGGCACGGTGAGCTGGTCGGCGGGATGTACGGCATTGCCATCGGGCGGGCGTTTTTTGGTGAATCGATGTTCTCCCTGGAGACCAATGCGTCCCGGGTGGTAATGGTCCACCTTGCCCACCAGCTGGCGGCGTGGGGCTATCGCATCATCGATTGCCAGGTGGAAAGCAGCCATTTGCTGCGCATGGGCGCGCGCTGTATTCCCAGGTCGGAGTTTTTATCTATACTCAGAGCATGTGTCGACAGCCCGCCAGAGCAGGACAACTGGACGTTCCAGTGGCGCTGGCCGGGGCCGGAGGTGTGAATGAGCAATCTCAGGACGCTGGTATTTTTTGCCACACCACCCCACGAATGCAGTTACCTGCATGACCGGGAGGCCACCACCATGTTTGTCGATCCGCGGGCCCAGGTCGACAAGCGACTGTACAGCCAGTTGACGGCCCTCGGCTTTCGCCGGAGCGGTTCGCATTACTACCGCCCCCATTGCGAGCACTGTTCGGCGTGTGTACCGGTTCGACTGAACGTCGATCGCTTCACCCCTGACCGCAGCCAGCGACGGGTCCTGGCAAAAAACGCCGACCTGGCATGCACCCTGGTGCCGGCGGCGTTTACCGAGCGTTACTACCAGCTTTACGCCCGCTACATCGAACAACGCCATGCCGACGGTGATATGTACCCGCCGTCGCGGGAACAATTCACTTCCTTTCTCGTCGAGGGCGCGACCGATACCTGGTTCCTGGAGATAACCTCCGCGGACAAACTGATCGGGCTGGCAGTAATCGACGGCCTGGATGACGGCCTGTCCGCCATCTACACCATGTTTGACCCGAGCGAGGAAGACCGCAGCCTCGGGACGTTTGCGGTGCTCTGGCAGATCCGCGAGGCACAACAACGGGGGCTGCCCTACCTGTACCTGGGCTACTGGATCCGTGACTGCCGCAAGATGACCTACAAGACCCGCTTCCGTCCGATCGAGGCGCTGCGGGATGGCCAGTGGCAGATCCTGGCACCGGTTTCTGGCGCCCCCGAAGGTCCCCCGGGGCCGGACCAGGGCGCGTCCTGACGGCCCGGCAACGGAGGTTATTTTGCCAAACGGCCACAATTCAGGCAGAATTGCGCAATTTAAAATTACGGAAAGACCAAACCAAACGAGGCTTCTACTGAATGGCGAAATCAGATGTCATTGAAATGGAAGGGGTGATTATCGATACCCTTCCCAATACCATGTTCCGTGTTGAGCTGAGCAATGGTCACGTTGTTACCGCTCACATCTCTGGCAAGATGCGCAAGAACTACATCCGCATCCTCACTGGCGATAAGGTAAAAGTTGAACTGACTCCGTACGACCTCAGCAAAGGCCGTATCGTTTACCGCGCCCGTTAATGCCGGCATGACATCTGAAAAGCCCCGGACCGCAAGGCCGGGGCTTTTTCAGTTATGAGTCACACCGCTTCGGCGGGCTCATCCTCATACTCGAACACCAGCTCGTCGTCCTTGAGATGGACGTTGACCTCGCCGCCGTGCTCCGACAGCTGGCCAAACAGGATCTGTTCCGCCAGCGGCCGCTTGATCTTGTCCTGGATCAGGCGGGACATCGGACGTGCCCCCATGGTGACATCGTAGCCTTTTTCCGCCAGCCACGACTTGGCAGCATCATCCACGTGCAGAACCACGTGTTTCTCGTCCAACTGGGCCTGGAGTTCGGTCAGGAACTTGTCCACCACATGGGCGATGGTCTCCTTGGCCAGATCGCCGAACTGGATGATACCGTCGAGCCGGTTACGGAACTCGGGGGTGAAGGTCTTGCTGATCACTTCCATTCCGTCCGTACTGTGATCCTGCTCACTGAAGCCTATCGAGCGGCGGGCCATGTTCTCGGCACCGGCATTGGTGGTCATCACCAGAATCACGTGACGGAAATCCGCCTTGCGGCCATTGTTGTCCGTCAGAGTACCGTGATCCATCACCTGCAACAGCAGGTTGAAGACTTCCGGGTGAGCCTTTTCAATCTCGTCCAGCAACAGCACACAGTGCGGATGTTTGTTGACCGCTTCAGTCAGCAGGCCACCCTGATCAAAGCCCACATAGCCCGGAGGCGCACCGATCAGACGGGACACGGTATGCCGCTCCATGTACTCGGACATATCAAAGCGGACCAGCTCGATACCCAGCACCTTGGCCAGCTGACGGGTGACTTCGGTCTTACCCACCCCCGTCGGGCCGGCAAACAGGAAGGCCCCTTCCGGTTTTTCAGGTGCCTTCAGGCCGGCACGCGCAAGTTTGATAGCGGTTGACAGGGACTCGATGGCCTTGTCCTGGCCGAAGACCACCATCTTGAGATTCCGCTCCAGGTTGCGCAGCACGTCCTTGTCGCTGGAGGACACGCTCTTTGGCGGAATCCGCGCAATGGTTGCCACCACCTCTTCGATTTCCGGCACATCAATGGTTTTCTTGCGCTTGGCCACCGGCATCAGGCGCTGGCGCGCTCCCGCTTCATCAATCACGTCGATGGCCTTGTCCGGCAGGTGACGGTCACTGATATAGCGATCAGCCAGCTCCGCGGCAACCCGCAGGGCCTTGTCGGTGTAACGGAGGTCGTGGTGTTTCTCGAAGTTGGGCTTGAGTCCGCGAAGGATCTGGTAAGTGTCCTCAACGCTCGGCTCATTCACATCAATCTTCTGGAATCTGCGCGCAAGTGCGCTGTCTTTCTCGAAAATTCCGCGGAACTCCGAGAAAGTCGTGGAACCGATGCAGCGAATCTCCCCGGAACTCAACATCGGCTTCAGCAGGTTTGACGCGTCCATCACGCCGCCCGACGCCGACCCGGCACCGATGATGGTATGGATTTCATCGATGAACAGAATGGCATGGGGCTCTTTCTTGAGCTCGGACAGCAAGCCTTTCAGGCGCTTCTCGAAGTCACCACGGTACTTGGTGCCCGCAAGCAGCGCCCCCAGATCGAGCGAGTACACCACGGCGTCGGAGATAATCTCCGGCACCTGGCCATCGACGATGCGCTTGGCCAGACCCTCGGCAATGGCGGTCTTGCCAACACCGGCCTCGCCCACCAGCAACGGGTTGTTCTTGCGGCGGCGAACCAGGATCTGCACCACCCGCTCCACTTCGTGTTCCCGACCGATCAACGGGTCGATCCGGCCCTGCCGGGCCTGTTCATTGAGGTTGGTTGCGTAGGCCTCCAGGGGGCGGGATGAGCCACCCTCTTCCCCGGCCTCGTCATGGGAAGCCTGGTCCGGACCCTGATCCTCGTTACCCTGCACCCGCGAGATGCCATGGGACACAAAGTTGACCACATCGATCCGTGCGATGTTCTGCTTTTTAAGCACGTAAACCGCCTGGCTTTCCTGCTCACTGAAGATCGCCACCAGCACATTGGCCCCGGTGACCTCCTTCTTGCCGGAAGACTGGACATGGAATACGGCGCGCTGCAAAACCCGCTGGAAGCCCAGAGTGGGCTGGGTCTCGCGCTCGCTATCGCTGCTCGGAATCAGTGGTGTGGTTGAGTCAACGAATTCGACAAGTTCTTCCTGCAGGCGCTGGAGATCGGCGCCACAGGCTTTGAGGACGCCCACTGCCGACTCGTTGTCGAGCAGCGCCAGCAACAAATGCTCCACGGTCATGAACTCATGACGCTTGTCACGGGCATTTTTGAAGGCGGTATTCAGCGTAATTTCAAGATCTTTGCTCAGCATGGGCCACCCCGACGTCTGTCAGTCCGCACGTTCAATCTCGCAAAGCAGCGGATGTTCACATTCCGAAGAATACTGATTCACCTGTGCCGCCTTTGTCTCAGCGATGTCACGGGTATATACCCCACATACGGCTTTTCCCTGCGTATGGACGAGCAGCATCACCTGCGTCGCCTTCTCTTCGTTCATCCCGAAGAATTTCATCAGTACATCGACCACGAAGTCCATTGGTGTGTAATCGTCGTTCAGCAACACGACCCGGTAGCGCGCCGGGCGCTTGAGCGCCGGTTTCTCGGGTGCAACATTGACGTCGTCCTGACGCCCCGGTTCTTCGCTACCCCCCTGATTAAATACTAGTAGAGAATTCTGGATAATCCGCATGTTTGTTTACCGGTCATCGGTGCCTTATGCATAAGATGGTTGTCCCCAAGCCGGTTTTCAAGCCGTCTGGCCAAACCGGCGTGAGCTGGTTATCACTCTTGCCATCATAACGCTTCCTGACCTTTATCAACCACCGCTAAAGGCGATGTCCGCTATTGACTCAGACCACGTCTTGGCCGACAGTATCCGTTGTAATGTAAAATTGTGTTACCTGGCGTCAGCAATACACTACGAAAGGTAACAACGTGTCGCTATCGCGGCCACAACGCAACGCCATAACAACTAACAATAGTGATAATGACGGAACAGGGGAGTTCATCATGCCTATAGGCAAAGTCAAATGGTTCAACAACGCCAAAGGCTACGGCTTCATTATCGAAGAAGGCTGCACAGACGACCTGTTTGCGCACTTCTCGTCGGTCCAGATGGATGGCTACAAGACCCTGAAAGCGGGTCAGACCGTCACTTTTGACAAGAAGCCCAGCGACAAAGGTGTTCACGCCATCAATATCATTCCCGTGGACCAGGCGGACAAGGCCGGTAAGGCCGACGCCAGTGCGGATGGCAGCGACCAGGAAAACACCGGGTACTCTGACCAGCCGCGCGCTGTAAACGCCTGAACAGGCCGGCGCCCTGCCGGTTTGCCGGGAAGCTTGGACCGCCATCCAGTCCGGACGTGGCGGGATGATTGTTTTTGTCCTGCCGAATACCGTAAAGTCTCGTCCCATTATCATGACGACGGCTTGCTATGGCTACCCTGATACTGCTGAACAAACCCTTTCAGGTCATGTGCCAGTTCACCGACGCCGCTGGCCGGCCTACCCTCGCGGATTTCGTGGACATCCCCGGTGTCTACCCGGCCGGACGCCTGGATTACGACTCCGAAGGCCTTTTGCTGCTCACCTCCGACGGCCAGCTCCAGCACCGAATTGCCAGCCCGGACCAGAAAATGGCGAAGGCCTATTGGGTTCAGGTGGAGGGTGAGATCACTGAGGCAGCGCTCGACCAGTTGCGCCGCGGGATCATCCTGAAAGACGGGCTGACCCGACCTGCCCGTGCCAGGGCCATCGCCCCCCCCGAGGTGTGGCCACGCCATCCGCCGGTTCGACACCGGGAGCAGATTCCAACGTCCTGGCTCGAACTGACCATCACCGAGGGAAGAAACCGTCAGGTCAGGCGGATGACTGCTGCAGTTGGCTTCCCTACCCTGCGGCTGATCCGTTATCGTATCGGCGACTGGACGCTGGATGGACTCGCCCCGGGCACCTATCGCAAGCAGACGGTGCATGTACCGGCACCACCGGCATCGCAACGCCCCGCTGCGACGAACCGCCGTCGCAGTGCCTCTGGCAAACCCAATCAGCAGCGGAGAACAACCCGATCATGACCTGGAAACCCCATGCCACCGTGGCGGTAATTGTAGAAGATGACGCCGGCCGGTTTCTGCTGGTCGAAGAAAGCAGTGGCGGACTGGTGGTATTCAATCAGCCTGCGGGCCACATCGAGGAAGGCGAAGCCATCACTGACGCCGCCCGCCGTGAAGCCCTGGAAGAAACCGGCTGGGAAGTGGAACCCGAGCACTTTCTGGGCTTCTATACCTACAAGGCGCCCGCCAACGGAGTAACCTACTACCGCTTCTGCTTCTCCGCGCGCGCCCTCCGCAAAGTCAGCGACAACCTGGACGACGGCATCATCGCTGCCCACTGGCTCACCCTCGAGGAGATCCGCCAGCTGGGCGAGCGCCTGCGCAGCCCTCTGGTGCTGCAGTGCATAGAAGATTACCGAAACGGACGCCGCTACCCCCTCGACATCATCGTCGATACGCAGACGTAACCCGGGATAACTGGTAAACTCCGGGGTTTTTACCGTTACCGGCGTAGTGATGACCAAAGCACCTGAAAATACCCGCGTAATCGTCGGCATGTCCGGCGGTGTCGATTCATCCGTTGCAGCCTGGCTCCTGAAAGATCAGGGCTACCAGGTTGAGGGCCTGTTCATGAAGAACTGGGACGAGGATGACGGCACCGAGTACTGTACCGCCATGACCGACCTGGCCGATGCCCAGGCTGTTGCCGACGCCATGGGCATTACCCTGCATACCGCAAGTTTTGCCGCGGAGTACTGGGACCGGGTGTTCGAACATTTTCTCTCCGAATATCGTGCTGGACGGACGCCGAACCCGGACATCCTCTGCAACAAGGAGGTCAAGTTCCGCGCCTTCCTCGATTACGCGGTGACCCTGGGCGCCGACTACATTGCCACCGGCCACTATGCCCGCCAGCGGCCGCTGGATGACGGTTCCGGCCGCGCACAATTGCTCAAGGGCCTTGATGCCAACAAGGATCAGAGCTACTTCCTGCATGCCGTCGCCGGCGACCGGATCGCCCGCACCCTGTTCCCGGTGGGCGAACTCGAAAAGCCGGAGGTCCGGCGGATCGCCGAAGCCCAGGGGTTTGTCACCCACGACAAGAAGGACTCCACCGGCATTTGCTTTATCGGTGAACGCAAGTTCCGTGACTTCCTCAAACAGTACATCCCCGCCCAGCCAGGCGATATCGAGACCCCCGACGGTACCAGGATCGGCCGCCACCAGGGCCTGATGTATCACACCATTGGCCAGCGGCAGGGTCTGGGTATTGGCGGCCTGAGCGAGTTTGGCGATGACCCCTGGTACGTTGCGGAGAAAGACCTGACGCGGAACGTGCTGATTGCTGTGCAAGGCAAGAACCATCCGTTGCTGTTCTCCCGCGGCCTGATCAGCGGTCCGGTCGACTGGGTAGCAGGTGAGCCACCGGCAGAATCCTTCCGCTGCAAGGCCAAGACCCGGTATCGCCAGCCCGACCAAGATTGCATGGTTACCGTGACGGACAGCGGGGTACGAGTGGTTTTTGATGACGCCCAGCGTGCCGTGACCCCCGGCCAGTCGGTGGTGTTTTACCAGGGCGACGTTTGCCTGGGCGGTGGTGTCATCGAGCAGACCTGGCGGGACGGCGAGCCCGCAGCGGAGCGGCACCGGGACAACGGAGCCGGCTCATGACCCGTTCCGTTTACGACCAGACCCTCGCCCTTGCGGGGGTATTCCAGGCGGCTGCCCTGGTGCAACAGGTTGCCCACAACGGCTCCTGCAACAGCTCCAGCCTGGAGACCGCCATCCGTTCGCTGTTTGCAACCGACCCGCAAACCACACTCGACGTCTATGGTGGCGATCTGAAGGATCTGCGTGAGGGCCTGGCGACGCTCGGCAGCGTCCTTAGCGAACAGAGCAAGACCAGGGACATCGAGGTGCTGCGCTACGCCCTCAACCTGATTCACCTGGAATCCAAGCTCAACCGCCAGCAGGACATGATGGCGGTGATTGGCAGCCGCATCGAGCAGGCGCGTCATACCGCGAGCCATTTCGGCTTTACCCATCCCAATCTGATCGCCAACCTGGCGTCGGTGTATGCCGATACCATCAGCACGTTCCGCATGCGCATCCAGGTCACCGGTGATCCCAACGTACTGCAGCAAGAGGAAAACGCTGCAAAGGTACGCGCCCTGCTGCTGGCCGGCATCCGCTCCGCTGTCCTCTGGCGCCAGTCCGGCGGCCGGCGCTGGCAACTGATTTTTACCCGCCGCAAAATCATAGATAACGCAAAGCAGCTGGCCGAGAAAGCAAACCAGTCCGTTTACGACTGAATCCCTGCCGGTGCTGGTGTATCATTTACCACCCCGATTTTTTCTTTGATGACTTGAGAGGTTTTCGATGGAACTCACCGCCCTGACCGCCATTTCCCCGGTCGATGGACGCTACGGCAGCAAAGTCAGCGTTTTCCGTGAAATTTTCAGTGAATATGGCCTGATCAGAAACCGGGTAACCGTCGAAATCCGCTGGCTGCAGAAACTCGCCGCCCATCCGCAAATCAGCGAGGTTCCCCCCTTCTCCGCCGAGGCCAACCGCTTCCTCGACCTGATGGTCAGCGAGTTCAGCCTGGAAGACGCTGGCCGCATCAAGGAAATCGAACGCACCACCAACCACGACGTCAAGGCGGTGGAATACTTCATCAAGGAAAAAATCGCCGCCGTGCCGGAACTGCACGCCGTGACCGAGTTCGTTCACTTTGCCTGCACCTCCGAGGACATCAACAACCTGTCCCACGCCCTGATGCTGCGGGAAGGTCTCGACTTCGGCATGCTGCCCGCCATGGACATGGTGATCGACAAACTGACCGAGCTGGCCCACGAGCACGCCAGCCAGCCGATGCTGTCCCGCACCCATGGCCAGACCGCCTCGCCGTCCACCGTCGGCAAGGAGCTGGCCAACGTGGTCTATCGTCTGCGCCGCCAGGTTAGCCAGATCCGGAGCATTGAACTGCTGGGCAAGATCAACGGCGCCGTGGGTAACTACAATGCGCATCTGTCGGCCTACCCGGACATCGACTGGGCCGCCAACGCCCGGGACTTTATCGAAGGCCTGGGCCTGAACTGGAACCCCTACACTACCCAGATCGAGCCCCACGACTACATTGCCGAGCTCTACGACGCTGTCGCCCGCTTCAACACCATCCTGATCGACCTGGACCGGGACATCTGGGGCTACATTTCCCTGGGCTACTTCAAGCAGAAGACCGTGGAAGGCGAAGTCGGCTCGTCCACCATGCCCCACAAGGTAAACCCCATCGACTTCGAGAACTCCGAAGGCAACCTGGGTATCGCCAACGCCCTGTTTGGCCACCTGTCTGCGAAACTGCCCATTTCCCGCTGGCAGCGTGACCTGACCGACTCGACCGTGCTGCGCAACCTCGGGGTCGGCTTTGCCCACAGCCTGATTGCCTACGAGGCAACCCTGAAAGGCCTGGGCAAGCTGGAGCTCAACCCGGTACGGCTGGACGATGACCTCGATCACGCCTGGGAAGTGCTGGCGGAACCCATCCAGACCGTCATGCGCCGCTATAATATCGAGAAGCCGTATGAAAAACTGAAGGCGCTCACCCGCGGCAAGGCCATGACACCCGAGGTCATCCGCAGCTTTGTGGACTCCCTCGAGATTCCCCAGGCCGCCAAAGACGACCTGCTGGCCCTGACGCCCGGCTCCTACATCGGAAACGCCACAGACCAAGCGGAGGCAATCTGAATCATGGAACTGCTCGGCGGACTGACAGCACAGGATTTCTTGCGGGAGTACTGGCAGAAAAAACCATTAGTCATCCGCCAGGCCTTTCCCGGATTCGAGTGTCCGGTTTCGGCAGATGAGCTGGCCGGCCTGGCCTGCGAGGAAGCGGTCGAATCCCGCATTATCATCGAGAACGACAGCGGCAAACCCTGGCAACTCCACAACGGACCGTTTGCGCCAGAACGCTTCGAAACCCTGCCGGAAACCCACTGGACGCTGCTGGTCCAGGGTCTCGACCACTGGGTGCCGGACATTGCCGACCTGCTGGAAAACTTCCGCTTCATCCCCAACTGGCGGCTGGACGACATTATGGCCAGCTATGCCCCGAGGGGAGGCAGTGTCGGCCCCCATTACGACCAGTACGACGTGTTCCTCCTGCAGGCCCACGGCAAGCGGGAATGGACGTTCGGCGGCCATTGCGACCACACCTCACCCCGGGTTGACGGCACGCCCCTGCGCATCCTCAGTAGCTGGGAAGGTGAGGAAACCGTAGTGCTCGAGCCCGGGGACATGCTCTACCTGCCGCCCGGCGTGGGCCACCATGGCGTTGCGCTGGACGACTGCATCACCCTGTCGGTTGGCTTCCGGGCGCCCAGTATCGATGACATCCTCACCGGATTCACCGATTTTCTCTGCAGCCAGTCCGATGCCTCGGATCACCTGACCGACCCCGACCTCCAGGTCCAGGACAACCCGGGAACCATCAGCCCGGAGGTCATCGACCACCTCGACGGTATCATCCGTGCCCGGCTGACGGACCGGCGGCAGCTGGCCTTCTGGTTTGGCCAGTATGCGACCGCTCCGAAAAGTATGGACATCGTGGCGCCGGCGGACGAGCCAATCACCGCTGACGACCTGCAGGCATGGGTCGCCGACGGTGCGCAGGTACGCTGGAACGAGGGCTCGCGCTTTGCCTATTACATCCTGGAAGGCGAAACCGCGCTGTTTGTCGACGGCGAGCGGTATCTGCTGCGGGGCGACGCCCAGGAGCTGGCACCGCTGCTCTGCGAAGGTGCCCGGCCCGACATGGACCGTCTGGCAGCCCTGCTCGACGACGAAGCGCTGAGGGGGCTGTTAGCCAACCTGTTCAATCAGGGAAGCCTGTACCTGGAATGAAGATCCGCATTCGCAAATACAGCTGGCAACTGGCACCGGCAAGCGTCCGGCAGATCCGCCAGCAGGTGTTTATTGACGAGCAACAGGTGCCGGAAGCCCTGGAATGGGATGACACCGACGACATTGCCGATCATTACCTCGCCGTGTTGCCGGACAACACGCCCGTCGCAGTGGCCCGGATGTTCTCCACCCTGTCCGAAACAGCCCATATCGGCCGGATGGCAATTTTGCCGGAGTTCCGGGGTCGGGGCATCGGCCGTACGTTGCTGAATCGACTGATCCAGGACGCTGCAGGCCAGTTTCCGGAGCTCAGGCTGTCTGCCCAGCGACATGCTGTTCCCTTCTACCAGCGTAGCGGCTTTCATGTCTGCTCCTCGCCCTACGAAGATGCCGGCATTCCCCATGTCGACATGTGCTGCCTGGCGCCGGAACTGGTGGCAGCGGAACTTGGCAGGCGCCACTATCCCATGGTGAAAGGCGAGGATGCTGACGCCTGGTTGTTCCACTGCGAAGAGGAGCTCGCCGCCTTACTGGATTCCCTGGTCAGCCAGGCGAGCCAGCGAATCTGGCTGTACGACCGGCTGCTGGAGCACGACCTCTACGACCGTTTCCGCTTCCGTGAAGTGCTGTCGGCACTGGCGCGCCGCCACCGCCTGAGCGAAGTGCGTATTCTGATCCACGATGACCGCCCGCTGGTGAAGAAGCGCCACCGGATTGTCGAACTGATGCGACGGCTGCCCAGCCGCATCGAACTGCGCCTGGTCAACAGCCAGTACCCGGTGGAAGACCAGCCGTTTGTGCTGGCAGACCGGGAAGCGCTGCTCTATCGCCACGATTTCTACAAACCGGAAGGCTTTGCCAACTTCACCGACAGCGGCCGTGTCCGGCTCCTGTCGGAAAGCTTCCAGCGGATGTGGGACGCCGGTCGCAACTCCCTGGAGCTCCGCGAACTACCGCTCTGAGTGGTGGAGACTCAGGCGCTCCTCAGACTCGAACTGTGAACCGAAGGGCGCAAATTCCGTGTCCACCTCCGCAGCTACCTCGATGACCAGCCGGCGCAGCCACTGGTGATCGGCGTTGTGCTGCAACAAAGGGCTCCAGGCCATTTTCAGCTCAAACGGCGGGATCTCAAAAGGCGGCACCTTGACGACCAGATTCGGATTGTCTTTCTGCAGCCAGGCGGCCCGGGACGGCAAGGTGGCAATCAGATCGTGCTGCTCCGCCAGCAACATAGCCACCTGATAGTGCCGGGTGAATACCGAAATCTGACGTTTACGCCCCATCCGCGACAGCGCCTCGTCAACCCAGCCCAGGCGCTGGACGTCCTTGGGGTTGACGCCGACGCCGACGCCGAACCCGGTTTTGCTGACCCAGATGTGACTGGCATCCAGGTAGGTATCCAGGGTGAACGGCTTTTCCAGCAGAGGATTGCGGGCGTTCATCAGGCAGGCAAAGTATTCGATCCAAAGGGTTTTCTGATGGAAGGACTGGGGGATCTTGTCGAAACGGTTGATTGCCATATCAACACGGCCCTGCTCCACATCGAGAAAGCTGACGTCGCTGGGGGTCAGCACGTCGAGGGTAACCTGGGGAGCCTCCTGGCGAATACGGCGCAGGACCCGGGGCATCAGGCAGGACTCGGCGTAGTCACTGGCCATGATGCGGAACACCCGCTGGCTGTCAAACGCGGCGAACGGGGTTTTCTCCTGGACCGCCTGCTCGATGTCGGAAAGTATGCCGCGTACCAGCGGCTGCAGCTCACGGGCCCGCTCCGTCGCTGTCATGCCCTCGCTGGTCCGCACCAGGATCGGATCGCCGAACAGGTCACGCAGCCGTCGTAACCCGTTGCTCATTGCCGGCTGGGTGATTCCCAGGTGGTTGGCGGCCTTGGTTACATTCTTTTCCCGCAACAGCACATCGAGATAGACCAGCAGATTCAAATCTACCCGGGAAATATCCATACCACTGCCTCACCATTCACCAGATTTATTTACTGCCTCGACAAAATTCACCAGACAAATATACACGATATCCCGGCCCGGTTAGAAGACGGAATAACCCGGGGTTTTCTGCTAACCTTGGCGGAGTTACCCGCACAATCCACGGTTGGGTCCAACACTAGCGCCCCGGGCTTTCCTGCAATTCAACAGAACCGGCAGGGTGCGGCCAAATTCCACAGGGATACAAATAACGGTGAGTTCCTGGTTCAGCAAACGGCTTTCCTTACGCCTGACCCGCAACACGGTGCTGGTTGCCATGGGGCTGGGCCTGCTGCTCAACCTGGTTCAGGTGACGCTGGATTACTTTGACGCCCGTCGCTCCATGGAAGATGAAATCCGCGCGTTGATGGAGATCAGCCACAGCCCCGCATCCCAGATTGCCTATAACATTGATATCCGCCTGGCCGAGGAACTGCTCGACGGCCTGCTCAAGCACCCCGCCATCATCGATGCGCGGATCGTTGACCCGGAAGGCCTGGTGCTGGCCGAGGCCAGCCAGAATCCGTTCGAGTCCCGGTATCGCCTGCTCAGCGATGCCCTGTTTGGTCCCGACCGCTACTTTACCGATGACCTGCGGGTCCCGCAGCTCACCGATATACCACTGGGGCGACTGGCGCTGACAATTGACACCTACCACTACGGGCTTCGGTTTCTGCAGCGATCCGGCTATACCCTGCTGAGCGGGTTCCTGAAAAGCCTGGTGCTGTCGATCGCGCTGCTGTTCATTTTCTACTTTGTGCTGACCCGGCCAATCATGAATGTCATCAATGCCCTGGGCCGGGTGCGGGCTGAAACACCCGAGAAGGTGCGCCTGCCGGTGCCCTACAAGCACCGGGAAGATGAAATAGGACTGATGGTGGGCATCATCAATGACCACCTCGACACGATCGATTCGAGCCTGGCGCGCCTGCGTCTGGCGGAAAGCGCCATGAAGAATTACTCCAGCCAGCTGGAGCATGAAGTCGAGGATCGTACCCGGGAGATCTCGGAAAAGAACCAGGCCCTGCTGCGAAGTAACCAGGCCCTGATTCGTGCCAAGGAAGATGCCGTGCGCAAAGCCCGCTCCCGCGCCAGCTTCCTCGCCAACATGAGCCACGAGATCCGCACGCCACTGAACGGCGTGCTGGGTATGCTTAACCTGGCCCTGGAAGGCGAGCTCGAACCGGCCCAGCGCAACCGGCTGGAAATTGCAGTAACTGCCGGACAAAGCCTGCTGTCCCTGCTTAACGACATTCTCGATATTTCCAAGGTGGAAGCGGGCAAGCTGGGGCTGGAGAATATTCCCTTCAACCTCCGCAACCTGATTGAAGAATGCGCCACCCTCCATGGCGAGCAGGCCCGGCGCAAGCGGATTGACCTGGTGGTTGATATCGACCCGGAACTGGCTGAAGTCTACCGGGGAGACCCCACCCGTACCCGCCAGGTCATCAACAACCTGCTTAACAATGCCATCAAATTTACCGATACCGGCTCGGTCAGGATCCGCGCCACCCAGATGGGAGGCAATCTGCGCATCGACGTGATGGACACCGGCATCGGAATGTCCCGGGAAGGCCTGCACCGGATATTCTCGCCGTTTTCCCAGGCCGACAGCGACACCACCCGGCTGTATGGTGGCACCGGCCTCGGCCTGACCCTGTGCCGCCAGCTGGTTGAGCGGATGCATGGCCAGATCCTGGTCGATTCCGAGGAACGCCTGGGAACACACTTCACCGTTGTGCTGCCATTGCCCGAGGACAAACAGGATCAGGGCCCGCCCCGTGAACAGAGCCTGCCTCCGGAACTTGCAGGCTATACGGTCGCCCTGACCCTGGCTGCCCAGCATCCGCACCGCCTGCCCATCGAGAACCAGTTACGGGCGTGGGGGTTGCGGGTACGGGAGCAGGTTCCTGCCGGTGAGCCAGGCATGGTGATCGCCGATGCCGACGCCCCACCCCCGGAAACAGCCACCCCGCTCCATGGCTGCCGGACCATTCTGGTTGACCGCTTCGCGTCGGCAAGGGAGACCGGCGACACCTGTCTGCTGCTCATGCCCCTGCGACGAGATGACCTGTACCGATGCCTGCTGGTGGCCGCCGGCCTCGAACGCCCGGCCCCCGAACCACCCCGGAACAGCGACCAGCCAGCGGCCAGCACCCGCAAACTCCGCCTGTTGCTGGTCGAGGACAACCAGGTCAACCAGATCGTAGCCAGCAGCATTCTTCGCAAACTGGGGCACGACGTCGACCTGGCAGAGAACGGCAAACGTGCCCTGAACGCCTTGACCAACGCCCACTACGACATGGTGCTGATGGACTGCCAGATGCCGGTCATGGACGGCTATGAAGCAACCCGCCACATCCGCGCCAATCCCGACTGGCAGAATCTTCCAGTCATCGCAGTCACCGCCAACGTCATGCAGGGCGACCGCGAAGACTGTCTGGCAGCCGGGATGAACGACTACATCACCAAGCCCTACAACAAGAACGAGCTCCGGTCGGTCATTGAGCGCTGGACGCCCGCGGTTGTTCAAGCTGACTGAGCAGTGCTTTCAGCTGGTCACGCAAGGCAAACAGGGCATCCGCATCCAACCCGGTACGACACAGCATTTGCCCGGGTACATCCAGGGCCCGCTCCCGCAGGGCCTGCCCCTTCGGAGTCAGGCGCAGCGTTACTACCCGCTCATCCTGCTGGCTGCGCGACCGTGCCACCAGCTTCGCCTGTTCCAGTCGCTTCAGCAACGGGGTCAGGGTTCCGGAGTCCAGCCTTAACCGCTGGCCAAGATCGCTCACCCGCATCGGCTCGCCTGCAGCCTCCGCTTCCCACAGCACCAGCATGACCAGGTACTGGGGATAGGTCAGCCCGAGACTGGCGAGCAACGGGCGATACAGGGCTGTTACCGCACGGTTTGCGGCATAGAGTGCAAAGCAGACCTGATTATCGAGGACCAGGGGGTCCGTCATGGCGGCGGCCGTCAAAGCAGCTTCTCGATATCTGCCCGGATGGCGTCGGGCTTGGTCGTCGGGGGGTAACGGTTGACCACTTCCCCTTCGCGGTTCACCAGGAACTTGGTGAAATTCCATTTGATTTTTTCCGACCCCAGCAGCCCCCGGGCGCGGCCTTTCAGCAAGCTGAACAGGGGATGGGTACCGGGACCATTCACCTCCACCTTGGCAAACATCGGGAAGTCCACACCGTAGTTCAGGCTACAGAACTGACTGATGGCATCGTCATCGCCCGGATCCTGGTTCAGAAACTGGTTGCAGGGAAAGCCCAGGACCACCAGTCCGCGTCCAGCCAGATCATTGTAAAGGGATTGCAGCCCCTCAAACTGGGGCGTAAAGCCGCACTTGCTGGCCGTATTCACAATCAACAGGACCTTGCCCTGGTACTCCGCCATGCTATGAGACTGCCCGCGGATGTCGGTAACTTCGATTTCGTATATGGCGTGATCTGACATGAAAGGTCCCTTCATTCCTGATTAGAGAGTTGTTCACCATCGGATTTTGCACAATCTATTTACCATGCGGATTGCACCGGTTGCACTAACAAATTAACTGTACCGGTTAAAACTTTGGCTTCTGTACCATTTTTCGCCACAATTCATCACGATTGACCTGTTGCCGGCGCACCCTGCTCCGCTAGAATAGGTGTTTTAGCGCCAACCAAAGGAAGTACTGACCTCATGCTGAACTACAAGAAATCCGCCAAACTGGATAACGTGTGTTACGAAATACGTGGCGTGGTTCTGCGTGAGGCGCGTCGGCTGGAAGAAGAGGGCCACCGGGTTCTCAAGCTGAATATCGGCAATCCGGCAGCCTTTGAACTCGACGTTCCGGAAGAAATCCAGCAGGACGTCATCTACAACATGCACCTGGCCCAGGGTTACGTCGAGTCCAAGGGGCTGTTCTCCGCCCGGAAGGCGGTCATGCATTACTGCCAGCAGCGCGGCATCGACAAGGTCGACATTGATGACATCTACCTGGGCAACGGTGTCAGTGAGCTGATTGTGATGTCGATGCAGGCCCTGCTCAACACCGGTGACGAGGTTCTCATCCCGGCTCCGGACTACCCCCTGTGGACGGCCGCCGTCACCTTGTCCAGCGGCAAACCGGTACATTACCGCTGTGATGAGCAACAGGACTGGTACCCGGACATTGACGACATCAAGAAAAAGATCACCCGTCGCACCCGCGCCATTGTGCTGATCAACCCGAATAACCCGACAGGCGCCGTGTATTCCCGCGAGCTGCTTGAACAGATTGTGGAACTGGCCCGCCAGCACAACCTGGTGGTTCTGTCGGACGAGATCTACGACAAGATCCTCTATGACGGGGTGGAACACATCTCCACGGCGTCGCTGGCTGACGACGTGCTGTTCTTCACCTATAACGGCCTGTCCAAGAATTACCGTGCCGCCGGTTATCGCTCTGGCTGGATGATTATCAGCGGCGCCAAGCACCGCGCCCAGGACCTGATCGAGGGCATCGACATGCTCTCCAACATGCGACTGTGTGCCAACGTGCCGGCCCAGCTCGCTATCCAGACCGCCCTCGGTGGCTATCAGTCCATCAACGATCTGGTGGCACCCGGCGGACGCCTTTACGAGCAGCGCCAGACCGCCTGGTCGCTGCTCAACGACATCCCGGGAGTCAGTTGCGTAAAGCCCAGCGGCGCCCTGTATATGTTCCCGAAACTGGACCCCAAACGCTTTCCCATCGTCAATGACGAGAAACTGGTGCTGGACCTGCTGCTGCAGGAGCGGATCCTGCTGGTTCAGGGCTCGGCATTTAACGTTGACGACCGTCAGCACCTGCGGGTGGTTTTCCTGCCCCGGGAGGACACGCTGGAAGACGCCATCAAGCGCCTGGCCCACTTCCTGTCCACATACCAGCAGTAACGGGGTCCGGCATGGCGGATATTCACATCGAGGAGTTCTACAAGGATACCGCGATAGCGCTGGTGCAGCTCTATAACGGCTTTCCCCGTCGCATCAACCTCTTCGTGGAGGATATCGCCGGCCCTGACGATCCGGACGAGTTCGGTTTGCACAGCCGTCGCCACATGGCCTGCTTCGGCAGCCTGCTGTGGCTGGCGGAAGAAGGCCTGGTTCGCTATGTCGATACCATCCGCCAGGAAGCCCTGGACCAGGCCGTGCTGACCCGGGCCGCCTTCGAGCGTCTGAGCAGCGTCGCCGACCCCACCCTGCTCCGGACCCTCGCACCGGCGGCCGCAGAGCTCGCCGATGATGTCCCGCCTACCATCCGCGAAGACTTTTCAACGTATATCTTTCTGATCCGTGAGGCCCTGCGAAGCAAGAGTTCGGACCGGATCAGCCAGGTCATGAAGGCGGCATTCTTCCATGGCCGCTCTGCAGGTTAAACTGCAGCAAGCCTGTTGAAGTGGCGAATGGCGCCACCATATAGCTTCTGAAGACAGACACCCATTCTCTTCGTATTGATCGTGAAAAAAGGAACGGATAATGCGAATTCTGTTATTTCTGGCCACCAACCTGGCGGTGATTCTCGTCGCCAGCGTGACCCTTCGCCTGCTTGGCGTCGACAGCTATCTGACCGCCAACGGCATTCAGTATGGCTCGCTGCTGGCGTTCGCTGCCGTTTTTGGCTTTGCCGGAGCCATCGTCTCCCTGCTTATCTCCAAGCCGATGGCGAAATGGAGCACCAAGGCCCAGGTCATTGAGTCGCCCCGCACGCCTGCAGAACGCTGGCTGGTCGAAACCGTTGCGGAGCTGGCGAAAAACGCCGGTATCGGCATGCCGGAAGTTGCCATTTTCCCGGCCAGCCAGTCCAATGCCTTTGCAACCGGCTGGAACCGCAACGCGGCTCTGGTGGCCGTTAGCGAGGGGCTGCTCACCCGCTTCAACAAAGACGAGATCCGCGCTGTTCTGGGCCATGAGATCGGTCACGTGGCCAATGGGGACATGATTACCCTGGCGCTGATTCAGGGCGTGGTGAATACCTTCGTGATCTTTGCCTCACGGGTCATCGGCTCACTGGTGGATCGGGTGGTTTTCAAGAACGAGCAGGGTCACGGCCCCGGCTTTTTCATCGTCAGCCTGGTGGCTGAACTGGTACTGGGCATTCTGGCGAGTACGATCGTGTTCTGGTTCTCCCGGCGGCGGGAGTTTCGGGCGGATATCGCCGGCGCCCGGCTGGCGGGGCGCTCGGCCATGATCAGCGCACTCACCCGCCTGAAACAGGAAAGCGAAGTGCCCGACCAGATGCCGGATTCCCTGCAAGCCTTTGGTATCAACCGTGGTGCCCGAGGTGGCCTGGGTGCGCTGTTCATGACTCACCCACCGCTGGAAACCCGTATTGCCGCACTCCAGCAGGCCCAACTCTGAGTCAGAACGTTAGCGCGAAAGAGGTATGCGGGTGCCGTGGCACCCGCAACGCGTGGACTAGATCTTCAGCTTGAAGCCGAGCGCACGGAAGGTATCCTGCAGGGACTTGCTGGTGCCCTTGAGCTGGATCTTGACGCTGGAAAACTCCCGGCGCACCGGATAATCCCGCCGCAGGCGGTCGAAAGCGCCCCCCCGTTCCCTGGCCTCACGATCCATGGTCAGCCGCAGGCGGCTGTCATCCATTCGCGGATCGTAGCAGGATCGCATGGCAACCGTGGTCGCCGACCACTCCGACGCAGCGCTGGTAAATGACAGCTTGCTGAGGGCCGGCTCCGGCAGGAATTGCCCGGCTTTCTTGCGCACCGGCAAGCCCAGAAACCGGCACAGCCCCTGGTAGATCATTTCGGTACCCTGAACCTTGCCCTCCAGGCTATAGCCGGCGATGTGCGGCGTGGCAATCCACACCCGATCGACCAACTCCGGGCTGATCCGGGGTTCCTGCTCCCATACATCCAGCACCACCGTGGGCGGGTTGGCCTCATCAAGCCGGTCAAGCAGGGCCCGGCAGTCAACCACCTCACCGCGGCCACTGTTGATCAGCAACTGATCAGCACGCAGCGCCTGCAGCCGTCCCGCGCCAAGCAGGTGATAGGTGGCATGCTCGCCATCCCGGGTTAACGGCGTGTGCAGGGTAATAACATCGCACGCCAGCGCCTCATCCAGACTGACAAAGCCTTCCTCGCCTTCCAGGGCCGCTCTGGGGGGATCACAAAGCTTGACGGTGCAATCCAGCCAGTCCAGCTTGCGAGCCAGTTCGCTGCCGACATTTCCGGCACCGACAATGCCCACGGAGAGGTCGGCCCAATCCTTCAGGCCCTTCTTTTCAATGTGAAGGGACACCACCGACAGCACATACTCCGCCACGCTGTTGGCATTGCAGCCCGGAGCCGCACAGAAGGCAATTCCGCGGGACTCCAGCCAGGGCACGTCAACATGGTCGGTGCCGATGGTGGCAGTCCCGACAAACTTGACCCGGCTGCCCTCCAGCAAATCGCGGTCGACCCGGGTTACTGAACGGACCAGAAGCACGTCGGCATCCTGCACATCTTCCGGCGACATACCACGACCGGAAACCCGCCGCACCTCGCCGATATCGTCAAAGAAGGAGTCCAGTAAGGGAATGTTCTCGTCAGCAACGATTAACATGGCTTGTCAGGGCTCCGTCAGGATCTGCGCTGGCGCGGATTACGACCGCCACTGCCCTGCGGACGGCGACGTCCACGGTTTCGGGTGATGGGAGGCTTCTCCAGGGGTGCGCTGAGGTCTTCCTCGGGCACCGCGGTTTTCAGTTTCTGGCTGATGTAGCTCTCAATGGCCGGCAGCGAAAATGCATCGTCTTCACTGGCAAAACTGATGGAAACCCCGTGCTGGCCCGCGCGGCCGGTACGACCGATGCGGTGGACATAGTCCTCCGCGTTTTCCGGCAGGTTGTAGTTGAAGACGTGGCTGACCCCGTCGACATGGATGCCCCGGCCGGCAACGTCCGTCGCCACCAGCACCTGGATGGTGCCACGCTTGAACTGGTCGAGGGTCTTGAGGCGTTTGGTCTGGGCAATTTCACCGGACATCAGGGCAACCTTGACGCCCTGGTTGCGGAGATCTTCCTCCAGGTCACGGCACTGGTCGCGGCGATTGGCAAATACAATGGCCTTCTCCACCTCCGGCCGCTGGAGATAGTTCACCAGCACCGGCAACTTTTCATCCTCGCCTACCAGGTAAACCGTCTGCTTGACCCGCTCCGCGGTCTTCTGCTGGGGCTCGATCTCCACAAACTCGGCATTGCGGGTCCACATGGAGGCCAGGTTCAGCACGTCCTGGTTGAAGGTGGCACTGAACAGCAGGGTCTGGCGCTCTTCCTTCGGCGTACACTTGCGAATGATCCGCTTGACGTCCGGAATGAACCCCATGTCCAGCATCCGGTCGGCCTCATCCAGAATGAGGATGTCGAGCTGGTCCAGGAACACGTCCTGGGATCCGAGAAAATCGATCAGCCGGCCCGGGGTAGCCACCAGAATATCGACAATTTCATTCTGCAGCTGGTCGCGCTGCTTGTCGTAATTCATGCCTCCCACCACGGTAACCACGTTGTGGCCGGTATAGCCGCAAAGCTGTTCGGCGTCCTTGGCGATCTGCAGAGCCAGTTCACGGGTCGGCGCCAGCGCCAGCACACGGGGCTCCGAGGCAAAACGGTCGGCCTTCGGAATCGGCGTTTCCAGCAGGCTCTGGATGGCGGTAATCAGGAACGCAGCGGTTTTGCCGGTCCCGGTCTGGGCCTGGCCGATCAGGTCTTCGCACGCGAGGGTGTACGGCAGGGTCTCGGCCTGGATCGGAGTACAGTATTCGAAGCCAATGTCAGTGATGGCGTCCAGTACCCGCTGGTCCAGATTGAGGTCACTGAAACGGGTTTTGCCGGCAGCTTCCGGCACTTCCACCTTTGGGCGGCTCGTAGCCGGCACCTGGCTTTCCTGCGAGTCGATCGCCGTTGAGATTTCGGATGTCATATAGAGTCAACTTACCTTGTTGTCGATGAACGACAGAGCGCGTAGCAGCGACCGGATCGGAAAGGCTCCGGCACCACAGTGCTATTCCCGCGCGGATTCTTCAGCCCACGCTGCGCCAAACCGCTCGGTCGTTCCGTAAAATGTCATGAGTGACGTGAAAAATGAAGCCGCCCGCGAGGGCATCCCGTTGCGGAGGTAGTCGTCCGCCTGGGTCCTGACCCTGCGACGGAAACCGGCCTCGTCGACCGCTCCGTCACCGGACAGGTTATCGATACTGATATGAAAGCGGGAGCCCGCCGCCACGGAAAACAGCCATTCAAGGGCCTGGGGCTTGACCTCCACCTGTTCGAACAGACGTTGATGATCCCGACTCCGGCCGTCCGGACAGTACCAGTAGCCATAATCGTGCAGGGTTCTGCGCTGTTCGCCGGCAATACACCAGTGACTGATTTCATGTAGCGCGCTGGCGTAGAAATTCCGGGCAAAAACCACCCTGGCCAAGCCTTCCGGCCCGGTCGCTGGCAAATACTCCGGTTCGTCGCCGCCCCTGACCAGTACCGTCCCGAAACTTTCCCGGAACAGGTCATTGAACAGCATGATAAGATCATCTGGGTGGTGATTCATGTGCTTGCTATTGTGCGACTTTAATCCAATCAATACCAGAGGGAACTTTCAGCAGGCTGACGAGTCCACTGCACGGTTGTTATCTCGGATTGACCGAGTTTACATGCAGCTGACAAACTTGCCGCCGCTCAACTACCCGGATTGACGTGACCCTAACCATGACTGGAAGTAACAACGCCGTAACCTCTCGCCTCCATACCCCCTGCATCCGGGGCGTACCGCCATTCCGCAAGCTGCTGAGCGGCTTTGCATTCGTGCTCACCCTGATCGCCACAAGCCCCGCATTTGGGCTTAACTGGTCTGCTTCGAGCGTGCTCACCGGCGACAGCGACTTCCTTCCGGTTGATGAAGCCCTGCCGTTCAGCTTTACCACCGATGATCAGGGCGTGACGCTGTCCTGGAACACCACGCCCGGCCATTACCTTTATCGCGAACGTATCAAGGTCACCGCCCTGACCGACGACGCCACCACCGGCGCCATGACGTTTTCCCTGCAGGGCAAAACCACCGTCGATGAGTACTTTGGCGAAGTCACCGTATTCTACGAGCCGGTCTCGGCCCGCGTTCCCGTCACTCTCGCCGAGGGTCAACGGGAAGCAACGCTGGAGGTAACCTACCAGGGCTGCGCCGAAGCCGGTCTGTGCTACCCGCCGCAAACCCGTGAAGTCCTGTTCTACCCCGGCGGTACCGCCGCCACGGGCACATCTCCGGCCACCGATAGCATCGGCCCGGCAAGCCCCGCGGCCACTGTGGCACCAGGTGCCGACTTCGACAGCAACTCCGCGACCGGTCTGGCGGGCTTTCTGTCCAGCCAGTCCACACTGATCATTGCCGGCGTCTTTCTGTTGCTGGGGCTCGGACTGACCTTCACACCCTGCGTCCTGCCCATGGTGCCGATTATTTCTTCACTGGTTTCCAGCCGCAACACCCAGAGCACGGGTCACGCCCTGCTGCTCTCTTCGAGCTATGTCCTTGGCATGGCACTGACCTACGCCGCGGCCGGCGTTATTACCGGTCTGCTGGGTGCCAGCTTCAACCTGCAGGCGCAACTGCAGTCACCGTGGGTACTCGGGGTATTCGCGGCCTTGTTCGTGGTGTTTGCCCTGGCCATGTTCGACCTCTATGACATCCAGCTCCCCCGGGCCCTGAGGGACCCGCTCAATAACGCCAGCCACCGCATGACGGGCAGCCGCGTCCTGAGCATTTTCGGCATTGGCGCGGTATCCGCACTGATCGTATCGCCCTGTGTGTCTGCCCCGCTGGCCGGCAGCCTGCTATACATCAGCACCACCCAGGATGCGGTCGTCGGCGGCATTGCGCTGTTTGCCCTCGGACTGGGCATGGGACTGCCGCTGATCATGGTCGCCGTCGGCGGCCGCAAACTGCTTCCTTCGACCGGCACCTGGATGAATGTCGTCAAGTCATTCTACGGTGTCATGTTGCTGGCGGTCGCCATCTGGCTGATCGAACGTCTGGTTCCCGAGTGGATTTCATTAACGCTCTGGGGCCTGCTGGCAGCCGTCACCGGTGTCCAGCTGGGGGCATTTGATACCGCGAAGGCCGGCTGGCAACGAACCTGGAAAGGCTGCGGCCTGGTGCTGTTTGCCTACGGTATCGCCCTGCTTGCCGGCGCCATCAGTGGCGCCAACGATCCACTGCGGCCACTGGCACCGTTCACCACCGCAAGCCTGACCGGCAGCGCCGGCACCCAGGCGGCTGAAAATCACGCCAGCTTCCTCCGGGTAACCGAACCGGCGGAGATCCGCCGCCAGCTGTCCGCAGCCGCCAGCCGCAATGAACCCGTCATTCTCGACTTCTACGCCGACTGGTGTATTTCCTGCAAGGTCATGGAGCGACGGGTCTTCAGTGACGCCGAGGTCAGCCGTGAAATGGCCAACTTTACCTTGCTGCAGATCGATATGACCGCAAATACCCCGGATCAGCAGGCCCTGCTCGACGAACTGGGCCTGTTTGGCCCACCGGCCATCCTTTTTTACCGCTCCGATGGCAGTGAAAACAACAACTTGAGAGTACTCGGCGAAATGGACCGGGGGCAGTTCCTCGCCCACCTCCGCAAAGTCAGGGCAGCCCGGGACTCCTGAACTGCAGCCGGGGATCCCGGCAAGTATTCATTCACCACGACGGATATAGAACACAAACGTGGCGTCCACCTCCTGCTGGTCAACCAGTTCATGGTTGAGAAACTGGCAGAACCTGGGGATATCCCGGGTGGTCGAGGGATCGGTCGCCACGACCCTCAGCACCTGCCCTGCAGCCAGCTCCGCCATCCGGTTGTGCAGCATCATCACCGGCTCCGGACAAAACAAGCCCCGGGCGTCCAGTTCGGCGTCAAATTCTTGCTGATTCAATCTGGTTCTCCTGACAGTCATTGCAGGTCACGACACCTGTATTTTTTTCACGACATGCTAAATTATTGTTTATAGAAATCAAAAAACCTGACTGCGATGCGAGGTAACTTATGATCCGGGTGCTTATTGAACGTCACATTGCCGAAACTCTGGAAGCCGCCTACGAGGAACGGTCACGTAAAATCCTCCAGCAGGCTGTCAGTGCGCCGGGCTTCATTTCCGGTGAAACCCTGGTCGACGCCCACGACCCCAATCACCGCCTCACGCTTGCAAACTGGCGCTCCGAAGCCGACTGGGACCGCTGGTTCAACTCCGACGAGCGGCGCGAGTTGATGCTGGAGGTCCAGCCGATGATGGACCAGGACGAGCGCGTGACGGTGCTGCATCAGAGCTGACTGCGAAACTCAGTCCAGACGTTCGACAAAACAGGTGATCTCTTCCCGGTCGTGATAGAGGTGGCGGGCCCGTAACCGGTATCGAATGTCCGCTGCCTCAAGCTGTTCCACCAACAGCTCGCGACACGCCAGCCATTCCTCATAGCGCTTTTTCATCGGCAACTTGAGGTTAAAAATGGTGTATCGGCACAATTTACCGCCGAGCCAGTCGGCCGCAAGCCGGGCGGTTTTCTTTGGTTGGTCGACGATGTCGCAGACCATCCAGTCCACTGCCCGTTTCGGCCGCCACTGGTAGCCGTCCGCCATGACGTGCTCAACATGCCCCGACGCCATCAGCTCCGGGTTCATCGGACCATTATCCACCGCGGTCACCAACATCCCCTGGCGCACCAGTTGCCAGGTCCAGCCACCGGGTGCTGCGCCCAGGTCAACCGCTTTCTTGCCTCCACCCAAGTAATCCAGCGCCGTCTCCTCGGGCAGGAACACCTTCCAGGCCTCCTCCAGCTTCAGGGCAGAGCGGCTGGGTGCCGATGCTGGCAGACGGAGCCGGGGAATACCGCTGACATAACGGGCGCGGTTCGAGGTCAGGCTGAAACCGACCAGCGCACGGCCAAAATCCACCAGCAACACCTCAAGCCGTGCCTTTGCCCACTTGTCCTGGTCCCCATCCAGCAGGCCGGCACCGCGCAGGGCACGGGAGAGCGGTGCCACCCATTTCCGGGAAAACCGGCCGAGGTCAGCGTCGGCGTTAACTTCCGGCAGACGGACCTCGATCCTGGCACAGTTCGGGATAGCGGTATCTGCTTGCCGGAGGCTGTCGACGATCGCCCCCACCCTATCTGTAGTCGGCAACGACACATCGGAAACCACCACAAACCAGTCACGAACAAAGACCAGCTCCGTCAGCGGCAGCCGCTGCAACAGGTCCAGCGGGAGCTCGGGCCCCGGCAGGTTGAATAGCAGAAACCCCCGATTCCCGCAGGGCTCAAAATAACCATAAATACCCACGCCTGCCGCGGCATCGGTCAACTCCCGTCCGGCTTCGGTCTCGAATCCCGGACGACAGAACGCCACCAACTGCTCCATGAATCACCTGTTACAGGAATTAGTACTGTTTAACAGCATGATACGCCATCACAGGCTACACTCCTGCCCTTTATCGTGCCGGGAAAGCGCCCATGCCGTATTTTATGCGTTTTGTCATGCTGCTCGTGATGACCTGCCTGGCCGGCGTTGCACTCGGCAGCCCCGTTGCGGACGCATCCCGCTGCCCGACCATTGCGGTGACCGATGCCAACGATCGCGCCCGACTGCTGCATCATATCTGCTATCTCAAGGGCCGCCCCGGTGAGGTTGCCTGGCAGGCTTCAACCCCGGATCAATTGCCCCCGAGTGCCGACTGGACGTCTGCCAACGGTCACGATCTGGTGTTCGCCCACAGCGACACGACCTACTGGTTCCGGCTCAATGTCCATAACCCGTCGGACCGTGCCGGGCTCTGGTACCTCAAACTCAACTATGCACTGCTGGACGAGGTCACCTTCTGGACCTCCGGTCGGGACGAAACCCACCGCCTCGTCACCGGGGACCAGCAGCCGTTTTTCACGCGGGGCATAGATTACCGGTATTTCCTGCTCCCCGTCACGCTGGAAGCCGGCGAAGCCAGCACTATCCTGTTGCGGGTGCGCAGCAGCGGTGCGCTCAACGTGCCGCTGGAACTGACCACCCCGGACCGCCTGATTGCCGACAGCAATCACCTGACCCTGACCCACGGCCTGTTCTACGGTGCCTTGCTGATTGTCGCCATTCTCAACCTGCTGCTGTTCATCACCTCGGGCACCGCCTACTACTTCTTCAACATGTTCTACCTGGTTGCCATGGGCCTGTTCATGTTTGCCATGGGCGGCTTCGCCAACCAGTATTTCTGGCCCGACAGCCCGCGGTTTGCCAACACCTCCGTGCCGTTTTTCATGGGAATGTCCGTCCTTGCCATGACCCTGTTCGGTCGCTCGTTCCTGGAGGTGGATGCCAGCCAGGGACTGGCTTCCCGGGCTCTCAGCCTCCAGTCACTGGGCAGCCTCGTCATCATGGCGCTCGCCTTCGTCCTGCCCTACAGCCAGAGCATTTCCCTGAATACCGTTTTCAGCCTGCTGGTCATCGCCAACCTGTTCGTGATCGGACTGATCCGCTGGCGTCAGGGTTACACACACGCCAAATGGTATGTACTGGCCTGGTCGCTGATGGTTCTGGGCACCCTGATCTTCGCGCTGGCAGCGTTTGGCTACCTGGCTGACTTCCTCGCCCGTGAAGTGATGATGCAGGCAGCCATTGGCGGCCAGGTGGTGCTGCTGAACTATGCCATGGTGCAGCGCTGGCGAGTCCTCAACCAGAAATTGCTCGAAGTCGAGCACAGCGCCAAGATTCAGCTGGAACTGCAGGTTCACCAGCGCACCGCCCAGCTTCGGGACGCCATGCGTGACCTGGAGCAGGCCAACCGCAAGCTGGCCGACCTGAGCCTGAACGACTCCCTTACCGGTCTGCGAAACCGCCGCTATCTGGACCAGATGGTGCCCGATTTGTGTGCGGAATCCCGTCGCACCGGCAGCCCCCTGACCATGGTGCTGGTAGATGCCGACCACTTCAAACGCCTCAATGACAACTGGGGGCACAGTTTCGGTGACCTGTGCCTGCAGCGCATTGCCGATATGCTGACGCGGCATGTACGTCGACCGCGGGATATCGTTGCCCGGTTTGGCGGCGAGGAGTTTGCCCTGGTATTGCCGGACACCACTCCGGAAGGTGCCCGCAAGGTGATCGAAGATATCCTGGCTGACACTGCCGGCACACCGGTCAGCACGACTGGCGGCGAGACGGTGACCATGACCCTCAGCGCGGGCCTCACCTGCCTGCAACCGGGAGATTCCGCCAGCGACCTGTTCCGTCGTGCCGACGAGGCGCTTTACCGCGCCAAAGCGGCTGGGCGCAACCGGGTGGAAATCGCCGGTTGCAGCCAGCCCGCCTGATTCCCTCAGACGCCTGCCATGAATTCAGCCGCAAGGCGCGCAGCCTCGCGGATCAGGTCAGCCTGGGACGCAGCCTGCCTCTTCGGAGGCAGCAAATCGTGATCGCCCCCTTCCAGCCAGTGTATCGTGACCGGATTCGGCGCCGGCAGGGCAGCAGCCACTTCTTCCGGTTTGCCAAAGGGGTCACGGGTGCCCTGAAGGATACAGACCGGGCACTGCAACTCAGGAAAGTGCCCGACTCGCCAGCGGTCCGGCTTTCCCGGTGGATGAAACGGATACCCGAAACAGACCACGCCCTCGAAACCGCCGCTGAACTCGGCGGCGGAGGCCAGCACGGAGGCCATCCGTCCCCCCATGGACTTGCCGCCGATAAAGATCCGCCGGCCCCGTCCGGGCCCTTTGCGCAGCTGTTCCAGGTGCTCCCGGAAATCCGCCAACAACTTGTCCTGGCGGTCCGGCGGACGCTTGCGGCCATCCTCCCGACGTCGAGCCATGTAAGGGAATTCGAACCGGATAACCGTAACGCCCTGTTCAACCAGGGCGGCGGCCAGGTCCGCCATGAACGGCGAGTCGGCAGGGGCACCGGCCCCGTGGGCAAGCAACAGCAGCGGACCAGTGGCGGATGCGGAAGTGTCCACCAGGTATCCATCAGTCGAGTTCACGTAACCTCCAATCGCGACTATCATTAGTACCCGAATTATCAATTCACTCCGGATGCCGGAGGCTAGTGCCGAAGGCGGTCGGACGCAAGGCAGCAAGGTCAGCCATGTTGCTGATTTGAGCGACATTGAAGCCTGCCGGGAGTTGACCTGAGTCATTGCAAACTCCTAATGGTTTCTCCATACTTGCGCCCGCACATTTCCCCACTCTAAATCCATTGGTAAGGCTATGAGCACAGTAAATCCAAACCTGACATACAACTACAAGGTGGTGAGACAATTCGCCATCATGACAGTGGTATGGGGTATTGTTGGCATGGCGCTGGGCGTGCTGATCGCAGCACAACTGGTATGGCCGTCGCTCAACCTTGATTTACCCTTTACCCACTTCGGCCGCCTGCGGCCGCTGCATACCAACGCGGTAATTTTCGGCTTTGGTGGTAGTGCCCTCTTCGCAACCTCATACTATGTGGTTCAGCGCACCTGTCAGGCGCGACTGTTCTCGGACGGCCTCGCCGCCTTCACATTCTGGGGCTGGCAGCTGGTCATCGTCTCCGCCGCGATCACCCTGCCGCTGGGCCTGACTTCTACCAAGGAGTATGCCGAGCTGGAGTGGCCGATCGACATCCTGATCGCCCTGGTCTGGGTGGTTTACGCCATTGTGTTCTTCGGCACAGTGACCAAGCGTGCCACGCCACACATCTACGTGGCCAACTGGTTCTACGGCGCCTTCATTATTACGGTTGCGGTGCTGCACATCGGTAACAACATGGCGTTGCCGGTCAGTGCGTTCAAATCCTACTCGGCATACGCCGGTGTGACCGATGCCATGATGCAGTGGTGGTGGGGTCACAACGCGGTAGGCTTCTTCCTGACCGCCGGCTTCCTGGGCATGATGTACTACTTCGTTCCCAAGCAGGCAGAGCGTCCGGTTTACTCCTACCGCCTGTCCATTGTTCACTTCTGGGCTCTGATCGCCACCTACGTGTGGGCCGGTGGTCACCACCTGCACTACTCCGCATTGCCAGACTGGGCACAAAGTGCCGGCATGGTGATGTCCCTGATCCTGCTCGCACCGTCCTGGGGCGGTATGATCAACGGCATGATGACCCTGTCCGGCGCGTGGCACAAACTGCGTACCGACCCGATCCTGCGCTTCCTGGTGGTGTCCCTGTCGTTCTACGGCATGTCCACCTTCGAAGGCCCGATGATGTCTATCAAGACCGTGAACGCGCTGTCTCACAACACTGACTGGACCATCGGCCACGTGCACTCCGGTGCCCTGGGCTGGGTTGCCATGATCAGTATCGGTGCGGTTTACCACCTGATTCCCAAGCTGTGGGGCCTCAAGGCCATGTACAGCACCGGCCTGATCAACGTGCATTTCTGGCTGGCCACGGTCGGTACCGTTCTGTACATCGTTGCGATGTGGGTTAACGGCATCATGCAAGGCCTGATGTGGCGCGCGGTCAACGACGACGGCACCCTGACCTACAGCTTCGTGGAAGCCCTTGAAGCCTCCTACCCCGGCTACTTCGTCCGCTTCCTCGGTGGCGTCATCTTCCTGACCGGCATGCTGGTAATGGCCTACAACGTGTACATGACCGTACGCCAGAAGCAGGCCGTGGCACAGGACAACGCGGCAGCCCAGGCGGCGTAACGGGAGACTGAACTGATGAGACATGAAATAGTAGAAAAGAACCTTGGGCTGATGATCATCCTGATCATCTTCACCATCAGTGGCGGCTTCCTGGTTGAAGTATTCCCGCTATTCTTCCTGAAACAGACCAACGAGCCGATTGAGGGCCTTGAGCCGCTGTCGGCACTGGAACTGGAAGGCCGGGACATCTACATCCGCGAAGGCTGTCACGTATGCCATACCCAGCAGATCCGTCCTTTCCGGGCTGAAACCGAGCGTTACGGCCACTACTCCGTGGCGGGCGAGTTCGTTTACGACCGTCCGTTCCTGTGGGGCTCCAAGCGCACCGGTCCGGACCTGGCCCGGGTCGGCGGACGTTACTCCGATGCCTGGCAGCGCCAGCACCTGTACGATCCCCGCAGCGTGGTTCCGGAATCCAACATGCCGGCTTTCCCCTGGCTGTTCAAGAACCAGGTAGACCACCAGGGCACTGCAGCCAAGATGACAACCCTGCAGACCCTCGGTGTGCCCTACACGGATGAGCAGATCGCCGGTGCGGCAGAGCAGGTTCAGGGCAAATTCGAGATCGAAGCCCTGGTTGCCTACCTGCAGCAACTTGGAACTGTGATTTCAACCAAGCGGTGATCCCGATGGATATTAACGAGTTTCGCGGATTCCATACCCTTCTGGTCATGGCAGCCTTTCTCGGCATCATCTGGTGGGCGTACAGCGCCCACCGCAAGAAGGCCAACGATGAGGCAGCTCACCTGCCCTTCGATGACGATGAAGTCGAAAAGCGAACTCTCGAACAGGAAAAGACGGAGAAAAAACAATGAGTACCTTCTGGAGCATCTGGATCAGTGTGATCGTGCTCGGTACTGTGTTTGGCTGCTGGTGGCTGCTCTGGGCAACCCGCAAGAGCCAGACAACCGATACTGAAACCGACCGTACCATGGGCCATTCCTTTGATGGCATCGAGGAATACGACAACCCGCTTCCCAAGTGGTGGTTCTACCTGTTCCTCGCAACCTGCATCTTCGCGCTCGGTTACCTGGCCCTGTACCCGGGTCTGGGTAACTGGAAAGGCCTGCTGGGCTGGACTTCCACCAACCAGTGGGAGGCTGAAGTGGCCGAGGCTGAGGAGAAGTATGGTGAGATCTACGCCCGCTTCGGCAGCACTCCGGTGGCCGAACTGGCGCAGAATGACGAAGCCATGCAGATGGGCCAGCGCCTGTTCGCCAACAACTGCGCAGTCTGTCACGGCTCTGCAGCCCGCGGTTCGGTTGGCTTCCCCAACCTGACCGACAACGACTGGCTGTACGGCGGTGATCCGGACACCATCCTGGCCACCCTGCACAACGGTCGCCAGGGCGCAATGCCGGCCAAAGGCACCATGCCCAACATGACCAACGAGCAGGTAGACCAGGTAGTAAACTACGTCCTCAGCTTCAGCGGTCGTGAGAAGGACGCTGCCGCAGCCGAAGCCGGCAAGCAGGTGTTCGCCCAGGCTTGCGTGGCATGCCACGGCGCCGACGGCACCGGCATGCAGGCAATGGGTGCGCCCAACCTGACCGACAATGTCTGGCTGTACGGCTCTACCTACGAGTGGATCCGCGAGACAGTAGTAAACGGTCGTCAGAACCAGATGCCTGCCCAGGGCGAGCGTCTGAGTGACGATCAGATTCAGATTCTGGCGGCGTACGTTTACAGCCTGTCGAACTGAGTCTTGCCGACCGGAATCCCAGGGTTCCGGTCGCAGTCTTTTGAACCCTGGGCCTGCGCTGTGCAGACCCAGGCTTGAAAAGACTTCCCGCTTACGGGCCACCCTGACCCGCAAGCAATCTACTTCATCAGGAGGTACCCATGAGCAGTCAGATTCCGGTCAAACAGGTTGACCCTTCCTCTGACGCCTCCAATAAAAACAATAAGAACACCGGATCCGTCGAGCTTTACGCCAGCCGCAAGAAAATCTACGTCAAGGAAGTCAAAGGCCTCTTCCAGCGCATCCGCAATGTCAGCCTGCTGGCATTGATGGGCATGTACTTCCTGTTCGTCTGGCTGACACTGGACGGCCAGCCGCTGATCCATTTCGACCTGCCTGCGCGGGAATTCCACCTCTACGGTGCCACTTTCTATCCCCGGGACTTTATCCTGCTGTCCGGGATGCTGATCATTTGTGCCTTTGGCCTGTTTTTCATCACCACCCTGTTCGGACGGGTATGGTGCGGCTATACCTGCCCGCAAACGGTGTGGACTTTCATCTTCATGTGGATTGAAGAAAAGGTGGAAGGTAGCCGCAACAAGCGGATGAAGCTCGACAAGTCGCCCAATTCGCCCGCCAAGATTGCCAAGAAATCCATCAAGCACTCGCTCTGGCTGCTGGTGGCGCTGGCAACGGGATTGACCTTTGTGGGTTATTTCTACCCCATCCGCGAGCTGATTGTTGACCTGTTTACCCTGAATGCCAATGGCTGGGCGTATTTCTGGGTTGCCTTCTTCACAGTTGCCACCTACCTCAATGCCGGCTGGATGCGCGAGCAGGTGTGTCTCTACATGTGCCCCTACGCCCGCTTCCAGTCCGTCATGTTCGACCCGAACACCCGTGTGGTCTCCTACGACCCCAATCGGGGCGAGCCACGCGGCGGCCGCAAGAAGGACGCCAACCCTGCCGAACTGGGCCTGGGTGACTGTATTGACTGCGGGCAGTGTGTTCAGGTCTGTCCGACCGGCATCGACATCCGCGACGGCCTGCAATACGAATGTATTGGTTGCGCCCTGTGTATTGATGCCTGTGACGACGTCATGGAGAAGATGAACTATCCGAAGGGACTGATTCGCTATACCACGGAGAACGAGCTGGAAGGCAAAACCTCCAAGCTGCTCCGTCCCCGCACCTTCGGTTATGGTGCCGTCCTTGCCCTGATGATCAGCGCCATCATCTTTACGATCGCGACACGGGTACCGGCGCAGCTTGACGTGCTGAGGGACCGGGGCGCCCTGTTCAGTTACAACGGCGAAGGGCGTGTGGAAAACTCGTACACCCTGAAGATTGCGAACATGACGGAAACACCGCAGACTTTCACCATCCAGGTGGCCGGCATGGATTCAATCCGTCTGCTCAGCCAGGCCGAAGTGACCGTTGCCAGTGGCGAGAACCGCTCGGTACCAGCGGTGGTGGATGTTGATCCGGAAGACATCGAGACCAGCAATACGGAAATCCGGTTCAAGATCGAGTCGCTCACCGATGAATCACTGATTCTTGAAACCGAAAGCCGGTTTGTCGGTCCAAACAGCTGATTCAACGGTTCCGCCTGACCCAAAGTTTGCAAGAGATTGTGTTCTATGACTGATAATACCGTCGCAAAGCCCTGGTTCCGTGAACCGTGGTTCTGGTTTCTGGTCGCTTTTCCAATGGCCTCCATCATCTGGTGTGCCTTCATGATTACCGTGGCGCTGAACACCGAAAACGCCATGGTGACCGATGATTACTCCAAGGAAGGCCGTGGCATCAACATGGAAATTGCCCGCGACCAGAAGGCCGCCGATCTTGGCCTGCACGCCGAACTTGAGTTCAGCGATCGCCAGGTCAGCCTCCAGGTCGACACCCGGGATGGCAAGGCGGACTTTCCTTACCTGGTACTGAACCTGTTCCACCCCACCCTGTCCGCCCAGGACCGGATCATCCAGTTGCAGTCCGCCGGTGGTGGCTATTACACCGGCAACCTGCACGAACCGATTGACGGGCGCTGGTACCTGGATATTCGTGGCCCATCCAACGAGTGGCGGTTGAAGGGTGAGACCAATCTGCCCAGCGAGACCGCCCTCAGGCTCGGCACGGAGTCCGAAGGCCGCGGGTGAGTTCCTCCTTGGCTTGCTACCATTGTGGTGAGCCGGTTCCGGCCGGCTCAGCCATTCAGCTTGCGGTGGACGGAGCAACCCGCGACTTTTGTTGTCATGGCTGCAAGGCAGTCTGTGAAACCATTCATGCGGAAGGGCTTACCGGTTTTTACCAGTTCCGCACCGAACCGGCAGTGACGCCGCGGCAGTTGTCTGCATCCGAGCTGAACCAGATCCGCGAGCTGGACCATCCGCTGGTCCAAAAAGCCTTTGTGGCGCCCGTCAAGGGTGGTCTTGAAGCCCAGTTGCTGATCGAAGGCATCACCTGTGCCGCCTGTATCTGGCTGCTGGAAAACCACCTGGCCCGTCAGCCCGGTGTCCTCTCCTTCACCGTCAACCACAGCACCCAGCGCGGGCGCCTGGTGTGGTCTCCCGACACCGCCAAACTCAGCGACCTGGTCATTGCCGTTCACGAACTGGGCTACCGTGCCCGCCCCTACCAGCCCGATGAGGCCGAACTGGCACTGAAGGCGGAAAAACGCTCATCCCTGATTCGCCTGTGCGTAGCCGGTCTCGGCTCGATGCAGAGCATGATGCTGGCGTTTCCCATGTATTTCGAACTGCTCAGCGATCTGTCACCCGAATTCATCAGTTTCTTTCGCTGGTTCAGCCTGATGGTGGCCACACCGGTGGTGTTCTACAGTGCCCGCCCCTTCTTCCGCAACGCCCTGCGGGATCTCCGTAGCCGGCACCTGACCATGGACGTTCCGGTTGCCACAGCCATTGGCCTTGCCTACACGGCGAGCGCCTGGGTTACCGTGTTCGGCGGCCAGGAGGTGTACTTTGAGTCCGTTTGCATGTTCACCTTTTTCCTGCTGCTGGGACGCTATATCGAAATGCAGGCCCGCTATCGTGCCGGCCTCTCCGGCAACGCTCTGGCGGGCTTTCAGCCAGCCGTTGCCACGCGCCAGAAGGGTGAGCAAACCGAAGTGGTGGCGGCCCATGAGCTGGCGCCGGGTGATCTTATTCAGGTCAAGCCGGGCGATACCCTGCCCGCTGACGGGTTTATCGTATCCGGCAACTCCACCCTGAACGAAGCAGCTCTGACCGGCGAGTACCTGCCGGAGATGCGAGGCCCGGGGGACAAGGTCCATTCAGGCAGTGTTAACGGCGAAAGCCCGCTGGTGATCGAAGTGAGCCATAGCGGATCCCAGACCCGGTTATCCGGAATCCTGCGGATACTCGATCGGGTCCAGGCAGAGAAGCCGCCGGTCGCCAGCATGGCCGACCGGGTCGCCGGCGTCTTTGTCAGCCGTATCCTGATCCTGTCACCGCTGGTGTGGTTCGGCTGGTGGCTGGCCGGCGCAGACAATGCTTTTGACATTACCCTGTCGGTGCTGGTCGTTACCTGCCCCTGCGCTCTGTCGCTGGCAACACCGACGGCCATCACCAGCGCCACGATGCGGCTGCGACGGATTGGCTTTCTGCCTACCCGGGGCCATACCCTGGAATCCCTCGGTAACGTCGACACCGTGGTGTTTGACAAGACCGGCACCCTGACCCGGGGCGAACTCAGCCTGCTGCAGACCGACCCCCTCGGAGAGCTCGATGCCGAACAATGCCGGCAGCTTGCCGCGGGCCTGGAAAGCCATTCCGAGCACCCCATTGCCCGGGTTTTCCATGGCTTTGCTGGCAACCGGGTTAACGATGTGCGCAACCATCTCGGCGGCGGCCTCTCCGGCCGCTGGCACGACACTGAGGTCTACATTGGCCACCGGGACTTTGTTCAGCCGAACATCAGCGCCGGGGCGCCGCCGGTTCCGCCGCACTCCGGCATGGAAATCTGGCTCGCTACCCGCGAGCAGTGGCTCGCCCGGTTCATTCTTGATGATCAACCCCGGGACGATGCCCGCGCAACCATTGCTGAGCTTCAGGCGATGGGCCTGAAAACACTGCTGCTGAGCGGTGATCGCTCGGGTCATGTGGAGCAGGTTGCGGCGCAACTCGGCATTGACGATGCAATCGGACAGGCCTCTCCAGAGGACAAGCTGGCGGTGCTGGAAGAGCTCAAGGCGCAAGGCCGCCAGATCATGATGGTGGGCGACGGCCTGAACGACCTGCCGTCCATGGCCGGAGCCGGTATTTCCGTTGCCATGGGGGGCGCTGCAGACCTCACTCGCATGAAAGCCGATGCTGTCTTGCTCAGTGGCCACCTGATGCAACTGGCAGAGGCGATCCGCACCAGCACCCGGACCCGCCGGGTTATCCGCCAGAACATGACCTGGGCCGTGGGGTATAATCTCTGCGCGCTGCCACTGGCCGCCGCCGGCCTTGTCCCGCCCTGGCTGGCCGCCATCGGGATGTCGCTGAGCTCACTGGTGGTGGTGCTGAATGCCATCCGGCTGGGGCGCACCCCCGCTGACCACAGTCAGGACCCGCAATCCATTGGCGCCCTGGCAGCCTCCTGATAGGGTTACCCTGATCTCCCACGAACCGTGAGGTGCAATTGTGCAGATTTTAATGATTCTGGTGCCGGTGACCCTGATCCTGGTCGCCCTGGGCGTCGTGCTGTTCAACTGGGCCGTGAAGAATGGCCAGTACGACGATCTCGACGGCCCGGCGCACCGCATCCTCTACGATGACGACAAGGACATGATTCCGGACGATGCCAAGACCGGAAATGAGAAGGCCGCAGCGGACCGCTCCGAAACCAGGGACACCCGGAAACAGTGAGTGGCGAGCTTTACCTGGGCTATTCCAGCGCGTTCCTGATCGGGCTGCTTGGCAGCACCCACTGCCTGGGAATGTGCGGCGGCATCAGTGCCTCGCTGTCGATGACGCTGCCGGTGGGCCGGGGCTTCCGCTGGCGCCAGAGCCTGCTGTTGCTGGCTTTTAACGGCGGGCGTATCGCCAGTTATGTGCTGCTGGCCACCGCCATCGCTTTACTCAGCACCAACGCCGCCGCCCAGTGGACCCAGCTGGCGCCACTGTTCCGGACTCTGGCCGGCGTTCTGCTGATCCTTATGGGTCTGTCGATGGGACAGTGGTGGCACGGCATCCAGAAAGTGGAAAAACTGGGCGCACCCGTATGGCAACGCCTGGCTCCGGTCACCCGTCGATTCATTCCGGTGCACCGGGCCAGCCAGGCCCTTGCCCTTGGCGCCCTCTGGGGCTGGCTGCCCTGCGGGCTGGTCTACAGCACCCTGGGATGGGCGGCCCTGCAACCGACGGTAGCAAGCGCGGCTACAACCATGCTGTTTTTCGGGCTCGGAACCCTGCCAGCCATGCTCGCCACCGGCTATGCCGCCGGCGCCATCCGCCAGCTCAGGGGCAGCCCGTGGTTTCGCAAACTGTCCGGAGCCCTGTTGATCGTATTCGGCATCTGGACCCTGCCACTGATGATGCTGTTATCGACCAACCACAACCTGTAACGACTGCCGTCAGATATTCAGCACATCAAGGCGGCCAAAATCGGGCTCACCCGCTGCCATCACCTGCCCCACGGCACCCTGGGCGGGCTCGCCAATACGACGACCTTCCCGGAAGTCATACAATGAGGGGTCTGCCAGATGCGAAGGCTCCACATTACACAGTGCACGGAACATGGTTTCCAGCCGGCCCGGATGCTGCTTGTCCCAGCCCTGCAGCATCTCCTTGATTACCTGGCGTTGCAGATTGTCCTGGGAGCCGCAAAGATTGCAGGGAATGATCGGAAACTGTTGCAACGCAGCATACCGCGCAATGTCTTTCTCGCGACAATAGGCCATGGGGCGGATCACTGTATTGCGGCCGTCATCACTGTGCAGGACCGGTGGCATCGACTTCAGCTTGCCACCATAGAACATGTTCAGGAACAGGGTTTCCAGCAGATCATCCCGGTGATGCCCCAGGGCAATCTTGGTAACACCGTGCTCTTCGGCAAAGTTATACAGGATACCGCGGCGCAAGCGCGAGCATAGCCCACAGGTGGTCTTGCCCTCGGGCACCTTGTCCTTCACGATGCTGTAAGTGTCCTTCTCGATGATGTGGTACTCGATGCCCAGCGTTGCCAGGTAACCGGGCAAGACGTCCTCGGGGAAACCGGGTTGCTTCTGATCCAGGTTGACCGCAATGATCTCGAAGGCAACCGGTGCGCTCTTCTGCAGGTTGAGCAGGATATCGAGCATGGCGTAGGAGTCCTTGCCGCCACTGAGACAGCACATCACCTTATCGCCTGCTTCGATCATCGAAAAGTCCGCAATAGCCTGGCCCACGTCCCGGCGCAGGCGCTTCTGAAGTTTATTCAGTTCCAGCTTTTGCGTGCGTTCGGCGTCGGAGGTAACGGTGTTTTCGGCAGAGACAATCATAGCTTCGGACATAGCGGCTTCATGCAACAGTTCAATGAGCGGGCGATTATACGCCTGAGCGGACACGAGTGACAGGTTACGGCCGTAGGTAGTGTCTGCAACCCGCCCCTTCCGTAATCCTGCCCTCTCGCCTACCATAGACCCATGATTCCCGCCCCGACGACGTCAACAGCCCCGGCAGCCGCCGACCTCGATTTACAAATCCAGCACCTGCTCGTTGCAGTGGAAGCGGAACTGCGACGCCGACCGCAAGGTTTCAGCGAACTGGCGTTGATCCGACAGCTCCAGCAACCGCCCTGGCAACTGCTGGAGCCGGTCAGTTTTCGTGATCCGGCGAAGCTCTATCCGGTCCACTTCCTGCTGTTCCATGTGCTCTACCGGCTACGGGACCAGCTTGCCGACCAGGGCGAGATCGTCGAGGTCTCGCCGCTGAACATCCGGTTGCATCACAGCCCGGTCGTCGCCGGTGATGGCCCCCTGGCCTCCACCGATCCACTGCGAGCCTTTTACCTCGACCTCGACCGCCTCGCGTTGCCGGAGGAGGCGATTCTGGCCATGATGGCGGACTTCCGCGCCGGGCGCTCCGGCGGGACACCGGACGGTCAGGAAACCCTCGCCGCGGCACAGGTACTCGGGTTTGCCGCAGTGCCCCGCGATCTCACCGAGGCCAAATACTGCTTTCGCCGGGCGGTCATGCAGGCGCATCCGGACCGTGGCGGCGACACCGCCCGCCTGCAGGACCTCAACCGGGCTTTTGCCATACTGAAACAGCACTTCCGCTGACCTGCTGCCGGCTCCAATCTGCTCACCGACTGCAACGGACTCGATAACGCCATGACGACATCCCGCACTCTGTTTCGTAACACGGCCTTCACTCTGTTCACGCTGGCGACGCTTAGCGCCCGCGCAGACCTGGCAATCCTGCAATACCACCACATCAGCGACAGCACCCCTCCGGCCACCACGACCAGTACTTCACTGTTCGACGCCCAACTGGCCCTGATCAGGCAGCTGGATCTGGAGGTGGTGCCCCTCGAACAAGGGACCAGGGCGGCACTGAACGGCGAGCTGGAGAGTCGTCAGCAGGTCGCACTGACCTTTGATGACGCCTACCTCTCGGTACTGCAGGAGGCCGCACCGCGGCTGCGGGAGTATGGTTTTCCCTATACGGTCTTTGTCAACACCGGCGCCATAGGCCAGTCTGGCTATATGAGCTGGGGTCAGCTGCAAACCCTGGCTGCGGAGCCGGGCGTGACCATCGCCAACCACAGCGAAGACCACGGCCACCTGGCCCGTCGCCCGGAGGAATCGGAACAGCACTGGCAACAACGGATCAACCGCAGCCTTGATCAGGCCCAACAGACACTGGAACAGCAGTTGGGTGAGGCAGTACCGCTGTTTGCCTTCCCGTATGGCGAGTTTGACCGGGAGCTGCAGCGCGCAGTTGCCGACCGCGGCTGGCTGGGCTTCGGCCAGCACTCTGGCCCCGTAGGCAGCACATCCGTCGCGACTCGACTACCCCGGTTCCCGATGGCGAATGCCTACGGCCAGCTCGACAGCCTGGAACACAAGCTGACCAGCCGGGCATTACCGGTAACTGCCAGCAACCTGCCCGACAGTGTTATCGATCAGAACCCGCCGCTGCTGACCTTCACCCTTGCAGAGCCACTGGATGCCGGGCGCCTGAGCTGTTTTGCTTCCGGTCAGGGCCGCATTGGCCACACCCGGGAGGAACAGGGACTGATTGCCGTAAAGGCACCGAAGGCCGTGAACAGTCGACGCTTCCGCTATAACTGCACCTTGCCGGATGGCAACGGCCGCTATTACTGGCTGTCACAGCCATGGCTCGACCTTGGCCAACCCGAGGACTGAGGCTGCCTAATCGCCCGATGTCATGGAGGTAAGGCTGAGCTCTCCGAAACCGCGATGGGGAATGACTCTGGGACCGCGCTTGTCCTCAATTACCGTCTGGCCGGCCGCATCTTCCGGACGAGTGAACATCAGTAGCCAGTGCTCACCTTCGCTGGGGAACACAGGAACCAAGGACTCCAGAAAGCCATGACGGTGCCAGGATTCGGGGGTGTAGCCAGCAACGAGGTCAGTGACAATGCGGAGCGGTCTGAGGTCCTCGTCCAGGAATGCCAGGGACGGCACGAAGACCCCGTCGCTGGCAAACGAGCGCAGGCGCACCACAAAGTCTCCGGCGGTCTGCGCATCCGGCAGTCGGACCAGCTGATAGCGGCTCTGGCCCGTCGCAAACGGGTAGCTTGTCGAGTCCGCCGCAACCACGACCCTGAATTCACGGTCCGGTTGCCAGGAAACGGCCGCAGCCAGCGACAACCCATCACAGCAGGCCTCGGCCCAGCGATCAAAGAACGACTCCTGCGACCGCTCGATGCCCAGGATGGCGTACGCATCCGGCTCCCGACCGGTTTCGCCGCGTTGCCCGGGGCCTTCGCGGTCATCAACGTCCGGCCCGGTGCCCGGAGTCGCGGTGGCACCCCCGGAACGGTAGATGCTGGCAACAGTCAGCTTCAGCGGGGGCTTGACCCGACCCTTCTCGACGTCGGAACGAGTGTCCGGACGGTAGTAACTGACGCGGATATTGCCTTCGGCATCCCGCCAGGTGAAGTAGGGCAAAGGCTCGCCAGGGCGGATGTAGCCTTGCTTTTCGAGTTCATCGCCGTCCGGGTAGTTTTCGAGGGTGTATTCGTCTTCCGGCGCCAGCTGCCCGATTACCCGGCCTCCGGGCCCGGTCTCCCCCGGCTCAACCGGTGATCCGCCGGCCTCGCCTGCCCGGGCCGACGCCTCTTTGGTCGACATCTCGCGATCGGGGGTGGCATCGCCCGGTGGCACCGGGCTGGAGTGCACCCGCCCCTGCTCGTCCACCCAGGTGTAGTAGCCCGCCTTGTCGGGGGGGGCGCCGCCACCGGCCACACAGCCCGATACCAACAGTGTGGCGATCAGCGCAACCAACCCGACCCGGGATGGTGCGGGATGGTGTGTTTGATGATCGATGATCACAGTCCGGCCTGCCCTCCCCGGGCCATCAGAACTTGGTACGGAAACTCAAGCCCGCCATAACGACCCGCAGGGAAGTTTTGACATCGAGCCCCGCGTAGGGGTTGTAGATGATGTTGGTGATGTTGTCACAGTTTACGTTGCAACTGGTATCTGCCGGAATGGTCTCCACCGAATGCAGGTAACTGAGGTTCATGTCGATCTCGGTGTCCTTGTCCCATTTATAGCCCATGCCCACGCTGTACAGGTTGGCGCCGCCAAACGGTGCCATGACCTGGCGCTGGTCATCGGGAATCACCGAATCCCGGATTTCGACCCCGGCCCGCAGGTCGAGGCGGCTGGAGGCGTGGAACTCCATGCCAAACGCCCAGTTCCACTGGTCGGTAAAGCCGAGCGGCAACCGCAAGGTATTGGGCGTGGCGTTATCCGGTGACAGGATCCGCGCCGCGTTGAGGAACTCCAGGTTGCGATCGAAGCGGAACACGAAAGCGTCCCACTGCTTGTAGTCTGTCCAGCCCACATCCACATTCAGCGTCAGCCTGGGATGCACATCCACACTGATCCCGGTCTGGAAATGCTGCGGATAGACCAGGTCCATGCTGACGTTCCCGGCCTCCCGCGGTGCCCCGGACGGCAGACTGAGGATGGCGGAGGTGATCGCCCCCAGGACCGAACCGTTGACACTTTGCCAGAACCCCGACCAGTCATCGGTGTATTCGATTTCAAAGGTGCCCTTGAGGTTCATGTCGGCTTCGGAGGTGTAACTCGCCCCCCAGGTGAACCAGTCGGTGGGCTCCCACATCACCCCCAGGGCATAGGTGGGCGACAGGGTTTCCTGAACGTTGATATTGAGCGCACCGATGTCGTCCCAAGGCCCGACGTTGCCGCCACACAGGGCCAGCCAGGGTTGCAGCGGCTCATCGCCACTCTCGCAGTTGAACGCATCCTGCAGGATCTCCGCGACCCCGAGCAGCAAGTTTGGCGCCCGCATGTACTGGTCTGCGGCAATGCCCATGTGGGACAGGTGAATACCGGCGCCCACAGACCATTCGTCATTGATTTCATAGCCCACGCTCGGCGCCAGGTACGTGGTGCGTTGCAGCGCCGTGGCCTGGGGCTGGTATCGGCCGGGGTCGTTCTTTTCCCGGTAAAACCCCGCCGCCATAGGCAGATAGAAGGCATTGGCAAAGGTCAGTTTGGAACCCGGCGGATTCACACTGATTCCGGCCGACGGCGCCAGTGCCGGTCCTGGCGGTAACCGCAGGATGCCGTAACCGGGGACGTAAAGTGCGACGTTATTGGTATGGCTGTGCGAATTGGCAACCGGATCCCGTTGCTTGCCGGTGAGCGGGTCGGTCTCGAGACCATCAATGCCAAAGATCTCGTAGCCTTCCGGGGCCGTAAAATCCGCATCGATATCCAGGTAGACACTCATCAGGTTCACTTCAAGCTGACGGTCTTCCAGCCTGGTCAGGCCCGCCGGATTGTAGTGAATGGCCATAATGCCGGGCGGGTCTGCCGTAACCGCATTCCCCAGAGCCAGCGCCTTGGGATGAATGGTCAGGTTCTGCGCGAGCTGCGCCTCGACACCCCACGGAATGGACGCGGCCAGGAGCCCCCCGAGAATCCGCTTCTTGTGTCTGTTCAGTAACATGAAATCCTTCCCTTCCCGCTTGACGTCATCGGTTCCGGTCAGTCTTTAAGACCCGAGAAATTGATGGGCAGGGAAACTCCGAGGGAGAAATCCGGCGCGTCTTCGGTAAGGCCGATACCCAGACTGGTATTCACGATGGTGGTATCGCTGACCCGGGTACCCAGGGACATGCTGAGAAATCCGGTCATCTGGTCCTGGGCAACGGCCTCACTGCCATCGGAGAAGGTCAGCGAGGTTTCGTCGCTGTAGCTCAGTTGCACCGAGATACTCATGGAGATGTCATAGGACAACGAGTAGGCAAAGCCACCGGAGCCGGACAGTCCGAAGCCGGGCTCCACCTCCGTCAGCAGGCGGGCACCGCGGACCTGCTGCAGGTCCTCTTCCGGCAGGTTATAGGTGGCACTCACCGAACCGAACACGACGACCGGATCAAGTACCTTCGACAGGCTGAGCCCCCCGGAAACCGAGTAATAGCCACTGCCGGTAGAGAGCTGTTCATTGATATCAATCTCGTAGGGACTGACACCGGTCTTGGAGGTCAGTGTGGAAAACACCGTGGTGGATATCTTGCCGGGCACGTAGGCGAAGGGCTGCCAGCGAGCGGTGAACGACACATCCCCGAGATCATAGATACTGAGCTCATCCTGGGTGTCGTACTTGACCACCAGAGGCACCCGGGTCCCTACCGTCAGGTTATCCAGCAGACCGAAATCGTAGGAAAAGGCATTGGTGAAGTTATGGGTCGCCGACGGCACCACGTCGAGATTGCGTACCGAACCATCCGTAATGGCAAGATCCAGCCGCTGGTCTCCGGTGTAGGAGTAATCAAACGAGTAGGTCAGCGCATGGGTACCCTTGCGTTGCAGGGAGTAGTTCTTTTCTGCTGCCTGGAATACTTCCTCGAGCTGACGGGAAGAGTCCTCGTCACCTTCCTGCTTGGCCAGCGCCTCCCGCGCCTGATCCACACTGCTATCCTGTGCCACTGCCATGGCGGGCACCAAGCCCACCACGGAGTAAAGGACAAAACCTCGCACAAACCAACGATTCATCCCAGCTCCCTAATTTTTCTTTGTAATTTAGTCCGTCCCCGGGTCTGGATCCGGGGTCAGTTGCGACGGTAAAACAGCTGCTTACGGGTATTTTCAACACTGCCGTCGGGATTGTTTTTGAGACGTTCGAGAAGGTTCTGGATACGCCGCTCCGTTGCCTCGTGAAACGCCGGCATTTGCTGCATCGCCAGCAGCGTCATGGTCTGGTCGTCAACAAAGCGCAGGTCCTCTTCCTTGAGCTCCAGGAAATCCAGCGGCTTCTCGCTACCCGGGAAAACGATGAACAGCACGTTGTCGTCCCATTTCTCTTCAAACTGGCCGAGGGTGAACGAGATATTTCCGACCGAGGGGTCGGCAAGGTAGACCCGGCCATCGCGAATGGTCCGCAGTACCACGAAGTGCTTGAATCCGGCATGGTGGATAGGAACGATGGCGGGGTGGTCCAGGTCTTTCAGGTCGTCAATGCTGGCGCGGAATCCGCCGGCCGGATAGCCCAGCGCGGTTACCAGCCGCTTCATATCCAGCATGGAGAAAGCCCGGCGCTCGACGATCCGCTCACTCTCACCGTAATGCAGCAGCCCTTCCATCACCTGGCGTTCGGTCAGGTTACGGCCAAGGTAGTAAGCCAGCACTGTTGTGAGGGCGGCACTGCCGCAACTATAGTCGTAGGCCTGGCGCACAATGTTGCGGTACTTCTGTTCCACCAGGGGTTCAACCCGCACATCGTTGCGCAGTTCCACCGGACCGCTGTCGACCTTCTGCTCGATTACGATGACCCCTTTGTCATGGGGTTCGGCAACGGTGGCTTCCTGAACCATTGCAAACGTCATTAGCGATCCGGCAAGCACCAACAGCATGATCTGGAGAGTTCCCTTGTTATTTTCAGTGGTTCTTCTTGTTATCGGGCTGTGTTACATGTTGTTACGGTACGATACCGAAATCCCGGAACCCTGAAAGATAACTGTGCCTCAAATCAGTCGCTGCAGAAGGGGCCTTGACGGCAGTTTTTGCGAACAGGTTCATATCACCAGCAGGCAGTACGGATAACCGCCCGGGATCAGTTCAGAGCGAAGACCCAGCCCAGCAGCAGGTAACTGATCAGGGTCACCACGATCACGCCCATTATGTTGAGGGCAAAACCATTGCGGATCATATCGCCGATACGCATGTGGCCACTGGAGAACACGATTGCGTTGGGCGGGGTGGCTACCGGCATCATGAACGCACAGCTGGCTGCAATGGCTGCCGGTACGGTGAACAGCAGTGGCGAAACCTCTTGCGAAATGGCCAGGGCGCCGAGCAGTGGCAGGAAAGCGGCTGCGGTTGCGGTATTGCTGGTCACTTCGGTGAGGAAAATAATCACCGTAGTGACCAGCACAATCATCAGTAACGCGGGCAAGGTGCCGTAGGCGGACAGGCTCTGGGCAATCCACTCCGCCAGCCCGGAGCTGCTGATCACCCCGGCCATGGCGAGGCCACCACCGAACAGCAGCAGCACACCCCAGGGGAGTTTTTCGGCGGCCTGCCAGTCCAGCAGGAAAGTCCGTGACTTCAGGTCCACCGGAATCAGGAACATCACCACCGCGGCAGCAATGGCAATTCCGGTGTCGCTGAGCCACGACATCGGGCCGCCGGACAACAGCGGTCGGAAAATCCAGGCTGTTGCCGTCAGCACAAAGACCAACGCCACCAGCTTCTCCGCCTTTGACAGCGGGCCAAGGCGGGCCAGCTCCTCACGGATCAGCTGGCCACTGTCGCTGCTGTGACCCAGGGCGAAGTCCTTGCGGGTCAGCCACCACCAGGTGAGTGACAGCATCAGCACTGTGACCGGAACTCCCAGCAACATCCACTGGGCAAAGCCGACGGCGATTCCCTGGCTGTCACTGAGATAGGCCGCCAGCAGGGCGTTGGGCGGCGTCCCGATCAGCGTTGCAATGCCACCGATACTTGCCGAGTAGGCAATCGACAACAGCAAGGCCGTGGCATAACGGCGAACGCCCTCCGGGTTATCGCTGTCTACCATGGCAATCACCGACAGGCCGATGGGCAGCATCATGATGGCCGTCGCAGTGTTACTCACCCACATGCTGAGGAACGCGGTGGCCAGCATGAACCCGGCAATCTGCCGGCGCGGCTGATTGCCCATTGCCCGCAGGGTCAACAACGCTATTCGCCGGTGCAGGTTCCACTTCTGCATGGCGAGGCCGAGGGTGAAACCGCCGAGGAACAGGAAGATGATCGGATTGGCATAGGGCGCCGTTGCCGTACCCACGCTGCCCAGTCCCAACGCCGGAATCAGTACGATCGGCAACAGCGAGGTCACCGGAATGGGGATCGCCTCGGTGGACCACCAGGTCGCCATCAGCAACATCATCCCCAAAGCCGCCCAGGCCGGCTCCCCCATCCCTTCCGGGGCGGGCACCAGCAGGGCAATCAACAGGAACAGGGGGCCGAGAAACAGGCCAGTGGCCTGACTTTTTGGCAATCCTGCCGGATCGGTTCCGGGGATGGACGGTTCAGTCATGACGAAGATTCCCTGTTATCTATAAATTTCCGCAAATCGGTCAACGACGCAACAGCCGTTCAAGCTGCCCGTCATGAGACCGGGCCAACAGACCAAGGGCCAGTATGGCGCCCAGTAACGCCAGCGCCATGTCGGATTGGGTATCCCAGACGTAACCCTGGGTGCCGAGAAACGACTCGGCCGCTTCATCACTGAGCAGGGCAACCCACCACTCAATCAGTTCGTACAAGGCGCTGAACGCAAGACAAAAACAAATGATGAAAAAGTTCATCCAGCGGCGGGAAGAAAACACCCCTAGCCGCAACATCAGCTCGCGGGCAATCAGGGCTGGCACGAAACCCTGGGCCAGATGACCGAGTTTGTCATAGTTGTTGCGGTCACCACCGAGCAGGTCGCGCAGTGCGTCAAACAGCGGCACCTCGGCGTAGGTATAGTGACCGCCCACCATCAGGATCACGGCATGGATCAGGATCAGCAGGTAAACCAGAGGGGTCAGCGGAAACCGCCGGTAGGTCAGCACCAGCAGCGCGAAGCCAACGATGGCCGGCGACACTTCGAGGAACCAGGTCAGCTGATCCTTCGGTTGGATTCCCGACCAGACCAGCACGCCCAGAAAGGTCAGCACCCACAGCACTGGTGCCCACCAGGTTGTCCACCAGGTCTTCCCCATGCACGTCCCCCTTGCCGATTTAGCGTACCCTAACGAATCCGGACCCGCACACCGTCCTCCAGTTGCCGGTCAGGATGACGGACCACCCGGTTTCCTTGCGCAAGGCCGCCAGTCACCTGGGTCATCAAGCCGTTGTCCCGTCCGGTCTGAATCCGGGTGAGACGGGCCACGTCCTCCTGCACGGCAAACACGGCAGGGCCATCGTCACCCAGGAATACGGCTGAGCTCGGTACCTGGAGAACGTCTTCAGCCTGCCATAGCAGGAATTCGGCATCCACACGATAACCGTCCCCAAGCATTTGCCAGCCTTCCCGCGGGCTCATCATATCGGCGATAACCTGCACCCGCTGCTCCTCCACACCGAGGGCGGAGATATCCTCGAATCCGACCGGTTCCACCCGGCGCACCACGGCCTCCAGCACCGGGCCACCCCACCCTTTCAGGCGCACCGGCAACCCGGGCTGCAGCTTGACTGCGTCAAAACTGAGGACATCCACCACCACTTCCAGAGCGGTCGGATCCCCCACTTCGAGGATAGCTTCACCCGCCTGAATAACCCCCTCACTCTTGCGGACTACGTTCAACACCGCGCCACTGACCGGCGAGCGCACGGCCACCTGATCAACCGGCTGGTCTTGCCCGGACCTGGCCGCCGAAACTTCCAGCCGGGTACGGGCCGCCTCCAGCTCGTGCGCGGCGACCTCCTCGTCAAACCTTGCCGAGCGCAGCATGGCCTCGGCCCGGACCGCCTCGGCCTCGGCCTGCTGCAATCGCTCGGCGGAAATGTAGTCAGACGCCTGCAGGGCCTTGAGACGCTCATACTCGCGCCGGGCAAACTGCGCCTCCGCCCGCACCGCACCGACCTTCTGGCTTGCTGAATTCAATGCGGAGCGTGCGGCTTCGATCCGTGCTGCCGCCTCGGCGCGACTGCGCGCATCAAGCACACTGGCCGGAATTGGCGCAACCCGGGTCAGCAACTCTCCCGGGGTGACTTCGTCACCGACGTCCAGTTCGACCCGGTGCACGAACCCGGTAACCGGCGCGAAGACCACGTAACGGTCTTTAACCCGCGTTCGGCCTTCCTCCACAATGGTCACCTCCAGTGGCCCGCGGCTGACCTCCGCCAGATCCACCCAGACCGGATCAGGGCGCAGGGTATATCCCAGAGCAACCAGCACCAGTACACCGAACAGCGACCAGAACAGCCATTTACCAACGGGATATCGGTGGGTGCGCCGTTTGTCTGTTGCCATACCTCGTTTCCTTTTTGTGGAGCGACCGGTTCACTCCCGGGTTTTGAGCACCGCTACCAGATCCAGCCCCCGCAGCCGCCACCAGGCGATGGCGCCGGAAGCCAGTGCCGAAACAAACACCACGGTGGCCGAAAACGCCAGGGTCTGCGCGGTGATGGTGAGCGGCACCCGGTAGAGTTCTGTCTGCATCGCGGTGACAATCAACAGCGCAAGGCCGTTGCCGATGGCCCAGCCTGCCGGAATTCCGAGCAGCAGAAGTATCGCCAGTTCACCCAACAGGATGTGGGCGACTTCCGGATGGCTGTATCCCAGCACCCGCAGGCTTGCCAGCTCGCGCCCCTTTTCCGCAAGCGAGATTCGCACCGTATTGTAGATCACCCCGAAGGCAATGATGCCGCCAAGCAGACTATTGAAAAACGTGAAGGTCAGGAAGGTGCGGGCCAGGGTTTCATAGAAGCTGTCGAGCATGGCCTGGCGGATGTTGATGGCCATCACGCCCGGAGTTTCCCGCAGCTCGCGGTAAATGGTGCCCGCCTGTGCGGCATCCACGTTAAGCAATGCCTGATTGATCACCGGACCTTCCCCCAGTACCCGGTTCAGCGCCTGCCGGGTCATGTAGGCACCCACTCCCAGGTATTCGCTGGTGATCCCCGCCACCGGGATCACCAGCGTACGCCGGTCACCCTCGAGAACATCGACCCGGAGCAGGTCGCCGGTCGTAATGGCCAGCTCGCGGGCCAGGAAATCCGTCAGCAGCACACCATCAGGCGGCAGGCTGACATTATTCAGGTCGGCATCCACCACATGCTGGAGTCGGGCATCCAGCGGAATCCCGGTAAGCGCGGTGCGCCACTGACGGTGTCCGTTCACCAGCCGCACCGCCACGGTTCTGCGGCCCTCGCCGTATCTGATGCCGGGCTGGCGTACCAGACCAAACAGCACCGCGTCACTGGCCGGATCCGTCAGGGTGACAGCCAGGTCCTGTTGCTGGATGCGGGCAAACTGGGTGTGCACCATCAGCGACACCGAATCAAACTGGAAATTCCCCACCAGCACGATGGCCGTGGCCATGGCGATACCAAGAACGGACATCAGCGTGCGTCCGGGCCGGCGGGACAGCTGCCGGACAATCATCCGCGACGGCTGGGACAACCGGACGCCGGACAGCAGGCGCTCAATGCGGCTGATGCGAAAGCGCGCCGGGCCCTCCGGTTGCATGGCCTCGGCCGGCGGCAGCATCGCCGCCTGGCGAATGGCCCGCCAGCCCGCCAGCAAAGCCACCGCAAAAGTGATCAGTGCCAGCACAGCCACCCACCAGACGTTGACCCGGAACAGCAGGGCGGGAAAGCGGTAATACTCCATATACAGCTCACCGAGTCCGTTCCCCAGCCAGATACCGGACGCTACCCCTATCAGCAGACCGATCAGCGCAATCAGCATGACCAGCTGGCTGTAATGCCAGCCGATCTGGCGGTTGCTGTAACCAAACGCCTTGAGTACCGCAATGATGTCACGCTGGGTGCTGATCAGGCGGCTGATCACCACATTCAGCAGGAACATGGCAACGCTCATGAAAATCAGCGGGAACACGGTCGCCATGGTTTTCAGCTGATTCAGCTCATCGTTGAGGAACCGATGGGAGAACTGGTCCTCCCGGCCAAAGGCCCCCGTGCCTCCGTAACGATCCAGCTCCCGGTCGAGGGCGTCGACCACCCCCGCCACGGCAAACGCAGGGTCCACCCGCAACACCAGACTGTTGAACGCACCCCGCATATCCATGGCCGCGGCCAGAGCTTCCTGGGCCAGCCACAGCACACCGTAGCGCTGGTAATCCGGTAACATGCCCCCCGGTGGTATGACGTAGACGAATTCCGGCGACTCGGCAATGCCGACGATCCGCAGGGGCTGACGCCGGCCGTTGATGATCGCGACCAGGCCATCGCCCGGCATCAACCCATGGGCTTCGGCAAAACTGCCGATCACCACAATCTCGTCGCTGCGGGCCGGGTCCGGCAGGCGGCCCTGGCGGAGGAATAACCGATTGACCTCAGGTTGCCCCGCATCCGGCAGCGACACCAGGCGCGCCGATACCGGATCGGTGAACCCCGCCACTTCCAGCTTGGCGGTACCTTCGACCCGTCCGCTGTGCCGGGTGACGCCGGGAATCTGTGCCACCCGCTGGAGGACATGGCGCGGCGCCCGCTTGAGGGACACAAACCCATCGGCAAACTGGTGGTCCTGGTAATACTGCGCGCGGGTTGCCTGCAACGAGGAATAATTCACCAGGGACATCAGGCAGACTGCAACCCCGCCTCCGATCACCAGCGCAATCGCCAACACCTGGCCGCGCATTTGCCAGATTTCCCGTCGTAACTTGGTGTGAAGGGCACTGGCCCGGAAACCGATCATGCCATCACCAGCTCAGGGTCCGTGGATCCTGGCGTTCGGCGTTACGACGCTCACCGCTGATCATGCCATCCGACAGCGTGATCACCCGGTCGGCCATGGCGGCAATGGAGGCGTTATGGGTGATAATCACGGTGGTGGTCCCGGTCTCCCGGTTGGCCTTGTCGAGCGCCGCCAATACCAGCACGCCGGTGGCCGAGTCGAGGGCACCGGTGGGCTCATCGCACAGCAGTACCTCCGGGCACTTGGCGATAGCACGGGCGATGGCCACTCGCTGCTGTTCTCCCCCTGACAGCTGGGCCGGGAAGTGATCCATGCGGTTACCCAGGCCCACCAGATCGAGCGCTTCCTCGGGAGCCATCGGTGCCTCGGCAATTTCGGTCACCGCGGCAACGTTTTCCCGCGCGGTCAGGCTGGGAATCAGGTTGTAGAACTGGAACACGAAGCCGACGTGATGGCGGCGGTAACGGGTCAGTTCCCGGTCACCGGCGGAACTCAGCTCCATGTCGCGATAACACACCTTGCCCGCGGTCGCCACGTCGAGTCCGCCGAGAATATTGAGCAGCGTCGACTTGCCGGAGCCGGAGGCACCCAGCATCACCACCAGCTCGCCGGCGTAGAGATCCAGATCGATGCCACGCAAGGCATGCACCTGGACTTCACCCTGTTCGTAAACCTTGGTGAGTCCGCGAGTCTGGAAAACAACGGCCTGCCCGGGCATGCGCTTTCCCGTGCCTGCAGAGTCAGTCAGCGCAGTCAACACACAGCGTGGTATAAGGCAGCACCTGCAGGCGACGTGGGTCAATAGCCGCACCGCAACGCTCGCATTCATCACCCTGACCGTTACGAATCCGTTCCAGCGCCCGCTCAACCTGTACCAGCTCGGCCCGGGCCTCGCTCTCCAGGCCGTCGACCACTTCATCATTCTGGGTCTGGGTGGCCTGCTCTTCGAAGTCCTTGTCGAGGGCGCCGCCTTCCCGCCGCTGGTGGGCTTCGAACCGGCGCAGCCGGGCTTGCAGATCTGCTTTCAGGGTTTCCAGTTCCGATTGCCTGCTACTCATCGTCGACTCCATGGATTGGTCCATTCCTCTATACGGTCCGGTGACCGGTCTGGCAGGGTGGCATCGCCAGAGATTGCCTGCCGCAAGATGCTTCCTACCATAAAGCATAAGCTGAATAAGCGGTTGATGCCTGTCAAAATGTCCTATAGTTGCAGGCCATCGGCCCCATACCGCCAAAGGAACCTACCCGATGATTTACACCACCATAGCCGCTCTCGCCACCGCGCTTCTGCTGTTTACCTGGCTAGGGCTGAGAGCCCGGCTTGCCAGCGGCGACCTCGACGATTACGTCACCGCCCGCAACAGCCAGGGCGCGCGCGCCCTGGGGTTGTCCTTCCTGGCGTCCGGCATGGGAGGCTGGATCTTGTTTGCACCGCCAGAAGTCGGCGCCCTGGTGGGTCCGGTGGCGCTTGCCGGCTATGCTGTGGGCGCCGCCCTGCCGTTCCTGGTTTTTGCTTTTTTCGGCCCGGCAATCCGTCGCCACCTGCCCCGCGGACGTAGCATCGGGGAGTTCGCCGAGGCGTGCTACGGCCGGGCAGTGCGCCGGTATGTCGCAATGATTTCGGTGTTGTACATGCTGTGCTTCCTCACCGCCGAGCTGACCGCAATCGGTGCCATTACCGGCATGCTGTCCGGCGTCAACGGCAATCTGGCGGTCATTGGCGTGGCCGTGGCCACCCTGATCTACACCGCCTGGGGCGGCCTTCGGGCCAGTCTGGTAACGGACCGCTGGCAGGCCTTTCTGCTGATTGGCCTGCTGGTTATTGTTGGCGGTTTCGCCCTCGCGCGGCTGCCGGAAGCGGGTCAGGTATCCGCCATGCCTCAGGTACCCGCCACCGCTGCTCTCGGTGTGGCACTGACACTGGTGATCGCGGTGACGGCAGCCAATCTGTTCCATCAGGGTTACTGGCAGCGCCTGTGGGCAGCGCGGGATAATACTGCGCTCGGCCAGGGCGCCCTGCTCGGTGGCGTGATCACCGTTATTGTGGTTGCGGTAGTCGGTGGGCTCGGCATTGCCGCTGCCATCAGTGGCACCGACCTCGGCACTCCGCCGATTCCCTTTTTCGCGCTGCTGGCGGGCGCCCCGGCCTGGCTGACCCTGCCGGCACTGATCCTGGCGCTGACCCTGGTTGCCTCTTCAGTGGACACCTTGCAGAACGCCCTGGCGTCCCTGGCGGTCACCGAGAAACAGGGCCTGTCCCTGAACACCGCGCGCTGGGTGACTGTACTGCTGATGGTGCCCGTCATAATGATTGCCCTGCAGGGCATTTCGGTGCTGCGCTTGTTCCTGATTGCCGATCTGCTGTGTGCCACTGCCGTCATTCCGGTTTTACTGGGCCTTTGGCAGCGCATGTCAACCCGGGCCGCGGTGGCCGGAGGTCTTGCCGGGCTGCTCGGAGCCATTGTACCGGGATGGCTGGGGGGCGGCAGTATTGCGCAGGGTCTGGAGGCCGCCAGTTTTCCGGGCGGGATTCCCACCCTTGGCCCCTTCCTCGGCGCACTGCTCGCGTCGGCCGCGGTGAGTTTGCTGATGGCGCTCTGCAACCGGGGACCCCGGGCCGTTTCGGGCGCCTCGCAAAACTGACGTAAGTCAAAGATTTCACATGAACTTACGAACACTTACATCTCACCACCAGATTTGCAACTTAAGTCCGATTGTTCACCTTGCAGGTTGGGCAGACACTAGCCGACAGCTCACAGAAAGCTCCCGCAAAAGCACCCTTTTCTATAAAACATAAAGCGCCGGCTGCGACCGCAGCCCGGCCAGCGCAGATCGTGATGGAGGACAAGGCAAATGAACGGCAAAAAGCTCCTGGTTTCAGGATTGCTGATGCTGCTGCTGACAGCAACAGTCGCGGCAGAAACCCTGAAAATCGGCTTGAACTACCCGCAAACCGGCCGCTACAGCGACCAGGGCCTGCAGCAACGGCTGGCCGCCTTCCTGGCAGTAGAAGAAATCAACAATGCCGGCGGCATCCTCGGCCGTCAGATTGAGCTGGTTATCCGCAACAGTGCCGGCGAACCCGACAAAGGTGCCCGCAACACGGCAGAGCTGATTGACCGCCATGACGCGCAGATGGTGTTCGGCGGCGTTTCCAGTGCGGTAGCCATTGCCTCGGGAAATGCCGCGCGCGAGCGGGACAGAATCTACTTCGGCACGCTAACCTATTCCAATGCCACCACCGGCAGTGCCGGCCACAGGCACATGTTCCGTGAACCCTACAATGCCTGGATGACCGCAAAGGCCCTGAGCAAATACCTCAACGCACAGCATGCTGGCGAAGAATATTTCTACATCACTTCCGATTACACCTGGGGTTGGTCCGTCGAGAAATCCGTCCGGAAATTTACCAACACCGAAGACTCCGGCATGCACCAGGGCGTGACCACGCCTTTCCCGAGAGCGCTGATCACCGATTTTCGCAAGGCGCTGGAAGCGGCGGAGCAAAGTAATGCCAAGGTACTGATGATGGTGCTGTTCGGGGACGACATGGTACGCGCCCTCAAGGTCGCCCATGACATGGGCCTTACCAGGAAAATGCAGGTCGTGGTACCCAATCTGACCCTCGGCATGGCCCGCCAGGTTGGCCCCACCATCATGGAAGGCGTAGTTGGTGCTGCTCCCTGGGTCTGGACTGTGCCCTACAAGTATGACTACCCTCGTGGCAAGCAGTTTGTGGAAGCCTTCTCCCAGCGCTATGACATGCGGCCGTCCACCTCCGCAGCCTCGGCCTACAGTATCCTGTACCAATACAAGGATGCGGTTGAGCGTGCCGGCACAACCGAAACCGGCGCTGTCATCAAGGCACTGGAGGGCCACACTTACAGTTTCCTCAAGGACACTCAGGAGTGGCGCGCCTTTGACCACCAGAATGTGCAGACTGTGTACGTCGTCAGAATCAATCCCCGCGACAAGGTTGTTGCTGACCCCTACAGCAGCGATTACTTCGACATCATCGATTCGATGCCGGGTAACGACGCCGCACAAACCCTGGAAGAGTGGCAGGCCGAGCGCAGGGAGGCTGGCAAGCCCACCTCCCTGTGAGCGAAGCGGTCAAATCATCTGAGTAAAGCCACAGTTAATGTTATCGTTGATGCTGAAGGGCCCGATGCCGGTATTGGCAGCGTCCGGGCCCGGAAAGGATCGGAATATTAAAGGACGATAACGGAGCGGTGGCCCGGCATGGAACAGAACGATTTTGATGTGGTAGTGGTCGGTGGTGGCGTCAACGGCGCCGGCATTGCCATGGATGCGGCAGGCCGCGGACTGAAAGTCCTGCTCTGCGAGATGGATGACCTGGCCTCGGCCACCTCCTCCAGCAGCAGCAAGCTTATTCATGGCGGTCTGCGCTACCTCGAACATTACGAATTCCGCCTGGTGCGGGAGGCTCTCGCGGAGCGGGAAGCACTGCTGCGCAACTCACCGCATATCATGTGGCCTATGCGGTTTCGCCTGCCCCACCGCCCTCACCTGCGCCCCGCCTGGATGATCCGTACAGGCTTGTTCCTGTACGACCACCTTGCCAAACGGGAATTGCTGCCCGGCTCCCGCGCAATCACTTTTGACGACAGCGGCCCGCTGAAGCCGGAGATCACCCGTGGCTTCGAATACTCCGACGGCTGGGTTGACGATGCCAGGCTGGTGGTTCTCACCGCACGCAAGGCTGCTGCCCTCGGCGCATGCATCCGGACTCGCACCAAATGCACCCATGCCGCCCGGGGCCCACAGAGCTGGACCGTCACCCTGGAAAACACAGTGACAAACCAGCAGCAGGCAGTGACCGCACGCGCCCTGGTCAATGCCACCGGTCCCTGGGTGAGCAAGGTCTTCAGCGATGCCCTCGCGATGCCGCCGCCCAGGATGATCCGAATGGTAAAAGGCAGCCATATCGTCGTGCCCCGCCTTAACAAGGGTAGCGAAGCCTACATTCTGCAGAATGAGGACGAACGTATCGTGTTCGTGATTCCCTATGAGGAATCCTTTTCGCTCATCGGCACCACCGATGTCGAGTACAACGGAGACCCGCGGCAGGCCAGGATCTCGCCGGAAGAAACCCGGTACCTGCTGGATATCGTCAATGCCCACTTCAAGCGTCAGCTCGAAGCCAGTGACGTCATCTGGTCCTATTCCGGGGTGCGGCCACTGATGGACGATGAGAACGAGCCTGCCCAGAAGGCTTCAAGGGATTATTCTTTCGAGGTGGACGGTGACCGGGACCTTGCCCCGGTGATTTCGGTATTTGGCGGCAAAATCACCACCTACCGCAAGCTGGCCGAGGCGGCGACCGACCGGTTGTGCCAGTTCTTTCCCAAAGCCGGCAAACCCTGGACACGGGAGGCCGTGCTGCCCGGCGGCGACTTTGACACGCCGGAACAGCTACTGGCACAGCTCGGCGAATCCTGTCCCTGGCTTCCCGAACCGTTGCGGCGCAGGTATGTCCGCAGCTACGGTACCGAGGCCTTCCGGTTGCTTGCCGGCGCGCAAACCCTGGACGACCTCGGACACTGCTTCCTGGGAACGCTGTACCAGCGGGAAGTGGATTATCTGGCCGAGCATGAATGGGCAATGACCGCCAGCGACGTGTTGTGGCGACGGACCAAGCAGGGCCTTTACGCCAGCCCTGACCAGGTTGCGGCGCTGACCGACTACCTGGCAGACAGGGCCGGCGCTAGCGCAACGGCGAGTGCACCGCCTGCCCGAGAATGCTCCTGACCCGGTCCTGCAGGGCCGGGACCACCTCTGCCTCGAACCAGGGATTCTGCTTCAGCCAGCCGTTATTGCGGGGGCTCGGATGCGGCAACGGGACGATGTCCGGCCAGAACCGCCGCCAGTTGCGGACATTCGCGGTCACCGGCTGCTTCGGCTTGGGCAGGTGCCAGGCGTGGGCATACTGGCCGATCACCAGGGTGAGCTCGATGCACCTGAGGCGCTCGAGGAGCAGTTCCCGCCAGGCCGGCGCACACTCCGGGCGCGGCGGCAGGTCACCGGACTTGCCGGTACCGGGGTAGCAGAATCCCATTGGCAGGATCGCCATCAGGGTTTCGTCGTAAAACGTGTCCCGGGTCACCCCCATCCACTGTCGCAACCGGTCACCACTCGGATCATTGAACGGCAGACCGGTTTCATGGACCCGACGCCCGGGCGCCTGCCCCACCAACAGTATCTTTGAATCCTCACTGAGCTGGATCACCGGTCGCGGACCCAGCGGCAGCTTGTCGGCACACAGGGTGCAACTGCGCACCTGATGCACCAGCTCGCGGAACGGCAGCGCCTGGATATCATTAGCCATCAACAGTCTCCCACTCGGCTCCTTGTGACTAACCATCCGCCGGGTTTTGCAGGGCCGCTGCGGCCCCCAGCAGGCCCGTAGCGGTTTCTGTGACCAGGTAGACCGGCGTCGACTCCATCAGCGGACGCATCCGGCCCTTATCCTCAAACCCTCTGCGGAACGGGCTTGCCAGGAAAAAATCGATTATCCGAGGCAGGATGCCACCGCACAGATACACCCCGCCCTGGCTGCCGAGTGTCAGTGCAGCATTACCCGCCACCCGACCGAGGATCTCACAGAAGTGCCACAGGGTCCGCCGCGCCAGCAGGTCAGCACCCGCTTGCGCCGCGCGGGTGACCTGTTCAGGTGTCGTCAGCGGAGCGGCCATGCCCTCGATTTCGGCATGGGCCTGGTAGAGATTCAACAGCCCCTGGCCACTCAGGATCCGCTCCACCGACACCCGTCCGAACCTGGCCTGCAGGATGCGCAGCAGCGCCATTTCTGCCTCATCGACCGGCGCAAAGTCGACATGCCCGCCTTCGGTTATCAGGGGAATCCACCCCCCGCTCGCCGGCACCAGGCCGGACACCCCGAGGCCAGTGCCCGGCCCCATCACCAACCGGGGCCGCGACGGGTCTCCCGGGCCGCCACAAACATGTACCAACCGCCCGGGTTCGAGGTGGGGCACCCCCAGCGCCATGGCGGTAAAATCGTTGATCACCTTCAAGGCACGCCAGCCGAACGCCTTGCACAGCGCCTCCCGGTCAAAATACCACGGGTTGTTGGTCATCCGGACGAGGTTACCCGACGCCGGCGACGCCACCGCAAGACACGCCTGTACCACGTCCATCCCATCCGCCCGGGTCAGGTAATCCCGAAGCGCATGCTCCAGATTGGCGTAGCCGGCACAGGGCAATACCTCCACCCCACGCAGCTGTAGCTCGCCCGGCGCCACCAGGGCAAAGCGGGCATTGGTGCCACCGACATCGCCCACCAGGGCGTACGGCCGCGCGGTCATGCCTGATGATTCCAGAAGTAGCTTGCCCCCTGCTCCGGGGTACTGGCCGACCGCCGCATCCAGCCAAACAGTTCCCGTCCCAGTCCGGCATGGTGACTGCCGAGGTTCGCCGTTGCCACTTCCCGGCTGGCCAGCTCGTCGTCAGACAGCGCAATGGTCAGCCGGCCCTTGTCGGCGTCCAGACAAATCCGGTCGCCGTTCCTGACACGGGCCAGCGGACCACCGTCCACCGCCTCCGGATAAACATGGATGGCCGCCGGCACCTTACCGGAGGCTCCGGACATACGGCCATCGGTAACCAGGGCCACCCGGAAGCCACGATCCTGTAATACCCCCAGATAGGGCGTCAGCTTGTGCAGTTCCGGCATGCCATTGGCTTTCGGGCCCTGGAAACGCACCACCACTACGCAATCCCTGTCCAGCTCGCCGGCATTGAAGGCCACCGCCAGTTCGTTCTGATCATTGAACACCACCGCGGGTGCTTCAACCCGGTGATGCTCTTTCGCGACGGCAGAGACCTTGATCACACCCCGCCCCAGGTTGCCCTCGAGCACCTTCAGGCCACCATCCGGCGCAAAGGGCTCGCTTGCACTGCTGAGAACCGCCGGGTTTGCCGTTTGTGTGGCGGCCGGTGTCCAAACCAGCCGATCACCGCTGAGCTCCGGCATCCGGGTGTATTGCTCAAGGCCGTGGCCAACTACCGTCTCCACATCATTGTGGAGGTAGCCACCGTTGAGCAGTTCCCGAACCAGGAATGGCGTGCCGCCGGCCTCGTGAAAGTCATTCACATCCGCCTGGCCATTGGGATAAATCCGGGCCATGGAGGGGACGGCCGACGACAGCTCCGCATAATCGTTCCAGTCGATGATGATCCCCGCCGCACGGGCAATGGCGACCCAGTGGATGGTATGGTTGGTGGAGCCGCCGGTTACCAGCAGGGCCACCAGGGCATTGACGATACTCTTCTCATCCACCATGTCAGCCAGGCCGAGGGTCCCGCCATTAGGCCTGGACAAACGGATCACCTGTTCCGTGGCAGCGCGGGTCAACGCATCACGCAACGGGGTACCGGGGTTGTGGAATGCCGCGCCCGGCAGGTGCAGCCCCATCACTTCCACCAGCAACTGGTTGCTGTTGGCCGTGCCATAAAACGTACATGTGCCGGGGCTATGGTAGGACCGGCTTTCGGCGTCCAGGAGCTCGTCCCTGCCCACCTTGCCTTCAGCATAGAGCTGGCGGACCCGCTGCTTCTCCTTGTTGGGCAATCCGGAAGGCATCGGGCCAGCCGGGACAAGAACCGTCGGCAGGTAACCGAAACTCAGCGAACCGATCAGCAGGCCCGGTACGATCTTGTCGCAGATACCCAGCAACAGGATGGCATCAAACATGTTATGGCTGAGCGCCACCGCGGTACTCATCGCGATGACATCGCGGGAAAACAGACTCAGTTCCATGCCTGGCTGGCCCTGGGTCACGCCATCACACATGGCGGGTGTGCCCCCGGCAAACTGGGCTACCGAGCCCATGCCATGGGCAGCCTGGCGAATGACATCGGGGAACGTCGCATAGGGCTGATGGGCGGAAAGCATATCGTTGTAAGCGGAAACTATGGCCACATTGGCCTTGTTCATCAGCTTGAGGGTGTCTTTGTCGCTCTGCTGACACGCCGCAAAGCCATGCGCCAGATTACCGCAGGACAAGGTCGCCCGCTGTGGCGAGATGGCCTTCAGTGCATTCATCCGGTTCAGGTAATCCTCGCGGGTGGCCCGGCTGCGCTGGATAATGCGCCGTGTCACCTTGTCAACCGTGGGGTGCATAACGGTTCTCCTCAGGACGATATCAATACCTGCTTGACGATAAACGAAAGTTTACATACATTTTTCAACCAAACCACCAGAAAACATTATGCTTCCGGGCTTTAATTGATATATTTACTACATTCACACGGCAACTCCGTCAACCGCGACCCCAAATCCGGGGCGGCCCGCATTGCCAGCAAGACGACAGCAGACAATAATCCTGTACATGACTATAACAGGAAGCCGGCCACTAACCCGAGCCGCCTCCGGACCGAACAACTGCCACCATCAGACTCTCAGACACTGCACAGAAGGATACAAGCATGCTAAGGCGCACCAAGATTGTCGCCACCCTCGGCCCCGCCACCGATACTCCGGAATCCCTTGCGGCCATCATTGCCGCCGGTGTTGACGTGACACGACTCAATTTTTCCCATGGCAGCGCCGAGGATCACCTGGAGCGCGCCCGCCGGGTGCGTGACATTGCCGCCGCCCAGGGCCGGTTCGTTGCCCTCCTCGCCGACCTGCAAGGCCCGAAACTCCGGGTTGCCCGCTTTGCCGACAACAAGGTAACCCTCAGGGCTGGCCAGACATTTACCCTTGATGCCACCATGGACAAAGAGGCCGGCAACGAGCACGCCGTTGGCATCGACTACGAACAACTGATCAATGACGTAAAGCCCGGCGACATCCTTGTCCTCGATGACGGCCGGATCGAGATGGAAGTGCAGTCGGTGGATGACCACTCGATCACCTCCCGGGTGCTGATCGGCGGCCCGCTCTCGAACAACAAGGGCCTCAACAAGCGCGGCGGCGGACTGTCCGCCAACGCACTGACCGACAAGGACCGGGAAGACATCAAAACGGCTGCCCGCCTCGGCGCAGATTATGTTGCAGTGTCATTTGTCCGTACCGCCGAAGACATGCACGTGGCCCGCGCCCTGTTGCGGGAAGCAGGCTCCGAGGCTGGCCTGGTAGCCAAGATCGAGCGCGCCGAACTGGCCCACGACACCGAAGCGCTGGATGCCGTCATTGAAGCCTCCGACGCGGTCATGGTCGCCCGCGGTGACCTGGCGGTGGAAATCGGCGATGCCGAGCTGGTTGGCGTGCAGAAACACATCATCGGGCGCGCCCGCGTCCTCAACAAGGTGGTGATCACCGCCACCCAGATGATGGAATCGATGATCGACAACCCGATGCCGACCCGGGCAGAGGTCTCCGATGTTGCCAACGCCGTGATGGACTACACCGATGCGGTGATGCTGTCGGCCGAAACCGCGGTCGGCGACTACCCGAAAGAAGCGGTCGAGGCCATGGTGCGGATCTGCCTGGGAGCCGAGCGACACCCCTCCATGCACCAGTCCAAGCACCGGATCCACGAAAGCATGTCACGGGTGGACGAGGCCATCGCACTGTCAGCGATGTATGCCGCCAACCATTTGCAAGGGGTAACCGCCATCATCTGCATGACCGAAACCGGCGCGACACCCTTGCTGATGTCGCGGATCAAATCAAGCCTGCCGATCTTTGCCTACTCCCGCCACCCCGCTACCCAGCACCGGGTGGCCCTGTACAGGGGGGTACAGACCGTGCCGTTTGATACCGCCACCATTCCCGCCGAGGAGACCAATGCCCGCGGGATCGGTGAGCTGATCCGGCGCGGCGTGGTCCAGGACGGCGACCTGGTGGTGGTCACCAAGGGGGACTATGGCAATGCCCAGGGTGGCACCAACACCATGAAGATCGTGCGGGTCGGGCAGGACATTCGCTGAGTCTGCGACCACCGGTACCACGGGGCAGGAATCAGGATCACCAGGCAAGCCCTCAGAGATCCTGCAGACTGCCCCGCACTTCCTCGGTGATGGCGCCCCAGTTCTTCGCCGCGACGGCTTCTTTGGGGGTCAGCCAGGTTCCGCCCACCGCTGCGACATTAGGCAAGGCCAGGTAATCTTTCGCGGTGTTGCGACGGACGCCCCCGGTCGGGCAGAAAGTTACATCACCAAAAGGCCCTGCAAATGCGTTCAGTGCGGCAATACCACCGGATACCGCCGCCGGGAAAAACTTGAACTCTCTATAGCCCAGCGCATACCCCATCATCAGCTCGGACACTGTTGCAATACCCGGCAGCAACGGCACCTCCGACGTCAGGCCAAACTCCAGGATCGCTCCGGTGACCCCCGGCGTGACAACAAACTGGGCACCCGCCGCCTCGACGGCACGATACTGTTCAACACCGGTCACCGTTCCGGCCCCCACCCAAACCTCCGGCAACGCCTCACGGAGCTGCCGGATCGCGGGCAAACCGTGCGGGGTTCTCAGGGTAATTTCCAGCACCCTGACTCCCCCTTCCACCAGCGCCCGACACAAGGGCAATGCTTCATCAGGATGATTGAGGGTGATCACCGGCACCAGCGGGCTGGCGCTGAGCACCGCGCGCACCCGGTCTCGATGAAAATCAGATAATGTCGTCATGGCAATCCTCCAGAACTTGGGCTCAGGGGCTCCAGAAAATCCGCAGTCCCGGTTTCAGGAAGGCGCGGACAGGCATGGACGCGATGTCGCCCGGGTGCTCACAGGCGGCTCTCAGGGTATCAAGCTTATCTTCACCACGGATGTGCAGCGCCACCGAACGAGCCGCAACCAGCACCGGCAGGGTCAGGGTTACCCGGGCCTGCCGCTGGGACGGCGGATGCACCGCACACACCCGCCTGCCGCCGCCCGGCGCCAGTGCTTCTGGCAGCTCCGGGGCGTCGGGAAACAGCGACGCGGTATGACCGTCAGCGCCCATGCCGAGGACCAGCATATCCAGCGGCCAGGCCACCTGCGCCAGCGCCGCCTCCACCGCGGCCAGCCCGGCCTCCGGACTGTCGCCCGACTGCTTCAGCGAGACATAGTTCGCCGACGCAGCCTGGTGTTGCAAAAGATGCGCCCGCACCAGCCGGGTATTGCTGGCATCATCCCGGACATCCACCCAACGCTCATCCGCCAGCAACACGTCTACCCGGTGCCAGTCCAGGGCCTTGCGTGACAGCGCCTCAAAAAATGGCCGCGGCGTGGCACCTCCGGAAACCGCCAGGCTGGCACGGCCTCGCCCGGCAAGAGCCTGCTCCAGCTCGCTCGCCACAGCGGCAGCCAGCCGCCCGGCCACTTCCTGCGCCGAATCCGCCACCACCAGGTCAACCCCGCGGGGCAGCGCCAGTTCAGGCATCCTCATACCAGCTTCTCCCGTCCCGGGTGATCATCGCAATGGCGGCCACCGGCCCCCAGGTCCCCGCGGCGTAACGCTTGGGATGAAGACCGAAGTCTTCCCAGTTGCGAATCACCTGGTCCACCCAGCGCCAGGCAAACTCCACTTCGTCACGGCGCACAAACAGGTACTGGTTGCCCTTCATGACTTCCCACAGCAAACGCTCGTAGGCATCCGGGATGCGTTCAGCGTCAAAGGTTTCTGAAAAGGTCAGCTCCAGCGGTCCCTGACGCAGCCGCATACCTTTATCAAGCCCCTGCTCCTTGGTAAGAATCTGCAAAGCCATACCTTCATCCGGCTGCAAGCGGATAATCAGCTTGTTATTGGCCAGGTGCTTCTGGTCCGGATCAAAGATGTAATGGGGGGCCGGCTTGAAGTGGATAATAATCTGGGACAGTTTCTCCGGCAGTCGCTTGCCGGTACGGATGTAAAATGGCACGCCGGACCAGCGCCAGTTCTCGATTTCCGCCTTGAGCGCCACAAAGGTCTCGGTGGTACTGCCCCTGACCGCCCCGTCCTCCTCCAGGTATCCTGGCACCGGCTGGCCGGCACTGGTGCCCGCAGTGTACTGGCCACGAACCAGGTGGGTTTCCATCAGATCCGGAGTGATCGGCCGCAGCGCCTTGAGCACCTTGACCTTTTCATTGCGGATACTGTCTGCCGACAGGTCCGAGGGTGGATCCATGGCGATCAGGCATAGCAGCTGCAAGAGGTGATTCTGGATCATGTCCCGCACCTGGCCCGCCTTGTCAAAGTATCCCCAGCGGCCCTCGATACCGACACTCTCCGCGACGGTGATCTCCACGTGAGAGATGTGGTTCTGATCCCACTGGGAAGCGAACAGGTTATTCGCAAAACGCAGGGCGATAAGATTCTGGACCGTTTCCTTGCCGAGATAGTGATCAATCCGGAACAACTGGTTCTCGTTGAACACCTCGGCCAGCTGGTCATTGATAACGCGAGACGTCTCAAGATCGTGACCGATCGGCTTCTCCACCACCACCCGGGTATGCTCGGTACAGCAACTGACGTCCCGCAAATTGCGGGCGATCACACCATACATCGACGGGAGTGTCGCCATGTATACAATGAGGCTGGCCGTACTGTCCTGCCGCCAGGTATTGAGGGATCGGTAACCGTCGGTATCGGTGAAGTCGAGACACAGATAATCGACCCGCGCGAGAAAGCGTGTCAGCACTGCAGCATCGAACTCCCCGGCGGGAACGTGCTTTTTGATCCGGTCGCCCAACCGCGCTCTGATGGCTGCCGTGTCGGCGTTGTCCCGGGCCAGCGCGAGGATCCTGCTGCCTGGCGCCAGCAGCCCGGACCGTTCCAGCTGGTACAGCGCCGGGAACAGCTTGCGTTGGGCCAGATCCCCTAGGGCACCAAACATCATCAGGTCACAGCGGGTATGAGGCTGACTGGCCATGGCATCCTTCACTCTGCAGTTTACGGCAACCGTGCCGGCTAAAGGGCTTGTAGTAATTTTATGAAAATGATGTCAGGTTTCCCGAAAAAAACCAAGACCATCGCGGACAATGTGACACTTTTACTACCGCACACCCCACGAAAACAAGGTATAATCCCGCCGGGAAACGCTATCCAGATCGACACCAGGCACTATCAGGGAGTACAACTTCATGGCTGCGAACCAGACGCACCGGGACGACAATCTGCTGGAGGACATTCAGGAGCGCCTTGACAACCTGAATAAATCCGAACGCAAAGTTGCCGAGGCCATCCTGCGAGATCCCAGCGCCGCCACCCGTTACAGCATTGCCGCCCTTGCGCGGGCCGCCGACGTCAGCGAGCCGACCGTCAATCGCTTCTGCCGCGGATTCTCCGCTACCGGCTTCCCGGACTTCAAGATCCGCCTGGCGCAGAGCATTGCCACCGGAACCCCGTACGTCGGCCAGAACATCGAACCCGACGACACTGTGGCGGAATTCGCTGACAAAATCATGCTCAGCACCATCGCGAACCTGGACAAGGCCCGCCAGGCCCTCAATCCGAAAGCACTGGCGACTGCCATCGACTACCTGATCCAGGCCAAACAGATCAATTTCTTCGGGATGGGCGGATCAGCTTCCGTGGCACTCGATGCCCAGCACAAGTTCTTCCGCTTCAACATCCCGGTGATGTCCTACGATGACGCCCTGATGCAGCGGATGGTGGCGGCAGGCTGCTCGACCGGCGATGTCATCGTGGTCATTTCCTATACCGGCCGCACTCTGGAAACCATCGACATCGCCCAACTGGCCCGCGCCAACGGCGCTACCGTGATTGGCATTACCATGCCGGACTCACCACTGGCCGAGGCCTGCACGGTTGTCGTCGAAGTCACTGCCAACGAAGACACCGAGGTTTACATGCCCATGGCCTCACGCATCATCCACCTGACGGTTATCGATATCCTGGCCACAGGTGTGACCCTGAAGCGGGGTGCCGACTTCCTGGGCCACCTGAAGAAGATCAAGGAAAGCCTGAAACCCACCCGGCTGCCGCCCCCCCAGTAAGCCGGCCAGAGACCTCCCCGGTCACTTGGGAGGCAACCACAAAAAAACCCGGGAAGCTCCCGGGTTTTTTTGTTCTTCGTCTGCCACCTATGGGCGATCGACTTCTGCCCGCTCCCGGAGGTACTGCTGGTAAGCCGTGTACTCCCGTTGTCCTTCCAGGCTGGCAAGGAAGTTCTGCAACTGCTGCAGATCTTCACCACCGGCAGCAACCTCACCTTCGGTCACCTTGTCCAGCGCGATCACCACCATGTCCTCTCCGGCTGCCGACATACCGTACACCGGCTGTCCCTCAACCGGACGCTGGAGGGAGAACACATCGTTCATCACTCCGGCACCCAGCTCGGCATTGTTGCGAGACTGGCCGGAAAACTCCTGCCAGTCGCCGGTTCCGACATTCAAATCAGCCAGCTCCTTACCATCCTGCAGGCCCGCAATCAGCTGCTCTGCCCGCTCACGCTGGGCCTCACGGACCTTCTGTTCCAGCAGTGCCGCGCGGATTTCCTCCCGGACCTCGTCCAGCGGCTGCTGCTCACGCTCGAAATATTCCTTGACCCGGGCAACCACCGATACACTGTCACCCACATCAATCAGCTCGGTATTGTAACCGTCCTTCAGCACGTCATCCGAGAACAGCTGACGCACCAGCCCCGGATGGTCAAACGGCGCCTCGCCACCGTCGCGGGTCACCCCGGCCTTTTCACGAACCTCCAGACCCAGTTCGCTGGCAGGATCGGCCAGATCATTGGCCGCGTAGGCCAGATCAGACAGCTGTGAGCGAACTTCGGCAAACTGCGCGGCAGCCTTATCGCTGGCCAGTTCCCGACGCAGCTGGTCACGAATTTCCTCCAGCGCCGGAACCTCGGACTTGCGGACATCCAGCAGCTTGATCAGATGGGTACCAAAACTGGTACTGACAGGCTCGGACACCTCACCCGCCTCCATGGCAAACAATACATCTTCGAACGCGTCTCCGTAGACACCACGACCGGCAAAGCCCAGGTCGCCACCCTGCTCTGCGGACACCGTATCCGTGGAGAACTCCTTCGCCAGACTGGCGAACTCTTCCCCTTCGGCCAGCCGGCGCTGAATCTCGGCGATAGTTTCGCCGGCACTGTCGTTATCCTCGATCAGGATGTGGGCAGCACGACGCTCCTCGTCCGCCAGTTCGGCCGCGCGGCTCTCATAATATGCGGCAATCTCTTCGTCACTGATCTCGACCGTATCGGCCAGTGCCTCAAGAGACAAGGCAATATATGCCGCATCGACCCGCTCCGGCAGCATGAACAACCCGGTGTTGTCCTCATAATAGGCGGCGACCTCCTCATCGGTCACCTCCACCTGACCGGCAACATCATCAGCCGACAGCCGTACCATGCGGAAGTCCCGGGTCTGGTTCTGGATCCGCAGCAGATGGGCCGCGTTTTCCTCGGCTACCACACCACTCTGCACCAGGCCGGCGCGAATCTGGCTGACCACATACTGGCGGCGCATGGCTTCACGGAACTCACCAACACCCATACCGAGATTACGTACCGTCGCAACGAACCGGTCCCGATTGAATTTGCCGTCGACCTGGAACTGGGGCATCTGGGTGATCAGCGAGTCGATATCGGCATCGGAAAGCTCAAGCCCCTGGTTGCTGGCATCCTGGATCAGGACCTGCTCCTGGATCAGTGATTCCAGCACTTCCCTGCGAATCTGGTCATCATCCAGCAGGGAAGGGTCGGGGTTGTTCATCGCCGCAAGACGGCGCTGGGTCTCCATCTGGACCACCCGCAGGAAGTCACGCTCGGTGATGTCTTCACCATTAACGGTCGCCACCTCAGGCTCACCGGAGAAGCCTCCGATAATCGCGTCCATCCCCCAGATGGACAGTGAAACTATCAAGACGCCAATAATGATTTTGGCAATCGTGCCCTGGGCATTATCCCGAATATCCTGAAGCATATTTCTTCCAGATCGATGATTTGGCAGTAAGGGGTTTTAACGCAATTTTTAACGTCGTGGTTAACGTAAAAAGGCGCACCCTGTTCGGAATGCGCCTTGAATTCGTGCGGAGCGGTTTAACCGCGGCTGTCACCGGGGTGAGCCGCTCCGGTGACTCCTTCTGACAGGCGTCACCAGGCGAAAAATTCCGTCTTACTTGACGGAATCCTTCAGGGCCTTACCTGCCTTGAACCCAGGCACCTTGGAGGCCGGAATCTTGATCTCGGCACCAGTCTGCGGGTTACGACCGGTACGGGCAGCACGCTCCTTTACGGAGAAGGTGCCGAAGCCAATCAGAGTTACCTGATCGCCTTTTTTCAGAGCACCGGTAATGGAGTTGGTCATTGCATCAAGAGCACGACCAGCAGCGGCCTTGGAGATATCAGCTGACTCGGCAATTGCATCGATAAGTTCGGACTTGTTCACACTAAACCCCTTCGATTTCAGGTTGAAGATGTTATAGGTTGGATTCTTCTTCTCGGACGTTCTCGACTATCGCATAAGCGGTCAGAGAATTCCATTCTTCAGTTTTTTTATTCCTTTCGGCATTAAACCGGTGATCGGAATAGGCACAGACTGCGCGGGAGCCCTTGGTATTGGCTGCTTCACGGCGGAACAGTTATACCAACGGGCTCTCGCGCGTGTCAACAACGCACGCCGTGTTTAATGAGTATTTATGCGCTCTGCGGACTCGCTCTCATCATCGCGCGGACTGCCGCCGGCCGAATCCGGTGACGCGTCCTCGGCACGGGGCTCTGGCGGATACGCCAGGGCGATGTCGAGAACCTCGTCGATCCACTTCACCGGCCGGATCTCCAGGGATTCCTTGATATTCTCAGGTATCTCCTTGAGATCACGGACATTTTCATCCGGTATGATCACCGTCTTGATACCACCGCGATGGGCTGCCAGTAATTTTTCCTTGAGCCCGCCAATGGCCAGTACGCGGCCCCGCAGGGTGATTTCGCCGGTCATCGCCACGTCCGCCCGTACCGGAATATGGGTCAGTGCGGACACCAGGGCCGTACACATCCCGATACCGGCACTGGGACCATCTTTCGGGGTTGCACCTTCCGGAACATGGATGTGCAGGTCGTGCTTTTCGTGGAAATCATCCGCCACACCCAGGCCCTTGGCCCGACTGCGAACCACCGTAAGTGCGGTCTGGATGGATTCCTGCATGACATCACCGAGTGAACCGGTCTTGACCACCCGCCCCTTACCCGGAGTCAGTGCGCACTCGATGGTCAGCAGTTCGCCGCCGACCTGGGTCCAGGCCAGACCGGTAACCTGACCCACCTGGTTCTTTTCTTCCGCCAGGCCGTACTTGAACTTCTGCACGCCCGAGTAGTCCTCGAGCATCTCGGCGGTAATGGTCACAGAGGCCTTTGAGCCGGCCTCCACGTGGTCCCTGACCACCTTGCGGCAGATCTTCGCAATCTCCCGCTCAAGACCCCGTACGCCCGCCTCACGGGTGTAGTAGCGAATCAGTGCCCGCAAGGTCTCTTCCGGCATTGCCAGCTCGTCCTTGCGCAGGCCGTTGGCCTTGATCTGCTTGGGCAGCAGGTAACGCAGCGCAATATTGACCTTCTCGTCTTCGGTGTATCCCGGGATACGGATGATTTCCATCCGGTCCAGCAGCGCCGGCGGGATGTTCATCGAGTTGGAGGTACACACGAACATCACGTCAGACAGATCGTAATCCACCTCGAGATAGTGGTCGTTGAAGGTATGGTTCTGTTCCGGATCGAGTACCTCGAGCAGCGCGGAGGCAGGGTCGCCCCTGTGGTCCATGCCCATCTTGTCGATTTCATCAAACAGGAACAGCGGGTTCTTCACGCCCACCTTGGCCAGCTTCTGCAGCAACTTGCCCGGCAGAGCGCCAATGTAGGTTTTACGATGGCCACGAATCTCGGCTTCGTCCCGCACTCCGCCGAGGGCCATCCGGGTGTACTTGCGGTTGGTCGCCCGCGCAATCGACTGACCAAGGGACGTCTTGCCGACCCCGGGAGGCCCTACCAGGCAGAGCACCGGCCCCTTGACCTTCTTCACCCGGCTCTGGACTGCCAGATATTCAAGAATACGCTTCTTCACCTCTTCCAGGCCGTAATGGTCACGGTCAAGGATCTCACGGGCCTTTTCAAGGTCGTGGCGAACCCGGCTACGCTGCTTCCAGGGCACCGCCAGCATCCAGTCGATATAGCCACGTACCACGGTCGCTTCCGCGGACATTGGCGACATCATCTTCAGCTTGTTGAGCTCGGCTTCGGTCTTCTTGCGGGCCTCTTCCGGCAGGCCGGCTTCCTCGAGCTTCTGCTCCAGCTCTTCAAAATCGTTATTGCCTTCCCCGAGCTGACCCATTTCTTTCTGGATCGCCTTCATTTGCTCGTTGAGGTAATACTCCCGCTGGCTCCGCTCCATCTGTTTCTTGACCCGGCCACGGATCCGCTTCTCCACCTCGATAAGGTCGATTTCGTTGTCCAGCTTACCCAGCAACAGGTCGACCCGTTTGCGGATGTCCAGAGCCTCGAGCAGTTCCTGCTTCTGCGGAATCTGCAATTCCAGGTGGGCGGCCATGGTGTCTGCAAGCCGCTCAAGATCGGTAATCCCGGCCAGTGCATTGGACACTTCAGAAGGCACCTTCTTGGAGAGTTTGACGTATTTCTCAAACTCTTCCGTCAGGGTCTTCACCAGCACCTCCTCCTCGCGGTCCGGCAGGCGCTGCTCATCGACCGGCTCCGCCGAACCGGTAAGGTACTCACCCTCGTTAATGGATTCGATGCGAACCCGGGCGTTACCTTCCACCAGCACTTTGACCGTGCCATCCGGCAGGCGCAGCATCTGCAGCACGGTCGCCAGAGTACCCATGTCAAAGACATCGACTGCACCAGGCTCATCGGTGGAGGCATCACGTTGTGCGACCAGCAGGATTTCCTTACTGCCCTCCATAGCGGCTTCAAGGGCCTGGATTGATCTTTCCCGCCCGACAAAGAGCGGAACCACCATGTGGGGGAACACCACGACATCCCGCAGCGGGAGCATGGGGTATTCGTTCATGGCTTCTTCAGGTATCAGGGTCATAAGGAATCCTCTGACGATGTTTTTTTCAGCATACCACCGTTAATTGGGGTGCTTTGGGAAATTGCAATCTTTTTACGAAATGAAACCGGAAAGGCCCCCAGGGCAATCTCCAGAGGAAAAAAAAGGGCGTTTCCGCCCTTTTTTGTAACCGTATCGCTCACCGCCCTGCCCGATTCAGTCCTCGGGCACGGCCTTGGCGTGATCACTGCTGGCGTAGATCTTGAACGGCTCGGAATCGCCGCGGATCACGCTCTCGTCTATCACCACCTTGGTTACGTCGTGCTCGGACGGAATCTGGTACATGGTGTCGAGCAGGGTCGCCTCCATGATGGACCGCAATCCCCGGGCACCGGTCTTGCGCTCCATCGCCTTGCGGGCAACGGCACGCAGCGCATCTTCACGGAAGTCGAGATCCACGCCTTCCATGTCAAACAGCTTCTGGTACTGCTTGGTCAGCGCATTCTTCGGCTCGGTGAGAATCTGTACCAGCGCCTCTTCGTCCAGCTCGGTCAGGGTCGCCACCACCGGCAAGCGGCCGACAAACTCCGGAATCAGGCCATACTTCACCAGGTCTTCAGTCTCGACATCCTTGATGATGTCACCGGTATTTTTGCTGTTGTCCTGGCTCACTACCGAAGCCGAGAAGCCTATGCTGCTGCGCTCGGAGCGATCCTGAATCACCTTGTCCAGGCCGGCAAAAGCGCCACCACAGATAAACAGGATATTACCGGTGTCCACCTGCAGAAACTCCTGCTGGGGATGCTTGCGGCCGCCCTGGGGCGGGACCGATGCCACGGTACCCTCAATCAGCTTGAGCAACGCCTGCTGCACACCCTCACCGGAAACATCACGGGTTATGGACGGGTTGTCAGACTTACGGGAAATCTTGTCGATCTCATCGATGTAAACAATGCCCCGCTGAGCCTTCTCCACATCGTAATCGCACTTCTGCAGCAGTTTCTGGATGATGTTCTCGACGTCCTCACCCACATAACCGGCTTCGGTCAGGGTGGTGGCATCGGCAATGGTAAACGGCACATTGAGCATCCGGGCCAGGGTTTCCGCGAGCAGGGTCTTACCGCTACCGGTAGGACCGATCAGCAGAATGTTACTCTTGCCCAGCTCCACATCACCCTTGCCCTCGCCATAGCGAAGACGCTTGTAGTGGTTATAGACCGCAACCGACAGAACCACCTTGGCCCGATCCTGGCCAATGACGTATTCGTTGAGGGTCTCGCGGATCTCTGCAGGCGTCGGCAGGCGATCGCTTGCTTCTTCCTGGGCATTTTCCTGGATCTCTTCCCGGATAATGTCGTTGCACAGGTCGACGCACTCGTCGCAGATGAACACCGAGGGCCCTGCAATGAGCTTCCGGACTTCATGCTGGCTCTTTCCGCAAAACGAGCAGTACAGCAACTTGCCGTTATCGTCGCCTCTGCCGTTTCTTTCATCTGCCATTGAAATACCTCTGTTCTTGGTTCACCGGCGCTCCAGATCAAAAGGGATACGCCGGCCATAGGTGATGCGATTGCAATCAGTATTATTTATTCGATACGCGCTTATCAAGTACAGAATCAATGAGGCCGTATTCCTTGGCCTGCAGCGGATCCATGAAGTAATCGCGATCGGTGTCCCTGGCAATGGTCTCGAGGTCCTGGCCGGTGTGGTGCGCCAGGATCGTATTCAGGGTGTTGCGGATCTTGAGAATCTCACGGGTGTGGATCTCGATATCACTCGCCTGACCCTGATAACCGCCGAGGGGCTGGTGAATCATGACCCGGGAGTTCGGCAGACACGCCCGCTTGCCCGCAGCACCTCCGGCCAGCAGAAATGCCCCCATGCTGGCAGCCTGACCAATACAGAGGGTGGCGACGTCCGGCTTGATAAACTGCATGGTGTCGTAGATTGACATGCCTGCAGTTACCGAGCCGCCCGGGCTGTTGATGTACAGGTGAATATCCTTGTCCGGGTTTTCGGACTCGAGAAACAGCAGCTGGGCAACAATCAGGTTGGCCATGTGATCCTCAACCTGACCCACCATGAAAATCACCCGCTCCTTGAGCAGCCGGGAGTAGATGTCAAACGAACGCTCGCCGCGCGCAGTCTGCTCAATAACAATCGGCACCAGACCTGAGCTGGTTACCATTGCGGGACCATCAATCGGTTTCTGCATCATGATGCGCCTGAACTCCTTGTAGACATTGTGGTGGCATGGGCCACTGTTTATCGGTTCTTACACGCCCTACTTTGCCAGCCCGGGGCCAAGATGAAAACAGCCGGACTTGCCGGCTGCTTTCACGGATCGGCTGACGGGGCCACAAGGCCCCTCAGGTATCAGCGCTGGGGCTGACCGGCCTGCACAGCCTCTTCGTACTTCACTTGCTTCTCTGTTACCTTAGCCTGTGACAGCACGAAGTCCACAACGGCATCTTCCAGAACGGAAGATTCGATCTGGGCCTTCTGCTCCGGGTTGCTGTTGAAGTGGGCAACCACTTCTTCCGGCTGTTCATACGTAGAAGCGATCTCCTGGATCTTTTCCTCTACCTTGGCCGCATCGGCTTTCAGGTCGTTCTTCTTGACCACTTCCTGGAACAGCAGGCCAGTCTTCACGCGGCGCTTGGCCTGCTCTTCGAAGATTTCCTTGGGCAGCTGCTTGAAATCAACCTGGCCACCGAAACGCTGTACCGCGTCCTGGCGCAGACGGTCGATTTCCTGGTCAATCAGGGCAGTCGGGATTTCCAGCTCGGTGTTGGCCAGCAGACCGTCAACCACGTCGTTCTTGACCTTGTTGGACAGCGCCTGCTTCAGCTCGCGCTCCATGTTCTTCTTCACTTCCTCACGGAAGGCGGCTTCGTCTTCGGCATCGATACCGAATTTCTTGAAGAACTCGGCATCCAGCTCAGGCAGCTGCGGCTCTTCAACGTCACTTACCTTGATCTCGAACTTGGCCGGCTTACCCTTCAGATCTTCGTTGTGGTAGTCCTCGGGGAAAGTCACCTCGATTTCAAGCTCTTCGCCAGCCTTGGCGCCAACGATGCCTTTTTCAAAGCCCGGAATCATCTGACCGGAACCGAGGGTCAGCTTGTGACCTTCAGCCGCACCACCTTCAAACTCTTCACCATCGATGAAGCCCTTGAAGTCGATAGTCACAACGTCCTTGTTCTTGGACTTGCGCTTGACGGACTTCATGGTGGCCTGCTGGCGACGCAGGTTATCGATCATGGTGTCGATATCCTTGTCGGTCACTTCCGAAGCCAGCTTCTCGACTTCGATCTTGCTCAGGTCGCCCAGCTCGATTTCCGGCAACACTTCGAAGGTGGCCACGAACTCGAGGTCCTTGCCCTCTTCCATGGTCTTCGGCTCGAAACTCGGCCAGCCAGCCGGATTGACGTCCTGCTCCTGCAGTGCCTTGATGTAGTTATCACGCATAACCTCGCCAACCACTTCCTGGCGGATGCTGGCACCGAAACGACGCTTCACCACGCTCATGGGCACCTTGCCAGGACGGAAGCCGTTCAGACGCACGGTACGCGCGGTTTCCTGCAGGCGTTTCTGGACCGCCTGGTCGATTTCCTGGGCGGGCACACCAATCGTCATGCGACGCTCGATGTTGGAGGTCGTTTCAACAGACACTTGCATGGAAGATCCTCAAATTACAGGTTCGGTATGTGAATGAAAAATCTACAAAAAGCCTTGAAAGGAGATTCTGCCCCCAAAGGCCCGAAAATTAAAAGCCGGTAGTTTATCACGGTTTCCCCCGCCGAGAGAATCACCTGACCGGACGAGACGCGACCAACGGGCAAAGTAAACGGAACACGGGACAGTCAGGAGGATAAAACCGGGAAGGGAAAGGTGGTGCGAAAGGAGAGACTCGAACTCTCACGGGTTACCCCACTGGAACCTAAATCCAGCGCGTCTACCAGTTCCGCCACTTTCGCACATCAGCCACAAAATGTCCGACAACCTTTTGCTTCTGACTGCCTCGGCAGCCAGCGGTCATCATAGAATCCTGCAACAGCGGAAATCAACCGGGAAAGAAAAGTGGGGTGGACGAAGGGGCTCGAACCCTCGACCGCAGGAGTCACAATCCTGAGCTCTACCAACTGAGCTACGTCCACCACATAGAGACGTACTTTCGTACTTCTGACAACTTTCGACAACTTTGCTGATTACGGTGGTGCGGGAACCTGTCTTACCGACGGCTGCATGGCACGCCCGGCAGGACTCGAACCTGCGACCCACGGCTTAGAAGGCCGTTGCTCTATCCAGCTGAGCTACGGGCGCATAACCTTTCGCCCACCTGAACATCCAGATTAATGGTCGGGGTAGAGAGATTCGAACTCCCGACATCCTGCTCCCAAAGCAGGCGCGCTACCAGACTGCGCTATACCCCGAATTCTGAACAACAAGTGCCTCAGCAAAGTTGGCGCGCATATTACCGGCGGCGACCGCGCCCGTCAATAACAGATTACGGTTTTTGTCCTCGGGGCGGCTAATTGGAGTTAACACGGAACCGTGAGACAATGCCGACCTCTTTGATGCCCAACCGAAATAAGTGAAGACATGACCGCCAAACTGATCAACGGAAAAGAGATTGCAGCCCGGGTTCGCCAGCAGGTCGCCGCGGGTGTCGAGGCCCGTCGCCAGAAGGGCCTCAGAGCCCCCGGGCTTGCGGTGGTACTGGTAGGAAACGACCCTGCATCCCAGGTATATGTCGGCAACAAGCGCAAGGCGTGCGAGGAAGCCGGCATTGTCTCCCTGTCCTACGACCTGCCGCAGGACACCTCCCAGCAAGCGCTCGAAGCCCTGGTGGATGAACTGAACGCAAATCCGGACGTTGACGGCATCCTGGTTCAGCTGCCGCTGCCCGCGCACCTCGATGCCGACCCCATCCTGGTCAAGATTCGCCCGGACAAGGACGTCGATGGCTTCCACCCCTATAACATCGGCCGCCTGATGCAACGCAAACCCGCGCTGCGGCCGTGCACGCCCGCCGGAGTCATCACCCTGCTCGACAGCGTTGACACCCCCTACAAGGGCCAGCACGCCGTCATCGTGGGCGCCTCCAACATTGTGGGCCGCCCGATGTCCATGGAACTGCTGCTCAAGGGCGCCACCACCACCGTGTGTCATCGCTTCACGCCGGATCTCGAGAAATTTGTCCGCGAAGCCGACATCCTGGTCGCCGCCGTTGGCAAACCCGGCCTGATCCGGGGCGAGTGGGTCAAACCCGGCGCCACGGTCATTGATGTGGGCATCAACCGGATGGCCGACGGCAAACTACGGGGCGACGTAGACTTTGAAGCAGCGGCAGAGCGCGCCGCCTTTATCACACCGGTACCGGGCGGCGTCGGACCGATGACCATCGCCACCCTGCTCCAGAACACCCTGTACGCCGCGGACGTCCTGCACGCCGGCTAACGCCCCGCGCGGACGGCCACCGCCATCGCAGGCGTGCCGTAACAACAAAAAACCCCGCTCGCGAGCGGGGTTTTTTATGCACTTCCGGCGCTTACTGGCCGTACTTGGCCTTCGCCTTCTGACGGTAGGCATGCAGCAGCGGCTCGGTGTAGCCGTTGGGCTGCTCACAACCCTTCAGAACCAGATCCAGGGCCGCCTGGAAGGCAACACTGTCATCAAAGTTCGGCGCCATGTTGCGGTACGCGGCATCACCGGCGTTCTGCTTGTCCACCACGGCGGCCATCCGCTCCATGGTTTCACGCACCTGGGCCTCAGTGCAGATGCCGTGACGCAGCCAGTTGGCCAGCAACTGGGAGGAAATCCGCAGGGTCGCCCGGTCTTCCATCAGGCCGATATCATTGATATCCGGTACCTTGGAGCAGCCCACACCCTGGTCAATCCAGCGGACCACGTAGCCGAGAATACCCTGGGCATTGTTGTCCAGCTCTTCCTGGATATCGGTGGCGGTCAGCGCGGAGGGATCCGCCATCACCGGAACCGTCAGGATGTCATCCAGGCTCGCCCGCGCGCGGCTTTCCAGCTGCTGCTGGATTTCCGCCACATTGACCTGGTGATAATGGGTCGCGTGGAGCGTTGCGGCCGTCGGTGACGGAACCCAGGCGGTATTCGCCCCGGCCTTCGGATGGCCGATCTTCTGCTCCAGCATGCCTGCCATCAGGTCAGGCATTGCCCACATACCCTTACCAATCTGGGCAACGCCGCGGAAACCGGTCTCCAGACCGATATCCACGTTCCAGTTCTCATACGCCTGGATCCAGGCGGCCTGCTTCATCGCACCCTTGCGAATGAACGGACCAAACTCCATAGAGGTGTGGATCTCGTCTCCGGTGCGGTCGAGGAAGCCGGTATTGATGAACACCGCACGGTCCTTCGCTGCGTGGATACACGCTTTCAGGTTAACGGTGGTGCGACGCTCCTCGTCCATGATGCCGACTTTCAGAGTAAAGCGCGGCAGACCCAGCAGATCTTCAACCCGGTTGAAGAACTCGTTGGTGAAGGCGACTTCTTCCGGGCCATGCATCTTTGGCTTGACGATATAAACAGAGCCGGTGGTGCTGTTCTGGACCTTGCTGTTGCCTTTCAGGTCGTGGATGGCAATCAGTGACGTCATCACCCCATCCATCAGGCCTTCCGGAATCTCACTGCCGTCGTTCAGCAGGATGGCCGGGTTGGTCATCAGGTGACCCACGTTACGCACGAACATCAGGCTGCGGCCCTTCAGTACGACTTCGCCACCATCGGGAGCCGTGTAAGAGCGATCAGCGTGCATCTTGCGCGTAATCATCTGGCCACCCTTCTCGAAGGATTCTTCCAGATTGCCCTGCATCAGGCCCAGCCAGTTGCGGTAAGCCAGCGCCTTGTCGTCCGCGTCAACCGCGGCAACCGAGTCTTCACAGTCCATGATGGTGGTCAGCGCGGACTCCATCAGCACGTCCTTGACGTTGGCACCATCGTCCTTGCCGATCGGATGGCCGGCATCGATCTGGATTTCGAAGTGCATGCCGTTCTTGACCAGCAGGATACCGGCAGGCGCGTCCGCGGCACCGGTATAACCCACAAAGCCGGCTTCGTCTTTCAGGCCAGTGGTTTCACCATTCTGCAGTTTGACGACCAGCTTGCCACCTTCAACCAGGTAGCGGGCCGCATCCTTGTGACTGCCGGAGGCCAACGGAGCGGAGTTGTCCAGCAGGTTGCGGGCGAACTCGATGACCCTGGCACCGCGAACCGGGTTGTAGCCCGGCCCCTTCTGGGCACCACCCTCTTCGGAAATGGCATCAGTGCCGTAGAGCGCGTCGTACAGGCTTCCCCAGCGCGCATTGGCAGCGTTCAGCGCAAAACGGGCATTCATGATCGGCACGACCAGCTGGGGGCCGGCCATGGTCGCGATTTCCGGATCCACATTGGAGGTGGAGATCTTGAACTCGCCGGGCTCCTGCACCAGGTAACCGATATCTGTCAGGAACGACTTGTACTCGTTCATGTCCAGCGGCTGGCCCTTGTGGTCACGGTACCAGCTATCCATCTTCTCCTGGATCGCATCGCGCTTGGCGAGCAGCTCCTTGTTGCGAGGTGCCAGCTCGTGGATGACCTTGTCAAATTCCGCCCAGAATTTGTCGGCATCAATGCCGGTTCCCGGAATGGCTTCATTGTTTACGAAATCAAACAGATTCTTTGCGACCTGAAGGCCGCCGACTTGTACGCGTTCTGTCATCGTTGTTTGCCTCAGTGGATTATCAACCCCTGCTCTCCGGCGGTTTGCGGCCAGTCAACAGGCCGCAGCCGGGAGTCGTTATAATTCGAGCGCGCTAGTTTACGGGAAATTGCTTATAAGGTCATTCCCCAACAAACAACACGCCTTTAGTCGGAGTGCCCGGAGAGGGGCACGCCATGCGCCTAGCCCCGGCGCCACGTGGTCCCTTCACGCGAATCATCCAGAATGATCCCTTTTGCCGCCAGCTCGTCGCGGATGCGGTCACCCTCGGCGAAATCCCGATTCTTGCGCGCCTCCGCCCGGGCCTGAATCAACGCCTCGATGTCTTCTGCGGTCAGCTCGCCGCCGGTGTCCGCCTGAAAGTAGGCTTCGGGGTCCTGCTGCAACAGGCCCAGAACCTTGCCAAGCCGCACCAGGACCGCCGCACTTTCCCGCGCCTCGGCATCCCGGCCGTCACGGCGATGCTGGTTGATCTCGTTTGCCACCGCATGCAACACGGCGATTGCCCCCGCAGTGTTGAAGTCGTCGTCCATCGCATCGGCAAAGCGCCGGTCGTAGTCGGTTTCCGCCACGTTCTTCGCCGGCACCAGGCCCCGCAAGGCGTGGTAGAGCCGGGTCAGGGTGCGACCAGCCTCTACCAGGTTATCCTCGGAATAATCCACCTGGCTGCGGTAATGGCTGGATACCAGGAAATAGCGCACCACTTCGGCCGGATAATTCTCCAGAATTTCCCGAATGGTGAAGAAGTTGCCCAGGGACTTGGACATCTTTTCCTTGTTGACCCGAATGGCACCGGCATGCATCCAGACATTGACGAACTTGTGTCCGGTGGCACACTCGGACTGGGCGATCTCGTTCTCATGGTGCGGGAACAGCAGGTCCGGCCCGCCGCCATGGATATCAAAGGTATCGCCAAGGCAACGGGTGGACATGGCTGAACACTCGATGTGCCAGCCCGGACGCCCCTCACCCCAGGGCGATGGCCAGCTCACCTCACCCGGTTTGGCAGCTTTCCAGAGTGCAAAATCGGCCGGGCTGCGCTTGGCTTCCTGAACATCGACACGGGCACCGGCCACCAGGTCTTCCAGCTTCTTTTTGCTGAGCTTGCCGTAATCCGCAAAGGAATCCACTGCAAAATAGACATCACCATTGTCGGCGGCATAGGCGTGCCCACCGGAAATCAGCCGGCGGATCATCGCGATGATCTCATCGATGTACGCGGTTGCACGCGGCTCCTCATTGGGCGAAAGCACCCCGAGGCGAGCCTCGTCCTCGTGCATGGCCTGGATCATGCGACCGGTCAGATCGGTATAGACCTCGCCGTTCTCGTCAGCGCGGCGCAGAATCTTGTCGTCGATATCGGTGATATTGCGCACGTAGTGCACATCGTAACCGCAATGCCGCAGATAGCGGGTGATCACATCAAAGGCCACCAGCACCCGGGCATGGCCCAGGTGACAGTAGTCATACACCGTCATGCCGCACACGTACATGCGCACTTTGCCCGGCTCGATGGGTTTGAACTCTTCCTTTTGCTGGCTGAGAGTGTTGTAGATTCTGATCACGCTGCGCTCGTTTGCCTGTGGGTTAACTGAAACGGCTAACTGAAAAGGGTTAGCAGAAAAAATTCAGCCGTTGCCCCCGGTCCAGGAGTCCCGGAGGGTGACGGTACGATTGAACACCGGGTGACCGGCGGCGTCAGACTGGCCCTGGTCACAGAAGAAGTAACCTTCCCGCTCGAACTGGTACGGCAGGTCGGTACGCGGCTGCGCCAGGCTCTTCTCCACCCGGGCACCTTCCAGGCGCACCAGGGAATCCGGGTTCAGGTGATCGATGAAATCACCTTCCTTGTCGCTGTCCGGGGACTCATGGTTGAACAGCCGGTCATACAGGTTGATATCCGCTTCTACGCTGTCGACCGCGGACACCCAGTGAATCACGCCATTCGCCTTGTAACCCTCCGGGTTGACACCCAGGGTCCGGGGATCGTATTCACACCGCAGCTCAACGATCTCGCCACTCTCATCACGAACAACTTCGCGACAGGTCATCACGTAGCCGCCACGCAGACGCACAGCCTGCGCCGGCGCCAGCCGCTTCCACTTGCGGGGAGGTTCTTCCACGAAGTCCTCGCGGTCGATGTACAGCACCTGGCTCCAGGTCACTTCGCGCTCGCCCATTTCCGGGTTCTGCGGATGAACCGGCAACGTGAGGGTTTCAGTCTGGTCCGCCGGATAGTTGGTCAGTGTCACACGCAGCGGACGCATCACACACATGGCACGCGGCGCACGCACGTTGAGGTCTTCGCGTATGGCGTGTTCCAGCATGCCCACGTCCACGGTACCACCGGCCTTGTTAACGCCGATCATGTCGCAGAAGTTGCGGATGGACTCGGGGGTGTAGCCGCGATGCCGCATGCCGGAAATTGTCGGCATCCGCGGATCATTCCAGCCGTCCACGTAGCCCTCGTCTACCAGGCGCTTGAGTTTGCGCTTGGACGTGATGGTGTAGTTCAGGTTCAACCGGGCGAATTCGATCTGGCGCGGGTGGCAGGGTGCCGAGATGTTGTCCAGCACCCAGTCGTACAACGGCCGGTGATCCTCGAACTCCAGGGTGCACAGGGAGTGGGTAATCCCCTCCATGGCATCGGAAATCGGGTGGGTGAAATCGTACATCGGGTAGATGCACCATTTGTCACCGGTCTGATGGTGCTCGGCATAGCGGATGCGATACAGAATCGGATCCCGCAGGTTGATATTGGGAGACGCCATATCAATTTTCGCCCGCAGCACCAGCTCGCCGTTCTGGTATTTGCCATCACGCATATCGCGAAACAGCTGCAGGTTCTCTTCCACCGGACGATCCCGGTATGGGCTGTTCCGACCCGGGGCTTTCAGCGAGCCACGGTACTCCGCCATCTGGTCGGCGGTCAGGGCACACACGTAAGCCTTGCCCTTCTCGATCAGCTCCACGGCAAAGTCATAAATGGCATCGAAATAGTCGGAGGCGTAGCGCACCTCGTCAGCCCACTCGTAGCCCAGCCACTCGACGTCCTGCTTGATTGCGTCGATATACTCCTGGGATTCCTTCTCCGGGTTGGTGTCATCAAACCGCAGGTTGCACTCGCCGCCGAAGGTCCGGGCAATGCCGAAGTTGAGGCAGATCGACTTGGCGTGGCCGACGTGCAGGTAACCGTTAGGCTCCGGCGGAAAACGGGTCACCACCTTGCCGGTGTGCTCACCCTTGGCGATGGCGTCTTCGATCAGGCTCTGGATAAAGTTATGGGCTTTCTTCGACTCGGCGCTCATACAGTCTCTTAAAAGGGAGTGAATCTGAAACCGCCTATTATACTCACAAATCTTTGCCGGACTCATGCACAGCGGGAAACTCTTCAGTACAATAGCGCTGTTTTCAACTCTGTTTTTGCACCCAAACTCTTCTGACAGGTAAACCGAATGATTCTGCTGAAAACCAATCACGGCGACATCAAGATTGAGCTGGACTACGACAAGGCGCCGGAAACCGCCAAAAACTTCGAACAGTACGTCCGTGACGGCTTCTTCGACGGCCTGATCTTTCACCGTGTGATCAGCAACTTCATGATCCAGGGCGGCGGCTTCGAGCCGGGCATGCAGCCCCGCAAAACCCGCGAGCCGATCAAGAACGAAGCCGATAACGGCCTCAGCAACATGCGCGGCACTGTTGCCATGGCCCGCACCATGGACCCGCACTCTGCCACTGCACAGTTCTTCATCAACGTCGAGGACAACGGATTTCTCGATCACTCCGCCAAGAATACCGAGGGCTGGGGTTACTGTGTTTTCGGCAAGGTAGTGGACGGCATGGACACGGTTAACAGCATTCGCGCCGTACGCACGACCATGCGCGCCGGCCATCAGGACGTTCCGGCTGACGACGTCATCATCGAGAAAGCGGAAGTGGTTGAGGATGGAGGCGCAGCGTGACCACGCTGTTCATCTCCGACCTGCACCTCGAGGAATCGCGTCCCGACATCACCCGGGCCTTGCTGACATTCCTCAAGGAGCGGGCGACGGGGGTCGACGCGCTCTACATCCTCGGTGACTTCTTTGAAGCCTGGATCGGAGACGACGAACGCACCCCTCTGCAGGAGGACGTTGCCAGCGCCCTGAAAGCCCTGAGCGACAGCGGGACAGCCGTGTACCTGATGCACGGCAACCGGGATTTCCTGATCGGAGAGGATTTCTGCAGTCGCGCCGGCGCCACCTTACTGGACGACCCGACCGTTGTGGATCTCTACGGTACTCCCACCCTGCTGATGCACGGTGACAGCCTGTGTACCGCAGACGTGGAATACCAGAAGTTCCGTGCCAACATGCGCAATCCCCAGTGGCAGCAGATGATCCTGCAACGCTCGCTGGCGGACCGCCAGCAGATGGCCCGCCAGTTGCGGGAAATCAGCATGGCGAAGAACCAGGGTAAGGCGGAGTCGATCATGGACGTCACCCCGGAAGAGGTGGTGAAGGCACTGGAGGCGCACGGCGTACAGCGTCTTATCCATGGCCACACGCATCGTCCGGCGATCCACGAACTCGAGGCCAACGGCGAGCCGGCCCGGCGCATCGTCCTGGGGGACTGGGACACCCATGTCTGGTGGCTGGAAGTGGCACCGGGCAAGACTCCGGATCTGAGCAAACTCGCCCTGGACTGATCCGGGGCGCACTCGGATCAGGCCGGTGGCTGACTGCTCCCGGCCAGAGTCCGCGGCGGCTCACGGTAGGTCTCCAACCGCTTGAGCCAGCCCGGCAACCAGCGTTCCCGCTCAATCGGATTGGCGGCATTTTCCGCCCGCCGGGTCAGCACCTCAGCGGCGGCCGCGCGGAACCGTGCCAGCGCCGGCAACTGGTCGTCAGCGGACATCGCCAGCAGCACCTGTAACAATCCCCAGCCTTCACCATTGTAGCGCTCGGTCGCCGCCAGGCCCTCGCCCTTGAAATTGACATAGTCCATCAGGGCATACACGCCTCCCGGGGTGGCACTGAGAGCCTGCAGACGGCTGCCCAGCGCAGCCCTTTCGGCTTGCGGCGCCGCGTCAATGATCTGCCGGAGCGAATCTGCCGCCCTGCGATAGATGAATTCCGCCTGGAGCCCCCGGGTTTGCTCGAGAAACCGCCGCAGTTCCTCGACTTCTGTCGAGCCCTCTGCCAGCAGAAAAGCGGCCTTATCCGGCCAGGGCGCCGCAAATGGTCTCAGGGTACGCAGCCAGGCCGGCACGTCGGCACCGCGCTCAATCAGGAAGGCCATCAGGGAAGGAAAGCTCTCAACAAAGCGCCCCTGCACATCCTGCGGATACCAGATGAAATGCCCGATGCCCAGCGACGGAAAGGCCTCGCCGTCGTTCCAGTGCACCAGGCAGTGCCGCCGTCCGGAACATTCGTTGTTGAAAACCTGTTCACCAACCCAGTCCAGTTCGGCCGACGTCAGGGTCAGCTGCGGCTCAGGTCGCGCACCCGGTTGTGAATCCGCGGCCACCCCTGGACGGGCGGAGTCGTCACAGCCGGTCAGCGCCAGCAGAACAAAAACCAGCAGTGCCAGGAACCTCAACGGCGGGAACCTCCCAGAATGCCACCAAGAATGCCCCGCAGGATCTGCCGGCCAAGCTGGCTCCCTGCGGTGCGCGCTGCCTGCTTGGCCAGGGTTTCCACCATGCCCTGGCGGCGCTTGGTGCCCCACAGCAGATCGCCGATGACACTGCGCTCCTGCTCTGCCACCTTCGCTCCCTGCTTGCCACCCACCGCCTCAGGAGTCGCCGCTGCCAGCTCTTGCGCCCGCCTGGTCAGGATTTCATGGGCGGATTCCCGGTTGACCGGGGTGTCATACTTGCCACTCAGCGGACTGCGGGATCTCACCATGGCCGACTCCTCGGGAGTTATCGGCCCCATGCGGCAGCGGGGTGGACAGATGAGCGTGCGTTCAACGGGAGCGGGCACGCCTTTCTCCTGCAGGGTGGACACCAGCGCCTCGCCGACGGCCAGCCGGGAAATTACCTCGGCAACATTGAGCTTCGGGTTGCTGGCAAAGGTTTCAGCCGCAGTCCGGACTGCTTTCTGATCCCGCGGGGTATAGGCGCGCAGCGCGTGCTGGATTCGATTACCCAGCTGACCGAGGATTTCATTGGGGACGTCGTCGGGAAACTGGGAACAGAAATAGATACCAACCCCCTTGGAACGGATCAGCCGTACCGCTTGCTCGACCTTGTCCCGCAGCGCCTTGGGGGCATCGTCAAACAGCAGATGGGCCTCATCAATAAACAGCACCAGCTTCGGCCGGGTCAGATCCCCCACTTCAGGCAGGTTCTCGAACAGCTCCGACACCAGCCACAGCAGCAGGGTGGAATACAGACGGGGGCTGAGAATCAGTTGATCAGCAGCCAGGATGCTGATGATGCCGCGGCCACTGAGATCGGTGCGCATCAGATCCCCCAGCTCCAGTGCCGGCTCACCAAAAAACGCCGCCGCACCGGCGTTTTCCAGGCCCAGCACCGCTCGCTGGATGGCGCCCACCGACTGCGCGCTGACCAGGCCATAACGGGCTGATACTTCCTTGCGACTCTCGGCAATGAACGCGAGCAACGAACGAAGATCCTCCAGATCCAGCAACAGCAGGCCCTGATCGTCGGCCACGCGGAATGCAATCTCCAGCACCCCGGACTGGGTGTCATTCAGTTCCAGCAACCGACCCATCAGGGTCGGGCCAACCTCGCTCACCGTGGTCCGGACCGGGTGCCCCAACTTGCCGAAAAGGTCCCAGAAGATCACCGGATTAGCCTCAGCCACATAATCCGTCATACCGATCTCGGCCACCCGCTGGTGGACCTTATCTGACGGCGCACCCGGCATGGCCAGGCCGGACACATCGCCCTTGACATCCGCCATGAACACCGGCACACCCATCCGGGAGAAACCTTCCGCCAGTACCATCAGTGACACCGTCTTGCCAGTTCCGGTGGCCCCCGCCACCAGGCCATGGCGGTTACCGTAGCGTGCCAGCAGATTGACCTGTGCCTCACCCTTGCCAATCAGTATCTGTTCCACCCAATCTCCCCCCAATTTCCCTTTGCCGGAGCGCACCTGCGCTTTAAGCCACCATAGCCCATGGCAACCCGCTTGTCACAGCCGGCGACTACTCATGGCGCAAGGCATCAATAGGGTTGAGCAGCGCGGCCTTGCGGGCCGGGAAGAAACCGAAAATGATCCCGATGGCTACGGAAAACGAAAAACCGGTCAGCATGACCGGCGGCGAAATCACCAAGGGCATATCCAGCTTCCAGGTCACCAGCCAGGTCCCACCCACCCCGAGGATCAGGCCAATAAAGCCGCCCAGGGTCGACAAGGCAATGGACTCCACCAGAAACTGGGTCAGCACATCCCGGGCCCGGGCACCAATGGCCAGCCGAATGCCGATTTCCCGGGTACGTTCGGTCACCGACACCAGCATGATGTTCATGATGCCAATGCCCCCTACCAGCAGGCTCACGGCGGCAATGGCACCCAGCAGGATGGTGAGGGTATTGGTGGTACTCTCCAGGGCCTGGGCAATGTCCTGGGTATCGCGGACATAAAAGTCATCGGCGGCACCCGTGGAGGCGCCCCGTCGCTGGCGCAGCAGGGATTCAATCTGGGCCTGCACGGTGCCGGTGGTCCCATCGGCGAGGGCGGACACGTAGATGGCGCTGACATCCAGCTCCCCCACCAACCTGCGCTGGACCGCCTTCACGGGCATGAGGATGGTTTTATCCCGGTCCTGGCCCATGGACTCGCCCTTTTCCTCCAGTACACCGATGACCCGGCAGGCTGTTCGCCCTACCCGGATGCTCGAACCCAACGGCTCCTGCCCCAGGAACATCTCGTCGATCAGGGTCTTGCCGATGATGCACACGGCCGCGCCGGAACTGAGTTCGGTGGCCTCGAACTCCCGCCCGTAAGCCAGATAATGATTGCGTACCGCAAAATACTGGTTGGTCGTGCCGATCACCGGAATCGTGTCGTTGGCGTTACCGATCACCACCGTAGCACTGGTAGTGAGCGCGGGGGCCACCAGGATGCCGTCGACCTCATTGCGGATTGCCTCCACATCGGCCAGTTCGAAATTCTCCGCATTGGTTCGGACGCCACCGGGACCGCGCTGGGCCGTGCCCGGCATAACGAACAGCAGATTCGAACCGATGCTGGCAATCTGCTCGGTCACACTACGGGTGGCGGACTGTCCCAGATGCACCATCGCCACCACGCTCGCCACCCCGATTATGATGCCGAGGGTAGTCAGGAACGAACGCAGCTTGTTTCGGGCAATGGCCTGCACCGACATCCCCATAGTATCCAGCGCCCTCATGGGATCACCTCCGCCGGCGTCCCGTCCCTGACCAGCTTGCCATCGGTAAAAAACAGCACCCGGTCGGCATACCTGGCGATATCGGGCTCATGGGTCACCATCAGAATCGTAATGCCCCGCTGCTCACGGATGGAGACCAGCTCCTTCATGATCTCCCCCGCCATTGCCGTATCAAGGTTCCCGGTGGGCTCGTCCGCCAGCAGCACTGGTGGTTCGGTCACCAGGGCGCGGGCAATCGCGATCCGCTGCTGCTGGCCGCCGGAGAGCTGGGCCGAGGTCGCATGGGCCCGCCCGGCAAGGCCAACCGTTGCCAGCGCCTGCATGGCCAGCTGATGGCGCCGGGCTGGCTTCACCCCTTCATAAATCAGGGGCAATTCGACATTACCCAGGGCACTGATTCGGGGTAGCAGATTGAAGCTCTGGAACACGAAACCCATGAAATTGCGGCGCAGCAGGGCCAGCTCATCCCGGTCCAGGCCACCCACTTCCACCCCCCGGAACCGGTATGCGCCGGAAGACGGCACATCGAGGCAACCGAGAATGTTCATGCAGGTGGATTTGCCGGAGCCGGATGGCCCCATGATGGCGACGAACTCGCCGGCTCGGATGGTCAGGCTCACACCGTCGAGCGCGCGTACCTCGGTCGCACCACTGCCATAAATCTTGTAGATGTCCTGCATCTCAACCACAGCGGGCGGGAGGTGCATCCGGTCCGGCGTAGCGGTGTTACCAGCTTCGTTCATTGGCTGACCGCCGTCTGTATGCCGGTAATCACCGCATCGCCCTCGGCCAACTCGTCGCCGGGCAGCTCGGTGTAGCGGCCATCGGAGGCCCCCGTCTGCACCACCACCCGGGCCGGCGCACCGTCACGCAGGACCCAGACCGTATTGCCGGGACCGGACCGGCTGCCACCGACCCGCGCACCAGGATGACCGAACAGCCCGCCACCACCGGTATCGCTCGCCGGTGGAGTGAAACGAAACGCCATGTTCGGCACCCGCAGCGCATCCTCGCGCCGGCCGGTTTCGATGGTGGCGGTGGCGGTCATCCCCGGTTTGAGCAAACCTTCGCTGTTGTCCACGGCCAGCACCGTGGTGTAGGTAACCACGTTGTTCTCGACTGCGGGGTAAAGATGAACCTTGAGCACTTCGGCGGAAAACTCCCGCCCGGACCAGGCATCGACGGTAAACGTCGCGGTCTGCCCGGCCTCTACCATGCCAACATCCGCCTCATCCATGGAGACATGAAGCTCCATCGCTGTCAGATCCTCTGCCAACAGGAACAGCACCGGCGTCTGGAAGCTGGCCGCCACCGTATTGCCGGGTTCGATGCTGCGCTGCAGAACCACGCCGTTGATCGGTGAGCTGATCACCGCCTTCTCCAATCGGGTCCGGGCCTGGGAAACCGAGGCCCCGGCCTGCCGCACCGACGCCCGCGCATAGGCCAGCTTGGCTTCCGCCCGCTTGCGGGCCGCCACGGCGGCATCCAGCTCCGCCTGGGCGGCGGTGCGTCGCTCGCGCAACTCGCTGACCCGCCGCTCATCGACCCGGGCTTCCTGCAAGGTAGCCTCGGCCTCCGCCACAGATGCCAGGGCCAGCGCACGTTGGGCCTCGGCCTGTTCCAGGGCTACTTCCAGCTCATCGGTTGCGAACAGCGCAAGCACCTGACCTTCGGTCACCTGGTCGTTCTCCTCCACCATCACCCGGGTAATCAACCCGGAGATCTCCGCGCCTACGGACACTTCGCTCTTTGGCTCCAGACTACCAGTGGCAGTAGCCGTCAGCACCATGTCACCCCGGTCCAGCAGGTGGGTCTGCCACTGCACCGCTCTGTTATCCGGCCACAGCCACCAGCCCGGGACGGCCACCGCGATCACCACAACCAACAGCCAGGCCAGCCTGCCAGTCATGCCGCGCTTGCGCTCCGAGCGGATCACACGGTTGACCTCGGCCGCCATGGCCTGCCGGGACCTTTCGTTCTCATCTTGCATCAACTTCTCCATGCGGGCCGGGGTTACATACGCCTCGAACTTGAGACACATCAATACCTGAATCGCTGTCCAGCTTCTATATTGGCTGTACAGAGCGTGTATTTCTTGGCCAATCTGCCGGTGCCACTAACGCATCTGCCCACAATATTTATCAAGGCTTGGCCACATGGCCAACAAAAGCCAGGGAGATTTGAATTATGGGTAGTAGATTTCCTGGATCCGTCATACCAGGCATCCTGGCTGCGGGCCTGCTAACAACATTGGCCGGCTGCAGTGGCAGCGACAACGACGCCTCGCTGGGTACGCCCCAGGGTGAGGCCATCGTCGAGGCATTCCTGACCGAAAAAGTCATCCAGATTGGCGGTGCCACTACGGCAGCAGCCCGCGCCGAGATGGGTGAGACTGACTGGGCGGTGTACAACATGGCCAATCGGTTGGCGATCACCCCCATCCAGACCACCGCCGGAGCGGTGCACGAGATTGAACTCGAGAGCTTCATCCAGGACGTTCTGGTAGTTCCCTATGGGGGGCGATTTTATGCGCTGGCTGCGGTCCGCGAATCAGGCATAGCCGTGGTGGACATCACCGATCCGGCTGCCATGCAGGTGTTGCACACCACCCCCGTCAATTATTACCAGGACAACATTGTTTACGCCGAGGGCGGCGGCGACCTGGTAACCGACGTGATCATCGAAGGTCACGGCTTCATCAAGTCTCTGGAAACCGACGGCACTGACCTGTGGATTGCCAACGAGAGTTACGGGATCCATCGGGTGCCGTTGGCAAACGTGATTACGGCCGCTCCCGTTCTCGAAGCGGACGGCACGCTCCAGATCGACCCCGCGGCGGAGGTTTATACCCTGCAGTACGCCGGCGAACATCCGTGGGGCGCACCGGCCGATCTACAACTGCATACAGACGTTGATGGCAATGTCCGATTGTATGCCGCCATCGGCTTCCTGGGGCTTGGCATCTACAACCCGGCCACTCTGGAGCGCGTGGGGTATTACAACCTGTATACCGACACCAGCGTTACCGAGGACTGGTTCCTCGCCATGGACGTGACAACAGAAGTGGTGGATCCGGCAACGCATATCGATCCCTTTACCGGCATGCCCAACTATAACCAGGCTTCCTTTGAAATCCAGGACGTCTGGCACGGCGGACTCGATGCACCCACCCCCTGGGCGGATTTTGACCGCTACGGCAAGTATTACTACAAGGCCAACAAGCTGGATGTTGAAACCTACACCTCCGGCAGCGGCGAGCGGACCACGGTTTACCTGGCCTATGGTCTTGGCGGCCTGGTCGCCGTTGATGTGGCCGCTCCGGACACGACCACGGGCCAAGTGGCCACCAGCTATCTGGGTTATGCCCCGGCAGTACCGGCCCATGGTCCGGACGAACCCACCGGCGAGCAATCGCAAAGCCTGTTCCCCTATTTCGGGGTGGGCATGCTCAAGGAGGCGGGTGTCATTGACGTTGAGGTCGATACCGCCAACAACCGGGTGTTCTACGCGGACCATTTCGCGGGCCTGGTCGCCCTGGACGGTGCCCAGACTCCGGAAGCCAGCTGGCAGCAAGGCGCCGGTGGTTTCGATAACGACCTTTTCCCCGACCGGCTGCACTGGCCAGACTACGAGTTCGTCACATCCTACGACATGGGCGCCTGGGATCCCGATGACAACGAATCCCTGCCCCTCTGGATGTACCAGGCGCCCAGCCTGCTGGTCACCGGTGAGGTCAGCGGCCACGGTAACGCCCTGTTTCTGATGCCCACACTCAGCGACACTACCGGCGCTGTGGATGTGGTCCAGGCCACCGGTGCCGGCGGACTCAATTTCATGGACCTGGGCGTTCTGGACCCGGCCGAGACTGATATGAGCACCAAGTTCACGGTTCCGGCCTATTTCGCCAGCACCAGTGAAACCTATGCCGCACCGGATGGCACGCCAACCAGCCCCCTGGCGGTGGGCCACACCCAGGGTGTGGCCACATCCCCGCAATATCTCTACATGGCTGACGGCCCCCACGGCATGAGCGTCTGGCAGATTGCGGACGCCGACGGAAATGCCCTGGATGAACCTCACGTGGTAGCCAACACCGTGGTGGACGAATACGCCGTGGATAATCCCGATGGCACCACCATTTACCCGACCCCTCACGCCTACAACGTGATCCTCGACGGCGAAGCTGGCCTGGCCTACGTCATGTCCCAGAGCCTGGGTCTGCGACGGGTGGATATCAGTGGTGCTGAGACCGGCCAGGGTGCCCCGGGTACCCCGCTGCTGCTGACACCGCAGCCGGCGGACTTCTTCGAACACAATCTGGATTCCGGTTCCTACGGCGGCATCAGCCGGCAGGATCACGCCTATGACGTGGACTTCCATGGCAACTACGCGGTGGTCGCCGATGGCAGTAACGGACTGACCGTGTACGACACAACCATGAATCCCGCCGATGGCAGCGGCGCCCACATGGTTGCCAACCTGGGTTCCGCAACCGGCAACCCGTTGCTGGGGCGGGCTTCCGGCGTCGAACTCTGGACCAACCCCGGAGGCGACAAGGTGTATGCGTTCGTCGCAGCCGGCCATTCCGGCATCGCGGTGGTCGACATGACCGGGCTACTGGTGGATGGCGTGACCCCGGGCATGGAACTGGTCAAGATCTTCCAGCCGATCAAGATTGAGGAGGAGCTGGACGGCAGCGTGCACATCGGCAAGGCGGACAGCCGCAGCGTGGATGTTGACGTGGTGGGCGAGCATGCCTATTTCAGCTACGGAGGCTTTGGTTTGCTTGCCTACCGCATTGACGACCTGCTGGCCCCCCTCCCCGCAGGTGTTGAGGCCAACAAAATCTGGACCATGGGCGGCGGCGGGTACGACTACCGCCCCGAGGCGGTCGCCCAGTACCGCCTTCAGGCCGAACCCGGCCTGGAAGATTCCGACCCGGAAGCACTGTACATGACGCCCCAGTATTTCCCGGCAGATACCCTGCTGGTCGACGGTGACGGCCAATGGTACACCCTCGACGAACCACGGCTGTTGTTCTACGTGGCCTACGGTGAAGCGGGGGTTGCCAAGCTGGACTGGAGCGAACCGGCCAACCCGGTGCTGATGGAGCACCAGCAAACCGTCGGCGAAGCGACAGGAACCGCAATTGCCCATGGCCGGGTCTATGTGGCTGACGGCGGCGGTGGCCTGGTGATCTTCCGCCAATAAATCCCCAACACAAGAATCAAGAAGGCCGGAGATTTCCGGCCTTCTTCATAGCAACTCCGGCAACTCCGGCTCAGAATCGGTAACCAACTCCCAGCGAGAAGACGACCGGATCAATCTCCATTTCGACGGTCTCATTTATGGCTCCGGAGAATTGGGCGTCCGTGTCCAGCAGGGTATAGCGAATATCGAAATTGACCAGCACCGGCGTACCGAAGTCCAGCTCCACACCCGCAAGGAAGGTGGGGTCGAACGTGCTGTCGAGATTGACGTCCAGGCCGGATAGCCGGGCGTTCTCATCATAGAACTTGTTGAACGCAACCCCGGCGCCCAGATAGGGCGTAACCGCCGAGGGATCCTGAATGTACAGGTTCAGGGTCAGGTAGGTGGGAACATATTTGACGTCGCCTATGTTGCCGATACCCAGATCTTTCAGCCGGGCGTTACCCTCAAGATTCGGTGAGTACGGCAGCGACGAACTGATTTCAGCCGCCGCATAATCCGTGAAAAACCAGGCCACCGAACCACTCAGGGTCACGTCGCTGTCCAGCCGGACAGCGCTGCGCGATATGCTGGAGAAGCTTTCACTCCCGGTGTCCGGGTCCATGGCACTGACGCCCGCCCGCACCAGCAGGTCACCCGCAGCCCCATGGGTCTGCGTGGCCAGCACCATGCCCAGCATAGAAATCCCGACGCGGAACACACCTTTTACTGAATATCCCTTCATAATGCCTCTCCAGGAGAAGGTCGGTTGACGGGTAAACACGCCGCTCTCTAGAGTTTAGACGAGTTCAGACCAACAACAGTGCAACGGAGACTTCGACGGATGCCAAACCTTGAGCCCGCACAGGTGGGGCTGCGGACCCGGCTGTTCAAACTGCTTTTTGAATCCGACAGCCGCGCGGCCAAGGCCTTCGATATTGGTCTGGTGACATTAATTTTCCTCAGCGTTGGCATCGTCATGCTGGACAGCATCGAACGTTACCACCAACGCTTTAGTGACCTGTTTTTCTATACGGAATGGGCCATCACCGTTCTTTTCACCATCGAGCTGGTCCTGCGGATTTACTGCCTGCAGAAGCCCTGGCTCTACCTGAAAAGCTTTTACGGCATCATCGATCTGCTGGCCATCCTGCCATCGTGGCTGACCTTGATCGTACCCGGCTCCCAGACACTGATCGTCGTCCGGTTGCTGCGGGCGTTGCGGCTGTTCCGGGTGCTGGACATGATGATTCTGGAGGGCGAGAAAAGGCTGCTGCTGGATGCCCTCATCAGGAGCCGACACCAGATACTGCTGTTTTTGTTCACGGTGCTGATGGTCGTAACCATCTTTTCCTCTGTCCTTTATCTGATTGAGCCGGCAGAAGCCGGCTTTACCAGTATCCCGACGGCCATTTACTGGGGCATTGTCACCCTGACAACCGTCGGTTACGGCGACATAACACCTGTCACCCCACTCGGCCAGTTTATCTCGGTAGCGATCATGCTGACCGGCTACTCGATCATCGCGCTACCCGTCGGTGTCTTCTCCGCGGAGGTCATCCGTGCCCTGCGTGAAGAGCGCTATTCCCGTGAAGCCTGTCCCGGCTGCGGCAGGGATCACCACGAACGGGATGCACGCTACTGCAAATTCTGCGGAACCTGGCTGGATGAAGACACCCTTGATCCCCGCCATAAAACAAAAAGCCCCGAAGCCTGAGGCTCCGGGGCTTTTTTGCCGGGCTATCCAGTGGCCCAAGAGCAATAATTACTGCTCGACAAACGCCCGCTCGATCACATAGTGCCCCATCTCGCCACCGCGGGCTTCCTTGAAACCGAACTTGTTGAGAATGGCGCAGGTATCCTTCAGCATGCTGGGACTGCCACAGATCATGAACCGGTCGTTGTCCAGGTCAAACTCCGGCAGGCCGAGGTCCCGGGTGATCTTGCCGCTTTCCATGGCATCCGTCAGACGACCCTGGTTGCGGAACGGCTCACGGGTCACAGTCGGGTAGTACAACAGCTTGCCATCGACCATTTCACCGAAAAACTCGTTATTGGGCAGCTCTTCAATGTCCTTCTGATAGGCCAGCTCGGACACGTAGCGCACACCGTGGGTCAGGATTACCTTGTCAAACGCTTCGTAGACTTCCGGATCCTTGATGATGCTCATGAACGGCGCCAGGCCGGTGCCGGTACTGATCAGCCACAGGTTCTTGCCGGGCAGCAGGTTGTCCAGCACCAGGGTGCCGGTGGGTTTGCGGCTCACCAGAATCTCGTCACCCACCTGGATTTTCTGCAGCCGGGAGGTCAGCGGGCCGTCGGGAACCTTGATGGAGAAGAACTCCAGCTCCTCCTCGTAATTGGCGCTGGCGATGCTGTAGGCGCGCATCAGCGGCTTGCCATCGGTTTCGAGGCCAATCATCACAAAATGACCGTTCTTGAAGCGCAGCCCCGGATCGCGGCTGGTCTTGAAGCTGAACAGGGTATCGTTCCAGTGGTGAACGCTGGTGACTTTTTCTTTGATCAGATTGCTCATGCCGTGCTCTCGCCTGTTCTGAAAACGTGTTTCAAGTTGCAGTAATGAATTGAATAAATTCTAACCCGCAGCTAACCTATCGACAAAATGGGATATTCTCATAACCTTATTCGGTTGGATCGATGATGAAATACAGCTTCCGTCAGCTGGAGGTCTTTCTCGCCGCGGCCCACTTCCAGAACATCACCCGTGCCGCCGAATCCCTCAGCATGTCCCAGTCCGCCGCCAGCAGCGCTCTTAAGGAGCTTGAAAACCAGTTTGACATCCAGTTGTTCGACCGCGTCGGCAAGCGTCTGCAGCTCAATGAGCTGGGCCGGTTGTACCGCCCCAAAGTCGAGTCACTGCTCGCCCAGGCCGGAGAACTGGAGCAGGCCTTCAGCAAACATTCCGAAATCGGTGCGCTGAAAGTCGGTGCCACGCTGACTATTGGTAACTATCTGGCCGTTGGCGTCATGGCCCAATACATGAATACCCCTACCCACCCCCGGGTGTCGCTGGAGGTGGCCAACACCAGCACCATCGCCAGGCGGGTACGGGACTTCGAGCTGGACATCGGGCTGATTGAAGGAGAGATCCAGGCCGCGGAGCTGGAGATGATTCCCTGGCGCGAGGACAACCTGGTGGCGTTCTGTGCGCCGCAACACCCGTTGGCCAAGCAGCGCTCGCTTACCGATGACGATCTGCGCGCGGCTACCTGGATCATGCGGGAGGAAGGTTCCGGCACCCGTCAGAGCTTTGAGCGGGGCATGCATGGCCTGCTGCCAGACCTCAACATCCTGCTGGAACTGGAGCACACCGAAGCGATCAAGCGGGCGGTGGAAGCCGGTCTGGGCATTGGCTGCCTGTCACAGGTCTGTCTTGCCGACGCCTTCAAACGGGGCAGCCTGGTACCCCTGACCGTACCGGAACACCGCAAGTTCGACCGGCAATTCTACTTTATCCTGCACAAACAGAAGTACCGCAGTGCCGGCATTGATCGCTGGATGGAACTGTGCCGGGCGTTATAACAACGGTTCGCTACAACAGTGGTCCACTGTGGAAGCGAAATTCCGCGTCCAGCGTTTCAACAAGTTGCTGTTCGATCGCGAGGAACTGTGCAACACGATCCGCCACCGGCCCACCGTTGGCCTGCTCAGCCAGGGTCAGGTAATCCTGGTAATGACGGGCCTCGGATTTCAGCAGGCTGCGATAGAAATCCGCCAACCCATCGTCGAGAAACGGCGCCAGTGCCGCAAAGCGTTCGCAGGAACGGGCTTCGATAATCGCACCCACGATCAGTACATCCACCAGCCGGCCCGGGTCATCTCCCCTCACCGGCTCCCGCAGGCCCGCAGCGTAACGGGCCGGAGTCAGGTGACGGTACTGCACGCCACGCTTTTTCATAATTGCCAGTACCTGCTCGAAGTGGCGCAACTCCTCCCGTGCCAGCCGGGACATCTTGTTCAGCAGATCGCTGTTGTCTACATAGCGGTACATCAGACTGAGTGCGGTCGACGCGGCTTTCTTCTCGCAGTGGGCATGATCGATCAGCATCAGATCCTGGTTATCGAGGGCGTTCTCGATCCAGCGTTGCGGCGTGCGGCAGGGCAGAAACTGGTGAATCTCTTGCAGGGCGTCAGTCATGGCTTTGTTCAGGTCAGAATCACGGGCCCGGCAGTATACACGACATAACAGAACCCTCCGACCTCTGTCCAACTTAACTTTATAAGGGCTTTCCTATAGAATGCAGCGCCAGATCAAGGAGTCTCTGAATAAATCCTGAAACCTCGTCAGTGATTTGAGGCGTTATTCAGAGGCTCCTGCGGCCTTTTCGCCACAAAACTCCCGCCAGGCATGATGCCGCATGCGCGGGACATTCCAACTGATGAGGGTCCATATCGTGTTAGAAGCCTATCGTGAACACGTTGCAGAACGCGCGGCTCTGGGAATCCCCCCCAAGCCCCTGAACGCTGAGCAGACAGCCGGACTGGTTGAACTGCTGAAGAACCCGCCGGCAGGTGAAGAAGAAACCCTGGTTGACCTGCTGGAAAACCGCATTCCGCCGGGCGTCGATGAAGCCGCTTACGTCAAGGCCGCTTTTCTCACTGCCATCATCAAGGGCGAAGCCAGCTCTCCGCTGGTTGACAGCAAAAAGGCCGTCCAGCTGCTGGGTATGATGCAGGGTGGCTACAACATTGCCACTCTCGTTGAGCTGCTGGATAACCCTGAACTGGCCGAGCTGGCCGGCAAAGAACTGAAGCACACCCTGCTGATGTTTGACGCGTTCAACGACGTGAAAGAAAAAATGGATGCCGGCAATGCCGTCGCCCGTGACGTCATGGAATCCTGGGCCAACGCCGAGTGGTTCACCAACCGCAACAAGGTAGCCGAAAGCACCAAGATGGTGGTGTTCAAGGTAACCGGCGAAACCAACACCGACGACCTGTCCCCGGCTCCCGACGCCTGGTCCCGCCCGGACATCCCGCTGCACGCCCGCGCTGCCTACAAAATGGAGCGTGACGGCCTGAAGCCGGAAGAGCCCGGCGTTACCGGCCCGATGAGCCAGATCGACGAAATCAAGGCCAAGGGCCTGCCGGTTGCCTTCGTGGGTGACGTGGTTGGAACCGGTTCTTCCCGTAAGTCGGCCACCAACTCGGTACTTTGGTTCTTCGGTGACGACATCCCCGGCGTGCCGAACAAGCGCGGCGGCGGTGTCTGCATCGGCAACAAGGTTGCTCCGATCTTCTTCAACACCATGGAAGACGCTGGCGCCCTGGTATTCGAAGCCCCGGTAGACAACATGAACATGGGCGACGTAATCGACATTCGTCCGTACGAAGGCAAGATCCTGAACGAAGCCGGCGACGTCATCTCCGAGTTCAAGTTCAAGTCCGACGTGATTCTGGACGAAGTGCAGGCCGGCGGCCGTATTCCGCTGATCATCGGTCGCGGCCTGACCAACAAGGCCCGCACTGCACTGGGTCTGGGCGCAACCGACCTGTTCCGTCTGCCGAAAGATCCGGAAGCGGGCACCAAGGGCTTCACCCTGGCCCAGAAGATGGTTGGCAAGGCCTGCGGCCTGGAAGAAGGCAAAGGCGTTCGTCCGGGTACCTACTGCGAGCCGCACATGACCACCGTGGGCTCCCAGGACACCACCGGCCCGATGACCCGTGATGAGCTGAAAGACCTGGCGTGCCTGGGCTTCCAGGCGGATCTGGTTATGCAGTCTTTCTGTCACACCGCGGCTTATCCGAAGCCGGTTGACGTCGAAATGCAGCACACCATGCCGGACTTCATCCGCACCCGTGGCGGTGTTTCCCTGCGTCCGGGCGACGGTATCATCCACTCCTGGCTGAACCGCATGCTGCTGCCGGACACCGTTGGTACCGGTGGTGACTCCCACACCCGCTTCCCGATGGGCATCTCCTTCCCGGCCGGTTCCGGTCTGGTTGCATTTGCCGCGGCCACTGGCGTTATGCCGCTGGATATGCCGGAATCTGTTCTGGTCCGCTTCAAGGGCGAAATGCAGCCGGGCATCACCCTGCGCGACCTGGTACATGCCATCCCGCTGTACGGCATCAAGCAGGGCATGCTGACCGTTGAGAAGAAGGGCAAGATCAACGAATTCTCCGGTCGTATCCTGGAAATCGAAGGCCTTGAGCACCTGACTGTCGAGCAGGCGTTTGAACTGTCCGACGCCTCTGCCGAGCGCTCTGCTGCCGGTTGTACCATCAACCTGTCTGAAGAGTCCGTGGCCGAGTACCTGCGCTCCAACATCGTGATGCTGCGCTGGATGATTGCCGAAGGCTATGGCGATCCGCGCACCCTGGAGCGTCGCGCCCAGCAAATGGAAGCGTGGCTGAAAGATCCGAAGCTGATGCGTGCCGACAAGGACGCCGAATACGCCCACGTGATCGAGATCGACCTGGCCGATATCAAAGAGCCGATCGTGTGCTGCCCGAACGACCCGGACGACGCCAAGTTCCTGTCCGAGGTGGCTGGCGACAAGGTGGACGAAGTGTTCATCGGTTCCTGCATGACCAACATCGGTCACTTCCGTGCCGCCGGCAAGCTGCTTGAGCAGCATAAAGGCGCCCTGACCACCCGTCTGTGGATGTCTCCACCCACCAAGATGGACCAGGCCCAGCTGATGGAAGAAGGCTACTTCAACACTTACGGTACCGCCGGTGTACGCACCGAGATGCCGGGCTGCTCCCTGTGCATGGGTAACCAGGCACGCGTGGCCGCCAAGTCGACCGTTCTGTCCACCTCAACCCGTAACTTCCCGAACCGCCTCGGCGATGGTGCCAACGTGTACCTGACCTCTGCGGAACTGGCAGCTGTGGGCGCGGTACTGGGCAAACTGCCGACTCCGGCGGAGTACATGGAGTACGCCAAGAACCTGAACAGCATGTCGAAAGAGATCTACAAGTATCTCAACTTCGACCAGATGGAGAACTACACCAAGAAGGCTGCCGAGGCGAACGTCGCCTAAGCACGAGCCTTCCGGGTTCAGCTCCACAAAAAACGCCAGCCTCCGGGCTGGCGTTTTTTTATTGCTTGCCGACGCTAGCTACAGTGATTCCGTGCCAGCCCTCCCTTCCCTTATCTGGGCCGCCAGCAGTGCTCTCAGTAGACGATCAGCCGGACCAGGATCGCCGCCACCATTACCAGGGTTATCCACTTCACCCACTGGGCACCGCGCTCGCTCAGGTTGACGCGAACGGCGAGGAATGCCCCGGTGATGTTACCGAGCGCCAGCACCAGGCCCATTCCCCAGCGAACCTGGTCATTGATGGCGAAGATCAGCAGCGCCGGCAAGGTGTAGATAAGCACGATTGCCACCTTGAAGACGTTCACCTGGGGCAGGTCGATTTTAAGCATGCGATAAAGCACGACAATGAACAGCGCACCGACGCCGACCTGAATGAAACCGCCATAAATGCCGATAGCAAACATCGCCAGGTAGATTACCGGTCCAAGGCGATCGGTGGTCAGCGGCCGGGTATCCAGTTTCGGCTGCGGCAACAGCATGAACACCGATGCGCCGATCATGGCGGTCACCAGCACCACTTCGAACACCGCATCGGCCACCCGGGTTGCCATCCAGGCTCCCAGCAGAGAGCCCAAAACGGCCGGTACCGCCAGATGCAGGCTGACCAGCAGGCTGCCATGCCCCATGCGGTGGAAGCTGCCCACCGCGGTGATGCTTTGCAGGGTGATGGCCACCCGGTTGGTGCCGTTAGCGACCTGGGGCGGTAGCCCGAGGAACATCAGCAGCGGCAGCGTCAGCATGGAGCCGCCCGCCGACAGCACGTTGATGAATCCGGCCACACCGCCGATCCCGACCAGCACCAGCAGTTCGATCACACTCATGGGCAGCAACCGCTCATGCGACAACCCGCGGGGTCAGGCGGGGCGCCTTGCGACTGCTCCAGATGAAGAAGCCGATAAAGATCACCAGGCCTGCCAGATCCAGCAAAAGCATCTGGTGTGGCCAAAGCATCAGGGCACCCACCGGGAACATCACCAGGCGGACAAACCAGCCCAGGCGATGCTCCAGAAAACCCTCCATACCGGCCACGATGGCGTAAATTCCGAACAGCGCAAAGGCGAACACCATGAGCATCTCGGTCAGGTCACCGCCAATCAATGGTGAGTAGGCAAACAGCAGCGGTACGATGTACAGCCCCTTCGCCAGTTTCCAGGCGGTAAAGCCGGTTCGCATCTGCGGTGTTCCGGCAATAGCGGCGGCGGCAAAAGCAGTCAGACACACCGGCGGCGTTACGTTGGAGTCCTGGGACAGCCAGAAGATGATCATGTGGGCCGCAACCAGGGCCATGGTCAGCGCCTGGGCTGACAGCGCCTGCTCCAGCAACTGCGAGCTGAAGGCTTCCGGCACCAGTGCCAGCATTTGTTGCGCGGTGGCCTTGTCCATGGGGGCATTGAGCAACTCGAACTTGTCCGGCGCCGCCAGCATGAAGATCGCCCTCGCCTGCTCCGGCAGATTGCCCGACATTAACAGGTCGAGCAACTGGCTCTGGGCGATCAGCCCGTAAAGCGCAGGCGCCGACAGGGTGGCCAGCACAATGTAGGCGGCGGTCACCGGCAGGCCCATACCGAGAATCAGCGACGCCAGGGCGACCAGCAGGATGGTAATGAGCAGACTGCCACCGGCCCAGTCGGTGATCATCAGTGAGAAGGTATTACCGATTCCGGTGGTGGAGACCACCATGACGATCAGGCCGACGGTAATCAGCAGGATCGCGGTGCTCATGATATTGCGGGTGCCCATCTCCAGGGCCTCCAGAATATCGCGGAAGCCCATGGGTTTCTTCGACAACCAGGAGGCCGCAATCACCGAAACAATCGCCAGACCCGCCGCGTAAGTGGGTGTAAAGCCATAGATCAGCGCCGCCACCAGGATCACCAATGGCAAAAGGTAGTGCCAGCCGTCCTTGAGGACCTCTTTCAGCGACGGCGTAGTGTCATCGTCCAGTCGGGTTGCATGGCTTCGCTTGGCCTCGATACGGACAAACATCGCCACAGAGAGGAAGTAAAGCAGGGCCGGAAGGGCCGCCACGCCAATGATCGTGAGGTAGGATACCTGGGTGTACGACGCCATGATGAAGGCCCCGGCCCCCATGACCGGAGGCATCAACTGGCCTCCGGTGGATGCCGCCGCTTCCACCCCTGCGGCAAACCGGGCCGGGAATCCCGCCTTGCGCATCAGCGGGATGGTAATCACCCCGGTAGACACGGTGTTGGCAACGCTGGAGCCGGACACAGACCCCATCAGCCCGGATGAAAAAACCGCTACAAACCCGGGACCACCGACAAAGCGCCCTGCGGCACAACGCGCCAGTTCGATAATGAAGTCTCCGGCGCCGGACTTGACCAGAAAGGCGCCGAACAGGATGAACATGAACACATAGGTCCAGGAGATCCGTGCAATCGAACCAAGCATGCCCTGCCCGCCAATGAACGCCCGATAGAGCACGGTTTCCCAGGACAACCCGGGGAAATTGAAAATACCGTCAACGTACTGGCCCCACCAGGCTACGTAGGTTAACGCGAAAATACACAGGGCCGGGATGAACCAGCCCACGGTGCGGCGGGCAAATTCCAGCACCAGGACCACAGCAGTAACCGAGACCACCCAGTCAGCGGTGGAGAAATTCACACCCCGCTGGTACAGGGCATCCTCGAAAAGAATCAGGTAGCACGCACAAGCCAGTGCCGCCAGGCCGAGAAAGATGTCCACGCCGAGGACCAGCCGCTTACTCCCTGCAGAACCGCCACGAAACAGCGGTGTAGTTAACGCACACAGCAACCCGAACATGCCAAAGTGCAAGGCCGAGATCCACAACTCCGACAGGGTGGACAGGGTATTGAAATAAAGGTGGCTCAGCGAAGTAATGATGGCGAGGGCGAAGATCACACGTCCGAGCAGCGGGTGGTCCAGCCGCTCACTGGCCTCACTGGCGCTTTCATCACGTATTTCATCCAGGGGAGCACCCGCGGGTGCAGGTTTGGGATCAGGCGTGGTCATAGATAATACCGATAAGACGGAAGCCGGACGAACCCGGCTTCCTCGTTGTTCCGCCCGCCGGCAGGGTTGCCGGCAGGACACCACCGTTGACAGGCGTTACTTTGCAACCAGGCGATCCGGAATGGTCAGGCCCTGCTCACGGAAAAACCGCTCCGCTCCGGGATGCAGTGGCATTGGCAGCCCGGCAATGGCCTTTTCCAGCGCCATTGCTTTGGTCGCCGGATGGATGTTGTTCAGGAATGGCAGGTTTTCATAGACGGTTTTGGTAATCTGGTAGACGTCTTCCTCGGGCACATCCGCACGTACTGCCAGAATGTTCGGCTGGGCAATGGTGTTGATGTCTTTCTCCTGGCTCGGGTAAGTGCCAGCCGGAATGGTGTACGGCGACCAGAGTTCGAACTCACTGTTGACCTTGGCCAGTTGCTCGGCGGTGAAATCCAGGGTGGTAATATCCTTGCCCATGTTGGCATAGGCGCGGGTGACCGCAGACGCCGGCACACCGGCAGGAATATTCATACCCTCGATGTTGTTGTTCTGCATGGCATCGGCGCTCGGGCCATAACCAAGGTAGGCCATTTCCAGCTTGTCGAGGTCGATCCCGGCATTACCGAGGATGTAGCGTCCCGAACCTTCGGTACCCGAGTTGCGGGCTCCGATGGAGAAGCTTTCACCATACAAGTTGGTCATGTCGTCTATGGTGCCGGTCTTCACGTACTTACTGTCCACCACGAAATGCTCTACGTTCTGCCACAGCATGGTGACGGAACGCATATCCTTGTAGGCCTTCGGCACGGGACCGCTGCCATTCCAGGCGTAAGCGCCATACAGGCCCTGCAGGATACCGAACTGGATCTGCCCCTCATCCATCAGTTTGAGGTTCTCACCGGAACCCGCGGAGCTGATGGCCGAGACAGAGATGTTGCTGGTGGGTTCCAGTTTGACCTTGACCAGAGTGGAGATGGCAACCCCGACAGGGTAGTAGGTGCCCCCGGTGGTCGCCGTACCCATCACGTAGTTACCCTCGGCGTGCACACCGGCAGAGAAGGTAAATACCGTCGCAGCCAGCGCACCGGTCACTGCTGTCAAAATTCGGTTCTTTTTCATAACCCGTTGTCCTCGCATCATTATTATGATTCGTTATCTGATATATGACTTTACTAAAGTAGCGGCTCGATCGACAACTTGCCAGCCCAAACGGCACACTGTCGATCCGGCTGGAGGTCTTACAACCTGAACGCCCCCGAAAAAAAACAAACCCCCACCCATAGGGTGAGGGTTTGTGCCAGCCTGTCCCGGAGCCCTGCTGGCTCAGATCGGGCAATACAGGCTCTCCGGATTACCGGCTAATTGCCTGGTACTCGCCCGCATCCGCCGTCGCGAGGCTCACGACCACGATGGCAATCCAGGATGCGATGAAGCCAGGAATGATTTCATAAACGCCAGGGCCACCCATGAACTCACCGTTCCAGCCCAGCGCGATCCATACCATGACCGTAAGCGCACCCACAATCAGGCCAGCAACCGCACCGGCACCATTGGTACGCGACCACATCAGGGACAGAATGATCAGCGGGCCAAATGCAGCGCCGAAGCCCGCCCAGGCGTTACTCACCAGCCCCAGAACCTGGGAGTTCGGGTCAGAAGCAATCAAGGCGGCGACCAGACCAACCAGCACAACACATACCCGACCGACGTTGACGCACTCACGGTCAGTTGCTTCCTTACGCAGGAACAGACGATAGAAATCCTCGGTCAGCGACGAGGAAGATACCAGCAACTGGCTGGAGATGGTGCTCATCACGGCTGCCAGCAACGCGGCATAGAGGAAGCCGGTGATCAACGGATGGAACAGCAGCTCGGACAGGATGATGAAGATGGTTTCCGGATCAGCGACGTCCATACCGTTGCGCACCGCATAGGCCCGGCCAAAAACCCCCAGCGAAATCGCACCAATCAGCGAGATTGCCATCCAGGACATACCGATGTTCCGGGCAGTCGGAACATCCTTGATGGAACGAATGGCCATAAAGCGCACGATAATGTGCGGCTGACCAAAATAGCCAAGCCCCCAGGTTACCGCCGACAGCCAGCCGATGAAGGTGAGCCCTTCGGTCCACGACAACAGAGTAGGATCAACTTCGTTAAGAGTCTGTGAGGCCTGCGCAAAGCCGCCGCCGCCTTCGCCAAAGAGCACCACCGCCGGCATGATCACCAGGGCCAGCATCATGATGCAGCCCTGGACAAAGTCGGTCATGCTCACCGCCAGGAAGCCACCCACAACGGTGTAGGCCAGCACCACACCCAGGGTGATGACGATACCGACAGCATAATCACTCATCCCGCCAACATTGATAATCTCGGCGAAGGCGCTTTCAAACAGCTTGCCGCCGGCGACCAGACCGGACGCCGTATAAACCGCGAAGAAGATGACAATGACAACCGCCGACACCGTTCGCAGGGACAACGCCTGTGTCGGGAAGCGGTTTGCCAGGAAGGAAGGGATAGTAATTGCATTACCGTAGTGAACGGTTTGCTCGCGGAGCCTGGGGGCAACCAGCACCCAGTTGAAAAAGGCCCCAACAAACAGACCGATACCAATCCAGGCGGAAGCCAGACCGGAAACGTAAAGCGCCCCCGGAAGACCCAGCAGCAACCACCCGCTCATGTCCGAGGCCCCGGCCGAAAGGGCCGCCACCTTTGGACTGAGCGCCCGCCCACCCAACATGTAGTCTTCAGATGAGGACGTGGATCTGCGCATCGCATAGATGCCGATGGCAATCATGAGCGCGAAGTAAGCAAAGAGACTGATCCAAACACCAATAGCCATGAAAATCCTCCAGTTCAACAGGGCGAAACCCGCTCCGCCCGTTCAGTGCGTTAACCGGGGTGATATCCGGTCGACGCACTCTTTATTGTTGTGTGTCTTAGCTGATACGAGTCCCTGCCCTGCTGCAAACCATTGATCAACCGGGCAACGTCATCCTGCTCAGGAACCTTTCCGTTAAGGTTAGTGGCAATATCAGTTACCGCAAGGTGCGTTGAAACATGATCCCGGATGCGGGGCATCAGCGCTTTCAGGCAGGCAGTCGCGTCGTCATCCCGCAGGCGTCGCTGTCAAATGCTCCTCAAACACCCGCGCAGGCGACCTTTGACCGACTCTGTAAGTTAGTATTACTACGGATCCGGCGCTTGCAGAATTCTACGATTATTTTGCAAATTCGTATTAAAGAGCGGGCTTTCAGACAATTTCGGCGGCATTTTGCCCCGAACGGAGCTGGGTCGGTGTCACCTTGCGGTGTTTGCGCAGGGCGTTGGTCAGGGCACTCTGGGAGGAGAACCCGGTCCGGTAGCTGATCTCCGCCACCGAGAGTGACGTCGCAGAAAGCAGGTGCGCGGCCTGCTCCAGACGGGTCTGCAAGAGGAACTGGTGGGGCGTTACCCCTGTCACCTTGCGGAACAACTCATGAAAGCGGCTCACACTCAGGCAGGCCAGGCCGGCAAGGTCATTGACGGTGATCTTGCGGTGGAGATGCGCCAGGATGTAGCGACGGATCGCATCCGGGCTGATGCTGTTCCGGCCAGAGGCAGCCGGTTGGCCATCATGGAGCCTTTCTGCCATGCAATGGAGAATGCCGGCTGCCAGGTGCCGCTTCAGGCCATCATTCCGCGGAGACCGGTCAAACTCCCCCGCTGCAAACTGCACCAGCCCCTGGAGCCGGCTATCCAGCGCCAGAGTACGGGGCCGCTCAAACATCGGCGCCAGCCGTTCATAATCGGCGTGCTCCGGGGTATTGAGGGCGGGAATATACGGATCCAGGTTGATGACCAGAACATGATTCTGCCGATCACCGCAGTAGTCATGACGCGCCTCGGTGGGCACCAGACAAGCGCGCCAGGTATCGAGGTGGGATCCGGCGCCTTCCACATTGAGGTCTGCTTCTCCCTGCACCCCGATCACGATCTGGTGATGTTCGTGTCGGTGCTGATGGGAGGCGTGTGGCAGCTTCAGCAGGCGCGCATTCAGCATACAGGCAACGGCTTGGTAATTGAGAATGAGCCTTAATTAAACCAGATAGCGGGTGAAAAAGCACCACCGCAAGCAAAAACCGGGCTTACCCTGCGCCGACCAAACCCCTGACCAGTGCGCTCACTTCAGCACTCACCACATCCAGCGGCCGGCCGGCATCGATGATGTGATAGCGTTCCGGGGCCAGGGCAGCTCGCTCGCGATAGCAGTGCCGAACCCGCTCGAAGAAGGCAACTGTCTCCTGCTCGAAGCGGTCCAGCGCGCCGCGCTTGCGCGCCCTTGCCATACCGGTTTCTACCGGGGCGTCCAGCAAAATCACATGATCCGGACGCACGTCGCCCTGCACCAGGTTCTCCAGCAAGGCGACACGCTCTGCCGGCACGCCGCGGCCGCCCCCCTGGTAAGCAAACGTGGCATCGGTAAAGCGATCGCACAATACCCAACGGCCCGCTGCCAGTTCCGGGAGGATGCGGGTATGCAGGTGCTGCGCCCGGGCGGCAAACATCAGCAACAGCTCGGTCATTTCGTGAACCGGTTCGTCGCGGGGTGTCAGCAGGAGGTCACGGATGGCCTCTGCCATTGGCGTCCCGCCAGGCTCCCGGGTCACCACGACCTCGAGCCCGCTTGACCTCAGGGTTTCTGCCACATTCGCCAACTGGGTGGACTTGCCTACACCTTCAGTACCCTCAAGTGTAATGAACTGGCCACGAACCACGAACGCGCCGCCGGCACTCATTGCGCAGCCTCCGCTTCCGCCGGCGCCGGTGAGGACCGGTAATCGGCGCGCCGGTTAAGCTGGAATTCCCGTACCGCGCGCTGATGCTCGGCCAGCGTGCGGGAAAACTTGTGGGAACCGTCACCCCGGGCGACAAAGTACAGGGCGTCACCGTCGTCGGGATGCAATGCCGCATGAATCGCCTCGCGCCCCGGCAGGGCAATCGGTGTCGGCGGCAATCCATCAATCCGGTAGGTGTTGTAGGGGGTGTACGCACGCAAGTCGCGACTGCCAATCTTACCCTTGTAGCGGTCACCCATTCCGTAGATCACCGTCGGATCCGTCTGCAGGCGCATGCCCTTTTGCAGGCGACGGACAAACACGCCGGCAACCTGCTCCCGCTCATAAGCCACGCCCGTCTCCCGTTCAACAATCGACGCCATGATCAGCGCTTCATAAGCGTTGGCGTACGGCAGGTTTTCGGCGCGATTTTCCCATTCTTCCGCGAGGGTTGTTTCCATCTTGCGGAACGCCCGCTTCAGCAGATCCAGGTCTGACTCTTTGCTGTTAAACAGGTAGGTGTCGGGAAAGAAGCGCCCTTCCGGGTGTTCTCCGGCCGCGCCCAGTTCCGTCATGATCTGCTCCGCGCTCCAGTCTGCGGTCACCTGCTCCAGCCTGGGGCTGGCAGCGAGCGCGGTTCGCATGTCGTTGAAGGTCCAGCCCTCGATGAACTGGATTGACCAGTGCTTGGTCTCACCCGCCACCATCCTGGCAATCATTTCCCGGGGACTCATGCCATCCGTAAACTCGTAGGTACCGGCCTTGATCGCAGTCTGCTCCGGATAGAGGCGACCCTGAAGGCGCACCCAAAGGCTGCGTTCCACCAGACCGGACGTCTCCATCTGCTGCGCAACGCTGCCGAATGCCGTGCCACGGGGCACTTCAAAAAGCATCGGCTCCTCCAGCGCCACCGGATTGGCCAGACTGGCCACACCCTGCCACAACCAGAGAGCGGTGCCCGCTGCCGCAAGCACACCCACACAGACAACAGCAATCAACAGAGATCTCAACAAACGAATTATTCCAGCTCTTCCAATGGACCGCAGATTGTCGCAAGCCCGTCATCCAGAGGCAAATCCCTTTCCCCAAGACTGCGAACCGCGACGTGGCCAACCACACTGTTCAGCAGATACAGGCCGCGGCAGTGCGGTGATGTCAGGAGGGACGGCACCAGCGGCCGCTCAACGACCGTCTCACCGCAGGCAATGAGCCTGTCGGTCACCCAGCCCAGCATGACACCGGCTACCGCCAGGCAGGACCGCGGCGGTACCAGCCACTGATCACCGTAACGCAGCAGCAGATTGGTACGGGTGCCCTCCACCAGATTGCCTGCGGGATCCGCCATGATGACTTCGTACAGGGAGTCGTCGAGGTCGCGACTGGCCATTACCTGGTCGAGTCGATTGAGGGTTTTCAGGCCTGCCAGCCGCGGATTGACCACAAGGGGGTAGTCCGTCATCCCGGCAGAGACACCGCTCTCCGGCAGCGCTGCTGGCAACGGATGGGCAGAAATGATCAGGCGGGGTCGACAGGATTCCGGCGGCCGGTATCCGCGGCCACCACTGCCACGGGTAAGTTGGAGCTTGAGCACCCACGCACCGGCGCGGCCATGGCGGACCAGGGCCTCCTCAAGCGCACCGCCCAGCGCCGCCTGATCGAGGGGAATGTCCAGGACCTCCGCGCCCCGGACCAGTCGTGCCAGATGGCGGGCCAGCAGCAGTGGGCGCCGGCCCTCGATCCGGATGGTCTCGAACAGGCCGTCACCATAGGCCAGCCCGCGGTCATCCGCCGGCACCGGCTCCTGATCCGCCCACAGCACGGTCAGCACGACAGACCTCAGGCTTCGTAACGGCGGAAAATAAGAGTTCCGTTGGTTCCGCCAAAGCCGAAGGAGTTGGACAAGGCGTAACGCAGGTCAGCGGAACGGCTCTGGTTGGCGACAAAGTCCAGGTCGCAGCCATCGTCCGGGTTATCCAGGTTGATGGTCGGCGGCAAGATGCCATCCCGTACCGCCAGTACCGAGAAAATGGCCTCAACCGCACCGGCCGCCCCGAGCAGATGCCCGGTCATGGACTTGGTACTGCTCATGGCCAGTTTGTAGGCGTGGTCACCGAACACCGCTTTCGCCGCGGCCACTTCCGCCACGTCACCGACCTGGGTAGAGGTGCCATGGGCGTTAATGTAATCAATGTCCTCAGGGCGGATACCGGCATCACGTATGGCATTCACCATGGCACGCTGGGCACCTTCGCCAGACTCGGGAGGCGCAGTGATGTGGTGGGCATCATCACTCATGCCAAAGCCTGCGACTTCGCCGTAGATCACAGCGCCACGGCGGCGGGCATGTTCGAGCTCTTCAAGGACCACCACGCCGGCGCCGTCGCTGAGCACAAAACCGTCACGGTCGCGATCCCAGGGCCGGCTGGCCTTTTCGGGTTCGTCGTTACGGGTGGACAAGGCCCGGGCCGCCGAGAACGCGGCAATTCCGGTGCGGGTGGTGGCCATCTCTGAACCGCCAGCCAGCATCACATCCGCATCGCCATAGGCAATGGTGCGGGCGGCATAGCCGATGTTATGGGTACCGGTGGTACAGGCGGTGGTGATGGCGATATTGGGCCCCTGGAAACCGAACCGGATAGCGACGTTGCCAGCGATCATATTAATCACCGATGCCGGCACAAAAAACGGAGAAACCTTGCGCGGGCCGCCCTTCTCCATCGTGATCACACTTTTCTCGATGAATTCCAGGCCCCCGATACCGGAACCGATGGCCACTCCCACACGGGTCCGGTCCAGCGCGTCATAACTTTCCAGCCCGCTGTCAGCCACGGCCTGGCAGGACGCGATCAGACCATAGTGGATAAAGGCATCGGTCTTGCGAGCATCCTTCGATGAAAGCCATGGCTCCATATCCAGATTACGGATAGCACCCCCGATCCGGGTATTGTATTCCGACGCATCAAAGCGGTCGATGGGACCGATGCCACTCTGCCCGCTCCGGATAGCTTGCCACGAGGAAGCCACATCATTTCCTAACGGGGAAAGCATACCCAGACCCGTGATCACAACACGTCGTTTAGCCATAACGTCCTTCGCTCAATCCTTTACTGTCTTTCAGAAACCAAAAACCGGCCAATAAAAAAGCCGCCCTTCTGCTACCAGCAAGGACGGCTTCTGCTTGGCCTTTCAGTCGAGCAGAGTATCAGGTGTGCGCGACGATGTAGTCGATCGCGTCCTGAACGCTTGTCAGCTTCTCGGCTTCTTCGTCAGGAATCTCTGTCTCGAATTCTTCTTCGAGTGCCATGACCAGCTCAACGGTGTCCAGTGAGTCAGCGCCAAGGTCCTCTACAAAAGAAGATGAGTTCTGAACTTCTGACTCTTTAACGCCGAGCTGTTCACAAACGATCTTCTTCACGCGCTCTTCAACTGTACTCATAATGTCCTCACTTTTGTGTCAACCAAGCAACTATTCGATTGCGATTGGGTTGCCAGTTTAGTTTAAACCCTACTTTCAGACAAGCAGGATATCTGTCTAACATCTTGTGCAACAAGGGCTTGCGCAAATGTTGCCCACGGGGTTAACCGAAACGGTTATCCCATGTACATGCCACCGTTAACGTGGATGGTATCGCCCGTCACATATCCTGCAGCATCCGAGGCCAGGAAGGCCACCACGGCTGCGACTTCCTTCGGGTCACCAAAGCGGCCAGCGGGTATGATTTCCATCATAGCGTTACGTTGGGCTTCGTCCAGTTTTCGGGTCATATCTGTGTCAATAAATCCGGGCGCAACACAGTTTGCCGTGATGCCCCGGTTTGACATTTCTTTAGCCAGGCTACGGGTAAAGCCTTCAACCCCGGCCTTGGCCGCGCAGTAGTTCGCCTGGCCCGGGTTACCCATGCCAGCCACGACTGAGCTGATGTTGATGATACGTCCCCAGCGGGCCTTCGCCATACCACGGAGTACCGCCTTGCTGGTGCGGTAAACACTGGCAAGATTGGTCTCGATCACATCTGCCCAGTCATCATCCTTCAGACGCATCAGAAGGTTATCACGGGTGATACCGGCATTGTTGACCAGAATCAACGGAGCGCCTGCCTTTTCGGTAACCTGCTTGAGGCCGGCATCGATACTGGCAGCCTCTGACACATTCATCACCAGACCAAAACCCTTCAGGCCGGCTTCTGCGAACATTGCGGAGATGGCTTCCGCGCCTTCGGCACTGGTGGCCGTGCCGGCAACCTCAGCACCCTGCTCAGCCAGAGCCAGCGCGATTGCCTTGCCAATACCACGTGTGGCCCCGGTCACCAGGGCAGTTTTACCTTCAAAAGACATGGAACGCTTCCTTTTTATGACTGCCCGAACGCGTCGATGGCCTTTGCCAGCGCATCCGGATCTTCAATTCCGTAGACCGTCAGCCCACGCTCAATTCGCTTGACCAGCCCCGCCAGCACTTTGCCGGCACCGCACTCAACGGCAACCGTGACACCCGCAGCGGAAAGCGCGCGAACCGAATCTGTCCACAATACCGGCGAGTACAACTGCTTGACGAGATTCGCCTTCAGAACATCGCGATCCTGTTCCGCGGTTGCCGACACATTCTGTACCACCGGGATGACAGCATCATTAAAGCTGACTTCATCCAGCGCCTTCGCCAGCTCCTCGGCAGCCCCCTTCATCAAGGCACAGTGGGACGGCACGCTGACCGGCAGCGGCATGGCCTTGCGCGCTCCCCTGGCCTTACAGGCCTCAATGGCGCGTTCAACGGCAGTCGTCGCACCGGCAATGACCACCTGCCCGGGAGCATTGAAATTGACCGCCGACACGACCTCGTCCTGACCGGCTTCGGCACAGGCGTCAATCACGTCCTGATCTTCGAGCCCGAGAATGGCTGCCATACTGCCCTGGCCGGCAGGAACCGCGTCCTGCATCAGCTCACCCCGCAGGCGCACCAGCTTAACGGCGTCAAAGAAGTTCAGGCTTTCCGCGGCAACCAGGGCACTGTACTCACCAAGACTGTGGCCGGCAAGAAAGTCTGGCCGGGTACCACCCGCCACAAACCACTGGCGCCACAGGGCAACACTGGCGGTCAGCAGGGCCGGTTGGGTCACGGTGGTCTGGTTCAGCTCTTCCGCAGGGCCTTTCTGGCACAGGTGCCAGAGATCATACCCCAGCACAGCGGAGGCCTCGGAGAAGGTCTGCTCAATGATGGGCCAATGGGTTGCCGCTTCTGCCAGCATGCCAACTGACTGGGAACCCTGACCTGGAAAAATAAACGCTGATTTCATAGTAGGAATCTTATCGTCATTGGGGATTACGGGAGATTAGCCAATAGTACAAGTTAACCCGAAGCAGTGTTCGTTTACCCGTTATTTACTGGCCGACTTTAGTCTCAGGAGGATAGCAGAGACTAAACCATAAGGTCGTCAAGGCGCTCATTGATACGACGGGGCACTTCCAGCTCAACCTCGCGGACCGCCTGCCGAATGGCCGACAGCATAGCGCGTTCATTGGCATTGCCATGACTTTTGATGACAACGCCCTGCAAACCGAGCAGGCTGGCGCCGTTATGGCGGGAAGGGTCCATCAGTGCCAGCAAGCGACCGACGATAGGCCGCGCCAGGAAGCCAACGAAGCGGCCGTAAAGACTGCGGGTGAAGGCCTGCTCGAGCACCTCAATCAGCATGCCGGCAACACCCTCGCCGGTCTTGAGGGCGATATTGCCCACAAATCCGTCACAAACCACCACATCCGCCACATCCCGGAACAGGTCACTGCCTTCCACATAGCCGATGTAGTTAAGGGTTTCGCACTGGGCCAGCATGTGCGATGCCAGGCGGACCTGCTCATTACCCTTGATCTCTTCCTCACCCACGTTGAGCAGCGCCACCCGCGGCTCGGACAAACTGCAGATCGCAGATGCCATCAGGGAGCCCATCAGGGCGTATTGATAGAGATTTTCGGCACTGGAATCGACATTGGCACCGAGATCAAGGACGTGACAACGACCGCGCAGGGACGGAATCAGCTTGGTGATGGCGGGTCGTTCGATCCCCGGGTACATGCGAATAATGGACCGACCGAAGGCCATCAGCGCACCGGTATTACCAGCGCTGACACACCCCTGGGCTTCACCATCGCGAACCAGGGTCAGCGCCACCGCCATCGAGGAATTCTGCTTATGCCGCAAGGCATGGGAGGGTCGCTCGTTCATCCGCACGACGTCGGCGGCTTCCATCACCCGGATCCGCGGATGCCCCGAATGCAACAAGGCCTCGAGCTCACTCCGGATTCCCACCAGAATGATACTCAAGGCCTCGTTTTCGCGTACCGCATCCAGCGCAGCAGCAACCACAACGGACGCGCCGCGGTCACCGCTCATGGCATCGATTGCTATGGTGACAGAGTTCACCGCTGCATCGCCCGCCAGGTTCTGGTGCTCAGGCGCAGCAACTTACTCGTCGCGCGCTTCGATTACCTGCTTGCCACGGTAGAAACCGTCCGGAGACACGTGGTGACGACGATGAACTTCACCGGTAGTCGCGTCGGTGGAGAGTGCTGCGGCGCTCAGGGCGTCGTGTGAACGGCGCATGCCGCGCTTAGAGCGGGTCTTACGATTCTGCTGTACAGCCATGATTATGCTCCTGACCTTTTTAAAACAATGTTCGTGTAATGTACCGGCAAGGGCACATCGTTAGTGCTTTTTCGTCTTCAGATCCGCCAGAACACTGAACGGGTTCTCGCGAGGCTCTGCTTCCGGCCGGGCTGACGCCTGCGTGCCCTCAAGGGCTTCAAGGGCCTCCCTGGCCGGACACTGGTCACGCTCATGCAGCGGGAACGGCGGAACCACGAGCAGCAACTCGTCCTCGACCATCGCCCACAGATCGGCATTAAAGCCTTCCGTCAGATAGGGCTCCAGGTCGCGTGGCAACTGCTGCGCCTGCGCATCACTGGTGACCAGTCCGAGACGGAACTCCGACACCAGCGTGGCCGCTTTCGGCCCCATGCACCGCTGACACTGCAACTCCACGTTCGCAGACAGCTTGCCAACAACAATGCGTCGACGCTCACCATCCATCGAAAACGACAGCGTAACCTGACAAACCCCGCCTTCTTCAAAGCCCGAGATGCATTCGTTAAAACGAGCCATGGCGCTGAGGGGAACGAATCCCTCCAGCACAGTGTTCTGCTCCGCGAGCCGGTAAGGATCGACGGACTTGGGCAATTCGGCGTTTGACATAGGCGCGCAATTTTAGGGACACCACCACCGTCTGTCAAAGACTTCGTCACGAATTCACGAAGGTTTGCCAGCAGCATAGGTGTATTTCACAATAAGGCCAGCGCATTCCGGACCGATTGCCGGCTTGCTGACCCGTTATCTGCAGGTTACGAGAGACTCCTGATGCCTTCTTTGCCACTGCCCGCCCCGCTCGTTCTCGCCTCCTCCTCACCTTATCGGCAGGAACTGCTTGCCCGCCTGGGACTGCCTTTCGAAACGGCCAGCCCGGAGATTGATGAGTCGCCTCGACACGGCGAAGCGCCGCAGGACCTCGCCCGCCGCCTCGCCGAGGAGAAAGCCCGCGCCCTGGCAAACCGCTTCCCGGCCCACTGGATCATCGGCTCAGACCAGGTGGCCGCACTGCCGGACGGCACCCGGCTCAACAAACCGGGATCCCACCAGCGCGCCCTGCAGCAATTACAGCTCAGCAGCGGCAAGACAGTCACGTTCCACACCGGATTGGCGCTTTACGATAGCCGCAATGATACCTGCGCCTGCGTGTGCGAGCCTTTCCGGGCCCACTTCCGCGAGCTGACCGAAACCGAGATCCGGCACTATCTGCTGACCGAGCAGCCCTACGACTGCGCTGGCAGCTTCAAGATGGAGGGGCTCGGCATCGCCCTGTTCAACCGCCTGGAGGGACGCGATCCCAACAGCCTGGTCGGCCTGCCCCTGATCGCCCTGAACGATCTGTTCAGGCAATGGGGCTTCAACCCCCTCACTGATCGCTAGCGCAATTCCAGGCGGGACTCGATCAGCTGACTGGCAAATCCGCTGCCTACGGACACACCCAACTGGTCAATCAGGTTCTCAAACGGGGAACGACGGCTGCTGTAATCCACCAACTCCTTGTAGCCGACAATTTCCCGGGCCACATAGGATGAACTGCCGAGACCATCCACCAACCCCAGCTCCAGAGCCTGCTCGCCGGTCCAGACCAGCCCGGAGAACAGGCGCTCGTCATCGGCCAGCCGGTCACCGCGGCCCGCGCGCACCTGTTCGATGAACTGCCGGTGCGTCGTCTCGAGAACATCCTGCCAGAAGGTCACCTCTTCAGGATTCTCGGGAGAAAAGGGGTCCAGAAAGGCCTTGTTTTCCCCGGCCGTATACAGCCGCCGCTCAACCCCCAGTTTGTCCATGGTTCCGGTAAAACCGAAACCACCCGCCACCACACCGATGGACCCCACCAGACTGGCCTTGTCCGCATAGATCTCGTCCGCCGCTGCGGCGATATAGTAGGCACCGGACGCGCCGATGTCTGAAATCACCGCATAGACCTTCTTGTCGGGGTATTCATTGCGCAGCCGGACAATCTCATCATACACATAGCCCGACTGCACCGGGCTGCCACCACCGCTGTTGATCCGCAGAATCACCGCCTTCGCTTCCGGATCCTCGAACGCCCGGCGCAGGGAACCCACGATATTGTCTGCACTCGCCAGCTCGTCGGCCGCGATGGTGCCGGTGATTTCGATCAGCGCGGTATGATCACCCACCGCGGACTGCAAACTTTCCCCCAAAGGGAACTTGAGCAGCAACAGAATCGCGAACAGATAGATAAAGGTCAGCAGCTTGAAAAAAATCCCCCAGCGCCTGCTCTTGCGCTGCTCGGACTGCAGGGACATCACCAGTTTCTCGATCAGCTTCCAGTCGCGACTGCTTTCCGGCCGGTCGCCGGCGTTGCGCGACGCAGCAGATACCGGTTCAGCGCCCCACCCCGGATTCTTGTCAGATTCCCAATCTGTCATCTGTTCTTCCTGTTTAGCGAATTAAATCCACAGCGCAGGCCCGGACCTCATCGACCAGTGCCGGTCACAGGCCGGTCGAAGCCCGATCCCAATCAAAGCCCAATCAAAGCCCGAGCACGTCCCGCAAATCTGCCACCGATTCGACAATGGCGTGGGGATCATACCGGCCAAGCACGTCGCGCTTGTGGACACCCCACTCCACGCCAATGGCCGGCATGCCGATCCGCTGCGCCATTTCCAGGTCATAGCGGGTATCGCCAATCATTACGGCCTCCTCGGGCCGGATCCCATAGACCCCGATCAACTCCTGCAACATGGCCGGATCCGGCTTGGAACGGGTCTCATCGGCACACCGGGTATGATCGAAATGCGCAGCCAGGCCACTGGAATGCAACGCGCCATCCAGGCCCCGCCGACTCTTGCCGGTTGCCACCGCACAGCCGCGACCGGCACGACGGAGGTCCGCCAGCACGTCCGCCATGCCATCGAAGACATTCTGGGGCGTCGTCACCTTGGCAAAGAAGTAGCGGGCGTAGCCATCGCGGATCGCATTCATCTCTTCGCGGCTGAGCCCCGGATAAAGTGCCTCCAGCGCCTCAACCATGCCAAGCCCGATAATATCCCGGTAGGCTTCCCGCTCCAGAGCCGGATACCCCAATTCGGTCGCCGCCTGGTGAAGGCTGTCGGCGATATGGTCCACCGAGTCAACCAGCGTTCCGTCCCAGTCAAAAATGACTACTTTAACCTGCATAGGATTATCCTGTTTCTGATCTGTTTCGGCCTCGCTACTGAACTACTGACCGCCGCCGGCACTGCTGCCTTTCACAGCGTCAAGCTTCGCAAGAAAGCCCCCGAACGCCTCATCATAGGGCGCCTCGAGACGAATACGCTCTCCGGGATTACCGTCACCGGCCGGCAAGGTAATTTCCAGCGCCCGGGCATGCAGCATCAGGCGCTGACCGCCCGCCGCGCGGAACGCCCGCAGACTGGCATCATCCATATACTTGTCGTCACCGGCGATAGGGTGCCCGGCCCACACACTGTGAACCCGGATCTGGTGGGTACGGCCAGTCACCGGTGACGCCTCAACCAGACTGTACCCCGGCCAGGAATCCAGCAGCCGGAAGGTTGTCAGCGACGCCTTGCCCTCGTTGTCCACCCGGACCCGGCGCTCACCGGATTTGAGTTCGAAACGCTGCAACGGCACATCCACCCGGTCGAGACCGGCGGGCCAGCTACCCACCACCAGGGCATGGTAATACTTACGCATACGGCGATGCCTCAGCTCATCCTGCAGGAACCGCAACGCCGAACGCTTTTTGGCCACCATCACCAGACCGGAAGTATCACGGTCGAGGCGGTGGACCAGCTCAAGAAATCTCTGCTCCGGACGGGCCGCCCGCAACACCTCGATCAGGCCGAAATCCAGCCCGCTACCACCGTGTACCGCAATACCCGATGGTTTGTTGACCACCAGCATCTGCTCATTCTCGAATACGATGGCTCCCTCCATCACACTCTGCACCCGCGAGCCCGGCACCACCGGCGCCTCCCTGACCTTCTGGGTGATCGGCGGAATACGCACTTCATCCCCCTGGCGCAGGCGGGTATCAGGCTTTACCCGCCCCTTGTTCACCCTTACCTCGCCTTTGCGGACAACGCGGTAGATCACACTTTTCGGGACTCCCCGCAACTGCGCCAGCAGGAAATTATCCACCCGCTGACCGTCATTATCCTCTCCCACAACCACCCGCTGCACACCCTTGCGCTCAGCGGCCGCGGCAGACGGCGCAGGAGACGCTTGCGAACCCGGGCGGCGGGGTTGTTTTCTGGTGACTGGCATAGGGTACGTCCGATAGGGAAGTGTGCGGGATTGATGGCCCCGATGATAACTGTTATATTCCGGCGTGCTTTACCGTTTGTCCACGGCATGGTAGGAACACCACAGGCCGGAGCGGCAGAAGTATACAGACACTACAAGCGAGTTTGAACGCCAGTTATCCGATCATTAAAGGACCTGGCGCTTGAAATGCTTCCGGAGAGAGCCCGCGGTGCCGAAACAGAAGGCACCTGCACAGCCCCCGGAAGAGAAGATGATAACCGTACGGAAAACCGACGGACGACATCACCGAAGAATCATTACCAGCACGCAGGGCCGGGCCGTCCAGCATACGAATACGACGTGAGACCCAGGTACCAGCGTGAACTTGAAAACGGATAACATGCGTCACCAGACAGTAACCCCAACCGACCTCCCCCTGCCCTCAGGCAGCCGGTACGTCTGCGGTTTGTTCAGGCCTACGGAAGCTGTATCCGTACTGATCTGATTCGTCTGGCCGCCGGCGACTCTATCGCCCGCGGAACGCCCGTTCTGCTTCGCTGATGCACTTCCCTCAGGTTTTCTGTCTCATTTACATGACAGGAAACAATTCTTTCCATGAAAAGAATGCTGATCAATGCAACTCACCCCGAAGAGTTGCGCGTTGCACTTGTTGACGGACAACGTCTGTTTGACCTTGATATCGAATCCAGCAGCCGGGAACAGAAAAAGGCCAACATCTACAAAGGCCGGATTACCCGCGTAGAACCCAGCCTGGAAGCCGCCTTTGTCGACTTCGGCGCCGAGCGTCACGGCTTCCTTCCGCTGAAAGAAATCTCCAAGGAATACTTCAAGAAATCCCCGGGCCAGATCGAAGGCAAGATCAACATCCGCGATGTGCTCTCCGAGGGCCAGGAAGTCATTGTCCAGGTCGACAAGGAAGAACGTGGCAACAAGGGCGCCGCCCTGACCACGTTCATCTCCCTGGCCGGCCGCTACCTTGTTCTGATGCCAAATAACGCCCGCGCCGGCGGCATTTCCCGCCGCATCGAGGGTGAGGAACGGGCCCAGCTCAAGGAAGCGATGAACCAGGTTCAGGTGCCCAAGACCATGGGCATCATCGTGCGTACTGCCGGCATCGGCCGTACCTCCGAGGAACTGCAGTGGGACCTGGACTACCTCGTCCAGTTCTGGGAAGCCATCACCCAGGCTGCCGGCGAGCGCAAGGCGCCGTTCCTGATCCACCAGGAAAGCAACGTCATTATCCGCGCCGTTCGCGACTACCTCCGCCAGGACATCGGTGAGGTGCTGATCGACTCCGAGGTGGTGTACGAGGACGTCCTCAACTTTGTTCGCGCCGTGATGCCCACCTTCGAGAACAAGATCAAGCTGTACAAGGACGAAATCCCCCTGTTCAGCCGTTATCAGATCGAAGGTCAGATCGAGACTGCATTCCAGCGGGAAGTGAAACTGCCATCCGGCGGCTCCATCGTCATCGACCCGACCGAAGCACTGGTATCCATCGACATCAACTCCTCGCGCGCCACCAAGGGCCATGACATCGAGGAAACCGCACTGCAGACCAACCTTGAAGCAGCGGACGAAATCGCCCGCCAGCTGCGTTTGCGGGATATGGGCGGCCTGATTGTCATCGATTTCATCGACATGACCCCGGCCAAGCACCAGCGCGAAGTGGAACAGCGTGTCCGCGAAGCACTGGAACTCGACCGGGCCCGCGTCCAGGTTGGCAAGATCTCCCGCTTCGGTTTGCTGGAAATGTCACGCCAGCGTCTGCGTCCCTCGCTGGGCGAGACCCGCAGCGAGGTGTGCCCACGCTGTAATGGCCAGGGCACCATCCGTGGCATCGAATCCCTCGCCCTGAGCATCATGCGCCTGATCTACGAGGAATCCTCGAAAGACAAGACCGGCGAAGTGCGCGCCATCGTACCGGTTACGGTTGCCACTTTCCTGCTCAACGAGAAACGCAAGGAACTGGCGGATATTGAAGCCCGCCAGGAAGTCAGTGTGGTGGTGGTACCCCAGCCGCACATGGAAACGCCCCAGTTCGAGATTCTTCGCCTCCGCGACGACGAGGCGGGCCAGGAGAAAGTCTCCAGCTACCAGGTAGCCCGCGAATACAGCGAGCGCGAGGAGGAAGCCCAGGAGCTGCTGCCAACCCAGGCACCGGTTCGCCAGGAAGCCGCGGTCAAGGCCATTCGTCCGGTTGCACCTGCGCCCAGCGCCGAACCGACCGAAGCCGCAGCCCCCGCCGAAATCCAGGAAGAAGGTGTTTTCCGTCGCATTGGCCGCAAGATTGCGTGCTTCTTCGGCGGCGGCACCGAGCAGGAAAGCGAGAGCACTGCCCGCAAGCAACAGGGTGACCGTCGTGGCCAACCGCGCCAGGACCGCCGCAAATCGCGGGTTGCCCGTGATGAGAGCCGCCCGGAGAACCGCGCGGGTGGCGATCGCCGCCAGCAAGGCGAACAGGGCCGCAGCGATACCGGCCGTAGTGACGATGCCCGCAGCCGCGGTGGACGGGGCGGTCGTGACAGCGCCCGGTCCGGTGGCCGCGGCCGTCAGGGCGAAAGCCAGGGGCGCCAGCAGCAGGGCGGAGAAGGCCGCAAGGACACCGGACGTAAGGAAGCAGACGAGCGCAGCCAACAGGCCCGTGGCCAGGGCGGACGCAACAAACCCCAGGAAACCCGGGACCAGCGCGAGCCGAAGGCCGAGCGCGAACCCCGTGGTGATCGCGAGCCGAAAGCCGATCGTCCGGAACGAGGTGATCGCCCGGAGCGCAGCGGCGGTGATGAAAAACGCCGCAAGCCACGCCGGCCGCGGAACCGTGACGGCTCGCCAGCCGAGGCACCGGCATCGACGCCGGCAGACCGCAAGGCCGCTCGTACCGAGCGACATCAGCAGGACACCCAGGTTGAAGCGGTAGCTGAGACGGCCAAGCCGGCTGCACAGCCGGCAGCCGGTCAGAAGGCGGCAGAACCGAAGGTAACAGAGCAGAAAGCCCAGGAGCAAAAGGCCCCCGAGCAGAAAGCAACTGCACCCAAGCCTGAAACGGCACCCTCTGCAGAACCAAAGACCGCCGAGCAGAAGACCGCTGAGCCGAAGACCGGGCAACCGAAAGAAGATGAGGCCAAGCCGGTCAGCAAGTCGGCAGGCACGCCGGAAGCCAGTGCGGCTCCCGAGAAGAAAGCAGCGGCTGATGAGCCGGCAAAGAAACCTGCCGACAAGCCTGAGAGCCAGGCCCGGCCAGAAGCAGCCGCAGCGACGGAAGCCGCTGACAAGCCAGCCACCAGCCGGGTGGTAAAGGCTGCCGAGTCCAAGCCAGCAGAAAAGGCACCGGCGGAATCCACCCGGGAGGCCGCAGCCAAATCCGAAGGCAAGACCGAAGGCAAGGCGCAGGCAAAAGCCGAGCCGAAAGCCGAAGGCCGGCCCGGGGACAAAGCTGCTGAGGGCCGGACCGCGGAAAAGTCGACAGCAAAAGTCGATGACAAATCGGAAGCCCGGGCCGAAGCAACGCCTGGCAAACAAGCCGGCGATGCGACGGAGGCAAAAACTGCCAAACCCGCGGAGACCAAGGCGGCAGCAACAACCGACGCGACAACGGATGCGAAGCCTGCCGAGAAACCGGCCAACGCAGTGAAAACTGAGAAACCGGCTGAGACCAAACCAGCGGCCGCCCCCGAAGCAGCCAAGGCAGCGGAAACCAGGCCAGCAACCGAGCCTCTGCCCCCGGTTACCCCCGGCAGGGCCTACAATGACCCGAGAGAAGTCCGCAAACGCCAGCGGGCTGCCGAAGCGGCGAAAAAAGCCGAGGGGAATGAATGATGCTGTCCAATGCGGATATTGAAGCGCTCGAAGACATTCTGTTTGCGGAGCCCTGGGGCGAGGACGCAGTAGACTTTTTCGGTCTTCACGGCGTGGTGTGTGCCAGCGTGGTTGGCCCGACCGAATTGAGCAGGGAGGATATCTTCCTGCTGGCGACTGGCCTCGACCAGTTGCCGGCAGAAGGCGTCCCCCTCGCCTTCAGTTCGGCAGTGGAGAAGCTGGCCAAAGGCATGGCTCACTCACTGGATATGGGGCAGGCGCTCGAGTTGCCGGAACCGGAGGACGGGGATCCAATGAATGCCCTGGAAAACTGGTGTGCCGGTTTTGTTGACACTTTCCTCGAGCACGAAGACGAGTGGCTTGGAGACAACGAGGACGAGGCAGCAGACCTGCTGGTGCCGATGTTGACCCTGTCGGGACTGTTTGATGACGAGGATTTCCGCAAGGTGCGGGAAAACGAGAAGTTGAGCCGGCAAATGGCGGAAGCCATTCCTGACTCACTGACAGACCTCTACCTGCTGTTTCACGCCCCTGACTGAACCGGTGAGGTGACTTACCCGGTCACCACCGGCTTACGAAAATGATGCCAGACCGGCTCCAGCCCGTCTGGCATTTTCATGATGTGCCCCAACTCACACCAGGGAGCCCCGGGAAAGTGAAAATCGCTACCCTGGGATGCCAGCAACTGTTCCCGCCGGCACAACTCGGCCAGGAACCCAAGATCACCACTGGACTGGCCGGACGTTGACACCTCGATGGCCCTGCCACCGGCACGGCGGAAATCACTGACCAACTGGCGCAGTCTGGTTGCCGTCATCTTGTATTTGCGGGGGTGGGCCAGCACGGCTATGCCGCCAGCCTGTACGATCCATGCCACCACCTCGTCCAGCTCCGGCCAGAACGCCCTGACGTCACCGGGCTTGCCTGCGCCCAGATGGCGGCGGAATGCCTGCCCGCTGTCCCGGACCACACCTTCATCGACCAGCACCCGGGCAAAATGCGGACGCCCAGGCACATCACCACCAGCCACGCTGGTTGCCTTCGTGAGCAGATCATCGACTTTCAGCCGCTCCAGCCGTTCTGCAATCATCCGGGCCCGGCGCCAGCGGTTATCAAGTTGAGTCGCCAGCGCAGCCCGGAACCCAGGGTCATCAACATCAAAATCCAGCGCCACGATATGAATGGTCTGGGTGCGCCAGAGGCAGGACAGCTCAACGCCATTGATCAGTTCAAGACCAACCTGACCGGCGGCCTGGCGCGCCTGCTCAAGGCCGGCAATGGTGTCATGGTCGGTGAGTGCCAGATGGGTCACCCCCTTGTCCCGGGCCCGTGCAATGAGGTCAGAGGGCGTCAGGGCGCCGTCTGAAACTGTACTGTGACAGTGCAGATCGATGCACAGGGACGTTGCTTGGGGTATAGTCACGGAATTACTCTTTTGCGTCAGTCGGGTAGCCTACCCGGCCAGTTTATCAGCCATCCGGGTCGATGTATCGTCAACCGGCAGGATGGGTCATTGTCTGATCTTTTCAAGGAGTCAAGCCATGCTCTACGCCGTCATCAGTGAAGATGTCGAAAACAGCCTGCCGATGCGCAAGGAAACCCGCCCTGCCCACCTGGCAAGGCTCGAAGCACTGAAAGCCGAAGGCCGTCTGCTGGTTGCCGGCCCCCACCCCGCCATCGACAGCCCCGATCCGGGTGAGGCAGGTTTCAGTGGTAGCCTGGTGGTGGCCGAATTCGATTCCCTCGAGGAAGCGAAAGCCTGGGCGGACGCCGACCCCTACATGGCGGCAGGCGTGTACCGCAAAGTTACGGTCAAGCCGTTCAAAGCTGTCCTGCCCTGATCCGGACACATGAGCATTTTGTAACCCGTGCCGCCTTGCATAGCCACACAGCTATGCCAAAATTGCGGCCTTCATCGTTCTTGTAGGGGCCTAATCAGTGACACCGTCTCGTCTTTTTATCAGCGTGCTGCTTTTGATGGCAGTGGGCATCTCCGCCCATGCCAAAACAGTGTATGTTGACGATACGTTCTATGCGCCGATTCGCAGTGGCGAGGGAACCCAGTTCCGCATCCTTCATCAGGGACTGCGCAGCGGGACGCCCATCGAACTGCTGGAACAGAAAGAGTCCGGTTACAGCCGTATTCGCACCCGCGACGGTATTGAGGGTTATATCCTCACCCGCTACCTGAGCAACACCCCCATCGCCCGTGATCGCCTGGAAGCCGCCAACAAAGACCTGGAACGCGCCCGCAGCGAGCTGGCCGAGGTTCGCCAGCAACTCCAGACCGTCACCCAGGAGCGCAGCAACCTGGCCTCGTCCGAGCAGAATCTGGAACAGCGTTCCAGCCAGCTTGCCGCGGAACTGGCCAGGGTCAAGGAAGTCTCTGCCAACGCCCTCAGCCTGGAGCGCCGCAACGATGAGCTGCAGGAAGAAAACCAGAAACTGCGCAACGACCTGGAAGTGCTGACGGCGGAAAAAGAGCGCCTGGAAGCCAAGAGCGAGTCCGATTTCATGCTGCTGGGCGCAGGCCTGGTGCTCGGAGGCGTGCTGCTGGCACTGGTCATCCCCATGCTTAAACCGAGTCGCAAAACCGACAACTGGGCCTGACGGGTCAACGCAAACAAAAAAGCCCGGAAGGGGTCACCTTCCGGACTTTTTTTGTTCTTCCTGCCGCAGTTCAGCCGAGCGCCAGTTCTTTCTCAGAGACCACAATGCCATTGTTGTCAGCGTAGACATAATGGCCCGGGTGGAAGGTCACACCACCAAAGGTCACCGGTACGTTCAGGTCACCAACACCGCGCTTCTCAGTCTTGCGCGGATGGGTCGCCAGAGCCTGAACCCCGAGCGCGGTCTCGCCGATAACGTCCACATCCCGGATGCAACCGTTAATCACCAGACCTGCCCAGCCGTTGCTGGCGGCCTGCTCGGCGAGCATGTCACCGAGCAGCGCAGCACGCCTGGAACCACCACCGTCTACCACCATAACGCGGCCGTTTCCGGGCTGGGCCACCTGCTCCTTGACGACCGAATTGTCTTCAAAGCACTTTACAGTGACGATTTCGCCACCAAAGGCCTTGATGGCGCCATAGTTACGAAAGCCGGGCTCAACCACCAGCACTTCCGGGTAATCATCACAAATGTCCGGGGTTACGATAGGCACTCAGTCATCCTCCTTGTCGTTGGATCAGCGAATCAGTCAATCTTCTCGTCAGCGAGGAAGAACCAGGTGTCGAGTACCGAATCCGGGTTCAGGGATACCGTGTCGATGCCCTCATCCATCAGCCACTTGGCGAGGTCCGGATGGTCCGATGGCCCCTGGCCGCAGATACCGATGTACTTGCCCGCCCTCTTGCACGCCTGGATAGCATTGGACAACAGCACCTTTACCGCATCGTTGCGCTCATCAAACAAGTGGGCAATGATGCCGGAATCACGATCCAGACCCAGAGTAAGCTGGGTCAGGTCGTTGGAGCCGATCGAGAAGCCGTCGAAATGCTCGAGGAACTGGTCCGCCAGCAGAGCGTTGGCGGGCAGCTCGCACATCATGATGACCCGCAGACCGTTCTCACCGCGCACCAGTCCGTTCTCCGCCAGCAGCTCCACCACCTGCTTGGCCTCTCCCACGGTGCGTACGAAAGGCACCATCACCTCAACGTTGGTCAGCCCCATTTCATTACGGACTTTCTTCAGCGCCCGACACTCCAGCTCGAAACAGTCACGGAAGGTTTCGGAGATGTACCGGGATGCGCCACGGAATCCCAGCATCGGGTTCTCTTCGTCCGGCTCGTACAGGGTACCGCCGATCAGGTTGGCGTATTCGTTGGATTTGAAATCCGACAGCCGCACAATCACCTTTTTGGGTGCAAAGGCCGCCGCCAGGGTGGAGATACCTTCCACCAGTTTCTCGACGTAGAAGTCCACCGGTGAGCTGTAACCCGAGATACGTTTTTCGACCGTCTGCTTGATGTCCCGCGGCAACCCGTCGAAGTTCAGCAGGGCCTTGGGATGAACACCGATCATCCGGTTGATGATGAACTCCAGACGGGCCAGGCCGACGCCTTCGTTGGGCAGGGCCTGGAAGTCAAAGGCGCGGTCCGGGTTACCCACGTTCATCATGATCTTGAACGGGATGTTGGGCATGGAGTCGACCGTGTTCTCCCGCAGCTCGAAATCGAGGGCGCCCTCATAGATCATGCCGGTATCGCCTTCCGCGCAGGATACCGTGACTTCCTGGCCGTCCTTCAGCACTTCGGTTGCGTCACCACAACCGACGACTGCCGGAATACCCAGCTCGCGGGCGATAATTGCCGCATGGCAAGTCCGGCCGCCGCGATCGGTTACGATGGCGGACGCACGCTTCATGACCGGCTCCCAGTCCGGGTCGGTCATGTCGGTTACCAGCACGTCACCTGGCTGGACCTTGTCCATTTCCTTGATGCTGGTGATCACCTTGACCGGACCACTACCGATCTTGTGGCCGATACTGCGCCCTTCCACCAGCACCTTGCCGGTTTCCTTGAGCAGGTACCGCTCCATCACATTGGCGGAGGCGCGGCTCTTTACGGTTTCCGGACGGGCCTGAACGATATAGATCCGGCCGTCATCGCCATCTTTCGCCCACTCGATGTCCATCGGACGCTGGTAGTGCTTTTCGATAATCATGGCCTGGCGGGCCAGCTCTTCCACTTCCGCATCGGAGATACAGAAGCGGCCACGGTCTTCAGCCTCGACCTTGATGGTCTGGACAAAATGCTCGCTGCTGTGATCGTCGGAGTAGACCATCTTGATGGCCTTGCTGCCGAGATTTCGACGCAGCACTGCCGGACGACCCGCTTCAAGGGTCGGTTTGTGAACGTAGAACTCATCCGGGTTGACCGCACCCTGCACCACGGTCTCACCCAGACCGTAGGAGCCGGTTACAAACACCACGTCACGGAAGCCGGATTCGGTATCGAGGGTGAACATGACGCCGCTGGCGGCCGTCTCACTGCGCACCATCTTCTGGATACCGGCGGACAAGGCAACCAGTTTGTGGTCGAAGCCGTGATGCACGCGGTAGGAAATGGCACGGTCATTGAACAGGGAAGCAAACACATCCTTGACGGACCGCTTGACCTGATCAAGGCCAACCACGTTGAGGAAGGTTTCCTGCTGGCCGGCAAAGGACGCGTCCGGCAGGTCTTCCGCCGTTGCCGAGGAGCGCACCGCCACCGCCATATGTTCGTTGCCATCACGCAGCTGGTTGTAGGCCTTTTCCAGCTCTTCCTCGAGTTTCGCCGGGAACGGTGTTTCGATGACCCACTGGCGGATCTGCGAGCCGACCCGTGCCAGCTCGTTGACGTCGTTAACGTCGAGGGCATCAAGGGCATTATCGATACGGTCGCGGAGGCCGTCTTTTGCGAGGAATTCATGGTAAGCATGGGCAGTCGTTGCAAAACCACCCGGAACGGTAACACCTGCGTTGGCGAGATTACTGATCATTTCACCGAGGGATGCGTTCTTGCCTCCCACCCGGTCTACATCAGACATTCCCAGGTTTTCAAACCAGATAATGTAATCTTCCAAAACGCGTCTCCCTTGAGTCTGAAAAGCGAAGAGCCAAAGCGGGCGAGTGGATTCGGGGGTACCAACCGCAGAAACTGCACCCAAGGCTCTCGAACTTGGCGTGTATGATACTGTAACCTGCGAGGATTACCTAGGGAACCTGCCAACACGGAGGCAGACAGTACACCATGAAAAGAACCGCCTTTTTTATTTCCGACGGCACCGGCCTGACCGCCGAGGGGCTTGGAAACGCGCTGCTCGCGCAGTTCGAGAAAATCGATTTCGAGCGGATTACCGTTCCGTATATCGATGACAGCGACAAGGCCAGGGAACTTGTGACCCGAATTAACAAGGCCGCAGAAACCGATGACGAGAAGCCGCTGGTGTTTGACACCATCGTCGACAGCGACATCCGCGAGATCATCTCCGAGGCCAATGGCTTCATGGTGGATATCTTCGGGACGTTTCTGCAACCCCTGGAACAGGAGCTGAAGGCGTCGTCCTCCTACTCGGTCGGCAAATCCCACGCCATCAATAACGAAGGCAGCTACGAGCGGCGGATCCACGCGGTGAACTTTGCCCTCGACAACGACGACGGCGCGCGCACCCGGCAATATGACGAGGCGGACCTTATCCTGGTCGGGGCCTCACGGAGCGGCAAGACGCCAACCTGCCTGTATCTGGCACTGCAGTATGGCATCAAGGCTGCCAACTACCCGATCACCGAGGAAGACCTCAACGACCAGCAGTTGCCGGAAGCGCTGCGACCGCACCGGGAGAAGATTTTCGGCCTGACCATCGAGCCGGAACGGCTGGCCACCATCCGCAACGAACGGCGCCCCAACTCGCGCTACTCGTCGCTCAAACAGTGCATGCATGAAATCGAGGAAATTGAACTGATGTATCGCCGGGAACGGATTCCCTACCTCAACACCACCGCCTACTCCGTCGAGGAGATCTCCACGCGGATCATGGTGGCTACAGGGCTCCGGCGCCACCGCTGATGCGGCAGCGCCGGAATTGCCGGCGTTTCTTAAAGCTCTTCGATGGCCAGCCCCAGGCCTTCGGCATCCTTGCGGTTGTCATGACTGGTGATGACCGCGGTGCTGGCGTTTTCCGGCACCAGCCAGCGGTCGGCAACCCGCTTCAGATCGTCCAGGGTGACGGCCAGCACCCGCTCCCGGAAACGGGCCTGCTGTTCGGGACTGCGACCAAATAGCCGGTTGTGGAAGGCATGGCGGGCAGCGCCTGCCGGTGACCGGGGCCGGTCAAGCTGGCCGATAACACCGAGGATGGATTCCTCCAGTGCCTGCGGATCGTGCTCGGCCTGGCGCAACCACGTCAGCGAGTTATCGAAGTCCTCCAGGGTTTCCCCCAGCCGCGGATCACGGTAGGAGAAGAAGCGGAAGCAACCGTTGACACTGTCCTGGCCGGCACCGCCGCCGTAGGCGCCGCCCTTCTCGCGGATGGCACGATGGAGGAACCCGTTGCGCAGGAAACCGCCCAACACCGTGAGCGCAGCGGCATCCGGATGGTCCACCGCCACCGTGCTGAAGGCCCGGGCACAGAAGTTAACCTGGGTGGACGTCAGCCACGCCTGACGGGTCTGGTAACTCACCGGCTGCAGTTTCCACGGCTCTCCGGTTGCATCCTGCACTGCCGGCCAGCACGCTTTCAGGCTGTCGACCATGGGATCCAGCTGGTCTTCTTCACCAATAACCAGATACTCCCGCGCCTGCTGCTGCATCCGCTCATGCAGCGCGGTCAACCGCTGGCACAACTGTGCCAGCTCATCAGGGCTCGCCAGTGCGTCATCCAGCGCCTTGATGCCCCGAATCGCCTCCAGGCCTCCAAGCCGGAACGCCAGCCAGGCACCACTGCTCAGTCCCTGGGACGCCGCTCCCATCGCCAGCGCGTGGCCGGCACCGGTTACCGACTGCTCGCGACGGGACCGCACCTGGGCGACCAGTTCGCGAATGCGACCCTGCTCATCAAAACGGGCGCCGGTGAACACATCTTTCAGCAACCGCGTCAGGGCATCCCGGTTACGGGCCAGCGCCTTGCCATTGACAATCAGGTAACCCGACAGGTCCTGCGCATCGTCAATTCGTCCCCGGGCGGATGAGAATGAAGAAATACCACCGGATTCGGCCGAGATCCGGTCCTGCATCTGCAGATAGTCCAGATCACCGCAACCCACCTCGGTCATGAAGGTGGTGTACAGCGGCAACAGCAGCAGTTCTTCCTCCGACATTGCCGGCAATGGCAGTACCAGCTGCTCATACACCAGCCCGTTGGTGCCGCGGGCGTACAGGGTCGCCGCAAAGTCCCCGGCAAAGCGGGCTTCCGGCTCCGGCAACTGCAGCGGCACATCGGTCAAGTCCACCTTGGGCAGGATCGAGTCGTCGTCCTTGCGCTGCTGCCGCTCCTCAAGGGCCGCCGCCCGGTCGATAATCTGCCGCTTCTCGTCGTCGCTCAAGGATGCCTTGCGGCGGGCCAGCGCCTCGCGGATGGCCTCCTGGCGACGATTTTCCAGATCGCTGTCCGGGCGCAGCGTCAGTGTCACCCGATGCGGGTTGTCGAGCAAGTGGCGACGGATCAGGCTGCGGATGTAGTCCGGGTCACGGATTTTTTCCCGCAGGTCCGCCAAAACCGGCTCCAGATCCAGCAGGGCAACCGGATCCCCTCCGTGTACCATCGGCGGGATAGCGCTCATGATCAGCTGCAGCCCGTAGGGGAACTGGTCACCGGCAATTTCACGCTGATGGAGCTCAAGCTGGTGCAGCACCGCTTCCAGGCGCTCCTGGCTGACCCCATCCTCAACCACCTTCTGCAGGGTTTGCTCGATCAGGGCTTCAAGTTCAGCCTGCCGCTCCGGCTCGCTGCCCTCAATACCACAGACAAAAGTCATTTCCCGGTTGGAATCCTCGAGCCCGCACACCGGTGACGGGGAATGCCCCAGATCGGTGGTTTCCAGGGCACGCATCAGCGGTGAGGCGCTGTTCTCCAAAAGCACATTGGCCAGCAGCTGGCATTCGAGGTTTTCCTGCAGGTCGAAACTGTGACCGAGCAGCCAGCCCATCACGATGTGGGTCTTCTGCGCGGTGCCCTCGCCTTCACTGACCGCATAGCTCTGGTCCACCCGCAACGGCGCAAACATGCGCTTCTCGTCCTTCACCGGCAGCTCGATGTCCAGTCGCTCAAACCGCTTGAGGGCCAGCTCCTCGAACCGCTCATGGTGTTCACGGGCCGGGATGTCACCGTAGGTGGCAAAAAACGCATTGCTGGGGTGGTAATGATGGCGGTAGAAACGCACCAGGTCGTCGTAGCTGAGGTCGACGATATGGTCCGGCTCACCTCCACTGTTGTAGTGGTAGGTGGTCGTCGGGAACAGATGGCTGGTGAGGTTTTGCCACAACTGGGACGTGGGCGCGCTCATGGCCCCCTTCATCTCGTTATACACCACCCCGCGATAAACCAGCTCGGACTCGGGATCGTCCGGCTTGTCAAACTCCAGGCGGTGACCTTCCTGGGCAAAATCCAGCGGATCCAGCTTCGAGAAGAATACCGAGTCCAGGTAGACAGACAGCAGGTTGTCGAAATCCTTGCGGTTTTTACTGGCGAACGGATAGGCGGTCCAGTCGCTGCTGGTGAACGCGTTCATGAAGGTGTTCAGGGAACGCCGGATCATCATGAAGAACGGATCGCGAACCGGGTATTTCTCGCTGCCGCACAGGGCCGTGTGCTCGAGAATGTGGGCGACCCCGGTGGAGTCCATCGGGAAGGTACGCAGGGCAACAAAAAACACATTCTCATCGTTGTCCGCCGCAAGGTGGAGATGGCTGGCACCGGTTTTGATGTGACGATACTCCTCAACCGTCAGGTTGAGGGTGTCAATCCGGTGACTGCGGAGCTTCTCAAAAGCCGGATGTGTCGCGCTTACGCTGGCTGCAGTCATTCAACTATCCTGTCATTAACATATTAAGACTTGTAGGGTATCACGTTGTATCGATTATCATGCACCTGTCAGGGCAAGCGCCACTGCCAGTCGCACCGGCCCGGCCCTGGATGGCCACGCACCCTGTAATTTACCGCACAGGAAGGAAAAACCGATCACCATGACCACCGATATCCGGCCTGATAACGCAGTACAGGTCCACGCCTCCCATGACGGCGACGATCCGACCGGTCCGGCGCCAGCCGATGCAGACCGGATCGCCGCCGCTGACGTTGCCGCCTACTGGGCCGAGCGCCGCCGTTACCTGGCCCAGCTTCGCAAAACCCCGGAGCTTCGTCAGCAATACTGGAAGGCCCTCGGCATCTACCTGCTGCGACGGGCCCTGTGGTCCTTCGGTTTCTTTCCGATACTGGTCGGCTTCTGGTTGCCGCTGGTGCTGGCCAGCTTCAATCCCGTTGTGATGGCCGCCGACCTGCTGCCGCTGCTGGAGGAGTTCGTGAACTCGAACCCCGAGATTCAGGCCAATACGATCAGCAGTCTGTTTATGGCATGGCTGTCCGTTGGCTTCTTTTTCCTGGTCTTCGACATGGTTCTGACGCCATTCCGGTCCCCCTACCAGTACGAAGCCGATGTGTACATGAAGGCGTGGGAGCAGCTCAATCATGACCAGCTTCCGGACAAAATGTGACCTGACCGGCAATCTCGTAAACTTCTGTCACGCTCTGTTACATAACCCTCACACAACTCGCTAAGATAAATTCGCTTAAGCAGGTGTGAGGTTTGCCCATGGTCGATGTGAGACCGCTACTTTTTGTCAATGCCCTGGCCGCCATGCTGTTGGTGACCGCCGGCTTTGCCTCTATGCGGGGCCAGGATTTGCCGGCCTCGGCGCCTCCGGCAGTGGCAGCGCGCAGTCCGGTATTTGCCGACGAATTGCCGGCACCGGAGCCTGCTCCCGCGCCACAACTGGCCAGGCTGGCTCCGACTGTGCCCGTTATCGTCAGCGAGAGCCCCGAGCCGGAAACCGCGCCCGTTCCTGAGCCGCCACCACCACCGACCACCGGACAGCTCACCCTGCGCTCGAACGTGGTGGGCGACACCGTCACCATCAACGGCAAGGCCTACGGTGCCACCCGCCTGGACGTTGAACTCGATCCGGGCCAGTACGACATTACCATCAGCAAAGACGGATTCAGGCCCTGGTCTCGCGCCGTCACCGTCCAGGCGGGTAACGAGCTGACGCTGATGGCGCGACTGGAAGCCTATACCCGGGTGAATTACCGCGACGGCCAATGGCTTGGCGGCGTCAAAACCGGCGATGGCCAGTATCAGGACAGCAACGGCCTGCGCTATGAAGGTCACTTCGTGAACGGCCGGTTCCACGGCGATGGCAAGGCCTGGTATGCCGAAGGCAGCCGCTATGAAGGCGAGTGGCACGAAGGCGCCCGCCAGGGCGAGGGCACCCTTCGCGGCCCGGATGGCTCCCGTTACACCGGCCAGTTCCATGCCGGCGAGTTTCATGGCCAGGGCACCCTGACCCGAGCCAACGGCGACATCCTGACCGGGCTGTGGGACGCCGGCCAACTCAACGGCCACGGCTCCCTTTCCACCACCACTGGCCTGCTTTACGTCGGAGGCTTCCGCAATAACCGATTTCATGGCGAAGGCACCCTCACCGAGCCGGACGGGCGCCATTATGAGGGCGGCTTCTCGAACGGGGACTTCCATGGCAAGGGGGCGGAAACCCTCGCCAGTGGCAAGCAATACCGCGGCCAATACATCGAGGGCAAATACCACGGCCAGGGGCTGCTGCTGAACCCCAACGGCAGCTCCATTGAGGCCACCTTCCGTCACGGCGAACCCTACGGCCAGGTACGGCTGACAACCGCCAGCGGCGAGGTATTTACCGCAAGAACCACCGAGCCCGGTGTCTGTTACCGGGAAAAAAGCTACCGGGCCACCCAGTGCCCTGCCCTCGAAGGCTGGTAAACCCGAAGAATAACAACGCAGTAACAGGATGAGGTTGGGACATGACGATCAAGAACGCACTGCTGGTGGACGACTCCAAGGTGGCCCGGTTTGCCCTGAGCAAACTGCTTGAAGGTCGCGACATGGAAGTGAACATGGCCGGCTCGGCCGAAGAGGCGCTGGACTTTCTCCGCTCCCACCAGCGTCCCGACGTCATCTTCATGGACCACCTGATGCCGGGCATGAATGGCGTCGAGGCCACCAAGGCAATCAAGGGCAACCCCGAGACCGCAGGCATCCCGATCATCATGTGCACCTCCCGCAAATCCCCGTCGTTTGTCGAGGAGGCCCGTAATTTCGGGGTTTACAACATCCTTACCAAACCTGCCCATACCGAGAAGCTGAACCTGGTGCTGGACCAGCTGGCCACAGATGTCAGCACAGGTACCCTGCCGGTCGAAGCCCTCAATGACGCCAGCCATACCCATGATGAAGAGGCGGAGGACCGCCCGGCGCTGCCGGATAATGCCGTTCTGGCGCCCACCAGCGGTAGCGCCACCGACAGCCAGCCGGATTCCTCGCAGGTGGTGCCACTGACCGCCGAACTGATCGAGCAGATTGCCCGCTCCGCGGTCAAGACCCACATCAACAACCGCCTGCACGAACTGCTCAGCTCATTGTTTGACGAACAGTTTGACCACCTCAAGCGCGCCCTCGACGAAGCCGGCAAGAAACAGGCAACGGCGCTGGAGGAGCGAATGGAGCAGATTGCCACCCTGGTAAGCGAGAGCACCATCGGGTTGCGGGATGACGTCGCCGCCGAGGTTAACCTGCACCTGGTGCGGGAACTGACCGATATCCGCAAGGAACTGGCCCGCCAGAAGGGCTTCACCAGCGAGCAAATGACCGAGTTGCAGGACCACATCACCAGCGTACAGACCATTGATACCGAATTCTGGCAAACACTGCAGGCCGAGGCGGTCCAGCAGGCTCACGACATTTCCCGCGAGGCGGCCGAGGAGATTGCCCAGCGCACCATCGAGCTGTATGTGGCGCGCCAGCGCGCGGCCAGCACCCGGGCCTACAGCCTGGCGCTGGCAGTCAGTCTGGGCGTGTTCGCTGCCGGCATTGCCTGGCTGTCAGGGGTGTTTGCCTGAATCCCTGAGCAGCGCCTGCCAGTCCTCTGGCGTGTCGATATCCCGGCTCGCCCCGCGAATCTCAATGCGCTCCGCACCTGCGCGGGCAAGTACCGGGGCCGCCCCGCGATCACCGTCCAGCGCCATGATAGCGGGCCACAGGCTGCGGGGAAGATAGGCCGGCACCCCCGGCCGGCCGGCATGATCAGCGGCAACGGCATGCCACGGCGCGGCCCTGGCATGCTGCCCCAGCAACCTCAGATCAGCCTCCCACAGAGCGGGCTGGTCCGCGAGCAAGACAAAACACCCCCTGACGCCGGGACCAAGGCTCGCCAAGCCCGCCTGCAGGGATGCCGACAGCCCCTGTTGCCAGTTTTCCGCCAGCAACCAGCGTACTGGCTGCCGGCGGGTCCGGAACCGCACTAACGGGTAGTGGCCACCCGCGACGACCGTCACCGGACCACCCAGCACCGCCGCCAGCTCCAACGCGCGATCAAGCAGGTTGCCGCCACCATACCGCAGCAGGGCCTTGGGCCGCCCCATTCGCCGCGATGCGCCGGCCGCCATTACCAGCACCGGGTAGCCCCCACCATCCGGGTTTCGTTCTGCTGTTGTCACCGCTCATACTCTCCGGAAGATGCCGCCAGGCCGGTCATTACAGGGCGACGTGTTTATACAGATTCCTGAGTTTGGCGGATTTTTGCTAGAATTTGCCAGTCATTCAAGCCCATCCCACCGGACGCCCCGATGAATCACCTGTTTGTAGACAACCTGACTGTTATCGACTTCGCCTACCTCGACGCCGACCGCGGCCTGGTCGGAGAAAGCTGGATCGTCGATGTCGTCCTTGGCGGCGAACTCGATGAACAGGGCATGGTATTCGACTTCAGCAATGTCAAACGCACCATCAAGCGGGTGATCGATGAGCGGGTGGACCATCGCCTGGTGGTTCCGGAGGACTATCCCGGGGTGAGCGTCGATGACGCCCAGCCGGACACCTTCACCTGGACCCTCCGGGATGGCTCATTCATCATCCATCGCTCGCCGGAAGAGGCCCTGGTGTGGATCCCGGGCTCACGGGTCATGCCATCTGCCGTTGCCGCCCTGCTCGAACACGAATTGCGAGCGGTGCTGCCGCCCAACGTCACCAGTATCGACATCGGGTTGCGGGAAGAAGTCATTGAAGGGGCTTACTACCACTACGTTCACGGCCTGAAGAAACATCTCGGCAACTGCCAGCGAATTGCCCACGGCCACCGCTCCCCCATCCGTATTGATCGCAACGGTTACCGGGACTACGAATTGGAAAGCCAGTGGGCAAAACGGTGGCAGGATATCTACGTGGGCTCGGAAGAGGATGTGTCTGACCGCTGGGTAACAGAAGACGGCACCCTGTATGTGCGCTTTGATTACGAGGCAAACCAGGGTGAATTCAGCCTGACCCTGCCGGAGTCCCGGGTTTACATGATGGAGACGGACACCACGGTGGAGCTGATTGCAGCCCATATCGCCGACCGGATCAAGGCCGCCCACCCCGATGACACCATCCGGGTCAAGGCCTACGAAGGGGTGGGCAAAGGCGCCATCGCTTCTCGCTAGACCCGCCTGCCCACAGCCGGCACCGTGCCCGGCTGTGGCGCCCGGCATTTTCCTGCAGACACAAAAAAACCGCCCGAAGGCGGTTTTTTTGATGGCTTTCCGGTGGACTAAACCGTCAAGCCGTATTGGCGTCCCCTAGGGGGTTCGAACCCCTGTTGCCGCCGTGAAAGGGCGGAGTCCTAGGCCACTAGACGAAGGGGACTAGAAATTGGTGGAGCCAAGCGGGATCGAACCGCTGACCTCAACACTGCCAGTGTTGCGCTCTCCCAGCTGAGCTATGGCCCCTCAACGGCTGCGTATATTAAGGATCCGACCCTGGGTCGTCAACAACTAATATTCATTTTTTTCAATTTTCTGAACATCCCTGTCCAGATCGGTCACTTCACAACCAAAGCGGTTATTCCGCGAACAATTCGGCGTACTCTTTCTCCACCCGCTTGGTTTCCTTCTTGGAAAAACCACCGAGAACCTCGAGGGCGTGGCGCAAACGGGAGCGGGTCATGTCCGGACCGAGCAGTGCCATGGAGTCCATCACCGACCAGGAGTTCGGCGTACCGGCAACGGCAACGAAGATGGCGAACATGAAGTCCCCCATCTTCATGTCCATGGCCTTGGCCAGGGCCTTGATGTCAGCAAAGATATTGTCCTTGCTCCAGTGCCGCTGGGCCTCCAGACGCCACAGGGTAAACTGCAGCACGCGCTTGACCTGGTCCTCGGCCACCTTGTTGTGGTGGAAGTGCTCCGGAGTCAGGTTAAGCATGCCGGAAAACATGAAGGCCGCCATCGGCGCAATGTCACTGAACACTTCCGCCCGGCCCTTGATATGGGGAATCAGCTCGCGCAGGGCATCTTCATTGAACCACCACTGCTTCAGACGCTCGATAAACTGGTCGTCCGAAACATCTTCCCGCAGCCACTGGCCGTTCAGCCAGCGCAGCTTCTCCACGTCAAACACCGGACCACCCAGTGATACCCGCTGGATATCGAAACTGGCAATCATTTCGTCGAGGCTGAACTTCTCGCGCTCATCCGGCATCGACCAGCCCATTCTTCCGAGGTAGTTGGTTACGGCCTCCGGCAGAAACCCCATGCGCTCATAGAAGGTGATGCTGGTGGGGTTCTTGCGCTTGGACAGCTTGCTCTTGTCCGGGTTGCGCAGCAGCGGCAGATGGCAGAGCACCGGCATTTCCCATCCGAAATACTGGTACAGCAGCTTGTGCTTGGGCGCCGAGTTGATCCACTCCTCCCCCCGCAGGACGTGGGTGATCCCCATGAGGTGATCGTCCACCACGTTGGCCAGGTGGTAGGTGGGCATGCCATCGGACTTCAGCAGGATCTGGCAGTCCACCTGCGCCCAGTCAATTTCAATGGTACCGCGCAGCATGTCGTCAATCTCGCAGATACCCTCGTCCGGCACCTTCATGCGGATAACATAGGGCTCGCCTGCGGCCAGACGACGCTGAACTTCCGCCTCCGGCAACTCCAGGTCGCCCTTGATGCCGGGGTTCAGGCCCTGGGCCTTGCGCTCCTCCCGGATCGCATCCAGCTCCTCCGGAGTCCGGAAGCAGTAATAGGCATGGCCTTTGTCCACCAGATCCAACGCATACTGGCGATAGGAATCCTTGCGCTCGGACTGGCGATAGGGGCCGAACGGGCCTCCCACGTCGGGGCCTTCGTCCCAGTTCAGCCCCAGCCAGCGCAGTGCCCGCAGGATATCCTGCTCGGATTCCGGGGTGCTGCGCGCCTGGTCGGTGTCTTCAATCCGGAGAATAAACTGGCCACCGTGCTGGCGGGCGAAACACAGGTTGAACAGGGCCACGTAGGCGGTGCCGACGTGTGGGTCACCGGTCGGTGATGGCGCAATTCGGGTACGTACAGTCATTGAAGAATCCTGTCAGAAAGCGACTTGGGTAGCCTGTGGCTGGAAAGCTCCGCATTATACCGGCCCGCGCGCCTTTTCGCATAAGCGTCGACACGGACCTTCTCCCCCGCTTTGTTTTGTTATATTATAACGTTTCAATTAAGTTGCTACAGGTCACTCACACCATGATCCTATCCCGCCTCGCCCGCAGGCTGGCACCGGCCACCCTGGTACTGTTCGCCGGCGCCACCCAGGCAGCACCGGAGGTTGTTGCATCCATCAAGCCCGTTGAACTGCTGGTGCGAGCCGTGGCTCCGGACAATGCCACCATTACGACCCTGGTGCCGCCTGGCGCCAGCCCCCATAACTATCAGCTCAAACCTTCCCAGCGACAGGACCTGGAAGGCGCGGACGCCATTTTCTGGATTGGTCCGGACATGGAAACGTTCCTCACCCGCCTGCTGTCCGGTCGGGACTTCTCAGAGCGCAGCCATGCCCTGACCCCAACCGACGACCAGGGCCATCACGAAGAGCACGACGGGCACGACGAACCTGACACGGAGCCGACACGGGCGGCTACCGGCCATGACGGTCACGATCACGGCGAAGGCGAGGACCCTCACCTGTGGCTGGACCCCATGCTGGCACTGGACATGGCCCGGGAGATTCACCGCCAACTGTCAGGCCTGCCGGACGTCGACCAGACCGCCCTGGATAACAACCTGGACCATTTTGAACAGCGCCTGCTGAGCACGGAAGTCGAGATCCGTACACGGCTGGAGGCGGCCCGCAGCATCAGCCTGTTTACCTATCACGATGCCTTCAGCCGGTTTGCCGAACATTACGGACTGCAGATAGCGGGCGTACTTACATTGAGCCCCGAGCGCTCCCCTGGTGCCCGCCACGTAGCGGAAGTCCAGCGGAAGCTCCGGCAGTCGGAGAATGCCTGCCTGCTGACAGAGCCCCAGTTTGAACGCCAGTGGTGGCGCTCGATCACCGAAGGTATCCCGGTGACCTTCAGCACCTGGGATCCGCTGGCCACGGATATCGTGGCCAACGCGGACGGCTATCTTGCGTTTCAGAGTGGGCTGGCAGACGCGGTACTGCGCTGCCTGGCGAACGGTACCGGAAACTGATTTCGGCTAATGGCAGACTTGTGGGTCAGGGCTCAGCATAGCGGGCCCTGATCTCCAGGACCTCAGGAAGCGAATCGACAAACCGCTGCACGAGGTCGGGGTCAAAATGCTCCCCGGCTTCATTTTCAATGTAGTGAACAGCGTCCTTAACCGTCCATGCTTTCTTGTAAGGGCGCTCGGAAGTCAACGCATCAAAGACATCGGCGATGGCAACGATCCGTCCCACTCGTGGGATCTCATCCCCCTTGAGGCCACAGGGGTAACCCTGTCCATTCCATTTCTCATGGTGCGTCATCGCAACGGTGCGGGCCAACCGCAACAGGTCAGAGTCATCGTCCCCGATGATCTCTGCGCCAATCTCACAATGCCGCTTCATCACCGACATTTCCTCGTCCGTCAGACGGCCGGGTTTCTGCAGGATCTGATCGGGAATGCCGATCTTGCCAATGTCATGCATGGGTGCTGCATTCATCAGCAGATCCGCTTCGGTTTCACCCATCCCCGCAGCCAATCCGAGGATGCGGGAGTAATGACTCATCCGGATAACATGAAGGCCGGTTTCGTTATCCTTGTATTCCGCTGCCCGGCCGAGCCGCTGAATGACCTGGAGCCGGGTTTCATGCAACAGGCGGGTCTGGTCTCGCACTTTCTGATCCAGCTCCCGGTTCTGGTCATGAAGCGCCATCTGCGTTCTGACCCGGGCCATCACGATCGGCGGATTGACGGGCTTGGTGATGTAGTCCACACCTCCGACCTCCAGCCCCCTCAGCTCATCATCAGCGCCAACTCTGGCGGTAACGAAAATAACCGGAATGTGGCGTGTGGTGTAATCGGCCTTGAGACGGCGACAGACTTCATAGCCGTCCATCCCCGGCATCATTACATCGAGCAGAATGAGGTCAGGCACTGACCGGGCAACAATTTTCAGCGCTGTTTCACCACTCGTCGCCGCCTGCACCCGGTAATAGGGTTTGAGGGTTTCCACCAGCACATCGATGTTATCGGTCCTGTCATCGACCACCAAGATGACTTTCCGGCTATCCTCAATGGCCATTCCTGCCCCCTACCCTGTGACTACCCGCAAGCTCGCGGCATAACTGTTCAACAACCCGCTCAGCGCCCTCGAAATCGTAAGCCTTCAGGGCTTGCTCCAATTGCTTGATCTCATCGCCGTAGCCGCGGCGCAGAAGCGCTTCCTGGAGGCCGGAAAACTGATCGACTGCTGCGACGTCGAAGGTCTGCAGCTGACCTAGCATTAGCTCCAGAGCCTCCTGCAGACCATCCTCCCCGCCACCGGGCTCCCGGTTCGCTCCCCGGTGTTCAGTAAGGCCCTGAATAAAACCAGATACACTGTCCAATACGGTCGCAAACTCCCATCGAAGGTTATCTAATGATCGCGGTTCCAAACGGTGTTCCTCCGCTACCGCAGCTTCAAGCATGGCGCATGTCTCCGCAAGTGCATCCGCTCCGATCGTGGCAGATATGCCTTTCATGGAATGAAGCAGGGCCTGCACCTTTGCCCATGCCGCCCGATGGGTCGCCGATGTGAGTTCCCGTGCAAAGTCTCGCTGGCCATCCGCAAACTTGCGCAACAGTCGAAGATATAACTCACTGTTACCCTGTAACCGGGCAAGGGCGGCAGCTGTATCGACGCCAACCAATTCCGGGATGGCAAGCCCCTCACTATCTGCTGTATTGGCTGACTCACTCGGTTCCGTAAAAACATCGGCATGCTCGCCGGAGGTAATCCACTTCGCCATCACCTGAAGCAGTTCATCGACTTTGATGGGCTTCGGTATGTGGTCATTCATACCGGCTCTAAGTACCTTTTCCCGGTCACCGGCCATCACATTAGCCGTCAGGGCTATGACCGGCAGGGATCTGAACCGTTCCTGCTGACGCAGTTTCCTGGTCGCAGTGTAGCCGTCCATGACCGGCATCTGACAATCCATCAGGATGCCATCAAAGGACTGCTCATCAAGCCGGTCAAGGGCCTCCTGGCCATTACCGGCCACCACAACCGCCATTCCGAAACCGGAAAGAAGCTCCACCGCCAGCTCTTGGTTAATGTCGTTGTCTTCAACCAGGAGAATCCGCGCGCCCTTCAGCCGCTGCAGGTTCCGATTTCGCTGCAAGGTGTGGGCCGCGCCCTGGTTTTCGCTAATCAAATTACGCCCAAGCGCCGAAGAGATCCCATCAAACAGTGACGACGGCGTCATGGGTTTGGCGATGACCGAGCGGATCGGTAATGTCTGGCGAAAATCCGCGGTCTCATCCCTGCCGAACGCCGTCATCATTATTACCAGTGGCATCGCCCTGATACCCAGACACCGGGTCATCGCGTGAACCATCTCCAGGCCGTCCTGGCCCGGCATTTTCCAGTCCACTAACACCAAACGAAAGCGATCATCACCGCTGGTGCGGGTCAGCAGATCCAGGCCAGCGGCAGCCGAAGCTACCGCCGACACACGCATCCCCATCGCAGTCAGCATTGAGACAATAGCCTCCCGCGCCGGCTCGCTGTCATCAACCACCAGAACCCGCAGTCCGTCAAAATCTGCTTCCGCGGCACCCGGCAACGGGCCACTCACCACTTGTTTTCGCAACTCAACGGAAAAATGAAAGGTACTACCCATCCTGGGTTCACTTACCAGCCAGATCTCGCCGCCCATCATCGCCGTAAGATCTTTCGAGATAGCCAACCCCAGTCCTGTGCCACCGTATTTACGAGTGGTGGAGGAGTCTGCCTGACTGAAGGGGCGGAACAACCGTTTCTGCTCCTCCGGAGTCATCCCGATACCGGTGTCTTTCACTGCAAAATGTAGCCGGCAGTGATCCCCAGACTCCTCAACAACCGCTGCGGAAACAATGATCGACCCGGTATCGGTGAATTTGACCGCATTGCTACTCAGGTTCAGCAAGATCTGTCCGAGCCTCAGCGGATCCCCTATCAGCGCAACAGGCAGGCCGGGAGCGAAGTCGAAAATCAGCTCGAGCCCCTTCTCTTCCGCCTTGAAGCCGATGACCGCAGAAAGGTGATTCAACACATGCTCAAGATTGAACGGCACTTCCTCTATCAGCAGCTTGCCCGCCTCAATTTTTGAAAAATCGAGAATATCGTTGACGAGCCCCAATAATGCGTCTGCCGATTTACCCGCCTTTTCGAGGTAATTGCGCTGACGGTTGTCGAGATCAGTCTGCAGGGCGAGATGGGTCATACCGATAATCGCGTTCATCGGCGTACGGAGTTCGTGTGACATATTAGCCAAAAAATCAGACTTCGCCCGCGTCGCCTCCTCTGCAGAATCACGAGCGGCAATAAGCTCACGTTGCATCTCTTTCTGCTGATGGACGTCGGAATGTATCCCCACTAAACGGATAGCCGATCCCTCAACGGTCCGTTCAATGGCCTGCCCGGCGGCCATAACCCATTTCCAGGAGCCATCCGCACACATCATTCGGTACTCAGCCCTGTACTGATCGCTTACGCCGTCCCGATGTTCATTGAAACGTTCTGTCACCGTTGCCAGGTCGTCAGGGTGAACCAGATTTTTCCACCCCTGAATACCGTTATTGAGCCGGAACCAGCTACCGCGCGGCTCCAGCAGCTCTTCCGGTCGATAGCCCAGCATGGATGCCCATCCGGCATTGACCAGTACCTCGTCAGATTCCGGGGAGTATTCCCACAGACCCAGTTTCGCAGCTTCTGCCGCGGCATGGAGGCGGGCCTCACTTTCCCGGACCCGCTCCTCGGCGCGCTTACGATCGGTGATGTCAGACAACCAGCCCAGGACGCCGTCCTCACCGTAGTAACGGATCGGAACATAACTGACAAAGATGTCGCGAACCTTGCGCTGACGGTCGAATACCTCGATTTCGTGGTTATCAACCCGGCCCGCAGACTGCAGCAATCGCAGCATCTCGGCACGTTGTTCCTGTTTGACGTAGATCTGATCCGCCGGATCTCCAATTCCGGCATTCACCATTGCAAGGAAGCGCGGGTTGGCGAATCGGAAGACGCCGCCCGCTGAGAACGCCACACCAATCGGGCTGGCGTCGAGAATCAACTGTAATTGCTCCCGTTCAAGGCTGATTGTGGATTGCATTTGCCTACGATCGTGGATATCCGTCAGCGATCCGGCTATACGATACGCCTTCCCAGCATCACCACGGAGCGATTTACCGCGAGCATTAAACCAGCGCCACTTCCCTCCCCGGGGTTTTAGCCGGAATTCCACATCGAACGGCTCGTCGTTTCCCAGATGCGCCTTCAATGCCTTGAGTACGCCCGGTTTGTCTTCAGGGTGAAGCCGATCCAGCCATTCACTGGCATCATGGGGGCCGCCCTGGTCGACTTCGAAACCAAGCAGTTCGCTGCACCTGGACGAAAACCAGGGCTTCCCGGTAATCAGATCCACGTCCCAGAGCCCATCCCCGCTCCCTGAGGTCGTCAGGGCAAATCGCTCCTCGCTGCGTCGGAGGTCCTCGGTCCGGGCGTCAACCAGATCCTCTAGCCGACCATTCGCGCGCTCCCCTAGCCTTATGATGATTAGCGTCAGCAACAGCACCAGGGCCATGGTTGCGGCCCCGCCGACAAGCACCTGGTTTCGGGTCACAAAGTAGGACGCGAGCGCTTCAGACACATCCATCTCGGTAAGTACTCCAATGCCAAACGCATCTGACCAGCTCCAGGCCCCCAAAACAGGCACGCCCCGGTAATCTGGATATCCCTGCCAATCGACGCCGGCTTCTTGCCGGAACAAGCCCAAAGCCATCGCGGAGACCGCGGCATCTTTCCCGTCACCGCCGGCCTGTGCTTCAAGCCCCTGTACCATTGGCGGCACAACAACCTGCCGCCCCGTTCGCAGAACATCCTTGAAGTCACCAAAGCGGGATTCGGAAATCATCCTGCCCTGAGTGTCCACGGCGTAAGTTTCACCACTTTCGGCTATCCGACCACTGGTCAGGTATGGTGCAAACAGGACTGCCGGATCGACGGCCAGAATCAGCGCAGTGCGGCCTCTACCATCACCACCCGCGATCGGCGTTCCCGCGAACATCCGGCTTGCACCCGATTCGGTCAGGTAAACGTGGGACCGAAACGAGCTGCCACCCATCTCCTGAACATCACGGAACACGTCGCTGACCACAGACAATTCAAATACCGGAACACCGGAGTCAGTTCCGGCGGCTGATGCCAGCACCGTGCCATCCGGAGTTACTACTGCAAGATCCATTGCACCCATCTCAGTCGCATGCAAACGCAGCACCGCCGTCAGGGCATTGCGGATGGTTTCAGGACCACTGGACTCGCCTCCCCGATCCAGGGCAACGACAAGGTCGTTCACCAGGGTATGAATCTCGCGGATATCGGCAAGGTGACGCAGATGTTGCGTCAGGTTATCTTCCAGCACTGTCAGGGACTGATTGACGGATCGATTGATGGCCTGCAGTACCTGCACACTCTCGATGCGCAGCTGGCTTTCCATGCGCTGGAGCACATACCAGACGGAAAGCGACATCGCGAGCATGACAAAAACCAGGAATCCGTAGCCGGCACGGCGCTGGCCTCTGCGCCCGATAAGAAGCCGCTCCATCGCAAACAACTTTAGCCGCGGAACCACCACAAACGTTACCGCGAGCACCAGAACCCCCAGAATGAAGCCGGTGATTATCCAGCCCTGCAACGTAGCCAATTCCTGGGAACGGGAAACGTCCAGACCATCCTTGGGGGCCGCAAACCAGCGTTCACGTAACGCGGCCATTTCGGCCTCCGTTACCGAGCCCATCGCCTTCGTTAGCGCGGAATGCAGCAGAGGCAAATCCTTGCGAATACCTAGGCGCAGATCAATAACGTCGCTGACTCCAGCGGTACCAGGTTCGCCGATCCGAAGGTTGGTCAGAAAATTCCGATTAATGAGGTATTGCATCAAGGTATGTTCACCAAGCGTCGCATCAGCCTTTCCTGAGGCGACGGCCCGCAACGCCCCCAGGGAATCCTCATAGAACGTGACACGGATTCCCGGGTACTGCCTCTCCAGCAGTTCCTTGTATGCACTACCTGCTGGACCCGCTGGCAAAGCCAGGTGGTAATTGCGAAGTTCATCCCCGGAGACAAACGATCGCTGCAGCGAACTCACCACTACGATCGGTGTCGACTCATAAGGTGGAGTAAACAGCAGGTAGTCTTGCCTGCCTGACAAACTCTCGATGTTCGGCAATACATCAAGCCGTCCGTGCTTTGCTTCACTAAGCAGTGATGGCAAATCAAGACCGGACAGATACGTTACTTCCAGCCCCAGCTTGCCGGCCAGCAGATTTACATAATCGACGGACAAGCCCCGAGGTTGGCGCGCATAGAAATTCAGGGGCGGCCAATCCATCCGGCTTCCCACCTGAATTACGGGATTTTCAGCCAACCAGGCCCGTTCCTCGACTGAAAGGCCAGCCACTCCCTGAGCGGCCGCCGCGGGAATGCCCAAGGGCGCAATCAATCCAATGACCAACGCACTCAAAAGCGCGAAAACGGGTGAAGAAAATTTTGAATGCGCCACGATTAGAGGGCTCCGCTGCCAGCTCGCCCAAGCATGACAAGCCTTCGGTTAGAGTTCTACACCAGCGGCGCCCGATTGGATCGCAGCGGTGTAAAACCTTGTCATATTTCAGCAGGCGGGATGCCGAAAACTATCGACCGTGCTGATTAGCTCGCTCAGCAGAAGGGCGCTCGCTTTCAGAAGATCAGGGTTGGGCGTACCGGCCCGCGGGCCGCCATCCACCTGCCGCTGGAGATCCTGCAGGCTCTCGTTTTGCTCCCGCAGACTGACTGGTCGCCGAGGCTGGCTCGGTGAAACGCCTTGGGCACTTTGGTAGCAGTGCAACAATTCTTGCAACATTCGAACACTATCCTGGTCACCGGGAAGTATCGTCTGACCGCAGACCGTTTCATCCAGCATCTTGCTGAACATCGTCCTGTGCTCGCTCAAGGTGCGGCCTAGTGCCACAAAACGGTGGTTTTCGTGCCGGGCAGTGTCGCCCGAGTTTCGTAACCGATGCTCCCGGCAGAATTCGATCAACGCCAACTCGCCCAAAGGTTCCGATATAAGGTTGCCCTGGACCTCGACACACCCAAGAGCTTGCAGTAGCTTCAGCTGGTCCTGCCGTTCCACGCCTTTGGCAGCTACCGGCAAGCCAAGTTCATTAGCCAGAACAATTATCCTCCGGACGATGAACATACTGGCCAGATCCTCCTCGAGATTTTCTACCAAATCGCTTTCGACCTTTACCCGGTCGAGCTCGGCACTGAAACGCTGCAAGGTGTCGAAACTGCCGTCGCCGGCATCGACCAGCGTCACCCTGACACCCAGTTTGCGCAGCGAACGGAGCGGCCCGCCAAGCGCCAGAACCTCGTCTGCCAGGCGCGATTCGACGATCTCCAGCTCCAGTCGGCTGACCACCTCCGCGTTGTGACGAGACAACATCGTTGTCAGTCGTTCGATGCAACCCGGTGTGGCCAGATGATCACCTGTAATATTGACACTCAGTGACAGCGGGATACCCCGGGCGGCCCAGCGCTCAAGGGTGACCAGGGCCCGGTTGACCAGCCATTCGCCTGCCTCTTCGTACAAGGCGGTGCCTTTGATGGCGTCAAGAAACTCAACCGGTTTCAGCACGTCCGATTCCGGATGCTGCCAGCGCAGAACCGCCTCTACCCGGTTAACTCTGTCATCCTGGAGCGAGACCACGGGCTGGAAGTGCAGGGAGAACTCCCCCTCATAGAAGGCGCGGCGGATCGTCTGGAGGTAGAGGTCCGCAAGGTCGGCTTTCCGGACACCCAGTTCACTGAAAAACAAGTAATGCCCGCCCCCTTCCAGGCGGGCGCGATCCAGCGCCTTACGGGCCTTGGACACCAGTACTTCAGGGGACAGGTCATCGCCTGGGCGCGACACATAGATGCCACCACTGACGGCAACCGAGAACAGCAGATCGTGAATGACAATCTTCGAGGACAACGCCTGGAACGCCAACTCCATTGCGTCATCCAGGCCCCGGGTGTTCTCGAACACCAACAGGTACTCATCCCTGGAATAGCGAAATACTGCGACATTGCCCGGAAGTGCAGCGTCTAGCCGGTCCGTGAGCGCCGTCAGCAAGCTGGTGGTCAACTGCTCGCCAAAGCCCGTCAGTTTGGCACGGCAGTCGTCAAGACTGAACATCGCCACCGCGAAATACTCGCCATCCCGCAACCGGGCTTTCGCAACTGTTTCCAGATTACGCCAGCAGGCACCGGCACCCGCCTGGTAGTCACCCGGGGCATATCCCGGGAATGCGGACAACCGGACAGGCTCGTGGTTCGCAGCCAGCACCAGCACGAGATAGCCACGGCCATCCTGGTCAACACGGAACCGGCCATCGACACAAAACATCTTGCTCCTGCCTGCCGGCTCGAACAGGAGCGAGAACGCTGCCGGGTTATCGGGATCAAACACATCCGCTAAAGCCAGCCCCGGGGCACGGCAGGTTTCAGCAAGTCCGAACAGGTCGTAAAAGTCAGCGCCCGAAACCTCCGACGGGAAACAATCGAGGGCTTCAAGGGCTCGATCGTTAACGTCCGCAACTTCCCTGGAAGCCAGGTCAATCACCAACGCCGGGTATGGGAGTGCGCAGAAAATCTTCGCATAGAGAAAGCTGCCGGAGGTCGGTAAACGATGGCAGGGCCGAGGCTCACCCGTTGCTGACTCACTCTTACCACCCTGAATCAATTTCATAAAACGACTTCCCGATAATTCAGACGACAAAAATAACTGACAGGCATCACGATGCCCCTCAGGCCGAAACCCTCAGTAACGTAAGATCTGCCGGTCCACCATGGAGTGTGAAGGGTAATGAGGCCAGGAAATTCATGTGCCATTCAGACGCAACACCGTCGAACATCAGGCAGGCCGCATTTTCATGGGCCAACCGCCGCAACTGCCGCGAGCGCGCCAGATAAAGCGGACGGTCGAAGTATGCTTCCGTGTCACCAATACCCAACCATTCCGGCGTTACGGCAATGATGGACGCCGCCCTGCGGATCATCCGTACGCCCAAGTGAACGCTGGCCAGGTCTTCAACAGGGTCGGAGATTACCGGCACGACTCCGGCATCAGACAACCGGAACAGAGCCCGCCGCAATTGCCGCAGACAACCGCTGTCGCCGAGTTCCCGGTCGCTCAAGAACACCGCAAGCCGGTAGCCGGAACGGCCCAGCGTCGAAGCAGTATCGATAATTTCGGCAAGGCTGAGTTCATTCAGTAACCGGATGGCCGCCACCCTGACCAGCAAGATTGTGTCACTGCCATGGCAGGATTTTGGCAACCGGGAAGCACTCAATGCGGGTGTGCTACAGGCACTCTGCGATAGCCACCCCAACTGAGCTAGCAGACTGGAATCCACGCCAGCGTTGGCCAGCGGTGCCATGAAATACCCGGCCACAGCGCCATAACGAGAAAACAAAGGCAACCAGTCAAACACCGGTTGCGAGTCCGGCTTTGTCGGTCTGCCTGCTGGCACCAATCCACTGTCACCGGAAAAAAAACCCACACCGAACATGACTTACTCCGAATGATGAAAACGGCAACCTCAAGGTGAAGCTTTGACGAAATTCTTAAACCGGATGGTAAGTGAGCGTCGGGGGGAGTCAATGGACCTATAGGGAGCCTTCCCTATGGCATTGCGAGGATTTCGTATGTTCAGGAGTGGCGGGGGTCACCTGTTACCAGAGCACTCCCAGCATCAACGGGATGGTGATCATCGCCAGCAGGGTCTGCCCACTGATGATGCCGGCCATCAGTGGTGCGTCGCCACCCAGTTGACGGGCCAGGATGTATGCGGATGTCGCCGTCGGCAAAGCCGCCAACAACACCACCACCTGCACCAGCAGGCCGTCGCCGCCCAGGCTCACCGCCAGGCCGAGGGCAACCAGCGGAAACAGCAGCAGCTTGATCACTGACGACACCAGGAACGGCATCGAACCACCCCGCAAGGCCCGGAGCTGGAGACCGGCGCCAACCGTCATCAGGCCAAGTGGTAACGCCAGATTGCTCAACGGTGCGAGGATACCGGCCAGCAGCGGGTGGAAACCGATCTGGAAATAACTCCAGACCACGCCCATCACCGAACCGACGATCAACGGGTTGGTAATGATGGCGCGCAGCAGGGGCATCAGGCGGAAGTTGCCGCGGCCGGCGACGAGCGAAAACATCAGGATACAGAGCAGGTTCAGCAGCGGCACCATCACCGCCACCGCTATGGCCGCCAGAGACAACCCTTCGTCACCCAGCATCATGCCGGCCGCAGCCAGCCCGACATAGGAATTGAAGCGCATCCCGCCCTGATAGACCGAGGAGAACACCGGCCCTGGCCAGCGCCAGACCAGCTGCACCAGAACCAGCACCAGGCTCATAACCAGCAGCAGGCTGGCAATGACCAGCGCGATCTCGCCATAAGCCGAGGGTGGCAACCGCGCCTGTCCAAGCTTGAACACCAGCATCACCGGGAACAACACGTAGTAGGTAAAGCGCTCCGCCTGGCCCCAGAAGTCCTCACTGGGGAAATTCCAGCGCCGGAACAGGTGACCCAGCACAATCAGTGCGAACACAGGCACCAGCGCCTGAACCATTACCGGCATGGACTCCAACTCCCCTGCAATCCTGGCATCGCAACCCCTGGACAACTCCAGGGGCCAAGTTTAGCAAGCTACAGAGGATAGCAAAGATGAGGAGAGCACGTCCCTGCGACCTCCGGACTATCTGCGCCATAAGCCCCGACAGCCACGTCCCGACAAAAGCCATTTGCGAGTTTCCCCGACACAAGGTAGATTCCATCAGGTACTGCCGGATATTTCCGCCTGTGCGGCTCACGCATGCACAGGCCAGACTCCTGGATGCTGTGTGACTCTGATTCCTCTTGAAAGCTTGCTCGTACCGAGCCGTTCTGCACTGCGGTCTTCTCCCCGGGAGATCACCGGCAGCGCGACCGCCTTTCTTTCTTCCCGCTGAATCCGCGCTGAGTAGCCCGCCGGGTTCAGCGAAAAATACCAATCCTTTAATCATTTCACGGAGATAGTTATGTCTGCGTTGCCTGCAATTACCGTTGCACAAGAAGACTACAACCGCCTGAGCACCCTGCTGGAGAAAGCCGCAGGCACCTCCGAAGTCGCCGAAGGGCTGGAAGAGGAACTCAGCCGGGCGAACCTGGTGGCCCTGACAGACATGCCCGCGGGCGTTGTCACCATGAACTCGGTGGTCCGGTTTCTGGACGAAGATTCCGGCAAGGAACACGAACTTGAACTGGTCTATCCCCACGAAGCAGCGGCCGGTGACAACCGGGTGTCCATTCTGGCGCCTGCCGGTGCCGCCCTGCTGGGACTCAGTATCGGCGATAGCATCGAATGGCCGGTTAAGGGCCGCAAGAGTCTGCACCTGAAAATCGTCATGGTGACTCGCAAGGACCAGCCCGCGGCGTGATCCTGCTTATGACCGCGCCGGCCCGAGGCCGGGACCGGCGCCGGCTTCGCCAACCCCTTACAACCTGCCCGCTGCTTTTTTGCTAAACTGGCGGGCCATTTTCAGCAGCCATCGTAAGCCATGACCAGCACAAGCCCCGCCCCAGCCAGCATCCGCAGTTACACTGTCAAACCCAGTCTTTCGCGGCGTTTCTGTGTGGCCCCGATGATGGACTGGACGACCAGCCACTACCGCTACCTGGCCCGCCTGCTGAGTCGCCACACCCTGCTCTACACGGAAATGGTCACCACCGGTGCGCTGATCCACGGCGACACCGACCGCTTTCTGCGTCACGATCCGGCGGAATACCCGCTGGCACTGCAGCTCGGTGGCAGCGATGCCGGCGAACTGGCCCATTGTGCAAAGCTGGCCGAGCAGTTCGGTTTCGATGAGGTCAACCTGAATGTGGGCTGTCCCAGTGACCGGGTACAGAACAACATGATCGGCGCCTGCCTGATGGCCCATCCGGACCGGGTGGCTGAGGGCGTGCGGGCGATGGCGGACGCCACCAGCCTGCCGGTTACCGTGAAGCACCGGATCGGCATTGATGGCAGGGACTCCTGGGATCAGCTGTGTGAATTTGTCGAGAAGGTCGCCGGGGCCGGTTGCCGGACGTTCATCGTGCATGCCCGGATTGCCATCCTGGAGGGCCTGAGCCCGAAGGAGAACCGCGAGATTCCGCCGCTGAAATACGACTGGGTGTACCAGCTGAAGCAGCGCTACCCCCACCTGGAAATCATCATCAACGGCGGCATCAAGACCTTTGCCGAGGTTCACCAGCACCTGGCGCACACCGATGGCGTGATGCTGGGCCGCGAAGCCTACCACAACCCCTGGCTGCTGGCCGGCGTTGACCCGGAGTTCTTTGGTGCGCCCGCGCCTTTCCATACCCCTCACGAGGCTTTACGGGCCATGTTGCCGTTTATTCGCAGCGAGCTCGAACGTGGCGTCTATCTTGGCCACATCTCCCGCCACCTGCTGGGGCTGTTTCACGGCATGCCCGGTGGCCGCCAGTTCCGCCGTTACATCAGTGAGAATGCCCACAAAGCGGGTGCCGGCCTCGAGGTCATCGAAGAGGCCCTGGCCCGGGTCCGGGAGCCTGAGGCATCCCCGATAGTCACTGCCTGAACAGATCATAACCTTTGGTTGTCTTGTTCCTGTCAGAGCGGGCCGTTATTGTAGGCGAATGACCTTCAGCACCCGCGGACCGGGTGCCGCAATAACAAACTGACCGGGACGACAGGACGAATGACCAGCAAGCTCGACCAACTCAAGACCATGACCACGGTAGTTGCCGACACCGGCGACCTGGATGCCATTGCCCAGTGGCGACCACAGGATGCCACGACCAATCCCTCCCTGCTGCTGAAGGCCGCTGCCTCCGATGCCTACCGTCCTATGCTGGACCGGGCGGTGGATGAAGCCCGCAGACAGGGTGGTTCGGATGCCGAGCAGCTGAACTATGCCACCGACATGCTGGCAGTGCTCGCCGGCAGGGAAATCCTCCAGCTGATTCCCGGTGTGGTATCCACCGAGGTGGACGCCCGCCTGTCGTTTGATACCCAGGCAACCCTGGAGCGTGCCCGCCGCCTGGTCGGGCTCTATGAAGAGCAAGGCGTGGATACCGGGCGGGTGCTGATCAAGATTGCCTCAACCTGGGAAGGTATCCGCGCGGCCGAACAGCTCGAGAAGGAAGGCATTCACTGCAACCTGACCCTGCTGTTCTCCTTCATCCAGGCAGCTGCCTGCGCCGATGCCGGCGCCTTCCTGATCTCGCCCTTCGTCGGCCGCATCCTGGACTGGCACCTGGCCAACAGCGGACGGGACGCCTTTGCGCCGGCAGAAGATCCGGGCGTACAATCGGTCACCCGCATCTATAATTACTACAAGGCCAACGGCTTCAACACCGTGGTGATGGGCGCGAGCTTCCGCAATGCGGGGGAGATCGAAATGCTCGCCGGCTGCGACCGTCTGACCATCAGCCCAGCCCTGCTGCAGGAACTGCGGGACGACCACCGTCCCCTCGACCGCCGCCTTTCGAAGGATAACGCGAAAAGCAGCGACCGCTTTGGCCAGATAGACGAAGGCCTGTTCCGTTGGGAGTCCAACGAAGATGCCATGGCCACCGAGAAGCTGGCCGATGGCATTCGCCGGTTTGCCGCCGACCAGGTGGAGCTGGAGTCCCGGGTCAGACGCCTGGCCAGCGCTGCCTGATACCGGATAATCGTAATCCGGGAACACCAGAGAGCCCGCACCATGATAGAACGCCTGAAGAAACTTTTTGCTGCACCCGGTGAGCACCGGGCCAGGCCCGCCCCCCACGAACTGGCTGTGGCGGCCACCGCACTCATGGTGCAGCTTTCCAGGGTGGACCACGACGAAGACGAACAGGAATTGCGCACCATCGTGGACTGCGCCGTGAAAGCCCATGCGGTCACCCATGAGGAAGCGCAGGAGATCCTGCAGGATGCCCTGGCCCATGCGGACGATGCGACGTCCCTGTACCAGTTTACCGGCCAGCTCAATGACAGTCTTGACCAGCCCCAGAAACAACAACTGCTGGAACACATCTGGCAGGTAGCCTTTGCCGACGGCCGTATCGACAAATACGAGGAACACCTTATTCGCCGCATGGCCGACCTGCTGCATCTTAACCACCGTGAATACATGCAGGCCCGCCACCGCGCCGAAGCAAGCCGGGACTGACGAACGATTCAGCGAATGAAAGGAGCTCACCATGCTTGCCATTCTTCATCCGGATACCTCGCTGGACAGCGAGGCGTGCCGCCAGACCCTGAACTTCCTTGAAAACCTTCCCGGGGTTTCTGTACGGGTCCACGAAATTCAGGGTTCGGCCCAGCGGCTGACCGAGATCTACCTGCTGGGCGACACCAAGTCACTCGACAAGGATGAAATTGAGGCGCTGCCCGCGGTGGAACGGGTTATCCGTATTTCCGACGACTACCGTATCCTCGGCCGCCATCACGACGACCGGCGCCAGAACGGCTTCACCTACAACGGCGTCACCTTCGACCAGAGCAACCTGAACATATTCGCCGGCCTGTGTGCAGTCGACGTACCCGAGCACGTCGAAATGATGCTGAAGGCACTGGAGGACAATGGCGAGGTCTGTACCCGCATGGGCGCCTACAAGCCCCGCACCAACCCCTACTCGTTTCAGGGCCACGGGGCCGGCTGCCTGCCGTGGGTATTCGAGAAGGCCGGCAAACACGGCATCCGGGTGGTTGCCATGGAGATCACCCATGAAAGCCACATCGAGGAAATCGACACCTGCCTTGAGAAACTGGGCCGCCCCACTGGCGTCATGCTCCAGGTGGGCACCCGCAACACCCAGAATTTTGAATTGCTGAAAGCCATCGGGCGCCAGAGCACCTACCCGGTCCTGCTGAAGCGCGGCTTTGGAATTACCCTGAATGAATCCCTCAACGCCGCGGAATACCTGGCCAGCGAGGGCAATGCCAATGTGATTTTCTGTCTGCGGGGAATGAAAACCGAGGCGGGCCAGCCCCATCGCAACATGGTGGATTTCGCCCATGTGCCAGCGGTCAAACGCCTCACCCGCATGCCGGTGTGCGTGGACCCCTCCCATTCCGTCGGCAGTCGCGACCAGGCCCCTGACGGCATCCTTGACGTCATGCATGCCACGGCGCAGGGAGTGATTGCCGGCGCCAACATGGTGCTGGTGGACTTCCATCCGAAACCGGAGAAAGCACTGGTGGACGGCCCGCAGGCCCTGCTGATGCACGAACTGCCTGCTTACCTGGAGGATATCCGCCTCTGCCATGAAACCTGGAAGAAGCGCCAGGAGATCTACCGCCGGATTCCGGGGCACAGTGCAGCATGATCATCTACGGACACCGCGGGGCCAAGGGAGAAGCCCCTGAGAACACCCTGGCGGGCTTCGATCACGCCTACCGGCATGGCATCCGCCACTTCGAGTTTGACCTGGTGCTGGCCAGCGATGGCGTTCCGGTCATCATCCACGACCTGACCGTCGATCGCACCACCGGACACAGCGGCAATGTTGCCAGCTTCACCGCCGGCGAGCTGGCCGTCATGGACGCCCGCCGCAATACGCCGCCGTGGTCAAAGGCGACCGGGGTACCAACCCTGGAGGAAGTACTGGCGATCATCCCGGACTTTGAACATCTCCAGCTTGAAGTGAAGTCCGACAACCGCCATCGGCTGAACATCCTGTGCAACCGCCTCACTGAAATCATTCAGCGGCGGGACCTGTTCCAGCGGGTGGCCATCACCTCATCGGACACCTGGTTCCTGCAGGAAACCCGCAGGCGCAATCGCAAGATTCGCATCGGGCTGGTCGCCGAGCGGCGCTTTCCCCGGCCCACCAGCACTGCGGCGCGCCTGGAGTGCGATTACCTGTGTCTGAACTGGAAGCTATGCACCAGGGAGCTGGTCGAGGAAGCCCACCGCCGGGACATGCACGTCTCTACCTGGACGGTCAACCGCATTCACGACATGCTGATGCTGGAGGAACTGGGGGTGGACAGCATTATCACCGACTTCCCGACCAGTACCCGGATGTACTTTGACAACCGGGCGGCCGCCGTACCCCAGCTGCCGCGGAGCACCCCTGGCCCGGAGGGCGAAGCACTCGGGCAGCGCTCCCTGCCGGCAGGATAACCGACCTGGACGGTACGGTACCATGCCGTCCCGTCACTGGCAGCCGGCAAGCAACGCGAATCGCATTACTCGCCGCCAGCAACCGGTCCATCAGAAGATCCGGTTCAGACCGTTGAGCGCAGCTACCCGGTAGGCCTCAGCCATGGTCGGGTAGTTGAAGGTGGTATTGATGAAGTAGTTCAGGGAGTTGGCTTCCCCGGGCTGGTTCATGATGGCCTGGCCGATGTGCACGATTTCGGCCGCCTGGTCACCAAAACAGTGGATACCCAGGATTTGACGGGTTTCCCGGTGGAACAGGATTTTCAGCATGCCCACTGCTTCACCGGTGATCTGGGCGCGGGCCAGATCCTTGAAGAACGCTTGGCCAACCTCGTAGGGCACCCTGGCTTCGGTAAGCTCACGCTCGGTCTTGCCGACCGAGCTGATTTCCGGAATGGTGTAGATGCCGGTCGGCACATCCGAGACATAACGGAAGTAATCATCCTGTACGATGTCCGACGACGCCGACCGCCCCTGGTCGTAGGCTGCACTGGCCAGACTCGGCCAGCCAATCACGTCACCCGCGGCATAGATGTGGGGAACGTCGGTACGGTAATGATCGTCCACCGCCAACTGACCGCGGCCGTTCGGCTCCAGGCCGACATTCTCCAAACCGAGACGGTCCGTGTTGCCGGTACGGCCATTGCACCACAGGAACGCATCGGCACGGATCTTCTTGCCGGACTGCAGGCTGAGCACCACGCCGTGATCATCACCTTCCACCGACTCATACTGCTCGTTGTGGCGAACCAGCACGCCGTTATTGCGCAGGTGGTAACTCAGGGCGTCGGAAATTTCATCGTCAAGAAACGACAGCAGCCGGTTACCCGGGTTGATCAGGTCCACTTTCACACCCAGCCCGGCAAAGATCGAGGCATACTCGGAACCGATTACACCGGCACCGTAGATAATCAGGGTACGCGGGGTGTGTGACAGATTCAGGATGGTATCGCTGTTGTAGATACGACGGTGACGGAAATTCACATCCGGCGGCAGGTACGGACGGGAACCGGTCGCAATGATCGCCTGTTTGAAGTGAAGCACTTCCGCGGTCTTGTTGCCACGAACCTCGATCCGGTTCGGGTCCAGGAAAAAAGCACGGCCATTGATCAGGTCGACCCGGTTACGGGAGTAGAACTGGGTCCGCAACTTGACCTGCTTGCCAATCACCTTCTGGGCGTTCTGCAACACCCGCGGAAACGAGAACCAGCGTGGTTCGCCGATATCACGGAACATCTGGTTGGTGTTGAAGGTGATGATCTGCTTGACGGAGTGTCGAAGAGCCTTGGAAGGAATGGTGCCCCAGTGGGTGCAGTTGCCGCCGACTGTGGGCTTGTCCTCGATGATCGCGACCCGCTTGCCGTGTTTCGTCGCATTCATAGCCGCGCCTTCACCGGAAGGACCAGCGCCGATAACGACGACGTCGTAATGATGTTCTGCCATGAGTGCAGTGACCCCTTATCTACGTCGCAAAATTTATAGTTATAAAATCAACCGCCTACCACTCTCTCACCGTGGAGATCAATCAGCAGCCGGGAAAACGGACAGTCCGGCGGTTATTGGCCGGACTTGTCGGTGGCATCGTACGCCAGTGCCTCGGCACTCTTGCCTTCGCTGGCCAGGCGCTCATTCTCTTCCGCACACTTGCGGGTATTGCCACCACAGATCTCGCAAGAACTGTCGATACCGAGCGCACCAATGCCGCCACAGGTTCCGCTGATCGGCTTGCGACCGAAGATCACCCCGACTGACATACCGGCAACCAGCAGGCCAACGATCAGTAACACCAACAGAAAGGTACCCATAACTCCTCCCCTTACCTGGTCAGGAACGACGAGAACGCGGGCGTATAGAACGACTCAAACCCGTTTTCTCCCCGCACGATAAAATAGGCGGCGATATTCTCACGCGTCGCCAACGCCTGAGCTTTGTCGTAGCCCATCACGTTGAAGGCTGTCGCCAGGGCGTCCGCCTTCATGCAGTTTTCGGCAATGACCGAGACCGAAGCCAGGTTGTGGCCAATCGGTCGTCCGGTTTCAGGGTCAATTGTATGTGAATAGCGCTGACCTTCCGATTCGTAATAGTTACGATAGTCGCCGGAGGTCGCCATGGCCTGGCCGTCCAGCGCCACTACACGGTTCACCTGGCGGCGTTCGGATACCGGTTCTTCGATGGCCAGGCGCCACGCATCACCGCCGGGTTTGCGACCCTTGACCCGGACCTCCCCACCAATTTCCACCAGGTAGGCTCTCACCCCCGCGGTATCGAGGTAACGGGCGACCGCATCCACTCCGTAACCCTTGGCAATGGCGGACAGGTCAATGTACTGCCGGCCGTTGGCACGCAATGCGGGAGGATTGGCACGGAGCTCCAGGTTTTCGTAACCGGTGGCATCCAGCACCTGCTGCAGCACTACCTGGTCAGGCACCGTGTCAGGACGGGCCTGCGGGCCAAACCCCCACAGGTTGACTACCGGTCCTACGGTAACGTCGAAGGCACCGGCACTTAACTCGGAAACCTCGACCGCGGCGGCCATGACCTCATAGAGGGGCGCGGAAATCGCCACCCACTCCGACTGATCTTCCCGCTGGTTGAAGCTGGACAACTCCGAATCCGGACGCCAGGTCGACATGGACGCATCCACATCATCGAGCACATCACGGATGCCGGCCGCCAGATTCTCCAGCTGCTGCGGATCCTCCGTCAATACCACGTTGATATGATAACTGGTGCCGAAAACCGGCCCGGCTATCTCCCAGATTTTTTCCTCGGACTGAAACGAACAACCCGCCAGCGCGGCAAGTGCCAGCGTCCAGAGGACGCTGGCAAGAACCACCCTGGCGGGTCGTAGCATGCGGGATGTCATGTGAGCTGATTAACCCCCAAAGTCATCCAGCATGATGTTTTCATCTTCGACACCCAGATCCTTCAGCATCTTGATGACCGAGGCGTTCATGATGGGTGGCCCACACATATAGAACTCACAGTCTTCCGGAGCCGGATGGTCCTTCAGGTAGTTCTCGTAGAGAACGTTGTGAATGAACCCGGTATAGCCGGTCCAGTTATCGGATGGCAGCGCATCCGACAAGGCCACGTGCCACTGGAAGTTCTCGTTTTCCTCGGCGAGGCCGTCGAAGTCTTCCACGTAGAACATCTCGCGGACACTCCGGGCACCGTACCAGAAGCTGATCTTGCGCTTGGAGTTCAGGCGCTTGAGCTGGTCGAAGATATGGGAGCGCATGGGCGCCATACCGGCACCACCGCCGATGAATACCATTTCGGCGTCGGTCTTCTTGGCGAAGAATTCGCCGAACGGTCCCATCACAGTAACCTTGTCACCCGGCTTCAGGTTGAACACGAAGCTGGACATGATGCCCGGCGGGTAATCGGTACCGGGAGGCGGCGTTGCGATCCGGATGTTGAACTTCAGCAGGCCTTTCTCCTCGGGATAGTTGGCCATGGAGTATGCCCGGATGGTGTTCTCCTTGTTCACCGCCTTGTAGCGCCAGATGTCGTGCTTGTCCCAGTCTTCGTGGAACTCTTCCTCGATTGCGAAATCCTTGAAGTTGATTTCGTAGGGCGGGCACTCCAGCTGAACATAACCACCAGCGCGGAAGTCCACTTCCTCGCCTTCCGGCAGCTTAAGGACCAGTTCTTTGATGAAGGTGGCAACGTTGTGGTTGGAAATAACCTCACACTCCCACTTCTTCACCCCGAAGAACTCTTCGGGAACCTCGATCTTCATGTCCTGCTTGACCGGAACCTGACAGGAAAGGCGCCAGCCTTCCTTTTCTTCCCGGTTGGTGAAGTGGGTCTTTTCCGTCGGCAGCATGGCGCCGCCGCCTTCGAGGACCTTGCACTTGCACTGGGCACAGGTACCGCCGCCGCCACAGGCGGAGGACAGGAAAATACCGCTGTTGGCCAGGGTGCCCAACAGCTTGCCACCGGCCTCGGTTTTCACCGTATGCTCGGGGTCATCATTGATTTCAATAGTCACATCACCGGTGCTAACCAGCTTCGAGCGTGCCACAAGTATGACTGCTACCAGGGACAGCACGATAACGGTGAACATGACCACGCCGAGAATAATTTCTGTATTCATGGTCTCGCCTTTTCGTTAAACCGAATCACCGGGTTGATTACAGTGAAATACCTGAGAACGACATGAAGCCCAGGGACATCAGACCAACCGTGACGAAGGTGATGCCCAGGCCCCGCAGGCCTTCCGGAACGTCGCTGTACTTCAGCTTCTCACGGATACCCGCCAGCGCCACGATGGCCAGGGCCCAGCCCAGACCGGCACCAAAGCCGTACACCACACTCTCGCCAAAGGTGTAGTCCCGCTCAACCATGAACAGGGCCGCACCCATGATGGCGCAGTTCACGGTGATCAGCGGCAGGAAAACCCCCAGCGCGGAGTAGAGGGCCGGAATGTACTTGTCCAGCACCATCTCCATGATCTGTACGATCGCGGCGATAACTCCGATGTAGGTAATCAGGCCGAGGAAGCTCAGGTCGGTGTTCGGCAGTCCCGCCCAGTCCAGCGCACCTTCACGCAGGATATTGTTGTAGATCAGGTTGTTCACCGGCACGGTGAGGGTCAAAACTACAACAACCGCAATACCCAGACCAATGGCCGCCTCGATCTTCTTGGAGATGGCCAGGAAGGTACACATACCGAGGAAGAACGCCAGCGCCATGTTCTCAACAAACACGGCCTTCAGCAGCAGACTGATATAGTGTTCCATCAGAACGCCTCCTTGGTCTTGTGACGGGACATTTTGTAATCAGGCTCTTCAACCTGCTCCGGTTTCCACACGCGCAGACCCCAGATGGCCAGACCGATAATGAAGAACGCGCTCGGCGGCAACAGCAGCAGACCGTTCGGGATGTACCAGCCACCTTCATTGACGGTCGGCAGCAGGGTGACACCGAACAGTGAGCCAGCGCCCAGCAGCTCGCGGAAGAACGCCACGAACAGCAGCATTACCGAGTAGCCCAGACCATTACCGATACCGTCAAGGAAGCTGAGCCAGGGGCCGTTCTTCATGGCGAAACCTTCGGCACGGCCCATAACGATACAGTTGGTGATAATCAGGCCAACGAATACCGAGAGCTGCTTGCTGATTTCATAGGCATAGGCCTTGAGGATCTGGTCAACCACGATAACCAGGGACGCAATGATGGTCATCTGCACGATGATCCGGATACTGCCCGGAATCTGGGTGCGCACCAGGGATACAGCCAGGTTGGAGAAGGCTGTTACCGCGATAACCGACAGACACATGACGATCGTCACGTTCAGGCTGGTGGTTACCGCCAGGGCGGAGCAGATCCCGAGGATCTGCAGCCCGATCGGGTTGTTACTGAAAATCGGTTCGAAGAGAACCTGCTTGGCGGTTACGTCTGACATGATCAGACCTCCCCTTGACGAAGTTTGTTCAGGAACGGCGCATAACCACGGTCACCCATCCAGTAGTTGACCAGGTTTTCCACACCGCGGCTTGTCAGGGTAGCACCGGACAGGGCATCCACTTTATGCTCCCTGCCTTCTGCATTGGCATCGACGCCGCCCTTGATCAGCCGGATTTGCGGCTCGCCCTGCTCACCGTAAACTTCCTTGCCAACCCACTGCTGTTTCCAGCGCGGGTTATCCACCTCACCACCCAGGCCGGGGGTCTCGGCGTGGGCATAGAAACCCAGGCCTTCGATGGTATTGGCATCGCCTTCCAGGGACACAAAGCCGTAGAGCGTCGACCACAGGCCATAACCGTGAACCGGCAGCACAACGCGCTTGAGTTCACCGTTTTCGCTCAGGGTATAGATCTTGGCAATGTTGGGCCGACGCTTGATACCGGCGCGGTCCTCACCGGAAGGGATCGACTCGGACATGGCCGGGTCGGAGGCCGCCTTGTACATGTCGTACTTCATCGGATCTTCAACACCGACAGCCGACGGCTCCACGTAGTCACCGGAGTCCAGGTCGAGCAGGCGGACGTCAAAACGGCCGAACGCTTCCTCGATTTCGGCGGCACTGGCGCCCTGCTGCAACATGCCGGCGGCTGCCAGGATGTTGGTCTTGATGTCGAGGTTCTGGTTCTTGATCTGCGCCGGACGGAGCATGACCGCCGCCGTGGAGACCACGACCGAGAACACAACACTCAATACCGCGGCGACGATCAGGGTTCTGGAGACAGTTTCTTTAGCTTTAGCCACGAGCGAGCCTCCGTTTGATGTTGGCCTGAACCACGTAGTGGTCCATCAGCGGGGCAAACAGGTTGGCGAACAGGATGGCCAGCATGATGCCTTCCGGAAACGCCGGGTTGATAACGCGGATCAGTACGGTCATGACGCCGACCAGGATACCGAAACACCAACGACCGGTGTTGGTCATCGAGGCGGATACCGGATCCGTGGCCATGAACATCATACCGAAGGCGAAGCCGCCCATGACCAGGTGCCAGTGGGCCGGCACGCCGAACATCGGGTTGGTGTCGGAGCCGACAACGTTCAGCAGCACCGACATGCCGATCATGCCGATCATCACACCACCGACAATCCGGTAGCTGGCGATCTTCATGCCCAGCAGGATCAGCCCGCCAATAAGCACCGCAATGGTGGAGGTCTCACCCATGGAACCCTGGATGTTACCGACAAAGGCGTTCATCCAGCCGATCTGGGCTTCGAGCGCTTCCAGGCCACCGCTGGCGGCCCAGCTCAGGGCTGTAGCGCCACTGAAGCCATCGACGGCGGTCCACACGGTGTCACCGGAGATCTGCGCCGGGTAGGCGAAGTACAGGAACGCGCGGCCGGTCAGGGCCGGGTTAAGGAAGTTCTTGCCGGTACCGCCAAACACTTCCTTACCGATCACCACACCGAAGCTGATACCCAGAGCCACCTGCCACAACGGGATGGTGGGCGGGCAGATCAGGGCGAACAGCACAGAGGTGACGAAGAAACCTTCGTTCACTTCGTGACGGCGCACGGTGGCAAACAACACTTCCCAGAAACCACCCACCACAAAGGTGACGAAGTACACGGGGACGAAGTAGGCCATGCCGTAGACAAAGTTGTCCCACCAGCCAGCACCGGCACCAGTCACCGCCAGCGCCTGGATGAAGGCTGCACGCAGGCCACCGTCGGCAATCATGGCGCCGGGATTGTCCGCCAGGAAGCTGTTGGCCTGGAAGCCGATGTTCCACATGCCGAAGAACATGGCCGGGAAGGTACACAACCACACCGTGATCATGATGCGCTTGAGGTCTACCCCGTCGCGAACATGGGACGTAGTGGATGCAACCTTGCCGGGCGTATAGAAAATCGTATCAACGGCTTCGTACAGCGCGTACCAGCGCTCGTACTTGCCGCCTTTTTCAAAATGATGCTCGATACCGTCGAGAAACTGTCGGATTGCCATCGTATTAGCCCTCGATCTCGATTCGGGTCAGGTTCTCACGGAGAATCGGACCGTATTCGTATTTACCCGGGCACACGAAGGTACACAGCGCCAGATCTTCTTCATCCAGTTCCAGTGCACCCAGTTTCTGTGCCATTTCAGTGTCACCGACAATCAGCGAACGCAGCAGCTGGGTAGGCAGGATATCCAGCGGCATGACCTGCTCATAGGCACCGACCGGTACCATGGCACGCTCACTGCCGTTGGTGGTGGTGGTGAAGTTGAACAGCTTGCCACCGGCGAGCTTGGACAGATAGATGTTCAGCACCGAGAACTTGTTGGCGCCCGGAGACAGCCAGCCCATGAACTCGCGCTTGTAGCCTTCTTCAAGCACAGATACCTGGTTGGCAAAACGACCGAGGTAGGCACAGGGGCCGGCACCACGACGACCGCCAAACACCGAACCGGAAATCATCCGGACCTCGCAGTCAGTGGCGACTTCGCCATCGAGCAGTTCGGTCAGGCTGGCACCGAGGCGCGTGCGCAACAGGCGCGGCTTCAGCGCCTTCGGACCAGCTACGGCAACAACCCGCTCCACCGGAAGTTCACCGGTTTCAAACAGGGTGCCGATGTCGATCACATCCTGGTAGCCAATGGTCCACACGGTTTTGCTGACGGAGACCGGATCCAGGTGATGGATATGGGTACCAACGTTACCGGCCGGGTGAACACCGTCAAACTGGTGCACTTCCACGGCATCGGACCGGGGTACCGGAACGTCTGCCCCCGGCTTGCCACATACGAAGACCTTGCCGTTGGTCAGGCGGGTCAGCAACTGCAGGCCCTGCTCGAAAGCCGCACGTTTCTCACCAATGATCACCATTGGATCCGCGGCAAGCGGGTTGGTGTCCATGACAGAAACAAAGATGGAGTGCGGGGCAGTATCGATGGCGGGGACTTTGCTGTAGGGGCGCGTGCGGAACGCAGTCCAGAGACCGGATTCAACCAGGTTGTCGACAACCTGTTGACGCTCCAGGCCGACAAAATCAGATACATTGTAGCGAGCAAAGGTCTCAGCCTCATCACCATCCACTTCGATGACGACTGACTGGAACACACGGCGCTCACCGCGATTGACTTCTTTCACCGTGCCGGCGGCAGGTGACGTATAGCGTACGCCTTCGGTCTTCTTGTCCGTAAACAGCAGCGTGCCGCGCTTGACGCGGTCCCCTTCTTTCACAGCCATGGTCGGCTTCATGCCGTTGTAGTCAAAACCGATCAACGCCACGTGGCGAACGGGTTTGCCGTCAGTAATGGTCTGTTCGGGAGCGCCGCTGATGGGAAGATCCAGGCCTTTTTTGATCTTGATCATTAGCCTCGTCCAATCATCAGAAACTTTTCGATGGATTTGCCACGCCCGACTCCAGCGACCCAGCCTCCCGCTTCGGCGACCCACCGGACGGTGATGCCAAAGTAACCAAGCCCGGCCCGCGCGGGGATCCGGAAGCTCTGCTAGCAGGAAAGGATTGAGAAACGGGTGCCAGACGTACCCAAAATCGCGCCAATTATAGAGACTCGGGGGCGGCATTTCCACCAGAACCGCGGAGACTTTAATACCCTTAGCAAAGCGACACGCCGGATTAACAGGCACAAAAAACCCCGGCGGACCAACCAACCGGGGTTTTCAGCAATCGCAGGCGAGGCCACGGCGTACCGCACCCTCACCGGCGATGGCCCGCAGCAATCAGTCGCGGGCGCGCTTCGGGAAGATCGGATAAGTCACACCAGCCATCTGGTTGACACAACGAACCACCTGGGCGCTGTAGCCGAACTCGTTGTCGTACCACACGTACAGGATCAGGCGCTTGCCATTGGCGATGGTGGCCTGGGCGTCGACGATACCGGCATGGCGGGAGCCCACGAAGTCGGTGGACACCACTTCCGGCGAGTTGACGAAATCGATCTGCTTCTGCAGCTCGGAATGCAGCGCCATATCCCGCAGGTATTCGTTGACGGACTCCGCATCAACCTCACTCTTCAAGTTCAGGTTGAGGATTGCCATGGACACGTTCGGTGTCGGCACCCGAATGGCATTACCGCTCAGCTTGCCCTTCAGCTCCGGCAGCGCCTTGGCCACCGCCTTGGCTGCACCGGTTTCGGTGATCACCATGTTCAGCGGCGCACTGCGGCCACGACGACTGCCCTTGTGGTAGTTGTCGATCAGGTTCTGGTCGTTGGTGTAGGAGTGAACTGTCTCGACGTGGCCGTCTTCGATGCCATATTCGTCGTTGATGGCCTTCAGCACCGGGGTAATGGCATTGGTGGTACAGGATGCTGCCGACAGGATCTTGTCCTCGTCAGTGATCCAGTCGTTGTTGATGCCATAAACGATGTTCTTGATGTCGCCCTTGCCCGGCGCCGTAAGGATGACCCGGCTGACGCCCTTGGACTTCAGGTGCAGACCCAGGCCGGCTTCATCACGCCACTTACCGGTGTTGTCGATCACGATGGCATTGTTGATACCGTACTCGGTGTAGTCCACCTTGTCCGGGCCGTCGGAATAGATCACCTTGATAAAATTACCGTTGGCGATCAGTGCCGAGTTTTCCTCATCAACGGTGATGGTGCCGTCAAACGGTCCATGCACGGAATCCCGACGCAGCAGGCTGGCACGCTTTTCCAGATCGTTGTCGGCGCCGCCCTGGCGAACCACGATGGCACGCAGGCGCAGGTTGTTACCACCGCCGGCCTTTTCGATCAGGATACGGGCCAGCAGACGACCGATACGGCCGAAGCCGTAGAGCACGATATCCTTGGTGCCGCCATTGGCGTTTTCTTCAGACTGCGCGGCATACTGCCCGACGATGGGGCCGATTTCACGCTTCAGGAACTCGGTCAGGTCGCCACCTTCGGCCTTGAACTTGACCGCCAGCTTGCCGATGTCTACATGAGCCCGCCCCAGGTCGAGTTCATCCATGGCCTGCAGGATCGGCAGGGTGTCATGAACGGACAGCTCGCTGTCCTCGACCTGACGAACAAACCGGTGCGCACGGATAATATCGATAACCGACTGGTTGATGATGGCGCGACCATAAACAGAAGTAACAACGTTGTTCTTCCGGTAGAGGCGACCGATAAGCGGAATCATGGCTTCCGCAGTGGATTCTCTGTCCGTCCAGTTAGACAGGTGCTGGTTGATCTGTTCGTGACTCACGCTTGAACCTCTGCAGTTGGCTCTGGGAATTTTGGGCGCATATTATCCAACGTAAAGCACGGGATCGCAAATACAGACGCCCCCTCCGTTCGTAGACACCGGCTTATCTGACGACATGGTAATACCGCGGCCATCATTTCCGGCCCGGGACAGCGCCATGACAGCGTCACAGCCGACCGGTAGAATAGCCGACCTCCCCGTCTCCGGACCCCTAACGCAGGAGAGCACTGACAGCCATGACCCAAGGCGCACCAACCCGCCAGCCCGCAACGGTGCTGCTGGCCCCGTCGTTCCCCGGCACCGCTCCGGACCACCGCATCTGGGGCCAGTTACACGGCAGCAGCGACGCCCTCGCCATTTGCGAGAGTACCCGCCAGCACCCGGGATTGACCCTGGTTGTCACCCGCAGCACCGATGAAGCCATCCGCCTGGAGCAGGCCATGCGCTTCTACCTGGGGCTGCCGGCGGAAGAAGATGGCCCGGCCATCAGTGCCGACGGCCTGGAACTGCTGTCGCTGCCGGACTGGGAAACCCTGCCCTATGACCTGTTTTCACCACACCAGGACATTACTTCGCGGCGAATCCGCACCCTGCACCGGTTACCCGCCACCCGCCACGGCGTGCTGGTGGTGCCGGCGCGGACGCTGATGCACCGGCTGCCTCCGGTGAGTTATCTGCAGGGCAACACCCTGTTACTGGAAACCGGCCAGGCCCTGGACATCGACAGCTGGCGCATGCATCTGGAAGCCGCTGGCTACCGTCATGCAGAGAATGTTTACGAGCACGGGGAATACGCCGTGCGGGGAGCGATTCTTGACATCTACCCCATGGGTGCCACGCTGCCCTATCGCATCGACCTGTTCGATGACGAAATAGAAACCCTGCGCACCTTCGATCCGGAGACCCAGCGCTCCATTGACCGGATCGAACGCATCGAACTGCTGCCCGCCAACGAATTCCCCTGGCACAAGGAAGCCCGCTCCGGCTTCCGTAACCGCTGGTTCGAACAGTTCCCCAATGCAGACAAAGATGCTCCGGTCTACCAGGACGTGAGCCACGGCATAACTCCACCGGGTATCGAGTACTACCTGCCGCTGTTTTTCGACGACACCGCCACCCTGTTCGATTATCTGCCGGCAACAACCCACGTGGTCACCGCTGCCGGCCTTAACGACGCCGTCGAACTGTTCGATGCCGATACCCGGGCCCGCTACGAGGAGCGACGCCATGACCGCCTGCGGCCCATCCTGCCGCCGGCCAGGCTATTTCTCCAGCAGGACGAACTGTTCGGCCAGCTCAAGCGCTTTCCGCGGGTCACCACCACCGCCGAAACCGCCAGTTCCGCGGGCGCCGTCAATTGTGCCACCGGCCAGCTGCCAGATGTTGCGATGGATGGCCGGGCCGCCGATCCGGCTGCGCGCCTCAAGCGCTTTCTCAACGAGTTCGGCGGCCGGGTGCTGATCTGCGCCGAGTCGTCCGGTCGTCGCGAGGCACTGCTTGAAAACCTGGCCGACCACAAGCTCCTGCCCCACACCTTCGACAGCTGGCACGCCTTCCTGGCCGACACCGACTGCTCACTTGGCATCACCATCGCGCCCATGGAACAGGGCCTGCTGCTGCCCGACCAGCACCTGGCGCTGATTACCGAAACGGCGCTGTTTGGTGAGCGGGTTCTGCAACGGCGCCGGCGGGAGAAGCCCACCGAAGTGGACGATTCCGGCTATCGCGACCTGTCCGAGCTGCGGATTGGTGCTCCAGTGGTGCATATTGACCACGGCGTGGGCCGCTACCAGGGTCTGGAAACCATCACCGTGGAAGGTGAAGCGAGTGAATTCCTGATGCTGGAATATGCCGGCGGCGCCAAGCTCTACGTGCCGGTCTCCAGCCTCCACCTGATTTCCCGTTACGCCGGTTCGGACCTGGAGCACGCCCCGCTGCACAAGCTCGGCACCGACCGCTGGAGCAACGCCAAGCAGAAGGCCCTGGAGAAGATCCGCGACACCGCGGCGGAGCTGCTGGACGTCTACGCCCGCCGCGAGGCAAAGAAGGGATTTGCCTTTGACGACCCGAAAGAGGCCTATCGCGCCTTCGCCGCGGGCTTCCCGTTCGAGGAAACCGCCGACCAGGAGGCCGCGATCGAGGCGGTTTTCGATGACATGACCAGCGACCGCCCGATGGACAGGCTAGTGTGTGGCGACGTCGGCTTCGGCAAGACCGAAGTGGCCATGCGCGCTGCATTCCTCGCATCCTGGTCCGGCAAACAGGTCGCGGTACTGGTGCCCACGACCCTGCTTGCCCAGCAGCACTATGAGTCCTTCCGCGACCGGTTCTCCGATACCCCGGTCACGGTCGAGCTGCTGAGCCGGTTCCGCAGCACCAGCCAGAGCAACAAGACCCTGGCCAATATCGAAAGCGGCAAGGCCGATATCGTCATCGGCACCCACAAACTGCTGCAGGGCGACATCCGCTTCAAGAACCTGGGCCTGGTCATCATTGACGAAGAGCACCGCTTCGGCGTCCAGCAGAAGGAACGACTGAAAACCCTGCGCGCCGAAGTCGACATGCTGACCCTGACCGCAACGCCGATTCCGCGAACCCTCAACATGGCCATGGGGCACCTGCGGGACCTGTCGATCATTGCCACGCCTCCGGCCCGCCGGCTGTCGGTCAAGACCTTCGTCCGCCAGCGCGACGACGCCATGGTCAAGGAAGCGATCCTGCGGGAGATCCTGCGGGGCGGCCAGGTATATTTCCTGCACAACGACGTGGCGACAATCCAGAAGACCGCCGAGGACCTGCGCCGGCTGATTCCGGAAGCCCGGGTCGGGGTGGCCCACGGTCAGATGCGGGAGCGGGAACTGGAGCAGATCATGTCGGACTTCTACCACAAACGGTTCAATGTGCTGGTCTGCACCACCATTATCGAGACCGGCATCGACATTCCGAGCGCCAACACCATCATCATAGAGCGCGCCGACAAGTTCGGCCTGGCACAGCTGCATCAGCTGCGCGGCCGGGTCGGTCGCTCCCATCACCAGGCATACGCCTACCTGCTGACGCCACCGCCCAAAACCATCACCGCCGATGCCAGAAAACGGCTCGACGCCATCTCCGAGGCCCAGGACCTGGGCGCCGGTTTCATGCTGGCCACCCACGACCTGGAAATCCGCGGTGCCGGTGAACTGCTTGGCGAGGAACAGAGCGGCCAGATCGAAAGCATCGGCTTCACCCTGTACATGCAACTGCTGGATGAAGCAGTCAAGGCTATCCGTGAGGGCCGCACCCCCAATGCCGACCTGCCCCTGAGCCATGGCACCGAGATCAACCTGCGCATTCCGGCCCTGATCCCGGACGACTACCTGCCGGACGTGCACAACCGGCTGATGCTTTACAAGCGCATCGCCAGTGTCCGATCGAAGGACGCATTAAAAGAACTTCAGGTGGAAATGATCGACCGCTTCGGTTTGTTACCGGAGCCCGCGAAGAACCTGGTCCGGCAAACCGAACTGCGGCTGCGGGCCGAAGCGCTCGGCATTACCAAGATCGATGCCGGCAAGGACTGGGCGCGCCTGGAGTTCGGCAGCTCCACCCCGGTGGACCCGCTGATCCTGGTTAAAAAAGTGCAACAGTCACCGGACCGCTTCCGCCTGGAGGGGGCCAACAGCTTCAGGTTCAGGCTGAAGGATGCCTCAACCGGTGGTAAACTCGACTGCGTTTCAGACATGCTCGGCGAACTGACGCCGTGAGGACACCGGCAACTGCCGGTTTGAATCAACCATTGTTGTACCTGGCGCCGCCGTGGCGTTGTGGCCAGGGATGACCCGGGACCTTGTGGAGAAGACTTTTGGGACTGCCAGCAATCAAGTCGTTGCCCGGGGCGTTAATCGCCTCTGCGCTGCTCGTTATCACTGCCCTGCCGGCATTGGCACAACAGGCCGGGGGCGCCCGGGAAGATTTCTACCGGGCCGAGATCGTGATTGTCGAACGCAAGGTCGACCCGCAATCGGTCAACGAACACATGGCCAGCCGTGACGTGGCGCCGGTGGCCGGGCTGGCAAAACAGATGTGGGTAGTGGACGCCGCCGGTAACCGGATCAGCTCACTCAACCTCACCCCCCGCAGCGAGCTCACCCTGAACACCGCTGCCAGCCGCCTCGAAAACAGTGGCCGCTTCCGGGTCGTGGCTGCCGCCGGCTGGTACCAGTCGTTCCCGCCGAACTACAACGGCGAAGCCATGCAGGTTGCGGTTGGCGACTGGCTCGCCGAAGCCGGCCACCGGGACATTGAAGGCCAGATCACCATCAACCGCCAGCGTTACCTGCACGTGGACGTGGAGCTCAACCACTGGCGGCCGTCAACTACGGCGGAAGGCGCGGAACTGATTACCTGGATCCGGGAAAACCGCCGCATGCGCAGCGAGGAAGTCCACTACCTGGACTCCCCCACCATCGGCGTGCTGGTGTTCTTCAACAAGGTTGGCGAGTAAACGCCCCGAGCTCGCGCACGGTGCGGCCAAGGATGGCCTTGACCCCTGACATACCCTGCTCGATGGCGGCGTCAATTTCCGCCATGGTAATGATGTGGTCGGACTTGCCAGCTGCCCAGTTCACCACCAGGCCAAGGCACACGTAATTCATCTCCAGCTCCGCAGCGAGCACCGCTTCCGGCATTCCGGTCATGCCCACCAGGTCACAGCCATCCCGCTCCATCCGGCTGATTTCCGCGGCCGTTTCCAGTCGCGGCCCCTGGGTGGCCCCGTAGACACCGAAACCGGAGAACGGAACCTGCTCCGCCTGTGCACCCCGAATCAGCACCTCACGGGCAGCTTCGGTGTAGGGGAAGGTGAAGTCGATATGGGTAACATGATCCAGCTCCCCTTCGAAGAACGTGCTGGCACGCCCCCAGGTGTAATCGATCAACTGGTGCGGAATCACGATGTGGGCCGGGCCCATGTCGGAATGAATCCCGCCAACCGCATTGACGCCGACAACCGTACGCACACCGGAAGCATGCAGAGCCCAGAGATTGGCGCGGTAATTGACCTGGTGGGGCGGAATCCGGTGCGGATTGCCATGGCGGGCGAGGAAAAAGACCTGCTGGCCATCGAGCTCGCCTTCCACCAGGGGCGCCGAGGGCTGCCCCCAGGGGGTTTCCACGTCCCGCTCGCCGATGATCTTCAGGCCCGACAGGGTTGTCAGGCCGGTGCCTCCGATAATGCCTACCGGTGCGGTCGTATGGGTCACTTGTCCTGGTCTCCGGATTCGGTTGTGGATTCGGTTGTGGATTCAGCTGCCGGCTCATCACTTCGGCCCGCCAACTGGATACCGTCGGGCAGATGGAGGGTACGGGTCGGGAATGCCACTTCAGCACCGTGATCCTCGATGATCTGGCTGATCTTCAGCAGCACATCCTGTTTGATTTCATGAAACTTCACCCACTCCGTAGTCTTGGTAAAGGTGTAGATCATGATGTCCAGCGAGGACGCATTGAACGCCAGGAAGTTCACGATCAGCGTCTGCTTGCTGTCAATCTCGTCGTGATTCTCCAGCATGCTGCGAATATCAGCGACAATGGTCGCCATCTGGCTGACATCGGCATAGCGGATGCCGACGGTCTCGGATATCCGCCGGTTACTCATCCGGGAGGGGTTTTCCACGGCAATCGTGGTGAACGCGGCATTGGGTACGTAGAGCGGGCGCTTGTCGAAGGTGCGAATGGTGGTCAGTCGCCAGCCAATGTGCTCAACCGTGCCTTCGATGTTGCGATCCGGCGAGCGGATCCAGTCCCCCACCTTGAACGGCCGGTCCAGATGGATGATGAAACCGCCGAAGAAGTTGGCAAGCAGATCCTTGGCGGCAAAACCAACGGCAATACCGCCGACGCCACCAAAGGCCAGCACACCGGAAATGCTGTAACCCAGGGACTGCAGCATGATCAGCACGGCGGTGATGATTACTACGGCCCGCGACAACTTGCTTACCGCATTGACCGTGGTGTAATCCATCGGTTTTTTCATCTTCAGGGGTGAAGTGAAGATTGCCTCCGCCCCTTTGATCAGCCCGAGCACCGTCCATACGATGACCCAGACAAATCCCACCTGCAGCAAGGTGTCGTTAACCGAGAAGATTTCCGCGTCGGAAAAATGATGGGCAACCTCGGCCGCCCAGTAGATGCCCTGCAACCAGACAAAGGCCACCAGCGGGCGGCGGGCCGCATGCAGCAGGGTGTCATCCCACAGGTTGCGGGTCGCCTCGAAGCGCTTCTCCAGGCCCACCACCACGCGACTGGCGATGTAGGCCACCGTTGCCGTGGCACACACCAGGGCAAAGATAATGATGCCTGCCCGCCAGCCACCCGACAGCAATCCCCAGCTATCAATCCAGCGGTTCAGCAGGCCCAGCCCTTGTTCGATCATCGGAGTCCTCAGCGTTAAGGTCGTTGTCAGCTGCCTTGCGGGCAGGGATTTGTCAGCGGATCAATACCGGGGTGCCGGGCCCGACCCGGGCAAACAGGTCAATGACGTCGGCGTTTCTCATGCGGACACAGCCATGAGATCGGGGGATCCCCATGGGCTCGCTGTCCGGGGTGCCGTGAATGTATATGAAGCGGCGGAAACTATCGACCCCCGGACCGCGGTTTCTGCCCCATTCGCGGCCACACAACCAGAGAATTCGAGAGAGGATCCAGTCCCGATCGGGATACTGCGCGGCCAGCGCGGGGGAGTAGATTTCACCGGTGGGTCGGCGCCCCCGGAATACCGCGTTTTCCGGCTCGCCGGCACCAATACAGGCGCGGATAAAATGCTGCCCCCGAGGTGTGCAGCCAGAGTCCTGGCGCTCGCCAGGGCCATGCAGGGCAGAGGAAATGGGGTATTGCAGCGGGGATTCATCGCCACCAGGGAACAACCACAGGGTCTGTTCCGCCAGGTCAATCTCTAGGCTTGGCGCCACAACCGCCTGTTTTCCCATAGCCGGACTCGCTCCCCGAAGGCTCGCTCACAATTGGTGGTGTGAAGAGCGGGAAGCGTAACCGACCGGACAGGGTCAGGCAACCGGGGCTTTGCGCTGGCCCGGCACCAGCAGGGTCTGTTCCGCCTGCATGCCGGCAGCGAGGAAGGGCACCAGACGCGCGGCGATCTCCTGCACCGAGGTTTCCACGCCGAGCTTGTTCTGCAGAATATCCCGCAACGCATCACTGCTGGACATGGTAAACGCGGTCGCCCCGAGCATGAACTGGATACGCCAGTAGCGGTCTACCGCCGACAATTGCGGGGTCGCCTCTTTCAGCAGCCGCATGAAGCGCCCGAACGGCTCGCTGTACTCCTGCTCGAGAAACTTGCGCAGGTGTCCCTGGGACTGGGTGTAGGCAAGGCCGAGCAGTCGCATGAAGATGGAGATGCCCTTGTCACTGCGCTGGGGCATCCGCGCGGCACTCTCGGTCAGCACCGCCAGGATATCCTGCAACTCGGGCCGCCGGCCGGCGTTTCGCGCTTCAAGATCATCAAACGATTTTCCGAGGGTGACGGAGAACGGTGTCAAAAAGCGGGCGAACACGGCCTGGATCAACGCGTTCTTGGAACCGAAGTGATAATTTACGGCCGCCAGATTCACCTTGGCCTTGCCGGTAATCATCCGCAGGGATGTTTCGGAAAATCCCCGTTCTGCGAACAATTCTTCGGCAGCATCGAGAATGCGGTCTACGGTATCGGATTGAGCCATGGAAATTATCGGAGCCTCTAGCAAACGTCTGTTTGAAACATACGTTTGAGATCCGGCTATGTCAAGTTTACTGCGTTGTGCCGGTCTTGGCCATGGCGCAACGCTTGGCAGCACCGCCCTGCCCCGCTATTCTTGCCACTGCCAGCCCGCCAGTCCGGGCTCCCTGGTTTATCGTCGTTCAGTTATGGGGTTCATGCATGTTTACCGGAATTGTTCAGGGTGTTGCCACCATCGAAGAAGCGCTGGCCCAACCGGGCCTGACGACGTTCAGGGTTCGTTTTCCTGCAGAAAACCTGGATGCCGTCACCATCGGTGCCTCCGTAGCCCTCAACGGTACCTGCCTGACCGTCACCCGCCAGCAGGATGACTGCCTGTTCTTTGATGCTATGCAGGAAACCCTGCGTCTTACCACCCTTGGCGACCTCAAGCCCGGCGACAAGGTCAACTTCGAGCGGGCTGCCCGTATCGGCGATGAGATCGGCGGCCACCTGCTGTCGGGTCACATCCACACCACCGCCACCATCGTCGAGATCGAGCGACCGGAAAACAATTGCACGCTGCACTTCGAAGTTCCGCAGGCCTGGGCCCGCTATATTTTTCCGAAGGGATACATCGCCATCAATGGCGCCAGCCTGACTATTGGCGATGTCCTAGGCAACCGCTTCAATGTGCATCTGATTCCGGAAACCCTGCGGGCTACCATTTTTTCCGCGGCCCGGGTCGGTGACCGGGTCAATATCGAGATCGACAGCCAGACCCAGACCATTGTCGACACCCTGGCCCGCCTGGGTTACGACCGACCGGCAGGCTGATTCGCCACCTCGAAGACCACAAACTTCGGATCCGCCGCCAGTTGCCGTACCTGCCCGAAGTAGCGCCGGAGACTGCGGTGGTAGCCGAGGTGACGGTTTCCCACCATCAGCATCCTGCCCCCCGGCGCCAGGTGGCGGGACGCTTCGGCGAACAGACGCAGGGCAATATGATCCCCGACCACACCACCTTCATGGAACGGCGGGTTAAGCAGGATCAGCTCGAATTGCCCGGCATCCCCGGGTATACCGTCGCTGTGACAGAAGCGGGCCTTGCCACCCGCAAACTGGCCTTCGACGTTGTGACGGGCGCTGGCCACCGCCTGGCTCGACACATCAGTAAATAACACTTCGCCGCCAAATCCTGCCGCCAGCGCAGTCAGCCCCAGCACGCCATTGCCGCAGGCCAGATCCAGCACCCGCGCCCGCTCGTCCAGCGCGGCCACGGCCCTGGCCACTTCCGGTAACAGCAGGCGGGTGCCGATATCCAGACTTTCCCGCGAAAATACGGCTGGCAGCGCGTCCACAGCGAGATCGTAATCGGCCAGCCGGTAGCCTTTCCAGTCGGCAGCCCCGGTTTCTTCCGTACCCGGACGACAGACAATCACCCGCGCCTTCTTGCGGGCCGGACTGACTTCGTCGGTCTGCACCAGTTGACCGAACACCGCCGCACTGCGATCGGGCAGGTGCTTGATCATTCCCCCCGCAAGCAGCAGCCCGTCCGGTTTCAGCACCCGGTTTACCCAGCGCAGCAGGCAGGCGAGATAATCCAGCTGACGGGGAATCCGCAGGACAATGGCGTCGAAGGGCTGCTCCCCGGCGGTCGGGGCGTTCAGCCAGCTGTACGGTGATACCGACTCGGCCCCGGACGGCGCATTGAGTGCCAGCGCTCCGGCCAGGGTGGCACTGTCTGCCACCGACACCGGCGCCAGCTTTCCCAAACCCAGGGTCAGGGCTCCGAACTGGTCATCCACCACGGCAACCCGCTGCCCCGGCGTCAACCGTGCCGCCGCCATTTCCAGCAGCAGCTCATCGGCGGCATCCCACGCCCGCAGGTTCTCGCCGCGGGCACCCGGGCGCTGCAGCCGGAGCGGGCCGGCAGGTGACTGAAGAAACTGGGGATTGGCATCCGTTTTTTTCATGGCGAATAAAGGCGTCCGTCTGGTCCGTTCTGTTTCAGCTCGCCATTCTAGGCTGATTACTCTAGAAATTAACCCTAAAGTGCTTGCCAACAGTGCAGAAAGTGCCTGCCAGGGCCCTTATCCGGCACGTATTGATGATTATCGGGAGTACCTCATGAACCAGCAAACACTCAAGCAGCGTCTTGAATCCGTCCAGGCCGCCAGCAAGCGCCTCGAAGAACAACTGCGCCCCGGCTTCGACCGGGCCTCGGTGGAGCTGAAGAAAGTCCTGCAGGAGCTTGGTGCAGACCTCAGCGAGCCCCGCAGCATGGCGGAAGTCGTATCCCAGATCCGCAGCCGCAACCCGTCCCTGCGCGCCTTTGCCCTGCACCTGGACGCGGCCACTTACGACCTGCGCAAAAAGCTGTGGTGGGATGCCAATATGATGACGGCCTACGTCACCGACAAGGCGGGCAAGACTTACCAGGCCGACGTCAGGCCCAGGCTCGCCCAGGCTCGCAGCCGTGCGGAGGCCGAAGCAAGGAAGGTCATGGTGCAGTTCCGTGAACTGACAGCCCGCCGCGCAGGCGCGGACGAGGCCTCTACGGAAGACCGCCCGCAAAACTGATTTCAGGTTGGCTCCCGTCTCTTGGAGCGCAAACCTTTTGCCCCTTACCCCAGGGGCTTTTTTATTCTCTGACTGGCCGCGGCTATTTTGGCGCGGCATTCACCTGTTCGATGAAGGAAGGACTGAGGACGTCGGCCACCGGCCGCACGCCCGCGCCAAACTCGGGCGAAGGAACCGCCGGCTCCTGGTGAATCACCCGCGGCTGCTCGGACCAGTGCAGGATTTCCAGCTTGCCGTCCTGACGTTCGACCAGGGCGGTGCAATGCTCCACCCAGTCACCATCATTGCAGTACAGTCCCTCTTCGCTGCGCAGAAAGCCCGCAGAGTGAATGTGACCGCAGATAAAACCGTCATAGTGGCCACGCTCGGCAGCCGTCAGGGCGGCCAACTCAAAGCGGCGGATAAAAGAGCGGGCCTTGCCAATGCGGGTCTTGATCCAGGCCGCCAGGGACCAGTAAGGCTTGCGGCGCACCCGCCGCCAGGCATTGAACCAGCGGTTCAGCCTGAGCAACAGACCGTGGGCCCGGTCACCCACCAGCAGCATCAGCGGACTGCACCTCACCACCTGGTCGAACTGGTCACCATGACAGACCACGAAACGGCGACCATCGGCGGTGGTATGAATGGCTTTCTGGCGCAATTCGATGCCAGCAAGGGTCTGGCCACAGAAATGGCGGAGGAACTCGTCATGGTTGCCCGGAACATAGATCACCCGGGTACCGTTGCGGGCAAGCTCCAGCAGTTTGCGGACCACCGCCTGGTGGGATTCAGGAAAATGGACCCGGCGTTGCATCGCGATAAGGTCGACAATATCACCCACCAGGTACAGCGTCTCGCACTGCACATGGGTCAGGAAATCCATCAGATATCCCGCCTGGCAGTCAGCTGACCCCAGGTGGACATCGGAAATGAACACACTCCGGTATTGATGCATCAGCTGTGCCTCCGCCCGCAATCCACAGAATTAACTGTAAGTTGGCGGAAACCTGTGACCGGTTTGTGACAGCGGCAGGACAGTTCAGTGACGTTTGGCGCTGTAAATCGTAAAGCGCTTGTCGCGGTGCAACACAGCAACCGGACCGACAAAGCGTTTCATGGGCTCCTCGTAAGGCAGGAAGGTGTTCGCTACCAGCCTCAGCTCGCCGCCGGGCAGCAGGTGGCGGGCGGCGTCCTGCAGAAAACGCGCCGTAATACCGGTATCGGTCCGCACGCCGGTATGGAAGGGCGGATTGGACAGGATGGTTCGGTAATGGCCTGTCACACCGGCGAGGCCGTCGGAGGCCCGGATGTCCCCTTCCACCCCCGCTTCCCGGTAGGTTTCCCGCGCGCACCAGACCGCCTGGGCCTGGACATCAACCCCGTCAACCGGAGCCGGCGTCTCACCCCGCTGGCGCTGCCACAGCTGCAGCCAGGTGCCAATAACGCCAGCACCACAAGCGAAATCCAGCACCGGTCCGCGAACCGGCGACCGGGCCAACGAATCCAGCAGCAGCGCAGTGCCGTCATCCAGCCGGCCGTCACTGAAGATTCCAGGCAACCCGCAGACCCGGAAACCCACACCGGCCCGTTCAACCGGGTGCCACTGGTGCCAGTCGGCCAGATCAAACGTGGTGGCAGGCTGCGGATGGCCGAGCCAGACCTGGCAGTGCCGTGCACTGTCCACCTTCACCGGGTCGTCAGCGATGTTCTTTAACAGGGTAACCGCACCGGCAATCCCTTCTTTTTTCTCGCCGACCACCACCACTTTGCCGCCCGGGGCCAGCAACCAGCGTGCCAGGCCAAGGCGCAGGGCAAGCTCCGCCTTGGCCTTGGGCATAAAAATCACCACCGTGTCTGCGATACCGGCCGCGAGGGCGTCGGCCGCGTAGCCGAACACCGGCTGCCAGTGGGGGTTACCGTCCAGCTGCTGGTAATCGCCCCAGCGTTCACTGACCGCGATACCGCCGGCAGGCAGCCGGGCGATCAATGCCGGTGACGACACCCCGAGCAACACCAGCCGGCCGGTGAGCAGGTCACGGTTACGTAACAGCGCTTCATGGGAATTGGGGAGGTCAGTCATCAGCGTTTCTTGCGTCCTGAGCGCACCGGACGGAGAATCAGCTCCTCGACACTGTTGCGGCGGATGCTTTCGACTTCGGCTTCGCCGGAAATGCTGAGGCCCATGTCCCGCAGGATACCGTCCGCCACATCGTAGACAAAGCCATGAACCGTCAGCGGCTGGTTGCGCCGCCAGGCTTCCTGCACGATGTTGTTCTGACAGACATGGCCAACCTGCTCCACGACGTTGAGCTCGCAAAGCCGGTCAACGCGGTCCGACACACCGGGAATCGCCGCCAGCACCTCGGTGTACTTGTCCCGCACATCCTGGACGTGGCGCAGCCAGTTGCTGATCAGGCCAAAGCCTTCGTTCAGCAGCGCCGCCTTGACCCCGCCGCAGCCATAATGGCCAACCACCAGGATATGTTTGACCCTGAGTACCTCGATGGCGAACTGCAGGACCGACAGGCAGTTGAAGTCGGTGTGAACCACCACGTTGGCCACATTTCGGTGCACGAACAGCTCGCCGGGCAGCAGGTCGACAATCTGGTTGGCCGGCACCCGGCTGTCGGCGCAACCAATCCACAGGTACTCCGGCGCCTGCTGGTTTGAGAGTCGGTGAAAGAAATCCGGGTCTTGCTGCTTGATACCATCGGCCCAAGCCTGGTTTTTCTCCAGCAAATGATCCAGCTCACTCATCAACTCTCTCCCGCTATTGAACACATCACCAAAGCCCGCGGAATTGAACGGGAAAAGCCGCCTGAAGGCAATACTCAGTTGGTCTGAGCGGAGCCTTCTTCGACCGGTGAATGCAGCGTCGCCTGGGCCAGATCCAGCAACTCCCGCAAGGCCACCGAGAACATCGCATACTCGGGCTCGCGAACCCCTTTAAGCTCCGCCAGCATCGCTTTCCAGCGACTGATCATCGGCTCATAACGCGCCATCCAGCTGTCGACGCAGGCATCAATCCGCGCCGGCTGCCCGGCGAGCTGAAGCACACCGGTGGTCAGCGCACGCTGCTGCCAGTCGAGATCTTCACGGAAGCTTTCCCGCGCCAGCGCCTGCCAGTGGGAGGCTGGCAGCAGGTCGGCAATCGCCGAGGCAAACCAGTTGAGGTCCAGCTTGTCGCCCAGGTTGTAGTACAGGTTAGCCACAACTTTCAGCGGCATGCCTGTGGTCTCATGGGCCTCGATAATTCCCAGGGCGGAATACAGGTAATCGGTTCCGGCAACCACCTGGGCCAGGTCTTGCGGCAGGCCGGCCACCACCAGCTCGTCATGACGCTTCTGCCAGCGTTCCCGGGCCTGGTCGCCGAGATACTGCGGCAGATTGTTGGTGATTTCGGCAATGCTGTCAGCAAACCGTTCCATATGGGACTGAATGTTCAGCTCGCTGCGGCGGTTGCGGAGCAACCAGCGGACCGCGCGGCGGATCAGCCGCATCAGATCGTTCATCAGCCCCATCTGCAATTGCGCCGGCACGGTGTAATCCAGCGCTTCGATGCGGTCCCACCACAGGTCGAGACGGAACACCTCGCGGGCGATAATCCATGCCAGTGCAATGGAGCTGGCATCCGCACCGGTGGATTGCATCAATCGCTCCACAAAGGTGATCCCCATGTGGTTGACCATGTCATTGGCAATCTGGGTTGCGATGATTTCCCGCCGCAACTGATGGGCATTCAGTTCGTTGCCGAACTTGCGGACCAGGGCCGCCGGGAACACCTTGTGCATTTCGCTGGCCAGCAGCGGTTCGTCCGGCAGGTCACTGTCAATCAGTGTCTGCTTGAGATCACCCTTGACGTAGGAGATCAGCACCGAGAGCTCGGGCCGGGTCAGCCCTTTGCCGTCGAGTTTACGCTCCGACAGGGTTTCATCGTCCGGCAGGAATTCCAGCGCCCGGTTCAGCTTGTCCTCGCTTTCCAGTGTATTCATCAGGCGACGGTATTCCTCAAGCCGGGTGGCCGCCTCGACACTGGCAATACTGAGCGCCTGGGTCTGCCGGTAATTGTTCTTGAGCACCAGCGCGGAGACATCATCGGTCATCTTCTCCAGCATCACGTTGCGCTGCTTCTCGGTCAGGTCACCGAGGGCAACCGCCCGGTTGAGCAGGATCTTCATGTTGACTTCATGGTCCGAGCAGTCAACACCACCGGAATTGTCGATGAAGTCGGTGTTCAGGCGGCCGCCGTTGAGCGCAAACTCGATGCGGCCAAGCTGGGTCATACCCAGGTTGCCGCCCTCACCAACCACCTTGCAGCGCAACTCGCCGCCGTCAACCCGCAGGCCGTCGTTGGCCTTGTCACCCACATCACCATGGGTCTCGCTCTTCGCCTTGACGTAAGTGCCGATGCCGCCAAACCACAGCAGGTCCACCGGCGCCTTCAGGATATGACTGATCAGCATGTTGGGCGGAACCCGGTCAGCCTTGATGCCCAGCAGCTTCTTCATTTCCGGACTGACCGGAATCGACTTGGCCGTGCGGCTGAATACTCCGCCACCTTTGGAGATCAGGCTGCTGTCGTAATCCGACCAGGCCGAGCGGGGCAACTCGAACAGCCGCTGGCGTTCAGCAAAGCTCTTTGCCGGATCCGGATCGGGATCAACGAAGATATGCAGGTGGTTGAACGCCGCCACCAACCGCGTCTTGTCCGAACGCAGCAGGCCGTTACCAAACACATCCCCCGCCATGTCGCCGATCCCGATGGCGGTAAACTCGTCGGTGACCGGGTTGATACCCATCTCGCGGAAGTGCCGTTCCACCGACACCCAGGCCCCCTTCGCGGTGATACCCATTTTCTTGTGGTCATAACCATGGCTGCCTCCGGATGCGAAGGCATCCCCCATCCAGAAACCGTATTCGGCCGCCAGGCCATTGGCGATGTCCGAGAAGGTAGCGGTGCCCTTGTCGGCCGCCACCACCAGGTAGTGATCGTCTTCGTCATGACGGACCACCCGCGCGGGTGGCTGTATCGCCGAATCCACCAGGTTATCGGTGATATCGAGCAGGCCACGGATAAACGTCTTGTACGCCTCCACGCCCTCCTTCTGGAACGCTTCACGGTCCGCAGGGTCCGGAAGCTGCTTGGCAACGAAGCCGCCCTTGGCACCGACCGGTACAATCACCGCGTTCTTCACCTGCTGGGCTTTGACCAGACCAAGAATCTCGGTGCGGTAGTCCTCGAAGCGATCGGACCAGCGCAGACCGCCGCGGGCCACCTTCCCACCACGCAAGTGGACACCTTCCACCCGGGCCGAATAGACGAAGATCTCGAACATCGGCAGCGGCAGCGGCATGTCCGGAATGCTACGCGGATCGAACTTGACGCTGATGTAGGATTTGCTCCTGCCCTCATCGTCCAGCTGGTAATAGTTGGTGCGCAGGGTGCACTGCATCAGCTCCAGGTACAGCCGCAGGACCCGGTCTTCACTGAGATTGTCCACCTGGTCAAGGCCGGCACTGAACTCGATTTCCAGTTTCTGCTGCGCGGCCTGGCTCTTGCCCTGGCTCTGGCTGCGGTCCGGGTTGAACCGCACATCGAAGAAATCAAGCAGCAACCGGGCCAGCTCAACGTGGTTCACCAGGGTATTGGAAATAAACGTCTGGCTGTTGGAGAAGCGGATTTGGCGCATGTAGCGGGCGTACGTCCGCAACAGGGCAATCTGTCGCCAGCTCATGTAGGACGTCAGCAGCAACCGGTTGAAGGCATCGTTCTCGGCTTCGCCGTACCATACCCGCCGGAACAGTTCCTCGAAGATCGGCTTGATGCGGTGGATATCCACCACGGTGCCGGAGTAAGCCTGCAGGCTGAAGTCATGAATCCAGGTCACCCGGCCATTGCGATCTGTCACTTCAAAGGGGTGCTCGCCGATCACCCGGAACCCCAGGTTATCGAAGATCGGCATTACATCCGACAACGGCAATGGCTCGTCCGGGTAAAACAGCTTGATGTGGAGGGTGCTTTCATCTTCTTCCAGCGCCCGGTAAAAACTCATGCACAGCCGGTTGTTGGTCGTCGCATCGCTGATATGGTCAAGATCGATTGCGGCCCGGCGCCCGGAAAACATGTCCTGGTAGCTGGGCGGGAAGGCAGCGCTGAACAGCCGGAACAGCTCGTTACCCCGCTCCTCGCCATAGGCCTCGGTCAATGACTCGGCAAGTCCGTCCCGCCAGGACTGGGCCAGCCCGATTACCTGGTCGCGGATCTCTGTCACCGGCAGCTGACGATTCTCCACCTGGGGCACCCGGATGGTGAACTGCACCCGGGCCAGCACTGACTCCGAAAAATGGGTGACAAACTCGATGTCCTCCGCTCCCAGCTTGTCCAGCAGCACCTGCTCTACCTTCAGCCGCAGCTCGGTGTTGTAGATATCCCTGGGGAAAAACGCTAGGCAGGTCACGAACTGGCCATAGACATCCTCCCGCATGAACAGCTGGATGCGGCGACGTTCCTGAATGTAGAGAATGTCCAGCGCGGTACGCAGCAGATCGTCACTTTCGATCTGGAACAGCTCGTCCCGGGGATACAGAATCAGGATCTGTTCAAGCTCCTTGCCGGCATAGTCCTCCCGCAGGAAGCCGGAGCGCTTCATCACCTTCTCAAACTTGCGGCGCAGCAACGGAATCTCGTCCGGGCGTTCGTTATAAGCCCGGGCGGTGTACAGGCCAAGGAAACGGCGCTCGCCGATCACCTCGCCCTTGTCATTGAATTTCTTCACCGCGATGTAGTCCGGATAGGCCGGGCGGTGTACCCGCGAACGCTGGGCAGACTTGGCGAAGATGAAGATATCGTCGGTCCGGGTCATTTCGTGACGGGTACGCTTGGGCAATTCATTGAGCCGCACCCGGTCCGGACGCTCGTTGTTGACCCGCAGGATACCCAGCTCCGAATCCGGCACCCGCCGCACCACCATCCCGCTCTTGTCACGGGCAAAGTCGTATTCATCGTAACCGAGGAAGGTAAAGTGATCCCTCGCCAGCCAGTTGAGAAACGCCCTGGCTTCGTCCTTGTCGCCGTTCTCCAGGTGACTGAAAGTGGTGTCCAGCTCGTCGATAATGGCATTGACCTTGTCGGTCACCCGGGGAAAGTCGGAGACCGCGATTCGCACCTCATGCAAGACCGTCTGTAATACGCTCTCGAGGTTTTCCAGGTCTGCCGGGGCGCTGTGACGGTCGATCTCCAGCACGATGAATGCCTCGAACTCCGCCTTGGCCGACTTGCCACCCGGCGCATGGAGCTTTTTCAGTTTACCGTTACGGTCCCGCTCCACCTGCAGAATGGAATGCTGGATCGAGTGGGTTCCGATTTCCCGCTGGTTGAAGGCAATACGAACCGAATCGATGAGGAACGGGATGTTTGGATGCAGAATGTAGATAACGGTATGGGTGGATTGCCAGCCATCACTCTCGAGATCCGGATTGAATACCGTTACCGGAGTGGCGTCCGCCTTGCGTTTCTGGAGGAACTGCCAGGCCGCAAGGATGGCGCCGTAGGTGTCCGAGAAGCGCCGGCTTACCAGCTCCTCCAGGGGCACATGGGCACAATGCTGCACCGCGAACTCGATGATTTTCTTTGCTTCTGACTTCTCGATCTTCTGCTCGAAGGCGTGTGCCAGCTGATCAAAAAACTGTTCTTTGCTGGCCACCGTCAGCGCATTCATAGTCAACCTCTCGGCAAGTTAAGTAAACGTAATTCAGGTAATGTCGTATAAGCATAGTCAAGCCCTTGATTTTTGCCCCGCAGAGACAAAAACTGGCGGTCCTGAATTTCCACAATTGACGCAAGCAGGGGACTCTGATCGGCCATGGACCTACAGCGCAGTTTTGCTGAACTGAAAGCTCAGCTCACCACACGCATCATCGGTCAGGAAACCCTGGTTGAACGCCTGCTGATTGCCCTGCTCGCCGATGGCCACCTGCTGGTGGAGGGCGCGCCAGGACTGGCCAAGACAACGGCGATCAAAGCCCTTGCCGATCACCTCGAGGGTGATTTCCACCGCATCCAGTTCACCCCGGACCTGCTGCCGTCAGACGTCACCGGCAGCGAAATCTACCGCCCCGAGACCGGCCAGTTCGAGTTCCAGGCCGGCCCGATCTTCCATAACCTGGTGCTGGCAGACGAAATCAACCGGGCACCGGCCAAGGTTCAGTCGGCCCTGCTGGAGGCCATGGGGGAGCGGCAGGTCAGTGTCGGTATGCGCACCTTTCCCCTTGACCGCCTGTTCATGGTGATGGCCACCCAGAACCCCATAGAGCAGGAAGGCACCTACCCATTGCCGGAGGCCCAGCTTGACCGCTTCCTGATGCACGTGAAGATCGGTTACCCCACCGCCAGTGCCGAGCGGGAGATCCTTCACCTTGCCCGCAACGATTACCGCCAGGGCCAGCCTGCCGCGGCGGTCCGCATTTCCGCCGACGAGGTTTTCACCGCGCGCCACGCACTCAGCGATATCTACATGGCCGAACCGGTCGAGCAATACCTGCTGGCGCTGGTACTGGCCAGTCGTGATCCGGCCGCGGTCGACCCCGGGCTGGAACGCTGGGTGGCCTTTGGCGCCAGCCCGCGCGGCACCATTGCCCTCGACCGCTGTGCGCGGGCGCTGGCCTGGCTGGATGGCCGCGACTATGTCAGCCCCGACGATGTCCGCAACGTCGCTTTTGATGTCCTGCGCCACCGCCTGCTACTGACCTTCGAAGCAGAGGCAGAGGGTGTCACCACCGACGCCGTTATCCAGCATCTTATCGACGCCGTTCCGGTCAGCGCCTGACCCGCCCGGACCCATGAGCGAAACCATCGAAGCCAGCATCCACGTCACCCTGCCGGAACTGATCCGGCTGCAGGCCGATGCCCGGGCCTTGCGGCTTCCCGGCGCACGACCGGTGCGCAGTCGTCAGCCCGGCTTCCAGCGCTCTGCCCGCCGTGGTCGTGGCATGGCCTTTGCCGAAGTGCGTCTGTACCAGCCCGGGGACGATATCCGCAGCATCGACTGGCGGGTTACCGCCAGGCGCCAGACACCTCACACCAAACTCTACGAGGAGGAGCGGGAGCGCCCGATCCTGTTGGTCTGCGACCTTGGTCCCTCGCTGTTTTTTGCCAGCCAGGGCGCCTACAAGCAGGTCCGCTGCGCCCAACTGGCAGCGATTCTCGCGTGGCTCGCGCTCGGGGCCGGCGACCAGGTCGGCGGCATTGTGTGTGACGGCCTGCAGGTGGTGGTACAGCGGCCAGCCCGCCGCAAAAAGGCCGTACTGCAACTGCTCGACACCCTGGCCCGACTGCAACGCCAGGCGCCGGGCCCTGTCGGAGTGGGCCCGGTTACCGATCAGCAGTCGGGCGGCCTGGATCAGGCGTTGCAGGAGGCCCGGCGCGTGGCTCATACCGGCAGCCGGATCTTTGTCATCAGCGATTTCATGACCACCAGCCCGGAGACCACCACCCTGCTGGGCGCGCTCAGCCGTCACAATAACGTACATGCCCTGCGCATCGTCGATCCGCTTGAGCAACACCTGCCGGACAGTGGCCGGTTTGCCGTCGCTGGTCCGGAAGGCCCGATCTGGTTCAACGCCGGCGATCGCCAGTTCCGTGAGGCCTGGGCCGGGCGGCTCGACCGCCACGAACAGGCCCTGGCAACCTGTTTCCGCACGGCTGGCGTGCTGCCAGCGGTGGTCAGTACCATTGACGCACCTGCCCATAGCCTGCAGGGATTGCTTGGCCCCCGGGGGCGTATCGATTAATGATGGTTACACGATGATGGACCAGGACCCTCTCAGCCAGCTCAGAGACATTCACCTGCCCGACCCCGGCGGCTTCTGGCCGCCCGCACCGGGCTGGTGGATACTGGCCGCGGCCGCGCTGGTGCTGGTTTGCCTTGCGGTGTGGCTACTGGTGCGCAACCGTCGCCGCAACCGCTGGCTCCGTCTGGCCCGGGCTGAACTGCAAGGGCTGGAACAGCGGGCCAGCCAGGACCCCGCCTGGTTCAGCGAACTCAACGGCTTGCTCAAACGCTGCGCCCGCATCCGCTATCCCGAGCGGCGGCCCGAAGCGCTGTCCGGTGACGACTGGATCGAGTTCCTGCTGGAAACCGGCCCCGCCGAGAACAGGACAGCGCGCCCTGCCCTGGAGGCCATGGTCAGCTGCTGCTGGCGACCGGACGCCCACTGCGACCCGGGCGAGGCCGCACGGCTCGGCCGTGCCTGGCTCGGGAGGCAGCAATGCTGAACCTGGCCTATCCCTGGGTACTGATCCTCGCCGTGTTACCACTTGTGCTTCTGCTGGCCCGGCGGCGGCCTCCCCAGCAGGTCGAAGCTCCGGTGATTCCCGTTGGCCACTGGCTGGCCGGTATGCCCGGCGTGAGCCGCAGCGGCAACCGTCGTTCCCGCTGGCAGCAGTTTGTCCTGCTGTTGCTGTGGCTGCTGCTGGTGCTTGCCCTCGCCCGCCCCCAGCACCTCGGCGAATCAATCCGCATGCCCATGACAGGTCGGGACCTGCTGCTGGCGGTGGACATTTCACCGAGCATGGACGAGCGCGATATGATCTACCAGGACCGCAGTATCAACCGGCTACAGGCGGTCAAACGGGTCCTCGACGAGTTCATCCATAACCGCAAGGGCGACCGCCTCGGCCTGTTGCTGTTCGGCACCGAGCCCTACATCCAGGCACCGCTGACCTTTGATACCGAAACTGTCCGCACCCTGCTCCACGAAGCCGGCATTGGTATGGCGGGGCGCGCCACCGCCATCGGCGATGCCATCGGCCTGGCTGTCAAGCGGCTGAGAGACCGGCCCCAGGACCAGCGGGTGGTCATCCTGCTGACCGACGGTGCCAATACGGCCGGTGAGATCAGCCCGGACACCGCCACCGGGATCGCGCGCTCCGCGGGGGTGCGGCTCTACACCATAGGCATCGGCGCCGAATCGATCCTGCAACGGGGGCTGCTGGGCTCACAGCGGGTCAATCCGTCGCGGGATCTCGACGAGGCCCTGCTCACCCGGATGGCCGAGCAGACCGGCGGCCGCTATTTCCGCGCCCGCAGCCTGCCAGAGCTGGAGCTGATCTACGACAGCATTAACCAGCTCGAGCCCATCGAACTGGATGGCCGCTTCTATCGTCCGGTAACCGAACTCTATGTCTGGCCAGCCGGCACCGCGGTACTGCTGTGGCTGCTGGTCCGGATTGCCGGCGTTGTCCGGGTTCGCCGAAGGAGGACTGAGTTTGGCTGACTTCCATTTTCTGCGTCCACTCTGGTTGCTGCTGATACTGGCAATCCCGTTGCTGCCTTTCATGTTGCGGTTCCGCCATGCCGGTGACAGTGGCTGGCATAACATCATCCCGCAGCGGTTGCTGGCGCCCCTGCTGCCGGCGGATGCCGGGCGGCCAGGGCCGGCGACCACCGGCGTAACGCACCGTTTGCCACAATGGCTGCCCGCCGGCCTTGCCCTGCTGGTACTCGCCCTTGCCCTCGCCGGTCCGTCCTGGCGCCAGGCTCCAACCCCGCTCCAACAGCAGGATGACAGCCTGGTCATCGTGCTCGACCTGTCGCTGTCCATGCTGGCCAACGACGTTCAGCCTGACCGCCTGACCCGCGCCAAACGCAAGATCCGCGATATCCTGGCGGCCCGTGAGGGCAGCCTGACCGCACTGGTGGTGTACTCCGCCGATGGCCATGTTGTCAGCCCGCTGACCGATGACCGGCGCACCATCGAAGGTATGCTCGAGGCACTGGATCCGGTGATGATGCCCGCGCAGGGCAACCGCGCCGACCTGGGGGTGGCCCGGGCGCAGGAGCTGCTTGCACAGGGAGCCCCCGCCCGGGGCCGCATCCTGCTGATCAGCGACGAGGTTTACGTGCGTTACCGCACGGCTATCCGCAGTCAGCTGTCCGGAACTCCCTGGTCGCTCAGCGCCATCGTCACCGGCACCACCGACGGCGGCCCGATCCCCCTCGCCAAGCGTGGTTTCCTGCGGGACAGCGCCGGCACCATCGTCATTACCCGGGCCAACCCCGACAGCCTCGCCGACCTCGCCGCGGCAACGGGTGGCAGCAGCCGGCCCCTGACCCTCAACGACGACGACATCCGCGCGCTGGCGTTGGGCACCGCAGACGCCGGTAACGGTCAGCAAGGCGCCCGCGAACTGGCGATCGAGCGCAGGCAGGACGACGGTTACTGGTTGCTGTGGCTGGCGGCCCTGCTGGTCCTACCGCTGTGGCGGCGTGGCGCCCTGCTGACGCTACTGCTGCTGGTCAGCCCGCTGGCACCACAGCCGGCCATGGCCCTGGAATGGGAGGATCTCTGGTTGCGCCCGGACCAACGGGCTGAAGACCTGATCCGGCAGGATCCCCGCGCCGCCGCCAGCCGCCTGGACGATCCGCAATGGCAGGGAACCGCGCTGTATCGCAGTGGCGACTTTGAGGCGTCAGCGGAAGCTTTTGGTCGCAGCGAAACTGCGGATGCGCTGTACAATCGCGGCAATGCCCTCGCCCGCAGCGGCGAGCTCAGCCAGGCCCTTGCCGCCTACGACGCAGCGCTGGCCGCCCACCCCGGTCACGAGGACGCCACCTTCAACAGGGCCCTGGTGGAGCGCCTGCTCGAGCAACAGCAGCAGGACGGCGGCCAACAGCAATCCGGCGCCGACAGCGAGCCTGACCAGCAGCAACAGGAGGGCGACCAGCAGGGCCAGCAGGACGGTGAGGGACAAAGGGATGGCAGGCGCCAGCAAAAGCCCGGTGGCGAAGGCGAGACCGGCCAGCAGAACGATAGCAGCGCGCAGCAAAGCGGGCCAGGGGAGCAGGGCCCAACTCCGGAGAACCGCCCGCAGCCCGCGGAATCCGGCGAGGACGGCGCACAGGACCGCAACGATTCCCAGCCGACCGAAACTCCCGGTAATGCGCCCGGGGCCCTGCAACCCGGCGAGCTCAGCCAGGGCCAGGAGCAGGCCCTGCGCCGGATACCGGATGATCCCGGGGGCCTGCTCAGGCGCAAGTTCCTGCAACAGTTCCAGGAACGCAACACACAACCTGACAAGGGTGACACACCATGGTGAAGCCGTTAACCGCGATCTTCGCGCTGATGGCGCTGCTGGCCACGCTGGTCCTCGTGCCGGGCCACGCCAGTGCGAACAACCTCTCGGTCGAGCCTGACCGGACCGAGCTGTATGAGGGCGAGGTGCTGACCCTGACCATCAAGGGCAGCATGGAAATCTCGATCAACTTCGACAACCTGTTCGACCTCGGTGCCGCCAACCTGCCGGCACCGGACGTGGAGAAACTGGAACAGGATTTCGAGGTTCTCGCCAACAACCAGCGCTACAGTATCCGCACCATCAACAGCAAAATGGTGGGCGAAATAACGTGGACCTATCAGCTGGCCCCCAAATCCACCGGCGACATTACCATTCCATCGCTCAGTTTCCGGGGTGCGCAATCCGACCCCGTCACTGTTTCGGTGTTGCCCGGAAACGCGCCGGCACAGGGCACTGCAGAATCCAAATCCGCCTTTATCGAGCTTGCGGCTGATAAAGACGAGCTCTACGTCCAGGAACAACTGGTCCTGACGGTCCGCCTGTTCTTTACCGGCAACCTGATCCGCGGGGAACTGTCCGAACCAAGCCATCCTGATGCCCTGGTGGAATCCCTCGGCCGGCAGCAGGAATACAGCCGCTACCGCGATGGCCAGCGCTACCGGGTGGTGGAACGGCGCTACGCCATCTTCCCCCAGCAGCCAGGTACCCTGGCGCTGGAAGCCATCCGCTTTGAAGGCCAGAGCCGCGACGCGGGAGGCCAGCTCCGCTTCCTGCGGGACAGCGCAACCCTGTTCGAACTGCCAGTCAAACCCGTGCCGGCGTCGTTCAGTGGTGATACCTGGTTGCCGGCCAGCACACTGGAACTGACCGAAACCGGTATTCCAGGACACGGTAGCCTGACCGAAGGCGACAACCTGGCCCGGACCCTGGTGATGACCGCCCGCGGCCTGCCGTCAGAAACCTTGCCGCCGTTCCCCGACCGCTACCCTGACAGCATCCGCAGTTACCCGGAATCGCCGGAACGCAGCACCGAACCGGGACCGGATGGCCTCACTGCCACCCTGACCCGGACCCATGCCCTGATAGCGATTCGCGCCGGCGAGGTTACCCTGCCGGAAATTCGCATTCCCTGGTGGGACACCACCACAGACACCGAGCAGGTGGCGGTGATACCGGCTCGGCAACTGACCGTCGCTGCCAGCGGTGCCGCACCTGCCCGGTTGACAGGTTCCGATGCAGCGCCAGTGATCGATTCCCCGACCACCACCAGCAGTTCCGGCGCCGAAGCTGCCACCAGCAGCTTCTGGCCCTGGCTGAGTGCTGTGCTGGCCGCCGGCTGGGCGGTGACCTTACTGGCCAGTGTAATGCTCTGGAAACGCCGTAGTCCGACTGCCTTCGCGAGCAGGGTAAGCGCCGGCTCGCCGGTGGAGCGAGAGTTGTTTGAACGGCTGCGCAAGGCCGCAGGTGCAGGCAGCCCGCAGACACTGGACCTGCTGCCGCGCTGGCTGCGCAGTTATCGGCCGGACCTGCCCGCCTATACCCTTGCCGACGTGGAACGTTACGTTGCGGACGAAAAGCTGGCAGAAGCACTGACATCACTGCAGGCACGACTGTTTGGCCAGCAACAGCCGGAGGATGGTGAGGGGTGGGACGGGGAAAATCTGGTGACGGCCCTCGACAGCGCCCGGGCAGCATTGGCGTCGGCGGCACCGGCGAGCGGTTTGCCTCCGCTCTATCCGGAGCAATTGGCCAGCCGCTGAGCGGCTGGCCAGCACTCAGTTATGAAGCTGCTGGTCGATAACCAGTACCACCGGCTGGCCCGCCTCGGCGGTCACCGGTAGCGGGTTATCGAGCCCTCCCTGCCAGTCACCAGCCTGGGGCATGGCACTGCCAGAAGGTGACAGTCGCGCCGTTACCAGCACTTCACCGGCCTCGGAGATCCGGGCGGTCGGCGCCATGGCATAGCTGTCGTCAAGACGGATATCCGCCGGCAGATCAGCGGCGGTCAGGCGTGCCACCGCGACCGGCGGGCCACTGCGGTTCCCGGGTTTGCGGGCAAAGATGAACAGGGTGGTATCTGCCGGTACCTCCTCGCGGAATGCGTCCGCCAGCTCCACCCGCACGGAAACTCCTTGCGGGCTGACGGTCTGGCCGGCAACTGCCGGGCCGGATTCGGGCATCGGCGCTTCCCGTCCCAGGCGCTGGTAAGCCTGGGCAATACCTTCGCGGATCGCGGGCAGTTGCGGATGGTCCGGGGCCACCTCGACAATACGCTCCCAGTGGCCGATGGCCTCTTCGAACGCCTGGCGGCTGAAGGCATTGATACCCAGCAGCCCCAGCGCATTCACTTCATCGGGGTTGAGCGCACGGGCCCTGGTAATGGCGCGGGTGACCTGTTCGTCCATTGCCCCCTGGCTGGCAAAGAACCACGCCTGGGCCGATAATCCCCAGGCCACGGCCCGGGATCCGTCCTCGTCGACCACTCCGGCCAGACGCTCAAAGGCCCGGGCAGCCTCGGGATACTTTTCCAGCCGCATGTAACTGCGGGCCAGCATGGCCCAGCCATCCGGGTTATCCGGGCTGGCCTCCAACTGCGCCCGGAGCTGCGCGGTCAGCGCCAGCATCTGCGCGGCCCGGTCGCCGTCCGCGGCCACCATCGCCTGCATGGCCTGGAACTGCTCGACGTCGTCCAGCGCGCCCCACTGCTGATACAGCATGACCGCAGCCACCGGCACCGCCACCACGCTCGCCAGCACCACCAACGCCGGTGCACCACGACGCGGGCTCACAGCAGCAGCCGCAGGCGCTTCATCCGGGTCGCCCACGTCATCCAGCATGCTGCCCGCAAGCTCTTCCTTGAGCTGGCGAAAGTTTTCTTCATCGATAACGCCGGCGGCAAATTCGGCGTCCAGTTCGGCCATCCGGGTGCGGTAGGCCATCAGGTTCTGGTTGCGGATATCGGATTCCGCCCGCTGGCGGGCCCGGTTGAAAAACAGTGGGTAGGCAATAAAAGCAAGCGCCAGGGCAATCAGCAGCCCGGCCATGACCCAGAAAGTGGTTGTCATAAAGTGACCGTTACTCGTTCATGAATTCGACTGGAAATCTCAGTGGCTGCCGCTGTCCTTGCCGAGAATGCGTTCGGCGCGGGCCTTCTCCTCCGCAGACAGTCCCGGGCTGCCGGCGGCGGCCCGGCGCGAACGCAGCACAATGCCGGCAACCACCAGCAGACCGGCCAGCACCGCCAGCACCGGGGTGGCCCACAACAGCCAGGTACGTTGCTCAAGCCGGGGCTTGTAGCGGACAAACTCGCCAAACCGTGACACCAGGGCGTTGGTCACCTCCTCGTTGGTGGCACCATCCTGCATCATCCGGTACACCTCATCACGCATGTCTTTGGAGATCGGCGAATTGGAGTCGGCGATATTCTGGTTCTGGCACTTGGGGCAGCGCAGCTCGGTGATCAGGTTGTTGAAGCGCTCCTGCTCAGCGGCACTGTCAAAGGGGTAGACATCACTGGTGCTGGCCCAGAGCGGGGTCGCCGCCAGCACCGCGAGCATCAACCATACCCGGCGCATCAGCTATCCTCCCGGAACTTACGGACCACCGGCTCGAGGTCTTCGCGCCAGACTTTCTCGTTCACCACACCGACATGGCGGTAACGGACGATCCCGTCCGGGTCGATGACGTAGGTTTCGGGCGCACCATAAACACCCAGATCAAAACCCAGTTCGCCCCGGGGGTCATACAGGCTCACCTGGTACGGATCCCCCAGACGGTCCAGCCACTGCAACGCCAGCTCCCGTTCATCCTTGTAGTTCAGGCCGACGATGCGGATACCCTGCTGCTCCGCCAGCCATACCAGGTCGCCATGCTCATCGCGGCAAGCCGGGCACCAGGTTCCCCATACGTTAAGCAGGGAGACCTGGCCACGAAACACCTCCGGCCCCAGCTGCACCTCCGGATTATGCAGGTCGGCCAGCACAAACTCCGGCACCGGCTTGCCAATCAGCGCGGATTCCAGTTTGTTGGGATCCTTGCCAATTCCGGCAAACAGCACAATACCCAGGGTGACCGCCAGCAGAACGGGAATAAACAGCAGCACGCGCCTCACGACAGCACCTCCCGGGTACCCGCGGTTGCCGCCGGGTTCGCTGCAGAGGGAGCAGCCGGCTCACTCACTGCCACCTTGTCGCGGATCCGGTAACGGCGGTCAGCAATCGCCAGGAACCCGCCCGCGGCCATGAACAAGGCGCCCAGCCACAGCCAGCGGATCAACGGCTTGTATTGCAGACGGACCGCCCAGGCATCACCGGATACCTCTTCTCCCAGGGCGACAAACAGGTCACGGAACAGGCCGGCATCGATACCCGCCTCGGTCATCATGTTGCGCTGTACCACGTACTGGCGTTTTTCCGGAAACAACGTGGCAATGGGCTCGCCGTCGCTGGTGATCTCGAAACGACCGTAGGTGGCGGTAAAATTCGCGCCCTGCCGGCTACCAATTTCGGCAAAATAAAACCGCAATTCACCGATTTCCGCCGTATCGCCCGGCGCCATCCGCACATCCCGTTCCACGCCGTAGTTGGATACCACGGTGGCCCCGGCCATGGTCAATGCCAGGCCAAGATGCCCCAGCACCATACCGTAGTAGCTACGGGACTGGCGGCGAAGGCCATGCCAGCGACCTTTTTTCGACGATGATTTGAGCCAAAGATCGCGCAGGGTGGCGACCGTCACCCAGGTCGCCGATAGCAGGCCGGCGAAAGCCCAGGGTGTAAAGCTGCCGTAATAGCTCAGCGCCGCCGCAGTAATTACCAGGCTGGTGGCCGCCGGCCACAACAGCTGCCGCGCCAGCCAGCCGCCGTCGGTTTTCTTCCAGCGGGAGAAAATACCGGCGCCCAGCAGCAGCCCCACAGCCACCGCCAGCGGGCTGAATGTCAGGTTGAAGAACGGCTCGCCAATGGACAACCGGCCCATATCCAGGTAATCGAGGACCAACGGATAAAGGGTTCCCACCAGCACCAGCAGGGTCGCCGCCACCAGCAGAACGTTATTCAGCAGCAGGAAAATCTCCCGTGACAGCCCGCCGTAGCTGGACCGGGCGTGCACCACCGGCGCCCGGAACGCATACAGGGTCAGGCTGGAAACGATGGTAAACGCCAGCAAGCCCAACAGGAACGCGCCGCGGGTCGGGTCCGAGGCAAAGGCATGGACCGACGTCAGCACGCCGGAACGCACCAGGAAGGTGCCCAGCAGGCTCAGGGCAAAGGTAACGATGGCCAGCAGCACGGTCCAGCTTTTGAACACCCCGCGTTTTTCCGTGACGGCGAGGGAATGCATCAATGCTGTTCCCGCCAGCCAGGGCAACAGGGAGGCGTTCTCCACCGGATCCCAGAACCACCAACCGCCCCAGCCGAGCTCGTAGTAAGCCCACCAGCTGCCGAGCGCAATGCCCACCGACAGGAACGACCAGGCCACCGTGGTCCAGGGCCGCGACCAGCGCGCCCAGGCGGCATCCAGCCGGCCGTTGATCAGCGCGGCAATCGCAAAGGCAAAGGCCACCGAGAAGCCGACATAGCCCATGTAGAGCATGGGCGGATGGACAATCAGGCCGAAATCCTGCAACAGCGGATTAAGGTCCGCGCCATCTGCCGGTACGTTGGGCAACAGCCGGTCAAAGGGGTTGGAGGTCAGCACGATGAACAGCAGAAAGCCCACGCTGACCATGCCCAGCACCGACAGCACCTGGGACACCATGACCGTTGGCAGGCGACGACTGAACACGGCGACCGCCAGGGTCCAGCCTGCCAGCATCAGGATCCACAACAGCAGCGAGCCTTCGTGGCCGCCCCACACCGCACTGAACTTGTAGTACCAGGGCAGCAGGCTGTTGCTGTTGTTGGCCACATAGGCCACCGAGAAGTCATCCACCAGGAAAGCCTGGGTCAGTAGCGCAAACGCCAGTGCAATAAACACAAACTGGCCGGTCGCCAGCGGTCGGGCGAACGCCTGCAGGTTGTCACGCCCAGTTATTGCACCGACCAGCGGTACTACGGAAAGCAGCACTGCCAGCAACAGCGCAAGAATCAGCGCAAACTGTCCGAGTTCCGGATACATCTGTTATCCCCCGTTGATCATTGGTGACGCACTGGCGCTCAGTAACTGGCGTCTTTGGTCTGGGTAGTAGCGGGTTTACCATTGGCAGCGGACGCCTTTTCCAGGGCATCAGACACTTCCGGCGGCATATAGTTCTCGTCGTGCTTGGCCAGCACTTGGTCGGCTACAAAACGGCCATCCGGCTGTAACCGGCCCATGGCAACCACGCCCTGCCCTTCCGCAAACAGATCCGGCAGGATACCGGTGTATTCCACGGTGACGGACTGGTTGAAATCGGTGACGTTGAAAACCACCTTCAGACTCTCCGGGTCGCGGGCGACCGAGCCCTCCTCGACCATGCCGCCGGCGCGAATGCGTACGTCCACCGGAGCCTCACCGGCCGCAATCTGGGTCGGGTCGTAGAACAGGTTGATGTTCTGCCGTAAGGCATAGGTCGTCAGTCCTACGGCAACGGCAACGCCGGCCAGCAGGAACAGGACGATGGTTAACCGTTTTTTGCGAATCGGATGCATGGTGTTTTCAGCCACTCATTCTCAGGAAGGGTTAATTCGGGTAAAACTGGCTGCCGGCTGCGCCTCGCGTCCGGCGCGGGCTGTGCTATCACGCTCCAGCTCGCGCAACTGGCTGCGCATGACGTCACGGCGCTGGCGAATTGACCAGGCCATCAGCCCGCCGACAAACAGAAAGAAAACCCCGTAACAGGTCCACACGTACGGGCCATGCCCTTCCATGGCGATAAAGGCAGCAAGGGAGTCAAACGCCATCATCTCAGTGTCCTCCCGTCCTGACCAGTTCCTGCACCCACCGGGTGCGTTTTTCCCGCACCAGGATACCGGTTTGCATACGCAGGCAGGCCAGCCAGCCAAAAATCAGGTAAAGCCCCAGCACCGCCAGCAATAACGGTACCCACATCTCTGCCGGCATGGTCGGGCGCTCGGTCAGTTTGAACGTCGCCGGCTGGTGGAGAGTATTCCACCACTCCACGGAATACTTGATGATGGGAATGTTCACCACCCCCACCAGTACCAGCACCGCGACCGCACGGGCCGAGGATTTTTCGTCGGCAATCGCCGCCGCGAGCGCAATTACGCCAAAGTACAGGAACAGCAGGATCAGCATCGACGTTAACCGGGCATCCCAGATCCACCAGGTTCCCCACGTCGGCTTGCCCCACACTGCCCCGGTGAACAGGGCCAGGAACGTGAGTACCGCTCCCACCGGCGCCACTGAACGCACGAACAGGTCGGCCAGCTTCATCCGCCAGACCAGGGTAACCACCGCCGCTACCGCCATCATGATATAGATGGACTGGGCCAGGAACGCGGTCGGTACGTGAATGAAGATGATCCGGTAGCTGTTACCCTGCAGGTAATCCTTCGGCGCAAACGCCAACCCCCACACCACCCCCGCCAGCAGCAGGGCGATACCGCCCACCAGCAGCCACGGCATCAGCCGGGTGGCAATGCCGTAAAACCACTTGGGCGACCCCAGCTTGTGAAAAAACTGCCACATCAGGTTGTTACCTTCTTGACCTTGTTAACTGTTCGACATGCTGATGCGCAACGCAGCTGCCGAGGCAAAGGGTGCCAGGGTCAGCGCCAGCACCAGGAAAGCCCCCATCAACGCGATATACGCGCTTACCGGCGCACCCTCAGCTGCGGCCGCGACGGTTCCGGTGCCAAAAATGAGCACGGGAATATACAGCGGGATGATCAGCAATGACAAAAGCACACCTCCGGATCGCAGCCCGAGGGTCAGCGCGGCGCCAATCGAACCGATCAGGCTCAGCACCGGAGTCCCGATCAGCAGCGTTAGACACAAAATGCCGATGGAGTTCCCCTCCAGGTGCACCATAACTCCCAGTAAAGGCGCCAACAGCACCAGCGGGAGTCCCGTCACCAGCCAGTGCGCCAGCACTTTGGCGAGAATCAGCAGGTACAGCGGCTGCGGCTGCAGCATCAACTGTTCCAGGGTGCCATCATCAAAATCATGGCGGTACAGGTGATCCAGGGACAGCAACGTTGCCAGTAATGCCGCCACCCACAGGATACCGGTACCGGCCTGCTGCAGGAAGGATACTTCCGGGCTAACCCCAAGGGGGAACAGGGTTACCACCATGATGAAGAACAGCAACGGATTGAGCAGGTCCTGACGCTGGCGGAAACTGGCCTGCAGATCCCGCCGGACCACCGCCACCATGGCCGCCATCACCCCAGGACCGGCGGTTAGCGGGCGCACCCGCACCGAGCTGTCAGTGGGCATGGGCTTCTCCCGCTTGCTGGCAAGTGGCACCGTGATCGCCGGCCACTGCCGTCGCACCCAGCACGATACGATGAATATCCGGCAGCCGCAGGTCGTGGTGAGTCGTTACTACCACCGCGCCGCCATTGGCCGCGCGTTCCACCAGCAGGCGTTCGAGCCCCTCGACGCCGTGAAAATCCAGTGCCGTAAAGGCTTCATCAAGGATCCACAACGGCTCGTCAGAGATCAGCAGCCGGGCCAGTGCCACCCGGCGCTGCTGGCCGGCCGACAGGTTGCGGCAAGGTACATCCTGGTATCCGGCCAGCCCGGTGCCCTCCAGGGCCTGCCTGAGCACCGTGTCTGCCACCTGCTGACGGCCGGCAAGCAGGCCGCGAAGGTTCTCGATGGGGGTCAGCAGGGGTTTGATACCGGGCCGGTGGCCGATATAAAGAAGATTGCGCAAAAATTCCTCGCGCCGGGCATCACGGGGCTCCCCCTGCCACAACAGGCGGCCACTGAAACTGTCGTTCAGCCCTGCGAGGATCCGCAGCAAGGTCGTCTTGCCGGAACCATTGGGACCTTCGACACGGGTCAGCGTACCGGCGGCAATGGTGAAATTCAGTGCCCGGAACAACTCACGGTCGTCACGCTCACATTGCAGATCGACAGCCTGTAGTAACGGCTCAGACATCAGGGCCCCGAAACAGAAAATTAGCGCGGAGCATTATAACGAAACCGTCACAGGAATACTCTTGTCCGACATCAATTGGACCGCCACCACATTACCAAACCGTAACCAGCGAACACCGGATGGCGAACCCGCCATCCGGCAACCACGCTACTGGATCAGGTGACGGAGATCGTAGACCCGTTGCCAGTGTCTACCCTGCTTGACCGCCACCTCGGTATCAAAATAGTGCCGCAGGCGACGGCGGTCGTCGGGCTGGTCTTTCAGGGCCGAACCGACCACATGATTCATCAGCTGCTCCAGGGTCATCGTGCCCTCGCCGTAATACCAGGCGCTCAGACTGGTCGCGTGGGCCACCGACACGGCCTCCGCGGTAGACAGCGCGGAGCCGGCCAGGCGATCGGTGCTGCGGCCATTCAGTGACTGGCCGTTACGCAGCTCATGGAACATGGTCACCAGTACCTCGATCACCTCGGCATCCACCTCTACCTCGACACCGGCCTTGCGGTTCTCCTTGCGGACCTCCCGCGTCACCACATCAAGCTCGTCGGAGAGATTACGGATCGGCCGGATCTCCTCGAAATCCAGCCGGCGCTTGAGCGCTGCGCTCATGGCGTGCACGCCCTCATCGACGCTGTTGGAGGTGGCCACCACGTTGAAGCCGTCACGGGCAAACACCACCCCGCTCTCTCCCGCCAGTTCGGGAATCACCACCACCCGGTCCGACAGCACCGAGAGCAGCGCATCCTGCAAGGCCTGGGGACAGCGGGCTATTTCTTCAAAACGGACCAGGCGACCTTCCTGCATGCCCCGCAGCAGCGGGCTCGGCACCAAGGCATTGAGCGTGGGGCCTTCCTTCTGGATGACGGCTTCGTTCCAGCTGTAAAGCAACTGGCCAACATGGGTAACGGCACCGCCCTGCAGGGTCAGCGTGGAATCACCGGAGATGGCCGCTGCCAGCAGTTCCGACAGCCAGGATTTGGCGGTACCCGGCTCACCAACAAGGAGGCAGCCGCGGGAGGTACACAGGGAAATGATAATCCGCGTCACCATCGCCCGCTCGGCGACAAACTTGCGCTCGATGCCCAGGGCATCATCCCCCATGATGAACTTCTCCACGGCAATCGGGGACATCAGCCAACCCGGCGGCACCGGACTGCGATCCTGGTCCCGCAACCGTGCCAGTTCTTCGGCGTAGGCAAACTCGACGGCCTGGCGCTGGACGCCCTTGACGGCCGGTGCTGGCGCTGCGGCGGACGATTTGCTGGAATGACGACTCATGATGCTCTCCTGCGGCCACCGCGTACCTCTGGAGCCATACGCTCCCGCGGCAGGATCCGGGGCAATTCTGATAACGGAATGAGACCTTCGATCACATGATCCAGGGCGCTGTCCCGCATGGTGACCAGCCCGGCATCCAGCGCCCGCCAGCGCAACTCGCCGACCGGGGGCTGGCTGGAAATGGCGTTGCGGATATCGGCATCCACTTCCATGTATTCGATGATGGCGACCCGGCCATGGGTACCACGACCGTTGCAGGCCTGGCAGCCAGCACCTTCAAAGCACTGGAAATTGGCGGGCGGACCGTCGGGGAATAATTCCCGCAGGATGGCCGGATCCGGCTCGGCCGGCTGCTTGCAGTGTTTGCAGATGCGCTTGGCCAGGCGCTGGGCGATCACCGCCAGCAACTCACCGGCAATGGAGTTGGGATGGACGCCCAGGTCATAGAGCCGCTGCAGGGAGTCCACCGCGTCGTTACAGTGCAGGGTGGACAACACCACGTGGCCGGTCTGGGACGCTCGAATGGCTTCCAGCGCTGTCTCGCCGTCGCGGATTTCACCCACCAGGATCACATCCGGGTCCTGGCGCACAAAGGACCGCATGGCGTCGGCAAAGCTGAAGCCGATTTCACCGCGTACCCGGGTTTGCTGGATGTTATCGATGGAATACTCGATCGGATCCTCCACGGTGATGACCTTGCGACGACCGTCATCCGCCAGGGTCTGCAAGCCCGCATACAGCGTGGTGGATTTACCCGAACCTGTGGGCCCCACCACCAGCACCAGGCCGGCGGGGTTGTCCAGTAGGCGCGTGTAGCAGGCGCCAATGGCCGGCGACATCCCCAGCTCGGAAATGGTCATGGCACGGCCGGTCTGGGGTAGCATCCGGATTACCGCATGCTCTCCATGGAGCGAGGGCTGGGTCTGGATCCGCAGATCGTAGCTGCTTTCTCCCAGCCGCAAGCGGGAGCGCCCGCCCTGGGGCAGCCGACGCTCGGCAATATTGAGCTCCGCCCGCAACTTGATCACGTTGATGACCCCTTTGAGCTCCCGCGGCGTGAGCTGGTACTGGGGCAAGTCATGGAGGTCGCCATCCACCCGCAGGCGCACCCGCACCCGCTCGCCATACTGCTCAATGTGGATGTCGCTGGCTTTTTCGCTGACGGCATCCAGCAGGATGGCCTCATAGACGGACACCAGGTAAGGACTGATGTGGTCTTCGGACTTCGCCAGCAGGTCATTGCTTTGCCGCACAGGCTCGCCCGGTGACGTATTGTCCGCCACAAACCGGTTGCCCTTTACCGCCAGCTCCAGCACCGACCACAACCGGCGAAAGTCGGTGGGTGTCACCAGCAGACACTCAATGTCCTGGGTCGGACTCATCCGTTCCAGCTGGTCGGTACGGGCATCGGGGTCGTCGGTGACCACCACCATGTGCTGGTTCAGCAGCGACACCGGGATCAGCCGCGACAGATCGAGGAATGTCCGCGAAAAGCGGCTGTACAGGGAGAAATCAAGCTGCTCCATCAGGTCGTCGACCTCGACGAACTTCATCCCCCGTTGCCGGGCAATCGAGCGGAAGAGATCGGCCTCCTCAAGATTGAGCTTCTTGCGCAACACATCAAGCACCCGGCAATTACCGGCGATGGCTTCGGCCCGTGCGGCAGCCAGGGTTTTGTCGTCCACCACCCCCAGATCGATCAGGATCTGCTCGGAGTTGCGATTGAAATCCACCCAGCCCAGTGTGCGCTCCCGCACCAGGCCCTCGCCATGGCGACGGTACAGCGCAAGACTCGGCACCGGCCCGGCGTGGCCCTCGAGGCAAATCAACTGTCCGTCGGGGCGGAGGTGGGGCAGCAGGGCTTCCTGGTTGTCCACAAACGAGGTGCACAGCACCATATCGCACGGTTCATCCAGCTCAAACGGGTTGCGGGCATCCGCAATAATCACGTCGATGTTATGGAGCCCGAGCCGGAAGAACCGCTCCCTGGCCGCCTCCGCCACCACCGGATCCCGCTCCACGCAGATTACCCGGCGCGCCAGCCGGGACAATACCGCCGCGACATAGCCGGAACCGCCGCCGACATGCATCACCAGCTGACCGGGCGCAACCTCGGGAATCAGCCCGAGAATATGGGCGAGGGTTTCTTCCCTGGGAATGGAGTGGCCGGAGATCGAGTCCTTCAGATCGGCAGACGCAACAAAGTCATGACGGGATATGGCATTCAGGGCCTGACGGGCCCGCTGATCGATACGTTTCATCCACAACTTCCAAAGGTTCGGTTCAGGCTGGTTTCATTCCGGCCGTCAATCAAATCAGTCAGTGATCGGATCAGGCACCGACCAGCCGCTCGACAAAAAACTCCAGGTGGCCCCGCGGCGATGACGGCAACGGCCAGTTGTCTGCCCGCTCGGCGAGGGTACGGACGGCCTGTGACGCCCGCGCCCGCGGGTAGACATCCACAAAGGCCCGCTGCCGCTGGACCGCTTTTTTCACGTTGTCATCATATGGCACCGCGCCTTCATACTGCAGCGCAACATCCAGAAATCGTTCGGTGACCCGGGTCAGTTTCTCAAACAGGTGCTGGCCCTCCTGATCGTTGCGGACCTGGTTGGCAACCACCCGAAACCGGTTCACCCCGAAGTTACGGTTCATCAGCTTGATCAACCCGTAGGCATCGGCAATCGAGGTGGGCTCGTCACAGATGACCAGCAGAACTTCCTGGGCGGCCAGCAGGAACGTCACCACAGGCTCTGAAATGCCCGGCGCGGTGTCAACAATCAGCACATCCAGCTCGTCGGCAAGGTCACTGAAAGCGTTGATCAGGCCGGTCAACCCGGCACCGGACAGGCTCGCCATGCGCAGGCTGCCGGATGCCGCCGGCACCACCCGGATGCCCGCCGGTCCTTCCACCAGGATGTCCGCCAGCGCACATTCCCCGGCCACCACGTCCTCGAGATTACGCTGGATGGCCAGGCCCAGCAAAACGTCCACGTTGGCCAGCCCCAGGTCGCCATCCAGCACCGCCACCCGACGCCCCATGCCGGCCATGGCCACCGCAAGGTTGACCGCAATATTGCTCTTGCCGACACCGCCTTTGCCGCCGGAAACTGCAATCACCTGCACCGGACCTCTTGCACTCATGTCGAATCCTTTCCTCTGGCCAGTGATAATCTGGCGGAATCATCTCACAGCCATGGCACGGGGAAAACACACCGCAGACCACAGCGACGCGAGATCCCCTTCAGCCCTGACAGGATTTCACCTTCCGTCGCCTGACGACTAATCTCAGATACGGTATCCTTGCGCCATTTAGACCTTTTAAAGCCAAAACGCTACGACACACAGGTGACCCCATGCCAATCCACGAAGTCAGACACCCCCTGATCCGACACAAACTGGGCCTGATGCGCCGCGCCGACATCAGCACCAAGAACTTTCGTGAGCTGGCCCAGGAAGTCGGCGCCCTGCTGACCTACGAAGCAACCAAGGACTTCACCCTGCAGGAAAAGACCATCGATGGCTGGGCGGGCCCGGTCAGCGTGGAACAGATCCACGGCAAGAAAGTCACCATCGTGCCTATCCTGCGTGCCGGGCTGGGCATGCTCGATGGTGTACTGAGCCTGATTCCGGTGGCCCGGGTCAGTGTGGTCGGCCAGATCCGCAACGAGGAAACCCTTGAAGCCAGCACCTACCTGGAGAAACTGGTGGGCGAACTGGACCAGCGCATGGCGCTGATCGTTGATCCCATGCTGGCCACCGGCGGCTCGCTGATTTCTACCATCGACCTGCTGAAAAAAGCCGGCAGCACCGAAATCCGCGCCCTGGTTCTGGTCGCCGCACCGGAAGGCATCGAGCGGGTACTCGAGCAACATCCCGATGTATCCATCTTTACGGCCTCTATTGACCAGCGGCTGAACGAGAAAGGCTATATCCTTCCCGGTCTTGGGGATGCCGGAGACAAGATCTTCGGCACCAAGCAGAAGGACGTCTGAGCATGCAGGATCATACGAACGACCCGGTCTGGAAGCAGGTGATTGCCGGCTCCCAGATGCTGCTGGTAGCGTTTGGCGCGCTGGTTCTCATGCCGCTGATTACCGGCATGGACCCTAACGTTGCCCTGTTCACCGCCGGCATTGGCACGCTGATTTTCCACCTGGTGACCGGCGGCCAGATTCCCATCTTCCTGGCCTCCTCGTTCGCCTTTATTGCCCCGGTCATTGCGTCCAAGGGCAAGTTCGGCATGGCCGAAACCCTCGGTGGCCTGATGGCCGCCGGCATCCTCTACATGATTCTCAGCGGGGCGGTACGGTTGCGGGGTACCGGGTTTGTCACCCGCCTGCTGCCCCCGGTGGTGATCGCCCCGGTGATCATGTCGATCGGCCTGGGTCTGGCTCCGGTGGCGGTGCACATGGCATCCGGCCGGACCGGTGACGGCGCCGCGGTACTGGTACCCTATGACACCGCGATCTGGATTGCCATGGCCTCCCTGCTGGTCACCATCGTGATGTCGGTCTGGGCGACCGGTTTCCTGCGCCTGCTGCCAATCCTGTTCGGCGTGATAACCGGCTACATCCTCTCCGCGTTCGCCGGCATCGTCGACCTCACACCGATCCGCGAGGCCCCGTGGCTTGCCATGCCGGATTTCGTGGCGCCGGCATTCAGCTGGGGCGCCATCCTGTTCATGATTCCGGTGGCCCTGGCCCCGGCCATCGAGCACATTGGCGACATCATCACCATCGGCAGCGTCACCCGCAAGAACTACCTGGACAAGCCGGGGCTGCATCGCACCCTGCTCGGCGACGGCCTGGCCACCAGTGCCGCCGCCGCCTTTGGCGGACCGCCCAACACCACCTACTCTGAAGTCACCGGCGCCGTAGTCCTGACCCGCAACTTCAACCCGAAAATCATGTGGTGGGCCGCCATTGTGGCGGTGATCCTGGCGTTCGTGGGCAAGTTCGGCGCGGCCCTGCAAACCATTCCGGTGCCGGTAATGGGCGGCATTCTCTGCCTGCTGTTCGGCTCCATTGCGGTGGTGGGCCTGAACACCCTGATCCGCAACCAGGTTGACCTGTCGGAATCCCGCAACCTGGTAATCGTTGCGGTGACCCTGGTGTTCGGTATCGGCGGCATGGTCATTGGCCACCTGGAAGGCATCGCCCTGAGTGCGGTGATTGCCATCCTGCTTAACCTCCTCCTGCCGGGTAGTCGCGAAGCCTGGGGCAAGGCGATCTATGAGCAAAAAGCCGACTGACAGCTCGGGCATCAGCTTTACCGCCCTGTATACCGGTGCCGTCTGGCACCGGTTCGGGCTGTCCGACGACGCTCTGACGACCCGCCAGGGCGACCTGCTCTATCACCTGATGACGCCGTTTGAAGTCGCCAGCAAGGCCATCGTTGGCGGCAATATCCGAACCTTCCTGCTGCAGCGCCACCTCATTATCGACGAACTCATCGAGCGGGCGGTTACCGAACGCGGTATCACCCGGGTGCTGGAAGTCGCCTGTGGCATGTCACCGCGGGGCATCCGCCTGCGCCAGCGTCATCCCCACCTCCACATGGTGGAAGCCGACCTGCCCGGCATGGCCAGTCGGAAAGCCGCCCACCTGCTGGCCGCCGGCCGGCTTGGCCCCCATCACCAGGTTATGCCGGTCGATATCCTCGCTGAAACGGGGGACAATTCCCTGGAGGCTGTGATCGGGCGGGCATTCCCCGGCCCGGAACCGGTCATCGTGGTCACCGAGGGCCTGACCAGTTACTTCTCCCTGGCGGTGATTGCGCACTTCTGGCAACGGCTGGCGGGGGCCCTGGCCGCCCGGCCGGGCTCCGTTTACCTGACCGAGAGCTACCTGATGCCCCGGCAGCCGCTGCTACGGGGCAGCCTGCGCACGCTCGGCGGCATGCTGGGCAAACTTACCCGCAGCCAGGTCAGCTTTCACTTTCACGATGACGGGGAAGCCCGGCAGACCTTCCTCCGGGCTGGGTTTGAGGACGTCCGGATTCACAACCCGGAAACCTTCTACGACCGACTGGCGATCCCGCGGAGCCGGCAGGCACCGATGATCCGGATTATCGAGGCGGGTCAGCCGGACTGAACCAGCAGGGTTTCCAAGCGGGCCTGAATGACCCGGAATTCTTCTTCAATCCGCGCCACCAATGCGCCGGCCTGCGCCAGATCACCGGATTTGCCAGCAAGTTCTGCATCACGGCACAGCGCGCCCAGCCGGGGCACCCCAATGTTGATGGAACTGCCCTTGAAACTGTGGGCGCAGCGCGAAAAGCCTTCCATGTCGCCGGCCTCAAGCGTGGTTTTCAGCGTCGCCAACCGGTCGGACGAATCGCTGATGTAGGTCTGGATGAGTACGTCGAATTCGTCCTCCATGACATCCTGCAGCTCGGCCAGGGCCTCTTCATCCAGATGTGGTTGGTCGGTCATGACAACCCCCTTGCGTATCAATCAGTTCAGCCCCGGGGAAGTTCCCCGGAGCCCTCGGAAAACCGCCAATGGTATACGATTTCAACGTGGTTTCCCTGTTTGTGAAAGGTCAGCGAGTGGCTCAGTTGTCTTAACAGAGTAAGGCCACGGCCGGCATACCTGGGTTTGCGCTCATCGCCCGCCAGATAGCGCCGGAAATCAAAGCCCGGCCCGGTATCCTCGCAGCTTACCCGGAGCTCACCGCCAAACCCGGTCTGCCGGTGCTCCAGAGTGAAGCGGATCCGGTGACCGCTGACGTCGTTCAGTCGTCGCTCCTTTTCAGCATAGTACCGTCCGAAGCCTTCGGGGGAATTTTTCCAGTCCGAAGGCAGCGCCAGCACCCCGTGTTCAAGGGCGTTGGTGTAAAGCTCCGACAGCAGGGTGTAAACCTCGCCGCTGCGCCGGCGTAATCCGGGTACCTCCATGCAGATGTGCAACAGAAGCGGCAATGGGCTGAAGTGGGCCAGGGTGTGGTCGCTGATGACGTATTCACACCGCCAGTTTTCCGGCCCCTGCAAGGCTGACTGCAGCTGGTGCCCGGCGACATCCGCCAACTGCGCGCCCCCGACCATTTCCAGGGAAAGCAGGGTCAGATCATCCTGCTCCGGCCCGCTTTCGATAAATCCGATTGCCCCCGCCATCACGGCATCGAACGGATGCAGGCCGGTGGCCACCCGCTCCAGGGACTTGAGCAGGCGGCGCTCGCCATAAAACTCCCCGGCCGCATTCTCCGCTTCCAGAACGCCGTCGGTCATCATCAGCAGGATGTCTCCCGGCTCGGTCTGGATGACATCCACGGCGGAAGAAAACTGGGCCGGCTCCAGCACCCCGAGCGGCAAATGGGTAGAGGGCAGCGCTATCCGCTTGCCGTTACGCCGGACCAGAAAGCCATCGGGCAGGCCACCGTTCCAGACCCTCAGCTGATTGTGGTGGAAATCCGCCTGGATCAACGCCGCACAACAGAACATGCCCGTGGGCAAGATGCGCTTCAGCTTCTGGTTGATCTCCCGCAGCACGTCCTCACAGCCGAAGCCCTTGCTGGTCATGCCGTAGAAAATCTCGGCCACCGGCATGGCGCCAATGGCGGCGGGCAGCCCGTGCCCGGTGAAATCCCCGATCAGGATCTGCATGCCACCGGCAGGACGTGGGCAGGCAAACAGCACATCGCCGTTGAAAATGGACAGGGGGGACGCGTGATAGCGGATGTTCGGCGCATCAAGACAGCCCGTATGAGCCACGTTATCGAACACCCGCTTGGCGACATTCTGCTCTTCCAGCAGGGTGCGATTGTGTTCGTGGATCAGGTCCCGTTGCTCGGACAGGGTCTGGTGCATCATCCGCATGCGGTTGAAGGCGTTGATCTTGGCGCGGATGATGACCCGGTTATAGGGTTTGGAAAGAAAATCGTCGCCACCGCTCTCCAGGCACTGGGCCAGGGCATCCGCATCGGACAGGGAGGTGAGGAAAATCACCGGCACCAGGGTTTCGCCAGCGAGCGCCTTGATCTCACGGGCCGCTTCCATGCCATCCAGTCGCGGCATCATGACATCGAGCAACACCAGCTGGGGACGGGCCTCGCGAAACCGTTCCACTGCCTGCAGGCCATCCCGGGCCTCGAGTACCTCGTGCCCCTCACGGCTCAGCAGTTTTTTGAGAATCAGCCGGTCGCTGTCGCTGTCGTCAGCGATCAGGATGCGGAGGGCGGGAGTACCGGAAAGAGGCTGCTCCAAAACAGAAGACCCCGGGAAGAGTGATCCGGACGGCGGTTCAGTGGATCGCAAACAACTGCTCGAAGTTGGAGATGGCGAGAATGCGGCGGACATCGCTGTTGCAGTTCTCGATGCGAATCCGGGCGGCATCGCCACCGGCATAGTCCCGCAGCAACAGCAACATGCCAAGGGCGGAGCTGTCGAGGTAGGTGGTGTCGGTCATGTCCACCACGTACAGGTTCACCGAATCGCCACCCTGCTCGTAGGCATCACGAAATGCCTGGTGGGTACTGAAGTCAAACCGTCCATCGACCCTGATGGTGAGTGTGCGCCCGTCGTCACTGCAAGATGTCTGAATAGGCATTCGCGATCCTCCACCAAGCCCCATAGTACGCCTAATACCGCGCTGATTCTCTGTCACAGGATAGTCCAGTGCCAGCAATTTGCATCCGTTTTTTGAGCGGGTAAGCGGCGCTCAGGCGTCTTCGGACTCGTTTTCCCGCAAGCCGTACTTGCGCACTTTCTCCACCAGCGTGGTGCGGCGGATGCGAAGTTTTTCCGCTGCCCGCGCCACCACGCCACCAGTCTCATCAAGGGCTTGCTGGATCAGTTGTTTCTCCAGGTTGGCCAGGTATTCCTTGAGGTCTATCCCGTTCACCGGCAACAGCGCGGGCGCATCCAGGCCGACCAATCCGGGTATCCCCGCCGGCAATCCCGCCTCCTCGCCCCCGCGATTCTCGTCAAAGTCATCCACGTAACGGAACTTCTTGGGCAGTTCCTGAACACCAATCACGCCGTAGGGATGCATGATGGCCAGGCGCTCAACCAGATTGGCCAGCTCCCGGACATTCCCCGGCCAGTCGTGCCGGCACAGGCTCATGATAGCGCCGGAATTGATCCGCAGGGATCCGCGCCGCTCTTTCTCCATCCGTGCAATCAGCTCGTTGACCAGCAGCGGGATATCTTCCACCCGGTCGCGCAGCGCTGGCATGTCGATGGGAAAGACATTCAGCGCATAATACAGCTCCTCACGGAACCGCCCGGTGGCGACCCGCTCTTCGAGGTCGTGGTTACTGGCCGCAATGATCCGCAGGTTCGCCGCCTGGGTCCGGTTGCTGCCAACCCGCTCGTAGACGCCATCCTGCAACAGCCGCAGCAGTTTGACCTGCAGCCCCGGGGGCAGTTCGCTGATTTCATCGATAAACAGGGTGCCCCCCTCCGCCAGCTCGATGCGGCCAATACGGGAGGTAATCGCGCCACTGAAGGCGCCCTTCTCATAACCAAACAGCTCACTTTCCAGCAGATCTGGAGGGATGGCCCCGCAGTTGACCGGCACGAAGGGCTGCTCCCGCCGGGGCGAATGGTAGTGCAGGTTGCGGGCAACCACTTCCTTGCCGGTACCCGCCTCACCGGTGACCAGTACCGTAACCTCCTTGTCCGCCACCTGCTGCATCAGCTGCCGGACCGCCTGAATGCCGCGACTGGTACCGACCAGGCTGCGAAACAGCTGGAGACCGCGCTGCATACCGCGCTGGTCCCGCGACCGGCTGTACTGGTCGCGGAACACCTGGGCACGATGCAGGGAATCGATAAACTTGGTGTAGTTGAGGGGCCACTCCATGCGGGCAATAATGCGGCCCGAATCCTCGGCCGACAGCCCCTTGAGCGCGGGGTCACCGATCATCAGGATGGGCAGGCCCCGGTCAGCCCGGCACACCTCCCGAACCAGCGCGACCACGCCACGGATGTCACCATCAATGATTGCCACATCCGCGGCCACACCGGTCGCGGGCGACCCGATCAGCTCCCGGGCAGCGGTGCCGGACAGCACCCGCTCTTCGCCGATAAATTCGAGAATTGTCGAGATATCATGGCTCCTTGCCTCATCATCACTCAGCACCAGCACTGCGTTGTTAGTGACCATCCGGTTACTTCCTTGAGTTTTCTGCAGAATTTATAACCTTAATCCCGGACCCGTCAATTTTGGCAGGCAGGCATGAGAAGCAGTTCCCGTGCGTCCCTGCACCGGAGCGCGAGCAAGAAGGGTGCCACCCGGGGCTCTCCCCCGGGGCAAAATCCATCATCCATAAGGATTCTGCCCCATCCGGGAAAGGAATGGGATGTCGCGTTTATCAACAGGTCAGCGACGGGCAGCGCGACGGGCCGAGGATGCAGTGAACTCACTTTCCCGGAAACCGGGATTGAAGTTATAGGCGGCCTGGCCGTCATCGAGGCCATCCACGTAATAGCGGCCTGCCTTGAGGTCATAAGTGGCTTCGAGAGTCGTCCAGAACACCGGCTCGCCGTAGTAGTTGATGTTGTGAGCCTCCGAAACGCGCCACAGCTTCCCGTCCTGGTCATATTCCTCGGACGCCAGGATCTGCCAGCTGTCTTCATCCACGTAGAACACACGGCGGGTGTAGACATGGCTGATGCCGGTGCGCAAGGTGGCTTCCACTACCCACACCCGGTGCAACTCATAACGAGTCAGCTCCTGGTTGATATGGTTAGGACGGATGATGTCATCGGCGCTGTTGTCCCGCGAATGCAGGCGATAGGCGTTATAGGGCATGTACAGCTCGCGCTTGCCCTTCAGTTCCCAGTCATACTGGTTGGGCGCCCCGTTATACATATCCTTCTGGTCCACGGTGCGCAGGGACGAGGTGTTGGGCAGGTCGGTCTCGTACGCCAGGTTTGGGGAGCGGCGCAAACGACGGGAGCCGGGCTCATAGCGCCAGGCCAGCCGCGGCGAACGTACCTGGTCCAGGGTTTCATGGACCAGGGTAATAGTGCCCGCCAGCGCTGACGGCGACAGGATCTCGGTCCTCAGATAGAAGATCTTGTTGTCAATGTCTGCCAGCTTCGCGCCCGGGCGTGAGTAGGCGAAGTAGTAGTTATACTCGGTCATCACCGGGTTGTAGGAGCCGCCAGTCGTCGGCGTGGCGTAAGCGGACCGGTAGGATACCTCTTCGCCACGATAGCGCAGGATGTGATTCCAGATCACTTCCAGGCCGTCACGGGGGATGGGAAACGGACTGGTGGTAATGGTATTGCGCACGCCGTTGCCATTCTCCAGCAACTCGGCCGTCAACGCGTTCTCGCGGAGCTGATCATAGACGCGCTCAGGGTACGAGGCGGTACGGCGGGTCTGGAACACGGGCATGGTGTACGCTCCGCCGTATTGCTCCAGCATGGCAACGTGGCCATCAGTGAGGTACCGCCGGTGCTCCCCCAGGTTGTCGCTGGTGATGACAAACAACGGCTTGTCACCCGGAAACGGATCGATCTCCACGTCACCCGGCTGCCAGCCGGCCGGCGGTGTCGTCAGCCCTCCGGTCCAGGGGGGAATGGTACCGGCGTCATTGCCGGCCCGCTCTGCGCCAACGGGCGTCAGATCCGCCCCGAGCCTGGCCGCCTCGACCGGCGGCACCTTCGCAGCCACTTCCCCGGCCACCAACAAGCCCGCCATGATGAATCCGGTAATTACCAATTTAGCCATACAGATTGCCTCCACTGGACACCCGACTGCCAGTTGACGTTCGCGTCATTTTCGCCAAAACAGTACGAAAGGTGCGGTAACATTCAAAAACCGGGTGCTTATTTGCCTGAACCGGTATTCATAGACAAGAAACTTTTTGTAGTTTCTTGTGAGGAGGCTCCTCTGGGACAGACCCAAGGTCAGTCCCTGCCGGTCCTCCGGACCATATGGCAGAATCTCAGGACCTCAGGCTGAAATCCCGGGGACTGACCTCGGGTCTGTCCCCTTTTTCTCCGGAGGTCAGGGGCGAGGTAGTCGAAGAATGCAGCATGGGGGGCGAATTTACGGAGGCGAAATGGTAGAATGCCGAATCATTGCACAGCAACATTTCCGTCAAGGTCCTCCATGTCCTCACCGTGGCATACGCTGGTATCGCAAAAGCTTTTTCTGGCCAGAACCTTAGTGCAGCTCCAGCAACGCTGCGAACACGCCAGCGAGCGGGAAGCCACGTGTCAGGGCGCGATTGAGCTGGGGCTGCGAAGCCGGCAACTGATGCTGACCATGATCGCCGATCTGTACCAGCACCGTAAGGTGTACCCGGCGACGCTGGAGCAGTTGACCTCCCTGATCGGTGACGCCATGCCGGAAGTGGAGGAACTGCGGGGGCTTGCCGACAGCAGCGACTCCTGGTGGAGTCATCTGGCGCAACTTGAGCAGGCCCAGGCCAATCCGCCGGCCCGCAAGAAGACTGTTTCGGAAGACAATATCATCGCGGTTTCCGTGGACACTGGCCCCGACCGGTCTGCCCCGGCACTTGAGCGGACATTAAGCGCGATGAAAATGTTTGCTGATTCGCTAATGGAGCGGCATGGGGAGTGGTAATACCCTTCCCTGTCACGACACAGCTACGAACAAAGGTTAAAACATGTCACCGTCTTTTTTTGAGATTGTACAACTGAGTAACGGCGACTACGCTCTGCGCCGCATCGATGACGACAGCGCCCCACTGGTCCGGATTTCGTTTTCTTCGGAAGCCCGGGACATGATGGATGACCGCGAACTCAACGTTGCCAAGGCCATGATTGCCGCCGGTATCGAAGCCGTCGGTAACGTCGCCCATGATATTGACTGGGAAGATGACGACGCCGAGCCCATCGACCTGCAGCCATCCTACACTCTGCACTGACGCTCAGTTAGCGCTGGCGCAACACCACACCGTGGCTGTTGCCCCTCGCCGAGGCCCGTTGCAGGGCCTCGAATGCGCCCCGCCCAAGTTTCGACGTCCACATCACCACCGCATGGCAGGTTCCGGCACTGAGCGCCCGCTCAGCGAGTTCCTGGGCCGGGTATTCGTCCGATGACCGCAGTACGAGAATCTCGCCGGCGATAATGCCGTGCATCTTCTGCCACTTGCTGACCAGCGCCTGGGGCGGATCAATCCACGCCAGCCAGCGCTTCTCCTGGTTCAGCTGGGTTAGCATGGGCAACAACAACTGGAAGTTCTCCACCTGACCTTCAGGCAGTATGATCTCTGTGACGTTGCCTTCCGACAAGGGCTCTGCAACCTGCCTTTGCGCCCCGGCATCACGGACACGGACTGAACCCAGCACACGGTCCCCGACAGACAGGGCCGGCTCTGCCTGGCCAAGACCAAAGGATGAATGCACCAGGTTCTGGTTAAAGCTGAGTTGTTCCATCATTGCCTCCCAATCTTATCCCGTAAGCGCCCTGCCCGATCCGCATACCCGCCGGCCAGACCGGCAGGCAGGCAGGCACCGTCACCGCCGACCGTTCAGTGGAGTTCCGACCGCCGGATGACCCCGACGCCCAACCCTTCGATATGCAACTCCTGCTCCCGCAGATCCACCTCGATGGGGGCGAAGTCTTCGTTTTCTGCGATCAGTAACACCTTGCTACCCTCACGACGGAATCGCTTCACCGTCACCTCATCACCGACCCGTGCCACCACCACCTGGCCATTGTGAACGTCCTGGGTGCTGTGAACGGCCAGCAGATCGCCGTCCAGAATGCCGATGTTCTTCATACTCATGCCACGAACACGTAACAGATAATCTGCTGACGGCGAGAAAAAGTCCGGCTGCAGGGTGCAGTGGTCCTCGATGTGTTCCTGGGCCAGAATCGGGCTACCCGCCGCAACCTGGCCGATGACCGGCAGACCGAGATCGGCTTCCGCCTCGGGCAGGCGGATACCGCGGCTGGCGCCGGGCACCATTTCTATCGCACCCTTGCGCGCCAACGCCCGGAGATGCTCCTCTGCCGCGTTGGCAGAACGGAAGCCCAGCTCGGTGGCGATTTCGGCGCGGGTGGGCGGGTACCCGGTTTCGTCGACGTAACGACGGATAACGTCCAGTACCTGGCTTTGGCGAGCGGTTAGTTTCATCATTCCTGATCCTGTTTTTTTATACAGTGATTTGACTATATACAGTGTTTTATCCAGTGTAAAGCAGACAACCACTTTTTCTGGTAGGGTTAGTCAGACACCTCAGGAGGGCATGGATGACATCAGCCAGACGATGCCGGCTGCCGGATATCAGCCGAACCCGGGATACCACTACCGGAACCAGCCGCGAGCGGCGGGTGGGCGTGGAAATCGAGCTGTCCGGATTGGGCTACGATGAACTGGTGACGCTGTGTGCGCAGTTACTGGAAGGCGAGCCCCGCCTGACATCCCGTTACGTGACCTCGCTGAAAACCGCGCTGGGCGAATTCACGGTTGAGCTGGACTCCGACCCGGTCAAGGAGCTCGACCTGCAGGACGAACGCCTGCCGGAGTCCATCCGCGAGCTGGGCGGTCATGCCATGACCGTCATTGACGCCGCCGCCGAGAAACTGGTTCCTCTGGAAATCGTCTCACCCCCCATTCCGCTGTCCCGACTCGAGCAGATTGAAACGCTCTGCGACAGTCTCCGTGAGGCGGGCGCCCTGGGCAGCCGAGAAGCCGTCTATTACGCCTTCGGGCTGCAACTGAACCCCGAGTTACCGGATCTCGACCCGGCAACCCTGGTGCGCTACCTGCAGGGTTTTGCGGCGCTTTACGACTGGCTCAAGGCGCGCCACCAGCTGGATATCAGCCGCAAGCTGACCAGCTACATCGAACCCTGGGACAGCCAGTACACCGATCGGCTGGTGGCAAAGGACTATTCTCCGGACATGGCTCGGCTGATGTCCGACTACCTGACCGCGAATCCCTCCCGCAATCACGCCCTCGACCTGTTGCCGCTGTTCGCGCATCTCGACAGCGATCTGCTGGCCCGCCATGTCCGGGATTCCCGGGTCAAACCCCGTCCAACCCTGCACTACCGGCTGCCGGACTGCGACATTGACAATCCCCGGTGGCACTTTTCACAGGTCTGGAATGACTGGGTCGTACTGGAGCAACTGGTCAGCCGCCCCGACGATCTGCAGGCTTTGCTGGAACGGTTCCGGGCAAGCCGCAAACTCAGCTTCCACAACCTGACCCACAGCTGGACAGACGAGTGTCAGCAATGGCTTCGCAGCAAAGGTTATATCTGAGGCATGTCGACTTCCGAGGGCTACCCTGACCGGAATGCCAGCCCGAGCCCCGACCCGGGCGTCAACGAGGCTCCCGGGCTCACCATCGGGATCAGCGGCCCGTCGCGACGCAGCCTGCCACACCGGCTGATTGCGCTGGCCCTGCATCTGTATGGCGCGCGCACCTTCTATATCTCTCCGGGCAGCCATACCGACGTCTCCCTGCTAGACGGTATTGTTTTGTCCGGCGGCAGCCACGTACACCCACAACTCTATGGTGAGCAACCCCGGGTTACCGCCAGCTACGACCAGCAACGGGACGAAACTGACTGGCAACTGCTGGCGCAAGCGGAAGTATACGGGCTGCCGGTACTGGGAATCTGCCGCGGCGCCCAGCTGATCAACGTGTTCCGGGGCGGCTCGCTGTGCCAGAACGTGACACCATTGCGGGTGCATACCCGCCATCGCCCCCTGCTACTGCCATTACAGACCGTGCGGCTGGTACAGACCAGCCGACTGGGGCGACTGATGGCCGCGAGGTCGATCGGCGCAAACCGGATTCACAGCCAGGCAATCAGGCTACTGGGGCGGCATCTTCAGGTGGTGGCACTGGATAACGACCTGTTTGTCCAGGCCGTGGAGAACACCCGGGGACAATGGCTCCTGGGCGTCCAGTGGCACCCGGAGTACCTGCTCTACCACCGCGGCCACCGGCGGATATTCCGCGGCTTTGTGCAGGCCGCCAGCGCCCGCAAACGGATCAGACTGGCAGGTGACGACGCAACACCGCCTTGATCAGCTGGACCTCGCGGGCATCGTCCGGCAGCGACTGCAGGTATCGCTCACTCCAGTCTTTAAGTTGCTGGCGAGTTGTCACATTATGGGGCTCCACCCCGGTCAGGCGGCGAAGGATATCCCGCTCCCGGGTGGTTAATCGGACTTGTTCATCGTATATCAGCATGGAGACCTGCAAATGCCCGGCACCCTCACAAAATCCCTGCGCGCAGCCCACACGCTCGCTATCGTAGCAGCGGCCGCCGCCCTCACCTTCCCGGTAGCTGCCCAGGCCGGAGAAGTCAGCCTGAACGGAGAAGGTTCGGTGCAGTATACGCCAGACAGCGCCAGGCTGCAGTTTACCGCCACGGCCGAGCACCCGCTGGCGGCACGGGCCACCGAACAGGTCAATGACCTGATGGCGCGCTGGCGCCAGGCCACCACCGACCTGCGCCCGCAACTGAATGACTACAGCGACGCCATGCTGAACCTGTACAGTCGCAATCTGCCGGCACCGGAGCGGGGGCAGCCCGGTACCAGCGTGGCGGTCGCCTCCCAGACCGTGAGCTTTTCCATCAGTGACCTCGCCCTGCTCAACCCGTTGCTGGAACAGGCCCAGGCGCTGGGGCTGAATTATCATCTCGGGCCGCAGCAGTTCTATCACTCCGACGAGCAGGCCTTGCAGCAGCAAGCCCTGGCCCGAGCCATCGCTGACGCCCGCACTCGCTGCCAGTTCGTTGCCGAACAGCTGGAGATGAGCTGTGGCGACGTCAAGACCATCAACATCAATGGCGGCTTCCGTCCGGTTCCGATGATGATGGCCGAAGCCAAGGCCGCCGGAGATGCGGTCTCCAGTGTCGGCCCACGGGAACTGACCGCCAGCGTCAGTGCCACCTTCGAGCTGAACTGATCCCGGTCAGAAGTCCCGGGTGTAGAAAATATCCAGGGAGGCCGCCAGCCCGCTGGCCGCCTCCAGGTAAAAGTACCGGCCCAGGTCATAGCGAATGGCGATGGTGGTGATTGGCTCAAACACTCCGACCCCGTAGCGGACACTGAGGTCTTCAGTGATGTAGCCACTGGCAACCACCGACGTCTGCTCTCCCGAGCCCTCTGCCTCCAGGATCAGGTTCTGGATGCCGAACTCCTCGCCGATACCCTGGGTTATCTTGCTGGTCTGGGTCAGGCCGAGGGACAGCGCTGCGCGGCTCATCTGCCCCTGGTCGCCCTGGCTGCGTAACGGCCGGCCCAGGATTACGTAAGCCAACGCCTCACTCTGGGGCATCGGTGGCTCGGAAAACACCTCGGTCTCCGGCGCCGTGGCTGGCCCGCTGAGCCGGATACCGGCGGTGACCGTATCCACCTTGCGCACCGCCTCGATATCGAGATAGGGCAGATCCACCGCGCCGACAAACACCAGCCGCGCCCGCCGCAGCTCCAGTTCCTGGCCATACGCCTCGTAATGGCCATTGACCAGCTGCAACGAACCCCGGGTATCCATGTCGTTGCCGATTCGCAGGGTCCCCTCAAGTTCACCGGTGACACCGAAACCGGAAAACGTTACCTCATCCTCGCCGACTACCACGGTGACATCCATTTTCAGGGCACGCACCGCCGGTTCCTCCCGCTCGACCCCGACAATCACTTCATCCTCGGATACCGCAACCGCCTGCTCCGGAAGTTCGCGAATTTCAATACTGCCCCGCGGCACATCGACCCGCCCGGACACACTCAGGTCACCATCGGCAAACAGAATGGTCAGGTCCGGCGCCATCTCCAGCCTCGCATAGGGTTCGTAGGCAAAGGGAACGCGGGCACCCTTCAGCTTGACCTCTGCAGTGGGAGACTGCTGCCAGTCAAAGGTGCCGCCGAGGGTGCCGCCACCACGCTCGTTACTCTTCCAGCGACCGCTCAGGTCGGCGCGGTAACCCTGCAGCTCGAGCTCCAGGACCAGCTCTTCGAAAGGCACCGGCACCCGCGGATCCATCACCCGGCCATCCGCAAGCACCAGCTCGCCATATACCGCGGGCTTCATCAGTGGCCCGGTAATTCGACCCTGGCCACTGATCGTCCCCGTCAACTCGTCCAACCCCACGAAGGCATTGGCCACCGCCAGGTCGAGGCCATCAAGGCGGAAGCTGCCATCCAGCTCCCGGGTTTGCGAGCGGGGATCCAGGCTGACGGTCGTTTCAAAATCACCCAGTTCCGGCCCCGCGAGATTGACCATCAGGGTCGCCAGTTCCGGTTCAAGCCGTACCCGGGTTTCCAGCCGGTCGTAAGCAAGGGCCTGCCAGTCGCCCTGCACCAGCACCTCGACCTCGCCGGCGCCGGTACTCAGCACCAGTTCGCCATCCGGCCCCTGCGGTGTCATGGCAAGGCTGAACTCCCCGTTAATCAGTGCCTGCCAGCGCAATCCGGGAGGCATCAGCGGCGCCAGCGCCTCCGTGGGGAACTGGTCAAGCCGATAGGCCAGGGTTTGTTGCGGCAGCAGAATCTGGTCATCGGCACACAACGAACTCTGCTGCCATCGCCAGCAATGGGCGCCGAAGGTAAGTGACGGACCGGCACCTTCCGGACCGTCCGTTGCACCCTCCTTTGCACCCTCCATCACAAAATCCAGGTTCGCCGGCGCCACCAACCGCCACTGCTGATCCTGCTCGGGCACGACCAGTTCGCCACGGGCCAGCGCGCCGGACCAGGCCGTCATGGCGTCGTTCAGAGCCCCGGCAAAGCCCAGTTCGACACGGGCGTCGTCGTGAAGCGCCCGGATGTCCAGCGTGTGATCTGCCGGGTTGCCCGCGAGCTTGACGGCCAGTTCGGCAAGCTGCTGGCCGGCGCTCTCGATTTGCCGGGCCCGGACGTCCACCTCAACGGTCCGGTTATTGGCCAGGCTGCCAGTAACGTCCAGGTCGGTGATCGCCAGGCTGTCCTGCCACTCAAGCCCGCGCCCCTGCAGACGAACCTCACCATTGGGCTGTTGCGGTGTGCCGGATAGCTGCAGCGACCCGTTCATCCGGCCGCCCAGGCCTGCCAGGAACAGTTGCGGAGAAGGCAGGTCCAGTTCCAGTGCCGCCGCCAGCTGCTCCCCCCAACGCCCGCTACCGGTCACGCGGTTATCTGCCACGGTGACCTCTGCGCCCGCCAGCTGCCAGCTGCCGTCAGCGGCTACCAGCTCACCCTTGGCCGCCGCGGGCTTGCCTTGCCAGGTTCCGTCAATGGCCCAGCTCGCGGTCAGCTCCGGACTTGCCGGATCGGTAAGCCGGCCTTCGGAGCGGATCTCGCCACTGAGCTTCGACTCCAGCACCGGCAACCAGAAACCGGGATTAAAGTCATCAAGGCCCAACTGCGCCTGCCAGCTCAGCGGCCCGGCAAAGCCAAGTTCGCCCTGCCCGCTGAGCTCACCGGCTCCGGAACTTATGGTCAGTTGCGACAGCGTGACCGACGCCATGTCTCCGGTCAGCTCGGACGCCAGGCTGGCATCGCCCAGTGGCCCGCTGACACCGGCCTGCAGGCTGGCGTCATAGCGGCCGTCCCGGTAGCGGGCATTGCCCGTTAACGTCTCCAGCACGACCGGCGGAGCAGCGAGGTCCGGCAGCAGGCCGTACCAGGGAAACCCCGTCATTGCCACACGGGCATCTGCCTGCAGGCCAGCGCTCCAGCTGATGTCCCCGGCAACCCGGAGCTCACCCGGCCCGGAGGCACCATCTTCGCCAGCGGCTGCCGCAGCGGTCCTGTCGGCCGCCAGTTGCAGCGTCAGGTCGGTAACCCCCGACGTGGTAAGGTGGCCGGTCAAGGTGGTGGCCACCGGCCCGGTAGTGGCCGGCAAACGGGCGGTACTGCGAGTACGGAAACCGCTGTCGAGATTACCCTGCAGGGCGATCTGCCAGTCCTGCAGGGTCAGGGTGACGGGCACAGACTCATGGGGCAGGAACCCGGCGGACGCCAACTCAAGGCGCAGCGGTACTGCAGGTTCCAGGGGCTGGACCTCGCCGCGGAGCGTTGCAGCCAGGTAGCCCTCACTGCGGGCCTGTACCCGCAGATCCCGGACACTGCCGGAAAGATCGGCCACGACTTGCCAGAAATCCCCCGACGGTGGCGGCAGATCGACGGTCAGCGCCAGGTTCACCGGCCAATCCCGACGGGTTTCCAGGGTACCCGAGGCGGCCACGGTCACGCCCTGCCCCTGGTAGTCCAGGGCGTGAATGGTCCAATCGGCACCCGAGCCAGTGGCGGCAAGGTGCGCCTGGTCCCAGACCGGCGACCCGTTGACAGTGAACGGGCCAAGCCGGACATTCCCGATGGTGACCGCCAGCGGCAGAATCAGCGACGGCAGATCGATGGCCGACCGGGGCGTGTCATCTGGCTCGCCCGGCTGCAGCGTCAGGTCAATGGTGCCAGCCTGGACCTCATCGAGGCAGACTTCGAGACTGAACAGGCAGCTCGGCGACCAGTCCAGCACCGGTTGTGTCACCTGCAAGCCCACACCATAGCCCTGCCAGCGCAGACTGCCGGCCTGCCAGTGATCCAGCAACGAACCACGGCCATCGGTAACGTCCAGGCCCGGTACCTGCTCGATCACCCAGGCGGTGCCCGTCTCCGAGCGCAAGGCCAGCAGCGCCCCGGCAATTAGCAGCAGCGGCAACACCACCAGCACCGCCAGGGTCGCCAGCAGCCACAACTTTATGCGTCCCGCCTGGTTCAGACCCCTGGTCATAGTTCGGGTCCCATGGAAAAGTGCAGGCGCCAGTCCCCACCGAACTGCGGGTCCAGGCCCTTGGCGATGTCCAGCCGTAACGGACCGACCGGGCTGACCCAGCGGATACCGGCACCGGCGCCGGACGCCAGCGGATCCAGCAGGTCATCAATTGCATTCCCTTCGTCGTAAAACAGCGCCACCCGCCACTGGTCGGCGAACTGGTACTGGTATTCGGCGCTGCCCACCATCAGGTAGCGGCCACCGACGGTATTGCCCTCGTCGTCCCGGGGTGACAGGGTTTCGTAGCCGTAACCCCGCACGCTCTGGTCACCACCGGCAAAAAAGCGCAGCGATGGCGGCACGTCTGCGAAACGGTTGGTGGCCACGCCGCCCAACTGGAAACGGGCGAGGAAACGGTGATTGTCCGCCAGGGTGTACAACCCCCGGGCAATGAAGTTCACATGGAGAATGTCGGCTTTCGACAACAGACTGCGATGGGCGCCGGTCACATCCACCTGCAGGCGGTATCCGCGGGACGGGTCCAGGGGGGAGTCGGAGTGCAGCCGGGAATAACCCGCGCCGGGCAACAACAGGCTGCTGGTTTCGGTGGGTTCGGTGCCGATCCGGTAGCGTTCACCCTCCCAACGCAACGACAACACCTGTAGCCAGCCATTGGACAGCTGGTGCTGCCATTGCTGGCCCAGGGTCAGCAATTCCGATTCCACATCCTCGATGTCTTCCCGCTGATAACCCGCAGTCAGGCGAATGGCATCGGTCATCGGCGGATCCAGTGGCAATTCATACCAGGTACTGAGATTCTGGCGCGGGCCGGAAATTTCGGTTTCTGCACCACGACGATGGCCCATGGGATTGATCCAGTGTTCCCGCCAGGTCCCACGGAACCGGGGTCCGACGTCGGTGGAAAAACCCACGCCGGCAGACACCGAACGGGGGTCGCGGGCACGAAGCGTGATGTTCAGCGGAATAACGCCACCCTCTGCCGAAGCTGGCCGGGCATCCAGGTCAACGCTGGCAAAATACCCGCTGTTGGACAGATCATTGTTGAGCCGGGCGACCTTGTCGGCGTGGTACAGCGTACCGGGCTCAAACGTCACGAAACTGTAGAGCAATTGTGGTTCGAAGCCGGCCGTGCCGGTGAACGTCACCATACCCAGGCGATAACGCTCGCCGCTGCGAAACACCAGTAGAATGTCCGCGGTACCCGCGGCCGGATCGACTTTCAATTCCCGGGTAACAAACTCGCCATCGAAATAACCCAGCCGCAGGGCGCTGGAGCGGATGGCCTGACGCAGGCTGTTGTACTGGCCATGATGCAGGATATCGCCCTGTGCCGGCTGCTCCGGCAACTCCGGAAGAAAGTCAGGATCGGAGTCGGCCGCGCCTTCGATACGAACTTCACGGGAACGGATACGTACCGGATCACCGGGCTGCACGGTCAGCACCAGCTGCGGCAAGTCGTCGGATTCATCGACCTGCCAGTCGATTCCGGGATTGTAATAGCCCAGGGCCCGCAATGCCTGGCGCACCTGATCCTCGGCGGTGGCGGCGTAGCGTCTCAGGCTGTCGGCACTGCGGCCTTCAACCTTGCCCACAAAGGCTTCGGCATTGTCCTGCAACTGGGGAAAATCCCCTTCCACACGCACCTCCACCTGCTGCGCCAGGCACAGCGCGGACAAGCTCCAGGCCAGCAGCAACCCGCCAATACGGCTCATCCGGACAGGCAATGCGCCAAACCCGTGGTGGGATTTGCCGCCCCTCATTAAACATCACTCGCTTTCAATGGCTCGCTATCCTTTTTACCGACCGTCCCCGCAGCCCTGTTCCCGGGTCACGGAGTGTACCGGTTGACCCATTCGCCCGCACCTGTTGCCGGCCTTGCCAATGGCTCCGGTTGCCATCACACCCATGATCATCACAACCCTCCCGAGCAACCTGCCTCTGCGAACACGAAAGGAGTGTACCCATGACCCGGGACCCCATCGGCCTGGCATTGTCCCTGATGAACCGTGTTGCCGGCCAAGCCTGGCTGGACCGCCTCGGCCTGCGGCCCGTCGTCGAGAAAACCGCCTACCAGGGCACCCGTGCCGGCTTCCGCACCCTGGCCCTGGCGGGACGCGAGTTCCGTCGGGTCAACGAATGGCTACCCAAACAACGACTGCCCGCCAAAGCGCCCGCCGACCTGTTCAACCTTACGCTGGACGAAGACCAGCAGATGATTGTCGACAGTCTGCATCGGTTCGCCCGTGATACCCTGCGCCCTGCCGCAGCCGCGGCGGACGAGGCGGCCACCATTCCGGCCGGCTTGTTTGCAGCGGCCGCTGAGCTGGGGCTGACCCTGTACGCCGTGCCCGAGGCATTTGGCGGTGTCGCAGAGACCGCCTCACCGGTTACCAGCGTACTGATCGCCGAACAACTGGCCTGGGGCGACATGGGCCTGGCCTCCGCCCTGCTCGCTCCCTTTAGCGTAGCTCAGGCGATTACCCGGTGGGGCAGCGGCGAACAACAATCCCGCTACCTGCCGGCATTCTGCGAGGAATCCCCGCCACTGGCCACCATCGCCATTGATGAGCCCACCCCGCTGTTTGATCCGCTGAAACCTGCGACCTCCGCCACCGTGACAGGTTCCGGCTATTGCCTCAACGGCTTCAAGTCCGGAGTAGTCCTCGGGGCGGAGAGCGATCTGATCCTGGTGGCCGCCGAACTCCACGGCCGGCCACGGCTGTTCCTGGTGGAAACGGCGGGCACCGATGGCATCCGGGTCAAGCCCGACCCGGCCATGGGCCTGCGGGCCGCCAAACTGGCCCGACTGGAGTTCAAAGACCTCCGGTTACCGGCCGATGCATTACTGGGCGGTGACGATTTCGATTATCAGGCCATGCTCGACCTCGGAACATTGCTGCGGTGTGGTCTCGCCATCGGTAGCGCCCAGGCGGTGCTGGACTACGTCATTCCCTACTGTAATGAACGGGAAGCCTTTGGCGAACCCATCAGTCATCGCCAGTCCGTCGCCTTCATGATCAGCGACCTGGCGATCGAAACCGACAGCATGCGACTGCTGACCTGGCGGGCCGCAGCCCGCGCCGAAACCGGCCAGTCCTTCCACCGGGAAGCCTGCCTGGCCCACCTGCTGTGCAGCGAGAAGGCGGTGGCGGCAGGCAGTCATGGCGTCCAGCTGCTGGGCGGCCATGGATTTGTCCGGGAACACCCGGTAGAGCGCTGGTACCGGGACCTGCGATCGGTCGCCACCCTTTACGGCGGCGTCCACGCCTGAGCCCCGAGGAGAAACCATCATGTATCTGGAAATCCCCCGCAAGTTCGGTGCCATTGTCCACCAGGCACAACAGGTTGCCCGGTCGGTGTTCCGGCCCATCTCCCGAAAATATGACCTGGCGGAACATGCCTACCCGCAGGAACTGGACATGTTCGCCGCCATCATGGACGGCATGAACGACGGCGCCGCCGACGGTGGTGCCGGCGCCGGCAAACTGGCCCGCTCCGGTGGCAAGCCCAGTGAAGGCAACGTCAACGGCACCAACATGAAAACCGTACTCGGGCTGACCGAGCTTTGCTGGGGCGACGTCGGCCTGGCACTGTCCATTCCCCGCCAGGGGCTGGGGAACAGCGCCATTGCCGCCGTCGCCAGTGAAGCGCAGCTGGCACGGCTTGGCAACACCTGGGCGGCCATGGCCATCACCGAACCCGGCGCCGGTTCCGACTCCGCCGCCATCCGCACCACGGCGACCCTGGACGGCGATCACTACGTGATCAACGGTGAGAAAATCTATGTCACCGCCGGTGAGCGCGCCAACGCAGTGGTGGTCTGGGCGACTCTCGACCGGAGCAAGGGCCGGGCCGCCATCAAATCCTTTGTGGTCGAAAAAGGCACGCCGGGAATGGCCGTAGTACGGCTCGAGAAGAAACTCGGCATTCGTGCGTCAGACACCGCGGCCATCCGCTTCGACAACTGCCGTGTACCGAAGGAAAATCTGCTCGGAGACCCGGAAATCAGCGTCGACAAGGGCTTCGCCGGGGCGATGCAAACCTTTGACAATACCCGCCCGGTGGTTGCGGGCATGGCCATTGGCCTGGCCCGTGCAGCACTGGAGAAAACCCGTGAGCTGCTGGCCCCCGTGGGCCTCGAACCGGACTATCAGCTTCAGACTTGGCAACAGCCCGCCGTGATACGCGAACTCCAGTTGCTGGAAGCGGAACTCGAAGCCGCCCGCCTGCTCACGCTGCGGGCAGCCTGGATGGCAGACAACGGCCAGCCCAACTCGAAGGAAGCCTCCATGGCCAAGGCCAAAGCGGGCCGGGTCGGTAACGCCATAACCCTGCGCTGCGTCGAGCTGTGCGGCAGCCTGGGTTACGGCGAAACCGAGTTGCTGGAGAAATGGGCACGGGATTCGAAGATCCTCGATATTTTTGAGGGTACCCAGCAGATCCAGCTCCTGATCATTGCCCGCAGGCTCCTGGGCAAGTCGTCGTCAGAGCTCAAATAAGCTACTCTGTCAGGGACTTACATAGCCCCTGACAGGTAACTGGGTAACCGAATGCTGCACATCAACCGCGAAAACCTGAGAAAAAGCCATCAGCTGATCTGGTTCACTATCGACTTCGTGATGCTGGGCCTGCTGATGATCAACATGGCCCTCATCATTTTCGATTCGATCTACAGTTTTGCCGCGGTCGAGAACCTGCTGGCCGAGCATGCCGGCGCCCTGCGGGACTTCTATCACCCGATCCATGAAAATTTCATCTTCTACGACCTGATCTTCGTCAGCATCTTCCTCGCCGAGTTCGTGCTGCGCTGGGGCTATGCCATCAAAGCCAGCATCTACGACCGCTGGTACTTCTACCCGTTTATTCACTGGTATGACCTGGTGGGCTGCATCCCGGTCGGCAGCCTGCGCTTCCTGCGGATCCTGCGGGTCATTTCCATCATCTATCGCCTGCACCAGTACAAGATCATCGACGTTACCCAGACCCGGCTCTACCGGTTTTTCAACTTCTACTACGAAGCCTTTATGGAGGAGCTGTCAGACCGCATCGTGCTCAAGGTATTGTCCGGGGTTCAGCAAGAGGTCAGGCGTGGTTCACCGCTGTTTGAACGCATCCAGAATGACATCCTGCACCCCCGCCGGGCGATGCTCACCGACTGGATATCCGAACGGGTGGCCCAGGCCGCGCGGCAAGGCTATGTCCCGAAACGGGGCGCCTTGCGCAGTTACCTGGAAGACCGGGTCGACGTCGCCCTCAAGGAAAATCTCGAATTGTCACGCCTGCGCCTGCTACCGGTAGTCGGCCCCACCATCCAGGAGACGCTGGAGGAAGCGGTCGGCGACATTGTTGCCAACGTGATCCATCAGATTCTGGAAGACCTGGCCTCGGCGTCCAACCATGCCTTTATTGAAGATATCGTCGATGTCTTCCTGCCAACACCGACCGCCGAAGGCGAACCCGAAGAACAGAACGAAGCCCTGATCCAGCTGATCATCGAAGTCATCGATGCCATCAAGGGACAGGTACGGGTCAAATACTGGAGAGAACAACTGTGACCGATCAACCTCTGCATTACCGTTCTGCCCGCCAATTGCTGACGGCTCTGGCGAGCGGCGAACTTACCAGTGAAGCCCTGGTAGCCACCCTGTTCGAACGGTTTGACCGGCACAACGGTGACGTCAACGCAGTCGTGACTCTGGACCGGGACGGCGCGCTGGCCAGGGCCCGGCGGGCAGACGAACTGAGGGCCGCCGGTGACCTGATCGGCCCGCTCCACGGCCTGCCACTGACCCTGAAAGACACCTGGGAAGTGGCGGGCATGGCCTGTACCGCCGGCGCCCCGGCGATGGCAGACTACCATCCACACCACCATGCCGATATCGCGCAGTGGCTGGAAGACGCCGGCGCCATCATCATCGGCAAGACCAACGTGCCGCTGTACGCCATGGATATCCAGAGCTACAACAAGCTGTTTGGCGTCACCACCAACCCCTACAACCGCGATCACACCTCCGGCGGCTCCTCTGGCGGTGCCGCTGCCGCCCTGGCCGCGGGCCTGACACCACTGGAAGTGGGCAGTGACCTGGCAGGTTCAATACGCACACCTGCCCACTTTTGCGGGGTGTTCGGCCATAAGCCGACCCGGGACCTGGTCTCGATGCGTGGTCACATTCCCGGCCCGCCCGGTACCCTGAGCCAGCCTGACCTGGTGGAAGGCGGCCCGCTCGCCCGGACAGCGGACGATCTGGAACTGCTGCTCAACGTCATCGCCGGGCCCCGGCCACTGGAAAGCCGCAGCTGGCAGCTGGCCATGGCACCGTCCAGGCTGGGCGCCCTTAACGAAGCCCGGGTTGGCCTCTGGCTGGAAGACCCGCTGTGCCCGGTCGACCATGAACTGGTCGAGGGTTACCGGAACTTCGCCGCCAAACTGGAACAACAGGGCGCCCTGGTGGCGGAGGCCCGCCACCCGTTACTCGACATGGCGCATATTCTGCCGGCGTACTTCAACCTGCTGGGCAGCCTGATCAGTGCCTCGCTGACTCCGGCCCAGCGGCGCCAGATGGCCTGGATCGGTCGCCTTGAACCCCTGCTCCGCCGCCTCGCCCCGATGACCCACGGTGTCCGCGACTACGCCCGTGCCGTCAACCAGCCGGTGCACCAGTGGCTGAGCTGGAACGAAACCCGGGAGAAAATGCGCGGGCAGATTGACGAGCTGTTCCAGGAATTCGACGTCCTGCTGACCCCGATTACCCCGACAACCGCGATCCGCCATGACCACAGTCATCCTCCCACCAAGCGGACCATCATGGTCAACGGCCGGAAGCGCGCCTATATGGATCAGTTCTGCTGGATTGCCCTGGCCACCCTGCTGGGACTGCCGGCGACTTCGGTGCCGGTGGGCCGCAGCCGGGAGGGCCTGCCCTACAGTATCCAGGTAATCGGCGCACCCGGCATGGACCTGACTACGATCGGCTTCGCCAGCTTACTCGAAAAGGCAGGACTGGCCGGATTCCACCCGCCGGAAGGCTTCTGAACGGCCTACTCCCGGGATCACTGCCAGCGGGCCTGGGAGTAACTGAACACCGGTAACGACACCTTCCAGCGAATGGCACACATCCGCAGCAGCAGGCCGAGGCTGAACGCCGCCAACAGGGTGATGTCGTCATCGATACCCTCGCGCAGCAGGAACAGGTACACCAGGGCGACCACCAGCGACACACTGGCATAGAGCTCATGGCGCAGTACCTGGGGGGTGCGGTTACACATCAGATCCCGCAGGATACCGCCAAAGATGCCGGTGGTGATGCCGGACATCACAATTACCGGTGTCTGGTAGCCGAGATTGAGCGCCACGTTGCAGCCGATTACCGTGAAGGCCACCAGGCCAATGGCATCCAGCACCAGAAACAGCTGGTGCAGGTGTCGCATGAAGCGCGCAATAACAATGGTCACCAGGCCACCGGTGATGGTGAGGTAGATATAGCTGGAATGCTGAGTCCAGGTTACCGGGAAGTTACCCAGTAGAATATCCCGTACGGTACCGCCACCAAGGGCGGTCAGAAAGGCGATAACAGCGACCCCGAAGAGATCCATGTTGCGTCGCCCGGCAGCAAGCGCTCCGGACATGGCTTCGGCCGTAATGGCAATCAGATAGATAGAGGTCAGCACACAGGACTCCTGCGTTCATGCGGCCTCTCCCCCTGTCCCTGATACCTGAGAGTTTACAGGGAAACCCCTGCTTGCCCCTTCGGTGGACTGCGCGGGCAGTCTCTCTCCAGTCGGCTGTTGATGATAGGTCGCAGTACATGAGCCTGAGCGTTTATGGGAGTTTGCGCCTTCGGCGGGGTGCACGGGCACCCTCTCTCCTGCGAGGTGGCGGATTATAAGGCCCGGACCTCCCTGCGTCGAGTGCGCCGAGCCATGAGCCTGGCTCGATGCCGGGCGTCCCGCGCTACGCCATGGTTGCAAGCAAGGCCCGGATCACATGGTTTGCCTGCTCCCTGTTCCTGGCATCAAATGTGAACACCGGCAAGACAATGCCTTTCGAGGCCAGGGCGGATCGCAGAGATCTCAGGCTGGGGGCTTCAAGCGTGTCGGTTTTGGTAACACCAATTACCACCGGTAACCCCGGCACGATCTCGTCAAGCACACCGAGCCACTCCTGGCAGGTCCCTTCCAGCGCTTCATCCCTGGCATCCAGCACCAGAACCACCCCGAACGCCCCTTCCAGAATGATCGGCCACATGTGCTGAAAACGGCTTTGGCCCGGCAGTCCGTAGATGAAGAGCGGCACCTCCTCATCCAGCATAACGGTGGAGAAATCAAAGGCGACAGTCGTCGTTGTCTTGTCCCCCATGGCAGCTTCAGTCATCGGCATTTCCGTCGACAGCGGCTCGGTCTCGGACAGACTGCGTATGGTCGTGGTTTTACCGGCACCGACCGGCCCGGCAATCACCAGCTTCACGGCAGCCGAATCAGGATTTTCCATCATTTACTCTCCGGAACAGGGCGACCTACCAGGACTTCTGGAACAGTCCGAATCTTGAGGCCAGTTTTTGAAACACATTGGCGTATGGCATCCGGGCTTTTGATTCGGGCCGACTGGCCAGGGTGTCCCGCCGCCCTTCCGGAACCAGCAGCGACGCCGCCCGGAATCCCCAGAGAATGCCCGAAACCTGTGACTGATCAATGCCGGTCAGGCCGGCCAGCTCATCCAGACTACGGTGGCCCTTGGCAACCAGGCTGGCAATGCGTAGCGGATCCACAAGATCCGGTGCCGTACCAAGATCCGGCCAACATCCCAACCGGTACTCCGCAACCGGGAACGCCGGCAGCATCCCGCCGTATCGGATTCCTGCCCGGATCATGAAGATATCGAGACTTTCGAAATAACAGCTGTCACAAGGCTTGCCGTTGCTGTCCCTGAATTGCCAGCCCGGTGAGCCCAGCTGATCCTTGGCTTGCTCGAGGTCCTGCTGCGATCGTGCCGCAACGTGCCCGGAGGATTGCAAAATATGCACTTCAATACCGTCCACCATCGCAAGCAGATCGCCCTCGCGATCCGCCAATGCCCGGGACAGGGCAAGCAATCCGATCCGGTCTTCGCCGGAGGCGACCGGCGCGCGGGCCCGTGACAGCGCATCGCCCGCCTGCAGAATGGCCAGAAACGCCCGCACATACAGGTTCAGCGGCGCGCCGTCTCCGATGGTGTTGGTTGCCGGATCAAAGGTGTCATTGGCCCGGGTAATAGTCAGTACCGGGATCTGCTTGAGGGCGGCGTAGGCTCTGACCCGCTGACCGAACAGATCATCGCCGGTTACAACCACGCAATCGCATCGGGTCCCATCCCAGTCCCGGACCGTACTGCGAATCTTGTGCGCCAGCAGGAGGCCCGAAGCGAGCCGGAGCCTTTTCTGCAGGTCTTCACCCGTACCCGCAACACGTATGTCAATATTCAATGGAATAGCCTCCCGTCAGTGAATCTCTACAGCAAAGGGCCTGGTCTCCAGGTCCTCCCCCGAAACAGCCGGTTACGAGAAATCCTGCTCTTTCTCGAAGCGTTTCAGGTCGTGGCGCGCCATGGCCAGGTTCGCCCTGGACCTATCCAGAATCACATACAGAAACAATTGCTGATTACTCTCCAGCGGACGGATCAGGTGGTACTGCTTGGTCAGGCTGATCAGGACATCTTCGATGTTGTCGTTGAGCTGCAGGCTGCTGGCCACTTTCCGCTTGGCCTTCAGTACTTCGGAGTTACCGGCCGCAGCGAGTTCGAGGTCAACCCCCGCACCATCGCCGGACATCAGCATTCCGCTGTCCAGGTCGACCAGAGCCGATGCCACATAGCCGTCCATTTCACGAAGGGTTTCGAGGTTTATCTTTGCCATTGTGAGTACTGCCTTCTTCAGTTTGGTTGGTATTTCGTGTTACGCGTCAATGACCTGGGCCAGTGCCTTGGCTGAGTCCAGCGTCATGCGCAACGCCATAGCCATGTTCTCGCCGTGGTCCACGCATACAGACAGCGCAAACCGGGGGGTCTCGCAGGGAATCCGAACCGTTACAATGGAACCGTGATTGGTGGCGATCACGTTGTATGAACACTGGCTCTTGAGAATCTCCCGCCCGAATGCCTCACTCAGAGACATCACCGAGCAGCCCAGAGCCGCAATACGGGTGTGCTGTATAGAATCGTTGGCGGCGATAAAAGCTACGGACCTGCCGTCCAGCGTTGTGACAGACGCAAAGACACAGGAGGCATGACCGCCCAACTGGCGTTCCAGCACCAACTGGCACGGACCACCGAACCGCTCCACGGCATTCATCTTTGGTTGCTTGTCGATAACTTGCACTGCCAGAACCTATCATAAGGGAGAAGGTAATAGTCACCATGAATTGTGACCGGTGGCAGAATTACGGCCTGGGCAATTATCCGGATCTGTTTATGTCGCTGGAATATTCAGTTTTTTAGCCGCAAGAGAAAACGCCAGGAAGCCGTGACCGGAAATATCGAGGTCAGAATGCCGAAAAGAGAGCGTCGAGGAGAGGAAGGTTCAGAGCTCGTGCGAAATGCGGGAGTTTTGAGTGGGTCAAAACGCAAAAAGGCCAACGATCGCTGGCCTTTTTTCAATGGTGCTACAAGCAATAAAGCCCGCATAAGCGGGCTTTATTTCAATAGTGGTAGCGGGGGCAGGATTCGAACCTACGACCTTCGGGTTATGAGCCCGACGAGCTACCAGACTGCTCCACCCCGCATCAAACTGGTTGTCTTTCGGGGGTAACCCCGATCAACGTGGCGCGTATATTAAGGATGTTTTCCGGGCCTGTCAACGTAAATCTTCGAACAGGTCGCAGGGGAAGGATTCAGCGGTCGCTTCGACGGCGTTGTTCATGCCGGCCCTCTCAATGGCTTCGCGAACCGGACGGAAGGAACGGCGGTGCAGTGGGGTCGCACCGAGGCGGTAGAGCGCTTCGAGGTGGTCCGGGGTCGGGTAGCCCTTGTGCCTGGCCAGTCCGTAGCCGGGATAGCGGGCCTCAAGTTCGGCCATTTCCCGGTCCCGGGTAACCTTGGCGATGATGGAGGCAGCACTGATAGCGGCAACCCGGCCATCGCCTTTGACCACCGGCTCGGAGGGCCAGCGCCACTTCGGGCAGCGGTTACCGTCCACCAGGACGTATTCCGGCGCGATCGCCAGCCCGTCAACGGCGCGGGTCATAGCGATCATCGTTGCCTGGTAGATGTTGTGGCGATCGATTTCATCGGGCTCGCAGCGACCGACACTCCAGGCCGCCGCCTTGTCGAGGATCTCCTCGTAGAGGGCGTCGCGACGTTTCTCGCTGAGCTTTTTGGAGTCTGCCAGGCCCGCAATGGGTCTGGCCGGATCGAGGATAACGGCAGCCGTCACCACGGCACCAATCAACGGACCGCGCCCCACCTCGTCCACGCCGGCCAGGCGCCAGCCGGTATAGTCACAGGTGAACGGCGGCAGCGACGGCTTTTTGCTCATGCCAGCTCCCGCTCCAGCAGGCCGGCAATCGCACTGGCAGCCTTTTCATCAGCATCCTGCCGCAATTGCAGGTGCAGCGCGGTGAACGCTTCCGCCAGCCGGCGGCGCTCCGCTTCATTTTCCAGCCGCTCCAGTACCGCTTCACCCAATGCCTGGGGTGTCGCATCATCCTGCAGCAGTTCCGGCACCAGCTGTTCCCGGGCCAACAGATTGGGCAGCGCCACATAAGGCACCTTGACCAGGCGGGACAACAGCGCGTAGCTGAACCCGCTCAGGCGGTACCCCACCACCATCGGCTTTTTCAGCAGCATGGCTTCCAGGGTGGCAGTACCGGACGCCAGCAACACCACGTCGGCCGATGCCATCACCTCCCGCGAGCGACCGCGAATGATGGTGACCGGCAATTGCACGCCGAGGCTTTCCACCAGTGCCCTCACCTGCTTCTCCCGTTCCCGGTTGACGCAGGGAATCACCAGCTGCAGGTCCTGGCGGCGCTGCTGAAGCCAGCGCGCCGCCTCCAGGAACAGGCCACCGAGACGCTCAACCTCGCCGGCCCGGCTGCCCGGCAGAATCGCCAGCACCGGAGCCGCCTTATCCAGCCCCAATGCCTCACGGGCAGCCATGGTATCCGGTTCCAGGGGAATCCGGTCCGCCAGCGGATGACCGACAAACGACACCGGCACCCGGTGCTCTTCATAGAACCGGGCTTCAAAGGGAAACAGCGTCAGCATCAGGTCAACGGCACGGGCAATCTTGAAGATCCGCTTCTGCCGCCAGGCCCACACCGAGGGACTGACATAATGGGCGGTACGGATGCCCGCCTGCCGGCACCGCAACTCAACGCCGAGGGTAAAGTCCGGAGAATCAATGCCGATGACCACGTCCGGCGGCGTGGCGAGGAAGTAATCCATCAGCCGGTCGCGGATGCTGAACAGCTCGCGGATGCGCCCCAGCACCTCGACCAGCCCCATTACCGACAGCCGCTCCATCGGCACGAGGGAATGGAAACCTTCGGCAACCATCTCGTCACCACCGATGCCGACAAAGCGGGCCTTGGGGTATCGGGCGCGGAGAGAGCGGATCAGGCCGGCGCCAAGGATATCCCCTGACGCCTCCCCGGCAACGATGCCGACGGTGATCCTGCGATTGCTGACAACCCCGGAAAGCTGACTGGTCACCGGGCCATCCTAGCGAATGATGCCGCGGTCGGTACCACGCAATGACTCGATCAGCGGAACCAGCTCCGGCAGGTCGGCAAAGTTCTGTTCGAGTTCTGCCAGCGCCTGCTCGGTGGTCAGGCCCTGGCGATAGATCACTTTGTAGGCACGGCGCAGGTTGAGCAGGGCGTCCTTGCTGAAACCGCGACGTCTTAGACCTTCCACGTTCATACCGTGGGGCTCGGCGGACTGTCCGCTCGCCATCACATAGGCCGGAATGTCCTTGAGTACGATACTGCCACCGGCGGCCATACTGTGGGGCCCGATGTGACAGAACTGGTGCACCATGGTGCCGCCACCCAGAATCGCCCAGTCACCCACGGTGACATGGCCAGCCAGGGTCGCACAGTTGGCCAGAATGGTGTTATCGCCAACGATGCAGTCATGGGCGACGTGCACATAGGCCATCAGCAGGTTACCGCTGCCAATGCGGGTCTCGCCGCGATCCTGGACGGTTCCACGATGAATGGTGCAGTTTTCACGGATGACGTTGTGGTCACCGATCACCAGAGTGGTGGGCTCGCCCGCGTATTTCTTGTCCTGGCACTCCTCACCGATGCTGGAGAACTGGAAGATGCGGTTGTTGCGACCGATGACCGTGGGCCCCTTGATCACCACGTGGGACATGATTTCGGTGCCTTCACCGATTTCCACACCGGGACCGATGTAGCTCCAGGGGCCAACAGTTACGTTGTCTGCCAGCTTGGCCGACTCATCTACAATTGCCTGCGGATGGACTCCCGACCAGTTATTCGTCGCCATTAAACGTCTCTCTCAGCACTCATCACTTCTGCTACGCAGGCAACCTCGTCACCGACCAGTGCGCGGCAGTCGAATTTCCAGATTCCGTGCTTGCCGGAGATCAGCCTGGACTCAAGGCGCAGCTGGTCTCCCGGCACCACCGGGCGCTTGAAGCGCGCCTTGTTGGAACCCGCGAGGTAGTGTATCACGCCGTCAGAAGGTTTCTTGTCAGCGGTCACAAAGCCGAGGATTCCGGACAGCTGGGCCATGGCTTCGATAATCAGCACCCCGGGCATCACCGGCTTGCCGGGAAAATGCCCGTTAAAGAACGGCTCATTGATGGTCACGTTCTTGTAGCCGGTAATCAATACCCCCTTCTCCACCTCTGTCACCCGGTCCACCAGCAGGAACGGATAGCGGTGGGGCAGGTACTCCATGATTTCTTCAACTTTCATCATCAGCAAACGGCCTCAGCCTTCCAATTTCTTTTCCAGTTCGCGCAGCCGGCGAGCCATGTCGTCGAGCTGACGGAAACGAACCGCGTTCTTTCGCCACTGGCGGTTTTTATCTGCGTTGGTACCCGAGGAGTACACCCCTGGTTCATCAATGTTGCCGCTGACCATGGTCATCCCGGTGAGATGGACCTGATCGGCAATTTCCAGGTGCCCCGCAATACCAGCGGCACCTCCGAATACACAATGCCGCCCGACTTTGGTGCTGCCGGCAATACCAACCATGGAGGCCATGGCGGAGTGGTCACCGATGCGCACGTTGTGGGCAATCTGCACCAGGTTATCCAGTTTCACGCCGTTGCCGATCACGGTGTCTTCGAGGGCACCGCGATCGATGGTGGTGTTGGCGCCCACTTCCACGTCGTCCCCCAGCACCACACGACCGATCTGGGCAATCCGGTTCCAGACCCCCTTGTCGTTGGCAAAACCGAAGCCGTCGGAACCGATCACCGCACCACTCAGGATGTGGCAGCGCCGACCCAGAATGACGTCGTGGGCAAGCACGGCGCGGGGCTTCAGCACTGAACCGGCGCCAATACGGCAACGGGCACCCACGACGCAACCGGCGCCGACAACCACCTGCTCACCAATTTCAACACCCTCCTCCAGCACCGCCAGCGGACCGATACTGGCACTGTCCGGAATGGCAACGCCCGCAGCAATTACCGCGCTGGGGTGAATTCCCGGCGCGGGCACCGGGGCCGGATCAAACCAGTGGCTGAGGCGGGCATAGCCCAGATAGGGATTATCCAGCACCAGCACATCGCCGGTTGCCTGGTCCGCCATAGCCGGTGCCAGAATCACCGCCGATGCCCGGGTGTCAGCAAGGTAACGGGCATAGGCCGGATTGGCCAGAAACGACAACTGACCAGGTTGGGCGGCCTGCAACGTGGCAATACCACTGATGCGGGTGTCCTCATTACCCCGCAGTTCAGCACCCAGCGCTTCGGCAATCTCGCCAAGCCGGTAACTCTCAGAGCTCATGTCTTACTCCGTCGCAACCCGGCGACCACCCTCCGGTGATCCCCGGCCATACTATCAGCGGTTCAGCTTGTTCAGCAGCTCGTCCGTCAGGTTCAGCTCCGGCTTGACGTACACCACCGCCTCGGCCGGCAGGATCAGGTCCAGGTTATGCTCTTCAAGCAGCGCTTTGACTGCGGCATCCACTTCCGGCCGGGCCTCTTCCAGGAACGCCTGCTTGCGGTTGGCCACCGTGGAGTCCAGCCGTTGTTTGAGGAAGTTGAACTCCTTCACCTTTTCCTGGAATTCACCGGCCAGCTTGGTGCGCTCGGATTCGTTCATCATCGCACCATCCTTTTCCAGCCGCTCCTTCAGTTTGCGGGCCGCTTCCTGGGCCTGGCGTACCTCGGACTCATCCCCGGAAAAATCCTTCTGCAGCTGTTCGCTGAAGGCCTTGGCATCGTTGGATGAGAACAGCGCCTGACGCAGATCCACTACGCCGATCCGCGTTTCCGCAGCCGCGGGTACGGCTACCAGCAGGGCCAGCAGGCCGGCTAACAGGGGCATCCTGAACATGTTTCTTCTCCTCATTGTTGTCAATCTGTCCCGCCACTGACCGTCAGAAGGTCTGGCCGAGCGAGAACTGGAAGATCTGGGTATCGTCACCCGGCTTGTCATTCAGCGGCTTGGCAAGGCTGAACGCCAGCGGACCAACCGCGGTTATCCACTGGAAGCCGACACCCGCCGACACCCGGATCTCGTTGAACGCGGGATCGTAATCCCGGTCCGCATCAAACACCTGGCCGGCATCCAGGAAGAACGACGTCCGCATGGAACGGGAATCCCCGGCAAACGGCGTCGGGAAAATCAGCTCCAGGCTGCCCTCGGTCAGCAAGCTGCCGCCGAACGGGTCGGGATCCGAGAAATCATTGGGGCTGTTGGTGGCCAGCGGACCAAGGGAGTTGGCCTCGAAACCCCGTACCGAGCCATAGCCGCCGGCGTAGAAGTGCTCGTAGAACGGCATGACATTGCGATCGCCATAGCCATCGCCATAACCGATCTCACTGCGTGCCCGCAGCACCCAGCTCTGGGCATTGTTCAACGGCTGATAGAAATCGGTGCGGTGGCTGAGCTTGTAGTAGGTCAGGTCGCTGCCCGGCACCGCCACGTCTGCCGACACCGAGTGGCTATAACCGTCGGTGGGCAGCACCCCCCGGTTCAGGGTGCTGCGACGCCAGGAACCGAACAGGAAGTAATTGTTGAAGGAATCGCCTTCCTCCACGATGAAGTCCCGCACCTCCTCGGAGGTGAAGCTGCCGGCCTGGATTTTCGACAGGGTATAGCCCAGGCCAAAGTTCAGCCGGGTGATGTTATCAATGGGATATCCGAAGCTCAGGCGACCGCCATACTCGTCCAGCAGGTAGGATGAGATATCCTCTTCCTCGTAATCGGTTTCCCGGGCGAACACACTGAAACCGCGGCTGACCCCATCCACCGTGTAGTAGGGGTTGGTGTAGCCGAAATTGGCACTCTTCACCGAGTCACTGACGTTGACCCCGAAGGACACTCGCTTGCCGCTGCCGAAGAAATTGTTCTCGGCCACATTGGCGCCGAGGATTACCCCGGAGGTCTGGGAAAAACCGACCGACGCAGACAGGCTGCCGGTGGGTTGCTCTTCCACACTGTAGTTCACATCGACCATGTCGTCGGTGCCCGGCACCGGCACGGTTTCCACGTCCACGGTCTTGAAGAAGCCGAGACGCTCGAGGCGGGTCTTGGAGAATTCAATCCGGTCAGAGGAGGCAACACCGCCTTCCATCTGGGTCATTTCCTGGCGCAGCACCTCGTCGCGGGTGGAAACGTTACCTTCGAAATTGATCCGGCGTACGTAGGCCCGTTTGCCCGGCTCCACATAGAAGGTCACCACCGCGGTGTTGTCGTCGCTGGTTTCCGGCACCGCGTTGACATTGGCAAAGGCGTAGCCTTCACGACCGAGACGGCGGGACAGCAGCTCGGAGGTGGCTGTCATGCGCGCCCGCGAGAACACGTCCCCTTCCTTGATATTGATGAGCTTGCGGAGTTCTTCTTCGCCGACAATCAGGTCACCCCGCAGGCGCACCTCGGACACCGTGTACTGGGGGCCTTCATCCAGCGCAATGGCAATGAACACCTGCTGTTTGTCCGGCGAGATGGAAACCTGGCTGGACTCCACGGTGAAGTCGATGTGACCGCGGTCAAGGTAGAACGAACGCAGGGACTCCAGATCGCCGGCGAGGCGTTCGCGGGCGTATTTGTCGGAATTGGTCAGCGAATTCCACCAGCTGGTGGTTTCCAGCTCGAACAGGCCCAACAGCTCCTCGTCGCTGAAGGCCTCGTTGCCGACGATGTTCATGTGGTGGATGGCCGCCACCGAACCTTCATTGATATCCAGGCGGATGGCCACCCGGTTACGGGGCAGCTCCTCGGCAGTGGCCTTGACCCGCGCGTTGTAACGGCCCTGGCTGACGTAGGAACGGAGAATTTCCAGTTCCAGGCGCTCCAGGGTGGCACGACGGAACACCTGGCCTTCATCGAGGCCGGCCCCGCTGAGGGCATCCCGCAACATCTCGGTCTCGATGTTCTTGTTGCCTTCAATTTCAATGGAGCTGATGGAGGGACGCTCCTGCACAGTCAGGATCAGAACCTCGCCGTCGCGGCTGGCCTCGATATCGGTAAACAGTCCGGTACGGAACAGGTCGCGGATGGCAGCGGCCAGTTCAAGCTCGTCAAGCTGTTCACCGATGGTGACCGGAAAGGCAGAAAAGACAGTTCCCGCAGAAACCCTCTGCAGGCCCTCTACTTCGATGTCCGAAACCGTGAATTCGTCGGCATGCGCCGGGTTTGCGCCGAGGGATACTGCCACAAGGCTCAAAGCTGCGCCGAAAAGAGAACGTCTCATTCAGTTAATTCGCCTGTAATTGCGCGTAAGGAGGTCGCAATTCTCACAACCGCATCAGGTCGTTGTAAAGTGCAAACACCATTAATGTAAGAATCAATGCCATACCGATTCGTAACCCGATGGCCTGGGCCTGCTCGGACAGCGGCTTCCGGCGGATGGCTTCGATGGTGTAATACACGATATGGCCACCATCCAGCACCGGTACCGGCAACAGGTTCAGCACGCCCAGGCTGACACTGAGATAGGCCAGAAAACGGACAAAATCCTCAAAACCGGAGCTCACACTCGCTTCCGCTACCCGGGCAATGGTAATCGGGCCACTCAGGTTAGAGGGTGACAGCAGCCCTGTCACCATTTTCCCGATCGCTACCAGGGTCAGCCGGGTATCGTTCCAGGTTTCACCGATGGCGTTGGGAATGGCAGCCAGCGGCCCGTAGCTCACCTCCCGCAACACCTCTTCCGGCCAGTCGACCGGTCGCACGCCGGCACCGACAAAGCCGGTGACACTGCCATCCTCGTTGGTACGGGCGGCCGGCCGAACCGCCAGCTCAAGGGACTCGCCGTCCCGCAGGACCGTCAGGGTCAGGGTTTGTTCCGGTGCATCGCGGATATGATCGACCAGTTCAAACCAGTCGGCTACCGGCTCGCCGTCCACCGCCGTCACCTGGTCACCGGTCCGCAGGCCCGCGGCCTCGGCACGTTCACCGGCCGCAATCTGCTCCAGCACCGCGGGAATCTCCGGGCGCCATGGCCGTATCCCGAACTCGCCCACCGGATCCGGGGTATCCTCGCTTAACCGCCAGCCACCCAGTGCCGTTTGCAGGGTACCGCTGGCACCGCCGTCTGCCACCCGGAACGAAATGTCGCCCTGTTCGCCGGCACGCTCCAACAGGCGCATGCTGATATCCTGCCAGGAGGACACCCGGCGGCCATCCACCGCCTCAATCTCCATGCCTTCCACCAGGCCGATGCGCTCGGCAACGGAGCCCGGCTGCACCTGCCCGACAATGGGCGCCACTGAGGTCACCCCCACCACGCTCAGCACCCAGTAGGCAAGGATGGCGAACGCAAAATTGGCAACAGGGCCGGCCGCGGCTATCGCAATGCGCTGCCCGGGCGACTTGGTATTGAAGGCGAGGTGGCGTTCTTCCGGCGCGACCGGTGCTTCCCGCTCGTCGAGCATTTTCACGTAACCGCCCAGCGGAATGGCAGCAACGGCAAATTCGGTACCATGACGGTCGTACCAGGAGTACAGCGGTTTGCCAAACCCCACGGAAAAGCGCAACACCTTGACGCCGCAACGGCGGGCCACCCAGAAGTGGCCATACTCGTGCAGGGTCACCAGGATGCCCAGGGTCAGCGCCAGCGCCAGTATGGTTTGGACGATCTGCATATCACTCTCGGTTCAGTGCATGGTCGGGGTAAGAGTACCCCAGCCGGTTCAGACAGTCAGCCGGCGAATCTGTTCCCGTGCCCGCTGCCTGGCCTCGCGGTCCCGGGCAAAGATAACATCAAAGCTGCTGGCCGGCCCCACCGCAATCGCCGCCAGCGTGCGCTCGATCACCCGCGGAATGTCGGTAAAGCCAAGGCGGTTATCCAGGAAGGCAGCCACCGCCTCCTCGTTAGCGGCGTTGAGTACGGCCGGGGCGGTACCTCCGGCACAGAAAGCCTCCGCAGCCAGGCGCAGGCAGGGAAAGCGTTCCAGGTCCGGACGCTCGAAGTGGAACCGACCCAGGGCGAACAGGTCCAGCGCCGGCACACCGGCATCGATACGTTCAGGCCAGGCCAGACCATTGGCAATGGGCGTACGCATGTCGGGACTGCCCAGCTGGGCCAGCACCGAGCCGTCGAGGTACTCCACCATGGAATGGATAATACTTTCCGGATGAACGTGTACCTCGATGGTGTCCGGCGTGGTATTGAACAGCCAGCACGCCTCGATCAGTTCCAGCCCCTTGTTCATCAGGGTGGCGGAGTCGACCGAAATCTTCTGCCCCATGGACCAGTTGGGGTGGGCACAGGCCTGTGCCGGCGATACCGAACGCAGGGCTTCCGCACTGTGATTGCGGAACGGACCACCGGACGCAGTCAGCAGGATCCGCCGCACGCCCGCCGCCGGAAGGTCACGAACCCGGGCCGGCGGCAGGCACTGGAAAATCGCATTATGTTCGCTATCGATGGGCAACAGTTCGGCGCCGGACTCCGCCACCGCATCCATGAACAGCTGGCCGGACATGACCAGCGCTTCCTTGTTGGCCAGCAGCACCCGCTTGCCGGCCCGCACCGCGGTCAGTGTCGGCATCAGGCCGGCGGCACCCACAATCGCCGCCATCACGGTATCGGCTTCCGCCGCCGCGGCCACCTCACACAAACCCTGCTCACCTGCCAGTACTTCGGTGTGCGGCAGATCGGCCAACTCCGCGACCAGCTCCGCCGCAGCCGCCTCGCTCGCCATCACCGCAAACCGGGGGCGGAACTCTCGACACAGGGCCGCCATCTCGGCCACCCGGGTACTGGCGGTCAGGGCATAAACACCAAAACGGTCGGGGTGGCGACGGATTACGTCGAGGGTGCTCAGACCGATAGAACCCGTGGCTCCGAGCAGGGTAACCTGATGCACTGCGGGCATTACCACTGTCCCGCCGCCAGCCAGCCGAGCTGGGTGATGATCAGCGCGAACACCGGTATCGCTGCGGTGAGGCTGTCGATCCGATCCATAATGCCGCCATGGCCGGGCAGCAGCTGACTGCTGTCCTTGATACCGCGGAAACGCTTGAGCATGCTTTCGAGAAGGTCGCCCAATACCGAGACCGCACCGGTCACCAGGGTCGCCAGCACCAGCAGGAGCGTTTCACTGCCGCTGGCAGCCGCCAGCTGGCTGACAATCAGGGCAAAAACAGCGACAGCGGCGAGACCACCCCAAACCCCGGCCCAGGATTTGCCGGGGCTGACCCGGGGCGCCAGCTTGGCCTTGCCGAAGGCACGGCCGGCAAAATAGGCACCGATGTCCGCCACCCACACCACACAGAACACATAGAGGATAACCAGCAGGTTGTTGTCCACCTCCCCGAAACTCAGCCCCCCGGTACGCAGGTGGTTGAGGCCGACCCAGGCCGGCACCAGCACCGGCAGCCCCATCAGGGCGCGAACCGGCACCGACCCCCAGCCCTCCGAACCCGCCGGGTAACGGCGCACCAGCTGGAGGCAGACCACCCACCACACCAGCGCCAGCCAGAACACTGCCAGCGCCGGCACATGCAACAGGGCAAACAGCACTGCAGCGATCGCAGCGGCATAGCCGATCCGGGCGGCCTGACTGGTCAGCCCCGCCATATTGGCCCACTCCCAGGCCCCCAGGGTGATAATGGCGCCGGTAAACAGCGCAAACCCCAGCGGCGGCAGGAAAAAGATGCCGCCAATGGCTATCGGGGCAAGAATCAGGGCAGTAATAATGCGGGTTTTAAGCACGGTGCAGTTCGCTTATCCGTCGTTATTGTTGTGACTGGCGCCGGGCGATCTGGTCGTCGGTCTGACCAAACCTGCGCTGCCGCCCGGCATAGGACTGCAACGCCTCACGCATCTGCGCCTCGTGGAAATCAGGCCAGAACACCGGTGAGAAGTACAGTTCGGTATAGGCCAGATGCCACAACAGGAAATTGCTGATGCGCTGCTCGCCCGCGGTACGGATCATCAGGTCCGGCATCGGCAGGTCGCCGATGCTCAGGTGCTGCTGTATCAGGTCGTCGGTGATATCCGAGGGCGCCAGTTGCCCGGCACGCACCTTCTCCGCCACCTGGCGGGTCGCCTGGGCAATGTCCCAGTGGCCACCGTAGTTGGCGGCAATAACCAGGGTCATCAGGGTGTTATTGCAGGTGAGTTCTTCCGCTTCCGCCATCAGTTCCTGCAAACGCGGGGTGAACGCGCTGCGGTCGCCAATAATGCGAAGGCGGATATTGTTCCGGTGCAGCTTCTTCACTTCCCGCTCGAGGGCGAACAGGAACAGCCGCATGAGTGCAGATACCTCGTCTTCCGGCCGGCGCCAGTTCTCGCTGGAGAAAGCGAACAACGTCAGCACCTCCACCCCTTCCCGGGCGCAGGTTTCAACCACGGCCTTCACCGCTTTTACGCCGGCTTTGTGTCCGGACACGCCGGTGAGCCGGTGCGCCTTGGCCCACCGGTTGTTACCGTCCATGATAATCGCAACGTGCCGGGGCCGGCTGTCTGCCTGCACCGGGATCTGTGCGGATACGCTTTCCGTCATGCAATCCCCTGTTCAGCCGGCAAGCCCCGGGGCCGCCGGCTGATCGTCAACAATGAAAGAGCCCGGAGGGTCAGACCTCCATCAGGTCCTCTTCCTTGGCTTTCAGCATTTTCTCCACTTCCGCGATGTAGCGATCCGTCAGCTTCTGGATCTCGTCTTCACCGCGGCGCTGGTCGTCTTCGCTGATCTCCTTTTCTTTCTGGAGCTCTTTCAGGTCGTTGTTGGCATCACGACGGGCGTTGCGAATGGAAACCCGGCCATGCTCGGCATCGGCCTTGGCCTGCTTGACCATTTCCTTGCGGGTTTCTTCGGTCAGCATGGGCATCGGCACACGAATGATCTCGCCGTTGCTAGAGGGGTTCAGCCCCAGGTCGGACATCATGATGGCCTTTTCGACCGCACCGATCAGGTTCTTTTCCCAGGGTGCAACCGACAGCGTCCGGTTGTCTTCGACGTTGACGTTGGCCACCTGCCTGAGCGGGGTTTCCTGGCCGTAGTAGTTCACCATCACGCTGTCCAGGATCGCCGGGTGGGCGCGACCGGTGCGGATCTTGTTGAACGCCGCCGCCAGAGCCTCCAGGCTCTTCTTCATCCGTTGTTCGGCATCTTGCTTGATTTCGTTAATCACTGCAGTTTCCTCAATTCGTTGTCGGCTCTGTCTTACTCAATGAGCGTGCCTTCCGGCTCACCGGTTACGATCCGGGTCAGCGCGCCCGGCTTGTTCATATCGAACACCCGCACCGGCATGCCATGGTCGCGGGCAAGGCAGATGGCGGTCAGGTCCATCACACCGAGTTTCTTGTCCAGTACTTCATCGTAGCCCAAGTGGTCATATTTGACGGCCGTGGGATCCTTGACCGGATCTGCAGAGTATACACCGTCCACCTTGGTTGCCTTGAGCACGGCATCCGCCTCGATCTCGATACCCCGCAGGCAGGCCGCGGAATCGGTGGTGAAGAAGGGGTTGCCGGTGCCGGCACAGAAAATCACCACGTCGCCGTCTTTCAGATCCCGCACGGCACGACGGCGATCATAGTGTTCCACGATACCACTCATGGGAATGGCTGACATGACGCGGGTGCGGATGTTGGAGCGCTCGAGGGCATCACGCATCGCCAGGCCATTCATCACGGTGGCCAGCATACCCATGTGATCGCCGGTTACCCGGTCCATGCCGGCGGCATTCAGTGCAGCACCGCGGAACAGGTTGCCGCCGCCGATCACCAGGCCCACCTGGACGCCGATACCGATCAGCGCACCGATTTCCAGTGCCATGCGGTCAAGAACTTTGGGATCAATACCGAAATCGTGCTCACCCATCAGGGCTTCGCCACTGAGCTTGAGCAGTACTCGCTTGTATCTGGGCTGGGTGTGTGATGATTTCGGCATGATGCTCCCCTTTGTCATGGTTTGGCCGATACAGACTTGTATCTGACATACCCCTCGCAAAAAGGGGTATCTCAGATACAAGCCCGCCACGAGGGCCGGGTTACCCCGACCAACGTGGCAGACTCAGGAGACCCGCACCGAAGACCGGCACAGGTCACAGGAAGGATCAGGCCTTGCCAGTACCTGCAGCAGCAGCTACTTCAGCAGCAAAGTCGACAACTTCCTTCTCGATGCCTTCGCCCACTTCCAGGCGAACGAAACCAACCAGGTCGCCGCCGGCAGCCTTGATCAGCTGACCCACGGTCTGGTCCGGGTTCTTGACGAACGGCTGTTCAACCAGGCTGTTCTCGGCCAGGAACTTCTTGATACGGCCGCCCATCATCTTCTCGACGATTTCAGCAGGCTTGCCTTCCATATCCGGCTGGGCCTTGATGATTTCCTTTTCTTTTTCCAGCTCTTCGGCCGGCATATCTTCCGGCTTGCCAATGCGCGGGTTTACCGCAGCGACGTGCATGGCAACATCGCGGGCAATTTCAGCGTCGCCGGCAGTCAGGGCAACTACGGAAGCGATCTTGCTGTTGCTGTGGACATAGCCACCAACAACCGGACCCTCAACCTTGACCACACGACGAACCGTGATGTTCTCGCCGATCTTCTGAACCAGCGCTTCGCGCTTGGATTCCAGATCGCCTTCCATCAGCTTGGCAACGTCGGTCTCGCCTTTTTCGAAGGCAACGTTCAGAACGTCGTTGGCGAAGTTCATGAAGTTGTCGTCGCGGGCAACGAAGTCAGTTTCGGAGTTCACTTCCAGAATGAAAGCAACGGTGTTGTCGTCAGACACCTTGATCAGGGAAACACCTTCAGCGGCGGTACGGCCGGCTTTCTTGGCAGCCTTCAGACCGGAAGACTTGCGCAGCTCCTCGATTGCAGCTTCGACACTGCCGTCAGCCTCAACCAGCGCCTTCTTGCACTCCATCATGCCAAGGCCGGTACGCTCACGCAGCTCTTTGACCATTGCAGCGGTAATTGCAGCCATGTTCAATCCTCTTAACTGTTTCGAATTCGGTGGGGAGGCTCACCCGGGGGATCACCCCGGGCAACCTTACATCTCAAACGTGAAGGAAAAGCATCACTCGGCGGACGGAGCGGCGCCTTCAACGTCTTCGCTGATTTCGACAAACTCGTCAGCGCCGCCAGCCTGAGAGGCTTCCAGGCAGGTATCTGCCACGGCTTTAACGTAGATCTGGATGGCACGGATGGCGTCATCGTTACCCGGGATCACGAAATCAACGCCGTCGGGATCGCTGTTGGTATCAACCACACCGATAACAGGAATGCCCAGCTTGTTGGCTTCCTTGATGGCGATACGCTCGTGGTCCACGTCGATGACGAACAGTGCGTCCGGCAGGCCGCCCATGTCCTTGATCCCGCCGATGGAACGCTCAAGCTTCTCCATCTCACGGGTACGCTCGAGAGCTTCTTTCTTGGTCAGCTTGTCGAACGTGCCGTCCTTGCTCTCGGTTTCCAGGTCACGGTAGCGACGGATGGACTGACGGATGGTCTTGTAGTTGGTCAGCATGCCACCGAGCCAGCGGTGGTTAACAAACGGCTGACCGGAACGCTCTGCTTCTTCCTTGATGATCTTGGCAGCAGCGCGCTTGGTACCTACGAACAGAACCTTGTTCTTGTTCTCTGCCAGCTGCTGAACAAAGTTCAGAGCTTCGTTCATGGCAGGAACAGTCTGCTCCAGGTTGATGATATGAATCTTGTTGCGGGCACCGAAAATGTACTTACCCATTTTCGGGTTCCAGTAACGGGTCTGGTGACCAAAGTGAGCACCTGCCTTGAGCAGGTCACGCATATTTACCTGAGCCATGATATTTACCTTTTAGCTTCGGGTTAGTCCTCCACGCGTCCGATTGCCCCAACCTTCCTCCCGCAAACGGGAGAAGGCACCCTGGGACAACGTGCCGACACGTGTGTGAATTTGCCGGATTCGTTTCCGGCGGGCGCGTTTATACCATAAACGGCAAGCGCGATTCCATCACTTTTGGCCCTGACCGGCATCGGGGTTAGTACTGCCCTTCCTTGTGCCTTGGACCCGCGCCCCTTAAAATGCCGGTTTGATTCTTATTAACAGGAACCCCAATGCAGGTATCGATCAAGACTCCGGAAGAAATCGAAAAGATGCGCGTTGCCGGCCGGCTGGCGGCCGAAGTTCTCGAGATGATCGACGAGCATATCAAGCCGGGCATCAGCACCGAGGAAATCAACACCCTCTGCCACGACTATATTGTCAACGTCCAGCAGGCGATTCCCGCACCGCTCAACTACAAGGGTTTCCCGAAGTCAGTCTGCACCTCGGTCAACCACGTCATCTGCCACGGCATCCCGTCGGACAAGAAAATCCTCAAGGACGGCGACATCCTCAACATCGATGTCACGATCATCAAGGACGAATACCACGGTGATACCAGCAAGATGTGGATCGTCGGCAAGCCCAAGCCCGGTAGCGAGCGACTGATCCGGATTACCCAGGAGTGCCTATATAAAGGCATTGAACTGGTCCGCCCCGGAACCCGCCTCGGCGACATCGGCCACGTCATCCAGCAGCATGCCGAGAAACACCATTACTCGGTGGTGCGTGATTACTGCGGCCACGGCATCGGCAAGGTGTTCCACGAAGAGCCCCAGGTGATGCACTACGGCAAGCCCGGAACCGGCATGGAACTGGTCGAAGGCATGACGTTCACCATCGAGCCGATGATCAACCAGGGCAAGTACCAGACCAAACTGCTGCCGGACGGCTGGACCGTGGTCACCAAGGACCACAAGCTGTCAGCCCAGTGGGAGCACACCATCCTGGTCACCGCGGATGGCTGTGAAGTCCTGACCAAACGATCGGAAGAGTCATTCTAGGTGGACCTTAGCGAACTGGAGTCCCGCATCAGTAACGATCCGTCGCCCGTCGTGGCGGCCCGCGAGCTTTTAAAGCAACGCTATCAGGCTGATGCGGAGGCCTTCCGCAACGGTGCCGATGTCCGGGCACTGGTGCAATCCCGGGCCGACACCGTCGACCGGGTTCTCGGCCTGATCTGGAATCGCTATCCGTTTGCCAGCTCCGCCGACATCGCCCTGGTGGCGGTCGGCGGCTACGGCCGGGGTGAACTTCACCCCCACTCGGACATCGACCTGCTGCTGCTGACCCGAAACGGCGTCCACGATGAGTGGCAGGAAGACCTCGGCGCTTTCATTACCCTGCTGTGGGACCTCAAGCTCGACATCGGCCACAGCGTACGCAGTATTGACGAAAGCCGCGAGGCCGCCCGGGGCGACGTCACTATCCTCACCAACCTGCTGGAAACCCGTACCATCGCAGGCCCCGACGAGCTGCGAGCCACCCTGAGCGAGCAGGTTTACTCCGACGACGTCTGCACCGACCGGGAGTACTTCATCGCCAAGCGTGATGAACAGCAACAACGGCACCAGAAATACGGCGACACCGAATACAACCTGGAGCCCAACGTCAAAGGCTCCCCCGGCGCCCTGCGGGACATCCAGACCATCGGCTGGATCACCAAACGGCATTTTGGCCTGCACAGCATTACCGACCTGACCCGCTTCAGCATCCTGACCGAGGGCGAACACCGGGTCCTGCTCAAGGGCGAAACCTTCCTCTGGCAACTGCGCTACGGCCTGCAGCTGATTGCCGACCGCAATGAGAACCGGCTGCTGTTTGACCACCAGCGGGCACTGGCCCAGATGCTCGGCTATAAGGACGAAGGCAAGCGCCTCGGCGTCGAGATCATGATGCAGCGCTACTACCGCACGGTACTGGCGCTCAATGAGCTGGCCGACGTGATCCTGCAGCACTACGACGAAGCCATCCTCACCAACGCCGGTGAAGAGGAAATCTACCCGCTGAACAAGCGCTTCCAGGTGCGCAACCGCTACATCGAAGCCATCAACAACCAGGTCTTCGCCTACGCCCCCTACGCCATCATGGAAATCTTTGTGCTGATGGCACAGCACCCGGAAATCAAGGGCATCCGGGCCACCACCATCCGCTCCCTGCGAGCCCACCGCCACCTGGTTGACGATGCCTTCCGCTCGGACCTGGCGGTGACCTCGCTGTTCATGGAACTGATGCGCACGCCCCACGCCCTGGACCAGACTCTGTCCTACATGAAGAAGTACAACGTGCTGGGGCGCTACCTGCCGGAATTTGGCGAGATTATCGGCCAGATGCAGCACGACCTGTTCCACATCTATACCGTGGACGCCCACACCCTGCGGGTGATCCGCAACATGGTACGGCTCAACAGCACGGAAGCCCGCAAAGATTACCCGCTGGCGTCCCGCCTGATCCACCGGCTACCCAAGGTGGAAGACCTGTACATCGCCGGGCTCTACCACGACGTTGCCAAGGGCCGCGGCGGCGACCATTCCGAACTGGGCGCCATCGATGCCGAAAACTTCTGCCGCCGTCACCACCTGAGCGACCGGGATACCCAGCTGATCTCCTGGCTGGTGGAAAATCACCTGCTGATGTCGATGACCGCCCAGCGCAAGGACATCTCGGACCCGGACATCATCCACGCCTTCGCCCGCTCGATGCCCAGCCAGGTGCACCTGGACTACCTGTACGTGATGACGGTGTGCGACATCAGCGCCACCAACCCCAAACTGTGGAACACCTGGCGGGCCTCCCTGCTGCGTCAGCTCTATATCGAGACCCGCCGCGCCCTGCGCCGCGGCACCGAAACCCCGGTGGACCGCCATGAGTGGGTGGAAGCCACCCAGTCGGAGGCGCGGGAAATCCTCCACGCCCAGAACTTCTCCGACGACCAGATCAATGCCCTGTGGGACACCCTTGACGAGGACTACTTCCTGCAGGACTCCACGGTGGATATCGCCTGGCAGACCGCCGCGATTATCCGCCACGGCGACAACCCGGACCCGCTGGTGCTGATCCGCGACACCCGCGGCGGCCCTACCGACGGCTACTCCCAGATCATCATCTACATGAAGGACCGGGTCGCCCTGTTTGCCGCCACCACCGCGGTACTGGAACAACTCAACCTCAACATCGTCGACGCCCGCATCAGCGCCAGCGAGGGCCCCTACTCCATCAGCTCCTACGTGGTGCTGGACGACAAGGGCCAGCCCCTGGGCCTCGACCCGGCCCGCAAGGACCGGGTGCGGAAGCGGCTGATCGAGGAACTGGACGACCCGGATGACTACCCGGAGATCATCCACCGGCGCACACCGCGCCAGCTCAAACACTTTGCGTTCCCGACCGAAGTCACCCTGTCCAATGACACCATCAACCAGCGCACCGTGCTGGAGGTGGTGACACCCGACCGCCCCGGCCTGCTGGCCCGGGTCGGCCAGGTGCTGCTGGACCACCGGGTACGCCTTACCAACGCCAAGATCGCCACCTTGGGCGAGCGGGTCGAGGACGTGTTCTTTGTGACCGACGAACACGGCGACCCCATCCGCGACCCGGGCGTTTGCCTGGCCCTGCGGGACGATCTCTGTCAAATGCTGGACGACACCCAATGAACCCGAATTTGTCCCGATTGCATCCCTACCCCTTCGAGAAACTGGCCAAACTGAAAGCGAGGGTTGTGCCACCGGCCGACCTGCGGCCCATCTCCCTGGGGATCGGCGAACCCAAGCACCCGTCGCCCGACTTTGTAAAACAGGTGATTGCAGACAACCTGGACAAGCTGGCCAATTACCCCACCACCAAGGGCATGGACGAACTGCGCGAGGCCATCAGTGCCTGGGCAACCCGGCGTTTCCAGCTCCGCCCCGGCTCGCTGACCGCCAGCGACCATGTGGTGCCGGTGAACGGTACCCGCGAGGCCATTTTTTCCCTGGTCCAGGCGGTGGTGGATGCCAGCAAGCCCGCCAAGGTGGTCAGCCCCAATCCGTTTTACCAGGTTTACGAAGGCGCGGCCTTTCTCGCCGGCGCCGAACCCCACTACCTGCCTTGCGACGGCAGCAACGGCTTTATCCCGGACTTTGACGCGGTACCGGAGGCAGTCTGGCAGGACTGCCAGGTGCTGTTCCTGTGCTCGCCGGGCAATCCCAGTGGCGCGGTCATTCCCCGCGAGACCCTGATCAAGGTCATCGAACTGGCCGATCGCCACGACTTCATCGTGGCATCCGACGAGTGCTACTCCGAGCTGTACCCGGACGAATCCAACCCGCCGGAAGGGTTGCTGCAGACCTGTGCCGCCATTGGCCGCGACGATTACGCCCGGTGCGTGGTGTTTCACAGCCTGTCCAAGCGCAGCAACCTGCCAGGCCTGCGCTCCGGCTTCGTCGCCGGCGACGCCGGCATCCTCAAGGGCTACCTGCAGTACCGCACCTATCACGGCTGCGCCATGCCGATTCACAACCAGCTCGCCAGCATTGCGGCCTGGCAGGACGAGGACCACGTGCGGGAAAACCGCGCCGCCTACCGCGCCAAGTTCGAGGCGGTGGTGCCCATCCTGCGGGACGTGATGGACGTGGACTTCCCCGACGCCGGCTTCTACCTGTGGCCACAAACTCCCATCGACGACGAGACCTTCGCCCGCGAACTGTCCGCCGAACAAAACGTCCACGTGCTTCCCGGCCGCTATCTGTCCCGGGCGGTGGCTGGCTACAACCCGGGCGAGAACCGGGTGCGCATGGCCCTGGTGGCCCCGCTGGAAGAGTGCGTGGAAGCGGCCGAACGCATCGTTCGATTTGTGAAAAACCGGAACTGACCGAATGAAACTCTACGGCATCAAGAACTGCGACACCGTCAAGAAAGCCCGCAAATGGCTGGATGACAACGGCATCACCTACGACTTCCACGACTTCAAGAAAGACGGTCTGGACGACGCTCTGTTGACCCGCTGGGAAAACGCCATCGGCTGGGACGCTCTGCTCAACCGCCGCGGCACCACCTGGCGCAAACTTCCCGACGAGGTTCGTGATACCATTAACGCCCAAAGTGCCCACCAGATCATGCTCGACAACCCGTCCATCATCAAACGCCCCGTCGTTGAAAGCGGCCGGGAGCAGGGCGGAAACGTGAGTGTCGGCTTCAATGCCGACGACTGGGCCACCCAATTCAAGTAAACAGCTGACAGGAGCAACCGCGACAATGAGCTTCGCATTCGGAATCGGTATCGGAACCCAGAACCAGCAAGGCGAGTGGCTGGAGGTGTATTACCAGCAGCCACTGCTGATGCCAGACGCCACCCTGGTAGAGGTCGTCCGCAACACCCTGAACTGCGCCGCCGGTAACCAGGCGGTCGAAGCCAGTGCCGAGCAACTGCACCTGCTGGCCGAGGCCCTGCGCCAGGCCGGCCAGGTCGAACAGGCCAACCTGGCCGAAAAAGCCGCCAACAGCACCCGTCCGGTCGTGGTTACCGTTCTGGATGCGGACAACACCGCGGCCAGCACCCCCGAGGTCTACCTCAAGCTGCACCTGATATCCCACCGCCTGGTGAAGCCTCACGGCGTCAAGCTGGACGGCATCTTCGGCCTGCTGCCGAACCTGGCGTGGACCAACGAAGGCGCCATCGACCTGAACGAACTGCCGGAGCGCCAGCTGCAGGCCCGCATTGAAGGCCGCACCCTGGAAGTGAAATCCGTCGACAAGTTCCCGCAGATGACCGACTACGTGGTCCCCAAGGGTGTGCGCATTGCCGATACCGCCCGGGTCCGTCTCGGCGCCTATGTGGGCGAAGGCACCACCGTGATGCACGAAGGCTTCATCAACTTCAACGCCGGCACCGAAGGCACCAGCATGATCGAAGGCCGCATCTCGGCCGGCGTCATGGTCGGCAAAGGCTCCGACCTGGGTGGCGGCTGCTCCACCATGGGCACCCTGTCCGGTGGCGGCAACATCATCATCTCGGTGGGCGAAAACTGCCTGATCGGCGCCAACGCCGGCATCGGCATCCCGCTGGGCGACCGTTGCAAGGTGGAAGCCGGCCTGTACATCACCGCCGGCACCAAGGTGGCGCTGCTGGATGACCACAACAAGCTGGTGGAAATCATCAAGGCCCGTGACCTGGCCAACAAGCCGGACCTGCTGTTCCGCCGCAACAGCCAGACCGGTGCCGTGGAGTGCAAGACCAACAAGTCAGCCATCGAGCTGAATGAAGAGCTGCACGCCAACAACTGAGTGAACTGACCGATGCAGCCCGGCCTGGCCGGGCTGCCGTTTTATAACAACCCCGATCTCTTCCAACCCCCAAAGCCCGGAACCGCTTACATGGCCAACTCCCCCACTCTGGACCTCGCCATCGATCTCATTCGCCGCCCGTCGGTAACCCCCGATGACGCCGGTTGCCAGGACCTGATGATGTCCCGCCTGGCACCGCTGGGCTTCAAGGGCGAAGGCATGCGCTTTGGCGATACCGACAACCTGTGGGCACGACGGGGCAGCGAAGGCCCGGTGCTGGCGTTTGCCGGCCATACCGATGTGGTTCCAACCGGACCGGAGAAGAACTGGGCGCACCCGCCCTTTGAGCCGGTAATCCACGAAGGCTACCTGTATGGCCGCGGGGCGGCTGACATGAAAGGCAGCCTCGCCGCCTTCGTGACCGCCTGCGAACGGTTTGTGGCGCAACATCCCGACCACCGCGGCTCAATTGCCCTGCTGATCACCAGTGACGAGGAAGGTCCGGCCCAGCATGGCACCGTGAAAGTGGTGGAAACCCTGGAGGCCCGCAAGGAAAAGATCGACTGGTGCCTGATCGGCGAACCGTCCAGCACCCACCAGGTGGGTGACGTTATCAAGAACGGCCGCCGGGGCTCGCTGCACGGTTACCTGACCGTCCACGGCGTGCAGGGCCATGTGGCCTACCCGCACCTGGCAGAGAACCCGGTGCACACCGCCGCGCCGGCGCTGGATGCGCTGGCCAACGAATTCTGGGATAACGGCAACGACTTCTTCCCGCCGACCACCTTCCAGATCACCCGCGTCGAGGCAGGTACCGGCAGCAACATCATTCCGGGCGAGTTGCTGGTGCACTTCAACTTCCGTTACTGCACCGAGAACACTGCAGAAAGCCTGGAAGAGCGGGTGGTGGCGATTCTCGACCGCCATCAGCTGAAGTATGACCTGCAGTGGCACCTCAGCGGACGCCCGTTCCTCACCGACAAGGGCGCCCTGGTAACCGCCAGCCAGAACGCCATCCGCAGCGTCACCGGCATCGAAACCGAGCTGTCCACCTCCGGGGGCACCTCGGACGGCCGCTTTATTGCGCCTACCGGCGCCCAGGTGGTGGAACTCGGCCCCATCAACGCCACCATCCACAAAATCGATGAGTGTGTGAAGGCCGAGGATCTGGATACGCTGTCGGAGATTTACGAGCAGATCCTGGTCGAGCTGCTGGCCTGAGAACTCCCGATTTAATAATGCGGAGGAGGCGTCTCGTCCTCCTCCCGGCGGATATTCGAGGGTGACACCTCCTTGAGTTGCTTGTGCAGTAACTGCTTGGCAGCCCACAATTCGCGGATATCCAGCTCCTGGCGGGCAACCTGTTCACTCAAGGTGTTGATCAGGTCGTCCTGGAAAGCCAGCCGGGTTTCCAGCTCGTCCAGCCGTGCTTCGAGGTCTCTGTTACTCATCGGGTGTGCTGCTGCTCCGTAAATTCTGTGATCCGGTTTGCCCCTCTGGCCACAGGCTTGGTCAGAGTTCCGGGTTATCTGGTATCATGCCGCTTTTACCCGCCCCGATGTCGCAATTTCGTTCATCAGGCGGTCTTCACCGACCGGTTATCCAAGTTTACCTGATAACCGGTTTTTTATGGTTAGTGTTTGAATAATGGAGAAACCCGAATCAATGCGTAATCCAGTCAAAGCGATCCTCCTTGCCATCCTGATCGCGATTCCCGCACCGTTCGTCCTGGCCTTCGTGCTGGCCACCTTTACACCGGAAGTCTTCCAGATCCTGTCCCAGTCCGGTTCCAGCGAAGAGGCGTCCAGCGTTCCGTTCATTCTCGGCGGCGGACAGAGCATCGCGGCCTACATCATCAGCGTGGTGCTGTTTGGCCTCGCCGGCTTCCTGGCCATCACCTTCGCCCAGCGCCAGTCCCAGGGCAGCCGCCAGAGCGCTCCGCGCCGGCAGTCCCGCCCGCAGGACGAGTATGACGACGACGAAGGCATGGACGATGAAGGCCCCGAAGGGGACGAGGAAGGCACCGTCAAATGGTTCAACGTGAAGAAAGGCTTTGGCTTCATCGTCCGTGACAGCGGCGACGAAGTGTTTGTTCACTTCCGTGCCATCCGCGGCCGTGGCCGTCGCGTCCTTCGCCAGGGCCAGCTGGTCCGCTTCAACGTAGTGGATGCCGACAAAGGCCTGCAGGCCGACAACGTGTCGATCCTGAGCGAGTGAGGCCACCCATGCGGCCAGCAACCCAGGCCGCATCAGCCTCCTGAATAGAAAAGGGGCGGTCCATCTGACATGGACCGCCCCTTTTTTATCCAAGCCCTTTGTCAGAGGACAGACCGAAGGTCAGTCCCCGATTACCCCTCAGTTCCACACCACCAGCTGCTCACCCCGGTCATCCAGCCGCCACCATTTCTCTTCTTCAACCGGCTCGCCTTCCTGCCACTCACCCTGACTGCAGCGGATCTCACCATCCATCGCGCGCCAGGCACTGCGGGCACACTCCAGATCGGTATTCCAGGGTAATTCATCGGCTTCCAGTACCAGAGAGGTATAACGCTTGCCCGAGGCACCGGGATAGGCGCTGATACGCACCCGGTGGCCGCGGTAATCGCCAGCACCCTTGATCGCAGCGGTGGCCGATGCCGGCTCGCTGAGCACCAGGTTATCAAGCTGGTTACCCAGCCACTCGGTCAGCTTGGCCAGCTCCAGATCACGAATGTAGATTTCCAGGTCCTGCAACGCTCATTACTCCCGCTCGGTTCAAGGTGTCCGCTGAGAAAAACAGTCGTCATAGTGTACCGGACGGCGCCAGGCTGCAAGGCTCACGACGCAAAATTCACCACGCAAGAGCGGGGGACAGAAGGGGACTGACCTCGGGTCTGTCCCCTGAACCACGGCATCAGCAAACCACCTCCAGCGTCGGCACCGCCGCCCCCTGACCCTCCGCGCCACTCTCAAACCGCTCCAACTCATAACGCAGATCATTTACCGTCAGCCGGCGCAGCGTGCCGGCTGCCTTGCGCTCGTGCCAATCCACCTCCGCGGCCGCGCGCTCGATCGCCAGCTGCTCCAGCGCCTGCTCATAGTCCGCCAGCGGATGCTGTCTGGCCATGGCCACCAGGGTCTGGCGCCGCAGCGTATCGACCTTGCCGGCAATCGCCTGGCCGGCCAGAGACCCCCGGCTGGCATACAGTGACAAACGGGCCGCCGCCCGCTCCACCCAGCGCAACATCAGACCGGGCGACCCCCCGAACGGTCGCCTCGCCCCCGCCGCATAACCGATGGCGGTACCGGTAAGCTCCACATTCCAGCGTTTCTCGATGGCTGCCTGATGGGCGGTCAGAATTGCCAGGTTCTGACCGGCACTGGAGCCCGGCATGTTCACCACCTCGAGGGTTCGCCCCAGCAACCGTTCAAGATGCCTCCCTGCCGCTCCCTGCTCCGGCCCATCCGGGCCGAGCAACAGGATCGGCCCCTGATGTCCCGGTAACAGGTGACTGGCCAGATGGGAATCGCGGGACATCAAGGCGACCAGGTCTGCCGGGGTGGTGTTATCCAGCACCAGCACCGGATACCGCTGGCGCTCGCACGCTTCACCGGGAAAGACCGGGCGGTCACAGGCCATCACCTCATCCTCCCGACGCAGATCCAGCACCAGGAACCCGATGTCCAGCGACGGCAGCAGCGCCTGCAGCCACGAGGACTTGCCCGACCCCCTCGCCCCACGCACCCAGACCAGCGAGTCAGCCACGGCAGACAGCGTCACGCTGACATCTTCGGCCAGCCCCAACCAAGTTGAGTCGGTGATCACAATGGGCGATTCTCCAGGCAGGTCCGGATCCGGTGCAGTTCCGCCGGATTCCGCAATCTCCGGCCACTGCGCAACCTGCTCCAGCACGGCGACATAGGCCTTGCCCTGAAACCGCTCTGCCCCGGCCACCAGCACCCGCAACAAAAACGGCCAGTCCAGCCACGGCGCTTCGGATAACTCCCGGGCGCGGGCAAACCAGTACTGCAGCTGGGCCGACAGCAGGCCCTCACCACCAACTTCCGTCACAATGGGCTGTTCACACTGGACTGTACGAACCAGCTCATCCAGATCCACGCCGCGACCGCGCAGAAAACCCGCAATCGCAGGTTCCGCGTCCAGCAAGGCCAGCAGGAAATCTTCAACCGTAATCGCATAACCACCGCGCCGGGCAATACTGTCCCGGGCACGCTGCAGCGCATTCTGACATTGGGGGGCCAGGCATCCTTGCCAGTCGTCCATCAACTTCTCCCTGTTGGTTGACGCATCGTCCTGATGCTGTCCAAGATGCAGTAGTTCAAAAAATAAAGGGACAGGTCCTCACACCCGGTTATAAGTATCCTCAAACCGGACAATATCATCCTCACCCAGGTAACTGCCGGTCTGCACCTCGATCAGCTCCAACGGAATCACTCCCGGATTGACCAGGCGGTGGGTTACGCCCAGCGGAATGTAGGTGGACTGGTCCTCAGTCAGCAGCAGGGTCTCCTCGCCACGGTTCACCGTTGCGGTCCCCTTGACCACAACCCAGTGCTCCGCCCGATGATGATGCTTTTGCAGCGACAGCGAAGCCCCGGGATTAACGGTAATGCGCTTGACCTGGAAGCGCTCACCCATGGCAATGCCTTCGTAGGTGCCCCAGGGTCGATGCACCTTCTTGTGGAAGCGGTGCTCCATGCGCCCACGCTCCTTCACCTTGGCCACCAGTTTCTTGACCTCCTGAACCCGCGAGCGGTCGGCAACCAGCACCACGTCATCGGTTTCCACAATCACGTGATCGCTGATGCCGAGCGCAGCAATCAGCCGGCCCTCGGAGTGGATATAGGAACCGGTCACATCCTCGGTAATCACATCACCACGACAGACATTACCGTGCTCATCCTGCGGCTGGATCTCCCACAAGGCCGACCAGGAACCCACGTCCGACCAGCCGGCATCCAGCGGCACCACCACCGCGTCCCGGGTCTTCTCCATCACCGCGTAGTCAATGGAATCGTCGGGACAATCCTCAAAAGCCTTACGACCGACCCGGACAAAGTCCAGGTCCGCCTGCTTCTCGCCCCAGGCAGCGCGGCAGGCGTCCAGCATGGCCGGATTATGGGCCTGCAGTTCTTCCAGGTACCGGTCTGCCCGGAACAGGAACATTCCGCTGTTCCAGAAATAATCACCCTCATCCAGATACCGCTGCGCGGTGGCTTCGTCCGGCTTTTCCACAAACGCCGCCACCTCATTGCAACCGCCGAGCTCCGCACCCGCCTTGATGTAGCCGTAACCGGTGTGCGGTGCATTCGGCACAATCCCGAAGGTCACCAGCTTGCCCGAATTGGCTGCCGCGGCGCCAACTGCCACTGCTGCACGAAATGCCGCGAGGTCCCGCAGTACATGATCCGACGGCATCACCAGCAGCAGCTCCTCCGGGTTCTCCTCCGCCGCCGCCAGTGCCGCCAGCGCAATAGCCGGCGCGGTGTTACGACCCACCGGCTCCAGAATAATCCCCGCCGTGCGCCCTTTGGCCTGCGCCTGCAATTGGGCCGCCACCACAAAACGGTGATCCTCGTTGGTAATCGCCAGCACCCGTGCCGTCTCATCCAACGCCAGGCCACGATCAATCGTCTCCGCCAGCAGGGAGTCGTCCGACACCACCGGCAAAAACTGCTTGGGATAGGCTTCGCGAGAAAGCGGCCATAACCGGGTACCGGAACCGCCTGAAAGGATCACTGCCAGCATGAGACTTCCTTGGTGAAAAATTTTGCGAATTCTAACCCAAACCCGCGCTAAATGCCCGCCCGCACCCGGCCGGGGACAGACCCAACAACCTACCAGCTACCTGTATTTTCCATACTCACCCACGGCTCCTGCGGCGGCAACGCCTCGCCCTTCTGCAATAACTCAATGGAGATGTTGTCCGGGGTACGGATAAACGCCATATAACCATCCCGCGGCGGACGGTTGATGGTTACTCCATTGGCCTGCAGGTGCGCGCACAGGGCATAGATATCATCCACCGCATACGCCAGGTGCCCGAAGTTGCGTCCGCCGGTGTACTCCTCGGGATCCCAGTTGTAGGTAAGCTCAACCATCGGCGCCTTGTCCTCCCTCGCCCGCGCCTCATCGTCCGGTGCCGCCAGGAACACCAGTGTAAACCGGCCCTTCTCACTGTCCTTCCGACTGATCTCCTTCATCCCCAGCAAATCGCAGAAAAAATGCAGCGTCTGCTTGAGGTCGGTAACACGGATCATGGTGTGGAGATATTGCATGGTATGAAGTCCTCTCAATTCTGACGACCGGTACGGCAGGCCCGTGCCTAGCACGCCCTGCCCGCCCAATAATTGTGCAAACAAACGGAAGCAGGCCCTGTCGATGTCACGCCCGCCACCACAATCTTCACTGGTAAATTACCAGCTTTTACCCCGGGGGTCTCGACGTCGACGCGCAGTCACCGGATGATTTCTGGACTGGCCATTGTCTATCTTCGAAAAGCGGGAGCCTACCAACCGCTTAACTGCACTCCGTGTTTTTTAAGGTAGTCGCCGTTTTCTTCCCAATACTCCTGCGTATTAGCCCTATAGATGTTTGGGTCCCGCTCCATTTCGTTTGCTCGTAAGCGAGCCAGTTCAATTTCGTTGCCCACCTGGTTCATGATCCAGACGACAATTTCTCCGCCGGGGGCGAGGCCGAAGGTCAGGAAATTTCGAGGCCTATAAACGACACCGTAAAGTTGAGTGTTTCGGGGCGCGGGCACCTTCATCAGGTCTTGCCATTCGCGCGGGATCTCTATCAACCGTTGATAGAATTTCTGTTCTGCGAAGGAAAACCATTGAATTGCAATAAAGTTCGGAAACGGCTCCATTCGCCCAGAAATGCCACCAGGACCGTAGGGCCCCTTCCAGCAACAACTCATGCTTCCAGCCGGGTGAAACCAATGTCGCACCCCGGACAATTCAAACTCCAGATGCTCAACCCAGACGTCGTAGTGCCTGGGCGTAGCAAGCTGGAAATACCAGGTCGTTTCCTCTTTCGCATCAGAGAAGACACTGCATCCTGATAAAACAAGAGTAATGGCCATGATCAATCCATGAAATTCTCGCATGATCTATCCTTGGCTTCTGTTAGGGTAAACGGCCCGATCTCCAGAAACGTTCGGCCGCAGCGGATGGAAAAATTCTGGCGATGGCACTTCCGTTCCGACAACCATCCCGGCTTTAAAGGACTCAATGAGATTGTAATGATTGGAGTGGTGGATATAGCGTTGCCGGAGCAAAGCAGATTGAGCGAGATCCAATTGCGGACTGTCATTACCCTCGACCACTGCGGAAAAAACCTTCTCCTTCGTTGCCTGCAACTCTGTGGGAATACTAAGATCTCGACGATCTGGGATCGTTTTCAGAGGAACTCCAGCATCCCTAGCCAGGCTATGCATCAAATGCAACCCAATCCTTGAGTATTCTCCTCTGACCCGCCGCTTCATCCGTAGCGACAGCTCTACGCGACCGTCCGGCAAGGGATGGTCATCTTGTTTTGATTCTAACTTCAACGTTGGGGGGTTACCGTCTGGGCACGGCAAGCTGTGCTTGCCGATCCAGCCCTCGGATTCCACCTGCACTCGCAAACTTTCAAGGTTATCCCATTCCATGGTCTGCCTGAACGAGCGGGTCTTGCTTCCAGTGATAGTCAGTGTCGGGTGGAGCAACACCGCCTCTGTTTCCAAATCGTGGTACCCGCCTCCTATATCCGAGTGCGCTCCCGGCAACGTGATTTCCCTATAGTTCGCCGGAAGGCTCCCATCCGGATTTCGGACACTGTTGAGCGCGAAATTTGCACGCTTTTCATCTGCGGCAACCAGATGTACAACCTTTTCAACCTTGGCCGGATCCAGATAAAGCTCAACCGGGCTGTTGCGAGGATTTCCGGCTGAAAAATCAACATTTCCCGGATTTATAATGCCTGCAACCGTATCGAATAAGCCAACAAAACGGACCTGCACCTTTTCGGGCCAAGCAAGACCAAACTTTGAAAAAGCCTCGGCCAAGCCTCCTTCCCGGCCTTTCAGAATTTGCCTTGTGGCATGACGCGCAGCAGCTGCACCACGGCTAAACCCGAACAGATCCACAGATAGCTCAGAGACATTCTGACCATTCAACTGATTTGCCGCTCTATCGGCTATTGCCAGAAAAAGCCTTGAGACCTGCTCAATAACGCCCGTCTCACCCAGGCCCGTCACCATGCCAATGTAGGAATCATCGTCCCCGCTTTTTGTCCCTGCGCCAGCCTCATAAGCTTTTACAGTGAGCACTTTACGGCCCATCTCACTACTGAATTTTTCTTTGTATAGATCGAACAGCTTCACCACATTCGTCAGCCCATTGGCATAACTCGCGCCCAACCGCATGGCCAACCGTTCTCGGCACTCCTCCAATCTGGACGGATCCATTTTTAAAGGCTCCACACACTCTTCAACCAGACGCTCCTGGAATCGCTTGATGTTTTCAACATTGTTCAGGGTGCCATCGGTGAATAGCCCAGCAACGAGGTGAACTCCAGAGGGTGGTTGAGCAGATTGCTCCGGTGCGTTTTGGGAAGCCAAAGGCGCAACATTCGCCGCGACCCCCAATGGCAACGACAGCCTGTGATCCTGATCCCGGGTGGAAGCAAAGCCAGGAGCATCACTGCGGGAGACTCCTTGAGGTTGGGACGATGACGCCCCCATGCCTGCACCCGCCCTTAGATCAGCCGGCGTCATCCCTCTTCTATTCAACTCCGCGACAGCGCCCACCAGCCCGGCAATCTGCTGCCCCTCCGCCTCGCAGCGCCACTGACTACCATCAGGCCTGCCCCTTTCTACTTGCCGGGGTTCAGACCATGACACGACCGGTTGCAGGGGAACATCCGTGCCAATGCCGCTATGGACCAGGCACAGCTCACCGACGGCGATTCGGGCAATCAGGGTTTGGTGAAGGGTTTCTTGTGGGGTACCCGGATGAATTCCGGGTAAATCCGACTGGTTCGGCATCAGCCAACGACCCGCGGAAGGACCGGAAAGCTCCCGCCGGACCGTGCGCGCGGCAGCAGACGGGCTCTCCGTCAGCGGCAGCTCCGCCGGCTGGAGCCGGTAAGAAGGTTTGATTCGCATAACGTTCCCTGTAAAGCGACAGCATCCCGTCCTGGTGGGATGCGAACTACTGGCAGGCCAAGTCCGTGGCTTGCCGAGATCAAAGAAACTACGCAAATTCCCCGACGGTCACTATGCACAACGTCACAAAATCAGGTATCAGAGGAAAGACCGGGGACAGACCAAAGGTCAGTCCCCACACAGCGCAGCCTACTCCAGAATATATCGCCCCCGGCCATCTTTACGAACATCCAACATTCCCATATGGGGATAAATCAAAACTTTCAGGTAATAGGTTAGTGCGCCATTCATCAGCGCCAACAAGAGTCCCATCAGCGAAATAACCGGAAAGAACTGAAATGCGTACATATAGTTGGCCGCGACAGTAAAACAGAATAATAAAAACGCGGTATATCCAATAAAAGCCATACGAGCCAGGCCGATCAGATACAACACAGTCAACACGGAGATCACAAAGATGCCAAGCAGCACAATAACCTGATCGAGCGGAATCCAGACACTTTGCAGTACCCAGACGGCAAACAATGCCTGGATAATCGACAAGCAAAGGAGAATCCGATTCAGGGTTACAGGCACACCGGTTTCACATTGAACCCGAACAGTCGCAATTCGGTTGGCCAGCCGCAACTCATTACCCACCTGACCTCGCAGTTGCTCAAATACCGCATTGCGGGAGTATCCCTGGTCAAGTAACTTTTCTATGGTTTCACGCACCGCCTGATTCTCCAATCTCAACCCTCGACGAAATATCCGTTTTCTTGATTACCGGGCGGGGACAGACCTGAGGGCATCCCCCATGCTCCGGCTTCCAGGTACTCAAGCCAGCAGAACATCGCCCTCCTTGGCTTCCTTGTGCAGCATTTCCAGTACCGCCTGCGGCGATATTCCGCGGTTTTTCCTGCGCAGTGCCTGGGCCCTGCGGTTTGCTTCGAGCAAGGCCGCCGAGGGTTTGGAGTGTTGCTCATCGGAGAGCGGCTGGGACCACGCCTGCAGCTCGGCGGGCAGGGATTTCGGAATCAGATGATTAACACGCCGCTCCGTCAGCCGGTGGGCCAGGTTGCGCTGGAAGAACCAGTCGCCGACTTTCTTCCAGAGCCAGGCCACCAGCGGCATTTCCGCGCGGGCTTTGCGGCAACTTTCCCGGTAGTGAGCCAAGGTGCCGTAATCCCGGGGGCCGGGGCAGGCTTCCGGGCCGTCTTCCATGAATCGGCGAATGCTTTCCCACTGAGCCAGGCCGGCAGTTTCGTGGCCCACGGCAATCGACGCTGCCGCCAAGGCGGTTTCCGGGTTGTCGGGATCCGGTATCGCCAGCGTCAGCAGGGTGCGTTCAGTGAAGATAGATGGGCCGATGTCCTGTTGTTTCTGGACATAGGCCACCAGTTGTTCCCAGGGATAATAGACATATTGGAGGCGGGGTTTGTGTTTTTTGTGGAGATGTAAGCCGATAGCGATGTAAGGGATGAAGATGAGACTTTCGATGAAAAAGGCCAGAAGTCCACCCTTAAAGAAAGCCCAACCCCGATCATCCACGGGCCCTTCTACCATGAAGGCGCTGATCACAAAGAAAAAGGTGATGAGGTAAACCAAATAAATAAATACAGACGCCTGTTCACCCCAAAAAGGAAACTTGACCTCCCTACCCGCTAACCAGCGTGGCACGGCGACCTCACGTTTCTGCCGGTTTAATCGAACAGGGGGGCCTTCCTTGATGGCTTTATTGGTGTTGTAGTGGAAAACCAGAGCAAAAGGCAGACTGCAAAGTACATTTCCAACAATCAGGGCCCCCGGTAACCACCAGTCAAAATGCGAGTTATTCCTCCACGCAGACTCCGCCGACAAGAAGAATCCTATCCCTATCGTTATCAGGCTGAGGCTCAAAAACATCAACGACAACTCAGCAGCAAACACCAGATTCCCGCCCTGCAAGTCCATCCAGACGGCATTCTTGCGACGAATCCAGTCCGCCGGATCCGCAGGGCGGGCTCCTGTCGACACCGGCAGCGGACTCAGTGCCAGCAAATCGCCATCCGCAGCCGTTCGGCGCTCGCCCGCTCGCAGGGATTGTTCTGTCATACGTTATCCTTCCATGGAGTCAGGGGCAGATAGTTTATTAGCAATGGCCGCAGGCGTTCGTCGGCTTTGTCACGAAATGGGATCAACTGCCAGGCTTTCTCTTCATTGGCAGCCACATGTGGCACATTACCTTGCTCACGCAGATCGATAAGGTAGTGGAAGGACTCAGACTCTCCCGGCAACCAGCGGTTTGCTCCATCGGGCATGTAACGAATGGCAATGTACAACCCGCTGAACGTTTCGAGCTCATCAAACAGCAAGGGCACTCGAAGCGATACATTGGATTCATTATCCGCCTCGACAAAGATCCGATCTTGCCAATCTTCAGAAGCCGCAGACCACTCCACCCCCCGTTGCTCCAGCACAACCCACTTCGCATTGTCAGCTGTCAAACCGGAAAGGCCTGGCAGGCTCAATCTGAGAGCGCAATAACGGAAACGGCCGTCCAGCGCTTCCCGTTCCGCCATCACCTTCAATTCCGGACGGTAGATCAGCTTCCCTAACTGGTAACGCTGTTCATCCGGCGACCACTCCTTCGATGCCAAGCCCCACGCACTACTCTCACACCACAGTTGCAGCTCGGTTCGCTTGAAACGGTTGTAGACGTATTGGCCAGTCAAAACAACGAGGGTACCAACCCAGAGCCAGAGGTTCATGCCACGAAGAATTGCAGTACCTCCCAGATGTAACATGCCTCTGTGAACAGATGCCCAGGTCACACCCGGCGTTTGTTTAACCAGCATATGATAAATGCCGGAGGAGCCAGTCCAGGCAATTCGCCCGCTGCCATAAACGATCATGGCATCACCCGTCAGCGTTACTGAGGCTCCCACCTGCTCTCCTATGCTAGCCGTCCCGCGCCTTATCAATTGAATCTGCCTTACTAGATCCGCACCTGCCGCAAAAAAACCACCCCAAGCCGCAACCGTTCCCCCCCAAACATTGGCCCGGGCAAGTCTCGACAGCACAGCGTCGGCTTTACTCACATTCTGGTAGTAATAGTTAAGTTGGGCACTGGCTACGATGGTACTCACACTAGCCACAGCACCGACGGTTCCAAAACCGCCGCTGATAACACTGAGCGCGCCAGATAGCGTCTTGTCCCTATCCCACTGAAGGTAAGCCTCCACTGTCCCCCAGAAGCTCACCAACCCAACAAAAGAAACAACCCCCAACCCACCAATTCGATTGGTGATTTCCATGGCATCCCCGCCATCAATCAAGCCACGGGCGTAATCGAAAACCTTCTTCATGCCCGAGCGGTCCCGCAGCGCTTTGAGCTCCTCAAGCTCGGCGGCAACCGCCCTGGTCTCGGCGGTGTTCCCAAGCCCGCCGACCTTCAGAATGCCCTGATACTTGTTGTCTTCGGATGGAAGCAGCCTTTCCAATGCCTTGCGGGCAGCAACGACCTTCCGCTTCTCGACCTTTCGCGCTGCCCGGAGTCGGGCGACTTCGGCATCGTAGGTACGCTTCTGGCTGCGAGTCAGTGCGCGTCGTGATTGTTTCCGGCCACTATCAAGACTCCTCTCCCGGCTTCTCAAGTCCTCGTACCGCAGGGCGTGATGTTCAACCTCGCGAATCAGCGAGTCCGCCTTATTCAGCGTGGCCTCATCTGCAATGTCCAGGTCCAGCTGATAGATCAGTTGGCTATCCAGTAGGTGGACACGCAAGCCGGGGTTCATTCGTTGGAACACTTGCTTCAAACGCTCATGCAATCTCGCGCCACTGGCCTTCTCAACCAGACGAAACAATTCCTGCCTTGCAATGGGGGTCCACTGGGCCAGGCGATGGCTCAGTTCGGCACTGATTACGGGCGTAAGGGTCGCAAAGCGCAGTTGCGGGTTATCAGACAAGGTCTGAACCCAGTCGTTATAAGCCGTAGCGTTATCGTGGGCGTTCAGGATCGTCTTGAGGCCATTGACTACTGCGGCAGCCGACCGGGTATAGGCAGTGACATCAATATCAAATCCCACCAGGTGCTGATGCCCCAGGTCCCCAAAATAATAGGAACGGATAAACTCGTAGTCGCCCGTTGCCAGTGCGTCGTCGTTCAGGATGTTGAGCAGCGCATTGTCGACCCGGAGGAACGCCAGGTAAGCATCCTCTTCCATCCGATCATACAGATGCCCCACCAGATGGTAATGCGGCAACAAAGTCTTCAGGGACGCAACGACGGCAGTTTTCTCCCGCTGAAAACGCGCCTCCTGTTCCCCGGCAACCGCCAGATACTGATTCATGGCGTCAACCCGGACGAAATCCCGGATGCCACGCTCGCCGGTCAGACTGCCGTGCTCCGCTTGATTCTGGTTTTTGCGGAGAGCTTCGAGGACTTGCGCCAGTATGTCCTGCTCAACGGCCAGCTCTTGCGCCAGCTCTGCCAGCGTCTCATTCTGCTGGCGCCGCGCCTTGACCACTTCAAACGACGCGTTACGCACATCCAGAGGACCGGCCTGAAACTCTTTGGCAAACTCGGCCACCCGTGCCCGCTGTTGTGGTGACGCGTGGGCAATGCGCTGCAGGGCCAGAATCTCCGAGGGATCCCCGGTTTGCGTGAGGGCCGCATCCACATAGGTGGCAACGGTTTTCTCATCCAGCTTGATCAGTTCCTGGATGAAACTGGCGGAGTAGTACCGGGCATCCTCCCGGGCCAGCCAGTCGCCCTGAGCCGCATCGAGATGGGTCCATGCGTCCAACAGGTCACCGATTTGGCCGGTCAGATCGTCCAGAACCAGATAAGCATGGTCTTTATCATAGAATCGCAGACGATGCGTGAATGGCTCCGGTTTTCCCGCTTCGGATTCCACGACCCAGTACCATGGCGAGAAAGCCTCCTCGTCCGGATCGGCGCCGGGCTCCGGACTGGAAAGGTTCTCCTCGAGGACCCCTTTCGGCAACAGGTGCCTCGTCCCAGCTTCTACACAGTACCCTCCCAGGCTGACCTTGCGCATCACCTGCCGTCGATAATCCTTCCAGCTGATCAGCATGCTGCATTTCTTCGCAGTCAACTGGGTTTCACAGAAGAGAACCTCAATCTCGCCCCGCCTCGGAACCACGATGGCGGCTTCCGCCGAGATCCCCTGCCGTTGATCCCGTGTGGCATCCTCACCTTCCCAGAGCCGTTTTTCGACCGCTCCGCCCTCGGTTATGACAAACTCCTGGAGAATATCGGGAGCGCTGGAATGGAACAGGTACAGATAACCGTCCCGAACCGGGCGCACACCCAACGGCCGGAATCCGGTGGCAAAGCGCGGATCCAGTGCCTTGAGCGACGGCGCTTGATCAACGTACGCATAGCGCACAGGTATCAGCTGGATATCCGGAAGTGTCAGCGGGCAACTGCCAATGGCCGTGGTATCGGCCATGCTCTTGCGATCCGCAGCGACAATCGGGTCTGTCATGGAAACCGTCATGGGAATAGCTCAGTCCTTGAGTCTTGTTAATCAGGTACTGCCGAAATTGCGCGCGCCAGGATTGCGGCGTCACGGGCATGCAGGTCGATTCTCGAAAGTTCAGGGGGCGCGTCGAGCAATGACAACAGCGCTGGCGGAAGCTCTGCGGCGCTGGCCGGCGCCCCACCGTAGCCAAACACATTGGCCCACTGGGTGAGCGATCGCTCTGAGGTGTACCCCGCGGTTTTGGCACGGCTGATCAGTCCGCCCAGGTTAACCACACCGGCCGCCCGACCCGAACCCGAATCCCAACCGAGGAAAAAGCGGTCCAGATGCGCAACCAGCCGTTTCAACAACGAGCGTTCGTCCACCTGTGACAGCCGCGCGACGTCCTGCTCCGACAAAGTCACAGGCAACGCCGGCACAGTCTCCGCGATACTGGCAATGGCAATATGCTGCCATTGCCAATTCAGAGCATCCGGCACCAGCAACGCCTCAAGAGCCGGTCGCCAACGCCGAAACGCGTCCAGTTCTGTGAACATCGCGGTTGCCACCTCAGGCTCGCCAAACCGGAGAACAAGATCGCTCCCGCTGGCATGACGAACCGTGATGCACTGCCGAAACTGTGCCGCCAGCGTGGGCAGATCCTGCGGGCTTTGAATCAGGTAACCCCACTCAGCCGCAAAGCCTTCCTCAAGAAACCGCTGAATGAAGGGGTTCTGATCCGTCACCGCAATCAATAACGGACCAAGATCAGCAATCGCTTCCCAATGGGTTCCAGCGTACAGATTGAGATAGTGCGGAAACTCATCCGCCTGATAGAGCTGGCGCTCGGCGTTCGGCAGAGCCATGCCATCAATCAGCAGGTAGTTCCAGCACCACCGGCCAGTGGCCAACAATTCATGAGCCGGCACAGGTTTCATCATCACACCTCCTGATTACTCACCGGCTTTACAAAGGCCCGTCAGGGCCCTGCCTTCCAACATGGCCACACGCTGTGCCGAGGGCGAAAAATTCGCTCGTTGATCCACCTCTGCCAGCCGTGACGGAGGCGCCACCACACGGTCACCCTCGATGGTCCGGGGCAATCCCGCCCCGAGCGCCTGTACACTACACCCACTCCCCGCACTCCCCCCGGAGTTAATCTTTATCCCCGGCCCACTCAGGGTCACGCCGCTGGGGTCGAGTTTGATAAAACTGCCGCCACCGGCGATGGTGAGTTCTACGCCGGCGTCGAGAACGACTTTGGCGCCGGCCTTATGATGGATTTCGGTACCAGCTTCGCTGGCGGTGGTGGTGGCGGTTTTCTGGTGGTAGCTACCGGCGATCACCTGGCTGCAGTCGGCGCCAATGGCGGTGCGGCGGTCACCGTTTGTGGTGCAGTGCTCTGCGCCGTGAACGTGGCTGAACTGATGGTTCGCTACCGTGCAGTGGCTGTCGCCGCGGATGACTTCCGTGCGGTTGTGTTCGGTCAGCAGGTCCAGGTCTTTCTGGGCGTGGACAAAGATCTGCTCACGGTCGCCTTCATCCTCAAAACGCAGTTCGTTACTGCCTTCACCCTTGTGAGTGCTGGTTTTCAGTACGGTCCGGGTTTTGTGCTGAGGGAGCGGATACGGAGGGCGGTTGACGCCGTGATAGGTACGGCCGGTGATCAGTGGCTGGTCAGGGTCGCCATCCAGAAAGCTGACGATGACTTCATGCCCCACCCGGGGTAACGCGAGAACGCCGTACTGGCCGCCCGCCCAGTCCTGACTGACCCGCAACCAGGCGCTGCCGAGGTCGTCGTTCGTCGCACTGATCGTCCCGGCCGCGCCCAGACGCCGGTCCCAGGGAAATCGCACCTGAACCCGGCCGTATTCGTCGCAATGGATCTCCTCCCCCGGGGGGCCGATCACGATGGCAATCTGGGGGCCATCGATCAAGGGACGACGTTTGCGGGGCAGCCGGGGTCGCCATCCATCGCCGGCAGGCACCGCAGCAAACTCGTTGTGATAGGCCGTCACGCCCTCACCGCCCTCCTCTTGAAGAGCCTGAGGCTGGGTACCGGTATGACGTACATGAGTGAGCAACCAGGATGAGGCAGCCTCGTCGTCGGCTACCGGGGTGATAGTCAGCCGTGCCCCGGGGGCAAAGTCCGGCCGGTTGCCGACCCCTTCCGCGGTGCTGGCGTCATTGCGCAAGGCCTCCAGCCTGGCGGTGGTAAACGCCTCACCACTGGCATCGAGCTTGAATCGGCCGGGGTAATCGAAGTGCTGATAATCCGGGCGCTGGCCCGTCCCACGGTCGCCGTCGCTTTGGCGTTCATGCATCAGCGCATAGGCGGGATTGCGGAAAGTGTAATCCTTCAGCACCACCGAGGCCGGGCGCACCCGGTGGGTCTGGCTGAAACGGAACACGCCGGGCTGGCCATGGCTGGCACTGGCCGCCGGGTTGAGCAGGACATCCGGCAGTGTCGCCCCGTTGCCGTGATGATCGGCAAACACCAGCGCGGGCCCGTCACTCTCGTGCCCCGGCCGGTAATGCCAGCCCTCCTCGGCCGCCAGCCGCTCCACGAACGCCAGGTCGCTCTCACGGTACTGCACGCAGTATTCCCGCTCGGCGGCCGGCCGTCGCAGGTCGAACCCCACATCGACGATGCCCCGCTCTTCCAGCAAGGTACGGATGATCTGGTCCGGCGTCCGGGACTGGAAGATGCGACTGTTATGCATCAGCCCCAGACGCCACATCGGTGGCTCCATCACCACCTCATAACGGGTCCGGTGGTGACCGGTACCCAGCACCGCAAACCCGGACACCACGCCCTGGAACCGCCGCAATGGCTGGCCGTCCTGCCAAACTGTCAGGGCAACCGACTGCTCCAGAACATCTGCTGCGCCAATGCCGAAATCCGGGCTCGCCAGCTCCAGCCGCCCGTGAAAGAGACACGACAAACCTTCGAAAAGCTCGAAACCAACTACCGAGAAAAGATCATGAGAAAGGCCGCCAACCACGGCGGTAAACTGCAATCCGTTTGCCTGGGGCATGTCTTCGGTCCCTGAAGATCTGCTGAGAGAAATTAGCCTTCAACGCCAAGCTCATCCTGAGCCAGCGGGATAATACCGGAAAATGAAGGGGAATTTGAAGGTCCGAGGGGATATTCCGGGGGTGTGTCACGTTTTGGGCAGGGAAATAATAATCGGGGACAGACCCAAGGTCAGTCCCCGAAATATAGACCAGCAGGGACGGACCAGAGGTCAGTCCCTGTTAATCTCTTAGTCCTGCTGCCAGCTCTGCACGGTTTCTTTACCGTACTTCTCACGCCACTCGTTCAGAGTCTTGTGATTGCCACCACGGGTTTTGACAACTTCGCCGGTGTTCGGGTTCTTGTAGGTTTTCATCGGGCGCTTCGGGCGGGAGGCCGCGGCCGGGGCTTCGGCTTTGGTACCGCCGATGGACGGATCGATGGCGCCGAGAATCTGCAGTACGTCTTTCGGGGACTTGTCATACTCCTTCATCAGGCTGCGAACTTTTTCTTCAAACTCCAGTTCACGCTTGAGTGCGGTGTCCTGCTCCAGTTTACGCAGTTCCTCGGAGAGCTTTTCCATAAGCTGTTTTTTCTGGTAGTAATCGTTGATTTTCGCCATGGATATAAAACCTTATTCAATGGAAAAACAAAGGGAGATGACAAAACGTCATGCCGGAATAATAAATGAACAAATAGTATTTGGCAAAGTAAACTCTTTACAGCTTGGTAAGAATATTATTCCCAACACCAAATTTGACAATTAACCGGCCAATCCCGGGCATAAAAAAACCAGCCCGAAGGCTGGTTTCAAAAACATACAACGCAAGCTTACAAACGCAAATCCGCCTCGCCAAGGGGCAATATACCCTTGAGGTCAAACAATACTCCGCGCTCTTTTAAAAAGCCGCGGAAATCGGTTACCGACATTTGTGCGTATTTATCGTGGGGCACGGCGATCAGAACCGCATCGTATTGCGCCTGCTGCGGATTATCGATCAGATCAATACCATATTCATGGCGGGCTTCCACATTGTCTGCCCAGCAGTCCGTCACATCGACCTGACAACCAAAATCCGCCAGCTCTTTAACCACATCAATAACCCGGGTATTACGCAAATCAGGACAGTTTTCTTTGAACGTCAGGCCCATCACCAGCACCCGGGCATTGGCCACGGTTTGACCGGCCTTGATCATGCATTTAACCAGCTCCGCCGCGGCATAAGGGCCCATATTGTCATTTACCCGGCGGCCCGCCAGGATAATCTCCGGATGATAGCCGATGGCCTGGGCCTTGTGGGTCAGGTAATACGGATCCACCCCGATACAATGGCCGCCTACGAGGCCGGGCTTGAACGGCAGGAAGTTCCACTTGGTACCCGCCGCAGCCAGTACTTCGTGAGTATCAATGCCCAGACGGGCAAAGATCATCGACAGCTCATTCATCAGCGCAATATTCAGATCCCGCTGGGTGTTTTCAATCACCTTGGCCGCTTCCGCCACTTTGATGGAACTGGCCTTGTGGGTACCGGCGGTAATAATACCGGCATAAAGGGCATCCACTTCGTCGGCGATTTGCGGGGTAGAACCGGAGGTGACCTTTTTAATGGTGGTCACCCGGTGCTCTTTATCGCCCGGATTAATCCGTTCCGGACTGTAACCGGCAAAGAAATCCTGGTTAAACTTTAACCCGGACACTTTCTCCAGTACCGGCACACAGACTTCCTCCGTGGCCCCCGGATACACAGTGGACTCATAAATAACAATATCGCCCTGCTTGAGCACCTTGCCCACGCTCTCACTGGCCTTGACCAGCGGCGTCAAGTCCGGGGATTTGAACTCATCAATGGGCGTTGGCACCGTGACAATATAAATCTGGCAGTCCCGAACCTCTTCCAGGGCGTCGGTAAACGACAAACCGGTAGACGCCGCCAACTCCTCGCGGGAGACTTCACGGGTAAAATCGACGCCGTCTTTCAGTTCCGCAATGCGCTTTGCATTGATATCAAAGCCGACAATCTCCCGCTTTTCACCAAACGCAGCGGCCAAAGGCAGGCCCACATATCCCAGGCCAATCACGGCAATCTTTTTCATAAATCATCCATCGATATTAATTGAAGCGCAGGATACAGCGGGTAAATAGACACCACACCCTGCCTGAATAGAATTAAGTGGGGATCATTATCCCGGTATAACCCGCCGCCGCCAACTCCCGTTGCAGCGCCGTCTTCGCCTCCTGCTCACCATGCACAATACGAATCTCCGCCGGCTTGACCGGAATCCCACGGATAAACCGCAGCAAATCCGACTGCCCGGCGTGGGCCGAATAACCACCCACCTGATGAACCCGTGCACGGATGTCGTAACGCTTGCCATCGAGCTCCACCCAGCCGCCACGGGGACCGTAGGTCAGAATGTCCCGCCCTGGCGTGCCTGCCGCCTGGTAGCCGACAAACAGCACGTCGTTGCGGGCATCCCCCAGCATCGCCTGCAGGTAATTGACGATCCGCCCGCCGGCGCACATTCCGGAGCCCGCCAGCACCACACAGGGGCGATGGGAGCTGGCCAGATAATCCACGGCCTTGAGGTGATCGTCGTGGGAATCTATCACCGTCAACTGCTCGAACGACAACGGATGACGACCGGCGCTGACCAGTTCCCGGGCTTCCTCATCCCAGTAGGGTTTCAAATCCCGGTACAACCGGGTGAACCCGGCCGCCAGCGGCGAATCCACCACAATTTCCAGGTCCTTCCAGGGCAGCGGTTTGCCGGCAACCTGCGCAATGCCCTCGTTACCAAACTCCGCGATCAGGCTCTCAATCTCGTACAACAGTTCCTGGGTACGCCCAAGGCTGAACGCCGGCACCAGCACGGTGCCCCGGTCAGCCAGGGCACGCTCCAGAATGGCCTTGAGACGGAAGCGCCGGGTTTGCCGGTCTTCGTGATCCTTGTCGCCATAGGTACTCTCAATCACCAGGCGATCGGCCCGCTCCGGTGGACGAGCCTCGGGCAGCAGCGGCGCATGGGGTGCGCCCAGGTCCCCACTGAATACAATCCGCTCCGCCGTCTCACCAACCCTGGCCTCACACTCCACATAGGCGGAGCCCAGAATATGCCCTGCACGTTGCAGGCGAATGGCAAGGCTCGCCGTTACCTCGCCAGCCTCACCCCGCTCCTCAAACACCGGGTGCCACTGCCCGTATGGCACCGCCACAATACGGGAGCGGATCAGCCCCAGCACCCGCCCGATCAGTTCCCGATCCCGGGTGAAGCCGATTTTCAGGGCATCTTCCAGCATCTCCGGCAACAGCAGGGCCGACGGCTCGGAACAGAGGATCGGCCCGGTGAATCCAGCGGCCAGCAAATAGGGAATCCGCCCGACATGGTCAATATGAACATGGGTGACCACCAGGGCACGGATATGGGCGATGGGGAAATCAATGGAAAGGTCGGTGGCGGTCGCGCCGTTGCCCTCTTCCTGGCCCTGGAACAGGCCACAATCAATCAGAATGCCGGCATGGCCGACAACCAGCTCATGACAGGAGCCGGTGACGCCGGAGGTGGCGCCGTGGTGTTTAACATCGATCATTCATACCATCCCTGTAATTCGTAATGCCAGCCCGCACACCGGGTCGGTTCGCAATCCATGCACTCGACTCTGCATTCACTCAGCGTCCACTCAGGGATTCAGCCGATGAACCTTTCCGTCTACCGCTACAGCGGGCGCGCTCAGCGCTTCGCCATTACACCAAACCAGATCCACCACCTCGCCATTGGGGGCGTAACCGGTGGGTGCACTGCGCAGCAACTCCACCACCTTGCCGCAATCGAAGGTATGACTGGCCGAGGACAGGCGCTCCAGCAACTGTGCCACCTCATCCCAGGGCATTGACACCTCCCGGGCCATCATGATCCGCGGATGGGCCGTACCCTGCGGGTCGTCGCCAATCAGCAACTCCTCATACAGCTTTTCGCCGGGGCGCAGGCCGGTGTAGACCACCTCGATATCCCCCGCCGGGTTGTCATCCGTCTTCTCTTCCAGGCCCATCAGGTGAATCATCTTGCGCGCCAGGTCGGCAATCTTTACCGGCTCGCCCATGTCCAGCACAAACACTTCGCCGCCCCGCCCCATGCTGCCGGCCTGCAGCACCAGCTGACTGGCCTCGGGAATGGTCATGAAGTAGCGAATGATGTCCTGATGGGTCACCGTCACCGGGCCGCCATCGCGGATCTGATCACGGAACAGCGGCACCACGGAGCCGGACGAACCCAGCACGTTGCCAAACCGCACCATGGAGAACACCGTCTTGCTCTGGCGCTGGGCCAGCCCCTGCAGCACCAACTCCGCCAGGCGCTTGCTCGCGCCCATCACATTGGTGGGGCGCACCGCCTTGTCGGTGGAAATCAGCACAAACCGCTCAACCCCCGCCGCAATGGCCGCTTCCGCAGTGTGCCAGGTACCAAATACGTTGTTCTGCACACCCTCGATGACGTTGTGCTCCACCAGCGGCACATGCTTGTAGGCCGCCGCGTGATACACCGTCTGAATACCAAACGCCCGCATCACCGCCTCGCCCCGGCGGCGGTGGGCCACACTGCCAAGCACCGGATGCAGGGAAACCCCCAGCCCTTCCACCTCATTGATCGAGTGCAGCTCACGCTCAATGGAATACAGGGAGAACTCCGACTGCTCAAACAGCACCAGGGTACTGGGCTTGTGGCGGAGAATCTGACGACACAACTCGGAACCGATGGAACCACCCGCACCAGTCACCATCACCGACTTCTGATACAGACTGTCCGCAACAATGGCGGTGTCCGGGCGGACCGGATCCCGGCCCAGCAAGTCTTCGATTTCCAGGTCACGGATGTCGTTGATGCGGGCCACACCGGCGACAAGCTCGGACATGGAAGGTACCGTCTGGACGGGCACCGAGAGACCCTCGAGTATTCGCATGAGTTCTTTGCGGTTTACCGGCTCGTCATCTTCAACGGCAAGCAACACACGTGACACATCCAGATCCCGTACCGCTTTTTCGATGTGATCGATCGCGTACACCGGCAGATTGCCAATCATGGACTTATGATTGGCATTCAGCATCGATACAAAACCAAGCGGGCGGTACTCCACGCCCTGAGCCAGAGCCGAAGCCAACTGCATCCCCTTCGGCCCGGCACCCACAATCAAAACACCGTCTTTGGAGCGATCATTACGGCGCCGGACAATTGTACGCACCCCAAATCGGGTACCCGCCACCAACATAAATGCGAAAGCACCATAGATAACGGGCACGGAACGGGGAACCAGAGTCTGGAACAAAAAGCCGAGAACAATCAGGGCTACACTTGAAAATACAACCCCCATAAAAATGGCCAGAAGCGCATGCTCACTGATGTAGCGAATCACCGCCCGATAAAGCCCAAGCTTTACAAACGCCCCAATAGTGACCACCACCGTAACAAACGACACCCAGAGCTGTTTGTCTGAAGGCATCCAGCCGTAATTCTCGAAGCGCAAAGCAAATGCCGCCCAGATGGCCAGAGACAGCAACACAAAATCCGAAACCACGGAAATTGCACGCTTCGTTGGTCGGGACAAACGCAAAATGCGATTAATGACTTTGTTTCTCACCACCAATCCCTGTCTCAGAAGGATACCTCTGTCATAACCTGAGAAAGCACGTCGACCGTTTTAGCCATTTCCGCTTCGGTCAATGTAGGATGTACCAGAAACATCAGGCTTGTTTCGCCCAGCTCACGGGCTACCGGCAAGCGCTCATCCGGTGCCAACCCTGCGTCCTGAAAACACCTCTCCAGATAAACCTCGGAACAAGACCCCGAAAAACAAGGCACACCATGTTCAGTCACCGCTGACATAATCCTGTCCCGGCTCCAGCCTGGCTTCAAACCCTCAGGGTCCACAAATACATAACACTTGTAGCCGGCGTGACCAATGTCGTCAGGGACGACAGGAACTCTCAAACCCTTGTACTTAGCCGCTGCGGCCCAGATTAAATGACAGTTAGCCCGCCTTGCACGGGTCCAGTCTGCCATTCTGGTCAGCTGGATCCGGCCGATTACCGCCTGAATCTCTGTCATCCTCCAGTTGGTGCCAATACTTTCATGCAACCAACGGAACCCCGGCGGGTGCTCACGCTCATACACCGCCTCCCAGCTCTTGCCATGATCCTTGAACGACCACATCCGCGACCACAACTCGCGGTTATTGGTGGTCACCATGCCACCTTCCCCGCCAGTGGTCATAATCTTGTCCTGGCAAAAAGACCAGGCCGCAACATCCCCCAAACCACCTACCGGCCGGCCCTTATAAGTCGCCCCATGCGCCTGGGCGCAATCCTCAATCACGAACAGATCATGCTCCCGGGCCAGCGCATTTAAGCTGTCCATATCGCACGGCCATCCGGCCAGGTGCACCGCAATAATCGCCCGGGTTCGCTCAGTTACCAACGGGCGTACCGTTTCAGCGGTAATATTCTGGGAATCCCGATCCACATCCGCGAACACCGGTGTCGCACCGGCATTCACAATGGACGACGCGGACGCCAGGAAAGTTCGGGACGTAACAATCACCTCATCCCCGACGCCAACACCCAGGCCTTTGAGCGCCAAATCCAACGCCACGGTGCCATTGGCAACCGCTACCGCATGTTCAGTACCGGCAAAGCCCGCAAACTCCTTCTCAAACTCGCGGGTTTCAGTACCAGTCCAGTAATTCACCTTGTTTGATAGCAAAACTGCAGAAACAGCATCGGCCTCTTCCTGAGTAAAAGACGGCCAGGGCGAAAACGCAGTATTCAACATAAAAAATCAATCCTGAATATTAACGGGACGAGCCGGAACGCCTACAACCGTTTTACCGGCTGGGACATCTCGCAACACCACACTACCGATGCCAACCGTAACTTCATCACCTATAATCACTAATTGTTTTACCGAAGCACCAGCTCCCACCCAAACCTGCTGCCCCACCGAGACGCCACCGGCAAGCACAACATTCGGGCTAAGATGGGAAAAATCACCAACCACGCAGTCGTGTTCCACTATGGCACCCGTATTCACAATGCATCCGGCTCCCACAGAAGCACAGGCGTTAACCACCGAATTTGCAAACACTACGCTACCGGCACCAACCACAGCATGGCGACTGATAACGGCCGAAGGGTGAACCACAGAAACCATATTCAGACCCGCATCCACCAATTCCTGCTGCCTGGCCATCCGAATACGATTATTGCCAATAGCAACAACCACACCATCAAATCCTGTAGCCTGAGCTAACAAATCCGCACTTCTGCCAACGACTTCCCAAGGGCCGTTCTTAGCAACGGCCGGCCAAGCGTCATCGAAAAAAGCCACTTCGTCCCAACCACTCAGACAAGCCGCATCGGCCACCACCTTTCCGTGACCACTGGCACCAAGAATCGCCAGCCGCATCAATCTTTCGACCCGGTGAACTTAGACATAGTCACCTCACCCTCTCCGCTGATGCCATCACGCACCAATACTTTCTTCACCGTGAGAAACAGTATCTTCACATCCAGCCAGAAAGACTGGTTGTCTACGTACCACACATCGAGCTTGAACTTATCTTCCCATGAAATCGCGTTCCGGCCATTTATTTGAGCCCAGCCGGTCACTCCTGGACGAACTTCATGGCGACGGATCTGCTCCCTGGAATATAGGGGAAGATACTCCATCAGCAACGGGCGTGGACCCACCAAACTCATATCGCCTTTTAAAACATTCCAGAGTTCCGGCAACTCATCCAGACTGGTTGAACGCAAAAAATGTCCGAAAGGCGTCATCCGCTGATTGTCTGGCAACGGATTGCCGTCTTTGTCTGTGGCGTCCAGCATGGTGCGGAATTTTACCATTTGGAAAGGCTTGCTGTTTTTGCCCGGGCGGGTTTGCCGGAAAAAAACGGGAGAGCCGAGCTTTCGGTGAATCAGAAGCGAAACCACAGCTATAACCGGCAGTAGCAACACCAACGCAAAGGAAGCGGCCACAACATCAAAGCTACGCTTAATCACTTAATCCCCATTTCTTTCAACATAAATTTATTCACCTTATGTACATCATACTTCTCTTCTGCAATCTGACGTGAACGCTCACCCATGCGCGCAGTAAGTTCGGGAGTCTCAATAAACCGAACCATCACCTCGACCAATTCATCAACCGCCTGAACCGGCACCAGAAAACCATTTTTGCCGTCCTCGACGGTCTCCCTACAGCCAGGCGCATCCGTGGTAATCACAGGACGCCCCATAGCCATCGACTCGAGTACAGTTCGTGGCGTACCCTCCCGATACGACGGAAGCACGTACACACTGCATTCCGCGATTGCAGGGCGAACGTCTGACACTTTACCGACGAACTCCAGAGCGCCAGACTCCGTCCAATCATCCAGTTCCTGCTGAGCTATGGCATCGGGGTTATCGTCTATCCAGCCCACCAGTTGGAAACGGACCGCAGGGAAACGCGCCCTTATTTCCTGAGCGGCCCGAGCGTATTCACGAACACCCTTGTCACCCAACAAGCGGGCAATCAGCAGGAACGCAGGATTTTCTGGCAGCGGGGCCACGGCATAATCCGCTACATCCACACCGGAACCATTGACCACACGGGAAGAAATGCTCGCAGGCAATAAGTGCAAATTCCGAAACAATGCTTCGTCATCCGGGTTCTGGAAGAACACTTTATGTGTTCTGGAGAGGCCGAAACGGTACAACCGCTGAATCAACTTGCGCAATAACCCGCGCTTCCCGGACGCCTCGCCGGTAAAGGCATAACCAAGCCCTGTTACCAAGGCAAAGCGATAGGGCACCCTCGCCAGCCAAGCTGCAATCGAACCGTAAATCACAGGCTTGATTGTATAGCCAAGCACGTAATCGGGCTTAATACGCACCATGAGACGTCGCAACTCCGCAACCGTGCGCAGGTCTGCCAATGGGTTGGTTCCAGTTCGGCGCAACCCGATCTCATGTACCTGTACGCCCATAGCCGCCAACTCATCACTAATGGCGGTAGCACTGGAGAGGTCCGGAGCAGCAACATGCACCCTCAGCCCCTTCGCAACAAGGGCTCGCAGTAAAGGCCCCCGAAACTTGATCAGCGAATCAGGAAAACTGGCTATCAATAGAAACGTATTCAATGCCGAAAACACTCCAGGCCCGGATTGATGATTGCGAGACTCTTAACCAAGGTACCAAGGCATAGCCTTGGCAATCCCATCAACAATCCGAAACTCAGGGGTATATCCGAGATTTCGGGCGGCCTTCCCAATATCTGCCTGAGAATGCCGCACATCTCCCGGCCGGAAATCGCGATATACCGGTTCCTTGTCATACTCCACACCATTTTCGGCCAACGCGCTCTTCAGCGCAGCGAAAAGGTCATTCAATGTAGTGCGGTCCCCTACTGCTACATTGTAAACCTCGTTCTTTGCACCATCTTCGGCCGTCGCCGCCAATAGATTGGCCTGCACTGCATTCTCAATGAAACAGAAGTCGCGACTGGTTTTGCCGTCTCCATTGATGAATACCTCTTCGCCCCTCACCATCGCAGCAGTCCATTTCGGGATCACCGCGGCGTAGGCACCGCCCGGGTCTTGTCGTTTGCCGAACACATTGAAATAACGTAAACCAATCGCCTTGAAGCCGTAACTGCGGGCAAAGACCTCGGCGTAAAGTTCGTTCACATATTTGGTGACAGCATAGGGCGAAAGCGGCTTGCCTATGTTTTCTTCTACTTTCGGCAGCGCTGGGTGGTCACCGTATGTGGAGCTGGAGGCCGCATAAGTAAAGCTCCCCACTCCCGCATCCTTCGCGGCCACCAACATATTCAGAAACCCGGAGATATTAGCAGCATTGGTGGTGATGGGGTCATTCAAGGATCGCGGCACCGAGCCTAAAGCGGCCTGATGCAGCACATAGTCCACACCCTCACAGGCCTGTTGGCAGTGTTCCAGATTACGGATATCGCCTTCGATAAACTTAAAGCGTCGCCACTGCTCAGTGGTGACCAGAGACTTAACCTCATCCAGATTGCGCTGATAGCCGGTAGCGAAGTTATCCAGGCCTACTACTGTCTGATTCAGCTTTAGCAGATGCTCCAGTAAATTAGATCCGATAAATCCTGCAACGCCGGTAATAAGCCATGCTCTAGGATTACGCTTGAGATGTTCCAGTAATTCCGGATATACAATCATTTTATCTAACCAATAAGCTTGATGAATTCTTCAGAATAATTATCTGGCGAAAAGTATACGTCAGCGGTTTCCTTCGCCCTTTTTCTCATTATTTGATCTTGTGCAAGATCCACACTTCGCGCGATAACCTTAACAAGACTTTCAACATCAAAATTTGGACAAATGAGCCCATTGACTCCGTCTTTCAGGTAAACACCAAGATCGCTTGTGAGATTGGCAATTACGGGCGTTCCAACTGCCATGCTTTCAACAAATTTGGTGGGAAAGCCGGCTTGAACGCTCCGAATATTGGGGCGAAGGATAATCGAATAATCCGAGCTTCGAACGAGACTTATAGTATCCCGATGACTCAATATACCGTGACACTTTATCACTTTATCTATTTCAGACTGACTGAAACCAGAAACAGGAATGAAATCACCCAGATTATTCCTGGAAACTCCGGCTATGTGCAATTCGACATTCTGCCCTGATGCACCTGCGCGTAGTATAGCCAGAATAATTGACGATAATGCATCCTTCTTCCCTGGAGTACCCGCATATACGAACTTCACAGCATTATCGGAACTATCCCGCTCAACCACATCGCCGCATGCCAAGTTCGCGGTTGGAGGGACTTTAATTATATTTTTAACTTGATGGGCGTAGTATTTCTTCAAATACTCACTAATAACAATCAAGCCATCACACTTCTTAATAAAAAATCGCATCGCCAACTCAATATTAAGAAAGTACGGCGACATAAATCTGGAGAGCCAATTCGGAGGGTCGTACCACTCAACAACATCAAATATTAGCTTGACGTTATTTTTACGCGCCCAAGGTAGCAAGCGAATCAAGTATGGAGAATAACCACTGTAAAGAATAATCGCGTCTGGCTTTCTCTCGAGAGAATCCAGCCAACTAATCGTATTCTTGCCTGCCGAAAAATACATTAAGTGCTTTAACAAAGTTGGCAGATGTTCGTGGCGTCGCTCGTTCAGCGAAACTACTGGAATTCCATTGAACATCTCCTCTTGGGAATCAGCGAGCTGACCTGAGCTAACAACCACATCGTAACCTGCACTCCGAAGTGACAGGCAATTACCGTAAATCCTTCTTGCAGCCGCTCCCCCATCGGGGAAGCTATACGGCCCAACGTAGGCTACGAGTTTCCTACCCTTATTCATACTGCTTCCAAACCGTCTGCATCACATAATCCCGGTAACTGTGGATGAGCCGCACCACCTTTTCCGCCACGTTCGGCATGCTGTAGTCTGCCACCAGCCGCAGAGAGCGTTCATCACCCCGGCCCTGGTTCTCCAGAATGGCCAGGCCCTGCAGTACCCGTTCGGTGCCCAGACCCACCATCATGGCGGCGGCTTCTTCCATGCCTTCGGGGCGCTCGTGCGCTTCGCGGATGTTCAGCGCCGGGAAGTTGAGGATGGAGGCTTCTTCGTTAATGGTGCCGCTGTCCGACAACACCGCCCTAGCGCTCAGCTGCAACTTGTTGTAGTCCTTGAAACCCAGCGGTTTCAACAAGCGGACGTTCTGGTGGAACTGTACCCCCAGGGCATCCACCCGCTTCTGGGTGCGGGGGTGGGTGGAGACAATCACCGGGTAGCCGTATTGTTCCGCCACCGCGTTCAGGGTGTCGACCAGGGCCAGGAAGTTCCTGTCCGAATCCACGTTCTCTTCCCGATGGGCGCTCACCACAAAGAACTTGCCCGCTTCCAGTCCCAGGCGCTCCAGCACATCAGACGCCTCAATGCCGTCACGGAAGTGGTTCAGCACTTCAAACATGGGGCTGCCGGTTTTAATTACCCGGTCTGGCAGCAGGCCTTCGCGCAGCAGGTAATCCCGGGCGATGGTGCTGTAGGTCAGGTTGATGTCCGCCGTGTGGTCCACAATGCGGCGGTTGATTTCTTCCGGCACCCGCATATCAAAGCAGCGGTTGCCAGCTTCCATGTGGAAGGTGGGAATCTTGCGGCGCTTGGCGGGAATCACCGCCATGCAGCTGTTGGTATCGCCCAGCACCAGCAGGGCTTCCGGCTGCACGTCGACCAGCACCTTGTCCACGGCGATGATCACGTTGCCGATGGTTTCAGCTCCGCTGGCGCCGGCGGCGCTCAGGAAGTGGTCCGGCTTGCGGATGCCCAGGTCCTGGAAGAAAATTTCATTGAGCTCGAAATCGTAGTTCTGGCCGGTATGCACCAGAATGTGTTCGCAATACTCGTCCAGCTTGGCCATCACCCGGGACAGACGAATAATCTCCGGCCGGGTGCCGACCACGGTCATGACTTTCAGTTTCTTCATGGCAGTTCCAGATTCGGTCAGGCTTCGGTACCCACGGGGCACGCGAAGGTATCCGGGTTGTCCCGGTCAAAAATTTCATTGGCCCAGAGCATACACACCAGCTCGTCTTCGCCCACGTTGGTGATGTCGTGGGTCCAGCCCGGTACGGTTTCCACAATCTCCGGCTTGGCGCCGTCAGTGAACAACTCGTAGAACTCCCCGGTGATCATGTGGCGAAAGCGGAAGCAGGCCTTGCCCTTGATCACCAGAAACTTCTCGGTTTTCGAGTGGTGGTAATGGCCGCCACGGGTGATGCCCGAGTGGGCGGTGAAGAAAGAGAACTGGCCGGCATCCAGGGTTTTCAGCATTTCCACAAACACCCCGCGCTCGTCGCCGTGCTGGGGCACGGTGTAGGTGAAGCGCTCCGGCGGCAGATAGCTGACGTAGGTGGAATACAGCGCCCGCACCAGTCCGGTGCCCACCGGCTCGGTGATCAGGTTATCCCGGGTGGCTTTGAAGCGGTTCAGCTGGCTGGCCAGCTCGCCTACGGTAATCTGATAAACCGGCTCCACCTCTACAAAGGGGCCGTTCTGAGGCTCGCCTCCCAGCTGGGAGAGGAAACAGGCGATGACGTCGTCCACATAGACCAGGTTGATCACCGCATCCGGGTCGTTGATCTGGACCGGTAAATCCCGGGCGATGTTGTGACAGAAGGTGGCCACCGCCGAGTTGTAATTGGGCCGTGCCCATTTGCCGAACACGTTGGCCAGGCGGTAGATGTACACCGGGTTGCCGGTGGCTTCATGCAGCGCCAGCAGGGCTTCTTCCGCTTCGCGCTTGCTGGTGCCGTAGTCGTTATCCCGCTCCGCCTGAATCGACGAGCTGTAGATGATGGGAATGCTCCGGCCCGCGGCCTGAACTGCATTGCATAAAGCCTGGGTCAGTCCGGCGTTGCCGGTGGTGAACTCGGCCGGGTCCTGCGGGCGGTTGATTCCGGCCAGGTGCACAATCCAGTCCACGCCTTCCAGCAGGCCGGGCAGGTCTTGCTCGGTGTGTTTCCGGGTGAAGGGCACCAACTCAAAGCCGCCCTTCTCCTGCAGATGCATTTGCAGGTTCTTGCCGATAAAACCGTTGGCGCCGGTTACCAGTACCTTCATCACTCAGTCCTCCGGGCTCTGGTACTCACCCCGTTCCAGGGCACGAATGAATTCCAGCTTACGCAGCAAGGCTTGCATGCCGGCCACATCCAGGCGTTCGGTGTTGTGGGAGTTGTAATCCTCGGTATGGGAGATCTTCTCCTCCCCCTGCTCCACAAACTTGCCGTAGTTCAGATCCCG
>NZ_KZ319369.1 GCF_002744715.1 Marinobacter profundi
ATTTGCCGGTTAAAACCAAGATCGGCAAAAATCAGCGCTTATTCAGACCTTCCATAGATATAATTTATAGCGCTGGTTCGGAAATTGATCAACGGGAGTTTGCGGATGCAGCGCGCTATAATCGCCCCGGCCTGAATCCTCTGCAACCGGAAGGCAAGTTATGATCCGACTGAAGATGAGTCCCCTGGTGGAATCCGCCACCCTGCTGCGTCGCGCGGGCGTTGTGCTGGGTTCGGTCGGGTTGACCGCGCTTTACTCCCTGCTGGTTCTGCTGCGAGCCCTGTTTGGCCGCCTTGACCGGCGCATTGTCGACCAGTACACCCGGGAGTGGTCGGCGGCGCTACTGCGCCTGGTGCGGGCGAATCTGACGGTCCGGGGCGCCGTGCCGGATTTTGCCGACGGCCGCCGTTATATCATCATGTGTACCCACGCCAGCCACTATGATATTCCGGCCAGTTTTGTGTCCTTGCCGGGCTCCATCCGGATGCTCGCGAAAAAGGAGCTGTTCGGCATTCCGTTGCTGGGGCAGGCGATGCGGGCGGCGGAGTTTCCTTCAGTGGACCGGGCCAATCGTCACCGGGCCGTACAGGATCTGAAAAAAGCCCGCGAGATGATGGAGAGCGGCATTGTTTTGTGGGCCGCGCCGGAGGGCACCCGGTCGCCGGATGGCCGGTTGTTGCCATTCAAGAAGGGCTGTTTCCACCTGGCTCTGGATACCGAGGCGGTGATCGTGCCGGTTGCCATCCGTGGTATTCACCGGGTGTTGCCGGCGCGAACCTGGCAGATCAATCTTGGCCAGCCGGTGGATGTCCGGGTGGGGCGGCCAATCGATACGGCAGGCAGGGATAAAGAGGCGTTGGCGGAGCTGATGCAGGAAGTCCGCAGCAGCCTCGAGGAACTGCTGGGGAACGGCGAGGCGGAATAGCGTCCGCCCCGCCCTCCGGGTCAGCGCAGTACCGTGGAAACCAGGTAGGCGGTATAGCCGACGTAGCTGGCCAGCAGGATTCCCCCCTCAAGCCGGTTGATGCGGCCTTTCGGGCGGATCAGCCCGTAGCCCATGAGGAACAGCAGGGCAGTCAGGGCGGTCATGACCGACCAGTCCCGGTACAGCACTTCCATGTCCACGGCGAGCGGGTGAATGGTGGCGGCCAGGCCTACCACCGCCAGGGTGTTGAAAATGCCGGAACCGAGGATGTTGCCCAGAATCAGGTCATGCTCATTTTTCTTGACCGAAGCCAGCGCAGCCGCCAGTTCCGGCAGCGAGGTGCCCACGGCCACCACAGTCAGACCGATAATCAGGTCACTGATACCCAGGCTCTGGGCGACCGTCACGGCGCCCCAGACCAGGATCCGCGAGCTGACCAGCAACAGGGCGAGCCCGGCAATCAGCCACAGGATGGCGGTTCTCAGCGGCATCGGGTGCGCCGCCAGTTCCTCTTCGGTTTCCCCGACCAGCACATCATCCTTGCCGCGGATACCCTGGAAAATCGACCAGCCCATCACCACGCCGAACACCGCCAGCAGAATCCAGCCATCCAGGCGCGACAGCTCGCCGTCAATCAGCTGACTGCCGGCAATCAATGACAGTACAAACAGCAACGGCAGTTCTTTGCGCAACACCTGCGAGTGCACGGCAATCGGAGCAATCAGTGCGGTCAGGCCGACGATCAGCGCAATGTTGGTGATGTTCGAGCCGTAGGCATTACCCAGGGCGAGACCGGGGTTGCCATCCGAAGCCGCCATGGCGGATACCGCCAGCTCCGGTGCCGAGGTGCCAAAGCCGATGATGACCATGCCGATGAGCAGGGCGGGCATGCCGAGGTGCTTGGCGGTGGCTGCGGCGCCGTCCACAAACTTGTCCGCACTCCAGACCAGCAGAACCAGTCCGGCGATGATAGCAGTGACTGCCATTAACATAGAAAAACCTCAGTTGATGAACCGGCCGAGCAGGAAAACCCCTGCATAGCCCAGGGTGTAAGCCAGGAAAAGGTGGCCAAGATAACGTGCATAGGTGGCAAACGTCAGCCCCGGAATTTTACTCATGGCAACAATGCCGGCCGCCGAGCCAATGACCAGCAGCGAGCCGCCGACGCCAACTGCGTAGGTCAGCCCCATCCATTCGCCGGGCGACATCTCGATGCCGGCCTTGAGCAGGGCGGCGGTAAGCGGCACGTTGTCAATGATGGCGGAGAAGACGCCCATCAGATAGTTCGCGGCGAGTGGCGGCATGACATCGTAGATGGCCACCAGCGAATGCAGAATGTCGATTTCCTTGAGCATGCCCACCAGCAGCAGGATGCCGAGGAAAAACAGCAGGGTTTCGAACTCGATCACCCGGATATACTCCAGGATCGGGTCCAGGTCGCTGTCGTCACTCATGAAGCGGGAAACCAGGAACATGATCGACAGGCCGAACAAAAACATCAGTACTGGCGGCATGCTGAACAGCGCGTTGGCGGAGATGGTGGCCAGGATGGTGAGCAGGAACAGCGCGCCGATCACAATATCGACCCGGCGCACGTCGTTTTTCTTGGTGGCCAGGGTCACGGTGCCGGTCATGCCGCCGGACAGCAGTACTGCCAGCAGGAAAACGGTAATCGAGGCCGGAATCGCGAGGGTCAGCAGGGTGAGGATTTCCACCTTGTCGGCGAGGAAGATCATCAGGGTGGTGACGTCACCGGTAATCAGTGATACGCCGCCGGAGTTGACCGCGAACACCACCAGGGTGATGAAACGCAAGCGTTTTTTCAGTTCCAGGTCCAGCGACAGGATGAGCGAGCATGAGACTAAAGTGGCGGTGATATTGTCTGCCAAAGACGAGAAAATGAAACAGAACAGACCGGTCAGAAACAACAGTTTGCGCTCGCTTACCTGCCGGGGCATGATCAGATAGACCACATTTTCAATCATACCTTTCTTGTTCAGGTAGGCGACGAACGTCATGGCCGCGACCAGGAACAGCCAGAGTCCGGCTATCTCGGCAATACTTTCCGTCAGCCCAGCCGATATCTTTGCGGTCTCCGCTTCACCGCCACTGAAAAGAAACAGCAGTACCCAGGACAGGGTGCCGAAGAACAGCGTAACCTTGGCCTTGTTGACGTGAGTGACTTCCTCGAAGATCACCCCGAGCAGGGCAAGGATGGCAAGGGCCAGCAGGGTGGATTCCAGGGCGGGCATAATCGGTCCTGATACAGTGGTCGTAGTTCGTAGTTCGTAGGTCGTAAAGAGTGGCTGTAAATAGCCGGGACGCAAACGCGAGGCGGATTTTAGACCTTTGACCCGGCAGGGGCCAGTGGTCGTCGCACCAATAACCCGCGCCAACCAGTGCCGGTTGTTGTCACTGCGGTGTCAGGCAATTGAGAATCGCAATTTATTATCCGGTCAAAAAACGGGATAATCGCGCCAAAATTTCGAACAGGCCCCGCTGCTGATCGTGGCGAGGCGACAGGCTCAAAACTACTTAGGGTGATAACCAATGGCCGCAAGACAGGCAGATGTGGTGCTGGTCGGAGGTGGCGTCATGAGCGCCACCCTCGGCATGATGCTCAGGCAGCTGGATCCTTCCCTGGACATCATCATGGTAGAGCGTCTCGATCACGTTGCCCATGAAAGCACCGACGGATGGAATAATGCGGGGACCGGGCACGCCGGCTACTGCGAACTGAACTACACCCCCGAAACCGACGATGGCGATGTGGCCATCGAGCGGGCCCTGAAGATCAACGCATCGTTCGAAGTTTCCCTGCAGTTCTGGTCTTACCTGGTCGAGCAGGGCATGCTGCCGTCACCGTCTTCCTTTATCAACCGCACACCCCACCAGAGCTTCGTCTGGGGTGACAAGGACGTGGCATTCCTCAAGCGCCGCTTCGAGAATCTGAGTGCCCACCATCTGTTCCGGGAAATGGAATACACCGAATCCCCGGATGAGCTGGCACAGTGGATGCCCCTGGTGGTCAAGCATCGCGATCCGATGCAGAAAGTGGCGGCGACCCGGGTGCGGCATGGCTCCGATGTGGATTTCGGCTCGCTGACCCGCAGCATGGTCAAGTATCTGGAGAGTACGCCCAATTTCGAGCTTATGCTCAACCATCCGGTCCATTACCTGGCCCAACGGGATAACGGACGCTGGAAGGTGCGGGTCCGCGACCAGAAAACCGGTGAGACCAAGAAGCTGGAAGCCGGTTTCGTTTTCCTCGGCGCCGGTGGTGGTGCCCTGCCACTGCTGCAGAAATCCGGTATCGACGAAGCCAAAGGCTACGGCGGCTTCCCGGTCAGCGGCCAGTGGCTGGTCTGCCAGAAGCCGGAAATCGTGAGCCAGCACCACTCCAAGGTCTATGGCAAGGCACCCATCGGTGCGCCCCCGATGTCGGTTCCGCACCTGGACACCCGCATTATCAATGGCGAACCGGCGTTGCTGTTCGGGCCGTTTGCCGGTTTTACCACCCGCTTCCTGAAGCAGGGCTCGGTGTTTGACCTGTTCGGATCGGTCAAGCCCAACAACCTGTGGCCGATGCTGTCGGTGAGCAAGAGCAACATGGACCTGACCCGCTACCTGATCGGCGAAGTGTTCCAGTCCCACAGCGAGCGGGTGGAATCCCTGCGCAATTTCTTCCCTGATGCCCAGGAAAGTGACTGGAAACTGCAGAATGCCGGCCAGCGGGTACAGATCATCAAGAAATCACCCGATGGCGGCGGCAAGCTGGAATTCGGCACCGAAATCGTCGCCGCCCAGGACGGTACCCTGGCTGCTCTGCTGGGCGCCTCACCGGGTGCGTCTACCGCCGCCGATGCGATGATCGATGTGCTCAAACGCTGCTTTGCGGACAAGCTCAATACACCCGAGTGGCAGGAGCGGATGAAGGTCATGGTGCCGTCCTACGGCCAGTCCCTGGTGGAGGATGAGGCGTTGCTGACCGAGGTCCGCCAACGGACCCTGGCGACGCTGAAGCTGGTGGACTAGGCCCCGCCGCTTCCTGGAGCGCAAAAAGCCCCGGCGTGCTGACCCGCACGCCGGGGCTTTTTTGTGGTCGGAGTCACTTCAGAAAAACAGGGTGATTCCCGACGACAATTCGATATTGTGGGTCAGCTGGGACTCCCGGATCAGGTCACTTTTGAACATGTGGTCCCGGAAGTCCACGTGTACCGTCAGCCAGTCCAGCAGGACCACCCGGAAGCCGGTGCCGAAGGTGGTGGTGAAGTTGCTCTCGCCGCCGAATTCGGTGTTGCCAACCCCGCCCACCAGGTAGAACGCCGAGTTGAACGTCAGTGAGTCGCTGAAAAATACCTCGCCGGGGAAGATGTTGTAGCCCACCAGAAAATCGTAATAGGTGTAGTCCCGGTCCGAGTCCGTCAGCAGGCGGACATTGCTGCCACTGAGTTCCTCGAAGGAAGTCAGGCCGGCCTCGGTCATGCCGTAATTGAACTGGATGAAGAAGTCCTCGGTGGCATGGAAGGCCGCGCTGACGCCCATCAGCGGTTCGCTGCTGAAGTTGTCGATGGTCATCATGCCGGCGAAGGCGCCGATTTCGAAGAACTCCGCGTCGATGTCGGCCTCCCGGATGGTCCGGGGCTGGATTTCGGGTGTGATGACCTGCACCGGTGCCGGCTTGTCGGCGGCATCGGTTTCCTGGGCGGCGGTCGGCGTGGCCAGCATCATGCTGCCGGCCAGCGCCAGGGCTGCACTGACGCCAACACTACGGTGGCCCGCTTTCAGAAGAAGGTGTTCAGACCGATTTTCCATTCGCTTAAACCTGTGCTGTCAGAATTGGAGTCCACCGAGTAGACACGGTACTCGGCACGGATCAGGAAATTGCGCCCGATGTAGTAGCTGGCGCCGCCGCCAAAATGAACCGCATCGGCATCACCCAGCTCGCTGAGCAACACCTTCTGGCGGGCATCGAACGAGAAGCGTGATACCCCGGCCACGGCATAGGGCGTCAGGTCCCAGCGATGGAAGGGCTCGAGGATCAGGTTCGCGCTGTAGTAATCGCTGGTCACCGACTGGTTGTAGATCTTGCCGGCTTCGATTTCGGCCCCGGCCCAGGTCAGCGGGCGGAAGCCGAGGGTCAGGCTGAAGCTGGTGGATTTCTCGAACTGTCCGGTGGTGAAGCCTACCCGCCAGCTTGATGTCAGGTATTCGCCATGGCCGACTTCCGGGAGGTCGGCAGGGATGCCGGTTGGCTCCAGGGTGCGACCGAGCTGGGTTGCCTTGGTCCAGCCCTCCTCGCCGGAGGCGGCGCGCACCTTATACCAGTTGGTCTTGCGTTTGAGCAGCTCGACCTGTTCACCCTGCTCGATGACGTGGAACACCGGGTAGCCGCGCCCGGGAGCTGTGTGGAGTTCGATGAACGGATCCACCACCTCCAGCACCGCGCCGTCGCCAGCCGTTCCGGCCTGGGCGCCCAGGCCGGGCAGGAGGAGCATGGCCATCAGCAGGGCGCGGGCATGTCCGCGCTTTCGCCCTGCCGGTGGCCTACTGTGTTCGGGTTTGTCTCTGAGTACCGTCATTGTCCTGCCGTAACCGTTCCGGTCCCTGTGTAAAATAATGTTAAATCATGTAATTAATTGTTTTTGCAGAAAAAAATCACAAGTTGCTGGCGGACTCTGACGATCAAACAGATGTTGGGCAAGGGTCTTGCAGTGATTTCTTGAGGAAAGTCACAGAAACGGCAACCGATACACTTGTGCTACTTGGCAGGCCCGCTCTCTGTGCTAGTTTGTTTAACGTTATTTAACGAATGAAACATCTTCAAAAAGAACGCTGACCTTCCAAGCGAACGGGCCATTCGAAAAGAGCCCGGGAAACGAGTCAGTGACTTCAAAAGTCAGTCCCCGGGTTGTTCATAGTCTGGAGCCAGTGGCCGTTTAACGGTCGGGCAGAGGAGCACGACGGTGACTGTTAGAATTCAGGGAACATGCGGCCGGTCTGGCCTGGCCGGACTGCGGGCAATGTGGCTGGTACTGCTGGCGCTGATGGTAAGCCTGCCGGCAACCGGAGCTACCGCCGTAGAGGGTGATGAGCCTGCCAGTGAGGCTGTTGACGGTGCGGCGAAGCGCAGTGCCGCGGCGGCCACGATTGATCAGATTATTGAGACACCGCTGTCGGTGCGCAAAAGCCGTGAGCAGGCGCAGCGGGCGGTCAACGAACTGTCTCGGGATATTCAGGACCTGAAGCAGTCGGTGGTGGTACTGAACAAGGATCTTCGCGTGCTCGAGGAGGATCTGCTGTTTCCGGCCAACACCCGGCTGAGCGTGTTCCTGTCGCTCAACGTCGGTGAATTCTTCCGCCTCGAAGGGGTCGAGCTGAAGGTGGACGGCGAAACCGTCACCAGTTACCTGTACAGCGACCGTGAGCGGGAAGCCCTCGCCAAGGGCGGCATGCACCGGCTGCACCTGGGTAACCTCAGCGCCGGCGAGCACACCCTGTCTGCGTTCTTTATCGGGGCCGGCCCCAACGGTCGTGAATACAAGCGTGGCAGTACCCTCCGCTTCACCAAGGGCCAGGGGCCCAAGTACGTCGAGTTAAGCGTTGCCGACTCGGAAGCCCGTCAGCAGCCTGAATTCGCCGTGCGGGAGTGGTGAGGTCATGATGCGGAACTTCTTCGCCAGAACCCGCGCCGGCATCACCGGCGCAGCCTTCGGGGTCGCCGTGCTGGCGGCCACGCCGGCGGCTGCGGTGACCGCGGTGCAGGATCTCAAGTACGGCGCCATCCTGTTCGAGTTCTACCAGCAGAATTATTTCGAGGCGCTGGTGGAATATGCCTGGGCAGAGGATCAGGGCGGTATTGTCAATCACGGCACCTATCCGGAACTGCTGAAGGGTGGCGTCAGCCTGTCCTACGGTCTGGATGCCCAGGCTGAAGACATCTTCACCCGGGTGGCGGAAGGTAACGTGTCCGAAGAGGCCCGCAATCGCGCCTGGTTCTACCTGGGCAAGATGCAGTATCTGCGGGGCGATGCAGTCCGGGCAGCCCGCAACCTGGCAAACGTTCGTGGCGCGCTGCCGGAGGACGTGGATGCGGAATACCGTTACCTGGCCGCACTGGTCAACGTGAAGCTGGGTTATTACGAAGCCGGCCAGGCGGTGGCCGACAGCTTCGATGATGACAGCCCGTTCGCACCTTATTTCTACTTCAACCTCGGTATTGCCTTTGGTGGCCAGCAGCAGCCGGACCGCGCCATTGCTGCGCTGGAGCGCGCGGTGTCCTTCGAGGACGAGAACGCGGAACTCCGCCGCCTGGCTGACCGGGCCCGCATGGCGTTGTCCTACCTCTATGCCGGTCGGGAGGATATGGCGAACTCCCGGCTCCAGCTGTCCCGGGTGCGTACCTCCGGTGCCTATTCCAACCGCGGCCTGCTGGGCGCCAGCTGGCTGGCGGTGAACGAGGGTGCTTTCCGTGATGCCCTCGGCCCGCTCGATACCCTGGCGACCCGTTCCATAGCCTTGCCGGAAGTCCAGGAAGCCCTGTTGCTGCGACCCCATGTTTATGAGCAGCTGGGGCTGAATGGTCGTGCCGCCCAGGGCTTTATCGATGCCGACGGCAAGTTCCGTGAAGCGCTGAAATGGCTGGCCACCGCCCGCGATTCTCTGCAGGGTGCGGACATCATGGAGCTGTTTGTCCAGAACCTGGACCAGGTGCTCGGCGAGAGCGACTGGTTCGGTCGCGCGCCGTCGGTGTCGGTCAACCATCTGTCGCCGTTCCTGGTGGAGCTGATGTCGGATCACAGCTTCCAGTCGGTCCTCAAGGACCTGCGGGACCTCTACGCCATCCGCAATAACCTGGAGGGCTGGAAGGCTCGCCAGGACGATTTTGACGTCATCCTGGCGGCGCGTACCGGCAGCCTGGATGGCGAAAGCCACAGCCAGAGTCTGTCCCGCCTGGGTCGCCAGGTCGACGAGGCCCGCCAGCGGCACGCAGCGCTGACCGCCCGGGCGGCACGGCTGTCAGGGGATGACCGGCAGCAGTTGCAGTGGCTGCTCGACGAGCTGGCGTTCGATATCCGTCGTGGTGAAGGCATGCTGGAGAGCCTGCGGGGTAGCGGCCAGTCCCTTGGCAGTGCCCGCTTTGAGGCCGACGTGGTGCGGATGATGGCGGCAGTGGATGACAACGTCGCCCGTACCGATGCCCTGATTGCCCACCTCGAGGATGTCATGCTCACCCTGGTGTCCACCGAGCTGGATATCCATGAGCAGCGCCTCAAGCACTACCAGGTCGAGGCCCAGCTTGCCAAGGTGCGGATCCTTGACCGTTCCCTGCTGGAGCTGGATGGCTCTGAGGTTAACCCCGACGCTAACTCTGAATTTAACCCCGAAGCCGCCCCCGCGAAGGCGCCGGCGGCAGAAGCCGTAACTTCGGCTAACCACGGCGATGACGCCGCGAAAGGAGAGGGTGACCATGCGATATAGTGTCGTCATGCTGGCCCTGGTGATCGGGGGCTGTGGCACCTTTGACGGTGGCAAGACCATCGGGCGCCTGCAGGAACGCAACCAGGAGCTGACCGATATTCCGCTGCCGCGGGTGATGCATGCAGACGTGCGGGAAGAATACCGCGAGCTGCTGAAGACCATCGAGGACCGCAAGCTCCAGGAGCAGATTGAGCGCCGGATTGCCAGTGTTTATATGCTGGAAGGTGACTACAACCAGTTGCGAGGCGTACTGCCCGGTGCCAACGGCTATTTCCCGGATGCCATTACCGCCTACCACGACCTGCTGGAGAAGTACCCGGCTTCTGCCGAGAACGCCGAGGCCATGTACCAGCTGTCGAAGGCCTACGATCTGGATGGCCGCGACCAGGAAGCCAAGGCCATTCTGGAGCGCTTCATCGAAGATCACCCCGAGTCCGGTCGCCTCGCCGAGGTCTATTTCCGCAAGGGTGATATCCACTTCCGTCACGAGGAGTACGAAGAGGCCGAGCAGGCGTACCGCTCGGTGGTTCGTATTGGCAAGGAATCCACCTTCCTCAACAACTCCTGGTACCTGCTGGGCTGGTCCCAGTACAAGCTGGCGGATTACGACAACAGCCTGATGTCCTTCTCCCAGGTGCTTGACCGGCTGGTGCCGGAGGACGGCAAGGTGGAGAAGCTCGACAACGTCAACCGCTCCCTGGTCGATGACACCATGCGCATCATGAGTGTCGGCCTGGCCTACGCCGGCGGTGCCAGCAAGATTGACAGCATGTTTGCCAACCGGCCGGAGAGTGCCAAATACACCTGGATCCTCTACTCCAGCCTGGGCAAGCATTACCTGGAAAAGGAACGCTACGAGGATTCCGCGTCGTCGTTCCGCGCGTTCGTGGTGCAGAACCCGGACTCCGACCGGGCACCGGAAATGCACGCCGAGATGATCCGTGCCTATGTCGACGGCGAGTTCTCCCAGCAGGTACTGCCGGAGAAGGAAAGCTACGTCCGCAACTACGGCGTGGCGTCCGAGTTCTGGCGCACCAAGCCGGCGGACATCAAGGCCAAGGTCATCCCCAACCTCAAGGTCTACATCGACGAGCTGGCCCGCCATTACCACGCCACCGGCCAGCGGCTGAAGCGTGAACTCGCCGAGGGAACGGTGAAAGCCGCGGCCCAGGTGGCGATGGCCAGCGAACAACGCACCAGCTTCCTAAAGGCGGCCGGGTTCTACGGTGAGTTCGAACAGACCTTCCCGGACGATCCGAAAGTGCCGGAAATGGTCTACATGCGTGCGGAAGCGGCGTTTGACGGTGGCGATTACCCCGCCGCCATCGCCGGCTACGAACGCAGTGCCTATGAGTTCCGTCACCCGAAGTACGGTCCTGATGCCGGTTATGCCGCCATCATCGCCTACCAGAAAGAAGTCGAGCGGATGATTGCCGCCGGCGGTGACGGCAGCGCCGAACTGGTGGCCTGGCGCAGCAAGGGGGTCGACAGCCAGCTGCGGTTTGTCCAGGAATACCGTGACGACGAACGCTCCGGCGCCGTGCTGGCCAAGACGTCCGAAGAGCTGTTCGCCCTTGGCCGTTACGAGAAGGCCCTGGAAGTGGCGACCGGTATCGTCAGCCGCGACGGCAAGGTGGATCCGGAGCTGAACCGCACCGCCTGGGGCGTGATTGCCCACAGCCAGTACGAACTGGGCGATTTTGCGGCCGCCGAAGAAGGCTACCGCAACCAGCTCCGTTACGTTGCTGCTGGCAGCAAGGAGCATAAGGACGTGACCGAGCGGATGGCTGTCACCATTTACAAACAGGGCGAGCAGGCGCTGGCGGCCAAGGACCTCAAGGGTGCGGTGGACCAGTTCCTGCGCATCAAGGCGGTGGCACCGGCAACCGATGTGCGGGTAATTGCCCAGTTTGATGCGGCAACCCATCTGATGACCCTGGAGGACTGGGACCGTGCGCTCACTGAAATGAACGAGCTGCGCCGGTTGTTCCCCAACCACAAGCTGGCGGCCGACCTGTCCCAGAAGATTGCCTGGGCCTACGAGCAGGACGAACAGTGGCTGCGGGCTGCCCGCGAGTATGAGGACATCTACCGCAGCCACGGCAAGGCCGAGGTGCGCCGCGACGCCCTGTTCCTGTCTGCGGAGCTGTATGAGAAGGCCGGTGAGGACCAGCAGGCTCTGGAGTACTTCAAGAAGTGGGCCTTCGACTACGAAGAACCCTACGACACCCGCATGGAAGCCCGTTACCACGTCGCCTACCTGTACAAGCAGATGGACGATCTCAACCGGCATCTGTACTGGCTGCGCCGGGTGATCGATGGCCACAACAAGGCACCGTCCAACTGGCAGAGCGACCGTTCTGCCTGGCTGGCGGCCTGGGCCAACAATGAATACGGCGACTACTGGCGCATCGAATTTGACCGGGTGAAGCTCCGTCATCCGCTGAACGCCAGTATTCCGCGCAAGAACGAAAAGCTGAAGAACGCCCTCGATCGGTACCAGCAGGCGGCCGAATACCAGGTGCTCGACCAGACCACCCGGGCGTCATTCAATATTGCCGACCTTTATGGCCAGTTCGCGCGGGAGCTGATGGATGCGCCGCGCCCTGCCGGCCTGAGTTCGCTCGAGGCCATGCAATACGAACTGATTCTGGAGGAGCAGGCCATCCCGTTCGAGGAGCTGGCCATCGAGGTTCACCAGGCCAACATCGAGCGCTCCTGGAGTGGCATGTTCAACAGCTGGATCGGGAAGAGCTTTGCCGCCATGGCCAAGCTCAACCCGGCCCGATTTGATAAACAGGAAGTACAGGTGGCTTATGGCGATGGTATCCGTTAATTCCGTGCGCACCGCCGGAGTGCTGGCGGTTCTGCTGGTATCCGGTTGCGCAACTCTGATGCCGCAGGGCACAGGCGAGACTGGCCAGACGACACAGACGCGCCCGGCAGAGCCGGCAGTGGTGGCCGCGGTTGTTCCCGTTACCGATACCTCGGCCACCCTGCCCGTGCAGGAATATTCGGCGGACGGCAAGAAGGTCGCCTATGTGGCAGCGCCGAATCCCTACCTGGCGGCGCCTTCCGAGGTGCCGCCGGCAGCCGTGGCGGCATTCCGCACAGCCAGCCAGTTGATGGCCGATGAAAAGTACCGGGATGCCCGCAAGGCGTTCTGGGCGATGACCAATGACTATCCGACCTTGTCCGGTCCCTGGGTCAAGCTGGGCGAAATCGCCGACCTGCGGGAAGACCCGGAGCGGGCCGAGAAGGCATTCCGCAAGGCCCTCGAAATCAATCCCGAGAACGTCAATGCCTATATGGCGCTGGCGCTCCACCAGCGTCGCAAAGGGGATTTTGCCGGCGCCCGGGAAACCTACCTGACAGCCCTGGGGCTGTGGAAGGATTTCCCCGGCGCTCACCTTAATCTGGCGATTCTCTATGACCTATACCTGAACCAGCCGGAACAGGCACAGCCCCATTACGAAGCCTACGACTTCCTGACCGGAGGCAACGACCCGAAGGTTGGCAACTGGCTGATTGAAGTGCGTCGCCGCACCGGGATTGAAACCAGTTTTATCGATAACCCACCCCCCGCACCGGAACCTGAACTGGCACCGGAGCAACCGGCGGCAGAGCAACCGGCGGCCGAAGAACCCGTAGCGGCAGAAGCCGGCACCAACAGCGGGCCCGCAGAGCAAGGCTAGGAGAACACCATGCGAACACACAGCATGCGACCGGCTTCCCCCCTGGTCGCGGTCACGGCTCTTTTGTCCCTGATGTTTGTCGGGGAGGCATTCGGCCAGGACAAGATCGACCTCGAAAGCACCTTTGTGGGGGATAAGGAGCAGCCGTCGGTGAGCTATTTCATTCCCTGGAAGCCACCCGAAGGCCCGGAAAAACTCTACCGTTCCATCACCTCGGTATCCGGCAAGGTGTTTGAGGTGGTCGACCGGGATGTGCATTCAAGAACCATGCAGTTTTATGACGAACTTTCTCTGGAACAGCCCTCCGGGCCAACCAGATAAACGCCCAGGCAATACGAAAACTGACGTAACCAGCAAATAACCAACCAGACAAGCAGCTAGCTGTGGAGTGATAACCATGAACCTGTACTCGACAATTGTTTCTTTCTTCCAGGAAGGCGGTGCCTTTATGTTCCCGATCGCCCTGGTCCTGATGGTGGGCCTGGCCATTGCGGTTGAACGCTGGCTGTTCCTCAAACGGGCCTACAGCGCCAACAAGGCCGCCTACAGCACACTGCTGCCGCTGGTTAACAGCAGCAAGTTCGACGAAGCAGAAAAGGTCGCGGAAAACAACGGTTCTGCAATTGGCCGGCTGATTGCGGTGGGTCTCGATACCATGCGCTCTTCGCCCCGTCGTGACGATATCCATGCCGCCATGCAGGAAGGTGTGATGGAAAGCATTCCCCGGCTTTCCAAGCGCACCAACTACCTGTCCATCCTGGCCAACGTGTCCACCCTGCTGGGACTGCTCGGTACCATCATCGGTCTGATCGCGGCGTTTACCGCGGTTGCCAACGCCGACCCGGCTGACAAGGCCACCCTGCTGTCCCAGTCGATCTCCGTAGCCATGAACACCACCGCCTTCGGTCTGATTGCGGCGATTCCGCTGCTGCTGATCCACTCCCTGCTGCAGAACAAGACGCTGGAAATTGTCGAGAGTATCGAAATGGCCGGTGTGAAGTTCCTCAACTCCATCGTGCGCAGCAACCGTGGCTCCGTGGCCACCCGCGAGTCAGACGCCTGATCAACAGTGGTGCAAAACTATGTTTGCAAAACGAAGAGAGCCTGAAGAGTCCGACATCGATATCACTGCGTTCATGAACCTGATGATCGTGTTGGTGCCGGTGCTGCTGATGAGCATGGTGTTCAACCATATTTCCATCCTGGAGCTCAATCTGCCGGACCTTACCGGTGCCCAGACCGCCAGCGCGGAAGAAAACCGCCAGCTGGAAGTGGTGGTGCGGGAGTCGGGGATCGAAGTCTATTACCCCAGTGGCCGGCTGGTAAAAGCCATCGACAACATCAAGTCAGAGGATGGCAGTGAAGACCGCCACGATTTCCAGACCCTGTCCAAAGTGCTGCAGGAAATCAAGCGCCAGCTGGCGGCCAAGAACATTGCCAAGCGCGATGCGCTGCTGCTGTCCGAGGCGGGCGTCACCTACCAGTCCCTGGTGAGCACCATGGATACGCTGCGGGCAGCCAAGACGGTGGTGGTGGCCGAGGCAGTGGATGTTGAGCTGTTCCCGGAGATTTCCCTGGGTGATGCACCCAAGAAGAAGGGGGCCAAATCATGAGCGGGAAAATTACCTCGTTCGGCCTGCAGACCAGCCGCCATCAGTTCATGAAGCCGGCCAAGCTGAACCTGGTGTCGCTGATGGACATCTTCACCATCCTGGTGTTCTTCCTGCTGCTGAACTCCGGCACTAACGAAATCCTGCGGGTCAACGACATTACCCTGCCGGATTCCACTGCCCAGGAACAGCCCAGGGAAACCACGGTGGTGATGATTACCGATGAAGAAATCCTGGTGGATGGCCGGCCGGTGGCGGCGATGGTGGATGTGGTCAACAGCAACGGCCTGATCGACGGGCTGATGGCGGAGCTGAAGTTCCAGGCCTCCAAGCGCACCGAGTTGACCGAAGAAGAGAAGCAACTCGGTCGCCAGGTGACCATCCTCGGTGACCAGGAAATTCCATACGAGATCCTCAAGCGGGTCATGCTGACCTGCGCGAAAGCGAACTATCGCGATCTCTCCATGGCCGTTTCACGGGTTTCCGGAAGCAGCGGCGCCTAAGCCCGGGGGATATCGATGACGACACTGACAACTACACCCTATGAGTTTGCCATGCCGTGGGAGGCCAGTGGTGAAGAGGACAGTCGCTTCAAGCGCATCCTCAAGCGCCTGTTGCTGCTGTTCCTCCTGCTGGCCCTGGTGTTTCCGTGGCTGCCGCTGCCGGAGATCGACCGGGAGGAGAAGGAGCGGATTCCGCCCAGTCTCGCCAAGGTGCTGATCGAGCAGCGCACGGTGGCCCCGCCACCGCCGCCGCCCCCCGAGCCGGTGGCCCAGGAAAAGACCGAGCAGCCCAAGCCGGAAGCCACCCCCAAGCCGGCTCCGAAGAAGGAAGTGCAGGCGGCGCGGGAGAAGGTTTCCAAGATGGGCGTCGCGGCGTTCTCCAATGAGCTGTCCTCGCTGCGCAGCTCACTGGACGTAGCGAAGCTGCAGGCCCGTAACACCAACGTCACCACCGGCGCCGCGGCCAAGGCCGCCCGCAATGTGCTGGGTGCCACCTCGGCCACCAAGACCAGTGGTGGGGTGAACAGCTCGGTGATGAACAGCACCGGAACCGGCACCCAGCTGGCCAGCCATTCGGCTACTGCGGTGGACAGCCCGATCGGTGGCGGCACCGGAGGTGTCGGTGGCGGCGGCAGTGGCAGCGGTGGTGGGAAGAAGGGCTCCACCGTGGACGGCGGCCGCGACATGGAGTCCATCCGCCGGGTGTTCGAGCAGCACAAGGGCGCGATCTACGCCTTGTATAACCGGGCCCTGCGGAGCGATCCCAGCCTGAAAGGCAAGTTTGTGTTCCACATCGTGATCCAGCCGGACGGCAGTATCTCCAGCATCAAGCTGGTGGACAGCCAGCTGGGTGACCAGATGCTGGAAATGAAACTGCTGGCACGGATTCAGATGATCTCCTTCGGACCGGAGGACGTCGCTGCCACACCGGTGAATTACAAGTTTGATTTCATGCCTGGCTGACAGGCGACTGGTGCCCCGGTTTGAACCGGGGCACCGCCAAGGTTTCTGTGGTTCAGGAGCTGGAGAGGAAAGTCATGAACACATTGCGCAGGAAAGTGACCGGTCTGGGATTCGCCGGCCTGGCATTGCTTGGACTGAGCGGCTGCTTTGAAGGCGAGCTCAGTGAGAACGAACAGAGCATCATGTCGGATCAGCCGTTCGCCTACGTGGTGCGGGACTATCCGGACATGGGCGATACTTCGTCGCTGAACTTGCGGCCGCCGCTGGATCCGCGGGCCCCCTATGCCTTCAATCCGGGGGCGAAGCTGATGGTGCGCGACCGGATTGCCCTGAGTTCCTCCGAGCGCAATATCCTCGACCGCTACTTTGGCGGCAGCGGCTACGACGTCAAGGACCTGGACGTGTCGGCCGATGGCGAGCGGATGGTGTTTGCCGCCCATGGCCCTGCCGGTAACGCCTCACACAGCACCTGGAACATCTACGAATACACCTTTGCCAGCGGCGAGATCCGGCGCATCTTTGCCGATGACGACGTGGCCAATGCCGGCGAAGACACCAACCCGACCTACACCAACGAAGGCCGGATCATTTTCTCCTCGTCCCGCCAGCATGGTCGTGGTGACTGGCGCCTGCTGGACCTGCGGGAGTATCTGGAAGACTTCAATGAGCCGGCGTCGCTGCTGCACTCGGTAAACCGGGATGGCAGCAACCTGGCGCAGATCACCTTTGGCCAGTTCCACGACATCGAGCCGGGTACCATGAACGACGGCCATGTGGTGTTTATCCGCTTCGGTCGCATCTACGAGACCCTGCAGGACTGTACCCTGGAGAACATTGATAACCCCAACTTCAACACCCATCCCCACGGTGGCGGCTACGGTCAGGGCAATGGCAACGGTTTCCCCTCCGGGCTGGAAGAGCCGAAAGAGTGGACCGTAGAGGACAAGTGCGGCGCCTCGCTGGCCGGCCAGGTGGAAGGTGAACGGGTTTTTGTCGAAGACGTGCTCAGCATGTACCGCATCACCCCCAGTGGCGGCAACGTACACCGCTACTTTGGCAGCCTGAGCGAGGAATTCTCCGATGCCTCATTCATCCACTACATGGATCCGATCCCGCTGGATGACGGCAACCTGCTGACCATCATGCGCCACGTCTACAACCCGATCTATGGTGGCGACGTGGTCAAGGTGAACAGTGCCAACTTCTTTGCGGTGGGCAAGCCGGTGGCCGAATCGGTGATCGGCGAGGCGGAAGAATCCATGACTCCGGGTCTGGTGAACTTCTATCCCAGCCAGGTTTCGCCAGCGGGCTGGTACAGCGCCGTTGCGCCCTATGGTGACGGTACCGGCCGTCTGCTGGCCAGCTGGGCCCAGTGCCTGGTGACCGACAGCACCATTACCGGCGCCTGCGAGGGTTCCTCGACCGTTGATAACCTCGGCGAACCGCAATACGGCATCTGGATGGTGGATCCGGCGCAGAATACCCGGCTGCCGGTGGTGCGTGGTCACCAGAATGCGCTGTACACCGACGTGGTGATTGCCGACCGCAACGAACTGGCCCGCCCCTACACCGGCAACCAGCACAATCTGGACCTGGAAGAGAATACCGCGCTGTTTCACATCCGCAGCGTCTACGACATGGACGGCGCCGATATGGCGGCGTTGTACGACGGCGGCATCGAAACCCGCCGTGATCCGTCCCTGACCCATCCCGATGACCGTTCCGAGCGGTTTATCCGGGTCCTGGGCAAGCGCAGCATTCCACCGCTGCTGGAGCAGGCCATCCTCTCCGACCCGATTCTCAACCCGGCGGAAGGCCCGCAGCCGCCGCTCGGGCTGACTCCGCTGATCGGCTCCGGTGATCGCAATCTTTATGACATCCTGTCCTACGCCATGGTGGAGCCGGACGGCTCGGCGATGGTGAAGGTGCCGGCGGATACCAGCTTCACCTTCGAAGTGGTCAACAAGTATGGCAAGCGGGTCGACCTGATTGCTGCCCCCGACTACAACTACAACTACCTGATCCAGCACCCCCAGTCCCTGCTGCTGGAAAATGGCGAAGTGCTGAAGTGTTACGGTTGCCATGACCCGGAAGTGGACATTCCCCACGCCCGGACGGACGTGGAACTGGCCTCGGCCAACCCGGGGGCGCCGGCCGCTGCCATGCCGTTCCCCAATGCCAACCCGATGATCATCGCCCAGAACTGGAAAGACACCATGGCGGAGGCGCTGGTGGACTCGCTCAGTTATCTGCCCACCACCTGGGCCGACGACATGCGTTACGAGGATTTCTGGAGCAACCCGCCGGATGCCAGCTTGGCCTTCAGCAATCCCTATTCCGGGCTGACGACCCCGGTGCCGGCAAACGATCCGTCGTGCCTGACCAACTGGACGAGTAACTGCAAGGCCACCATCAACTACGTCGAGCACATCCAGCCGATCTGGAATGCCTGCCGGGTGGACCCGAACCAGAACGTGGTGACCTCGTGCCAGAACTGCCATCGCGCGGCCGAGAGCAAGTCCTGCGCTGCAGGAGTCGGCGGCGGCGGCCCCGGCACCGGCCTGATGCTGGGCTCGGGCAACGCGTCCTGGGACGGTCGCCAGCTGGAGTCGTATGTCGAGCTGTTCAAACCGGATTATTACATCCGCGAGACCACGACCGGAGACTGGGTGGAAGTGGATGAGACCAATCTCGATGCCGAGTGTCCGGACGGTATCCAGGGTGACATGACGGTGTTGCCGGATCCGGGAGTGTGCTTTGCCCGTCGCCTGATGAGCGCCCGTGGCGCCATTGCCAGTGCCCGTTTCTTCAGCCTGTTTGATAACGACCCGGACGACGACGAGTACCAGGTGGAAACCACCGGCACCGAGGCGATCCGCCAGAGTCATATGGGCATGCTGAGCAGGGCCGAACTGAGGCTGATCGCCGAGTGGCTGGACACCGGTGCCCATCTCTTCAACGATCCCGACAAATTCGAGTTCCCGGTGGAATAACAAGAAGGAAAACGACCGTGACAGTAGCAATGAGCCAGACTGACGTCATCTACCTGGACAGCTGGGCGCTGCCGGACTTCGAGCTGGAGCGCCAGGGCTGGGGTATCCCGCCGCGGGAATCCTGGCAGGTGGACCGCAAGTTCCGCCAGATCCATGCCGCGCGCAAGAGCAGCACCCTGTTCAAACGCTTTAACCGGCATTACCTGGCGATCTCCCGCCACCGCGGCCGCAGGGAACTGCCGGAGCAGGTCATCGACCTGGCGTTTGTCGAAGCCGAGGCCCGCGAGGTGCGGGATTTCAAGGCCAGGTTGTGGTTGCTGGCGGCCTGCCTGCTCACCATTCCGGTGGCGTTCACCGGCCTGATGCCGGTGGCACCGCTGTGGATGTTACCGCCGGTGCTGATTGCGGTGGCGCTGGTGGCCGTTGCCCTGCGGCTGCGCAAACATCATTACGAGTTCCGCGCCCTCAACAGTGACGTGGTGGTCTTTACCGTGGATGCCGGCGTGCCGGCCAAGGAAGACGCCGAGGCCTTTGTCCGCGACCTGTCGCTCAGCATCGCGGATGCCCAGCGGGTACTGCCTGCGGGCAAACAGCGGATTCCGGTGGCGGTGGCGGAAATGCGCCGGCTGGCAGAGCAGGGAATCATCAGCAAGGACGACTACGAAGCCATCAAACGCAACTGGTTCCGCAGCTGACGCCTGCGGCCTCTACCCCGTGTTGCGGGTGGGGGGGTGAGGGAAGGGTGCCGGTTTGCCCGCGCAAGCGGGAAACCGGCTTAAAGGGACAGACCCAAGGTCAGTCCCTGTCGACTGTTCCACTCAGGGACTGACCTCAGGTCTGTCCCCGTTGGCGGTCCAGGCTACAGCTTGGCGAAGGCCGCGTCGAAATCGGCAGCGGCGGCATCGGTAAACTCGAAAGTTTGCCGGATATACGCCAGGGTGCTCTTTTCGGTCTCGGTAACGCCGGGACCATCCTGGGCGGATTTGAACAAATCGGCCACTTCATCCTTGGAAAGCTTGCCCTCACCGCGGCCAGTCGTGTGCTTGCGGGCGAGATCCAGCAGTTCTTTTTCGTATTTTTGACCGTCTATCGTTTCGTAAGCCATAACCAAACAACTCCATTTGACATCTGATCAGCACTAACCCGAACGATTCGCTGCCCGGGCCGGCAGTGAGGGCGAAAGCACGGACCACAAAACCGAACGTTCATTAACATCCAAGCACACAGACCATGGTTGCGCAAATTTTGACCTTGCCGGGCCCGTGCTGGGGCTGATCAGTGCTCGGGAAAGCTCGTCCAACCCTCCAGCCAGCTCTTCGATGCCACCGGACTGATTGCACCAAAGTACACCGCAGACTCATCAAAAAACTCGCTTTGTGGCGGCGGGGTCGCGGTCTGCATGTGCTTCATCAGCACCTTCGGCACAAAACTTGGATTAACCTCGTCAGCGGCGCTGGCGAACAGCGCGGATTCCACTTGCGATTCGTTCCTGTTGCGGGCGGTTCCCAGCCACGCCTGCTCGTCAAAGCCGAAGTCATCATCCTCGGCTTCGTGGTCGATCTGGCCTAGGTGCCCGATACTGGCGAACAGGTTGTTGCTGAAGGTCAGCAGTGAGCGGCTGGTCAGTGACAGGGCGTCATCCCGGGTGTCGAGCGCCTCGATACCGAAGCTGTCGATCAGCATGTTATGGAAATGGCCGCCGCTGCCTTCCCGCAGCACAATCGCCCGGTGTTTCTTCTCGGACACCCCCGCGCCCACCAGCGTGACATTGTAGAAGCTGGGTTCGGAGCGGGGCAGGGCTTCGTGTTTTTTGCCGTTGTTGTCACCCTCGAAGGCATTGTCGCCGGTGGCCTTGTGTTGCTGGATGACGGCAAACTGGACGTTACCGGTCCAGCCCCAGTCCCAGTCGATACTGTCGTCACCGGCACCGGTCACCACAATGTTCTTGAGGTCGACACTGCCGCCGAACATCTCGATGCCATCATCCAGTGAGCGATGCACCTGGACGTTGCGCACAATGGTGTTCTTGCCGCAGCCGCCAAGCGTTAGGCCATTGAGTTCGTTGTCCTTGTAGACCTCGAAACCGGCAAACTCGATCCGGGTGAATTCGATGACGCCACAGGAGTGCTCCCCATCCTGGCCGCCAAACGCGCCCCGGGCCTCCCCTTCGGGCAGGCCTTCAATGGCGGCACCCGGCTGGTTGACCGGCGCCTTGCCGAGCAAGACCACTCCACCCCAGTCGCCCCGGCCGCGGCTGCCTTTGGCCTCGGCACTGGTGAACACAACCGGGCTCTCGGCCTTGCCGCGGGCAAACAGTTTGGCCGACGGCGTGACAATCAGCGCCGCGCCGTTCTCGCCTTCAATGGTGACGCCGGGCTCTATGGTCAGGCTGGCGTTTTCGACGTAAACGGTGTCTGTAAGGACGTAGCGCTTTCCGGATGCCCAGGTGGTGTCTGCGACGATGTCCGAATCGATGCGGACCACCCGGTTCTCAAAGGCCGTGAAGCCCACGGCGACGCCCGCCATCGCGGCGACTGCCAGTACCGCCGGGAAATTGCGGCGGAGCCAGCTTCTGTTCTCAGAGCGCTCGGCTGGGGTAATCGCCAGCCGGTTGATGCTTTCTTTCACCATCAACGGCTGGTTGTCATCGTTGGCCCGGATTTCCCTCACCAGCGCCTTGAGCTCTTTTGAACCGGATTGCTCGACGCGCCGCAGCACGTCCTGGCGATAGGCCGGCTCCTTCAGCAGGGTGTTCAGGTGCACGAACTCGATGCCGGGGCAGCCGCCTTTATCAATGCGACGCTTCAGGCGCCAGAGTTTTTCGACAAGTAGGGAAGAATCTCCAGACATTTGCTACCGCTCTCTTAAAAAATGGTAAGCAAGAGTCTAGGAAGGTTTGATGACTGTCCTGTGAAACCTGTCGTTGCAGACGGGTCGTTGGCGGTTCAGGTCAAGCCCGCCGGTCGGTATGATGCAGTTCACATAATGGGTCTGGTGGCGATGTTCCGCAGGGGGTGGCGGCGGCATTCCGCCGGCGAATCTGGGATAATTGACGGCCTTGCCCCAGGCCCACCGTCGAATGTGAGCCCGACGCTGAATTGATGCCACATAGAAAGGATTTGTTTATGAAAATCAGTAGTATTCTTTGTGTTTCCGCGCTTTCTCTTGGCCTTTCGGTGCTTGCCCCCGTTGCACTGGCCGATCGTGGAGCGAGTCCGGGTGAGCGCCTCGCTGATGAGATTGTCGGGGACATCATCGACCGTACCGCGGATGCGGCGCGGGATGAGGTTCGTCGCCAGATCGGTATTGACCCGCTGGAGCGTGGTTATGGCGACCATGAGCGCTCCCACCGTGCCCCTTCGAGGCTATCCGATGAAACCCGCCGTGAGCTGTATGCCCTGGATGAAGAGCATGACCGCAAGATTTCCCAACTCGAACGCGAGCTGGAGCAAAAGCTGAACAAGGCGGAAGCCGAGTTTCGCCGGGAAGCGGCAAGGGAAGACAAGCCGGAGAAAATTGCCGAGAAGCGCGACAAGCTGCGCGAAAAAGTCGACAAAGCCCACGACAAGTTTGAAGAAAAAGTGCGCGAAGAGAATGATCGTTTCGACCGCAAGCGCAACAATCTTCTGTCCAAACACGATTGATGACCAAGTCCAATCACCGGCCAGTGACCTGGCCGGTAGTCCCGATCATGGAGTTTCCCCTAATGATGCGCAACGTTTTCAAACTGGCCGCCGTGTGGCTGTCACTGTTCTTGCTTACCGCCTGTAGCGGACCTGAAACCCCCCAGGAAGTCACCGAGGCCTTCTGGCAGGCGGTCATGGAAGATGATGCCGATGGCGTGGCCCGTTACTCCACCATGGCCACCCCGGCCGAGTACCCGCAGCTGGAAGCTGACTGGTCGGCTGCAAGCCTGGCGCTGGGCCGCACCGTTATCGAAGAGCGTGAGGCTACCGTGGTGACGGTCTTCAAGGGGATCGAGGGAGCCGGCGACGAAGGCCGGGAAGTGGCGACCTATCTGGTCCTGCGGGATGAGCAATGGAAAGTAGACTACCAGCCCACCGCGGATGCCTTCGCGGCCCGCTCGGCCCTGCAGAAGTTTGTGGGCGAGCTCGGCCGGCTGAGTGACCAGATCAAATCCAGTTTCAGCCGCTCGTCCGATGCCCTGGCAGAACGGATGGACGACATGGCCAGCGAAATGCGGGCCCTGTCAGACTCCGCCACCGCAGAAGCCAGCGCCGCACTGGAAGAATACAGCGAGCGGCTGCGGAAACACATCGAGGAGCTCACCGAGTCCCTCGAAGAGGCGCTGAAGGACGAAAAACAGGCCAGCCCCCAGGACCGCGAACTGCTGGAAACCTCCATCCGCGACCTGAACACCCGCAACGCGCAACTGGAAGACCCGGATTTCGAGTCCATTGCCGCCAGCAGCACCACCGTTGCAGAAACCCGCGTGCGCCTCCAGGCGCTGGATCAGCAGGTCTTTGCCGATTACGAGGAGGACTGGCAGGAGTGGGTCGAGGACATCGAACAGGACGTCAACGACCTGCTTGAGGATATCCGGGCGGGGTTGCGGAAAGGTTAATAGAAAACTGCGCTCGAGAAACGAGAAAAGCCCCTGAAATCAGGGGCTTTTCTCTTGGAAGGTGGTGGAGACGGCGGGAATTGAACCCGCGTCCGCCAGCACTAGGCCTTGAGATCTACATGCTTAGTGTCCTTCTATTGATTTAACCTCAGGCGACCCGAAGGCCAGGGTGCGAGAGGCGAGCTCTTTGAATCTTAGCCGTTAACCAGTGAGCTCTGGTTAGCGGAGCATCCTATTAGCGATGACGTCCTGGAATGTAGCTACTGAGTTATAGGCATCTCAGCCAGGACGACTGGAACGGCTTACGCCGCCAGTGCGTAGTTTTCGTCGTTTGCGACTATTAAATTGCAGCTTTGGATTTACGAGATTGGCTGCCATCTCGACATGCACCCAAGGGTTCGTCACCAGCGTCGAAGCCAAGTCGTCCCCTCTTGACTGAGTATATGTGGGTGGCTACCGAAACTTCAAGGGCCGTGCCGTTAAAAGCCAAAATCAGGGCTGCGCAGTTGTACCTACCCGGCGTCCTGCTTGCCGGTCACGCTGCCGTGGCGGGTTGCCCGTTCCAGCAGTTCGGCAAAGCTCTCGCGGAAGTAGCCGGTGAGGGCTTCCGGGTCCGCCTGGATGCTTTTATCGAGGGTGATGCCGAACTGGACGGTCCCTGCGTAGCTCAGCACGCTCATGCCGATTCCGATGTCGCCGCTTTGCGGTACCCAGAACATGGGCTGCTTGAGCCGGGCACCGGCCAGGTACACCGGTTCTTTCGGGCCCGGAACGTTGGTCAGCACGGCTGAGGCCTTGTGGCTGAGCAATTTCATGGCCCGACGTTCTAGCATGTCCGGGCCCTGGCCAAACAGGTCCAGCAGGCTGTAGGTCACCTGGGCCTGGTAGGAGCGTTTCAGCCGGTTCATGTTCTCCTGCACCTGGCGAAAGCGCATGATCGGATCCGTCACTTCCACCGGTAGGGTAACCAGCACCAGACCGAACTGGTTGCCGAGGGTCTCGATGGGCTTGTTCAGCGGGCGCAGGTTGAACGGCACCGCCACCCGGATGCCGCAGGGGGGGATGGCTTCACCGGTTGCCAGGAAGTGCCGGTGAACGGCCGCGGTGACCACGCTCAACAGCACGTCGTTCACGGTGCCGTTCAGGGAGCGGGCACACAGCTTGACCTCGGCCAGGCTCAGTGGCGTGGCCCAGGCCACCCGTTTGCGACCGCTGAGTGCCCGTTTCAGTCCGGTCCGGGGTTCGAAGGGGGCGAGGCCCAGCTTGACCAGGTCCAGGGCAATGTTGCCGGCTGCGCTGGCCAGTTTGATGGGGTAGTCCGGCTCGCGGGCGACGGATTGCATGAACAGTCGGCCTTGCTCAAGGGCGGTCTGGCCGCTGTCGATGACCCGGCGGGCAAACTGCTGCAGGCCCAGGGTGCGGGATCGTGCGGCCTCCTTGATCGGTACGATGTGGTGGACCTTGGCGTCGGGCGTCGGGTCGGTCAGTGACAACAGTACCCGTACCAGGGAGATGCCATCGGCAATGCAGTGGTGGATCCGGATCAGCAGGGCGCAGCCACCGTCATAGCGGTCGATGTAGTGCATCTGCCAAAGTGGCCGGTTAAAGTCCAGGGGCGTGCTGTTGAGGTCGCTGACCAGTTGCTGCAGATCCTGCTGGGTGCCCTTGCCGGGGAGGGCGATGGTATGGATATGATTGTCGATATCGAACAGCGGGTCGTCCTGCCAGAACACCTTGTCGCCTTGTTGCACGACCCGCTGGCGGAAACGGCGGAAACACAGGAAGCGTTCGTTGAACACCCGTTTCAGCCGCTTGAGCGTGATTGGTTGGTCGAGAATCAGTACACCCGAGATCATCATGGGGTTCTCGACGCTTTCCATACGCAACCAGGCGCGGTCAACGGCGGACATTGGAGTCTGCTGTGGCAAGATGATCCCTCCCTTCAGGCTCAGCTCAGGCCCCGTTGGCCTCGCGAATGACCCGCTGCTTCTGCCGGTTCCAGTCACGCTCCTTCTCGGTGGCGCGTTTATCGAACAGCTTCTTGCCTTTTACCAGGGCAATCTCGCACTTCACCTTGTTGTTTTTCCAGTACAGCGCAAGCGGAATGCAGGTGTAGCCGCTCTGGTTCACCTTGCCGATCAGCTTGGCGATTTCCTTGCCATGCAGCAGCAGCTTGCGGGTGCGGGTCGGGTCCGCAATGACGTGGGTCGATGCGGTACTCAGCGGCATAATGTGGGACCCCAACAGCCAGGCTTCGCCGTCCTTTAGCAGCACGTAGGCATCGGTGAGCTGGCCCTTGCCGGCGCGCAGTGATTTCACTTCCCAGCCGAGCAGCGCGAGCCCCGCCTCGAAGCGTTCCTCGATATGGTACTCGTGTTTGGCCTTTTTGTTCAGGGCGATGGTGTTGCTGGGGGTTCCGGGCTTCTTTTTGCTCATGTATCGGTAATCCGGGGTTCGGATGATGAATGCGGCCGGTAGTCACGGTTCCGGCAAAGCCGCCATTGTAGCCCAGGAGGGGCAAGGCGGTCACGAAATCGGCAGATTGTGCGGCGATGGTCGTCCCGGTTTGATGACTTCCGCTACAATACCGATTCCATATGATTCAGGGTTCGGAATGCCGACACCATACGAGACAGCCATCGGGTCGTGGACCCGGCGATCCACTTTTTTCTGGGCAGCGACGGGGGCGACCGTCGGGCTCAGCAACCTGTGGCAGTTTCCCTACCTGGCCCGCAGTCATGGTGGCGGCGCCTTCATTCTGATCTACCTGGCCTGCCTGCTGCTGGTGACCCTGCCGCTGATGTTGACGGAAACCGCTATTGGCCGCCATTCCCGTCATGGCATCGTGCTGGCGATGGACGGTCTCATCCGCAGTGCCCGCCAGCCCCGCTGGTGGATGTGGGCCGGTCGCCTCAGCATCCTGTCGGCGTTCCTGGTGCTGTCGTTTACCGTGGTGATCGGTGCCATCTGCCTGGCCTATGTGTTCTATGGTGCGCTCGGGCGCTTCAGCCCGGGCGACGAACTGGGAGCGGCAGCCCTGCTCAACGATCTGGTAGCCAATCCCTCCGACTACCGCGAGTTCATGGCCTGGCACGGTTTCTTCATCGTGCTGGTACTGTGGGTTTCGGTGCAGGGTGTGGTGGGCGGTCTCGAGCGTGCGCTGCGGGTGGTGGTGCCGGGGTTCCTGGTCCTGCTGCTGGCATTGCTCCTGTTCAGCGCCCGCCATGGGGATGTGCCGGCGGCGCTGCAGCACATGCTGTCGTTCCGCACCGACGATGTGACCTGGGCCAGCCTGCGGGCGGCGTTGTTTCATGCCTTCTTCACCCTCGGCCTGGGCATGGGGGTCTGGGCGATCTTCGGGTCCTATATGCCGGCGATTGCACCGCTCAAACGGTCTGTGGTTGCAGTGGTCCTGATGGATACCCTGATTGCGGTGATGGCGGGGCTGGTGTTGTATGCCCTGGTGTTGCCCCATGCGCCCGCGTCGGGGGAACAAGGCTTCGCCCTGCTGTTCCTGGCCTTGCCGGTCAGCCTGGCGGAACTGCCGGGCAGCCAGTTTGTCACAGCGGCGTTGTTCCTGTTTGTGGTGCTGGTGGCGTGGACCACCTCGCTGGCCCTGCTTGAACCGGTGGTGGGCTGGTTTCGCGAATGGACCGGGGCGCCCCGTGGCTGGAGCGTCTTTATTATTGGTTCATTTACCTGGTTTGTCGGTCTTGGCTCGATGTTTTCCTTCAACATCTGGTCCGATCGGGTGCTGTTGGGCGGTACCCTGTTCCGGTGGCTGGAGATCATTGCCAGTGGTTTGCTGATTCCGGTGGTCAGCATCCTGCTGGCGGTGTTTGTCGGCTGGATCCTTACCCGCAGCCTGGCATTCCGGCTGATCGGCAAAGCTCCCGGGCTGCTGGCCCGGATCTGGTATTGGGTGCTGCGGGTGGTGTTGCCCCTGGTGGTTGCCATGATTGGTGTGTCCTACAGCTACGCATCGCTGCGGAACCTTTGTGACAACGGCTCGTCCGGCGTCTGGTGCCAGCCGGTGGAAGTCACCATGCCGGGCTTGCGGGAACCGTTCAATGCCAGTGGGGAAGCTGCAGAAACGCGCAAGGGTGGTCCGGGCATCGACACCCCGGGGCCGCTGGATCAGCGCCGTCCGCCGCGCCGGCCGGCCCCGGACCGTGAGGAAAATGCCCCCAACCCGGAGCAGATGCTTTATCATAGTGCGTGAAACTCGAGTCGCACTATTAACTCAGGACTGCAGCATTAATGCCCCATCAGATCGATAAATCCGCCTTGGTGATGCACTCGGCAGAGCGCATGTTCCACATCGTCAATGATGTTGCCCGTTACCCGGAGTTTCTGCCCTGGTGTGCCGGTACGGAAATCCACCAGCAGACGGATTCGGAAGTCATGGCATCCATCGAGATTGCCAAGGGAGGTGTCCGCCACCGCCTCACCACCCGCAATCAGTTGCTGGTGCCGGCGGGTATCGAGATGACCCTGGTTGACGGGCCGTTTCGTGATCTGGCGGGGCGCTGGCATTTCCAGTCGCTGGATGCCAACGCCTGCAAGGTTGTTCTCAGCCTGCAGTTCGAATTCTCCGGGTCGCTGGCGCGCATGGCGTTTGGCACGGTGTTCAGCCAAGCCGCAAATACCATGGTGGATGCCTTCTGTCGCCGCGCTGACGAGGTGTATCGCGGGGTAACCGCATGATCCGGGTCGAGGTTGCCTATGCGACGCCGGAGCGACAGGAAATCCGCCAGCTGGAAGTGCCGGACGACGCAACTGCTTACGATGCCGTGGTGCTCTCGGGAATTACCGGGGTGTTTCCGGAAATCGATCCGGAGAGCAATGACATGGGGGTGTTTGGCAAGGTGGTCAAGGAGCCGAAGACTCACACGCTGCGGGAGGGTGACCGGGTCGAGATATACCGGCCATTGAAGATCGATCCGAAACAGGCCCGGTTGAACCGGGCCCGAAAGAAGGAAATCTGAGCCGAGGCTTTGCCGTCAGTAAGCCGGGGTTTCTTTCAGCAGCTCTGCCTCGTGGTGGGTGTAACGGTCGTTTTCGTAATAGACGACCACCCGCTGCTCCCGGATGTCTCCGCCGCCCTTCTGGAACGTATAGATGTAGTATTCCTGTGACGGATCCACCGGGCTGATCATGATGGGCGTTCCGAGAACCGAGTGGACCTGGCTGCGACTCATGCCGGCGGCCAGTTGAGTCAGCTCTTCTTCGGTCAGGATGTTGCCCTGCTGTACGTTGATCTTGTACACGCCGGGAAACGCACAGCCTGCCATAATGAGAGTGAGAATGAGAGCTGTGAGCTTTTGCATCGGTGGGGGAAATCCTCTATCTTGAAATCGCCTGCCCCGGGCAGGTGTGACACGGGTTAACCGTTAAATGCGGCTTCATCATACCGGAAGCCGGGGACACACCAAAGAGTGAAGAGCAACATGTCATCTGAAAACGCCGAATTACGCAAAGTCGGTCTGAAAGTCACACTTCCGAGGGTGAAGATCTTCAACATCCTTGAAAGCGCAACTGAACATCATCTCAGTGCGGAAGATGTGTACAAGAAACTGCTGGAGCAGGGGGATGACGTGGGTCTGGCGACGGTCTACCGGGTTCTGACCCAGTTCGAGGCCGCGGGCCTGGTGCTGCGCCATAACTTCGAAGGCGGTCACGCGGTTTTCGAAATGGCCCGTGACGACCATCACGACCACATGGTCTGTACCCAGACTGGAGAAGTGGTCGAGTTTGTCGATTCGGTCATTGAAGAGCGCCAGAAGAAAATCGCTGCAGAACATGGCTTTGAAATTGTTGATCACAGCCTGATTCTCTACGTCAAGCCCATCGGTAAGTAAGTCCCGCCGCAGTTCAGGTTCGGGGTTGCTGCCCCGGGCCCTCCCTTGCTCCGTCGTTTGCTGTCAGCCAGACCCGGATGGTAATGGCCTGCCAGCCATCTACCTGTCGCCCTCAGGCAAAAAAAGGCGGGCAAATGCCCGCCGGAAAGCTCTCAGGGTCGAGAGGGGAATGTGTGCTCTTTTGCAGTGGCCGCCCTCAGTGGTGGGTGGCCTGGCCCTTGCTGAACATTTCCCTGGCGTGGGCAATGGTCTGTTCGGTCATGTCCACCCCGCCCAGCATTCGCGCTACTTCGCTGATGCGGCGCTGGTCGTCAAGTGATTCGATGCGGGAGAAGGTGGCATCCTGCTCGGTAAATTTGCTGACAAACAGGTGTTGATGGCTCTGGGCGGCTACCTGGGGCAGGTGGGTGACGCAGAGTACCTGGCCATTGCTGCCCAGGGCCCGCAGCAACCGGCCGACCACTTCCGCAGTACCGCCGCCGATACCCACATCCACCTCGTCAAACACCAGGGTCGGGGTGGTGGACGTCTGGGCAACCACCACCTGGATGGCCAGGCTGATCCGTGACAATTCACCGCCTGAGGCAACCTTGGCCAGCGGCCGGGCCGGCTGACCCGGGTTGGCGCTCACCAGGAACTCGATGTCTTCAAGGCCATGTGGCGCCGGCTCAGTGCTATTGTCGCGGTTCAGGTGGGTGACAAACTGCATCGACGGCATGCCCAGCTGTGCCAGTTCGCTGGCAATGCGCTGATCCAGCTCGGTGGCTGCGGCCTGGCGCACGACCGACAGTTCGCTGGCCAGGGTGTCATAAGCCTGTCGCTGTTTCGCCAGTTCCTCCTCCAGCTGTTCGATGCTGCCTTCGCCCTGGTCGAGGGCGGCGAGTTCTTCGGCGAGCTTGCTGTGCAGCTCCGGCAGCTCCTCCGGATTGATGCGGTGCTTGCGCGCCATCTGGTAGATCGCGCTGAGGCGCTCTTCCACCTCTGCGAGGCGGGCCGGGTCAGCATCATAGTCTTCGACAAACCGGCGCAGATTGTCGCCGGCCTCACTGACCTGGATCTGGGCGTCGGTCAGCATCTGGATGGTTTCTGCCAGCGCCGGTACCTCCGTGGGGAGTTGCTCAAGCTGGTTGAGGGCCTGGCGTAACAGGTCGGCGGCGCTGTTGTCATCCTCGGTGCACAGCAGGGCGGCCTGGTGGCTGTTGTGAAGCACTGTGTCGGCGTGGCTGAGCTGTTCCTGCTCCTGTTCCAGTTGCGCCTGTTCGCCTGCTTCCAGGGCCAGGCGGTCGAGCTCTTCCACCTGATAGCGGAGCAGCTGCAGACGAGCTTCCGCTTCGTCGGCGTTCTGCTGGCGTTCGCTGAGACGGGTACGACTCCGCTGCCAGATTTTCCAAGCCTCCCGGGTCCGGGCGGCGAGCTCTTCGGCCCCGGCAAATTCGTCGACCAGCTTGCGGTGGGTGTCTTTGCGCAATAGAGACTGGTGCTGATGCTGGCTGTGGATGTCCATCAGCAGGCTGCCCAGGTCCCGGAGGTGGTTGAGGGGGCAGGGCTGGCCATTGATATAGGCGCGGGAGCGACCATCCCGGCTGATAACCCGACGCAGGATGCAGTCGGTTTCGTCATCCAGTTCGTGTTCTTCGAGCCAGGCTCTGGCTTCGGCGATGCGGGAGACGTCAAACGAAGCCGTGATGTCAGCGCGCTTGGCGCCGTGCCTGACGGCGCCGGCATCCGCCCGGCCGCCCATGGTCAGCCCCAGCGCGTCCAGCACGATGGACTTGCCGGCGCCGGTTTCGCCGGTCAGTGCGGTCATGCCGGCATTGAATTGCAGCTCTACCCTTTCGGCAATGGCGTAGTTTGAGACCGTGAGTTGCATGAGCATGCGGATCATCTCCCGTTTGCGATTGGCGGGCGCCGGCCTGGCACCCTCACAAAATACTGGTTGTGCATACAGTGACTGTGAATATATACAGGCTTTTGCCGGTTTGCAAACTCCAAATTAGTGGGCGGCAGCGCTTGAAACTGCTCAAACGGGCCCCATATCGGTTCGCAAGTTGTGTCAGTCCGGCCAGAGTTGTCCGGACGCCGTCATTAACCGGTCTTGCCCGCACAGGGGTGCCAGGGCCGCCGTCAATAATCAGGAGTAGCTGATGAGCGCTGACGAAAACCGTAACGAACAGGTCGAGGAAGAACTGAAAGGGGCGGCCGGGGAAAATCCTGGCGTTGAAGAGGGCGAGGCGACTGCCGGTTCCGCAGGCGAAGAAAGTGAAGTGGCTGTGCTGAAGGCACAGGTCCAGGAATTCCAGGACCAGATGCTGCGCTCCCAGGCGGAAATGCAGAATGTCCGCAGACGTGCCGAAATTGATGTTGAGAAGGCGCACAAGTACGCCCTCGAGAAGTTCGTGAAGGAGCTCCTGCCGGTGGTGGACAGTCTGGAAAAGGCGGTGGAGAGTACTGCCGGCAGCGAGGACGCTGGCGAGTTGGTGGCGTCCATTCGCGAAGGGGTGGAGATGACCCTGGGCCTGCTGATGAGCAGTCTGAAAAAGTTCAATGTCGAGCAGCTTGACCCGGTGGGTGAGCCGTTCGACCCGCAGTGCCACGAAGCCATGTCCATGGTACCGGCGCCGGGTGCTGAACCGAACAGCGTGGTTGCAGTGGTGCAGAAAGGCTATCTGCTCAATGAACGCCTGGTGCGCCCGGCGATGGTCGTCGTCGCCAAGGCGGCAGATTGATCAAAAGTTAACGAACAGGCTTGAAAAGCAGAGCAAAGCGCCAATATAGGCAGTAAACAGAGCGCGGGCCGGGGCAGCTCCCGGCAGCAAAGCAAATTGCCGGAACCGGATTGAAAACGAATCGGAGTGAATAATGGCTAAAATTATTGGTATCGACCTGGGAACCACCAACTCCTGTGTTGCCATCATGGATGGTGACAAGGTCAAGGTTATCGAGAACGCCGAAGGCGATCGCACTACCCCGTCCATCATCGCGTACACCGAAGACGGTGAAACCCTGGTTGGTCAGTCTGCCAAGCGTCAGGCCGTAACCAACCCGGCCAACACCCTGTACGCCATCAAGCGTCTGATCGGTCGCCGGTTTGAAGATGATGTGGTTCAGAAAGACATCAAGATGGTGCCCTACAAGATTGCCAAGGCCGACAACGGTGACGCCTGGGTTGAGGTGAAGGGCCAGAAGATGGCACCGCCCCAGATCTCGGCAGAAGTGCTGAAGAAAATGAAGAAAACCGCCGAAGATTATCTGGGCGAGAAGGTGACCGAAGCGGTCATCACCGTTCCGGCCTACTTCAACGACAGTCAGCGTCAGGCCACCAAGGATGCCGGCAAGATTGCGGGCCTGGAAGTGAAGCGGATCATCAACGAGCCGACCGCCGCTGCCCTGGCCTATGGCATGGACAAGCAGAGCGGTGACCGCACCGTAGCGGTTTACGATCTCGGCGGTGGTACCTTCGACCTGTCCATCATCGAAATCGCCGATGTTGATGGTGAGCATCAGTTTGAAGTTCTGGCCACCAACGGTGACACCTTCCTGGGTGGTGAAGACTTCGACCTGAAAGTGATCGAGTACCTGGCAGACCAGTTCAAGAAAGACAGCGGTATCGACCTGCGCGGCGACTCCCTGGCGATGCAGCGTCTGAAGGAAGCGGCCGAGAAGGCCAAGATCGAGCTGTCCAGCAGCCAGCAGACCGACGTGAACCTGCCGTACATCACCGCAGATGCGTCCGGTCCCAAGCATATGAACGTGAAGCTGACCCGTGCCAAGCTCGAGTCGCTGGTGGAAGACCTGGTCCAGCGCAGCCTGGAGCCGTGCCGGATCGCCCTGGAAGACGCCGGCATGAAGGCAAGCGAAATCGACGAGGTCATCCTCGTTGGTGGCCAGACCCGGATGCCGCTGGTGCAGGAAAAGGTTAAGGAGTTCTTCGGTAAGGAAGCCCGCAAGGATGTGAACCCGGACGAGGCCGTCGCCATGGGTGCTGCCATCCAGGCCGCCGTACTGTCCGGCGACGTAAAAGACGTCCTGCTGCTGGACGTGACTCCGCTGACCCTGGGTATTGAAACCATGGGCGGTGTGGCGACTCCGTTGATCGAGAAGAACACCACGATCCCGACCAAGAAATCGCAGACCTTCTCCACCGCGGATGACAGCCAGACAGCGGTTACCATCCACGTGGTTCAGGGTGAGCGTAAGCAGGCTGCCCAGAACAAGTCACTGGGCCGTTTCGACCTGGCTGACATTCCGCCGGCACCGCGCGGTGTACCGCAGATCGAAGTCACCTTCGACATCGACGCCAACGGTATCCTGAACGTGTCCGCCAAGGACAAGGCTACCGGTAAGGAGCAGTCCATTGTGATCAAGGCTTCTTCCGGCCTGAACGATGATGAAATCGAGAAGATGGTGCGCGACGCCGAGGCCAATGCCGAGGAAGATCGCAAGTTCGAGGAGCTGGTGCAGGCCCGTAACCAGGGTGATGCCATGGTTCACGCGGTTCGCAAGACCCTGAAGGATGCCGGCGACAAGGTTTCCGACAGCGAGAAAGAGTCTATCGAAGCGGCAATCAAGGATCTGGAAGAGGCGCTGACCGGTTCCGATAAGGAAGCCATCGAAACCAAGACCCAGAAGCTGACCGAGGTGTCCTCCGAGCTGGCGCAGAAGATGTATGCGGACCAGGCGGAGCAGGCACAACAGGCCGGTGGTCAGGAAAGTGCCCAGTCCGGCGCTGCGGACGATGCGGTTGACGCCGAGTTCGAAGAAGTCAAAGACGACGACAAGCGTTAATTCGGGCGTACTTCAGGCAGTCGGAAAACGCGGGGGGAACTTCCCGCGTTTTCCTTGTTTTATCAACAAGGTTTTCAGAGCATGGCCAAGCGCGATTATTACGAAGTTCTCGGGGTATCCCGGGACGCGGACGAGAAGGAAATCAAACGGGCTTATCGTAAGCTCGCGATGAAGTATCACCCCGACCGTAACCCGGACGATGAGGAAGCCGAGAACAAGTTCAAGGAGGCGAGCGAAGCTTACGAAATCCTGACGGATTCCTCCAAGCGTGCGGCATACGACCAGTTCGGCCACGCCGGTGTCGATGGCCAGGCCGGTGGCGGCTTTGGTGGTGGCAGCGGCAGTTTCTCCGACATATTTGGCGACGTCTTCGGCGACATCTTTGGTGGAGGCGGTCGCGGCCGCAACACCCGGGGCGCGGACCTGCGTTACACCCTGGAGCTTGACCTGGAAGAAGCCGTCAAGGGCAAGACCGTCCAGATTCGCATTCCCGGCCATAAGGAATGTGATGCCTGCGAGGGCAGCGGGGCGGAAAAGGGCTCCCGGCCAGAAACCTGCGGTACCTGTAATGGTATGGGGCAGGTGCGGATGCAGCAGGGATTCTTTACCGTGCAGCAGGCGTGTCCGACCTGTCGCGGGTCCGGCCAGATCATCAAGAACCCCTGTAAGGTCTGTCATGGTCAGGGTCGGGTTCAGGAAGAGAAAACCCTGTCGGTCAAGGTGCCCCCCGGGGTCGATACCGGTGACCGGATCCGTCTCTCCGGAGAGGGCGAAATGGGCATGGATGGTGGCCCGTCCGGTGACCTGTACGTGCAGATTGCGGTGCGTGAGCACGCTATCTTTACCCGCGATGGCCGTAACCTCTACTGTGAAGTACCGATCAGCATCGTGGATGCCGCCCTCGGTGGCGAGCTGGAAGTGCCGACACTGGATGGCCGGGTGAAGCTGAAGATCCCCGCGGAAACCCAGACCGGCAAGTTGTTCCGCCTGCGTAACAAGGGCGTCAGTCCGGTGCGTGGTGGCCCGGCAGGGGATTTGCTGTGCCGGGTGATTGTGGAAACTCCGGTTAATCTGACCAAGCGCCAGAAGGAACTGCTGGACGAGTTCCAGCAAACCCTCGATGCCGGCAGCGGCACCCAGCATGCGCCGAAGAAAACCTCGTGGTTTGAGGGCGTGAAGCACTTCTTCGACGAAATGAAATTCTGACAGAGCGTCAGCCAATTAAGGGAAAGCGAACATGAGGGTAGCAATCATCGGCGCCGCCGGGCGCATGGGAAAGGTGCTGATCGAGGCGGTTGACGGTACCGAGGGCCTTGAGCTTGGTGCGGCCATTGTTGAGCCGGCCAGTTCGCTGATAGGTGCGGATGCCGGCGAACTGTCGGGGATTGGCAAGACCGGTGTCCAGCTGGCTGGCAGTCTGGGTGAGGTGAAGGATGACTTCGATGTGCTGGTCGATTTCACCTTCCCGGACCTGACCCTGGAAAATGCCGAATTCTGCAAGGCCAACGGCAAGATGCTGGTGATCGGAACCACCGGCATGACGGATGCCGAGAAGCAGCAGCTGGCGGTGGCTGCCGAGCGCATTCCTGTGGTGTTCGCCCCTAACATGAGCGTGGGGGTAAATGTGGTGCTCAACCTGTTGCGCACGGCTGCGGCCACCCTCGGCGATGACTACGATGTCGAGATTATCGAGGCCCACCATCGCCACAAGAAAGATGCCCCGTCCGGCACTGCACTGCGGATGGGTGAGGTGGTTGCGGACGCCTTGGGGCGCAATCTCGGGGAGTGTGCGGTCTATGGTCGCGAAGGCTTCACCGGCGAGCGCACCCGCAAGGAAATCGGCTTCGAGACCATCCGGGCCGGCGACGTGGTTGGTGATCACACCGTGTTGTTTGCCACCGAAGGCGAGCGTATCGAGATCACCCACAAGGCCAGCAGCCGGATGACCTTCGCCAAGGGCGCCATGCGCGCCGCACTGTGGCTGGCCGGCAAGCCGGCAGGGCTCTACGACATGCAGGATGTGCTCGGACTGAAGTGACAAGCCGAAGGTAACAAGGTAAGTAGAAACCGTCGCCTGGCTGGTTCGGGGCTTTTTGCATGGACAGAATCCGCCCTGTTTTTTATAATGAGGCGGTTTAACTGCACCAAGCGTAGCTTTGACAACGCTGAGGAACTGCGGAAACCGGAGCTTTCCAATCCCGGATTCCGGTTCCCTGACAACAAAAAGCGGGACGGAGTGAATGACTCCCTCTCGCTTTTTTGCGACCTGAATTTGCGCTTGCGTTCCTGTTCGTGACGTTGGGGGTCAGGGTTCTGTGCCACAAGAACCCGGCCCGATTCGGAACTAACGATACGCCACTCGATGAGGATACAAGCCTTGAGCACACCAGCAATCCTTGCACTCGCAGACGGAAGCCTGTTTTACGGCACCGCCATTGGCGCTGAAGGAGAAACCAGCGGCGAGGTGGTTTTCAACACCGCCATGACCGGCTACCAGGAAATCCTGACCGATCCGTCCTATTCCCGCCAGATCGTTACCCTGACATACCCCCACATCGGTAACACCGGCGTGAATGCCGAAGACGTGGAATCCGACCGCATCCACGCGGCGGGCCTGATCATCCGCGACCTGCCGTTACTGGCCAGCAGCTGGCGCAGCACCGGCTCCCTGGACGACTACCTGCGATCAAACAACATTGTTGGTATCGCCGACATCGATACCCGTCGGCTCACCCGTATTCTCCGTGACAAAGGCTCCCAGAACGGTGCGGTGGTTGCCGGCCCGAACGCTACCGCGGAGCGGGCCCTGGAGCTGGCGAAGGCCTTCCCCGGCCTGAAGGGGATGGACCTGGCCAAGGAAGTGACCGCCGACAAGGTCTGGACCTGGAGCCAGACTGAATGGAGCCTGGGTGAAGGTTACGGCGAACTTGCAGAGCCCCGTTTCAAGGTGGTGGCCTGGGATTACGGTGTGAAGCTCAACATCCTGCGCATGCTGGCGGCGCGCGGGTGCGATATCACGGTGGTTCCGGCCCAGACCCCGGCTGCCGAGGTGCTGGCAATGAATCCGGACGGTGTGTTCCTGTCCAATGGTCCGGGGGATCCCGAGCCCTGCGACTATGCGATCCAGGCGATTCGTGAGGTGCTGGAAACCGAGATTCCGGTGTTCGGCATCTGTCTCGGCCACCAGTTGCTGGCCCTGGCCAGTGGCGCCAAAACCATGAAAATGGGACACGGTCACCACGGCGCCAACCATCCGGTGCAGGACCTGAAAACCGGTACGGTGATGATTACCAGCCAGAACCATGGGTTTGCCGTGGACGAGAGCACCCTGCCGGCGAACCTGGAGGCGACCCACAAATCCCTGTTCGACGGCACCTTGCAGGGGATCCGTCGTACCGATAAGGCCGCTTTCAGCTTCCAGGGGCATCCGGAAGCCAGTCCCGGTCCCCACGACGTGGCGCCGCTGTTTGACGAGTTCATCCGGTCGATGGAAGCCCGCTCCGCCTGACGGCGAACGGACCGGATCATCAGCGCTGCCAAGGCGCTGCCAGAATTTAAAAGTTGCTGACAGGTTTACCAAGACATGCCAAAGCGTACCGACATTAAAAGCATTCTGATCCTGGGCGCCGGCCCTATCGTGATCGGGCAGGCGTGCGAGTTTGACTACTCCGGAGCCCAGGCCTGCAAGGCGCTGCGGGAAGAGGGTTACCGGGTTATCCTGGTCAACTCCAACCCGGCCACCATCATGACCGATCCGGCGATGGCGGACGCCACTTACATCGAGCCGATCACCTGGAAAACCGTCGCCAAGATCATCGAGAAAGAAAAGCCGGATGCCCTGCTGCCGACCATGGGCGGTCAGACCGCGCTGAACTGCGCGCTGGATCTGGAAAAGCACGGTGTGCTGCAGGAGCACGGTGTTGAGATGATCGGTGCCAACGCCGACACCATCGATAAAGCCGAAGACCGCAACCGTTTCGACCAGGCGATGAAGAAAATCGGCCTGGAATGTCCGCGCGCAGCGATCGCGCACACCATGGAAGAAGCCTGGAAAATCTCCGAAGACATCGGTTTTCCGTGCATCATCCGGCCCTCCTTCACCATGGGCGGCTCCGGTGGCGGTATCGCCTATAACAAGGACGAGTTCGAGGAAATCTGCACCCGTGGTCTGGACCTGTCGCCAACCAACGAGCTGCTGATCGACGAGTCCCTGATCGGCTGGAAAGAGTACGAGATGGAAGTTGTCCGGGACAAGAACGACAACTGCATCATCGTTTGCTCCATCGAGAACTTCGATGCCATGGGCGTGCACACCGGTGACTCCATCACGGTGGCGCCGGCACAGACCCTTACCGACAAGGAATACCAGATCATGCGGAACGCCTCGCTGGCGGTGTTGCGTGAGATCGGGGTTGAAACCGGCGGTTCCAACGTCCAGTTCGGCATTAATCCGGACACCGGCCGCATGGTGGTCATCGAGATGAACCCGCGGGTGTCCCGCTCCTCGGCTCTGGCATCGAAGGCGACCGGTTTCCCCATTGCCAAGGTGGCGGCCAAGCTGGCGGTAGGTTACACCCTGGATGAGCTGCGCAACGAGATCACCGGTGGCGTTACCCCGGCGTCGTTCGAGCCAAGCATTGATTATGTGGTTACCAAGATCCCCCGCTTCACCTTCGAAAAATTCCCCCAGGCGGATGCCCGCCTGACCACCCAGATGAAGTCGGTGGGCGAGGTGATGGCGATTGGTCGCACGTTCCAGGAATCCATGCAGAAAGCCCTGCGCGGTCTGGAAGTGGGCTCTGAGGGTTTCGACGAGCAGTTGGACGAGCTGGACTCGGAGAATTCCCGTGAGACCCTGACCCGCGAGCTCAACGTGCCGGGCGCCGAGCGGGTCTGGTACATCGGTGATGCGTTCCGTGCCGGTCTTACCGTCGAAGAAGTGTTCCAGCACACCAAGGTGGATCCCTGGTACCTGGTGCAGATTGAAGACCTCATTCGTGAAGAGCAGGCGCTGAAGTCGGCCGGCAAGGCAGACATTGACCAGGCCACGCTGTTCCGTCTCAAGCGCAAGGGCTTCTCCGATGCCCGGCTGGCCAAGCTGCTGGGCATTTCCGAGGTGAGCCTGCGCAAGCTGCGTCATGACCTTGGCATCCGCCCGGTCTACAAGCGTGTGGATACCTGTGCCGCCGAGTTCGCGTCCGACACGGCCTACATGTACTCCACCTACGAGGAAGAGTGCGAGGCCGAGCCAACTGACCGCGAAAAGATTGTCGTGATCGGCGGTGGCCCCAACCGGATCGGGCAGGGTATCGAGTTCGACTACTGCTGTGTTCACGCGGCCCTGGCCATGCGTGAAGACGGTTACGAAACCATCATGATCAACTGCAACCCGGAGACTGTGTCGACCGACTACGACACCTCCGACCGGTTGTATTTCGAGCCGATCACCCTGGAAGACGTGCTGGAAATCATCAACGTCGAAAAGCCCAAGGGTGTGATCGTGCAGTATGGCGGCCAGACTCCATTGAAACTGGCCCGTGGCCTGGAAGCCGCCGGTGTGCCCATTATCGGTACCAGCCCGGATGCCATCGACCGTGCCGAGGACCGCGAGCGGTTCCAGCAGATGATTGTCCGTCTGGGCCTGTTGCAGCCCCAGAACGCAACCGTACGCAGCCACGAAGAAGGTATCCTCGCAGCGCGTGAAATCGGCTATCCGCTGGTGGTGCGTCCGTCCTACGTGCTCGGTGGCCGCGCCATGGAGATCGTCTACGATGAGACCGAGCTGGTGCGTTACATGCGCAACGCCGTGCTGGTTTCCAACGACAGCCCGGTGCTGCTGGATCACTTCCTCAATGCGGCGATCGAGGTGGATATCGATGCCATCTGCGACGGCAAGGACGTGGTGATTGGCGGTATCATGCAGCACATTGAGCAGGCCGGCGTACACTCCGGTGACTCCGCCTGTTCCCTGCCCCCCTACACCTTGCCGAAAGACGTGCAGGACGAGATGCGCGACGCCGTCCGCAAGATGGCGATCGAGCTCGATGTTATCGGCCTGATGAACGTCCAGCTGGCCTGGCAGGATGGCAAGATCTACGTCATCGAAGTGAATCCGCGTGCTTCCCGGACGGTACCGTTCGTTTCCAAGGCGATCGGTGTCTCCCTGGCCGCGATCGCTGCCCGGGTCATGGCTGGTAAGTCGCTGGCGGAGCAGGGTTTCACCAAGGAAATCGTGCCCAGCTATTATGCGGTGAAAGAATCGGTCTTCCCGTTCAACAAGTTCCCCGCGGTGGACCCGATTCTCGGCCCGGAAATGAAATCCACTGGCGAAGTCATGGGTCTCGGTGACAGCTTCGACGAAGCATTTGCCAAGGCCGCGCTGGCGGTGGGTGAGCGGTTGCCGACCCAGGGTACCGCGTTTATGTCAGTTCGCGATGTGGACAAGCCGGGCGCCGCCAAGGTGGCCAGTGACCTGATTGACGCGGGTTTCAAGGTGATCGCCACCACCGGCACCGCGAAGGCCCTCCGTGAGGCGGGGCTGGAGGTCGAGCTGGTGAACAAGGTCCGTGAAGGTCGCCCGCACATCGTGGATGCCATCAAGAACGGCCAGGTGCAGCTGATCATCAACACCACCGAGGGCCGCAAGGCGATCTCGGACTCGGCGCAGATTCGCCAGTCCGCGCTGCAGACCAAGGTAACCTACACAACGACGCTGGCGGGCGGCGAAGCATTCTGCCGCGCCATCAAGTTTGGTCCGGAGCGCACCGTACGTCGCCTCCAGGACCTGCACGCAGGAAAGTGAGACTATGGCTGACAGAGTACCGATGACAAAGGTGGGTGAATCCCGCCTCCGTGAGGAGCTTCAGCGGCTGAAGTCCCAGGACCGGCCGCGGGTGATTGCGGCGATTGCCGACGCCCGTGAGCATGGCGACCTGAAAGAGAACGCTGAATACCATGCTGCTCGTGAGCAGCAGAGTTTCATCGAAGGTCGGATCCAGGAAATCGAGGGCAAGCTGTCTGCGGCCCAGGTGATTGACGTCACCGGTATCGAAAACACCGGCAAGGTGATTTTCGGCACCACTGTGCATCTGCTGAACATGGATACCGATGCGCAGGTGGTCTACCAGATCGTCGGCGAGGACGAGGCCGACATCAAGGCTGGCAAGATTTCCGTGTCATCGCCGATTGCCCGTGCCCTGATCGGCAAGAACGAGGGTGACGTGGTGGCTATCCGGGTGCCGTCCGGTACCGTGGAGTACGAAATCGAGCAAGTCGAGTACCTGTGATGTCAGCGCCCGGGCCAGGCCCGGGCGCTCTATCCCGGGCACAAAAAAGCCGGCGACAGTCTTCTGTAGCCGGCTTTTTTGTTGGGCGGCGGTCAGCCTTGATGGCGCAGCAGGTTGGACAGTTTGGGGTTGGGCTTCTTGGCCCGTCGCAGGATGACGGCGATCTTGCCGATGGTCTGCACCAGTTCCGCGCCGGCGCTCTCGCAGAGGGCGCTGATGGCTTCCTGGCGGGCCTCGCGGTCCTGGCTGGCGACCTTGATCTTGATGAGTTCATGATCATTGAGGGCGCGCTCCAGTTCCTCCTGCAGCCCCTCGGACAGGCCTTTGTCGCCCACAATGATCACCGGCTTGAGGTTGTGGGCAATGGCCCGGTACTGGCGGCGCTGTTCAGGCGAAAGACTCATGATGCAATCTCTTAATGGTCGCAATTAACAAAACGTCAGCGGCCAAGTAGCCGCCTAACCCGTATAATCGCGGGATTGTATCATGTACCGGTGGCCGTTGAATGGCAGAATTCACCTACCCGGTCGCGGTGCCTCCGGGAACGTTTTGGTGTCTCCGGAGTCTGAACAGGACGGGAAACCAGGTGGATGTGCCAGATAAACGGATGCCGGCATTGCATTTTCCGTTTGGTCGCCCCATATGGTTATCAGGGTGCGGTTGTTATCCCCAGGCTCAGGTTGCTGTGGTGGACCTTACGGATAGGCCATTTCTGGTGGATAAGCGTAGAATTAGTGTAAGGTGTCCAAAAGGCCCGCGGAATTTGCGGGGCCTTCAATTCACAGGTGACGATCCTTGAACGATATGGCAAAAAATCTGGTTCTTTGGCTGATCATAGCCGCTGTACTGCTGATGGTGTTTCAGAATTTCACGCCCACCACCAGCGGACAGCAGGTCAATTATTCACAGTTTGTAGAGATGGTGCAGGACGGTCAGATCCGCCAGGTCACCATTGACGGTCTGCAGATTCAGGGTACCCGTAACGACGGCTCCCAGTTCCAGACCATCCGGCCACAGGTGGCGGACAACAAGCTGATGGACGACCTGCTGGCAAATCGCGTCGAAGTCATCGGCAAGGAGCCGGAGCGTCAGAGTCTCTGGACCCAGCTGTTGGTCGCGGCATTCCCGATCCTGATCATCATTGCGCTGTTCGTGTTTTTCATGCGGCAGATGCAGGGCGGCGGTGGCGGCAAAGGCCCCATGTCGTTCGGCAAGAGCAAGGCCCGGCTGATGAGCGAGGATCAGATCAAGACCACCTTCGCCGATGTTGCCGGAGTTGACGAGGCCAAGGAGGACGTCAAGGAGCTGGTGGATTTCCTCAGGGATCCCAGCAAATTCCAGCGCCTCGGCGGCCGCATTCCCCGCGGTGTGCTGATGGTTGGCCCTCCCGGTACCGGTAAGACGTTGCTGGCCAAGGCCATCGCCGGCGAGGCCAAGGTGCCGTTCTTCTCGATCTCCGGTTCTGACTTTGTTGAGATGTTTGTCGGCGTGGGCGCCTCTCGGGTACGTGACATGTTCGAGCAGGCCAAGAAGCAGAGCCCGTGTATCATCTTTATTGACGAGATCGATGCCGTCGGTCGCCACCGCGGTACCGGTATGGGTGGTGGTCACGACGAGCGCGAGCAGACCCTCAACCAGTTGCTGGTCGAGATGGACGGGTTCGAGGGCAACGAAGGCGTTATCGTGATTGCAGCGACCAACCGCCCGGATGTGCTCGACCCTGCCTTGTTGCGGCCGGGCCGCTTCGACCGCCAGGTCGTGGTGAGCCTGCCGGACATTATTGGTCGTGAGCAGATCCTCAAGGTCCACATGAAGAAGGTGCCGCTGGGTGATGGTGTCGATCCGGCTGTTATTGCCCGCGGCACGCCAGGCTTCTCTGGCGCCGATCTTGCCAACCTGGTAAACGAGGCGGCACTGTTTGCTGCCCGCCGTAACCAGCGCCTGGTGTCCATGGAGGAGCTGGAGCTCGCCAAGGACAAGATCATGATGGGCGCCGAGCGCAAGTCGATGGTGATGAACGAGAAGGAAAAGCGGAACACCGCCTATCATGAATCCGGTCACGCCATTGTGGGTCGCCTGATGCCGGAGCATGATCCGGTGTACAAGGTCAGCATCATTCCCCGAGGTCGCGCTCTGGGTGTAACCATGTTCCTGCCGGAAGAGGACAAGTACAGCCACAGCAAGCGGTTCCTGATCGGGCAGATTTGCAGCCTGTTTGGCGGGCGCATTGCCGAAGAGCTGACGCTCGGTTTCGATGGCGTCACCACCGGCGCCTCCAACGACATCAAGCGCGCCACCGAGCTGGCCCGTAACATGGTGACCCGCTGGGGATTGTCCGAGAAACTTGGACCGCTGCAGTATGATACCGACAGTGAAGAGCCGTTCCTGGGGAGGGCCGCCAGCCAGGCCCATACGGTGTATTCGCCGGAGACCGCGCAACGCATCGACGAGGAAGTGCGCAACATCATCGACGAGTGTTACGAGAAGGCGCGGCAGTTGCTGCTCGACAATCGTGAGAAGCTCGACATGATGGCGGATGCGCTGATGAAGTATGAAACCATCGATCGCTTCCAGATTGACGACATCATGGAGGGTCGTACTCCGCGCCCGCCCAAGGGGTGGGGTGACAGCGGCCCGGGCGGCGGGGTGAAAGCCGGTGAAACTCCGGAATCTGCTGCCCCGCGTGCTGATGCCGATGACAAGCGCCAGCCTGGTGTTGGTCGGCCGGCGGGGGAGCACTGATCCGTCCGGGATCAGCATCCGCGAATACTGCCTGATCCACTGCGCCGCCCCTTCGGGCGGCGTTGTTTTTTGTACTCCAGTCACGCCGAGGTTTACACGTGAAGATGAATTTTGCTGGCCGCCAGATCGATCTGTCCCGTTGTCATGTGATGGGGATTCTCAACGTTACCCCTGACTCCTTTTCCGATGGCGGCCGGTTCAACCGGCTTGACGTGGCGCTCGATCGGGCGCGCCAGATCGTGGATGAAGGTGCGGCCTTCGTGGATATCGGTGGTGAGTCCACCCGCCCGGGCTCGGCGCCGGTTTCGGTGCAGGAAGAGCTCGACCGGGTCTGCCCGGTGGTCGAAGCGGTGGCGCGGGAGTTCGACACGGTCATTTCAGTGGATACCAGCTCGCCGGAAGTGATCCGGGAGTCGGTCAGGGTCGGCGCGGGGCTGATCAACGATGTCCGTTCGCTGCAACGGGACGGTGCGTTGGCCGCGGCCGTCGAGGCGGGTGTTCCGGTGTGCCTGATGCACATGAAGGGAGAGCCGAAAACCATGCAGGCGCAGCCGGAGTACCGCAATGTGTTGCGGGAGGTGAGTAGTTTTCTGATGGAGCGGGTGCGTGTTGCGGAGCAGGCCGGCATTGCCCCGGAAAACATTCTGCTGGACCCGGGATTTGGCTTTGGCAAGACCCTGGAGCACAATCTGCAGCTGCTGGCCGCCCAGGACCAGCTCCGGGTGCTGGGGTATCCCTTGCTGATCGGCATGTCCCGCAAGACCATGCTCGGCCAGATTACCGGTCGCGATGTTGCGGAACGGTTGCCCGCGAGCCTCGCGGTGGCGACAATATCCGCCCTGAAGGGTGCGTCCGTCATTCGTGTGCATGATGTTCGTGAAACCGTGGATGCCGTAAAAGTGGTAGCGGCAATGGAGGAAGTTGGTCGATGAGCGACAGGAAATATTTTGGTACAGACGGTATCCGCGGGCGGGTTGGCGAGGCGCCGATTACCCCGGAATTCATGCTCCACCTGGGTTGGGCGGCCGGCCAGGCATTCAAGCGTGACGGCCAGCGTAACAGCGTGCTGATCGGCAAGGACACCCGGCTCTCGGGTTACATGTTCGAGTCGGCGCTGGAAGCCGGGCTTGCCGCAGCCGGCGTTGACGTCAAGCTGCTGGGTCCGATGCCAACGCCGGCTATTGCCTACCTGACCCGCACCTTCCGTGCCTCGGCGGGTATCGTAATCAGTGCGTCCCACAACCCCCATCACGATAACGGCATCAAGTTTTTCTCCGCTGCCGGTACCAAGCTTGATGATGCGCTCGAGGCTGAAATCGAGCGCTGGCTGGACCAGCCGATCCGGGTCTGTGAGTCCTCCGAGCTTGGCAAGGCCAGCCGGATCGACGATGCCCCCGGCCGTTACGTTGAATTCTGCAAGAGCACGGTGCCGAACGAGTTCACCCTCGAGGGCATGACCATCGTGCTGGACTGCGCCCATGGCGCCACCTATCACGTAGCGCCCAAGGTTTTCCGGGAGTTGGGCGCGAAGGTCCATGTCATTGGCGCAGACCCTGACGGGCTGAACATCAACCTCAATGTGGGGTCCACTCACCTGGAGGCGTTGAAGGAGGCCGTTGCCGCACGGAAAGCGGACCTCGGCATTGCATTTGATGGTGATGGCGACCGTGTCCTGATGGTGGACCGCGATGGCTCGGAAATCGACGGCGACGAGCTGTTGTACATCATTGCGTCCCAGCGCCAGGCGGCAGGCACCCTCAAGGGTGGCGTGGTGGGTACGCTGATGACCAATCTTGGCGTGGAGTTGGCACTGCGGGATCGGGATATCCCCTTCGAGCGAGCGAAGGTGGGAGACCGTTATGTCATGGAGCGCCTTGTCGAGCGGGGCTGGGTGCTCGGGGGTGAGGGTTCCGGACACCTGGTGATCCGTGATTGTACGACCACCGGGGACGGTATCGTGTCGGCATTGCAGGTGTTGCTGGCGGTGTGGCGTTCCGGTCAGACCATGGCGGAGTTGCGCCAGGGCATGACCAAGTTGCCCCAGACAATGATCAATGTCCGGGTGGTGCAGCGCTTCGATCCACTGGCTCGCCAGGATATCCGCGATGCGGTGGCGGCCGCCGAGAAGCAGCTGGGGACGGCGGGCCGGGTGCTGCTGCGGGCTTCCGGTACGGAACCACTGATCCGGGTCATGGCGGAAGGTCGCGATGCCGCGGTGATTCGCCGGGTGGCCGCCGATCTTGCCGCGGTTGTCGAGGCGTCAAAGGCATGAAAATGCCAATAAATTCGGTTGTGTGGTCGGGTCGACTGCTGTATAGTTCGGCCTCCCTTAAGTCAGGGGGCAGTCATGCGCCGTAAAATTGTAGCCGGAAACTGGAAGATGAACGGGTCTGAGGATCTGGTTCGAAATCTGGTTAATGACGTCAGTAACGGCATGGCATCGCTTGAAAATTGCGTGGAGGTTGTTATCATTCCGCCCGCGCTGTATGTTCGCGATGTCCTGTCCCTTGTCGGGCAGCGCGAAGCGGCGGTCGCCACGGGTGTGCAAAATGTTGCGCCCTGGGACGCAGGTGCCTACACCGGAGAAATTTCCGCTGCGATGGCGGCAGATGTCGGGTGTCGATATGCTCTTGTAGGTCACTCTGAACGCAGGCAGTTGTTCGGTGAAACCGACGAGTTGGTTGCCGAGAAGGTCCGGAAGGTGCTTGCCAGCGGTCTTGCAGTCATTGTCTGTGTCGGCGAGACTCTGGCAGAGCGCGAGCAGGGAGTGGCGGAGCGTGTCGTGGCCCGCCAGGTTCGTGCGGCGCTGGCGGAGGTTGAGTCCGCCGACTGGCCAAAAGTGATCGTGGCGTATGAGCCGGTCTGGGCAATTGGCACCGGAAAGACGGCGACAGCGGCAGATGCGCAGGCCATGCATCAGGCCATTCGCAAAGAGCTTTCTGGGCTTGGTGCGCCGGAATCTGACGTTTCCGTACTTTACGGGGGCAGTGTAAAGCCGGATAATGCCGCCGAGCTGTTTGCTCAGCCGGATATTGATGGCGGGTTGATTGGCGGGGCATCGCTGATTGCCGATGATTTTCTGGGTATCTGCCAGGCTGCAAGAGATGCGGTAGCAGGTACTGACGCTTAAGAATTGCAGGATATTGCAGAGAGCTGTTATGGATTGGTTGGAAACACTGGTTGTCGTTGTGCACGTCGTTATTGCGGTGGCGCTGGTGGGTCTGGTGCTGATCCAGCAAGGTAAGGGCGCGGATGCCGGTGCTGCCTTTGGTGGTGGTGCTTCGCAGACCGTTTTCGGTAGTCAGGGTAGCGGCAGCTTCCTGACCCGGATGACCACCTTCCTGGCAATTGTGTTCTTTGTGACAAGTTTTTCACTGGCTGTTTTTGCCAAGCAGCGTGCTGAAGTGGCAGGCGAGGCGGGTATTCCGGTTGTTCAGGAAGTTCCTGCGGACGCTGTCGAGAATGCCGCTGGCGAGCAGTCTGGTGAGACCGAGAGCGGGGGCGATTCCTCAGTCCCCGAGCTCGAGTGAGGTTGTTGCCCAAGTGGTGGAACTGGTAGACACGCTATCTTGAGGGGGTAGTGGCGAAAGCCGTGCCGGTTCGAGTCCGGCCTTGGGCACCATATCTGACGGCTTGGTTTATCCAAGCCGTTTTTTTTGGTCAGTCCTTGACCACTGGCGTCGGCGTCCTTATACTCCGGCGATTATTGCGACTGGTTCTGGCTTTCCGTTGGGAATGCCGGAGCTGTCGGGACAGGCCAGGTGTCTGTCAGCAGGGGGCGGGTTGCATTGCATTATCCCCTGCGAGTTCTTGCAACAAAGAGCCCCGTGATGAAGGGGCTTTTTGCTTAAGGGGCCTGGCGCATCAGGCCCTCGTGCATAAAAAGGGCTGATCTACAGCCCTTTTTTTGTTTTCGGGGCCGGAAAAATCAGTAATGGAGACGGGATAACCTTGTCAGCCAAGCTTAGACAACTTGAAGAAATCCTGCGGCCGGTGGTTGAAGGCCTGGGCTATGAATACTGGGGGTTGGAATTCCGCTCCCAGGGGCATCAGTCGTTGCTGCGGATTTTCATTGATGATGCCGAGAACGGTATCAGTGTGGACGACTGCGAAAAAGTCAGTCGCCAGGCCAGCGGCGTGCTGGATGTGGAGGACCCCATCCAGACTGAATACACCCTGGAGGTTTCGTCCCCGGGTATGGACCGTCCGCTGTTTCGTCTGGAGCAATATGAAGCGTTTGCCGGCCACCAGGTCCAGGTCCGGCTGCGTATGGCGTTCGAAGGGCGCCGCAAGTTTTCCGGACTGTTGAAAGGTATTGAAGGTCAGGACGTGGTGGTCATTGTCGACGACCATGAGTACCTGCTGCCGTTCGACAGCATCGATAAAGCCAATATCGTACCGGTTTTTGAATAAGTCATCTGACTGTAAGGGCAGGGCAATCCAATGAGTAAAGAGATCTTGCTGGTTGTTGAATCCGTCTCGAATGAGAAGGGTGTCGATAAGGAGGTCATCTTCGAGGCCATCGAGCTTGCGCTCGCGACCGCGGCCAAGAAACGTTACGAAGACGAAGAAGCAGATATCCGGGTTGCCATCGACCGCCGCACCGGAGAATACGAGACGTTCCGTCGCTGGCTGGTAGTGGACAACGATGCCGTTCCTGCCCTTGGTACCGAGCTGACGCTGCAGGAAGCCGAGGAAATCGACACGGCACTCAAGCCGGGCGATATCCACGAGGAAAAGGTGGAGTCGGAAGCGTTCGGGCGGATTGGTGCCCAGGCAGCCAAGCAGATTATCTTCCAGAAAGTCCGTGAAGCCGAGCGCTCCAAGATTGTCGACAGCTATCGTGACCGGGTAGGTGAGCTGGTCTCCGGTACCGTCAAGAAAGTGACTCGCGACAACGTTATCGTGGATCTGGGCAACAACGCCGAGGCGCTGCTGCCACGGGACCAGCTGATTCCTCGCGAAACTTTCCGCATGGGTGACCGGGTGCGTTCCCTGTTGCTGGAAATCCGGACGGACCACCGTGGTCCGCAGCTCATTCTCAGTCGCACCAATCCGCAGATGCTGATCGAATTGTTCCGCATCGAAGTTCCGGAAATTGCCGAGGAGCTGATCGAGATCCGCGGCGCCGCCCGTGACCCGGGCTCCCGCGCGAAGATTGCGGTCAAGACCAACGATCGCCGTATCGATCCGGTCGGAGCTTGCGTTGGTATGCGGGGCTCCCGTGTTCAGGCTGTGTCCAACGAACTGGGCGGTGAGCGCGTCGATATCGTGCTGTGGGACGACAATCCCGCACAGCTGGTGATCAATGCCATGGCGCCGGCGGAAGTCGCGTCCATCGTGATGGACGAAGATCGTCACACCATGGATGTGGCGGTTGCCGAGGACAATCTGGCTCAGGCCATCGGTCGTAACGGCCAGAATGTCAGGTTGGCCAGTGAGCTGACCAGCTGGACCCTGAACGTGATGACCGAGGAAGAAGCCGGTGAGCGCCAGGAGCAGGAATACCAGCGTCTGCTGGAGCATTTCACCGCTAACCTGGACGTGGACGAAGAATTTGCCGGCATCCTGATCGAAGAAGGCTTCACTTCCATTGAGGAAGTGGCCTATGTGCCGATGGAAGAGATGCTGGCTATTGAAGGCTTTGATGAAGAAACCGTCAGCGAGCTGCGCCGTCGCGCCAAGGATGTCCTGTTGAACCAGGCCCTGGCCAGCGAGGAGGCCCTGGAAGGCGCTGAGCCGGCAGAAGACCTGCTGGCAATGGATGGTATGGACCGGGGGCTGGCGTTCAAGCTTGCCGGTATCGGTGTCCGGACCATGGAAGATCTTGCCGAGCAGTCTGTGGATGACCTGCTCGAAATTGAAGGTATGGATGAAGAGCGTGCCGGTCAGCTGATTATGACCGCGCGTGCACCCTGGTTTGAAGGCCAGGCTTAATCGGGAGGAGGACCAGTATGGCTGAAGTAACGGTAAAACAACTGGCCGCAGATGTAGGCGCTCCCGTGGATCGTTTGCTGCGTCAGATTGTCGAGGCTGGCCTTAAAGCCCGCTCCGAAAACGACTCGGTCACCAGTGATGAGAAGCAGCAGTTGCTGGCTTTTCTGAAGAAGAGTCATGGTGAACAGGACGCGGAACCGCGGAAAATTACGCTCAAGCGCAAAACGACCACGACCCTTAAAACGGGTGGTGCGGCTGGGCGTGCCAAGACAGTGAATGTGGAAGTGCGCAAGCGCCGCACGTACATCAAGCGTGCTGAAGTGCAGCCCGAGCCCGAGGTGGAAGCACCGCAGGCGGAAGAGCCGGTAGTTGACGCGGTACCTCAGGAGCCGGTTACCGAGGCTCCGGCGGTGACTGCCGAGGCGGCAGCGGACGTTCAGGCTGAAGCCGTCGCGGCGGAAGAAACCGCAGCGCAGGGCGAAGCAGCGGCCGAGCCGGCAGTCACTGCCGGGCAGGCCGGTGATGCAGTGCTGGCGCCGGAAGATATGCCGATTCCTCCTGCGGAGGATGGTGAAGGCAAAGATCGCAAGCCGAAGAAGAAGAAAGAAAAAGAGAAGATTCGCGAGCGTGTCGAAGAGACCGAGGAAGGCAAGCCCAAGAAGAAGTCTGCCGGGCACCGCGGTCCTCGCAGTCGGCCCGTTGAAGAGCCTTTGATCATCTCCGAGGATGAAGACGACTCCACGCTTCGTAAGCCGCTGCGTGCGAAAAAGAAACCCAAAGAGAAGCGTCATGGCTTCGAGAGGCCGACCAAACCAATGGTCAGAGAAGTAGAGATTCCGGAAACCATCACCGTTGGCGACCTTGCCCAGCGGATGGCGGTCAAGGCAGGCGATGTCATCAAGACCCTGATGGGTATGGGTGTCATGGCTACCATTAATCAGGCCCTGGACCAGGAAACTGCGGTCCTGGTGACCGAAGAACTTGGTCACACGCCGAAAGCGGTCAGCGAAGACGCTTTCGAGGAAGAGGTGCTGAGCGAATTCCACTTTGAGGGTGGCGACAAGGTACGGCGGGCGCCGGTGGTGAGTGTCATGGGGCACGTTGACCACGGCAAGACCTCCCTGCTCGACTACATCCGGCGCACCAAGGTAGCTGCCGGTGAGTCCGGTGGTATTACCCAGCACATCGGTGCTTACCACGTCGAAACCGATCACGGCATGGTGTCCTTCCTGGACACCCCGGGCCACGCCGCGTTTACCGCCATGCGGGCGCGCGGTGCCCAGTGTACCGATATCGTTATCCTGGTGGTGGCGGCCGACGACGGCGTTATGCCGCAGACCAAGGAAGCGGTGCAGCATGCCCGTTCCGCCGGTGTGCCTATCGTGGTTGCCATCAACAAGATGGACAAGGAAGAAGCCGATCCGGACCGGATCAAGAACGAGCTGGCGGCATTGGAAGTCATTCCGGAAGACTGGGGCGGCGACGTCCAGTTTGTTCCGGTGTCCGCGCACACCGGCCAGGGGATCGATGACCTGCTGGAAGCGGTGCTGCTGCAAGCGGAAATCCTCGAGCTGGTTGCGGTAAAAGACGCACCGGCCAAGGGTGTTGTGGTGGAGTCGAGCCTCGAGCGTGGTCGCGGTTCCGTCGCCACAGTACTGGTTCAGAACGGTACCCTGCGCCAGGGTGACATGGTTGTTGCGGGATCCTTCTTCGGCAAGGTCCGTGCGATGACCGACGAGGCCGGCAAGCAGGTCAAGGAAGCCGGGCCCTCCATTCCGGTGGAAATTCTCGGTCTCAACGGTACTCCGGATGCCGGCGACGAGTTCTTTGCCGTGGCTGATGAGCGCAAGGCGAAGGAACTGGCCGAGTTCCGCCAGACCCGTGAGCGCGAACAGCGCTTGCAGCGCCAGCAGGCTGCCAAGCTGGAGAACCTGTTCGAGAACATGGGCAAGGACGAGGTCAAGACTCTGAATGTGGTCATGAAGACCGACGTTCGCGGGTCCCTGGAGGCCATTACCAAGGCCCTGCAGGACCTGGGTAACGACGAGGTTCAGGTCAAGATTATCTCCTCCGGTGTGGGCGGTATCGCCGAGACCGATGTCAGCCTGGCAATGGCGACCGGCGCGGTAATCTTCGGCTTTAACGTGCGTGCCGACAACGCGGCCAAGCGCCTGGTTGAACAGGAAGGCCTGGATCTGCGCTACTACAGCATTATCTATAACCTGATCGACGACGTGAAAGCCGCCCTCACCGGCATGCTGGCGCCGGAGTTCCGGGAAGATATCGTGGGTATTGCCGATGTGCGTGACGTCTTCCGTTCACCGAAGTTCGGCCAGGTGGCCGGCTGTATGGTGACCGAGGGTACCGTATACCGGAACAAGCCGATCCGTGTCCTGCGGGACAACGTGGTTATCTTCGAGGGCGAGCTGGAATCCCTGCGTCGCTTCAAGGATGACGTTGCCGAAGTCCGCAACGGTATGGAATGTGGTATCGGCGTGAAGGGTTACGACGTCAAGGTCGGTGACCAGATCGAGGTGTTCGATCGCGTCAAGGTCGAGCGCAAGCTCGAATCCACGGGGGCCTGATGCCAAGAGAGTTCAGCCGAATTGATCGCATCGGCGATCAGATGCAGCGCGAACTGGCGATGCTGATCCAGCGGGAGATCAAGGACCCGCGGGTCGGCATGGTCACGGTTAATGCGGTCAAGGTCAGTCGTGATCTCGGTTATGCCGATATCTATGTGTCGTTGCTGACCACGGAGGAGTTGACGGAAGACTCTCCCGAGGTCCGGGACTCGCTCGCCGTGCTCAACAAGGCGGCGGGCTTCCTGCGTGGCCAGGTCGGGCGGGCCATGAAGTTGCGGATGGTTCCCCATCTGCGCTTCCACTTCGATGCCCTGCTTGGCCAGAGCCGCCGGATGGATTCACTGATCCGCGAAGCGGTGGGTGAAAAGCCGCCGGTCGCGGCCGACCGGGATGACGATGCGGAGCAGGATTCTTGAGTCGCCGCCGCAAAGGTCGTGATGTCAATGGCATCCTGGTGATCGACAAGCCCGCCGGGGTGACCTCCAACGGCATCCTGCAGCAGGTCAAGCGCTTGTATGGCGCAGCCAAGGCCGGTCACACCGGGGCGCTGGATCCGCTGGCTACGGGGGTGTTGCCCCTGTGCTTTGGTGAGGCCACCAAGTTCTCGCAGATGATGCTCGACAGCGACAAGGCCTACATCGCAACGGCCCGTCTGGGGGTCAAGACCGAAACCGGGGACAGCGAAGGTGCGGTGGTCGAGGAGCGCCCGGTGCCCGCAGGGCTGGGCACTGACCTCCTGGAGCCGGTGCTTGACCGGTTCCGGGGCGACATCCAGCAAGTGCCGTCGATGTATTCTGCGCTCAAGCACAAGGGGCGGCCGTTGTACGAGTACGCCCGGGAAGGTATCGAAGTGGAGCGTCCGGCACGGCCGGTCACCATTTTCGAGCTGACGTTGCTGGACGTGCGGGACAACGAGCTGGATATTGCCGTCAGCTGCACCAAGGGAACCTATATCCGTTCCCTGGTGGAGGACATTGGCGAGGCGCTGGGTTGCGGCGCTCACGTGACTGCGTTGCGCCGCACCATGGCGTCAGGTTTTACCCTTACAGATGCCCATCCGGTGGCGGAACTTGAAGCCATGCGGGAGCGCGGCGAAAGTCTGGACGGCCTGCTGGTGGCGCCGGATGCGGCGCTGTCCATGTTCCCGGAGCAGGCGCTGAGCGGCGGGTTTTTGGAGTCGATATTAAACGGACAACCGGTTAGAATACCGGGTCAGCCCGTGGAAGGGTTCGTGCGCCTGTATGGCGACGGGCACTTTGTCGGGCTGGCAGAAGCGTTCCCGGAAGGGGAGAGCACCAAGCTGGTGCCTCGCCGACTGGTGAAGAGCAGCTGATCCGGTCTTACCGGGCAGGCTGCCTAGCCGGGCTGTAGAGATGCGTGGTCCGGCCGTACACGATTGCATCGCAAACCATGAGGTGAGTTATGGCACTTTCTGCCAATGAGAAAGCACAGATCGTTAAGGATTTTCAGCAAGGTGAAGGCGATACCGGTTCTCCTGAAGTTCAGGTTGCACTGCTGAGCGCCAACATCAACAAGCTGCAGGATCACTTCAAGGCCAACAAGCAGGATCACCATTCCCGCCGCGGCCTGATCCGGATGGTTAACCAGCGTCGTAAGCTGCTGGACTACCTGAAGCGCAAGAACGCTGACCGTTACCTGGAACTGATCCAGCGTCTGGGTCTGCGTCGCTAATCCGGTCGTCTGAACGACCTGTCGGCCGGCTTCCGGGTGTTCCCGGTGGCCAGCCAACAACCTGCAGGGGTCTCCGGATGCCTGCGGGTTGTGCTTCTCTCCCGCACAGTATCCGGGACTCAGCCGAGAACGGATGCGTTGCACTTAATGCTGCAGTTGGTTTGTCAGTAGTACCGAAGGAATCCCTGTCGTAATGGAAAGCCGAAATTGATAGCAGGTTGTTGAAAGGCCCGGTGCCGGCGGTCGACCGGATCGCGATCGGTTCCGGGGTTTTGCAACAGCCTGTTAGCTTTCAGACGGGTCCTCTTCGAATACTGCCACAACCTGCCTGCAGGCAAGCCGGTTTCACCGCAGGGGCGGCGGACCGGGTAAATTTTGCGAAGATAACTTCAGGAGTTGTTGTGGATCTGAATCTCAATCCCATCAAGAAATCGTTTGAACTCGGCGGCAAGACCGTCACCCTCGAAACTGGCCGTATTGCCCGTCAGGCGACCGGTGCCGTTCTGGTGACTGTCGATGACATTTCGGTACTGGGTACCGTGGTCGGCGCCAAAGAGCCCAAGCCAGGTCAGGGATTCTTCCCGCTGACCGTAAACTACACCGAGAAAACCTACGCCGTTGGCAAGATCCCGGGTGGTTTCTTCAAGCGCGAAGGCCGTCCTTCCGAGAAAGAAACCCTGACTTCCCGCCTGATCGACCGGCCGATCCGTCCGCTGTTCCCGAACGGCTACATGAACGAAGTGCAGGTTGTGCTGACCGTGATGTCCGCCAACAAGACCCAGGACGCCGACATTGCCGCCATGCTGGCCGCTTCTGCTGCCCTGGCGATCTCCGGCATTCCCTTCGATGGTCCGATTGGCGCCTCCCGTGTGGCGTTCACCAACGAGCGCGGTTACTTCCTGAACCCGACCTTTGAAGAGCTGGAAACCTCCCTGCTGGACATGGTCGTGGCCGGTACCGAAGACGCGGTTCTGATGGTTGAATCCGAAGCCAAGGGCCTGACCGAAGACCAGATGCTGGGTGCCGTGCTGTTCGCGCACCAGGAAATGCAGACTGCAATTACCGCGATCAAGGAATTTGCCGCCGAGAATGGCAAGCCGCGCTGGGACTGGCAGCCGGAAGCCGAGAATACCGAGCTGCTGAACGCCATCAAGGGCGAATTTGCCGGCGCCATTGAAGAGGCTTACAGCATTCGCGACAAGATGGCGCGTTACGCTCGCCTGGGCGAGATCAAGACCGCTGCCGTTGAGAAGTTCGCCGCCGAGGCAGAAGGTCAGCCGACTGCCGACGAGGTCAAGAAGTACTTTGGCAAGATCGAGAAAAACGTTGTTCGCCAGCAGGTTATTGACGGCAAGCCGCGTATTGATGGCCGGGACAACAAGACCGTTCGTCCGATCGCCATTGAAGTGGGCGTGCTGCCGAGCACTCACGGTTCTGCGCTGTTCACCCGCGGTGAGACCCAGGCCATCGTGACTGCTACCCTGGGCACCGCCCGCGACATGCAGATCATTGATGCACTGGAAGGCGAGCGCAAGGATCCGTTCCTGTTCCACTACAACTTCCCTCCGTACTCCGTAGGTGAAGCTGGCCGTATGGGCAGCCCGGGTCGTCGTGAGATTGGTCACGGTCGTCTGGCGAAGCGCGGTGTTGCCGCCGTCATGCCGACCATCGAGGAGTTCCCGTACACCATTCGTGCGGTGTCCGAGATCACCGAATCTAACGGCTCCAGCTCCATGGCATCTGTCTGTGGTTCCAGCCTGGCGTTGATGGATGCCGGTGTGCCGCTGAAGGCGCCGGTTGCCGGTATCGCCATGGGTCTGGTCAAGGAAGGCGACAAGTTTGCCGTTCTGACCGACATTCTGGGTGACGAAGACCACCTCGGCGACATGGACTTCAAGGTTGCCGGTACCAAAGACGGTGTTACTGCCCTGCAGATGGACATCAAGATCAACGGCATCACCGACGAGATCATGGAGATCGCCCTGGAGCAGGCCCACGCCGCGCGTCTGCACATCTTGGACGAGATGAACAAGGTTATTGCCGAGCCGCGTGCCGAGCTGTCCGCCCGTGCGCCGAGCATTACCGCCATCAAGATCAACCCGGAGAAGATCCGCGACGTTATCGGCAAGGGCGGTTCCACCATCCGTTCGATCTGTGACGAGACCGGTGCTTCCATCGATCTGGATGACGACGGCAATGTGAAGATTTACGCCGATAACCAGGAAGCAGCACAGGCTGCGGTCAAGCGGGTGATGGAAATCACCGCAGAGATCGAAGTGGGTGCTATCTACAAGGGCCGCGTCGAGCGCATCGTGGACTTCGGTGCCTTCGTCAACCTGCTGCCTGGCAAAGATGGTCTGGTACACATTTCCCAGATCTCTGACCGTCGCATCGAGAATGTCACTGACGAGCTGAGCGAAGGTCAGGAAGTTCTGGTCAAGGTACTGGATGTGGATAACCGTGGCCGCGTGAAGCTGTCCATGAAGGAAATCAAGGAAGGCGACCAGCCGACCGATTTCGGAGCCTGATAGCGTTACGCTAACCGGCTGAAGAAAACCCGCCTTTCCTTCCGGATTGGCGGGTTTTTTGTTGTTGGGGGTTGTGCTCTGAGGTTGTGGACTGAGGTTGTGTCCTTAGATTGTGGCGAGGGTGCTGCCGTCGGGCGCCGCTTGCCTGTGACAGCGCCGGCCTAGTTGGTGGCGTTCCGGAGGAAATCCAGCAACGCCTCTTTATAGGCAGGTATGACAAACGTCGCGGCATGAGGGGTATCGGTCTGCAGAAACGCTTTCGGCTGTCCGGCCGCCTCATACAGCGCCTGGCCGTGATGGAAGGGAATGATGCCGTCCCTCGCGCTGTGGATGACCAGCACTGGCACCGGACTGATGTCAGCGATGAGCTCGGAGCCTTCGTACTCGGCCGGGATGGTCCAGCTCAGTGGAGCCTGCAGTGGCCAGGTGAGCCAGAACAGGCCGAGCTTTTCCCGGGCAATATTGCGAAAGCCGGAGAAGGTTCCATCCAGCGCCAGCGCCTCCACCGGGGGCTGTTCGTCGCGGAGGGTCCACTCCCGCACCAGCGGGATGGCGAGCGCCCCGCCAAGGCTCTGGCCGAGGATGATCAGGGGGGTGTCGCCTCTGGCAGGGCGCCGGGCAAGCCAGCGCAGGCCGGTTTCAACATCGTGCAGGGCGCCCTCGATGTCAGTGGCGCCGGAGGACTTGCCGTAGCCACGATAGTCGATGGTGAAGACGTTATAGCCTTCAGGGGGCAGCCAGGCGACGTTGAGTATGTGGCTGCTGATGTTCTGGGCGTTGCCATGGAGGAAATAGATCGTACCCTTGGCGTTGCCCTCAGGACCTTGAGCGGGCAGCCACCAACCGTGCAGCGTTTCGCCATCGGCCGTGTCGAGGTAGATGTCCTGGTAGCTTAGGTTGAGCCGGTCCGGGGTAATGTAGGTTACGTTGTCCGGATAGAAGAACACGCTGCTGCAGCTGGCCAGCAGCGTGCTCAGCACCACCAGTGCGCCCTGCAGGCGGTATCGGATGGCGCAGCGTGTCAGAAGTAGGCGTGCAATCCGGCCTGCCATAGGCTCTGGTACCTGTCGAAGTGATCTTCCCGGGTGAATTCGGCAAACAGGCTGAAGTCCCGGCCAAAGTGCCAGCTGCCTTTGAGGTAGGCCTGGTCCTGGCGGTGCTGGCTGGACACTATCCAGGCTTTGGTCTTGAGACCGCCGGCCAGGCTGAACCGGTTGTTCTGGTGGAGCACGCCCAAATCGGCACCGGGCGCAACATCGTAGCCCCGACGCAGGTCGTCATCAATCTCCAGGTCAGCGGTGCCGATCGCAAACGCCTGGGTGTTTGCGCCAAGGCTCCAGCTGCCCCCTGCGCCGCCTTCCAGGTAGGGGGCCAGCACTCGCTCGCCACCGGCGTCGGTGCGTCGGCCGCCAAAGCCGACCTGCCAGGACAGCGGCGAAAAGAACTGGTCTCGCGGTGACAGGGAGCGGATCTCCACCCCGGTGAGTTGTTCGACCTGCAGTTCGTCGTTGTCCGTGTAGTAGCGGGCATCCAGGCGCAGGAACTGGAGTTGCGCGCCGCTGCGGTAACCCGCCGGGGGATCCAGGACATCGTGATAGGCCGGCCGCAAGGTCAGTTGGCTGAAGTTGCGGTTGCCGTGGCGCCCGCCGCCGAGGCTCAGGCGGAAGGTGTCATGACCCTGGTCATCGCGGATTTCCGGCTCGGGTGGAGTTTCGGGCCCGGCGATCCCATGAATCTTGCTGCGCGCCCGGAGCAGGTCGTGAGACAGCGGTGCTGCATGTTCCCTGGGCCAGCCTTCAACCTCTGTCTGGTAACGCACATAGTCGTAGGTGGCGTCGAGCAGGCGCGCCCGCTGGGAGGGCGGCAGGTTCTGAACTTCCGTGTCATCGACGTGAACGTAACCGTTCGCCACTGCTGCGGCAATAGTCTGGTGACGGTCCGGCAGGGTTGCCAGGCTGTAGCTCACCGAGGTAGCCGCCGATGGCCGGTAAAACACGCCTGCCACCAGCGCTTTGTCAACCACCCAGCGTACGGTGTCGGAGGGGATGGCGTGAGTACTCACTTCGCCGAGCAGGTCTGTACCCGGGCGGGCGACGTCGATAAGCGCCAGCAGTCGGTAGGCACAGTTTTCGTCAAAGAAGTAGTAATCGAAATTGCGATCGCGGATCTCCCAGGCATGATCCAGCAGCAGGGCAACTTCCTTCGGGGTGAGGTTCAGCTGGTATTCCCAGAGGTCCCGGTGCTCGATATCCGAGTACAGGCGGATTTTCTCGTAGTACGGCTGAATGGTGGTAATGCCCGGGTAGCCGCCGAAGATGCCCTTGTAGGCAAACAGGATTTCGCTGTCGTGGGCGGCGGCATCGGCGGCATAGGAAATGGTGTTGGCCAGTAGCAGGTTGGTTTCGTCGTCATCCTGGGGCGGATCCAGCCGCAGGAAGGTATGACCGAACATGGACGACGGGCTGTTGAGATAGGACGCCGCGAATACCAGGGTGACGGTCTCGGTGTTGAGTTCTGCCGTCCAGGCGTCGAGTTCCGGGCATGCTACCGGGGTGTCAGGCAGCGCCAGTTTTTCCCGCAGCCACTGGTCGCGGGCGGGGAAGCGGCAGCGGGCATGGTCATCGCCGCCTCCGGGCTGGCGGATGGCGGCCAGGGTTGCCTCCAGCTCGGCGGCGGGGGAGTGTTTGCCCTCCGGGCTGAGGAAAAAGTCCGCGTCATCGGCCTGGCTGGTATAGCCGCCGCCAAAGGTGTTCGACTGGTAGTGGCCGAGCGTGAGCCAGGCAGGATCGAGATGAAGGGGTCGGGATTCCGGAGTGGTCTGGGCCAGGGCGTGGTGGCTGCCCGCAGCCAGCCAGAAACAGGCCAGCCCGTAGCGAAGCGAAGCGTGCATGGAAACTCGGTTGGTTCGGAGTGGATCCGTCGAAGCTACCCGGCACCGGGAAGGTGCCAGGCATGCTCCTGCTCAGGCAGTACCGGCCGGGATCAGGCCGCGACGTACTTGCTCAGGGTTGCGTCCTGCTCAAGCAGCGCAACGATCGCGTCTACGGCTTCACCGGAGGTGGTGTCGGAAGACGGGAAGATGGCGGCAAAGTTGTCCTGCAGAACCTTGCGGAATGCGTCGCGGTCGGTCGCCTCGACGCCCAGCAGAACGGCCAGGGTGTCCAGGTTCTCGCCGGAGCCGCGGGACATGTCACGGGCTACCTTGTCGATGTTGCTGTCCATGTACATGGCCATGGATTGCACAGACTGGTTGGTCTGGCAGCCCAGGGTGCCGGTGGTCATGCCGAACGTCTGGTTACCAAAGGTACCGTTGGTGGTTGCTGCCAGAACGTGAGGGGCAATACCGGACTGGCCCTTCCAGATCATGGCGCCAACGCCGCAGCCCGGCTGGGCAAAGGCCATGGAGGATGCACCCAGAAGAATTACACCTGCGATCAGTTTTTTCATTATTAACTCCTTGCTGTGGTTAGCTCTCGTCGCAATCGCACTGAATCCGGCGCGGGCCGGCATCCAGGGCGTTAACGGCCCTGACTGGTTTCCATCAGAGGCAGGTAGACCGTTGTTGAGAGTATAGTCGAGAAATAAAAAAGGCCAACCATTCCCTATGTTACGGAATGTGTTGGCCTTTTCTGAGACCGAAAGGTCAGCCTCCGAGGTAGGCGTTCTGGACGTCCGGATTGGCCAGCAGGTTGGCCCCGGTATCGTGCAGCCGGATTCGCCCGGTTTCGAGCACATAGCCACGGTCCGCCAGGCCAAGGGCCTGGTGGGCATTCTGTTCCACCAGGAACACGGTCATGCCTTCGTCGCGGAGTTGACCGATGATCTCGAAGATCTGTTTGATCACCAGTGGTGCCAGGCCAAGGGATGGCTCGTCGAGGATGATCATGCTCGGCTTGCTCATCAGGGCACGGCCAATGGCGAGCATCTGCTGCTCGCCGCCGGACATGGTGCCGGCGCGCTGGTGTTCCCGCTCCTTGAGGCGGGGAAACAGCTCATAGACGTAGGCCTGGCTCTTGCGGATTTCTGCTTTGGTGTTGAAGAACCCCCCCATATGGAGGTTTTCTTCCACGGTCAGTCCGGAAAAGATCCGCCGGCCTTCCGGCACAATGGCGATTCCGGAACGCATGATGCTGGCGGTCGGCTCACGGGTGATATCGCGCCCTTCGAGGATGACCCGGCCAGAGGTCGCCTGGGGCGAACCGCAGACCGTCATCAGCAGGGTGGTCTTGCCGGCGCCATTGGCACCGATCAGCGACACGATTTCCCCCCGGTTCACTTCCACCGACACCCCGTGCAGGGCCTCGATCTTCCCGTAATGGGTATGGACATCTTCCAGTGCTAGCATGGACATAACTCAGGCCTCACCCAGGTAAGCTTTGATCACATCGTCATTGTTGCGGACTTCTTCCGGCGTACCGCTGGCCAGTGGGCGTCCCTGGTTGATGACGTTGATGCGGTCCGAGATTTCCATGACCAGGCTCATGTCGTGCTCGATCAGCACCACCGAGACGTTGTAATCCTCTTTGAGGCTGACAATCAGCTGGTTGAGGTCACGGGTTTCGGCCGGGTTCAGGCCCGCCGCGGGCTCGTCGAGCATCAGCAGCCGCGGTTCGGTAACCATGCAGCGGGCGATTTCAAGCCGCCGTTGCTGGCCGTAGGCCAGGTTGCCGGCCTCCCGGTTGGCCAGGTCGATCAATCCCACACGTTCCAGCCAGTAGGCGGCGCGGTCAAGGGACTTCTGTTCCCGCTTGCGGTAATTGGGGGTTTTCAGCAACCCGGAGATAAGGTTGGTGTTGAGGTGACGGTGCTGGGCAACCAGCAGGTTTTCCACCACTGTCATTTTGCCAAACAGGCGCACGTGCTGGAACGTGCGCACCATGCCCATGCGGGATATCCGGTAATCCGGCTTGCCCTGGATCTCCTGGCCGTCAAAGATGATCTGGCCACCCGTCGGCTTGTAAAAACCGCTCATGCAGTTGAATACGGTGGTTTTACCCGCACCGTTGGGGCCAATGATGGAAACGATTTCCCGCTCCTGGACGTCCAGTGACACCTGATCGACTGCCAGGAGGCCGCCAAAGCGCATGGACAGATTCTTGACTTCAAGCATCGTCCGTCACTCCTGTTTCTTGAGTTCAATGTGGGTGCGACGCATGGGCATCAGGCCCTGCGGACGCCAGACCATCATCAGTACCATGGCGGCACCGAAGATCAGCATGCGGTATTCGGAGAACTCCCGCGCCAGTTCCGGCAGGATGGTGACCGCGATGGCGGCCAGAATGACGCCGATCTGGGAGCCCATACCCCCGAGAACCACGATCGCCAGAATGATGGCGGACTCAAGAAACACAAAGGATTCCGGGCTGATGAAGCCCTGCTTGGAGGCAAACACCGTGCCGGCAAAACCGGCAAAGAAGGCGCCGATGGTGAACGCCGACAGCTTGACCGCGGTACGGCTGAGGCCGAGTGAGCGGGCGGCGATTTCGTCTTCCCGCAGCGCTTCCCAGGCCCGGCCTACCGGCATCCGCATCAGGCGGCGGATCACCAGCGCGGTAATTACCGCCAGCACCAGGGCGATGAGGTAGAGGAAGATCACCTTGTGTTCGCTGCTGTAGGCAATGCCAAAGGTTTCGTGGAACGAGGTATTGCCTTCCTCCCGGACCCGTCGGCCAAACTCCATGCCGAACAGGGTCGGATCGGGAATGCCGCCAATGCCGTTGGGGCCACCGGTGAGCTGGGTCCAGTTGTTGAGCAGGATACGAATGATTTCACCGAAGCCGAGGGTCACGATGGCCAGGTAGTCGCCTCGCAGCCGCAGCACCGGGAACCCGAGCAGGAATCCGAAGGTAGCGGCCAGCAGGGCGCCTATTGGCAACGCCAGCCAGAACGATACGCCGAAGTACTGCGAGAGCAGGGCAAAGGTGTAGGCGCCAACGGCGTAGAAGGCCACATAACCGAGGTCCAGCAGGCCGGCAAGGCCGACGACCACGTTCAGGCCGAGGGCCAGCATGATGTAGATCAGCACCAGCGTACTGAGGTCAACCGCGCCACGGGACGCCACAAATGGCCAGATCAGTCCGGCAATGATCAGCAGCGTGAGGAAGGCGCTTTTCAGGCGCTCCCATTTGGCCTGAGGCATCGGCTCGCGGTTGGCGAACGGGCTGATGGGCGGGAGTTTGCCCAGGGTGCCCATGATGCGGTCGCGGAACAGTTGGAACAGGAACACCGCCACCGCGGCCAGCAGGACCGAGATCACTGTGGTGGTGTTGGCGCCGGTCAGCACCACATTGGTGCCCCAGGCTTCCAGGTTGAGCCCGAGAATCGGGTAGGAAATGACGAGTGTAACAACGGCACAAAACAGTGCGTGCCTGAGATTTTGAGTAGCCATCAGATCTTCTCCACCTCCGGTTTGCCGAGCAGGCCGGTGGGTTTGAAGAGCAAAATCAGGATCAGCAGGCCGAAGGACACGACGTCCTTGTATTCACCACTGAGATACCCCGAGGTCATGCTCTCGGAGACCCCGAGAATCAGCCCGCCGAGCATGGCGCCGGGTATGCTGCCAATGCCGCCCAGGACCGCTGCGGTGAACGCCTTCAGGCCGGCAATGAAACCGAACAGGGGATCGATGGAGCCGTAGTACATACCCAGCAGCAGGCCGGCAACGGCCGCGAGCGCGGCGCCAATGACGAAGGTGGCGGCGATGATGCGGTTGGTGTCGATGCCGAGCAGGCTGGCCATGCCGATGTCCTGGGACACTGCCCGACAGGCGCGGCCGGTGCGGGAGCGGGAAATAAACAGCGACAGCAGCGTCATGCAGATCAGCGTGGTCACGAAGATGGTGATTTGCATGTAGGAAATCGAGGTCTGGAAGGCGTCTCCGGAACCAAACTGGAAGCCGCCTTCGATCAGGGCGGGGAAGCCGATGTTGCGGGAGCCCTGGGCGAGGTGGACATAGTTCTGCAGGAAGATCGACATGCCGATGGCGGAAATCAGCGGGATCAGGCGGTGGCGTCCCCGGACCGGCCGGTACGCAATTCGTTCCACGGCCCAACCCATGGAGCTGGAGACGATCATCGCACAGATCAGTGCAATGATAAGCACCAGGGGTAGCCAGGCGACGCCCAGGGTGGCGAGTCCGGTAATGGTGATGAGGGCGGTGTAGGCGCCGATCATATAAATTTCACCATGGGCAAAGTTGATCATGCCGATGATGCCGTAAACCATCGTGTAACCGATGGCGATCAGGGCGTAGGCGCTCCCGATCGTTAGCCCGTTGATGAGCTGCTGGAAGAAGTAGAGGAGGTCTTGCATTCTTATTGGACTCCGGAAGCCTGCTCCCTCCACTGACCACAAACTGCAACCCGGGGTGCCGGGGGCGTCGCGGAAAGGATCGCCGGGAGCCTAGAAAAACACCTTCTCCCGGATCACGGTGAGAAGGTGCTCTATTTATTACCGTTAATTAACGATTTTGGCTCAGTTTACCGGAGTTTTGCTGCCATCTGAATGCCATTCGTACACGACGAACTCGAAGGACTTCATATCCCCCTTCTCGTCATACTGAACGGTACCGATCGGTGTCTGGAAGCTGCCGCTGCGAAGGGCCTTGGCCACGTCTACCGGGTCGGTGGACTTGGCCTGTTCGATGCCGTTGGCAATCAGCTGGACCGCGGTGTAGGAAGTCAGCACGAAGGGGCCGGAGGGGTCTTCGCCCTTGGCTTCGAACGCCTTGACCAGTTCCTGGTTCTCGGCTTTCTGGTCGAAGCTTGGTGGCAGGGTTACCAGCAGGCCTTCGGCAGCGTCGCCGGCGATGGTATTGATGTCCTTGTTACCCACGCCTTCCGGACCCATGAACTTGGCGTCCAGGTCGCCCTGGCGGGCCTGGCGCAGGATCAGCCCCAGCTCGGGATGGTAGCCGCCGTAGTAGACGTAATCCACACCGGCCTGCTTGAGTTTGGTGACCAGGGACGAGAAGTCCTTGTCACCGGCGGTAATGCCTTCAAACATGGCTACTTCCACGCCGGCGTCCTGCAGGGTGTCGCGGACCGCCGTGGCAATGCCTTCACCGTACTGCTGCTTGTCATGGACCACAGCAACACTCTTTGGCTTCTGGCTGATCAGGTAATTGGCGGCCACCGGGCCCTGCATGCTGTCCAGGCCGATGGTGCGGAACACCAGTTCGTAACCGCGTTCGGTAATGTCCGGACTGGTCGACGCCGGAGTAATCATCAGAATGCCTTCATCCTCGTAGATGTCGGATGCCGGCTGGGTAGAGCTGGAGCAGAGGTGGCCGACCACAAAGCCGACACCTTCGTTGACCAGACGGTTGGCAACGGTGACCGCCTGTTTCGGGTCGCAGACGTCATCCACCTCGACGGCTACCAGTTGTTCACCCATGACGCCGCCGGCCGCGTTGATCCGTTCAATGGCCAGGCGGGAGCCGGAGAATTGCATGTCGCCATACTGCGCCACCGGGCCGGTCATCGGGCCGGCAATACCGATCTTGATCTCTGCGGCAGCGTGTCCAGCGCCCATCAATGCAATGGAAGCGCCTACCGCGGTAACGAGTTTCTTCACAGGTGTTTTCATTGGTTCTGTCCTACTTTGGGTCAGGGTTATTCTTATGTTCTCAGAGGTTTAAACAAACACTACGCCTCCGGTCTTGTCAAGCCGGATGGTTCAGTCATCGGATCGCTCCGGCTCACCGGTGAACACCAGCGCCCGGAAATTGTCGTGGTCGTGGAGGCGGGCGAAACTCGGGTCTACCGAGGCATCGTCACGATAGGCCTCGGAGATCTCGATGGCCTTGCCCAATGTGTTGACGGCATCTTCCCAGCGACCGATTTCGGCATAGGCGCAAGCCAGCTGGTAGTGGGCATGGCCGTTATCCGGCGCCAGTTTGAGCGCCCGCAGACAAAGACTGATCGCCCACAGGGGCTCCTGCAGCTCCAGCACGGCATCCGCCTTGTAGCTCAGCGCCTCCACGTCGTCAGGGCGCAGGTCGAGAATCTGGTCGTACACGGAAATCTTGTTCTGCTGTGAGGTTTCCTGGCTGGCCTTGAGCCACAGTGAGTGCACTTCGTTGGTGCGTTCGATCTCCTCCTGGTTCTGGTGGATGATGTCGGACTTCTGCTGCAACTGCTCCTCGATGACCTTGAGGCGTGCCTCGTACTCCACGACCAGTTCGTTCACCCGCTTCTCTGCCAGGCTGGTGAGCTGGTTACGCATGTCGCGGATGGAGTTCCAGCCGATAAGGACCAGAATCGAGGTGGCTCCGGCGATCAGGTAGAAAAAGTAGGTTACGGTATCGCTGGCGTAGGACATGGTCTTGTCGGCAACGGACAGCTCTTTGTCCACCACTTTCTCGATCAGCTCGGCACGGGTGTTCTGCATTTCCTTGCGCAGGGCCTTGCTTTCTTCAAGCAGGTAAAGCTCCACAAACGGTGTGTACATGGGCTTTTCCAGCGTCTCGATGCGGGCTTCCACATCCTCGGCCGTCAGCTCCTGGTTGGCGTTGGCGTCCTCCTGGGCGTACAGCTGGACGCTGAAAGCCAGGCTGACGAACAGGCCTGCCAGAATGGCTATCAGGCGGTGGGGCCGGAAAGTGGAAACGCGGTCGCGGACCGACAGGCGGGCGTACGGATTGTGATGGGTCATCAGGCCGTGTCCATGTTGCTGAATTTCAAAAGGGTAGAGACCTTAGCATAGCGGGCGGTCAAAATAATGCCGGTGGCCGGCGTGCGCGGTAGCTACCCGCCACGTTTGCCTGCGCCGCGGTGCAATCGCCTTGTCTCAGTGGATTCCACCACTTGCAATCCGTTTAGTAAAGACCTCTAATAGTTAGTGGTATAAATAAATTGTTTGGCAGGTTGAACCCGCCTGACTGGATTGGGAGGTTTCGCCGCAATGCAGGGGCAAAAGATTTTGTACTCGAAAAAGCCCGGCGCCTATAATTCCGGCTTTTACGAACCATCAGGTCCGGCCGGTGCCGAGAGGAACACAGTGAACAATTACGATCAGGTATTAGTGGCGCTGCGGCGGGTGATCCGGGCCACCGATCTGCATTCCAAGCGTCTCAGCAAGCACGCCGGCCTGACCGGGCCGCAATTGCTGATCATGCGCACGATCAGGGAGCTGGGTGAAGTCACTATTGGCACCATAGCCGACAAGGTCAGCCTCAGCCAGGCGACGGTGACGACCATCCTCGACCGCCTCGAGCATCGCAAGCTGGTCTACCGGGTGCGGAGTACCCAGGACAAGCGCAAGGTCCATGCCCACCTCACAGAAGAGGGCGCGGAGATTCTGGCGCGGGCACCGAATCCGCTGCAGGAAGATTTCATCCAGAAATTCCAGAGCCTGGCTGAATGGGAGCAGACGATGATTCTGGCCTCCCTGCAGCGGGTTGCGAATATGATGGACGCCGACGACATCGATGCCTCACCGGTCCTGGATGTGGGCTCGGTGCTGAAGGACGACGGCTGGAAAGAGAAAGCCTGAACGCGGGTCTGGCCATGGACGATGCCCGGTCGTCCATGGCGGGTGTTTCAGTGCACGCTGGAGCCCTTGCGGGGCTTGTTGCCGAAGCAGACCTGGAACACGTCGTTATAGTGCCTGGCAAAGTTCACTGACAATCCCTCCTTCAGATAGTCCGGCAATTCCTCGTAGTCCCCGCGGTTCGCTTCCGGCAGGATCAGGTTGGCAATCTTCTGGCGGCGGGCAGCAATCACCTTCTCGCGAATACCACCCACCGGCAGCACCTGGCCGGTCAGGGTCAGTTCCCCGGTCATTGCCAGATTCTGTTGCGGGGCTTCCTTGCGGGCAATGGACAGCAGGGCGGTGGCCATGGTCACCCCGGCGCTCGGGCCATCCTTGGGTGTGGCCCCTTCCGGCACATGCAGGTGGACAAAGGATTTATCGAAGAACGTCGGATCGCCTTTGAAGCGTTTCAGATTGGACGACACAAAGCTGTAGGCAATCTCCGCGGATTCCCGCATCACATCCCCCAGTTGCCCGGTCAGCTTGAAGCCCCGCTGGTTACTGTGAATCCGCGAGGCTTCAATGCTGAGAGTGGCGCCCCCCATGGCCGTCCAGGCCAGACCGGTGACCACGCCGGTGCCCTTGAGGGACTTTTCCTTCCGGAACGGTGGCTGGCCAAGGTAACTGACCAGGTCCGCCACGCCGACTTTCACCGGGGTATCGGGATCTTCCAGCAGCTTCACGATGCCTTTACGGATGATCTTGTGCAGGAGTTTTTCCAGGTTGCGTACACCGGCCTCGCGGGCGTAGCCATCAATCACCTGTTTTAGCGCCGCATCGCTGATGCCCAGCTGCTTTTTCAGCAGACCGGCCCGCTTCAGCAGGCGCGGCACCAGGTAATGCTTGGCGATCGCCAGCTTCTCCTCGGCGATGTAGCCAGACAACCGGATAACGTCCATCCGGTCCAGCAGCGGCCGCGGAATGGTGTCCAGCTGGTTGGCGGTACAGATGAACAGCACCTTGGACAGGTCCATGCGGACATCCAGGTAATGATCGAGGAATTCCCGGTTCTGTTCCGGATCCAGGGTTTCCAGCAGCGCCGACGCCGGGTCTCCGTGGTAGGAAGCGCCAATCTTGTCGATCTCGTCCAGCATGATGACCGGATTGGACACTTTCGAGTCTTTCAGTGCCTGGACGAATTTGCCCGGCATTGCGCCAATATAAGTGCGGCGGTGGCCCTTGATCTCGGCCTCGTCCCGCATGCCGCCAACACTGAAGCGATAGAATTTGCGCCCCAGCGCGTCCGCCACCGAATGGCCAATCGACGTCTTGCCAACGCCGGGCGGGCCGACCAGCAGCAGGATCGAGCCGCTGATCTCGCCCTTGAAACTGCCCTCGGCGAGGAACTCGATAATCCGGTCTTTGACGTCGGTGAGACCGTCGTGGTCGCGGTCGAGGATGCGCCGGGCCTCCGCCAGGTCAAAGTGGTCAGGCGAGGTTCTGCCCCAGGGCACCTGGGTAATCCAGTCCAGGTAGTTGCGTGTAACGCCGTATTCCGGCGAGCCCTGCTCCAGGACCTGGAGTTTCTGGATTTCATCCTTGAACCGCTCCTGCACCGCCTCCGGCGGATTCAATTGGGCCATGCGCTCTTCAAAGCGCTCCACGTCGGCAGTTTTGTCGTCTTTTGCCATGCCCAGCTCACGCTGGATCACCTTTAGTTGCTCCCGCAGGAAGAACTCGCGCTGGTGCTTCTGCACCTTCTCGTTCACTTCCTCGTTGATCTCGGATTGCAGGCGGGCCACCTCCTGCTCCTTGCGCATGAGCAGCAGGACTTTCTCCATACGCCGGAGCAGAGGCACGGTATCCAGCACATCCTGCAACTCCCGGCCCGGAGCGCTGGTCATGGATGCGCCGAAATCCGCCAGCGGCGAGCTGTCTTCCGGACCAAAGCGGGACAGGTACTGCTTCACCTCTTCACCGTACAGCGGGTTGGTGCGCAGCAGTTCCTTGATGGCAGCAATGATGGCCAGGGTGTAGGCCTTGAGTTCATCGGCCGGTTCTTCCGGCTCCTCCGGGTATTCCACTTCCACCAGGTAGGGCGGGCGGCGGCGCAGCCACTGAACAATCCTGAACCGCTGCATCCCCTGGGCAATAAACTGCACCTTGCCACCTTCGCTCTGGGCATGGTGAACCTTTACCGCGCACCCCATGGTTTCCAGGTCATCGCTGGCGGGAATGCCGGTTTCGGATTCCGGGTTTTCCACAAAGCAGATGCCCAGAACCTTGTGCTCGGTTTCGCCCACCCGCTTCAGGGTTTCCTGCCAGGGATTCTGGTTGACCACCACCGGCTGCACCTGGGCCGGGAAGAACGGCCGGTTAGACACCGGCAACACATACATACGCCGCGGCCTGGCTTGCTGCGGCAGAATCAGGCTTTTGCTGTTCTCGTCTTTGCCGATGTACTCGGTCACGTCGTTTTCAAATTCTTCCAGGGAGTCTTTGCGGTTCTCGTCATTCATGCCGGATTGCTCTCAAGGCTGAGTGGTTAAAGACCTATGTGACGGCATTGGCGGGATTTTCAAGATGCGGCAAGGCGGATGGTATCGGCGTTGGGAGTTTAAATGTGAGGAATTGCGGAGGGCAGAGACTCAGGGCCACATCGGGAAGGTGTAGCCCTGAGTGTTAGCGCTATCGGGTTCGACGCTCAGGCCGTGCGGCTTTCGCTGCTGACGCTCTGTTGGTAGAAGCGATTGCCCCGGATAAACGTGCCGTAGTCGTTAAACCGAACACCCATCTCTTTCATTACTTTATGGGCGGCTGGTGCGGTCCATTGGCGGATGTAAAACGGCTCCCGCACGGCAAAATGGTGAATGGCATGGGTGCTGCCAAAATTGAAGCAGAACGCCTGCATCGGAACCAGCCACCAGGGGTTAAGAACCTGACACTGCTGCATCACGTTGCGGGCTTCAACATCTCCGTAATAGTGGATATTGGAGCTGATGAAGTGCAGGCAGAAGGTGCGCAGGAACGATGGCAGCATATAGACCACGGCAAAGGTATTCAGAATCCCAAGCGCGCTGGCAAATTCACCGGTCAGGGTAATGGGTGAGCCCACAACCTGTGCCGAGAACAGCACCACATGGATGGCAATCCAGCCATGAAACAACAGGTAGTAAAGGTTGCCCAGGGGGGCATAGGCCAGCAGTTGCTGGATGCGCATTTTCTGAACCTCGCCCCGGGATTCCGGTTTCTGGGAGCGGATATACGCCTTCACCGCACGCTGCATGGTTAGTGGGCGCATCAGTACTGCCATCATGTTGTCACCGGTCATCAGCAGCCGGCGTAGCCCCCAGCGCTCACCGTTGGTGATGCCTCGCTCTTCCAGGTCGCTTTCGGTACCACTGTACTTGTGGTGGTGCAGGTGCAGATTGCGGCGCACGAAAGGGCTGACCGTGCTTGCCCGTGCCAACCAGCCTACGGCCAGCATCAGGCTGTTTACCCTGGGGCGGTTTTTGAAGTACATCAGGTGGATCAGATCGTGTTCCAGTTCATGGATGAAGGAAGCGAAAATGGCGGTTACAGGAATGCACAGCCACCAGGGAATAATGTCCATGACATACAAAGTACCGCTGGTAATCATGCCCAGAAGCGAGACCACCATAATGGAGGCGCCAATCAGATTCTGGTGCTTTTCAAGCCACGGATGACGGCGCCGTAACGCCCGGCCTTCCTCCAGAATGGTCTTGCGAATGTGATCGGTTTTTTGGGCATCGGTCATGGTGCTTGGATCTAAAGACATGGTTTGACCTATTTAACGGGGGTTATCGGCATCCAGGTACCTGATCCTGGCATCTACAGTTGCTATTGTGGGTGAGGTGGTGCCCAAGCCGGGTATGATCAGACGACAAAAAACGATCATTAGACGACAACTACAATGACAACAGTTTCTATCGTTTCCAGCCAACCGACCGTTCCGGGGACCTACGTACTGCTGCTGATGGATGTGGCCGAACGCTGGAATATAGCGGCAGACAAACTGCTGGCGGGGGAAGGCCTGCAGTCGGAAGACTGTTTGCGCAGTGGTTTCCGGTTGCCTCGGGACAGCTTCGCCAACTTGATAGAGCGGGCGATCAGCCTGACTGGGGAGCCGGGTATCGGGTTTTTGCTGGGCCTGCAGATGCGGGTGTCCTGCCATGGGGTCATTGGCCAGGCCGCGATGGTAGCGCGCACCCTGGGAGAGGCACTGGAAATTGCCAGAGCCTATTTCGACATGCCCTCTTCGGACCTTCAGTTACGCATTGAGCGTGAGTCAGGGCACGAGGGCGACATTGTACGGCTGAGCCTGGGGGAACGAGATGAGCGCTATCGGCTGAGCGAAGTAGGCGCGCAGTTTCTGCTGACCGGATTTGCAGCCATGGCTGAAGCCCTGACTGGCCGAAAGCTCAAAGGAGAAGGCGTAATGAGATTCCCCCGCCCTCCCTATATGGAACGATATGACCATCTGGTTGCCGGCAAGCTCCATTTCGACGGGGCCTTCGACGGTTTTATATTTGATGCGTCGATTCTGGATTACCCCCTGGTGATGTCAGACCCTGTCGCCGCCCGGATTGCCCGGGAGCAGTGCAAGGAAGAGCTGGGCCGGCTGGGTGGAGGACGTTCGCTGGCTCAGCAGGTGCGAGACCTGGTGTTTGACGAGGAGTTGGGTTTCGCGTCTATGGAAGAGGTGGCGGAGAAGCTGAATACCACCCCGCGCACGCTGCAGCGTCGTTTGCAGGCTGAAGGGGTGGTCTTTCGTCAACTGGTGGAGAGCATTCGTCAACACCATGCGGAGCGGCTGTTGTTGCTCAATCAGAAAAGTATTGGAGAGGTGTCTGACTTGCTGGGCTATTCTGACGTTACCAACTTCAGCCGAGCCTTCCGGCGCTGGGCAGGGTGTTCGCCGCGGGATTACCTGAAACGACGTGTGGCGGGCCAGCGGCCATGAGCAGTGTCCGCCTGGCTTGAATTTTCGTTGCCTGACCCCATTACCGATCGTAATCCATGTCTTATTAACCGGGTAAATATATGACCGCTTCGCCGTATATCTTCGACGCCACCGCCGACAACTTTCAGCAGAAGGTGATGGAAGCCTCCGCCACCACGCCAATCCTGGTGGACGTATGGGCCGAATGGTGCGCGCCTTGTAAGCAGCTGATGCCGATTCTGCAGAAGCTGGCGGAGGAGTATCAGGGCAATTTCCAGCTGGCCAAGGTGAATGCAGACGAGCAGCAGGAGCTGACGGCTTCCCTTGGTGTGCGAAGCCTGCCGACGGTGATCCTGGTGAAGAATGGCCAGGCGGTGGACGGCTTTAACGGTGCCCTGCCGGAAAGCGAGATCCGTAAGGTGCTGGAGAAGCACATCGAGGCGCCGGCAGAAGATCCTTATCAGAAGGCCCATCAGTTGTGGGAGGCCGGCGACGTCGACGGCGCGCTGGCGATCCTGAGCGAACTGAACCAGAAGGATCCGAACAACCTCAAGGTGCTGATCGACCTGGCCCAGCTGAAAGCGGAGACCGGTGACCTGGCCACGGCCGAACAGGTACTCGACAGCCTGCCGCCGGAGGAAAAGCTGCAGCACCAGGCCCGGCAGCTGGCCGCCCGCATCAAGTTCATGAAACAGGCCGGTGAACTGCCACCGGTGGCCGAGCTGGAAAAGATCCTCGAAGCCGACCCGAAGAATCCCGAAGCGCTGCACCAGTTGGCGTTGCAGCACGTATTGAAAGACAACAATGCCGCCGCCATGGACCTGCTGATCCGCCTGATGCAGGCCGACAGCAAATACAAGGACGGCATTGCCAGAACCACGCTGGTGGAGCTGTTCGACAAGCTGGGTAACAACAATCCCGATGTCCGCACCTACCGGCGCAAGCTTTATACGCTGATGCACTGATCCCGGACCGCGCCGGAGTCAGGCGTTGGCCCTGACTCCGGCACCGCCAGCATGCTCAAACTGCCGCCCCAACCTGACCACTGCGAGCTCTGCCAGCGTCCGGTCGCCGGGCTTACCCGCCACCACCTCATTCCCAAACACCTGCATCGCAAGAAGCGCTTTCAGAAGCTGTTCCGCAAAGACGACCTGATCACCCGCACCCTGTGGGTATGCCGACCCTGTCACAACGCCATTCACGCTGCCCGGCCGGAGTATGAGCTCGGGTTGTATTACAACACCCGCGAAAAGCTGTTGGAGCTGGAGGAGCTGCGGACGTTTGTTGCCTGGCTGCGGGACAAGCCTGAGGGGTTTGTGCCAAAGCAGCGGCGATAGTCGGGCGGATTTGTATGAGGCATCATAAATCATAGAAACCGGGCGCGGTGCCCGGTTTCTCAGTCAACGGCTTTAGTTAGCCATTCCCCTTCTTCATCTGCTCGTACTCGTCCTCGAAGAAAAACTTCTCCTCTCCGAATGCCGGTTCCAGCTCATGCAGCCAGGTGGCGGTATCGCTGTATTTGGCGAAGAACGGGCGCTGTACCCAGTCCGGGTTACGGCCCTGGAGGAAGCGCAGGACGAAGACTTTCTCGCCGTTGATCTCGGTGATGCCCTGGATTTCCACCTTGCCGGGGCCTGCGCTCATGCTGGGGCCGCGGGCGGTGCGGGCCAGGCCTGAGACCTGCTTCATGGCCTCGCGGTAGATGTTGTAGGCCTCGGCCAGGGGCACCTCGAAGTAGTTCTTGGCGCCGGTGTCCCGCTCGACGAACATGTAATAAGGGATGATGCCCAGCTTCACTTCCTTCTTCCACAGCTTCGCCCAGGCGTCGGCATCGTCGTTGACGTGCTTGATCAACGGACCCTGGGCGCGGATTTCAGCACCGGTGGCGCGGATGCGGCGGATGGCTTCTTCCGCGATGTCGGTGGTGATTTCCTGCCAGTGGTTGTAGTGGGCCATGATGGCCACGTGCTTGCCGGCGTCGACCAGTCGGGCGAACAGCTCGATCAGCTCGTCAGCATCCTTGTCCGTCACGAACCGGTACGGCCAGAAGGTCAACGCCTTGGTGCCGATGCGGATGGTCTGGATGTGGTCGAATTCCGGCTCCAGCAGCGGCTCCAGGTATTGCACCAGGTTCTTGGTCTTCATCACCATCGGGTCGCCACCGGTCACCAGCAGGTCGGTCACTTCGGTGTGTTGTTTCAGATAGCCGTGCAGCTTCTCGGCTTCGGTGCTGGACATCTTGAGGTCTTTGTCACCGACAAACTGCGCCCAGCGGAAGCAGAAGGTGCAGTAGGAGTGGCAAGTCTGACCCTGGGCCGGAAAGAACAGCACGGTTTCCCGGTACTTGTGCTGCACGCCGTCCAGTACCTCGCCGTCCAGCTCCGGTATGTTCATTTCCATCTGGCCGGCCGGATGCGGATTCAGCTCGTCGCGGATCTCCTTGGCCGCGGCCTGGATATCTGCCTTGTCAGCACCTTCCCGGTGCAGTTTTGCCATCCGTTCGAAATGTTCATCCTTCAGCATGCCTTTTTGAGGAAAGACAAGTTGGTAGATGGGGTCGTTGGGTACCTTGTCCCAGTTGATGAGTTCGTTAATGACGTACTCGTTGACCCGGAAGGGCAGCACGCTGGCCACAACCTTCATTTCGAACAGGGTGTCTTCAGGGAGCTGCTGGATGATTTCAATCTTGTCGAGCTGGCGGTCTGTAAAGACCTTGAAGCGTCGTTCCTCGAATTCGGTGGTCGGAATCCGGTTCGGAAAGGTGACGATGGAGTTCATAGATCGCCCTCTGGTTGTAAGCAAAATGTCAGGAGTACGTACTTTCAGTTACTGGTCGCGCACTCCGCTGGTTAAAAAACGGGCAGGGGAGTATACCTAAAAGTAAATTCATTTTCAGGTCTAATTAAATATTCGGGGAAGTGGCGTGCCAAAGACCGCTTCGCTGGTGCCTGGATGGCGCCTGCAATCTATATGTAGTGGTAATCGTAAAAAGCTTCGGGGTGGTGTCGTTTAGTGTGGCAAGCTTTGAGCTTTGGTAATAATCCTACTACATTCGTCTGATCAGGCTTGTTTGCTGCTGGAAAAAACGTCATTCTACGAAAGTAATACTAAAAAATGAGTTGTATAGACGGTTAAGCTCATCAAACTTGATGTTTTTCTCTAAATTGTAGTAAAAATACTACAAATTTCGGGTTCGTGAGTTTGAAGGTCTTGGGCCGGCCGGACGGGCAAGTCCCGCCAGCTGATCTATGCTGTAGTCAGGCTGATACCTATAAAAACTCTGCATTTCACGCTGCATCCTGCAAGGCTGCCAGTCAGCCGTGCGCAGCACTTTTGATGCCAAGGGGAGGGTTTGATGTACCGGGACGAAGATCCAATTGAGACCAGTGAATGGCTCGACGCGCTGGAGTCTCTGATCGAGGAAGAGGGTGTTGAGCGCGCCAAATATATTCTTGAGCGGCTGTCCGAGCGGGCCAGTCGTGATGGCACCGAGTTGCCGTATTCTATTACCACACCTTTCCGCAACAGTATTCCGGTAACCCACCAGGCGGGTATGCCGGGCGACCTGTTTATGGAGCGGCGCATCCGTTCGCTGATCCGCTGGAATGCGATGGCCATGGTCGTTCGTGCCAACCAGCGTCCCGGCGACCTGGGTGGCCACATTTCTACTTTCTCCTCGGCTGCAACCCTGTACGACGTAGGGTTCAACTATTTCTTCCACGGTGGTGACGAGAAGCGGGAATCCGACCTGGTGTATTTCCAGGGGCATTCCGCGCCGGGCATCTATGCCCGTTCTTACCTGGAAGGCCGCTTTGAGGAAAAACAGCTGGATAAATACCGGGAGGAAGTGGACGGCGAGGGGCTGTCTTCCTATCCGCACCCCTGGCTGATGCCTGACTACTGGCAGTTCCCCACCGTTTCCATGGGTCTTGGGCCGATTCAGGCGATTTACCAGGCCCACGTCATGAAGTACCTGCACAGCCGTGAGCTGATCGATATGGATAGCCGCAAGGTCTGGGCCTTTATCGGTGACGGCGAGTGTGACGAGCCGGAAACCCTGGGTTCGATCTCCAAGGCGGGCCGCGAGAAGCTCGACAACCTGGTCTTTGTGGTCAATTGCAACCTGCAGCGTCTTGATGGTCCGGTGCGTGGTAATGGCAAGATCATCCAGGAGCTGGAAGGTGTCTTCCGTGGTGCCGGCTGGAATGTTATCAAGCTGGTCTGGGGCCGTATGTGGGATCCGCTGTTCGAGAAGGACGTGAATGGTGTGATGCAGCGCGCCATGGACGAAGTCTGTGATGGCGACTTGCAGAACTACGCCCATAACGGTGCTGCCTACACCCGTAAGGAGTTCTTCGGCAAGTATCCGGAGCTCGCCAAGCTGGCGGAAGATCTGTCTGACGACGAAATCAACAAGCTTAACCGTGGTGGCCACGACCCCTACAAGATCTACGCCGCGTATCACAAGGCGATTCATGAGGCGAACGGTCGCCCCACGGTGATTCTTGCCCACACCATCAAAGGCTATGGTTTCGGCGAGGCGGGTGAGGCCCAGAACACCGCGCACTCACTTAAAAAGCTCGACATTGAGACCCTGAAGGCATTCCGCGATCGCTTTGGCATCCCGCTCAAGGATGATGAGCTGAAGGCGGTGCCCTATTACCGCCCGGCCCCGGACAGCCCTGAGCTGGTGTACATGAAGAAACGCCGGCAGGACCTGGGTGGCTTTTATCCCAAGCGCCGCAAGGACTGTCAGCCACTGCAGATTCCCGAACTGGACGTGTTCAAGCAGGTTCTGGAAGGCTCCGGGGATCGCGAAATCTCCACCACCATGGCCTTCGTGCGGATCCTCAGTGCGCTGGTCAAGGACAAGCGCATCGGCAAGCGCGTGGTACCGATCGTCCCGGACGAAGCCCGCACCTTTGGTATGGAGGGCATGTTCCGTCAGCTGGGCATCTACACAGCCGAGGGCCAGAAGTACGTGCCCCAGGACCGTGACCAGATCATGTACTACCGGGAGGACAGGAAAGGCCAGATTCTTCAGGAAGGCATCAATGAGGCAGGTGCCATGGCGGCCTGGATGGCGGCGGCAACCTCCTACAGTACGAACAACTTCCCGCTGATTCCGTTCTACGTGTTCTATTCCATGTTTGGCTTTCAGCGCGTTGGCGACCTGGCCTGGGCATCCGGTGACATCCAGGCTCGTGGTTTCCTGGTGGGCGGTACCGCTGGCCGGACTACGCTGAATGGTGAGGGCCTGCAACATCAGGACGGCCACAGCCACATCCTGGCCAACACTATCCCGAACTGTAAGGCTTACGATCCGGCCTATGGCTATGAAATGGCCGTGGTGGTGCGCCAGGGTATGAAGGAGATGTTCGAGGAGAACAGGAACGTTTTCTACTACCTGACCATCGAGAACGAAAACTACGCACAGCCCGCCATGCCGAAGGACTGCGAAGACGGCATTATCAAGGGGATGTACAAGTTCGAGTCGGTTGAAGCCAAGGCGGCCAAGGGCAGCAAGAAGGGGCCGCGGGTCCAGTTGCTGGGCTCCGGTGCCATCCTTAATGAGGTGCGCGCCGCGGCACAGATGCTGAAAGACGATTACGGCATCAGCAGCGATGTGTGGAGTGTCACCAGCTACAACGAGCTGGCCCGCGATGGTCAGCACGTAGAGCGCTGGAATCTCCTGCACCCGGATGACAAGCCCAGAAAGGCCTATGTCACCCAGTGCCTGGAAAAACAGCAGGGCCCGGTAGTGTCGTCCACTGACTACATCAAACTGCACTCCGAGCAGCTGCGCTCGTTCATTCCCAAGACCTACCTGACTCTGGGCACCGACGGCTTCGGCCGCAGCGATACCCGCGAGAAGTTGCGCCACTTCTTTGAAGTGGATCGCTACTACGTGGCGGTGACCGCCCTGTCAGCTCTGGCGAAGGACGGTGAGGTCAAGCAGGAACAGGTTCTCGAAGCCATGCGCAAGTACGGAATCGATCGCAATAAAACGAACCCGGTGCTGAGCTAAGGAGACCGCCATGAGTGAACAGGAAATCAAGGTTCCGGATCTCGGCGGTGCGGACGAGGTCGAGATCATCGAACTCCTCGTCAGCGAGGGAGATACGGTAGCCGAGGAAGATCCCATCCTGACTGTCGAGTCAGACAAGGCGTCGGTAGAGTTGCCGGCGCCTGTTGCCGGCAAGGTCATCCGCATCACCGTCAAAGTGGGCGACAAGGTCCGCGAAGGGGATGTGATCGGCATCGTTGCCGCCAGTGGCGGTGCTGAGGCTGCCAGCGACCAGGTTGAGAATGACGAGGCGACGCAGCCGGCGCCCGTCGAACACCAGGAAAAGCCCGCAGCCAGTTCGGAAGACAAGCCAGCCGCTGCGAGGAAGTCCGGTGGCTCCCGTCAGGAGACTGTCCGGGTGCCGCAGCTGGATGGCTTCGACAATGTCCCGGTGATCGAGATCAACGTCAGCGAGGGCGACACCATCGAGGTGGATGATCCACTGGTGACGGTGGAGTCGGACAAGGCCACCATGGAAATTCCTTCGCCGTTTGCCGGCAAGGTTGGCAAGATCCTGGTCTCCGAAGGGGACAAGATCTCCGAGGGTCATGAGTTGCTTGAAATGACCGTGGAGGAGGCGGGCGACGGCGGTGAAGCGGAAGCTGAGTCCGCACCGCCAGCCAAAGCTGAGGGCTCCGAAAAACCGGAGGCAAAATCGCCAGCGGCAGAGCCGGCAGTGCAGCCTGTTGCAGCGACCTACGCGCCGCCAGTACCGGGTGCCAAGGTGCATGCTGGCCCCGCCGTGCGCAAGCTGGCGCGGGAATTCGGTGCCGATATCGCCCGCATCAAGGGCAGTGGTCCGAAGGGCCGGATCCTCAAGGAGGATGTCCAGGCGTATGTGAAGGGTCAGCTGCAGCAGACCCAACAGGGCGGCGGTGCAGTGGCTGCAGGTGCCGGAATCCCGGGCGTCAAGCTGCCGGACTTCAGCCAGTTTGGTGAGATCCAGCGGGAAGGCATGTCCCGGATCATGGCGGCGACCGCGACCAATATGCAACGCAGCTGGCTGAACGTTCCTCACGTCACCCAGTTCGATGACGCTGACATTACCGACATGGAGGCCTTCCGCAAATCCCAGAAGGCAGCCGGCGAGAAGAAGGGCGTCAAGCTGACGCCGTTGCCGTTCCTGCTCAAGGCCTGCGCCCATGCGCTGGCCCAGCTGCCGCAGTTCAACGTGGCCCTGGACATGGAGCGCAAGGAAGTGGTGCGCAAGCAGTACATCCACATCGGTATTGCCGTTGATACTCCCAATGGCCTGATGGTTCCGGTCATTCGTGACGTGGACAAGAAGGGGCTCTGGGAACTGGCGGCAGAAGCGGCGGAACTGGCCCAGAAGGCCCGTGACAAGCAGCTCAAACCGGCGGAGATGCAGGGTGCCTGCTTTACCATCACCAGCCTCGGTGGCATCGGTGGTACCGCGTTCACACCGATCGTGAACACGCCGGAGGTGGCTATCCTGGGGGTCTCCAAGGCAGCCATGAAGCCGGTCTGGGATGGTAATGCCTTCCAGCCACGGCTGATGTTGCCGTTGTCCCTGTCTTACGATCACCGGGCGGTGAACGGCGCCGATGGCGCCCGCTTTACCAACCTGCTGTGTGAGTTCCTGGGGGACATCCGGACCCTGCTGTTGTGATTGCCCGGTAGTTCCTGGCTGGTTGGCCTTTGGCACTCCCCTGATTTCCAGGGGAGTGCCTGGGGTCAGCACCCGGGTTCAGTGCTCGGGTTCAGCACCTGAGTCCATCCCCTGATTCCACTTCTGCGTCCGCTCCTGGTTCACCCCGTTTTGGCAGTGGATCTGCAGCCCTGATTACCGGTCGTTGCTGCCAATGTACGACCCGCGCGCCCGGGTTCACTATGGTCTCCTGGACAAACTATCCAATTCCATAGGCGCCCCATGACTCCTGCTGAAATCCTTTCTGCACCGCTCAGATTCCGCAATGGCTCGGTGCTCCCCAACCGTTTTGCCAAGTCCGCCATGAGCGAGACCCTCGGCACGATTGACAACCACCCCACCAGCGATCTGGCGACCGTGTATCGGGCCTGGGCCGAAGGAGGTAGCGGGTTGTCCATTACCGGCAACGTGATGATTGATCGCCACCATATCGGGGAGCCGAAAAACGTGGTGGTGGAAGACGCGTCGGACCTGGAGCTGCTGTCTGCCTGGGCGAAGGCGGGGCAAGTGGGGGGCGCGCAAATCTGGATGCAGTTGAACCATCCCGGCAAGCAGAGCCCGAAGCTGCTGAATCGAGCCCCCGTGGCGCCAAGTGCAGTTGCGTTCAGGAAGGAGCTCCGCAGTATGTTTGCGACACCCCGGGCGCTGACCGGGGCGGAGATCGAGGACATCATCCGTCGGTTTGCCCGCAGTGCGGAGGTGGCAAAACAAGCGGGTTTTGACGGGGTACAGATTCATGGCGCCCATGGTTACCTGGTGAGCCAGTTCCTGTCGCCACATCACAACCAGCGGACGGATGATTGGGGCGGGTCGGCCGGGAAACGCCAGCGATTTGTACTGGAGGTTTACCGGGCGATCCGGTTGGCCTGCGGTGAGGATTTCAATATAGGGATCAAGCTGAATTCAGCGGATTTCCAGCGCGGAGGCTTTACCGAGGGCGAGTCGCTGGCGGTCATCGAGGCGCTGGTGGCGGAAGGCATCGACCTGGTGGAAATCTCCGGTGGCAACTATGAGAACCCGGCCATGGCAAAGGGCGGGGACAGTGGTGAGGTCAAAGCCAGCACCCGGGCCCGGGAGGCGTACTTTCTGGCGTTTGCGGAACAGGTGCGTCAGCGGGTCGATGTCCCCCTGATGGTTACCGGGGGCTTCCGTACGGCGGAAGGCATGGCCGAGGCGGTCGCTTCCGGTGCCACCGATCTGGTGGGGCTGGCGCGTCCACTGGTAGTGGAGCCTGACCTGCCCCGCCGGATCATGGCTGGCCAACCCTTCACCAGCGCCGTGCGCCCGATCAGGACCGGTATCCGGGTGATTGACGACATGGCATTGATGGAGGTGAGCTGGTATACCCGCCAGATCGGGCGGATGGCAAGCGGCAAGGCGCCCCGCAAGCATGACCGTGGCCTGTGGTCGTTGCTCGAGGTGCTCGGGGTCATGACGACCCGGAGCGTGAGAACCCGCCTGCGGGCAGGGGAATAAACCGCAAACAAAAACCCCGGCCGAAGCCGGGGTTTCTGCTGAGTCAACGTCTGAAAGGAAGGATCAGAAGTTGTACTGGGCTGCGAACATCAGGCGGTTTGCGTCGCCGTCGTCACCGTTCACTTGCTCAGTCTTCAGGTACTGGTATTCAACACCCATCATGACGTTCTTGACCGGAGTCCACTTGTAGTTGGCCATGATGGCTGAGTTAGTCTCAGTTTCTCCGCCAACTGCCAGGCCGTCGTCTTCCGCATCGTCCCAGTCCATGGTGGTCATGCCGTAGCCGATGTTGATGCTGCGACCGCCGCCCAGGTTGATGCCGGTACCGATGCTGCCGGCGTAGCCCGCGATGGTTTCCACGTCGCCATTGGCGCCGATATAGGCATCACTGCCGAAGTAGTTGTCGCCGGAGCGCCACAGGTAGCTGTTGGCACCGTCGCTGTAGTTCAGGGCGCCGTGAATGTCGATCATGTCAGTGATCTGCATCTTGGCGGCGACGAAGGCGCCGAAACCGAAAGCGCTTTCATCGTTGGTGCCGGTGTCATAGCCGACCTGGTGTGCCAAAGCAGCGGCTGAGTAGGACATTCCGCCAGCTTTATCTTCCAGACGGATGGTGAAGGTTGGCATGCCATCTTTCTTGGCGGCCTGAACTGCGGCATCGCCATAAAGCGAGCTCTGCGGATCTTCTGCAGAGATGGACAGTGCGCCGGTGGTGTAACGCAGCTGCGCAGTACGACCCTGGTAACCGGCAGTGCCCGGCAGGGAATCGAAGTCCAGCGTTGCGGTGTTGCCTACGAAGCTGTTGTAGTTGGACCAGGTCTGACCGGCCAGCACGCCATTGTAGGAGCCGTAGCCGTGACGCAGACGCAGGGTACCGTTACGGAAGTCACCCTCGATATTGAAGGTTACGCCCTCGGGGGACGTGGTTTTCACGCCGATCCGGCTCTGGACCGCATCCGCATCAAAATAACCGGTGGCTTCGTTGTTCTCGGCGGCACCAGTGTTGATCATGCTGAAGTTGCCGGATTGTGTGGTTGAGCCCACATCCTCGTCAATGTCGTAAACGGCGTTCAGACGCGCATAGCCATAGACACTGGTGTTCCAGCCGCCCGCGTCAAAGCTGACTGCGCCAGCCTGACCTGCCACGCCAAAAATCGCCGCAGCAGCCGTTGCACGGATGGCCATTCTCAATTTGTTGCTTTGCATCGTTGTTGTCTCCACACATTATTGTTGTTGGACCCACTTCAACTTAGTTACCAATTCATGACATTTCAAATAAATTCGATCTTTACTTAGACGAATGTCTAAACAGGCATTTTGTTGAAATACAGACGTCTGGGACAGCATAGCTTGCGTACAGGTTTTTTATGGCAGGAATAAACATTAAATTTTCATCCACCACCTTCGCCTTCCTCGATATCGAGACCACCGGCGGCTCGGCGGCAACCGACCGGATCACCGAGATCGGCATCCGTTTCTGGCGGGACGGAGCGGTGGTAGGTGAGTGGCAGACGCTGCTGAACCCGCAAACCCGCATACCACCCTTCATTGAGCAGCTGACCGGGATCTCCAACCCTATGGTTGCCGCGGCCCCGCTGTTTGCCGATATCGCCGATGAGCTGGAGGCGCAGCTGAACGGGGTGGTATTCGTGGCCCACAATGCCCGCTTCGACTATGGCTTTATCAAGTCGGAATTCCGGCGCCTGGGGCGGCTGTTCGGCGCGAAGGTGCTGTGCACCGTCAAGCTCTCGCGCAGACTGTATCCGGAGTTTCGCCGCCACAATATGGATGCGCTGATCGAGCGCCATGGTCTGCATACGGTACAGCGTCATCGCGCCATGGGGGACGTTGCTGCAATGCTGGAATTTTTCTGCCATGCCCTGGCGGAGCATGGGGAGCCGAAGGTCAGTGCAGTGATCGGGGAGCTGCTGCAACGGCCGAGCATTCCTTCCAACCTGCCTGTGGATGTGCTGGCGGATTTGCCGCGGGGCCCCGGGGTATACCGTTTTTACGGTGAGAACGATGTCCTGCTCTATGTCGGCAAAAGCACCAACATTGCCCAGCGGGTGGCGTCACACTTTTCCGGGGACCACAACAGCAGCAGGGGCGTGCGGATGTCAGAAAGCCTGCGCCGGGTCGAGTGGACCGAGACCGCCGGTGAGCTCGGGGCATTGCTGCTGGAGCTGAAACAGATCAAGAGCCTCAAGCCGCTGTTTAACCGGCGTTCCCGTGCGGCCAAACAGCTGGTGAGTATCGAGCTGGTTCGTGGCGACGAGGGTTATCTGCAGGCGCGGCTGGTGCGGGAAATCGAACCGGATCGGCTGGGCAGTTATTTTGGCTTGTTCCGCAGCAAGCGGGATGCGGAGCGGGCGCTGGGTGGCATTGCGGCAAAAAACGAGCTGTGCAACAAGTTGCTGGGCCTTGAGCCGGACCATCCCGGGCCGTGCTTTCAACGGGCGCTGGGACGGTGCATGGGCGCCTGTGAGCAGGCGGATGATGTGGCGCGCTACAACTTGCGTATGCAGATTGCATTTCATGGCCTGCGGTTGCAGACCTGGCCCTGGGCGGGGCCGGTCGGTCTGGTGGAGCATAACGAGGCCAACGGTCGCACCGACATTCTGGTGTTCTACAACTGGATGCATGTCGCCACCGTGCACAGTGAGGAGGCGTTCTTTGACCTTTCGCTGAGGGGGCAGGCGGTGACCTTTGACCTGGATTCCTATAAGTTGGTGGTCAAGGCGCTGATGGGGCGGAATGTCCGGCCGGCACGAATTATCGAGTTGCCCGCAGCCGGTGTGCCAGATGTGCTGATGCCCTGACTGTCGTATGATGGAGTGTCCGCACAGCTGCCGGCCCGTAGCCACGGATGTGCTGCTATTTTATGTCTAACCGCTTGCTTGAGAGATCCGCATGAACAAAGAACCCGTCAGTCGCGAACTTTTCGATGAAGTCATGGTGCCCAACTACGCCCCCGGCACAGTTGTTCCGGTGCGTGGCGAGGGCTCGCGAATCTGGGGTCAGGACGGCCGCGAGTTCGTGGATCTGGCAGGTGGTATCGCGGTGACCTGTCTCGGGCACTCCCATCCGGGGCTGGTGGGTGCGTTAACCGATCAGGCGGAAAAAATCTGGCACCTGTCCAACGTGATGACCAACGAGCCGGCCCTGCGGCTGGCAAAGACGCTGTGTGACCTGACGTTTGCCGAACGGGTATTCTTTGCCAACTCCGGCGCGGAAGCCAACGAGGCGGCCTTCAAGCTCGCCCGTCGTTATGCCTGGGAACATTTCGGCCCGCAGAAACACGAGATTATCTCGTTCACCAATTCGTTCCACGGCCGCACCCTGTTTACCGTCAGTGTGGGTGGCCAGCCCAAATACCTGGAAGGCTTCGAGCCGGCACCGGGCGGCATTCACCATGCCGAGTTCAACAACCTGGAGTCGGTAAAGGCATTGATCTCGAAAGAGAAGACCTGCGCGGTGGTGGTGGAACCGATTCAGGGTGAGGGCGGTGTCATGCCGGCGGATCCGGCGTTCCTTGAAGGCTTGCGCCAGCTCTGCGACGACAACGACGCCCTGCTGGTGTTTGACGAGGTGCAGACCGGCGTTGGCCGCACCGGACACCTGTATGCCTATGAAATGTACGGCGTGGTGCCGGATATCCTGTCCAGCGCCAAGGGCCTCGGCGGCGGCTTTCCGGTATCGGCCATGCTGACGACGGCGAAGGTGGCCGCCAGCTTCGGTGTCGGTACCCATGGCAGCACCTACGGCGGCAACGCGCTGGCCTGTGCGGTGGCGCAGAAGGTGATTGATACCGTCAGTCAGCCGGAGATCCTGAAGGGCGTCAAGGTCCGTTCCGAGCGGTTACGCAAGGGCATGATGGATATTGGCGTCCGTTACGGGGTGTTCAGCGAGGTCCGCGGGGCTGGCCTGTTGCTGGGTTGTGTGCTGACGGAGAGCTGGCAGGGCAAGGCCAAGGATTTTGTCAGTGCCGGCCTTGATGAAGGCGTTATGGTGCTGGTGGCAGGGGGCAATGTTGTTCGCCTTGCCCCGTCGCTGATTATCCCCGAGACTGATATTGAGGAAGCGCTGTCCCGTTTCGAAGCGGCGGTGGCGAAACTCTGTCAATAACGCTCTGTCCCTGACCCATGGTCATGGACTCAAAGGGGGCTGACCTATGTGGCTGGTGCGACCGGCTCAGCCGGGCGACCTGAATGGGATTCGTGACATCGCCGAGACGCAGGGCCCGAGGTTGTCCTCGACCCTGCCGCGGCAGGAAGAGAACCTGGCCGCGAAAATCCGTCAGTCGGGCCAGGCGTTTGCCGGCCAGCTGGCAGCAGGGGATGCTGCGCGCTTTCTCTTTGTCCTTGAGGATCTCGATACTGGCCGCATCCGGGGTGTTTCGGGCATTGATGCCCGGGCCGGTAATGGTCAGCCCTTTTACAACTATCGCCGCGACGCGCTGATCCACGCGTCCCATGAGCTGGGTATCTCCCGTCGGGTAGAGGTGCTGTATCCCTCCCATGCCCTGACTGACCAGACCCTGTTGTGTGCCTTTGCCATTGATCCTGCGTTGAAGCAGACGGACGCCTTCGAGCTGTTGTCCCGGGCGCGAATGATGTTCATCGCGGGACATCGGACGATGTTCAGTGACCGGATGGTGGTCGAGATTCAGGGCGTGCAGAACAGCAGCGGTGCGGTGCCTTTCTGGGACAGTCTGGGCCGGCACTTTTTTGATATGGATTTCGAAACCGCCGATCGGTATTCGGGCATGCTCAGCCGCACCTTCATCGCCGAACTGATGCCCTCCAACCCCATCTATGTGACCCTGCTCAGTCCCGCCGCCCAGGAGGCCCTCGGGCAGCCCCATACCCTGACCAGGGCGACCATGGAACTGCTGCTGCGGGAGGGATTCCATGCCGGTTGTTACCTGGACATCTTCGATGCCGGTCCCGTACTGCAGGCCCGGACAGATGCCCTGAAAACCATTGTCACCAGTCATTGCCGGGAACTCCATGCCGCCACCGCTGACCAGGGTGAGACCTGCCTGCTGGCAACCGGTGACGGCGCGGCCTTCCGCTGTACCCTGGCTTCGGTCAGTGAAACCCTGAAAGGCGAGGTTCTGGTGCCGGTGAAAACCTGGCAGGGTCTGGAGTGCAGCTCCGGGGACCGGGTAAGGATTGCGTCGCTGTGATGTTGCGGGCTGACGGGAGGATGAGTCGATGCTGGTAATCCGTCCATTGCAGGAAACCGATCTGGACGATCTTTTCCGCATGGCTGGCAGTGCGGGTAAGGGGTTAACGACCTTGCCAGCAGATCGCGGGATGCTGGAGCGCAAAATCAGTCATGCCCGGGATACCTTCAGTCAGCGCTGCGCGCCCGAGGCAGGGCTGTACCTGTTTGCGCTCGAGGACATCGCGCTTCGGCGCTGTGTCGGGATCAGCGGGATCCAGGCGAGGGTGGGGCTCGATGAGGTGTTCTACAATTACCGCCTCAGCGTTACCGTCAATGCCTCGCGGGAGCTGGGTGTGCACGTGCGTACGCCAACCCTGCACCTGACCAATGACATGACCGACACAACCGAGATCTGCTCACTGCTGCTGGCGGACTCGCACCGGGGCGGTGGCAATGGCCTGCTGCTGTCCCGCTGCCGTTTCATGTTTCTGGACGATTTCCGCAAACATTTTTCCGACAAGGTGTTCGCGGAAATGCGCGGGGTGTCTGATGGCGGGGGCCAGAGCCCGCTGTGGGATGCCCTGGGCAGCAAGTTCTTTGATATGGAGTTCGCCGAGGCGGACCGGCTCTCGGGGTTGGGCAACAAATCGTTTATTGCCGAATTGATGCCCAAGTACCCGATCTACCTGCCCATGCTGCCACCGTCTGCCCGGGCAGTGATCGGGCTGGTTCATGACAACACCGTGCCGGCGCTGAAAATGCTCCAGGCGGAAGGGTTCAACTTCAATGGTCTGGTGGATATCTTCGATGGCGGCCCGGTGGTGGAGGCCTTTGTCCACAATATCCGGACTGTCCGGGACGGCATTAACCGCCACGTGCTGGTACGGCACCAGCCGGTAAACCTGCAAGTGCCCGTCGAGGAGCGGGTGATGGTGTCCAACCGTTCGTTCCGCGACTTCCGGGTGACTACAATCCCGGCGCAACTCATCGGGCCGGATACGGTCAGCCTGCCCCGCAATGTTGCCGACGCCCTGGGGGTAGAGTCCGGTGACCCGGTGCGCCTTGCCCCCTTGAAAGGGTCATGGCCGTCACCCATTCATTCAGTAAGGGACTATCACAAGCTCGACTACGGCCCCCGCGACTTCTCCTCCCGGGGATAGGTGACGTTGGGACACCGGACAGGTTTCTGATCAATACAGGAGGTGCATCATGACGACAACACTGACGGGCGAGCTGTACATTGACGGACTCTGGCTGCAGGGGCATGGCGCCCCGTTTGAGTCCCTGCAGCCGGTTACCGGAGACGCGGTGTGGGACGGTAACGAGGCCAACATCGAAGATGTCGATGCCGCGATTCGCGAAGCCCGTCGCGTCTTCCCGGACTGGCGTCGCAAACCGTTTGCAGAGCGCCGGGTGGTGGTTGAGGCTTTTGCCCGCAAACTGGAGGAGCACAAGGAGGAGCTGGCACACCAGATTGGCCTGGAAACCGGCAAGCCGCTGTGGGAATCCCGCACCGAAGTCGCGGCAATGATCGGCAAGATTGCCATCTCGGTGCAGGCATATGACGAGCGCACCGGCCATCGGGAGGCCGATGTTGCCGCTGGTCACGCCGTTCTGCGTCACCGCCCCCATGGCGTGGTGGCTGTGTTTGGCCCCTACAACTTCCCCGGGCACCTGCCTAACGGCCATATCGTGCCGGCTCTGCTGGCGGGCAATACGGTGGTGTTCAAGCCCAGTGAGCAGGCGCCGGGGGTGGCGGAACTGACCGTGCGGCTGTGGGAGCGTGCCGGCCTGCCGGACGGCGTTATCAACCTGGTGCAGGGCACCGCCGGCACCGGCCGGACACTGGCCAGCCATCCTGGCATCGACGGCTTGTTCTTTACCGGGAGTTCGGCGGTAGGTCAGCTGCTGCACGAGCAGTTCGGTGGTCAACCGGAGAAGATTCTGGCCCTTGAAATGGGCGGCAATAACCCACTGATCATCCAGGATGTGGCGGATGTGGATGGTGCGGTGCATCATGCCCTGCAGTCGGCGTTCCTGTCCGCGGGGCAGCGTTGTACCTGTGCCCGGCGCCTGCTGGTGCCGGTTGGTCGTAAAGGCGATGCCGTGGTAGAGCGGCTGGTGGAAGTGGCGGGCCGGATCCGGGTTGGCGAATTTGATGCCGAGCCTCAGCCGTTCATGGGTTCGGTGATTTCCCCGGCAGCGGCGGAGCGGCTGCTCGCGGCACAGCGGGCGATGGTGGCAGCGGGTGCCAGGCCGCTGCTGGAAATGACCCGGTTACGGGAGGGCACCGGACTGCTGTCGCCGGGTATTCTGGATGCCACCGGTGTGGACCTGCCGGACGAAGAACATTTCGGGCCCTTGCTCACTGTCTATCGCTACCAAAGCTTTGACGATGCCCTGATGCTGGCCAACAGCACCCGCTTTGGTCTCGCCGCCGGCATTCTCAGCGATGATCGCAAGCTGTACGAGCGCCTGCTGGAGGAAGCCCGCGCCGGTATCGTCAACTGGAACCGGCCACTCACCGGAGCCAGTAGTGCAGCGCCCTTTGGAGGCGTCGGAGCCAGCGGCAATCACCGCCCCAGCGCATACTATGCGGCCGATTACTGTGCCTGGCCCATGGCCTCGCTGGAGGCGGTACACAGTGAGATGCCGGACAGCCTGGCGCCGGGGCTGGATTTTGGCGGTTAATTGTTTCCGGATAATCCCTGGCGGGAGATGAGGTAGCTGAATGCCCGAACACGCGGTTGAAGCCAATTTTGATGGTCTGGTAGGGCCGACCCACAACTACGCCGGCCTGTCCTGGGGTAACGTGGCGTCCAGGTCCAATGTCCATGCGCAATCCAATCCCCGGGAGGCGGCACTGCAGGGGCTGGCCAAGATGAAGCGGTTGGCGGACCGCGGCTATGTGCAGGGCATATTGCCACCCCACGAACGACCGCATCTGCCAACCCTCCGGCGGCTCGGGTTCAGTGGCCCGGATGCGGCGGTGCTGGCGACGGTGGCAGGGCAGGCTCCGGAACTGCTGGCTGCGGTATCGTCGGCGTCGGCCATGTGGACGGCCAACGCGGCCACCGTGTCACCCAGTGCCGATACTGCCGACCACCGGGTGCATTTCACCCCCGCCAACCTCAGTGCCAAGTTCCACCGGTCCATTGAGCCAGCTGTCACCGGCCGGGCCTTGAAAGCGATCTTCGGCGATGAGGCCTATTTTGCCCACCATCCGGCGTTGCCTTCGGTCAGCCAGTTTGGTGATGAAGGGGCGGCCAACCATACCCGATTGTGCGGCAGCTACGGTGATCCGGGTGTGGAGCTGTTTGTCTATGGCCAGGTCGCTTTCAACGAGGATGCGCCGGCACCCTGCCGCTTTCCGGCCCGCCAGACCCTGGAGGCCTCTCGGGCCGTGGCCCGGCTGCACGGGCTGAGCGACCGGCACGCCGTTTTTGCGCAACAGAACCCGGACGCCATTGACGCCGGCGTGTTTCACAACGACGTCATTGCCGTGGGCAACGGCAACACCCTGTTCTATCACGAGCTGGCGTTTCTGGATGAGGCGCGGGTGCTGGCTGATATCCGCAACCGGCTGACCGGCACCGAACTGATCCCGGTACGGGTCGGCAGCGACGATGTTCCGCTGGCCGACGCGGTGGCCTCCTATCTGTTTAACAGTCAATTGCTGGCCAGCGATACCGGCATGTTGCTGGCCGTCCCGGGGGAGTGCCGTGAGATTCCTTCGGTGAGTGCCTATCTCGATCGCCTGGTTGCCTCCGGCGGCCCGATCTCGGCGGTGGAGGTGTTTGACGTCAAGCAGTCGATGCGCAACGGTGGCGGACCGGCCTGCCTGCGATTGCGGGTGGTGTTGCAGCCGGATGAGCTGGCTGCCATGCATCGAGGGGTGCTGTTGACCGATGCGCTCTATCAGCGCCTGACCACGTGGGTGGAGGCCCATTACCGGGACCGCCTCAGCCAGGATGATCTGGCTGACCCGCTGCTGCTCGATGAGGTGCGCGCGGCGCTGGACGAGCTGACCGGTATTCTGGGCCTCGGATCGATCTATGATTTCCAGTTGGGGGCTGGGTAAGTGTTCGTTGCCGCTCAGGACGCGGCAATGGATGAGGTCAGCATGTCCATGGTGTGACGGATCAGTGCGTCAGCCGGAAACTCCGGGTTGCCGCCGTGTTCGCCGATTTCGCTCTGACAGAGCAGGATCACACCGTGCAGTGCTCCGCGCAGATAGAGGGCAGTCTCCATGGCATCACGAATCCGTTCGCGGCTCATGGTGCCGTCTGCCAGCCCAAGCCTGATCGCTCCCACCATCAGTTCCATCAGTTCCATTTTGGAGCAGAACATGTCCTCTGCCTGGCTGGCGTCCGCCTCTGCCATGGCGGTGGAGGCCTTGGTCAGTGCCGAGAAATAGTCCGGTTCGTCGAGGTAAAACCGGTAGTAGGCCGCGCCCATGGCGCGGATTTGCTCCAGCCCGTTGCTGGCGGTGTCACGTGCCTCGCGGAACCGCCGGCTCAGGCTTTGGCCCGCCCGCAGCATGATACCCCGCTGAATGGCGGCCTTGTCCTTGAAATACACATAGAGCAGGGCCCGGCTCAGCTGGGCGGTGCGGGCAATGTCGTCCATTGAGCAGCGCTCGTAGCCTTTTTCGGAAAATACCAGCTCTGCCGCATCGAGAATGGCATCGTACCTGGCCTGCTTTTCCTGTTCCCGTCGTGTTTTCAGTTGCTCGCTCATCTTGTATCCCGTTCCGCCGATGCTGGTTTGCATCATAGCGTTTTCCGGATTAAAACTGTTTATTGACAAAGTGTCAAAGAATGACATTATGTCGGAAATGATAGATTGATGGCGGTTTTACCGGGGCGCCGATGTGGTGCGTCCGGGCGCAGGACCGTAAACAACGCGGACGGACGAACCATGAACATCAAAACAACACTGGCCGGCTTTCTGGTGGCGACTACCGTAGTAACATTTCTGGCCGGGTGCCGGTCCCCCGCCAGCGGTCCGCAGACGGCTGCGCCGCCGGTGACCGTGCGGGCTGCCGAGGTGATGGTCAGCGATGCCGATGGCCTGCCGCTGCGATTTTCCGGAGTGGTGCGGGCTACCCAGCGCGCCACCCTGACCTTCCAGGTGAGCGGTACCTTGCGGCAGCGGGCGGTGGAGCTGGGGCAGACGGTTAAAGCGGGTGACCTGCTGGCGAGCGTTTACAACCCCGCGCTGGAGCCGGCCAGGGATTCCGCCAGGGCAAGGCGGGATGAGTTGCAGACCCAGTACGAGCAGGCAGTGCGTGAATGGGACCGTTCCCGGCTATTGCACCAGCGCGGCGTGGTTTCCGAGCAGACCCTCGAACAGATAGCCGCCCGGCGTGACGGACTGAGAGCCAGTGTGGCGACTGCTGAGGCGGCGCTGGCCGAAGCCAGCCGGTTACTGGAGGAGAGCCTGTTGCGTGCGCCGTTTGCAGGCCGTGTCGAAGCGCTGCTGGTGGAGCAAGACGAGTTTGTGGCGGCGGGCCAGCCGGTGATGCGGTTGTCCTCCCCTGAAGGCCGGGAGGTGGAAATCCGGGTGCCGGCGTACATGGTCAGCCAGGTTACCCTTGGTCAGTTGTTGCCGGTTTGGAGTGTACAGGATCGTCAACAGGCACCGGCGAGCGGAGCCGTGGTCGAGATTGCCCAGCCGGGGGCCATTCGCGGTGAGCTGCACCCGGTGCTGGTGAGCTTGCCGGCGGAAACCCTGGAGCCGGGGGAGCCGGTTGAGGTGGGTATTACGCCCCGTCATGGGCAGGCAACGACGGTTCCCCTGTTGGCGGTGATGCGGTCCGACGCCGGCGCCGGTGCCAGCGTGTTCCGGGTGCGGGATGGCGAGGTACGGCGGGTACCGGTTGCGGTGCAGCGGGTGATTGGAGAGCGGGTTGTGGTTGATGCCGGCGAGCTGGCTGCCGGCGACCAGGTAGTATATGCCGGGCTGACCCGGATCGCTGACGGTGATGCGGTGGAGATCCGGCAATGACCTCCCGTCTGCTGAATGGCCAGCGCCTGTTGGGTATGGTGGTTACCATGCTCTGTGTGCTGGGTATTGCTGCCTACAGCACCATGCCGCGGCAGGAAGATCCGTCTTTTCCCTACCGTGCGGGCCTGATTACCGCGAGTTATCCCGGAGCCAGCGCCGATGCGGTTGAACGGCTGGTGTTACGGCCGTTGGTGGACGAATTGCGGCAGGTGGAGGAGGTGGACTTCTCCCAGGGCACGGCGCGCACCGGCGTCGCCATTGTACGCATCCGACTGAACGACACCATTTACGATACAGATCCGGCGTGGGACCGGGTTCGCCAGGCCATGGAGCGGGCACGGCAGGAGTTTCCCGCGGATGTCGGCCAGATGGTTCTGGACGACCGGATGATCGACATTCCGGCCATAGTGCTGGCAGTGGGCGGCGCGGCGTCGGTAACCGAGCTGACGGCGGTGGCGGAGCGGCTGAAGAACAACCTGACGGATCTGCCCGGGGTTTCCCGAATCGAACTGGACGGCGACGCGGATGAGCAGATTACCCTGGCACTGGATGATGCAGCGCTTTACCGGCTGGGGATCTCACCGGCTCTGATCATGGATACCCTGGCCCGCCGCAACCAGACTATCTCCGGTGGTTTCGTGGTCGTGGATGGCCGGCGGCTCTCGGTATTGCCCAACAGCGAATTTGCCGACATAGACGCCATCCGCGCCACCCCCATCGAGTTACCCGACGGTTCCCAGGTGCCACTGGCTGCGGCGGCCGAGGTCTGGCGCGGGCCGGCGGAGCCCCGGCAGCCGGAGACCTGGTTTGATGGTGAGCGGGTGGTGCTGGTGTCCATTATCATGGAGGAGGACACCACCGATGCCATCCGCTTTGGCGCCCGGGTGCGGGAACGGCTGGCCTCGGTGCGCGCGGATTTCGAGCCCTACGAGATCCGCGAGATGTTTTTCCAGCCCGACAAGGTCGAGCAGCGGCTGGACAACCTGGCCTGGTCCCTGGTGCTGTCGGTTGTCATCATCGTGGCGGTGGTGTTCACCGGCATGGGGATCCGAATGGGGTTGCTGGTGGCGTCAATCCTGCCGATGGTGGCGCTGATCAGCATCGGCCTGTATGACCTCGGTGGCGGCGTGTTGCACCAGATTGCGGTGATCGGCATGGTGATATCGCTCGGTATCCTGATCGATAACGCCATTGTGATTGTCGAAAACATCCAGGGCAATCTCGACCGCGGCATGCGCCGGCTGGACGCCCTGCAGCGTTCGGTCCGGGAGCTGGCGGGGCCCCTGGGCGCCTCTACCGGCACAACCCTGGCCGCCTTCGCACCGCTGCTGCTGTCCAAGGGCGGTGCCGCCGACTTTACCCGCGGTGTCCCGGTGATGATCATGCTGACCTTGTCCGTCAGCTACCTGCTGGCCATTTCCGCCGTGCCCCTGCTGGCGGCCCGCTTTCTCAAACCTCGCAAGGCCGCCAGCCGGGACCGGTTGACCGGTCTGGCCCGCTACCTCGGCAGCCTGGTTTTTCGTCGTCCGGGCATGCTGATTGCGCTGGGCGGGGGGCTGGTGGCGGTCAGCCTGGCGCTGACGCCGTTCATGGCCCAGCAGTTCTTTCCCAATGCCGACCGCCCGCAGGTTATCGTCGAACTCTACATGCCGGAGGGTACCGATCAGGAGCGCACGGCAGTGGTCGCCGCCCGGCTTGAGCAGGCGATCCGCAGCCGACCGGAAGCCCTGACGGTGCATCGCTTCACCGGTTTTACCGGACCAAGCTTCTACTACAACCTGCAGCGGGCGCCCCAGGCACCCAATCGCGGGCGGATTGTGGTGGCCACGCCCGCGCTTGAGGATACCACCGGGCTGATCCGCTGGATTCGCGCCTACGTCAGTGAACAGTTGCCTGAACTTGATGTGACGGTTGGCACACTGGGCCAGGGGCCGCCCCGCGCCGCGCCGGTCGAGGTGCGGGTGTACCACAGCAACGATGAAAGCCGTGCCAGGGCGGTTGAGCAGCTGTTCGCCGCGCTGCGCCGCGTTGAAGGTACCGTTGATGTGCGTCACGACCTTGACCTCGGGGTGCCCAGCATTGCCATCAACGTGGATGATGCCAGTGCGGCGCGTTATGGCCTGACCCGGGCCGACGTTGCCCGCAGCCTCTATGGCCAGAGTTTCGGGGTAGTGGCGGAACAGTACCGCCAGGAGGATGATCCCATTCCGCTGGTGCTGCGTTCCCGTGAAGGCACCAGCCTGTCCCTGTCCCGCCTGTTGTCAGTCAATATCTACAACAGCCGCGGCGACGCCATACCGCTATCGGCGGTAGCGACGGTAGCAACCCGTTGGGAGCCTGCCGCCCGCTACCTGCGCAACGGTGTACGGATGAATACGGTGACCGCCAACCTGCTGACCGGTTACAGCTTCAGCCAGGCGCTGGACGGCCTCCAAGGCATCCTGGCGGAGCAACCGCTGCCTGCGGGTACCCGGCTGGAAATGGGCGGCGACGCAGAGGGCTCCGGGGATGCCAACGGGGCATTGCTGACGGCGGCACCCATTGGCGTCTTGTTGTTACTGTTCTTCCTGTTGCTGCAGTTCAACTCGTTCCGCCGGGTTGGCATTATCCTGCTGACGGTTCCCCTGGCCACCGTGGGTGTCTTCCCGGGGCTGGTGCTGTCCGGTTCCCCCTTTGGTTTCCAGTCCCTGTTGGGGGTGATTGCGCTGGTGGGAATTGTGGTCAACAACGCCATCGTGCTGCTCGACGTGATGGACCGCGAGTTGGCGACGGGCGAAGATATCGGCAACGCCATGCGCAAGGCGGTCGAACAGCGCACCCGGCCCATTCTGCTGACCACCGCGACCACGGTCGCCGGGCTGTTGCCGCTGGCGTTCTCCAGCTCGACGCTCTGGCCGCCGATGGCCTGGGCGATCATCAGCGGCTTGCTGGCGTCTACGGTGCTTACCCTGCTGGTGGTGCCTGCGGTGTGTACCAAGGTTATCCGGGGAGCAGTACCGGCACCGGAAAATGCCCCTGCCTGAAGGTTCTGATCAGGCCCCGAGCTGCTGGAGGGGCCTGATCATCAACCCTGCCCGCTGGCCAACCGGAACCTCCCGGTTGGGGAAGACAATCGCCTCCGGTGAGGTGCCAACCCGGTAACAGGTGGTGGCGTCTTCCCAGATCACCGTGCCTGGCGCGAACTCGGTAAAGTTGGCGACATCGTCGGGAACCCGGAGGCGGAATGACGGCCCGGTATTGAGGATCTCGTGAACCACCTCGAACACCGTCAGATGATCGAACGGCGGGCTGACCTCCGGCGCCGGCTGACCGCACAGGCGCCGGCGCAGGGCGTCGCCAAAACCGCGGAACCGCCGCAGATCGTTACGTCCGAATGGCTCGACCTTGCCCAGCTCCACGGTAAAACTCTCCGCGCCCAGCACCGACGACGAGAACGATGCGAAGGTGGTGGCTTCACGGTGCTGAAGCAGCAGGGTTTCGACTTCGGCTTCCAGCAGGAAGCGACATTGCGGGCGCGGTACCCGGCGACCCTTGATGAAGGGGTAGAGGGCAAACTTCTCCCGTTTTGAGGGCCGGATGGCGGTATGCAGGTCGTAGTGGGACAGATTGTCCGGGTGCAGGGTCGCAAACCGGCGGCAGGCTTCTTCCAGCAGTTGCGCCCGTTCTGCTTCGGCCAGGCCCCGGTAAGCCGGCTGGTGGTAGGCGCCATTGAACAGCCGGTTCATGTTCGCTGCGCTGAAGCGTTCACCGGCTTTGAGGGCTGGCGGGTTACCCAGAATGAGCAGGGTGGGGCAGGCCAGTGGCCACCGGCCTGCCAACAGCTCCGTGACCAGTCCGTTGAGCACCTCGACCGGAGCGGTTTCGTTGCCATGAACCCCGGCAGAAACGATCAGGGCTTCGTTATTGGGGTTGGCCCGGTCAGCGGGTGGGCAGGCATAGAGCAGGCCGGCAGCCTGGCGGGTGATCCGGGTGCCGTCGGCCAGCCGGGCCTTTTTCGTCGCCACCGGAAGACCGGCGTCGGCCAGGGTGTGGGCCAGCCAGTCCGGTGCGCTGCCGAACAGTTCGGTGGTGATTGCCATGGGACTCCCCCTCAGGAGCCTGCGGGCCTCTGATGCTTCAACAGATGATTTTCCAGCTTGCGGAAGACAAAGACCAGGATAAAGGTCAGCATCATGTACAGCAGCGCGACGAAGATGAAGGCATCAAACGGCGCATAGAACCGTGAGTAGATGTCCCGGGCAGCGCCGGTCAGGTCGACAATGGTGACTACGCTGGCAATCGCGCTGGCGTGCAGCATGAAAATCACTTCGTTGGAGTAGGCTTGCACTGCCCGTCGTGCGGCGTTCGGCAGGATGATCCGCCGCATCCGCATGGCCCAGTTCATGCCGAAGGCCTTGGCTGCCTCGATTTCGCCGTTCGGGGTGGCCACAATCGCCCCGCGAATGATTTCCGTGGTGTAGGCGGCGGTGTTGAGGGTGAACGCCAGCAGGGCCGGGTAGAAGGGCTCGCGGAAGATCGTCCACCAGAAGGTGTCCTGGATGCCGGGAATCTGGGCAACGCCGTAATAGATGATGTACAGCTGGATCAGCAGGGGGGTGCCGCGGAACAGGTAGGTGTACAACCACACCGGTCCGGACACCAGTGGATTCTTTACTGTGCGCAGAATGGCCAGGGGCAGGGCCATCAATAGCCCGATCACCAGGGACAGGAACACCAGCTGCACCGTCGTTACCAGTCCGTCCCAGTAATGCATCAAGGTGGTGGCATTAAAGATGTCGTTGTGGTTGAGCAGTTCGGCAATAAACTCGGGCATCGATCAGTCTCCGTGCACCACACCGACATTGGCGCGCTTGTCGAGCCATTTGATAAACAGCTCGGAACCTGCAGTCAGGCCCAGATAGACCAGTGCCACCGGAATGAAAAAGTGGAAAGGCATGCGCTCGGCCTTGGCGGCCTCTTCCGCCACCCGCACCATATCGGTGAGACCGATGATGGACACCAGCGCGGTTGTCTTGAGCAGTACCTGCCAGTTGTTACCGATGCCGGGCAGGGCGTGGCGCAGCATCTGCGGCAGCATCACCCGGCGGAAGGCGTGCCAGCGGGTAAATCCGTACGCCCGGGCCGCTTCAATCTGGCCCTTCTCTACCGCCAGGAAGGCGCCGCGGAAGGTTTCCGTCATGTAGGCGCCAAAAATCAGTCCGATCGTCACCACTCCGGAAATGAACGGATCAAACTGGAAAAAGAAGTCGATTTCGTAAAGTTCGTACAGCAGGTCCGACAGGTTGTTAACCGCCACCTGGCCGCCATAGTAGAACAGCAGCATCATCACCAGGTCAGGAACGCCACGGATCAGTGTCGTATAGGCGGTGGCCGTGTTGCGTAACAGGCGGTTGCCGGACAGCTTGGAGGAGGCTCCGATCAGCCCGAGAGCCAGGGCTACGGCCAGGGACAGGAAAGCGAGTTCAATGGTGACAATCGCCCCTTCCATCAGGGACGGCCCGTAGCCTTTCAAGTCGAACATGGAGGATTCCGTGTTTCAGGGGCGGCGGGAGGCCGCCCCCGACTGGGTTACATCTTGATGTCGTAGGTAAAGTATTTCTTCATGATGGCATCGTAGGTGCCGTCATTCTTCAGCTTCTTCAGGGCGGCATTGACCTTGCCGGCCAGGTCCTTGTCACGCTTGCGCATGGCAACGCCGACGCCCTCACCCAGTTTGACCGGGGTGCCGACTTCCTTGAAGCCTTCCTTGCTCATCACTGTCTGCTCGCCTACCGGATAGTCCACGAAGACCACATCCAGGCGCTGGCCTTCCAGGTCCAGAACCATGTCGTCTGCAGTAGTGTAACGCTTGACGGTGACCACACCGCTGAGCTCTTCGGTCACGTAGGTGTCCATGGTGGTACCACGCTGGACACCGACCACCTTGCCTTTCATGGCGGCCTTGTCGGTCACATCGGTGTTGAAGTCGTTACGGGCAAACCAGCCGCCCGGGGTGTTGTAGTAGGGCTCGGAGAACAGCACGCGCTCGGCACGCTCCGGGGTGATCGACATGGACGACATGATCAGGTCGAATTTGCGCGCCAGCAGGCCGGGAATCATGCCGTCCCAGGACTGGATCACGAACTCGCATTTGGCCTTGAGCTCTTCACACATGGCTTCGGCCAGCTCCACTTCAAAGCCGGTCAGTTCGCCGTCGGGGGTCTTGTATTCGAAGGGCTCGTAGGGCACGTCGAAGGCAATGCGGATGTCTTTCCAGTCAGCGGCCTGGACACTTCCGGTCATCATGGCGAGCGCACAGCCCGCGGCTACAATCAGTCTCTTCATGTGTCACTTCTCCGTTTTATCTGCCGGTTGGCTTTATTATCAGCGCAGGTTTGCGCCCACTTAAAACTTGGGAGCCAGGAATTGCTTCATCCGCTCCGAGTCCGGGTGATCAAAGACTTTCTCCGGCGAGCCCTGCTCCTCGATAATGCCCTGATGCAAAAACAGGACCTGAGTGGAGACATCCCGGGCAAACGCCATCTCGTGGGTGACCACAATCATGGTGCGGCCCTCTTCCGCGAGACTTTGCATGACTTTCAGTACCTCGCCCACCAGTTCCGGATCCAGCGCCGAGGTGGGCTCGTCAAACAGCATTACCTCGGGCTCCATCGCCAGGGCCCGGGCAATGGCCGCGCGCTGCTGCTGTCCGCCGGACATCTGCGCCGGGTAATAATCCTTGCGCTCATAGATGCCCACTTTCTGCAGGTAGGCCTCGGCCCGCTCGATGGCCTCCTTGCGGGGTACCTTCAGCACATGTACCGGCGCCTCGATAATGTTTTCGAGCACCGTCATGTGGGACCACAGGTTAAAACTCTGAAATACCATGGAGAGCTTAGCGCGGATCAGCTCAACCTGCCTGTTATCGGCAGGAATCCGCTCGCCTTTGCGGTTGGTGGTGAACCGGATTGGGTCACCGTGCACGATAATGTCGCCCGACGTCGGGGTTTCCAGCAGGTTGATGCAGCGCAGAAAGGTGCTTTTTCCGGAGCCGGAACTGCCGATCAGGGAGACAACATCGCCCTTGCGGGTTTCCAGGGAAACGCCTTTGAGCACTTCCAGCTTGTCAAAGGTCTTGTGGATGTCCCTGCAAATAAGGGGCGCTTGCTCCGCCATGTATTGCTCCTGGATGCTGTCAGCTACCGCTGGCGTTTCGGATTTTTGTATGACAGTACACGAAATTGGTCATCCGATGAACATTTGCCGCCTCCGGACGGGTCGGGGCGGTGGCATTCCTGGGCCGGCAAAAACAAAGGCGCATGTTGTACGGATTGTTGTCTTTGAAATCAATACCTATGTTGGCTTAATCGCGGCATTTCGGCGCACAACTGTACCTGTTTGTTGTTGCGGCCCTGTTTTGTCGATTAATGTAAAAGCTTGCCAAGTCATGACGCAGTTCACGTATTGCCGGTGACGGGCTGGCGAAAGCAGGGGACAGCCGTAAACTGCAGGAAACGACAAAACACTCATTGTTGAGTTGAAAGGGGTTGCGGGATGGGCGTACCGCAGAATGTGGTGCTGGAACGGGGATTGCTGCGGGTTATCGAACGCCCCGTCCGGCCGGGTGAAGATAACTTCGCCGGCTGGGAGCTGGCCTATGACGTCGCCATCGACGGCCATGAGGTGCTGCACTCCTTCCTGTCCCTGCATGAAGCGCTCCAGTTTGTTGACATGGTGGCGCCCGCTACCGCGGACTGAACGGCCTCTGGTGTCGCGGTCGCTGCTCTATTACTCCTGATTTGCAACATCCTTCCTGCATTCCCCGGCAGTGGCCGGTTTCGCGGACGTTCCCTGCGACACGCCCATCCGGATAACCTCGTCCCCCTGCTGTTCAATGCGCTGCATCGCTTCCCGGACGTATCGCACATGCGCCATGGCGATCCGTTGCGCCGCACGGGCCTGGCCGCGCAGCACGGCGTGGTAGAGCTGACGGTGGTGTTTGCCAATCTGGCTGCGCAGGTCCTCCTTCGGGTTCAGGTTGGCTACCGAAGCCTGCACCGTCAGTAACATCAGATTTTTCAGGCTGCTCAGGATATGGACCAGAACCGGGTTGTGAGACGCCTCAACAATGGCCTGGTGAAACGCGTGATCCGCCGGGGCATTACTCAGCGGGTCGGCCGCCTCCAGCCGTTCAAAAGCCTTGGTGATCCGGTGCAGGTCGGAACGGGTGGCGCGCTCGGCGGCGAGCTGGGCAGCCTGGCCTTCGAGCTGTTCCCGTACTTCCAGCAGGTCGTAAAGGGTGCGGGGGTGGCCGCTGAACATCTGCATCAGCGGGCGTTCATCCTCCGGGCCGGGAACAATCTGCGACACAAAGGAACCCTTGCCATGGCGGGTTTCAATAATGCCCCGACCCTGCAATTCGTGCAGCGCCTCGCGGATGATGGACCGGGACACGTCAAGCCGGGTAGCCAGCTGTCGCTCTGACGGAATCTTTTGCCCCGGTGCCAGCCCGCCGTCCAGAATCAGCCGTTCCAGCCGGTACGTTATTTCCTGTGCAATGGGCATCTGCTTGCCTGCTTTGTGTTGAACCGGTTTCGCCGGATCTGGTGGAACTTGTTTTCGCTGTGCAACACACACCGATGGCCGCGTCGTCAGCTTTTACCGTTGCCAGTGCTCCCATCATAGCCTAAAAAACTGGTCCGACCAGTTGGCAATTCGCTGGACTAAACGCCCCATGACTACGAATATCTTTAGGGATACTGGTCGAGGCCAGTGCGCTGACCCTGATAACAAGCGTCATAACAATAATGGATGGAGATGTTCTAATGACTAGCAATAACAACGTTGAGGGAAGCAAGGCTCCGCGCCGCAGCTTCCTGAAAGGCGTGGCTGTCGCTGCCGCTTTCTGCGGTGCTACCCTGATGGGTGCCGGGCAGGCCCATGCTGCGACTACCTGGAAGATCCAGTCGGTATGGGATGCCGGAACCGTGGGTTACGACCTCTTCGAGGAGTGGTGTAACAGCATGGAGGAGAAGACCGGTGGCGAACTGATCTTCAAACCCTACCCCGCCAAGGCCGTGGCCGCTGATAACAACGCGCTGTTCGATTCCGTCCGCAGCGGTGTGTTGCAGGGCATGAACCCGTTCACCCTGTACTGGTCCGGCAAGATACCGGCATCGGTGTTCCTGTCCTCCTATCCGGCCGGCCCTGACCAGCCCCACCAGTGGGACACCATGTTCTACTCCATGGGGATGCTGGAAAAAACCCGCGAGATCTACAAGAAGTACGGCCTGTTCTACGTCGGTCCGATCCAGCACGACGCCAACATCATTCACTCCAAGAAGCCGGTGAACAGCCTGGCCGACCTCAAGGGCATGAAGATCCGTGTTCCGGGCGGCATGGTTGCCGAGGTGTTCCAGCAGTTCGGTGTGTCCACCGTGAGCCTGCCGGGTTCCGATATTTTCCCGGCGCTTGAAAAGGGCACCATTGATGCGGCGGACTACGTCGGCCCGGCCGTTAACTACGAACTGGGCTTCTCCCAGGTGACCGATTACATCCTGTTCGGACCGCCCGGCGTGATGTCTGTCTACCAGCCGGTGGATCTGATGGACCTGACCGTGAACCTGCGGGCCTGGAACAACCTGGATCCCAAACTGCAGAAAGTGGTCGAGGAAGAAGTACGCAACTACTCCCAGCGTCATTACCTGACCATCCAGCAGCGCAACATCGAGGCGATGGAGAAGTTCAAGGCAGATGGCGATACGGTTTCCCGTCTCAGCCAGGCTGACCTGGAAGAGTTCCGTCGTGCCGCAATTCCGATCTGGTACAAGTGGGCGAACAAGGATGAAGACGCACGTGCGATCTTCGACATGCAGCTCAAGTACATGATGAACGACACCGTCGGCTACGTCGACGAGGAAGACATCAAGGGCATGTAAGCCTGATTCACGGTCGTAACACAACAAAAAGGGGAAGGGCAGGGAGCTCACCGGAAGGTAACTCTCTCCCTTCCCTCTTCTGTGGTTGAGGTAGTAACAACATGTCGCAACTTGAAGGTTTCGGATTCGTATTGCCGCACTGGTTCTATTGGGGCTGGCTGGCGGTAATGCCACTGATCATGATGGCGTGGGACCGCTGGACCTTGTCCCGTGGAGGTCAGGCCATCGACAAGAATGCCCTGGCCAACCAGAAGCTTCACGAAATTGAAGCGGAGATGTCAAAGACCATCGAGCTGCAGTACGAGGGTAACTGGTTTACCCGGATCGTTGACTGGATCAGTGAGAAATCTGGGGTGTTTGTCTCATTCTGGACCGTTAACGCTGTGTGCTTCTACTTCTTCGAAGTGGTGATGCGCTACATCTTTAACATGCCGACCATCTGGGTTCACGAGGCGAGCTTCCTGCTGCTGGGGATGCAGTACCTGCTGGCGGGCGCGTTCACCCTGCTGCATGGCGGGCATGTCCGGGTCGATGTGATCTACAACTTCCTGCCGGTTCGCGGCCGGATCGGGATGGATATCTTTACGTCGATGTTCTTTTTCATGTTCGCACTGGCGCTGGTGATCACGTCCTGGACGTTCTTCGAGAACTCCTACTCCATGGACGAGAGAACCGTCGAGACCTGGGGCATCCAGTACTGGCCGGTGAAGGCCATGATGCTGCTGGGTTCGGTTCTGATCCTGTTGGCGGGTGTATCCAAGCTGGTTAAGGATATTGCCCTGTTTGTACAACTTGGCCGGGAGCAGCGCGCATGAGCACTGGCACCGTTTCCACCAAGCCTTCCGGCAGCCTGTCCGGAAAGCTCGGCACCTGGCTGATGATCATTGCCACCGTGGCGCTGGCGTTCATCACCCTGGTAGAAGTCATTAATATTCTGTTCTATGACCCGTTCAGCGACGACAAATTCCTGTTCAAGCTGGCGGGCAGTCTGGCGGACGTCAAGATAGGTCCGCTGACCTACCTGATGTTCGGTTCCCTGCTGGTGGCCCTGATGATGGGCTTGCCGCTGGCCTTTGTCACCGGCGGTCTGGGGGTGGCCTTCATCTATCTGGTGGGCGACTCGCTGATGCTGAACATCGTGCCGAGCCGGATCTTCCCGATGATGACCAATTCGGACCTGGCCGCGATTCCGCTGTTCATCTTCATGGCCTCCATGCTGGAGCGGGCGGGCCTGATCGAAGAGATGTTCAACGTGGTTTACAAGTGGATGGGTGGCATTGGCGGCGGTCTGGCCATCGCGACCATCGTGGCCTCGACCATCCTTGCAGCCATGGTGGGCGTCATCGGCGCGGCCGTGGTGACCATGGGGATTATTGCCCTGCCGGCCATGCTCAAGCGCGGCTATGACCACAAGATCGCCCTCGGTTCGATCATGGCGGGCGGCACCCTGGGTATCCTGATCCCGCCGTCGATCCTGGCGATCCTGTATGCGGTGGTAGCCCAGCAGTCGGTGGGTGAGCTCTACCTGGGGTCGGTGATTCCGGGACTGATGTTGTCCGGGCTCTATGTTGCCTATGTGTTCATCCGCGCCAAGCTCAACCCGAAACTGGGGCCACCCATTCCCGAGGAAGAGCGGATTGGTCTGAAAGACAAGCTGCTGCTGCTGAAAGACCTGATTGCGCCGCTGATCCTGGTATTCCTGGTGCTGGGCCTGTTGTTCGGTGGGGTGGCGACGCCCGTGGAGGCGGCCGGTATCGGCTCCTTCGGCGCGATCCTGGTGGCCTGGAAGCATGGTGCTTTCTCCATCGCTACCCTGCGTGAGGCTTCCGTGACCACCGCCAAGGCCTCCGCCATGGTGCTGTGGATCATGTTTGGTGCCTCGGTGTTTGTCGGCTTCTACATCCTGCAGGGTGGCCAGGAGTTCATCACCAACTCCATTCTGGGTACCGGTATGTCCGCCTACGGCATCCTGTTCCTGCTGATGGTGCTGCTGGTGGTTCTCGGCATGTTCCTGGACTGGGTGGGCATCCTGTTGCTGGCGGTACCGATCTTCATTCCTATTGTGAAAGCGCTGGAGTTCCCGGGCCTGTTCGGCTTCCCGCCGGTGGCTGGCGATGATGTGGTGTTGTGGTTCGGCGTGCTCTACCTGGTGAACATGCAGATGTCGTTCCTCAGCCCGCCGTTTGGCTACGCGCTGTTCTACATTCGCGGCGTCTGTCCGCCGGAAATCTCCATGGGCACCATTTTCCGCTCATCGCTGATCTTCCTCGCGATCCAGGCGCTGGGGCTGTTCATCTGTATCCTCATTCCGGGCGTGGTTACGTGGCTGCCTAACCTCGTTTACGGCTGATTTTTCAAGGAGTAACTGATTATGTTGTCTATCAAGAGACTGGACCTTGCCGATGCCAGGGTGCTGATCGAGGGCGCTGCCAACAAGGCCCGCGAGATTGGTGTGCCCATGTGCATTGCGATTGTTGATGAGTCCGGCAACCTGATCGCTTTCGAGCGGATGGACGGGGGCAAGATCACCAGCGTGACCATCGCGCAGGACAAGGCCTTCACTGCGGCAGCGGCCAAGAAGGCGACCCACGACTACAACGCGGTTAACGTCCCCGGCAGCCTTGCCTTCGGTATCCATACCGAAGTTGGCGGTCGCGTCAGTTCCGTGGGTGGCGGTATGCCGGTGGTGGTCGATGGCGACGTGGTTGGCGGTATTGGCCTGAGCTCCGGTACACCCCAGCAGGATATGGACTGTGCCCAGGCTGGAATTGATCACTTCCTGGCAAACCGCGGATAGAGTATGACTACCAAGCCGAAAGTCAGCAAAGCGGCGCTGGCGGAACAGTTCCGGGGCTTTATTGACCCGGACTATGTCATCACCGATGACGAAACCCTGAAGCCGTACGAGTGCGATGGTCTCGCCATGTACTGCGAGATGCCGATGCTGGTGGTATTGCCGGAAACGGTGGAACAGGTCCAGCGGGTAATGCGCATCTGCAGTGAGTACGGCGTTCCGGTGGTCGCCCGTGGTGCCGGCACTGGCCTGTGCGCCGGCGCGATGCCCCACAAGGAAGGCGTGGTCCTGTCACTGGCGAAGTTCAACCGGATCCTCAAGATCGATCCGCTGGAGCGGACGGCGCGGCTGCAGCCCGGCGTGCGTAACCTGGCGATCAGTGAGGAAGCGGCGCAGTTCGGGCTGTATTACGGCCCGGACCCGTCCTCCCAGATTGCCTGCACCATTGGTGGCAACGTGGCGGAAAACTCCGGTGGCGTGCATTGCCTGAAGTACGGCCTGACGGTGCACAACCTGCTGAGTGTTGAACTGATCACCATGGAAGGGGAGCGCATTACCATCGGCAGTGACGGCCTCGACGCCTGTGGCATGGACCTGCTGGCGCTGATTACCGGCTCCGAAGGACTGCTGGGGGTGGTGACCGAGGTGAAGGTCAAGCTGCTGCCGAAGCCGGAAGTGGCCCAGGTGGTCATGGCGGGTTTCGACAGTATCGAAAAAGCCGGCGATGCGGTGGGCGGCATTATTGAGCATGGCATTATTCCCGGCGGCCTGGAAATGATGGACAGCCATGCCATTGTCGCGGCGGATGACTTTGCCCAGGCCGGTTACCCGCGGGAAGCCAAGGCCCTGCTGCTGTGTGAAGTGGATGGCACCGAAGAGGAAGTCCACGAGCACATTGCCGAGGCCGAAGAGGTGTTTCGCAAGCTCGGAGCGACGTCGGTACGGACGTCGCAGAGCGAGGAAGAGCGGGCGCTGCTCTGGAAAGGGCGTAAGTCTGCCTTTCCGGCCGTCGGCCGGATCTCGCCGGACTACTACTGCATGGACGGCACCATCCCGCGCCGGCAGCTGGCGCGGGTTCTGCTGGAAATGGAAAAGATGTCAGACGAGTATGGCCTGCGGGTGGCCAACGTCTTCCACGCCGGCGACGGTAACCTGCATCCGCTGATCCTGTTTGATGCCAACGTGCCCGGTGAATTCGAGCGCACAGAAGAGTTTGGTGGCCGCATTCTTGAGCTGTGCGTTGAGGTGGGCGGTTGCATTACCGGCGAGCACGGTGTCGGCGTCGAAAAGATCCGCCAGATGGCGGTGCAGTTCAATGATGAGGAGCTGCAACAGTTCCACGACGTCAAGGCTGCTTTCGATCCGGCCGGTATCCTCAATCCGGGCAAGGGTGTTCCCACCCTGCGTTTCTGCCAGGAGTACCGCTCTCTCGAACACAAACACGAACATACGGAAGCCGACCATGGCTGATATTTCCCAACAGTTACAGGAGCAAGTCCTCCTCGCCCGCGATGCGGGCCACAAACTCAATATTGTCGGTGGTGGGACCAAGTCATTCATGGGGCGCACCGCCGATGCGGATGCCGGCACCCTGAACACCGGCGAGCATACCGGGGTTGTTGAGTATCATCCGGTGGAGCTGGTACTCACCGTGCGTGCCGGTACATCCCTGGCCGAGATTGAGGCGACCCTTGCCGAGCATGGCCAATGCCTGCACTTTGAGCCGCCCCGCTTTGGCGAAGGCTCTACCATCGGGGGCACCCTGGCCTGCAATCTGTCGGGCCCGGCGCGGCCCTGGTCCGGCTCGGTGCGGGACCAGGTGCTGGGTGTCCGCCTGCTCAACGGTAAAGGAGAACATCTGCGTTTTGGTGGCCAGGTGATGAAAAACGTGGCCGGCTACGATGTGTCCCGGCTGCAGGCCGGCGCCATGGGTACCCTCGGGGTGATCACCGAAATCAGCCTGAAGGTCATGCCCAAACCGGCGGCGTCGATGACCCTGGTACAGGAAATGGACCAGGTGGACTGCATCCGCTATATGAACAGCCGTGCCGTGGAACCCAAACCCATCACCGCGGCTTGCTGGGTGGACGGCAAGGTTTATCTGCGGCTGTCCGGAGCCCGCTCTGCCGTCGAGGCAACCGCCGCCAAGTGGAGCGGGGAAGTGCTGGAGCAGGGCGACGAATTCTGGCGCCAGATCCAGCACCTGCAGCACGACTTTTTTGCCGGTGATGCACCACTGTGGCGGCTGTCGGTCAGCTCGGTGGCAGCCAACCCGGATCTCAAGGGGCCGTGGCTGATCGACTGGGCCGGTTCCCAGCGCTGGTATCGCGGCGAGCAGGAGCTCGGGCGGATGGAAGCGCTGGCCAAGGCGGCGGGCGGTCAGGCCAGTCTGTTCCGTGGCGGCGACCGCAACGGCGAGGTGATGAACCACCAGCCGGAAGCCCTCAAGGGCATTCAGCGCCGTCTCAAGAATGCCTTTGATCCGGATAATATTTTCAACCCCGGACGTCTATACAGCTGGTTGTAAGAGCAGGTACACGATGCAAACCAATCTCGTTCAGCAATTTGCCAATACGGCAGAAGGGCAGGAGGCCGAGTCCATTCTGCGGGCCTGTGTCCATTGCGGTTTCTGCACCGCCACCTGCCCGACCTATCAGGAGCTCAATGACGAGCGCGACGGCCCCCGTGGCCGGATCTACCTGATGAAACAGTTTCTTGAAGGGGCGGAGATCACCGAGAAGACCCGTGAACACCTCGACCGCTGCCTGACCTGTCGGAGCTGTGAGACCACCTGTCCGTCCGGCGTCAAATACGGCCGGCTGGTGGACATCGGCCGCGGCCTGATCGAAAAGGAGCTGCCGCGGAGCCCGAAGGAGAAATACCTGCGCTGGGCGCTGACCCGGGTGCTGCCGAACCGCAGGCTGTTCGGCTTGATGCTGCGTCTTGGCCAGGTGTTCCGTCCGGTCCTGCCGGAGCCGCTGCGCAGCAAGGTGCCGCCGCGGAAGGAAGCCAGTCCCTGGCCTGCCGCCAGCCATAGCCGCATCGTGCTGGCCCTGGCGGGCTGCGTGCAGCCATCGGCAACCCCCAACACCAACGCCGCCGCGGCGCGGGTGCTGGACAAACTCGATATCACCATGGTCGAGGCGCCGCAAGCGGGCTGCTGTGGCGCGGTGAACTATCACCTGTCCGAGCATGACCGTGGCCTGGAGCAGATGCGTCGTAACATTGATGCCTGGTGGCCGGCCATTGAAGCCGGTGCGGAAGCCCTGGTGATGACTGCGTCCGGCTGTGGTGCCATGGTGCAGGATTACGGCCACCTGTTGCGGGACGACCCGGTCTACGCCGCCAAGGCGCAGAAAGTCAGCGAACTGACGGTGGACCTGGGCGCCTTCCTGCTCAAACAGGACCTGGCGAAACTCAAGATCGGCCAGAATCCGGGCAAGGTGGCGTTCCACTGCCCCTGCACCCTGCAACATGCCATGAAGCAGAACGGTGTGGTGGACCAGGTGCTGCGCAAGGCCGGGGTGGAACTGGCCGAAACCCGTGACAAGCACCTGTGCTGTGGTTCCGCCGGCACCTATTCGGTGATGCAGCCGGAGATGAGCCAACGCTTGCTGGCCAATAAGCTGAAGGCCCTGACCATCGACAATCCGGACCGCATTGTCACTGCCAATGTCGGTTGCCAGATGCACCTTGAGACCAAGGCCCAGGTGCCTGTCCAGCACTGGATTGAACTGCTGGACAGCTGAATCGGTCTGCAATTTCCGCTAGAGTGACAAGCCGGGGTCGGGCAAACGGTATTGCCTGGCCCCGGATTCGTTTGAAACGCCACTTCACAGGATGTGAACCCATGCCAAGGATCAAGGCCGTGACCCTGCTTTGTGTTTTGTTGACGACCCCCGCTGCCGCCGAGATTTACCGTTGGAAAGATGCCAGCGGTGTCATTCATTTCTCTGACATACCCCCTCGACATGAACACCACTCCCGGGTGCAAGTGCCGGACCCGGTCACCATTCCCATGAGTGACACTGTCCGTCAGTCGGAAAACGTCCGTCAAAGCCGGCGCGCGGTTGGCAAACTGTTGCAGCCCGAGCGTAAGAACCGATACGCACAAGCGGACAAGACCGCCGCAGCACAGGCAGCCCGCTGCGAAAAGCACCGCCAGCAACTCGACCGGATCCAGTCGCAGCTGCGGGCAGGTTACAGCAATGATCGCGGCAACCGCCTGAGAGAAAGGCGCCGTAACCTGAGCCAGCGGTACAGCCGCGAGTGCGTGTTGCGGTAAGCTGAATTTGTATAGCGGGTTTCGCTAACATCCCATTGCCATTTGATAATAATTATTGTTAGCTATCTACCCTGTTTCCGGAGGTAGATCGTGTCCCATTTTCAGCTTGCGTTGCTGCTTGGCATGACCGTTGCGCTGGGGCCGCTGGCCCTGGACGCCTATTTGCCTGCATTCCCGGATATCGCCCGCGGTTTCGGGATTCCCCATGCCGATGTCGGTCTTACCCTCAGTGCCTATGTGGCGGTTCTGGGGTTGGCCCAGTTGGTGGGCGGGCCGCTGTCAGACCGCTATGGGCGGCGGCGGATTCTGCTGATTGGCCTGGGGGTGTTTGCGGTGGCGTCGGTGATGGTGGCCCAGGCCGGCACACTGGGTGAGATGATCGCCTGGCGGATTGTCCAGGCCATGGGCGGCGCCTTCTGTGCGGTTTCCGTTCCGGCCATCGTGCGTGACCAGGTGGGTGGCCAGGAGGCCGCGCGGCTGTTCGGGCTGATTGGCCTGATCATGTTCATTGCGCCCGCCGCAGCGCCGGGCCTTGGTGCGCTGATGCTGGCACTGGGGGATTGGCACTGGATTTTCCTGGTGCTGGCGGGCTATGGAGTGTTCCTTGCGGTGGTGCTGAAAATCGCGCTGTTCCCGCGCCTGGCTGCCCGGCCGCGAACCACCACGCCGGTCCGGACCCTGGTGACCAATTACCTGCTGGTGCTGCGCCACGGCACCACCATGCGCTTTGTTGGCATCCAGGTGCTTTGCTTCAGCTCCATGATGTTGTTTATCACCCATGCCTCGTTTATCTATCAGGAGTGGTTCGGGCTGTCCAACGGCCTGTTTTCCCTCCTGTTCGCCGCCAATATTGTGCTGATGGCCGCGCTGAACCTGCTTAACCGGCCCTTGCTGGCAAGGTTTTCCTCGGTGGTGCTGCTCAGGGTGCAGGTGATGGTGCAGTGTGTGGCACTGATTGCGCTGGTTGGCGTGGTGCTGCTGGACGGCCCGATCTGGGCGGTGGCGCCCTGCATAATTGCCGCCGTTGGCTGCCAGGGCGGGATTGTGCCAAACAATATGGCCAACGCCCTGGATTTCTTCCCCCACATGGGCGGCACCGCTGCGGCCCTGCTGGGGGCTTCCCAATTCACTCTTGCCGGCGGCATCAGTGCGTTGTCATCTGCGTTCGGTGGCGATGCCTTGCTGCCGATTGCCGCCAGTATGCTCGCCTGTTCGGTCGGTGCCGTGCTGCTGGTGCTGGGCGCACCGCAGGCGGTGGCGCGGGAGAAGGCCGCAGAGGCCTGACCGGGTCAGCGGCCGGCGGAACCAGGATTGCCAGATGTGGAACAATAAAATGTACGACTTCTCGGAGCTGGAGGCGTTCGTTTCGGTAGTACGGACCGGCAGCCTGACGGCCAGCACCCGCGAGCTGAACCAGGCCAAATCCACCCTGAGCCGAAAGATTCGCCAGCTGGAAGCGGCCGTTGGCCAGCCACTGTTGTTACGGCAATCGCGACGTATTGTTCCCAACGAAGCCGGGCGCGTGTTCTATCGCTACAGCAGCGACATTCTCGAGCTGGCGGCCCGCGGGCGGGAGGCGCTGGATGAACTGAAAGAGACGGTCAGCGGCCAGCTTCACCTGCGCTGCCACGAGGCTTTCGTCCGGGGCTGGTTTGCGGGCGTGGTGCAGTCGTTTCTGGACGAGTTCGAGGGTGTCCGGGTGACCGTAAGCACCCAGCAGGCGGTGCCTGTGGAACTGGAGAACGGGGTATGCGTCTGGCTTGGCGAGGTGGGTGAAACCTTGTTGCGCCAGGAAATCCTTGGCGCCCTGACCCAGGGACTGTTCGGCAGCCCCCGCTACTTCGAGGATCATGGTGTTCCCCGGTCACCGGGGGATCTTGAACAACATCGTTGGGTCGATATGCTGGGTACGGCAGAGCAGGGACTTACCCTGCAGCACCCCAGGCTGGGTTCCTATCCAGTTGCTACGCCGGTCCGCAGCTTCACGGTGGATCAGTTCGTGGTGCAGGGCGATGCCATAGCCTGTGGGCGCGGACTGGGGCTGATGCCGCACTGGTTGGCAGAGCGGCGGCTCGCGGCGCACCCGGACGACTTCCGGCTCTGCCTGCCAGAGTGGCGGGGCCCGGTGCTGCCGGTCACACTGCTCTATCCCCATGGTAACCTGCCCCGGCGTATCCGGGCCTTTATTGACCATCTCCGTACGGCGGTCCCCCTGGCGTGGCTGGGTTCGGCACTGGTCGCAACAACCGTTCCGGAATCCGGAACGCATCATACCGACACTTGAACGCTAACCTTGTGGTAATGTTTCGCAATTGATAATTATTCGCATCAATTGCAGCCAACAAGGAGTTTGTCTATGCGTTGCCGAATGTCTTTGCTTGCCTCGGCCATGGCTCTCGCATCCGCAGGGCCTGCTGTGGTGGCGCAGCCGCAGCCCACGGTCCAGCCCATAGAACTGGGTGAAATCGTGGTGACCGCTGCCGGTTTTGAGCAGAACATCCGCGATGCCCCGGCCAGTATCTCGGTGATCTCCGGCGAGGAGCTGGCCAAGAAGTCCTACACCGGCATCGTGGATGCGGTGAATAACATTCCCGGGGTGTATGTGACCGGCGGCGGTGGCGCCCAGGACATCAGCATCCGCGGCATGACGTCCAACTACACCCTGTACCTGGTCGACGGCAGGCCAGTGTCGGCGGGCCGTTCGGTCAACACCAATGGCCAGGACGGCGGCAAGCAGATCGCCCTGCCGCCGATCTCCATGATCGAGCGGGTGGAGGTCATTCGCGGGCCCATGTCGTCCCTCTACGGCTCGGAAGCCATGGGTGGTGTCATCAATATCATCACCCGTAAACAGCACGGTGAGTGGTCGGGTACCATCACCTCCGAATACACCAGATCCTTCAACGATGTCAGCAACGACGCTCGGCAGACCAGCCTGTTTACCGGAGGAGCACTGGTAGACGGGCTGCTCAGTGCGCAGCTGAATGCGGCTTGGTCGGGTGACGATGAAAGTGACTTCGCCGGTGCCGATGATGCGGCCCGCAGCACCCCGGAGAGCAAGCGCCGGCAGGCAGGTGCGAAATTGACCCTGACACCGGATGCCCGCAACGAATTTTCCGCCAGTTACGATTCCTCGCGCCTGGACGAAACCGGCACACCCGGACGGAGCATTGCGGCAGACGAGACCGGCTCCCGCTATGTCTACGACAAAGACGTTTACGTGTTGTCCCATGCCGGCAACTATGGCCAGTGGCTGAGCAGGAGCTTTGTCCAGCACGATGTGTCCGAACGGGTGCAGGACCAGACCAAGAAAGAACAGGTGTCGATGGTCGACAGCCAGGTGACCCGTTTTCTGGGTAACCATGTGGTGACCGTCGGTGGCCAGTACAAACAGGAAAAACTGACCGATGAGACCAACGGTTTGCTGACCGCCGGCATCCCGGGTGCAGTCCGCAGTGTCGACCGCTGGATTGCGGCGGTGTACGCGGAAGTGGAGTGGGGCGTGACTGACCGGCTGTCGGTGACTACAGGCCTGCGCTACAACGATGACGAGCTGTTTGGCGGCGAGCTGTCACCACGGGTCTATGCCCTGTACGACCTGGCTCCGGAATGGACCCTCAAGGGTGGTGTTTCGACCGGGTATCGTCAGCCGGGCCTGGCCGATGCCACCGAAGGATTTGGCCGGGGAACCGGCGGCAGCGGATCCCCCGCGCCACACCCGCGGGCACTGATCATTGGTAATCCGGAGCTGGACCCGGAATCCAGCACCAGTTACGAAGCGGGTGGGGTCTATAACAACCGGGCACTTGGCCTGAATGCCAGCCTGATGGTGTTTCACACCGAGTTCGAAGACAAGATTGCGGAAGACCGGTTTTGTGTGTCGCCCGCCGGTGACAGTGATGACCCCGCGACCTGGACCTGCAGTTTCGGCGGCAATGATTACCTGTTTCTCAGCACCCGCAGCAACATTGATGAAGCCGAGATGCGCGGTGTCGAGCTTACGCTGGATTACCAGCTGACCGATGCGCTCACGCTCAGCTCCAGTTACACCTACACCCGCTCGGAGCAGAAAACCGGCGAGTTCCAGGGCGAACCCCTCAACAAAACGCCGAGGCACATGGCCAATGCCAGTCTCGACTGGGATGCCAATAGCCGTCTGAACCTGTGGCTGCAGGCCAACTACCGGGGAGAAACCTCCGACTACCTCGACCGCACCAGCATGGCCGCCGGCACACCGGCATACACCCAGATGGACACCGGTATGCTGTACCGATTGACCGACAACGCCAGAGTGACTGCCGGTCTCTATAACCTGGCCAATAAAAAAATCACCAACGACGAGTACGGTGTAGTGCTGGATGGCCGCCGCCTGGCGCTAGGTCTGACCGTAGACTTCTGACACAGGAACGGCCATGCCAGCGTCCGGAACATGGCTGCCTGGTGCTGCAGCAACGCTGGATGGCCTGTGACGTTATGTCGGCGAGCAAGTTGAGGTGATGCAGGCGGTGAATTATCCGCCTGCAGTCCGAGGCAGGTGGATGCTCTCGTTCGGCAGCGATCACTGGCAGGGCTGGCTGGTTCAGAGGGCATCCACTTCTATTACGCAAGGGCCCCGTGGCCTTGCCTGGCAGCAAAGAACATATCCTTGCTGGATTTCGGTTTCGGTCAGGAAATCGATATTACCAGGTGCGACCTGTCCAGAAGTGCAGTTAGCGCAGCAACTTCCACATTTGCCTTGTTCGCAGCCAGCGGGTAGCGCCAGTCCAGCCGCTTGGGCAGCCGCCAGAATCGTTTGGGTTTCCGCCACCCAAAGGCGGTGTTCAGCACCACCGATCCTGAGAATGACATCGTGATAACACTCGTTCGTTGAAGACCCGGGCGAGTCGTCTTCGTCGGAAATGAAAAGCTCCTGATAGCAGTTGCCGAAGCACTCCGGATTCTTTTGCACCGCGATACGGGTTTGTTTCATCCAGGCGTTGGGGCCACACAGATACACATCGGGTTTGTGGCAACCGGCAAGAGCCATCAAGGACTTCTCCAACTGATCTTCAGTTATATGGCCATTGTCACTCGTGTGCCAGTGATGGACGATCAGTCTGTCAGCATATAACCCGGCCAGTGCCTCCAGTTCGTCATAGAAAATGGTACTTTCCCGATTGGGCGTCACATAGAACAGCCGGCACTCAACGGAAGTCCGTTGCAGCATGTGCCTGAGCATCGATATCACGGGGGTAATGCCACTGCCGGCTGCAACCCCAAGGAAAGCCTGTTCAGGATCCTGGATAAAGAAGCTGCCATGGGCACGGCTTCCGGCGATCAACGTACCCACCTGCAGCTCCGACGTGACATAGCCGGAGACCAGGCCGTTTGGGATACGCTTTACGGTGATTCGCAGGTTACCTTCTTGAGGGGGGGTACTCAGGGAATAGCAGCGTACGAGAGCCTGATGGCCTATGGGAAATTGCAGATTGAGATACTGGCCGGCCTTGAACTGACAGTGTTCCTGAACATACGTTGTCGGCTCGAGCCAAACGGAAACCGCATCGGCGGTTTCGCGTTGAATGGCAACGACCTTGTAAACTTCATCAGCTTCCATGTTAAGGCGGACCTTGGGCTTCCGTTCCGGGATTCTGAGCATTACAGAACCCTTTTCCGCAAGAATGCACTACTGTAGTCGATAACAATGGTCATCAAAATTGTCACCAGGATAAAGGTCGCTGCACTGTCGTAGGCCAGTGCCGAGAGGTATTCGTGAATTGGCAGGCCTATACCTTCAGCGCCGATCAACCCCAGCACGGTAGCGCTGTGAACGTTGATCTCCATGCAATACAACAGCTGCGCAAGAATGCCGGGTAATGCCTGCGGGATAACGGCAAAAACCACAGAATTGAGCCAGTGACCCCCACTGGCTTTGACAGCTTCAACCGCACCATAGTCAATGGTTTCGATGGTTTCTGAAAACAGCTTGACCATGACCCCGAACGAGAACAGCGTTATCGCCAGAACCCCGGGAAATGGACCTAGTCCGACCAAGGCCACGAAAATCAGACCGAGCATGAAGGTAGGCAGCGCCCGCACGATTACCATCACTGCCCTGCAAAACAGGTAAACCAGTCTTGCCAGGATATTCCCGCCCATCAGGTTCTGGGCACAGAGAAAGCTTACCGGCAAGGCCAGGAGGAACCCCAGCCCGGTTCCAAGCAAAGCGACTTCCAGAGTCTGCCTGGCATAGATGAGTACTGCATCGGGCAGTAATGACCAGTCAGGGCTCAGCATTCCCTGGACCAGCTCACCGGCAACGGGAAGGCCCTGAACAATTCCGGCCAAGGATACCTCGGTGCTTCGAGCCAGCAACGCGACAGCAAAGCCTGTGGCGCCAAGGGTCAGCCAGGGCCAGTTCAGAACCGGAAGCCACCAGCCTGGCCGGCGGAACAGCTGAATGACCCGGTCAAGGTTTTCGGTATCCACGCTTTGTTGTTGCAGCTTGTTGTCGCAGGCCTTCTGATGGAGCTTAAAGAACCCCCGATAGCATTCACTGGCTACGAGCAGGAAGCCCAGTGGCAGCATCCAGCCGAAACCCAGAAGCGAATAGCAGGCAGCAAGACAAGTGACAAGAAGCATCACATCACGACAGGCCTGCCAGTACTGGCGTCCTTGCAAAGCCCGAGCCCCGGGCACTAAGAAAATAAGGGTGGTCTTGGTCATGTCATGCACCTCAGGCGTAGATTTGTTTCCAGTCAGGAGTGGACTTCGGAGTCGCCCCGGTGGGCTGGTGGAATTTCATTTGCCCCGCGCTAAGGCCTACAACAGAGTCGCAATAGCTCTCCACCAGGTCGGTCTGGTGAAGATTGACGACCACAGTGATGCCGTACTCCAGGTTCAGATCTCGCAGTAAACTCATGACGTTCCGAGCATTCAGAGGATCAAGGGATGCCACCGGCTCGTCGGCGAGGATAATGCTCGCTGCCTGGGCAAGGCAGCGCGCGATGGCAACACGCTGCTTCTGCCCGCCCGAAAGGTCTCGTATATCTCTGTAGGCGTAACGCAGCATTCCGACCTGACTCAGTGCCCTGAGTGAGATGTCCCTGTCACGTGCGTCAAACCGCCCCATTAACTTGGTCAACCCGCGTTTATGGGAAAGTCTCCCCACCAGGACATTGCTCAGCACACTCATACGAGGCATCAGGTTGAACCCCTGAAAGACCATTGATACCTGCTGCGGTGTCGTACCCGGAGGAACCGGGTGTCCATTGATCCGAATCTGGCCCCGAGTCGGCCTGACCAGCCCGTTGAGACTGCGAAGCAAAGTTGATTTTCCTGCACCGGAGGGGCCTACGATGCCGGTGAAGCTGCCCTCTTTAATTGTTAACTGTGCAATATCGAGCACGACCTGTTTGGTTCCGGGGTAGCGTACTTGAAGATTCTGGACGTCCAGGGCTGGTTGTGCCGGGTTCATCATGGGGCCTCCTGTTTTTGATCTGACAGTAATGCTGAATTAACCCGGTTCACGACATGCCTTAAACCTTCGTACTCCGCCGCCGTTGCCACGTTCAGGCCATCAATGCCATAGATCTCCTTCAACCATGTCCGTGCTTCGTCGTCACGTGACATCTCCAGGAGGGATTCCGTGAGCTTCCTTCTCTGAGTGGCATTGAGTGAGGCGCGGGCGATCTGGGGGTCCGCGGGAATCAGCGGTGTCTGGTAGAGAACCCGGGTGTGGGAGGTCACTTCAGGGTAGTAGCGAAGCACTTCCGGATTGAGGCGGGCGTCGTCGTAGATAGCGCCGGCGTCCACCTTGCCGGTTACTACCGACATAACCACGGCGCTTTGGCTGCTGAGCATCAAGGAGCGGATATCTTTATCCGGGTTGATGCCAGCCTCCTTTAGTGCCGCCTTGGGATAGAGACTGCCGGAGGCGGAAAGCGCATCTCCGAAAGCCACACTTTTGCCTCTCAGATCCGCCAATGACTGGATGTCGCTATCGGAACGGACGATAACGAGGCCGTGATATCCTTGTTGGCCGTTTCTGACGGCCGCGGTAAGCGGTACCGCGCCGACCCGGTCGTCAATCACCAGGTAGTTGATGGGACCCACAAAGGCAAAGTCCACTCTTCGGGACTTCATGGCCAAGGCAACGCCAGCGTAATTTGACAGTGTTACGGATTTGATTCGGTAACCGGTGGACTCACTGAGGTAATCCGCAATCTTACTGGCGGATACCTGAATCTCATGAACACTGCGGGATGGTACAAATCCCATAACGAGTTCTTCTTTCGGAGGCTCTTCCGCGCTGGCCAGCACGCTGAAAACAAAGAGAATGGTTGCAAGTAGTCGGTGCATGTCAGTTCCTGCGTTAGAAATTGAATCGAAATCCCAAAGACGAGGTATGGCCTTGACGACCGAGCAATGGATCGGCCTTGTCGAGGAAGTTCCAGCGATAATAAAGGTCCCAGTGGCGGTGCACTGGATGGATCACATCTGCCCAGAGGTTCCAGAGATCGCCACCTTGCGGGCGGTGGTAATAGACGTTGTTGCCGCGGATTTCGAGGGGTAACCCCAGCGGGGATTTCAGGTGGTAATAGTGCAGTACTTCCAGGTTACCCAGTTGTTCTGTGCGATTCCGGGCGAATAGCTGGACAAAGGATCTGGTGTTGATTGACCTGAGGGCGCTTTGCACGATGGGTGTGTGGTTCAGTTCCAGCTGCAGGCCTGCAGCTGCCATTGCGCTGGAACCGGACCATTTTTGTCCACGGACCACCCATCCCAGAAGGTCGTTGATGGGACGACCCAAATAAAGCTCATGGCGTTCATGACTATCGCGTGAGTCAAAATCGCGTTCGTTATCGTAGATCTGGAGTACATAGGTACCATCCTCAAAACGATGAAAAACGCTTTCGGTGAAGGAGTAAGTGTCTGCATCCGAAACCCGCGCCTGCAGACGACTGATCGTGACTGCGTTTGCGTGGCTCATTGCCAGTAGCAAAGCCATACAGACACCAAGGGTCCGAGTCGCTCGTATTGCCCGAATCATGCCGAGCACGCCATGGTTGCATGCAGCGACTGTTGCCTGTTTTGCCGGGCATTGAGCCAGGCCCAGCGATAGCTTTCCACAACGGCGAGACACTGTGCCGCCCGTTCTCCGGCGCCCGTCACTACCATGGATTGGGATGATTTGTCGGCACCGAGAGCAACCCACGCTCGCAGGTGTCCACTACTCAATGCTTCGACACTGACCTGCTGAATCCGCGGGGGCTCGAACTCTGCCCATTCCTCACGCATCAGCGCCAGCAACATGCTCTGGATAGCCGCTACGGGATGCTCACTGAAGTGCCGGCGGAATCGCACGCTTCCTGCAAAGCACAGCGCAAGTTCGATGCGGAAAAGCTGGCTGGACTCAATGCCTGCCAACGGGACACAGCTGAGGTGTTCCAGAGTCAGCCCCTTGCCCTGTTCGCCAAGCATGTCGTGGATCAATAGCTCCAGTGAGATCTCTGCCCGGTCGAACGCATAACCCTGGCTGCTGAGTCGCTTGATCTCCTCGACAAGTCGTTTCAGGGTCGCTTCTTCACATGTTTTGTATCCCATGCCCTTCAGTTTGTGGCTGATTGCCACACGCCCCGATTGCTCGGAAACGACCAACTCACGGCGATGGCCTACCCACTGGGGTTCAATGTGCTCGTAGCAACCGGGATGCTTGAGCACCGAGGCGATATGGACGCCGGCCTTGTGCGTGAATGCGTTGTCGCCGACATAGGGCTGGTTTTCCGTGACTGGAAGCCGCATTACCTCTGAAACCCGGCAGGAAAGGGGGCGCAACAGGGCAAGGCGGTTAGGGGTGATGAATTTCATCTGATAACCGCATTTGAGCGCAAGGTTGGGTATCAGGGAGCACAAATTGGTGTTTCCGCAACGCTCTCCAATCCCATTGATCGTGCCTTGAACCTGAAGGGCCCCGCCGTCGACTGCAGCGAGGCTGTTTGCTACCGCGGTGTCCGCGTCGTTATGGCCATGAAAACCAAAGTTGGCGCCCGGAAACCGGTTACGTACGGTTTCCATGGCTTGTCTGATCTGGCCGGGAAGTTTGCCGCCATTGGTATCGCACAGGACAATCCGGTCTGCTCCGGCATTCAGTGCGGCCTCTACCACTGCCAGGGAGTAGTCCGGATTGGCTTCCAGTCCATCAAAGAAGTGCTCCGCATCAAATATCACGGTATCGAACCGCCGGCGGCAGTACGCGAGTGACTCAGCAATGATGGCAATATTTTGTTCAAGGGGGATTTTCAGCCCCTCACGGACCTGAAAATCCCAGGACTTGCCAAACAGTGTCATCACGGGGACGTTCACGGCAGTCCCGGCGCGGAAAACCGGGTCGCTATCCACGGAAAGGGCCGGTCTGAATGTGCTGCAGAATGCGGCGATTCGACTATTGCCAAGCGTGCGGCGACCCAATTCCTTGAACAGATTTGTGTCGGTGACATTGGCTCCGTTCCAGCCCGCTTCGATGATGTCTATGCCAAAGTCGTCCAGCAGATCGATGATGGTGAGCTTGTCACTTAACGAAAAGTGAATGCCTTTGGTCTGTGCGCCATCCCGTAAGGTGGTGTCGTAAAGTTCGATGAACTGAGTGCGGGAATAGTTGTTGTTCATGGCTTCATTCCTTGGTGTAGAACCGTTCTCCCTTGCACAAAGGAGAAGCGCTTTCCGTAATCACATCCACGAAATGCCTCAGGATGCTGGCGGTCAGACCCCAGACCAGCCCATTACCATGGTTGAGTTCAAGCAGGTAGGCAGGCTGCCTCTGCGCGGCTGTCCGGCCCGCAGTATCCAGCTTGATGCGGGACAGCCCGGATAGAGGCATTAGCATCCATTCCGAAGATTCCTCGGGTTGCAGGCACAAACTCCCCCGGAAACTGGTTTCGGAAAGCGTGCAAACGAAAGGCCTGACCAGTTCGCCCCGGCCGTCATAGAAATCGTCGAGTTCAGCCAGTAGTGCACAAGACGATGGGTCAATCCCCGTTTCTTCTTGCAATTCGCGCCAGGCGCATGCCAACAGCGACCGGTCGTTAGCGTCCTGTCGTCCGCCAGGCAGGCACCAATCGTTGGCATAGTTGCGCATTGTTGCTTGCCGGCGGGTAAGCAGTAGTGATGGCTCATTTCGGGGTGGGCTCACCAGAGTGATTACAACTGCTGCCGGACGTGTTGTTTCAGCAAGAGGTTTTGGCCTGTGTGCAGCGAGTTTGTCCTTAATGGAGACCAGCGGAAGCATCATATTTGCCCTGTTTCGGTATCTGCCGGTACCAGGGTGTCTTTGGTGCCCAGACTGCGGCGAATAAAGGGCAGGGCACTCAGCACGCAGGTCATTCCAATCGCTACCCAGGTAATTTGTGGGTCCTGGCTGTACAGCCAGGGGATCAGCAAAGCGAGGAGCAGAGTCAGAGCTTCTGTAAGGCCGCCAAACGACGAAACAATGTCGGTTCTCTCAGGGTGGCCATCGACGACATCGGCGAACACCTTCATTCCGGCTGGCAGCATGAAGGCGAAGGCCAGGCTTTCAGCCAGAAACAGTGAGGTAAATACAAAGACGTTATCACTTACGCCAAACAGCATGATGAGCAAGGCCATCAGGGGCAGGCTCAGAGCGAGGATTTTCTCCGGTGCAAACCGGTCTGCCAGCTTACCGGTAAATGGCATCAACGATGCTGAAATAACGGCTGATGCGGTGAAGTACAGGGCAACTTCGGTTGGTTTTAAACCGAGTTGTGCGGTCACGAATAATGGCAGCACCATCATGAAGCTGAAGAACACCGCCCGTCGAATAATGCTGGGGCCATACTCCGGCAGGAATTTCATGTGACTTGCTGACGGTAACAGCCATGCACCACGTTTCTTCTGTGGAACCTGGTCGATGGCGGGTATGAGCAACGACGCCGCAGCGGCTAAACCACCCATCACCGATCCGGCGGCAAACATGGCGCCGGTTCCGCCCAGTTCGAAGCAGATTCCGCCTAACAGTGGGCCAACCACAAAACCTATGCCGAAGCTTGAACCGAAGATTCCCATAAGCTTGCCGCGATTCTCACGAGACAACACGATGGCGAGATCGGTCAGGCAGATAATGCTGATACCCTCGACGATTCCTTCGAAAAAGCGTAGCGCAACGAACGCCGAAGCAGTTTCAACAAGGGGGTAGCACGCGAACACCAGGGCGTAGAGCACGAAACTGACCACCAGCGTGGTCTTGTTGCTCAACAGCGCGATTATCTGTGCCGCCCATGTCTTCGATAGCATTCGGCCAACAATCAGGCTGACGAACGGCAGGGACAGGCCTGCGATGGAAAAACCATAGTCCTGCAAGAATGTGGGCAGGATGGGAACGATCAGACCCATACCCGCATTTACTGCCACAGTCAGGCAAATCACGATCAGAAAGGAGCGGTTCATGTCGGTTCCTTGACATCAGCGAACTCAGAGGGGTCGAAACGGGCGGTTACCGTGCGCGGAAACGTCGCCCGTTCTCTTCAAGGCGGCTGTTAAGCGGGTATGACGGGCCTACCCACGCGTTGCTTGGCCAGTGCCTTATACTCATTCTTGCTCTTGTCGATAATAAGGTCCGGTAAATAGCGCAATACCTCGTCCAGAGGGTAGGCACCGTCCCTGGCCAGCATTGGAAGGTCGAACGTGAAGTCAATAATGGTATTGGCGTTGTCAACCGCGGACACCCCGGCGTCGATTACCAGGTCCACATGTTCACCCAGGTGCTCAACGGCCTTGCGGACGTCAGGGACGTTGCCTGTACCACTCAGGTTCGCTGAGGTACCTGCCAGCGGTGTACCCACGAGATGCGCGATTTCACGGTGCACTGCGTTCTGGTGCAGGGTGCAGGCAACTGTGCCAAAGCCGCGTGTTACGTAGTGTGGAACGCTGGGTCTCTGCCAACAGACAAATGACACCATACCCGGCCACATGCGTTTTGCCAGGAATTCGGTCAGCGGGGAGGTGTAGGCGTACTGCGAAAACTCCATGCTGTCGCCGAGAAAGAGGGTCAGCGGGCTCAGGCTTTCGCGTTTTTTCATTTCAAAGATACGCTCAACGCCACGAGCGGAGAACGGTGACGTTACCACGTTATAGTTGGTATCCGTAGGAACAACGACAGTCCCGCCAGCGTTAATGATTTCCGCAGCTTTTCGGACCGCTTCGGGGCCAGATTTCATCAGTTCGGCCATGATTTGTTTCCTTCTGGGTATTGTTGGAGTTATCAGGCGACGTAACGGGAGCGCAATTCGTCGCGGTAACGTACGGCGGCGTTGAAGTAATCTTCGCCCTTGAAGCCCGCTCCGATTTCCTCAACGATGTAGGCGCCACGGTAGCCCGTTTCTTCAATCGCAAGGATCATATCGTGGTAATCGAAGTCCCCTTCACCCAGCGGAAGGTGCAGGTGCTTTGGAAACTTGATATCCGCGAGGTGCACGTTGGCCGCGTAGCGGGCAAAGTACTTCATCTCTTCCCGGGCTTCGGCAACCGTGCTGCAATAGGAAGCCGCATGCGCCATGTCCAGGGTCAGGGATAGGGGAGATGTGCTGAACAGCTCGTCGTTCTCGTCATGGGTAAGCGTCAGGAATGGCCTTTCGTTACCTGAGTTTTCCAGGCTGTAGGTGAGGTTCGCCCCCTGGTGCTTGTTGACATGGAACAGGTCATACGCCAGTTCCTGGATGAGCGCCAGAGCTTCACTGCGGGCCTCGGGGGCGCTATTTTTGGGGAAGCGGAATCCCGGATGGAAAGTCATTACCTGGGCACCGGCACAGATCGCAAATTCTGCAGAACGAATAATCGTGTCACGAGCTGCTGCGCGGTCTTCTTCTCGTCCAAGAATATAGTCAACGCGGATATAAGGCGCGTGAATGTTAATGGTGCTTCCTGTGTCTTCGGCAATTTTCCGGAGAGACCTGGCAAGCTCCAGATTACGTCCCTCGTCGCTTTGTGCTCGCACTGAGCCTTCGATTTCCACTTCCACGACCGGGAAGTGCGTCGCCAGGTAACGAACGAGCTCCTCTACGTTCTCTTCGTCCAGGAAAAGGTTGGTTGAAATGCCAATTCGATTGGCCAGGCTGTTCAGTTTTTTCTCGGGGGTCATATCAAAAGTCCTTTCTGTTTGCGGAATGGCAACTCCATCGCCATCAGAGTTCCAGGGTCTCGATTACAAGGGATTGGTCCAGCATGTTGGGCGCTACAACCCGGCCATCCTCCATTACCATGAAATCCGCCGGGCCACTGGCGTTGTTTCGAATGGTCTTTATCTGGCCTGACTTAAGGTTGATGGTTTTGAACTCACCGGCACCGGGTTCGAATTTGCCCCAGTCAGACACAACCACGGTGTCACCATCCACGACGCTTATGCCGTCAAACAGCCCGGCAGCGCCTTCTATGCGGTGGTACTTGCTGTCATTGAGCGAGAAAATACCGAGCTCGCCGTCGAGCTGGTCTGTCCCGAAGCTGGCAATGAAAAGTCGCTGCTGGTCGTTATCAACGAACAAGCCATTCGGCCCGGGCAGCGGGGAGATGGGTAAAGGCACAGGGATGGAGTCATCGGAGTTCAGGTCGACTTTATAGACGACCCCGGTATCAGTAGCGCTTACGTAAAGGTTTCCGGTGCTGCTGATAGCGACGTCGTTCAGAAACCCGACATTCTCAGAAACAAAGGAGATCTGTTTTACCTGGGTTTTGGTAACGAGATTGATGGCTACTAACCGGTCAATATCGGCAACATACAGGATATCGTTGTAGAGGCCCATTCCCTTGGGCGCATCCAGGCGGACGTTGCCGTCGAAGGCGTCCTTGTTTATCTCTCCGTCAGGATACACCGCGCTAATGAAACCGTCCCCGTCCTTGGCTGTGGGTGCAAGAGTTGCCCCAAGGTTGGAAACCAGCAGGTGATCGTTTACGGCGATCGCGGATTCCGGAAAGTTAAAGCCGTGCAGGGTATCGGTCAGTCCTGATATGGGGAGGATGCTGGCAGCAAAAAGGACCAGTCCCCGTTTTCTGAACGTGTTCATAAATTTTGTAAGCTCCCCTCGGTATTTAGAGGGGGCGTATAGTAAAGTTCACGCTCCCGGCGTACTTTTCATATAAGTTCATTTTTTTGTATTTTTGGCTCTTTTTAAGCGGTTTATGACGCTCTAAGCGCATGGAAGCGTGTAACAATCACGGAAAGGAGGTGTTAGCCGTGCCCGTCATGGTGCCCGATCATTTTTATGCAGAGTCCAGCCCTTTCGCACACTTCAAAACTCCGAGTGTGGACATCATTCGATACCAGCATGGAGAGAGTGAACTCGTAAACGAGGTTGTCCTGAACAAGTCACTGCTGCTGTTTATCAATCGGGGTACCAAGCGGCTGCGGGTGTCTGGCGAAGAAGAGAGCCTGACATGCGCGGAAGGCGTGTTTGTGCCGAAAGGCTCCTATGTGATGACGGAGGTGGCGGCAAGTCAGAGATTCAACGGATTCGAATCTTTGATGGTGCTCATTGACGATCATTTTCTGGAAGATTTCCTGCAAGGCTACCGGCCTCCTTTATCGCTCCTGGAGTCCGGGCAGAATGTTGCCGGCACGGAGCCGGGTGCGTGGGTCCGGTTCGAGAAAACGCCATTTCTGGATAGTTCTATCGTTTCCCTGCAGGTCTTTTTTGATCATCCGGAGCAGGTGAACCGGATGTTTCTGGAGGAAAAGGTCCGGGAAATTCTTCGGTACCTGTTGACTACGGTTAGGTCACACCGGTTGTTCAATATTCTGAAGTTTGCTTCGGGAGGAGGTCGAAATGCCCGGCTTCATCAGTTTCTCGAGTCGCACTACATGGAACCTTGGACGGTAGAGCGCTTTGCGGAAAATTTCGGGCTCAGTGTCAGCACTTTCAAACGTGAATGTTGCAACACTCTGGGCATGTCGCCCAAGCGCTGGATCAATAAAAGACGACTGGATTCGGCAAAGCAGAAGCTGCTATGCAGTGATGCGCCACTGACCCAGATTGCCTTTGAGCTTGGGTTCAGCGATGGCAGCCATTTCTCCACCGCGTTCCGGAAAGAATTTAACTGTTCACCGTCCAGTTATCGTAAAAACCGGCCTGGCAGGCTATTGGCTCAGCTCAACGCCGACACCCTGGTTCCTACCTGACCAGGTTTGCAGGTTATGAGTGACATTCCTTATACCCCCGATACGGCAGTGCGGGGGGAAGGTGCTACACTGGCACCCGTAATTCCAACCCCATGACTACGCCGACAGGAGAATCCACCATGGCGAAAAAACGGGCCAGGCCCACCCAGGAAAGCGCCATCAAGCGCGATCTGAAAACCCCGAAATACCAGATGCGCGTTGTCGAGGACAAAACCAGGTACAAGCGCCAGCGTGACCGGGTGGTGAGATCCGAGGACTTCCGTAAGGCTGCCTGAGCGGCGGATTTACGAAAGTCCCCGGTATCACCGGGTTTTGTCATCTGATTGCAACAATTCGGCGTGACCGGTCCGGTACCATAGATGGCTTTACTTCCGCGACAGGTGACTACGCCTGGCGCCGTATTTCCATTCGGGGACAGGGATGAGAACAATCGCGTTTTACAGCCTGAAAGGTGGTGTCGGAAAAACCTCTGCGGCGGTGAATATTGCCTACCTGGCCAGCCAGTCCGGCCTTGCCACCATTCTGTGGGACCTGGACCCGCAGGGCGCTTCCAGTTGGTACCTGGCCGGTGCCGATCAGGTCAAGGGGCGCAAGCTCGCGGCGCTGATGGACGGCAAAACCCCCATCGGCAAGTTCATTCGCCCGAGCCCGTATCCCAACCTTGACTTCATCCCTTCACACACCAGTTTCCGCAATCTGGATGTGCGGCTCGACAAGGAAGAGGACGCCAACCTGCTGAAACAGTGGCTGGGCCCGCTCTCCGAGGAGACCGAGCTGGTGGTGCTGGACTGCCCGCCCTCCCTGTCGCGGCTTTCGGAGCAGGTGCTGGCCGCCTCCGACCATGTTTTTGTGCCGGTCGTGCCCACCTGGCTGTCACTCAACAGTTGGCATCAGTTGCGGGATTTTGCGAAGGACCACAAACTCAAGCGGTCGAGGCTGCACCCGTTCTATTCCCTCGCTGACCGCCGCAAGGCTCTGCATCGCGAGCTGGTGGATGATCAGGAGCGGCATCTGAAGGGCAGCCTGAAGACCATCATCCCCAATGCCAGCGTGGTAGAGAAAATGGGGGAGAGCGGCCGCCCGGTGGAGCTCACGGCACCGTCGTCGATCGCCGCCGATGCCTACCGCCGGCTGTGGCGGGAGATCCGCGAACTGCTCTGAAGGTCGTGGCTCCGCACTTTTACTCTTACACCCGCCTGGCTGGCTGCTGTCAGACAGGGTGGCCATGATGGTAGAGTCTGGTGTTTACAACGACCGGAGAGCCCATGACTACACCCGATGCCCTTGCCCTGGATACCCTGCAACTGGATACCGGCCCGGATCCCCGAATGACCGTCATCTGGCTGCATGGCCTCGGTGCCAGTGGCCATGACTTCGAACCGGTGGTGCCGGAATTCGCCTTCGCCAGGGTGCGCCCGGTACGCTTCATCTTCCCCCATGCACCGGAGATTCCGGTAACCATCAATGGCGGCATGGTGATGCCGGCGTGGTACGACATTCTCGCCATGGACATCGACCGCAAGGTGGACGTCACCCAACTGAAGGCGTCCGCCGACCGGGTGGCCCGGCTGATCGAGACCGAGATCCAGCGCGGCGTAGCCAGCGAGAATATCATCGTGGGGGGCTTTTCCCAGGGCGGCGCCGTTGCCTATGAGCTGGCACTGAGCTATCCGCGGCCGCTGGGTGGCTTGTTTGCGCTGTCGACCTACTTCGCCACCGCCGACTCCATCGATCGCAGTGACGCTAACCGGACTATCCCGGTGTTCATCGGTCATGGTAGCTATGACCCGGTGGTGGCCGAATCCCTCGGCGAGGCCGCCTTGCAGCGTCTGCAGGGGCTCGGGTATACCGCGGAGTATCACCGTTACGCCATGGAGCACAGTCTGTGCCTGGAGGAGGTGAGGGATCTGGACCGGTTTCTCGAATGCTGTGGTGAAGCCATCGCCGCCGGAAGTTCCAGCCCGACCTAGGGTGAAAACCTGAGCGGAGCTGTCCGCCCTGCCGTTCACGGAATTGACCGGGAGCAGAGACAGCTGCCGAACACTGTGCAAGGATAACAATCAGCTATGTTGTCGTTGCGAATGCGCAGGGCATCCGAGCATTCCCGCCATGATCCTGAATTGAAGACGGAGTCGACTGTGCACATTCTCGTTACTGGTGGAGCGGGTTTTATCGGCTCCCATATCACCGAGTACCATCTCGCCCGCGGTGACAAGGTGCATGTGGTGGATAACCTCAGCACCGGCTCGCTGGCCAATATTGCAGGCTTTCAGGTTACCGGCCGCTTTCATTTCGATGAAGCGGACATCGTGACCTGGGAGGGACTGGACAAGGCCGTGGCCTGGGCCGACCGGATCTATCACATGGCGGCGGTAGTCGGGGTGTACCGGGTTTTGCGTGAGCCGGTCAACACCATGGCCACCAACATTGCCGGAACCGATCGCCTGCTCCGGGCGGTAGACCGCTGCAGCTGGTCTCCGCAGGTGATTCTGGCATCCAGCTCGGAAGTGTATGGTCCGCACACCGAGCCAACCCTCAGCGAGGACGATTCGCTGATCATCCAGTCCGGCGCGCCATTGCGCTGGAACTACGCCATCAGCAAACTGGCAGACGAAGGCTTCGGCCTCGCCTATGCCCGGGAACACAATCTGGCGGTGCTCATTGCCCGGTTCTTCAACACCGTGGGGCCGCGGCAAACCGGACGATATGGCATGGTGGTGCCGCGATTTATCCAGCGTGCCGTGGCCGGTGAGCCGATTACCGTCTTCGGCGACGGCGAGCAGACCCGCGCCTTCTGTGATGTGCGAGACACCGTGGCGATACTCGACCGCCTGGCCTCAATGCCGGACCTGCCCAACGGCGAAATCGTCAACGTTGGTAGCGAGCGGGAAATCAGCATCAACGATCTGGCTCGTCTGGTCATCGATTGTGCGGGCAGCCAATCGGCCATTGAACACATTCCCTACGGCGAAGCCTACGGTGCCGAGTTTGAAGATATCCGCCACCGCCGGCCATCGCTGGCCAAACTGCGCCAGCTGACTGGATATGAGCATCGCTGGTCGCTGGAGGACACCCTGCACGACCTGATCAACCGGGCCCGGGCACAACACTCAGCAGCGGAGCGCTAACATGGCCACAATGCCCTGGTTTGTCATCGGTCCGAGCACGTTGGTCTCCTTCATCGGATTGCTGCGAGGGCCGGACAAAACCCCGCCCGAGTCGGCGGAGGATCCTTCCGGCGCCATCGTGGACCTGGTTATCCCGGCGCTCAATGAAGAGCAGAACATCCTGATGACGCTCAGCTCCATCGCGCGGCAGACCCTGCAGCCCCGCAAGGTGGTACTGGTTGACGACGGCAGTAGCGACAGAACTGCAGACTATGCCCGGGCGCTGGGCGATGAGCTCGGCCTGAACCTGCAGGTTATCCGTCGCCGGGCGCCGATCGGCAAGACGCCGACGCTGAAACGTGAATCCCGTGAGCTGGATGCCGATGTGGAAGTGATACTCGACGGTGACACTTTTCTCGAGTCGGAAAACTACATCGAACGCCTGGTGGAAGAGCTGTACAAGGCGCCCGGCATCGCCTCGGCCTGCGGGATTGTCCAGCCCATGCGCCAGCGGGACCGCCGGGAAATCTGCCAGGCTCCGCCGCTGCGAGACTTTCTCGCCAGCCATGAGGACTTTGCGCCGCGGGAGCAGGGCGCCTGGCACCGCTTCAACCGCGCCATCACCAATTTTTACCGGGGCATTCTGTACACCTTCCTGCAGCGGTTTATCTACCGTGGCCAGATGGTGGTATTCGGCAGCATCATCAACCCGGTCGGATGCGCCGTGGCCTATCGCCGCAAGTATCTGAAGGAGCTGTTCGACCACTATGAACCCATCCTGGGGGATGATCTGACCAACTCCGAAGACATCTTCATCGGCTTTGCCATGCTCAACGAAGGCTACCGCAATGTCCAGTTGCAGGACGTAACGGTACGCTCGCTGGAACCCGAGTTCCCGCGATTGGCTCACCAGCTTTACTACTGGTCGTCCAGTTTCCTGCAGAGCTGTTACTACTTTGATGGCTTGCTGCGCAGCCCGTTCAAGGGTCTGCGCCGCTGGAAGCAGAAGCGCGAGGCCAGGCATTATGACCAGACCCATCCGGACAGCCCGCGCCAGCACCGGCGTGGTGAGCCCTACCGTCAGCCCTGGGGCCAGGGCTATACCGGCCGCTTTGGCCGGCCCATGGGCTGGGCGGTCTTTATGTCCGCGCTGGAGAAGATCGCCTTTCCCACCACCTTAGTGATCATGCTGATATTGCAGCTGTGGGGGCCGTTGCTGATTACCTTTCTGGCTGAAATGGCGCTGGTAATCATTATTCTGATGGCCAACGCACCCGGCCACCGGTTCCGCGCATTCTGGCAGGCTATCGCGGTAACGCCGCTACGCTACGGCAGCCTGTTGTTCGACGCCGTGAATATCGGCCGGTTTGCGACCGATCTCTGGATAACCCGCAATCGGAGGTGGCGCAAATGAAACGCCTGCTTGCCGGAGTCTTGTTTACCCTCTGTGCCGGAACCCTGGCCGCTGACCCTGCAGTCCCTGACGAAGGCCTGCAGGCGGAAATGGCCGGGCAGTGGGATAGTGCCCTGGAGGTTTACCAGGCTGTTCTGGACCAGCAACCACAGCGGGTGGATCTGTGGCTGCGCATGGCCGACATCTACCACCACCTGAACCGGGAAGACGCCAAGCTGGATGCGCTGGAGCAGGCCGCCCGCATGGCGCCGGACGATGCTGTGGTGGCGTACCGGTTGTCCCAGGCCTACGCCATGGCAAACCGGCCGGCGGATGCTGTCCAGCAGTGCCTGCGGGCGGCCGAGCTGGATCCGGGCAACGTGGAATACCTGCGCGGCTGCCTGCAACAAGCCAACTGGGCCAACAACCGGGCCGCCGCCCAGGCCAGTATTCAGGGCTTGCTGAGCGTCGCGCCAGGTGACCACGACGCACTGCTGGGGCGCGCCCGGTGGCACAGCTGGAGCGGCGACTATGGGCAGGCTGCCTCCGCCTATGAGGACTACCTCCGCTATTTCCCGGACGATCAGGACGCGGCGGTAGCTCGCATCCAGGTACTGAGGTGGGCCGGGGATGACGCCGGTGCCGAACAGGCGCTGGAGGATTACCTCCGTCGTTATGGCAACACCGACGATTACCAGCGGGAGCAGGCCAATCTCCTGCTGCAACGGGGGCATTTCTATGCCGCTTCCGCCCTGCTGGAACCCCTGGCCGATCGCTACCCGGATGACTACGACATCCAGTTCGCCCGGGTACTGGCCACCCGCTCATCCGGCCAGCCCTCGGCAGCGCTGGACGGCGTGGCGGCCATGGAGCGCCTGAAGCCGGATCAGCCAGAGACCGCGGACGTCGCCCGGGTAACCCAGGCGCCGCTGAAGTCGTTGGTGGGCATGTACGGTGACTATCAGTTCGATGCCGACGATATCCGCATCGCCAGCCTGCACACCCGGGGCGAACTGGCGCTGAGCCCGGAAACCCGGGCGCTCCTGGGCTACAACGTCCGCCGGGTAAGCACCCGCCAGGGCTCGCCCTTCATGACCGAGGAGAGCGAGCGCTCCACCATGGACCATTACGGCTGGCTGGGCGTGCGACACCAGTTGCATCGCCGCCTGAGCGTGGAAGCCCGCGCCGGTCGGGGTAGTGTGGAGGGCGGCGGTGACTACGGATACTACCTGCTCGAAGGCAGCTATCACCCGCGCGACCACCTGATGCTGCAGCTGACCCGCGAGCGGGCACTGTACGCCATGTCGCCCCTGGCCGTATCCGAGGAAATTGTTGAAACCCGCAACCGCCTGCGCGCCCTGTGGCAGCCGGCTCCGCTGTACCAGGTGGAGGGCTGGGTGAGCGTCTCGGATTTCTCCGACGACAACGGCCGCGAGGAAGTCTTCCTTGCCCCCAGTCGCAACGTCTATCGCCACGGGCCCTGGGGCGTGAACCTGGGGTTGTCGGCCCAGTGGTTCAGTTTCGATGACGACCTGAACAACGGCTATTACGATCCCGATTACTTCCGCCGCTATGCCGGCACCGCGCTGCTCTACTGGAGCCCCAACGCCGACGACTGGGTAAGTCTGCGCACCAGCCTGGGCTGGCATAAAGACAACACCTTCACCAGCTACGAATTCGGCTCCGACATCGAACTGGAAGCCCTCATCGGCCGCTACCGCGACTGGCAGTTCCACGGTCGTGTTGCCTACGCGGACCGCCTGCTGGAAACCGGGCGCTATTACGGTACGTCCCTGCACCTGGGCGCATTGCGCCGGTTCTGAGGGCCGGGGTAAATGCGCTGCGCCGCTGGTTGGCGCAGTGCATTCCGCTCCGGTTCACAAAACTGTAACCCCGATCAGTTTGAATGGCCCCGCCGAGAGAGACCTCGGCCCTGTCACGTTGCCAACGTTTCAAGTTTTCTCAGGACGAGTCGAACTCAGCTGTCACCTATTTGATCGGAGATGAGATGTGTCGATCCTGAAAGACGAACTCCAGGGATTCACCGTGCGAACCCTGTGGAAGGGGCCCGACGTCGAGCTGGTTGTCTTAGCAAAGCAGGATGCCCGAGGCTTGCTCTGCGACCAGCAGTTTGAAGTCCACATCCCCGGTGAGCCGGTGCTGTACCGCAGTACCAGCCGGAGTGCTGCGGTGCATTATCTGGAGATGCTGCTGGGAATGCCGGAATATTTTCAGGCGGGCAAAGGCTCCGGTGGGCTGGGTTATCTGGGTTATTAGACTGGTTGGCGACAATTAATGTCGAAAGACTCGGCGCTGCTTGGAATGTTCGATCAGTATGTGTCCCAATCCACGCTAGCACAGCGATGCCGATTGATAGCGCACTTTGGCTACGAGTCGGAAGTGGTTGCGCTTGATATTGCCTTGACGAATGCTTGATTATTTTATGCGCGGTTCATATCCTTTCACCTAACACGACCCCTGCCTCTTGGCTCCGACAGGAGCTTACGCGGGGGTTTTTTGTAATTAGTGGTAAGCCACACTTGAGTAATGCACCACTCGTGTCTATTATTTGTCGCAACACGGCCCCAATCGGTGGATCCGCTTTGCGGTGAAGCTGCTGCGGGGTTTTTTATTGCCTGCTTTTCGGGAAACACTCCCAACCTCTCCATTCATCCGAAACGCCAAAGGCGCCCCAGCCAACCCCAAGCGATTCGTTTTCTGGAAATTCTGTCAGTAATTCCGAGAGCCGTTGCCACCAGCTGGAACTTGGGTTGATGGAGCTCAACAGCGTCCGGCAGATACACAGCAACAGAAAAGGTCGGGCAAGGATATGTTCGTTGCCGCGCGCCCAGGCATTGTCAAAGTCCGGCACAACGCCCTTGGGAGGTTTTTGTGGCTGGTCTACAACGTTACGGTTCCATAAGCGGCTGTGATGGGCGCATACGTTGCGCAAATAGTTCAGACTTCGTAGCCAGGAGGCTAGAGTCCTGCCATCCTGAATCCCATATTTGTCCGCGATGGTGTCCTGGTCTTCCGGGCGCATGCCATCATAGAGCTCTGACAATGTGTTGAAATCCCATACCTCGCAGGCAATCCAGATAGGCAGAGGGTGGCCATACTTGGTTTTATTGTGCTTGATGAAGTCTTCCTTGGAGCGGGCGATTTGCGTGGCCTGCTTCTTCATCCAATCCACGTGTCTGGGTAACCCTGTTTTAGCGTCTGCCTCCTTGGCGAACCCCTCGAACAGAATGTCCGGATTCAGGTAGGCGAATGGGTCATGCTTTCCCAGGGTGTGGGATATATCGACCCGCAATGCCACTTTGATACGCTCGAGCGCATCCAGGGCAAGAAGGCGAAGCTTTTTGTCGAATACGTAGAGGCGCACGGCCGCCTCGAAAGACGCGCTCGGCTTGAAGCTGTCCAGAACGGTGCTGGTTTCCTTTGTTTTCTTCCCTCCGGGGATGCCCTTACCGATGGGGCAAAACAACCCTGAGCGTTCACGAAACGGATGCCAGTACCCACTCAATCGGTAGTAGCCAATACGCTCCAGGTATTCCAGAGCCTTCGGCTCATCGGTAACCGCAAGTCCCCGGTTCTTTAGTTTCTCAAGCTGCTCGCGGTACCTAAGCCACGGTTTTTCGTACACTGGGCGGTCATCCTTTTCCGGTTAGTTCAGGGCGTTTTCAACCACGGCGTCGGCCAACTGGCAGCGGGTTTCGCTGGCCCGGTTGACGCGTTCCTTGAGTTGGTCGCAGAGGGCCATGAGTTCATCGACTTTTTGGACGATACGGTATTGTTCTTGTTCAGGTGGCAGCCCCATCACAGTTGAGATGATTTTATCGCGCGAAATATTCGGCTGTGCTCCGCCTGCACCCATGGCGATAAATCGTGACCGGTATCCTTCATTACTTGGTCTTCCAGTAGCGACTCGTCAGCGAGGGCCGCAGACTTGAGTTTTTGTGGTTGGTCTCCGATTCGCCAAATACCTTGTTCGATTGCCATAACGCTGCCTGTGGACAGTTAGACGTAGTTTAGAGTAACTCAAGCAAACAAGCCTTGGTGATGGCCATATCAACTGCAATCCTACAAACCTGAATCACTGTCCGTTTGCAGGGCAATGCCAATCGTATTGTGGTATCCATGACTGGCTATTACGTCGAGCAGTCCGTCGTTGTTCAGGTCGGCTGCGCCGACCTGCATTGCATCAGGGGCGCCCGTATCAACTTGAGCTGCGTGCTCGAATGTTCCGTCACCCTTTCCTGTGTAAATGGTTACAGATGTCTCCTGGTTGGCCTCAGCCAATATCAGGTCATAAACTCCGTCCGAGTTAATGTCTGCTACTTCATAATCACTCCAGACAGGGGATGAAGAAATTGCTTTGAGAGGCTCTGAAAACGTTCCATCGCCGTTGCCCAAAAAGCTGAAGATGTTGCAGCTATCCGCTGCAACAGCATCGATATTTTCGTCCCCGTTTACATCTCGCAAAACTACCAAGCCCCCATGGGAGGTAAAGCAACCGTTGTCTGGCGCCAAGTAGAGGTTTGCAGTCTCAAAAGACCCATCTCCGATACCCATAAAGACGGCGAGCGTTCTATCTCCATCGAAAGTGACCGCATCACCTGCACCATCTTTGTCTAAGTCAGAAATAGCCAGTGCAGCTCCACTCGTTAGCCCGATGAGATCATGTGATGTGGTGAACTCACCGTCGTTGGAGGCAATATTGATATGGCCAGCGTTGGAGATGGAATCGATGACCTGGTCGTTGTTGAGGTCCTTTCCAAGAACATACCTGTTGCCACATGAGATGCTCGGCACACTTGCGAAACCGTCGAAACCGTCGGTTTCATTCGATTGATAGTAAGCAATAGAGCAGTCTGCTCCTGTTGGAATGAAAAAGCCGATGGAGTTCTTGTTGGGAACTTCAAAAAGCGAAATCCAGCTTGCACCGTATTCCAGGTCGGCAATAGTTGCTCGGTTGAACCCGTGGCCATCTAAATTTGAAAAGGCAGTGACGGAGTAGGTATATCCAGTCCACTGGTCGCCCTCCATCGTGGGAGCGATGATATCGCTCGCGCCATCAGTATCGATGTCGAAGATGGAAAACCAATAGGCATTATTCGCGGAGAGGAGGCTTGGGGCTGAGAAGGAGACGACTGGCTCACTCGGCTTCGGTGGTGCAGTCGGTTCACTAGGTTCCGGCGTTTCTTCGGACGCCGTTGAATCCGCTTCCTCTTGAGTTGAATCAGAGCTACTGTCGTTAGTTTCGGAAGGTTGGGGGGGCTCCGCGTCACTCCCAGAGCTGCCTCCGCAGGCGCTCAGTACGAGGGAGATCAGAATTGGTAGCAACACATTTGCGGGTTTCATGCTTTTCCTTCCTTGTTTAGTGGTGAAAGTCGCCGTACGAGGTTGAATTTTCGAGATAGCATCAACTCACTGCCTTTTGGACAATGGCTTCGGCCAGCTGGCAGCGGGTCTCGCTGGCCTGGTTCAGGCGTTCCTTGACTTGGTCGCAGAGGGCCATGAGTTCATCGACTCTACTTAGAATCCTCTCCTGCTCCCTGATAGGGGGCAAATCGATAGGCAGCGCCCAGAGTTTCTCTGATTTTAGCTTACAGGTGCCATGGCTAGAGCGGTCCACCAGGTCGGTCACAGTTGCTTTTCGAGCTTTAAGAAACAAAAGCAAGTACTGGGAGATGTCACTTGGCGGGACTAGCGCTTTCATGTCTTGATTGATGGTGACGGGGGCAGTTGTTATTGCGACAGGGAAGGAGTGCGCGAGTATCATCCCTCTGACAACCATAAGTAAGCTTTGTGGTGGGATTCTGCGCAGCGGGCTATTTGTAATCGCTTCTTTAGAGACGTGGTCTTGACTGTCTGATATTTGATCAGTCTTCATGTCTTTGGGTGAAACCCACGGAATCTCTCCCTGCCAAAATTCGGGATTTTTCTTGCTCGGCGTAGCTCCGCCAATGATTTCGCCCAAATCTCCCAAGCGCACTTGAGCCCATCCAGACTGTTCGTGGTTGGTGGCATTAATATTGTGTGAGTTAAGGTAATCAATGATGGGCTCATCCTCCGCATCCTGCTCCACCAACCGCCCCATCACGGCCAGTTGCAGGATGGTCTGCTTGAGCTTGTCGATGCTCTGTTCGGTGGTGAAAAGGGTGTCGAAGTGGGCGGCGAGGCGGGCCCAATTGTCGGCCAGTTCGGTGGCGTTTTGAGATTGGGTGAGGGTGCCGAACAGGGTGTCCACGAGGGTTTCGTGGGCTTCGAGCTGGTCGCTGGTTTGCTTTTCCAGCCGGTCGCAGAGGGCCATGAGTTCATCGACTTTTTGGACGATGCGGTGTTGTTCTTCCAACGGAGGAACCGGTACTAGGCCCGAGAAAAACTGTTTGTCGTTAATCGCTGGGTAAGCAATGCCAGTTTGCGCCGATTCAACATATCTCACGAAGGCTGGGCTTCGTAGGTAGTGAAGGAAAAAGCGAGCAGGCATTCCAGCGAGTGGGTGAAGGACAGCGAATGCTGTACTGGCGATTGGCTCTGGCTCGATTTCGCTTTCGACTACAGCGATATTCTGGAGGTAGGGACGGATGGTTGAGTATATCAGCGTCCCTTCACGCACGATTTTTCTTGCTCGCGATGGTGCTTCGTCAGCTGAGAGAATACTGGGCTGGGTGGTTGCACCTCGCAGGTTATCGACAGAAGCGACATCAATATAGCTAAATTCGTTGCTTGGTGCTTTCTGACCCCAATCTCGGCCCACATCCTCTAGCTGACCCCATTCCCAGCTTGAAGGTAAGTGAAAAGGTATGGTCATTTCCGAAAGTTCAGGGAGCTTCCTCCGTTTCTTAATCTCGCCCTGTTTCACCAAGTGAAGTTTTTCAGCTCTGACGCGCTCAAGGAGCTTGCTGGCGGGCTCGTCTGCTGGATTCTGCTCAACTAGCCTGCCCCGTACGGCCAACTCCAGAATCAACTCCCGAAGCTTCTTAATGCCAGTCAACTCAACCTTGCCATTACTCCCCCGGCCACTGCTGGACTTCTTCGTGACTGCCCCGGTCCACAAATCCAGATGCTCGGTAATCAGCTCCCGCGCACTCACGCCGCACCTCCGTCGGTATTCTCATCGCTGTTGTGAGAAAGCGCATCGGCTAGGATGTCCCGCAGTTGGTTGCGGATTTCCTGGATTTCGGCCTGTTGCTGTTCGTACTTGGCCAGCAGTTCGTCCGGGTCATGGTTGACCTCTTCGCCCTGCCAGGGGTTCTTGATGTCCAGGTTGTAGTTGCGGGCCTTGATGTCGTCGATTGACACCTTCCAGGCCTGCTCGGTTTCCTCGCGGCTGGCGAAGCTGTCGGCCTCGGTGCCCCACCAGTCGATTTCGGTCTGGAACTCGGAGAACTTCATGGGCTTGGTTTTGCTATAGCTCTTGTAGCCTTCCGGGTAGGGGTGTTCGTAGTACCACACGGTTTCCGTGGGTTTGCCCTTTGTAAAGAACAGCAGGTTGGTTTTGATGCCGGTGTAGGGGTTAAACACGCCGTTGGGCAGGCGCACGATGGTGTGCAGGTTGCACTCTTCCAGCAGCTTTTCCTTGAGGCGGGTTTTCATGCCTTCGCCGAACAGGAAGCCGTCTGGTAGCACCACGGCGGCGCGGCCACCGTCCCGCAGCAGGTGGATGAACAGGGTCATGAACAGGTCGGCGGTTTCCCGGGTGCGGAAGGCGCTGGGGAAGTTGGTTTCAATGCCGTCTTCTTCCATGCCACCGAAGGGCGGGTTGGCCACGATAACGTCTACCCGCTCTTTCGGGCCCCAGCTGATGAGCGGGCGGGCCAGGGTGTTGTCGTGCTTGATCTGGTCCGGCACTTCGACGCCGTGCAGAATCATGTTGGTGGTGGCCAGCAGGTGGGGCAGGGGCTTTTTCTCAACACCGTGGATGCTCTTCTGCAGGGTTTGTTCGTCCTGCGGGGTGCTGACGTAGTGTTTGCGCTTGTGCTCGATGGTGCAGGTAAGGAAGCCGCCGGTGCCGCAGGCCGGGTCCATCACTTTTTCGTCCAGCTTCGGGTCTATCCGGTTGACCATGAACTCGGTCACCGCCCGTGGGGTGTAGAACTCACCGGCGTTACCGGCGCTTTGCAGGTCTTTGAGGATTTGCTCGTACATATCGCCCAGCTCATGGCGCTCGGCGGATTTGTTGAAGTTGATGCCGTCTTGCAGCTTGTTGATGACCTGGCGCATAAGCTGGCCGGACTTCATGTAGTTGTAGGCATCCTCGAACACGTTGCGGATAACCACGCCCCTGTAGTCGTCACCGGCCGGCTCCAGGTTCTGCAGGCCGGGGAACAGGGTGTTGTCGATGAAGTCTTTGAGCTCGTCGCCGGTCATGCCCTCCGGGTCGGCGGCCCAGTTGCGCCAGCGCAAGTGTTCCGGAATCGGGGATTTGTAATCGTCGTGAGTAATTGCCCACTCATCTTCCCGGTCGTCGAAAATTTTCAGGAACAACATCCATACCAGCTGGCCAATGCGCTGGGCATCGCCGTCTACGCCAACGTCTTTGCGCATGATGTCCTGGATGGATTTGATGGTGGTGCTGATAGACATAGATGTTCAGTTCCTGGGTGCTCGGAATGGTGTTAAATGATTAGTTCGGATTAGGACGTTTGCCGGTAAAGCTCGTCTTCCAGGTCTTTCACGGCCTCGGTGTAGCCGGGCTTGCCCCCGAAGGAGTCCACCAGTTCCATGAGTGAGCCTATCTGGCTGAAGGGCGCGAGGGTGAGGATTTTAACATCTTCGATAGGCTCGATGCCGTCGTCGGTGTACTTGTCCAGCAGGGCGTCCAGAACCTCTTTGCTGGCGCCTTCGTATTTACTGAAGTAATCCTGCTTACGCACCTGCTCGGCCCGTTCCTTGCGGCTCAGAGGCGGCTGGTCGTAGACGATGTGGCAGATGACATCGAAGGGGTCGGGTTCGGCCCCCAGTTTCTTACTGACATCCTTGATGAGGTCGTCCCACATTACACCTTGCTCGGCCAGTTCTTCGATGATGGCCTGTTTGCGCTCGGCTTCGTTCCAGCCTTTGAGGAAGTCGGAGAGGGTGGCGTACTGCTCTTTCACTTGTTTGCGGGTGAAGTCTTTCAGACTTTCGGTGATGAGCTTGCCGTCCGGGCCGAGGTACTGGACGCGCTCCGCTATGACGGTGACTTCAACATTGTCTACCACGTAACGGGTTCGGCCACCGCCGGTTCCACCACCTTCGCCCGGGCCACCGGTATCTCCGCCTTGCGGGTCGTCGGTTTCCCAACCCGCTTCGGGGTCTGCTTCATAGCCCTCGGGCTCCTCGCCGCATCCATGCCCCGGCTCTGGAGTCTCCGGCGCGTCCTCGTCATCAGGATTAACGGGATCTCCGGCTCCGGGAACATAGACTTTCACAGGGTCGCCATCGAATGCTGGGTCCGCAAACAGCTCGGTGGCCTTTTTGAAGTCCAGAATGGTGAACCAGTGCTTGTTGTAGTCGTCGTTGATGCGGGTGCCACGGCCGATAATCTGCTTGAATTCGGTCATGGACTGGATGCGCTGGTCCAGCACGATGAGTTTGCAGGTTTGGGCGTCCACGCCGGTGGTCATCAGCTTGCTGGTGGTAGCAATCACCGGGTAACGCTCTTCCGGGTTGATGAAGTTGTCCAGCTCGGCTTTGCCTTCCTGCTCATCGCCGGTGATGCGCATGACGTACTTGCGGTTCTCTTTCACTCGCTCCGGGTTCAGGTTCACGAGGGCCTGGCGCATGCGTTCGGCGTGGTCGATGTCTTCGCAGAAGACGATGGTTTTCTGGTAGGGGTCGGTTTGTTCGAGGAATTCGGTCACTTTCCTGGCGACCACTTCGGTGCGCTTCTCCAGCACGAGCTGGCGGTCGAAGTCTTTCTGGTTGTAGATGCGGTCTTCGATGAGCTCGCCGTGCTTGTCGGTCTGCCCCTTGCTGGGGCGCCAGCCCTGCAGGTCTCGATCCAGGTCGATGCGTACGACTTTGTAGGGGGCCAGAAAGCCATCTTCGATGCCCTGCTTCAGGGAGTAGGTGTAAACCGGCTCGCCGAAGTAGTCGATGTTGGAGACTTCCTTGGTTTCCTTCGGTGTGGCGGTCAGGCCGATGTGGGTGGCGGCGGAGAAGTAGTCCAGAATCTGCCGCCAGGCGGAGTCCACGGAGGCGCTGCCCCGGTGGCACTCGTCGATAACCACGAGGTCGAAGAAGTCCGGGGAGAACTGCTTGTAAATGTTCTGCTCGTCCTCGCTGCCGGTGACGGCCTGGTACAGCGACAGGTAAATCTCGTAGGACGGGTCTACCGTTCGGTTCGTGACCTTGGTCATGGCCTGGCCGAAGGGCTTGAAGTCATTGTTCTTGGTCTGGTCTACCAGAATGTTGCGGTCGGCCAGGAACAGGATGCGTTTCTTCTGCTTGGACTTCCACAGCCGCCAGATTATCTGAAAGGCCGTGAAGGTCTTGCCGGTGCCGGTGGCCATCACCAGCAGAATGCGGTTCTGTCCGCGGGCCACGGCCTCTACAGTGCGGTTGATGGCGACTGTCTGGTAATAGCGGGGCGTTCGGCCGCTGCCGTCATCGTAGTAGGGCTGTTCGACCGTCTGCCTGGCGTTCTGGTGAATGCCTTTGTGCTGGCAGTAGAGCTCCCAGAGGGTTTCTGGGGAGGGGAATTCGCCCAGGCTTAGGGTGGTTTCGGTTTGGCCGAAGAGCCCGGTGCGGTCGTGGAACAGGAAGCCGTCGCCGTTACTGCTGAACACGAAAGGGGCGTCGAGGGCATCGCTGTAAGCCAGAGCCTGCTGCATGCCATCGCCCAGGCTGTGGTTGTTGTCCTTGGCTTCGATGATGGCAATGGGCATGTTCTTCTTGTAGCTGAGAACGTAATCCGCCCGGCGGCGCTTGCCACGGGTGTGCAGCCTGCCACGCACGATGATGCGGCCAGCAGTGAACGAGACTTCCTCCCGCACCTGGCTGTGCATGTCCCATCCTGCTTGCTGCAGGGCAGGATTGATGTACTTGGTGCAGATGTCCCGCTCTGTGAGCTTTTTCTTGTCCATGCGCTCGCCGCCGTTATTTCCGGATTGCAACTATCTGACGTGAAATGATTTTGCCGCTTCAGGGTAGCCCAAATTGTCGGGTTCCAGAAGAGCTGCTTGGTTTGCTGTGTCACTAGCGCGTGGAGTGCGATGTGCGGTGTCTGACCGATATTGGGAGGTGCGCATGGTCAGTAACAGCGACATCAGAATATTTCCTGGGAAACAAGCGGTCCTATTTGCAAACCTGAAAAGAATGACAAGAGCTGTCACCTTTCCAAGCTTAGCCCTATGTGCCGGTCCTCGTTCCACAAGACTCCGAAAATGAGGTCTGCAGTCTGCGGCTGAACGCCAAGCACTGAGCCAGCTCCCTTGTAGATTCCGCTTTTGATGCAATTACTGACGGTCGCCTCTATTTCAAAAACACCACCTTCAACGGATGGGTCATTGAGGCTGCCGGCGTACACACATCCGGTACTATCGGATCCAGTGAAGGTGTTATCAGCATCAATCGTTAGAGTTGTTGTCACCTCATCGTAGGTTTGAGACCACGAGCCGGTCGCATCGACAGCTGCCAGACAGATGTCTTCATTCGGAACCTGATACTGGGCATGGAATTGGTAGTCGAAAATGCCAAGGTTGTAGCCCTGAATTGAGTCTCGGGCAACAAATAATCCATTGAGTGAATAATTGGTTCGCTCGGTTTCAGCGCTCCACAGGTCGACATTTCCTGACACTTGAACGCTATCGGAGAAGTAGCCTGTCACTATGCCGATACTTGAAATAACCGTAATGCGACCTGAGGGCGTGAGGATTGCGTACGCGTCATCTGACGATTCCTCGGCTGCGATTTCGAGGAAGCCACGGTACACTCCGGCATTTTGTGCTGTTTCTTGGGAGTATTTTTGGATGGCGGGTAGGCACAATATTTCTGGTTCGGTTGTGGCGGTTTCATTTTCACTACTGCCTCCACAACCCGCGAGGGATGTCATTGCGAGTATGGTTAGAATTCCTGATTTCATTTCCGAGTCCCTCCGGATGTTGATGCACTAGGCTAACTAGCTGCAGAGATTTTGTGGATATTTTGCTATAAACGCATACTGGAAAATGCGGTATATGAATGCATTCAAACTCATGTCCCATATCGATTGAAAGTCTAAGTTCGACCGTTCGAACATTTGATTATTAGATTAATTCGGCAGCTAGTTTAAGCACATCTTGTCACTTACTGAAGGATCTATCCGTTATAACGGTTTTAATTTGACAACAGTTTCGGCTCGTGTTCTTACCAATGTTTGTGTTAATTTCTCCATGTCACCGTCGAGCTGAAAGGCGGTTGAGCAAGATTTTCCTTCGATGTAAGTGATGCTCAAGTATCTGCCTGACTTCTCAGGGCGGAATATAAGTTGTCGGCCATACCCGCAGGCTGGGGCATCGAAGCCATGCGCTTCGGATAGTTTATCGAGAGATAGCTGACTTAGCTCTGTCGCAAAAAATAATTCAAATGCTGGGCCGAGCGGCGTATCAACATCTGTGGCGCCTTCAAGTTGTTCAGGCAAATCATTGCTTCCTATAGTTAGCAGGATGAATTCTTGGTCAGATTCGCCCTCATAATCAGTATATACCCAGAATTTGCCTTTCCTGTTTTCAAGTTTCTGTCGCTCGGTGAAGCGGGAGTCAATTAGTACAGTGGCTTCTAAATCCAATAGAGTGATCCCGTGATAGCCATCGGTCACCACCGGTATTTCCTCAGTGGTTGGGGTTGAGATGCAGCCAGAGCTAAAGGTTGCGAATAGAATAATGATAGGTCGGATCTTCATGCAATTAACTCCCATTAGAGACATCCAATTCCATCAGTAGCATAAACTATAGGTCACATGCGGTTCGCGATGAAGGCTATGCTTGTTTCGTTCAGAAATCTGGAGTAAAAGCCAATTATTACTTGTTCGAGTGGGCATGCTCACCGATGGTAGTTCCTGAAATTGTCGAGCTTGGGAAAGTTTGAATTCAGGTAGAAACCACGCTCAGCGCCCCCCCGTGGTGATGGATTTCCGATAGGAAGGGCCCGCGCGCTTATATGGACTACCGTTGATAGTTGAAGGGAAAGGGAGAGCCTAATGATTGTTAATCACCATCGGAAGTGCCCAGAATGTAATGAGGTAATAGAAAAGGCTGCGCCCGGGTGTAAATACTGCGGTGAAAACTTCCGAATAAATACAGTGTATACCTGGATGGTCAATATTGGCACTCTGGTATTTGTTGGCGCGATGATGTGGGTTCTAATTAGCTGGGAAATAGGGCATTTTTATGATCCGCCGGCATTGGTTGCAGAGCGGCCAAGCAAGAGCGTAACCGGTGAATATTATATTGGTGCTATTGCGCTGGGTTGTGTCACCGAGGATGTATACTCTCGCGCCTTCAGCATGATGACGAATAGAGAGTGGGAAGCGTTGGCAAGAGTGGTGGAGTCAGGTCAGTGTGTTGAGCTCCCGGAAGGAATGCGCGTTCACATTGAGGATTCAACGTTTTCAATGGTGAGGATTCGACCGGCTGGAGAGGTAACGGCCTACTGGACTGGGATTGAAGTTCCCATTGAAAGGTAAAATCTGCTTACAAATTGGGGCATCAGAAACAACAAAGCCCGCACAAGGCGGGCTTCATCAGAATTCTTAATGGTGCCCGGAGGCGGAATCGAACCACCGACACGGGGATTTTCAATCCCCTGCTCTACCAACTGAGCTATCCGGGCGTGTTGCGGTACTGCGCTGCAACGGGGCGCTATTAAACCGGTTTAGCGGTACCGAGTCAAGGCTGTGCAGAAAAAATTTGTGGATCTTTTCGGGGTTGCTCAGTCCTTGACCAGGTTGGGCTTATTGCTCCGGTGGAACATAGCCTTCGGCCTTGTCAAACGGCTCGTTGTCGAGGAACCGTTCCATCTGGGCCTGCAAGTATTTGCGACTGTTCGGGTCCATCATGCTGAGGTGTTTTTCGTTAATCAGCATGGTTTGTTGTTGTTGCCATTCCTGCCAGGCTTTTTTTGACACGGTGTCATACAGCTCCTGGCCTTTCTTGCCCGGCATGGGCGGGAAGTCGAGGCCTTCGAGTTCTTCCTGGTACTTGCGACAGAATACGGTGCGGCTCATGTCTGCTCCTGTGGAATCGCCGGGTAGCGGGTCTGCGGGCATGATAACAGATCAGAGCAGGGCGGTTTGCTCTGGTGTGGTCAGCAGGGTGCGAATCGGGGCGGGCAGGCCCAGGGCGAGGGCTTCGTCCCGGTGGACCCAGCGTTGTTCAGTCTCCTCGGCCACCCCGGTTGGTCCGGTGACGGCGAGGCGCGCCGGCTGGATGTGCAGGTGGTAGTGACTGAAGGTGTGGCGGAAGCCGCTGATCAGCTCGGCGTCACTGCAGCCGAATCCGAACTGACGCTCGCAGGCGTCGGGTAGTTCCTCGGGGCCGTAGGCCGGGTCCAGCTCCGGCAGGCTCCATAGCCCGCCCCAGATGCCGCTGGGTGGGCGCCGCTCGAGCAGGATGCGTCCCTGATGGTCTTCGAGGATGACCATCCAGGTTGTTTTCTCCGGCTTGGCCTTTTTCGGCTTGGCGCCGGGGTAGCTGGTAGTTTCCTGGCGGGCGTAGGCGGTGCAGCCAGGCTGCAGCGGGCAGCGTTCGCAGGCCGGGCGGCTGCGGGTGCATACCGTGGCGCCCAGGTCCATGATCGCCTGGGTGTAGTCCCGCACCCGGTCTTCCGGAGTGTGTTCCTCGGAATGTTGCCACAGCTGGTTCAGTACCGCGGTCTGTCCCGGCCAGCCGGGTATGGCATGGTAGCGGGCAAGGACCCGTTTGACGTTGCCATCAAGAATGGCGGCGCGGATGCCGAAGGCCTGGGCGACAATGGCGGCGGCGGTGGAGCGGCCGATGCCGCTGAGGGCTTCGAGGGTTTCCTGCTGTTGCGGGAATTCGCCGCCGTATTCCGCGACGACTTGTTGCGCCGCCTTGTGCAGGTTGCGGGCGCGGGCATAGTAACCCAGGCCGGACCAGTGGCTGAGCACGTCGTCCACCGGTGCGGCCGCCAGTGCGGCCACGTCCGGAAAGCGTTTCATGAAGGCTTCGAAGTAGGGGATGACGGTTGCCACCTGGGTCTGTTGCAGCATGATCTCAGACACCCACACCCGGTAGGCATTGCGGTCATGGTGCCACGGCAGGTCATGCCTGCCGTGCTGGTCGTACCAGGCCAGCAGCTGGCCGGCGAAGCTGTCGGCCATTATTTGAACAGGCCTTTGAGTGCGTCCTTGACCTTGCTGCCGGCTTCCTCGCCGAGCTTTTCTTCCAGCTTCTCTTTCACTTTCTCTTCGGCCTTCTGCTTGGCTTCGTCCACTTCTTCTTTCGCCTTGGCCTTGGCGGCATTGGCGGCCATGTCCTTGAGGGTGTCGCGGAAGCGGGAGCCGTCGAACGAGCACAGGCCGGCGGGATCTTCGGTGAAGTTGCCGCGGCATTCTACCGGAATCACCGCGTTCTTGACGTATTCGGTGACGCGGCAGGCCGGGTCGCGGTGGATCTCACCAACAATGCGCAGGCCCAGTTCGTAGTCCAGTTGCGAGGCTGCCATGTCGACCGTGCCATCACCTTCCAGCGCCATGCCGGCCAGTGAGGCGACCAGATCGGTGTTGTTGAGGGTATTGCCGTCAATCTTCAGGGTGCCGCGCATATCGTTGAACGGGGTGCTGGTGCCCCAGTCACTGGTCGTCAGGCTTTCCTGGTTGGCGAGGGCAATGCCCTGGCAGGCCATCCGGGTCAGGTTCATACGGGTGAACTGGCCTTCGGCCAGGTTGAAGCTGACCAGGCCATTGGCATTGTTACGCAGCGCCGAGATGCGGTTGCCGGTGGTTTTCACGTCCAGGTCCAGGTTGGCGCCGCCGGATAGCATGTCCATCTCCGCCAGGTCCTGCAGCAGTGGCAGGGTCTGCACGCTGTTGACTTTGGAGCCGATCACCCAGCTCGGGTTGTCGGAGCGGGCGTCCAGGGTGACGTTGGCGCCGAAGCTGCCGTCATAGAGCTTGCCGCTGAACTGGTTGACCTTGAGCAGGCCGTCGTTGGCGGTGATCTTCGACTGGATCTCGTTGATGGTCAGGTTGCTGACGATCAGCTCGCCGAGCCCCAGGTTGATGTCCATGATCAGGGCCCGCAGGGTGTCCAGCGGCAGCAGGTCGGTTTCTTCCGCCGGGGTGGCCGGGCTGCTGCTGGCGCTCTGGCTGTCACCGGCGCTGCCTTGGGCTGCGGCGTCTTCCTCGCTGGCGAGTGGCAGGTAGCGGTCGGCATTGATCTTGTCGCCCTGCAGGTTGAGGCCGATGGCGCCGTTGCTGATGCCGTAGCGGGCGTCGCCCTGGAAGGTGGTGTCGTCGAGTGTGATCTTCAGGCCGTTGAGGGCCACGGTGCCGGCCGGGCCGGCGATATCGGTGGCGAGGGCCATCCTGGTCAGTACCTCCGGATCGGCGGTATCAATCGGCGCCTGGCCGAGGGCCTCGAGCAGTTCTTTCAGGGAGAAGGCGGCGATGTCCAGCTTGCCCTGCAGCTGCGGCTGGTCGCCGAAGCCGGTCACGCTCAGGTCGGTTCTGAGCTTGAGATCGGCGAGGCTGGCGGTGAAGCCGCTGACTGTCGCCACTTCGTTTTCCAGGTTTACTTCGGCTGATCCGCCAAGGGTTGCCTGCACCGACTTGTCGCCAAACGGCTCGCCGTTCATGTCGAAGGTGCCGTCCAGGTTGGCGATGGCGAATTCGTTGAGCGCTTCGTTGGCGCCCAGCTCGGCACTGATGGCTGCATCGACGGCGAAGCGGGGCTGGTTGGTCTCCACGCGGAAGCTCAGGTCCAGCGGAAACGCCTGGCCGAGGGTGATGTCGCGGGCGTTGACGGCAAAGTTGTCGAGGGTAACGGACTGGCCAGTGGCCTGGTCGTCGTAGTGCACTCGGGCATTGCTGATCTGCACGTTCTCGACGTTGAAGTTGAGCGGCTCGGCGGCGCCTTCCTCCGCGGCTGCCGCCGGAGTGGGTGCGGTATCTCCGGCTTGGGCGCTGCCGTCGCTTGGTGTACCAGTGGCGGCCGCGTCTTCTTTCATGATGCGGGTCCAGTTGCCATTGCCCTGCTTGTCCACCGACAGGTTGGCGTCCAGGCCGTCCAGCACAAAGGTGTTGACCCGCGGCGACATGCTGATCAGCGACCAGAAATCGAGCTGGGCGATCAGTTGCTGCAGGCTGACAAAACTCTGGTCGTCGAGCTTAGCTTCTACGTTATTCAGTTCCAGGCCCAGCGGGATGAACGACCAGCCGATGTCCCCGTCGAGGATCAGGTCGAGGTTGGTGTTGTCCTCCACGGCTTTTTCGATCTGCGGCTTGTAGTCATTGGGATCAATAACCGCGATGGCGATGGCAATCGCTGCCGCCACCAGTACGATAATGCCGATAATGGCCAGGATCAGATAACGTAAGGCTTTCATATCCGAAGCATCCTTTCGGTTGTTAGGGGCGCAAGCCCAAGGATAACGCACGAAGCACAAATTAAAAGTTGATATGTATGACAATACGCCGGTGATCAGCCAAAATAGCTCCCCTTAACAGATTAGACTGGTCCAAGACCTACAACGACAACAAGGAGCTTTTCGTGGCTATCACTGTATCCATTGAGCTGAACCGGGACATCGAGATTCCAGGCAGTTACGACGAGGTATTCGAGCTTCTCGCCGATGTACCCCGGTCGGCAAGCCACTTCCCCAAGGTCGACAAGCTGATCGACCTGGGTGACAACGTGTACCGCTGGGAGATGGAAAAAGTGGGTGTCGACAAGCACGCCATCCAGTCCGTCTACGCTTGTCGCTACGCCGCTGACAAAGACGCCGGCAAGATCACCTGGGAGCCGGTTCGTGGCGAGGGCAATGGTGTGGTGAAGGGAGCCTGGGTGCTCCGCGCCAACGGTGATAACGCCACGTCTGTCAAGTTCCAGACCAGTGCCGAGCTGACCGTGCCGCTGCCGGGCCTGCTCAAGCTGGCGATCAGCCCGGTGATCAAGCATGAATTCAACAGCCTGGTTGATACCTACATGAACAACCTGAAGAAGGCATTCTGACGACCACGGCTATGATCGTCATAGCGGTGTTTGCGGGACGTCGGGAAAGTTAAACGGTATAATCGGCAGGAAATGTTTCCCGGCGCCCCGGCGCCCGATTTAACTACGGAGTCCCCATGGCCGAACGTAAGGCTCGGGTTGAAAGAAATACCCTTGAAACCCAGATCACCGTCGAAATCAATCTCGACGGTAGCGGCAATGCCTGTTTTGATACCGGTGTGCCTTTCCTTGAGCACATGATGGACCAGATTGCCCGCCACGGGCTGGTGGACATTACCATCACCTCCAAAGGCGACCTGCACATCGATGACCACCACACGGTGGAAGACATCGGTATTACCCTCGGCCAGGCGTTCAAGCAGGCGGTGGGTGACAAGAAAGGGATCCGTCGTTACGGTCACGCCTACGTGCCGCTGGACGAAGCGCTGTCACGGGTGGTGATCGATCTGTCCGGACGTCCCGGCCTGATCATGGATGTGCCCTACACCCGTGGTTCGGTGGGCGGCTTCGACGTCGACCTGTTCGAGGAGTTCTTCCACGGCTTTGTAAATCACTCCATGGTGACGCTGCACATCGACAACCTGCGTGGCAAGAACACCCACCACCAGATCGAGACGGTGTTCAAGGCGTTTGGCCGTGCCCTGCGCATGGCGATCGAAATGGACGAGCGGATGGCGGGCATTACCCCGTCTACCAAGGGCTCGCTGTAACCGGAACTGCGGGCGGCACGGATCGGTACTGCCTGGTATTGATCAGACCGCCGGCCGCAGTCCGTTCTCACTGCATTCAGGAAACCTGTTCCCGATATGAAAACCGTTGCCATCATCGATTACGGCATGGGCAATCTGCACTCCGTCAGCAAAGCGGTGGAGCACGTGGCCCCGGATGTCCGGGTGCTTGTCACCGACAACCCGGACCTGATCCGTGCCGCAGACCGGGTGGTACTGCCCGGTGTCGGAGCCATCCGTGACTGCATGGGTGAAATCCGCCGGCTGGGGGTGGATACCCTGGTGAAGGAGGTGGCTGTGGACCGCCCCCTGCTCGGGATCTGTGTCGGCATGCAGGCGCTGATGTCCCGCAGCGAAGAAAACGGCGGAGTGGACTGTATCGGCCTGTTCCCGTCGGAGGTGCGGTTCTTTGGCGACAACCTGACCGAGAACGGCGAGCGCCTGAAAGTCCCGCACATGGGCTGGAACGAGGTCTACCAGACCCTCGATCACCCGCTGTGGCACAATATCCCCGACGGCGACCGTTTCTATTTTGTCCACAGTTATTACGCCGAAGCCGAGCATAACCCCGACATGGCCGGCCGCACCCGCTACGGCGTTGACCTGGCTGCCGCGGTGGCGCGGGATAACATCTTTGCCGTACAGTTCCACCCGGAAAAGAGCGCCCGGGCCGGATTGCAGTTGCTGAAAAACTTTGTGCAGTGGGCGGGCAAGTAACCGGCCCCGCCCCAGCCTGACCGAATCTACTGGAAGACCACTTATGCTGATTATCCCCGCCATTGATCTGAAAGACGGCAAGTGTGTACGCCTGCGCCAGGGCCGTATGGATGACTCCACCGTGTTCGGTGACGACCCCGTCGACATGGCCACCCGCTGGGTGGAGGCAGGCGCCCGTCGCCTGCACCTGGTTGATCTGAATGGTGCCTTTGCCGGTGAGCCGGTCAACGGTGAGATTGTGCAGGCGATTGCCCGCAAATTTCCGGACCTGCCCATCCAGATCGGCGGTGGTATCCGGTCTGCGGAAACCATTGACGCCTACCTGAAGGCGGGCGTGCAGTGGGTCATTATCGGTACCAAGGCGGTCAAGGAGCCGGAGTTCGTCACCGAGATGTGCAAGCGCTTCCCGGGGCACATCATTGTCGGCCTGGATGCCAAAGACGGCCGCGTCGCCACCGATGGCTGGGCAGAAGTCTCCGAAGTGATGGCAGTGGATCTGGCGAAGCGCTTCGCCAATGACGGCGTCGAGGCCATTGTGTATACCGATATCGCCCGCGACGGCATGATGCAGGGGGTCAACGTGGAAGCGACCGCCGCGCTGGCGGAGCAGGGTGGCATTCCGGTGATAGCCTCCGGTGGCGTTACCAACATGGATGACCTGCGCCAGCTGGCCACCGTGGCGGATAAAGGCATTCTCGGCGCGATCACCGGTCGTGCCATCTACGAAGGTACGCTGGATGTGGCGGAAGCCCAGGCGTTCTGCGACAGCCTCGAGCAGGCGGGGAGCTGAGTCATGGGGCTGGCCAAGCGCATCATTCCCTGCCTGGACGTGGATAAGGGTCGGGTGGTCAAAGGGGTAAACTTTGTCGACATCCGCGACGCCGGTGATCCGGTGGAGGTGGCCCGCAAGTACAACGAGCAGGGCGCTGACGAGATTACCTTTCTGGATATCACTGCCAGTCACGAGAGTCGCGACACCACCTATGAGACGGTTGAGCGGATGGCGAGCCAGGTGTTCATTCCGCTGACAGTGGGTGGCGGCGTACGTACGGTGGAGGATATCCGCAAGCTGCTGAATGCCGGTGCCGACAAGGTGTCCATCAACACGGCGGCGGTCTTCAATCCGGACTTTGTCCGGGAAGCCGCCGAGCGTTTTGGTAGCCAGTGTATCGTTGTCGCCATTGATGCCAAGCGGGTGAGTGGTGAAGGCGAGGCGCCGCGCTGGGAAATTTTCACTCACGGTGGCCGCAAGCCGACCGGGCTGGAGGTGGTCGCATGGGCCCGCAAGATGACCGAGCTGGGGGCAGGCGAGTTGCTGCTGACCAGTATGGACCGTGACGGTACCAAGATCGGCTTCGATCTGGAGCTGACCCGTGCCGTGAGCGATGCGGTTTCGGTACCGGTGATTGCCAGTGGCGGCGTTGGCGAGCTGCAGCACCTGGCGGATGGCGTCACCAAAGGTGGCGCCGATGCAGTGCTGGCGGCTTCCATTTTCCACTTCGGCCAGCACACCATTCCCGAGGCCAAGGCGTTCATGAAGGCTCAGGGCATCGAAGTCCGCGACTGAGCGTTTCCGGCGGGGTGACTGCCACCCCGCCGTCGGTTTTTCCTTTCTTTTCCGCTATGGCTTGCGCGCCAGCGCCGGCGACACCGGTTGCTTGTCGCCTTCGGCAAACATCGGCTGGTTGTTATTGCGGATGGCCCACAGCCCGCTGACCGTTGCAATGGCAATGCCCTGGGCATCAAGCTCCGGCAGGTGTTTCTCCAGATAATCCACGGTGACCCGGTGGGGATGGCCAATGCCCACCGCAGTACCGTTCTTCCTGGCAGTGCGGATCAGCAGCTGGAACTGGCGATGGACAAATTCCTCGGTTTGCTCGTGGTCCAGAAAGACATCCCGGGTCATGGTGGGAATCTGGTAGGCGGTGGCCACATCCCCGGCGACGGTGTTGGCAATGGTACGGCTGTCGACAAAGTACAGCGGGTAGCGGTCCAGCTCCGACATCACCCAGTCCATAGGCTCAAGCTGCTGGGTCAGCAGGCTGCCCATATGGTTATTGACACCGCGCACGTGGGGAATGGACTGCAACGCCCGGCGCAGGGTGGTGCGGATGCTGTCCTGGTCCATGTCCGGTGTCAGGCCGCCCGGGCCGAGGCCGAAGTTGCGGGTGTTGGCCATGGGTGCGTGCAGCATGACCTCCTTGTGGTTCTGGTGGGCCTGCCGGGCCAGCTGCGAAGTGTGGCGGCGATAGGGCAGGAACGCCAGGGTAAGAGGTTGCTCGAGGGCAATCAGCCGTTCGCCCTCTACCAGGTTATGCCCCATGTCGTCGATGATGATCGCAATGGTGGGCGGCCCCTGGTGGCGACCGGTTTCCTGCGGTCCGGCCGCAAGGGTGCAGGCCGGGCCGAGCAGGAGTGCTAGTGCCAGAATACAACGGTGCATCAGTTGCTCTGGCCCTGACTGCCCCGGTCGAGAATCTTCATTCCCTTGAGCAGGTTGAGTGCGGAGCGGAGCTGGTAGTCGCGGTCCACCGGCGAAGCGTCGGCATCGCTGCCGTCTTCGGCTGGTTCGCCATCCGCCTCGCTATCGCCATTTTCGAGGTGGCCGCTGAGGTCCGCCTCGGTGAAGAACGGCTTGCCGTCGAATTCGGTCAGCCGGGCGGGTTTCACCTCGATATCGGGGGTGATGCCCTTGGCCTGGATTGAGCGACCGTCCGGCGTAAAGTAGCGGGCGGTGGTCATCTTGATGGCATGGGTTTCGTCGAGGGGGATGACGGTCTGGACGCTGCCCTTGCCGAACGACTGGGTGCCCATGACGACAGCGCGGTGGTGGTCTTGCAGGGCGCCGGCGAGAATCTCTGACGCGGAGGCAGATCCACCGTTGATCAGCACTACTATCGGCGTGCCGGCAATGTGATCGCCGGGCTTGGCGCTGAAACGCAGCCGCGAACTCTGGATGCGGCCCTCGGTGTACACGATCAGGCCCTCGTCCAGCAGTGCATCGGCGGCTTCTACCGCCGCCTGCAGGATGCCGCCGGGGTTGTTGCGCAGGTCGATTACCACACCGTCCAGCTTGCCCTTGTTGTCTTTTTTCAGGTCGTCGAGGGCACGGACGAACTCGCTGCCGGTTTCGGCCTGGAACTGGGTGATGCGCACATAGCCGTAGCCGTTCTCGATCAGCCGGGACTTGATGCTCTTGACCTTGATGATGTCCCGCACCACGTCTATTTCAATCGGTGCACTCTCGCCTTCCCGCATGATGGTCAGGGTCAGGGTGGTGCCGGGTTTGCCGCGCATCAGCTTGACCGCCTCTTCCAGGGACATGCCTTTGACCGGCTGGTCGCCCAGCTTGATGATCAGGTCGCCGGCCTGCACACCGGCTTTCTGTGCCGGGGTGTCGTCGATGGGGGCGATTACCTTGACGAAGCCGTCCTCCATACCCACTTCAATGCCGAGGCCGCCAAACTCGCCGCTGGTGCTCTCCTCGAGCTGCTCAAATTCCTTGGGGGCCAGGTAGGTTGAATGGGGGTCCAGGTTGGACAGCATACCCTTGATGGCATTTTCCAGCAGGGTACGATCGTCCACTTCTTCGACGTAGGCATCCTTGATGCGGCTGAATACCTCGGTGAACTTGCGCAGGTCCTCAAGGGGCAATTGCTCTTCCGGGTCAGGGAGCCGGAGTTCCACTTGCTCGCCGTTCTGCAGGGACTCGAGGATCTGTTCCTTTGACGGTGTAGTGTCCTGTGCGCCTGCCGCCCCGGAGAGCAGGGCCAGGCACGTTGCCAGTGCCAGTGCACCACGGGGAGTGGACTGAGGGTTTCTTCCTGCCCTTATCATTCACGTATCCTGTTATTCTGATAGTGGAATTGGTTCCTGAAGCTGTGCCTCACAGTATGGCGTCAGCTGCCTGCTTTGTCAGCACCCGTGAGGCACCGCGATTCAGGCGGTCAGTCAGCGACCTGCCAGCCAGCGGCGGGGGTTGTCCGGCTTGCCCTTGTAGCGGATCTCAAAATACACTGCGGGCTCGGTGGTGCCGCCGGTCTGGCCTGAAATGGCGATCACTTCGCCGGCATCCACCCAGTCGCCGGGGCTGGTCAACAGGCTGCTGCTGTGGCCATAAAGGCTCATGTAGCCGTCGCCATGATCGATGATGGTGATCAGGCCAAAGCCCCGCAGCCAGTTGGCAAACACCACCCGGCCATAGTGGACGGCGCGTACGTCGGTTTCGTTGCCGGTGCTGATCAGCAGGCCGTTGTGGCGCAGTTTGCCTTCGGCGAGGGTTTCGCCAAAGCTGCGGCTGACCTTGCCCTTGGCGGGCCATGGCAGCTTGTTGCGCAGGGCGCGGAAAGGCTTCGATTCGTTGGGGGCGGGGATGCTGGCGATGGCCTGCTCCACTTCCCGCAGCAGTTTTTCGAGCCGCTTGCGGTCGGCATCGAGAGACTGCCGTTCGTTCTTGCGGTAATTGATGTCTTTGTTCAGTGCGGCGAGGGTCTGCTGGCGTTTGGCCTTGCCGGCCTCCAGCTTGTCCTGGCGCTCGGCGACACCTTTCTCCAGTTCGCCAAGCCGCAGCCGGGTTGCCAGCATGTCCTTTTCGGTACGCTGCAGTTCGCGCAGGTTGCGGTTGAAAGCTTCGAGACGGGTAACGGTATCCTTGCTCAGGTACTCGTAGTAGGTCATGGTGCGGGCAATGCGATCCGGGTCGATCTCGTTGAGCAGTACCCGAATGGCCGGGGTGTCGCCCTCCATCCAGGCGGCCCGGACCTGTTGCCTGAGACTCTTGCGCTGGCTTTCCAGGGTGCGCCTGAGCTCCGCTTCCTGCTGCTGCAGCTGCGCCAGGTTCTGTTCCTGGGCGGCAATTTTGCCCCGCAGCTCCCGTCGTTCACGGGTCAGCTGGCTGATTTCCTGCTCGACATCACGAAGCTGCCGCTCCAGGCTGGAGCGGTCCTGTTCGGCTTCATTGAGCCATTGGTCGATACTGGCGATCTTGTCCTTGAGCGCTTTGACCTGGCCGGGGGTAACCTGCTCTTGCGCCAGTGCCGCCGCCGCACCCAGTAACAGTGCGGCGGTCAGCAAGGTGCGCAGGATCAACCCAGCTTGACCAGGCTGTGGCCAGTCATTTCAGCGGGTTGGTCAAGCCCCATCAGCGTCAGCAGCGAAGGTGCCACGTCGCTGAGGCTGCCGTCGTCACTGAGGGTTACCGGCTGCGGGCCGACATACACCAGTGGCACCGGGCCGATGGTGTGTGCGGTGTGGACCTGGCCGGAGGTGGGGTCGGTCATCTGCTCGCAGTTGCCGTGGTCTGCAGTGATCAGCGCCTGGCCACCGACCTCTTCCAGCGCCTCGCAGACCCGCCTCACGCAGGTATCGAGACATTCAGCAGCCTTGATGGCCGCATCGAGCTTGCCGGTGTGGCCAACCATGTCGCCGTTGGCGTAGTTGCACACCACCAGGTCGTACTTGCCGCTCTTGATGGCTTCCACCAGCTTGTCGGTGACTTCCGGAGCGCTCATTTCCGGTTGCAGATCGTAGGTGGCGACCTTCGGAGACGGCACCAGGATCCGGTCTTCGCCCTCGAACGGAGTTTCCAGGCCACCGTTAAAGAAGAAGGTGACGTGGGCGTACTTCTCGGTTTCGGCGATGCGGAGCTGGGTCTTGCCCAGCTTGGAGACGTACTCGCCGAGGCCATTGCTCAGGGTTTCCGGCGGGTAGGCGCAGGCAGTTCTGATGTCGGCGGCATACTCGGTCAGCATGACAAAGTCGGCCAGTTCCGGGTGCTTGCGACGGTTAAAGCCGTCAAAGTCACGCTCCACGAAGGTGCGGGTCATTTCCCGGGCACGGTCGGCGCGGAAGTTCATGAACAGCACGGTGTCGCCATCGTTGATGGTGCCTTCGCTGTCGCCGGCCGCGCGGATGCGGGTCGGTTTGACGAACTCGTCGTTCTCGTCGCGGGCGTAGGCCATCTCAAGACCGGCCACCGCGGTGTTGGCGGTAAACTCACCTTCGCCCAGGGTCATCAGGTTGTAGGCGGCTTCCACCCGGTCCCAGCGGTTATCCCGGTCCATGGCGAAGTAACGGCCGACAATCGAGGCTACCCGGCCGACGCCCAGTTCCGCGAGCTTGGCAGAGGCCTTCTCGAGGGAGGCCAGCGCGCTGCGGGGGGGCATGTCACGGCCGTCGAGGAAGGCGTGGATATAGACTTCCCTGGCGCCGCGGCGGGCCGCCAGTTCGGCGGCAGCGAGGATGTGGTCCTCGTGGCTGTGGACACCGCCCGGGGAGAGCAGACCCATCAGGTGGACGGCACGACCGCCGCTGACGGCCTTGTCGATTGCCGCGCACAGCACCGGGTTTTCATTGAAGGTACCGTCGGCCAGGTCCTTGTCGATGCGGGTCAGGCTCTGGTAGACCACGCGACCGGCGCCAAGGTTCATGTGGCCAACTTCGGAATTGCCCATCTGGCCCTGGGGCAGGCCGACGAACATACCGGAGGTGTTGATCAGGGTCTTCGGCTGCTGTTGCCAGATCTGGTCCCAGTAGGGCGTGTTGGCATTGCTGATGGCGTTGTCTTCGGCCGGGTCCCGGTGGCCCCAGCCATCGAGAATAATCAGGGCAGTCGGCTTGCGCGTCGTGGTCATCACTCGTTCCGGTATGGTTGGACTGTTTACAAGCTGGAACGCGAATTCTAACCGTTTTCGTGATCTCAGGCTATGGACGCCGCCTTCTGTCACCGGCCGCGGGTGTGTATAATTCCGCGAAATTAATCAGTAGGGTGTTTTCATGGAAAGGTTGTTCGAGTTCGTCGTCAATCACTACATTCTGGCGTCCCTGTTTGTGGCACTTCTGGCAGCGATCCTGTTGCTGGAATCGCGTCGCGGCGGCCAGAAGGTATCGGCTCAGGCGGCAGTCAGTCTGATCAACCGTGACGAAGCCATTGTGGTGGACATCCGTGACCGCAAGGATTTCAACGAGGGTCGGATCACCGGCTCGGTCCATATCCCGCTGAGCAGCATCAAGGAGCGCGCCGCGGAGCTCAAGAAGCACAAGGACAAGCAGATCATTGTGGTGGACAAGATGGGCCAGCATGCCGCCCTGGCGGTGAAGCAGCTGACGGCGGAAGGGTATACCAACGTGGTCCGGCTCAATGGTGGCATTGCTGACTGGAAGGGCAGCAACCTGCCGCTGGTCCGCAAATAAGCGATCGCGTCCGCCTCTTGAATTGCGCGCGAATCTGACGCACTGTTTCACATCCGTACGCGGAGCCAGGGGTTAACTGTTCCGGCCGCGCTTTAAACAATAACAGGGCCCGCGGGCCCTACCGAGACCGAAAGGATTGAACATGGCTGAAAATCAGCAGGCCGCAGCAGGCAGTGAAAACCCGAACCAGCCGCAGTTCCACCTGCAGCGGATTTACCTGAAGGACCTGTCTTTCGAATCACCGAATGCCCCGGTGGTTTTCCAGGAGCAGTGGAAGCCGCAGGTCAACCTGGACCTGAACACCAGTCACACCAAGATCAGCGACAACCAGTATGAGGTGGTGCTGTCATTGACGGTTACCTGCAAGCTGGGGGAAAAGGTTGCCTACCTGGTCGAGATCCAGCAGGCCGGGGTTTTCCTGGTACAGGGCATTGAAGGGCCCCAGCTGGGTCAGATGCTCGGTGCCTATTGCCCGAACATCCTGTTCCCCTACGCCCGCGAGTCCATTGACGGCGTGGTGAACAAGGGCAGCTTCCCGGCTTTGATGCTGGCCCCCGTCAACTTTGACGCGATTTACGCCCAGGCCCTGCAGCGCAAGCAGGAAGAGGCCGCAGGCGAAGCCCGGGAAGAGCAGACGCACTGATCCCGCCAGCCCGGCAATGCCATAAAAAAACCGGCCACGAATGGCCGGTTTTTTTATGGCTGGGAGCAGCGCTTTCTACACCGCACCGTCAAATCCCAGCTGTCGCCAGGCCTCGTACACCACCAGGGCCGCTGTGTTGGACAGGTTGAGACTGCGGCTCTCCGGTCGCATCGGTACCCGCAGCCGGTGGCCCTCGGGTAGCGCGTCGCGGATATCGGCCGGCAGGCCGCGAGTCTCCGGGCCAAACATCAGGTAATCCCCCGCCCGAAAGCTGACCTCATGGTAGGGGCGGGAGCCCTTGGTGGTCAGGCCAAACAACCGGGTCGGCTGCTCGGCGGTCAGGAAGGTCGGGTAATCGCGATGCACCTTCACCCTGGCGTATTCGCTGTAGTCCAGCCCGGCCCGCCTCATCTGCTTGTCTTCGAGGGAAAATCCCAGCGGTTCGATCAGATGGAGCTGGCAGCCGGTGTTGGCGCAGAGCCGGATGATATTGCCGGTATTCGGCGGTATCTCCGGCTCGTACAGCACGACGTTAAACACCGGCGCTTAGCGCTCGACCGCCAGGGCGACACCCATGCCGCCGCCGATGCACAGGGTTGCCAGGCCTTTGCGGGCGTCACGGCGTGCCATCTCGTGCAGCAGGCTGACGAGAATCCGGCAACCGGAAGCACCGATCGGGTGGCCGAGGGCAATGGCGCCGCCATTGACGTTCACCTTGTCGGTGTCCCAGCCCATATCCCGGTTCACCGAGATGGCCTGGGCGGCAAAGGCTTCGTTGGCTTCGATCAAGTCCAGGTCGTCGACACTCCAGCCGGCCCGTTGCAGACAGAGCTGGCTGGCCGGGATCGGCCCGGTACCCATGATGGTGGGGTCGACACCGGCGCTGGCGTGGGCGCGGATGGTGGCCAGCGGGGTCAGGCCCAGCTCGCGGGCTTTGTCGGCGCTGCAAACCAGCACCGCGGCCGCGCCGTCGTTCAGTGACGAGGCGTTGCCGGCAGTGACGGTGCCGTCCTTCTTGAACGCAGGGCGCAGCTTGGCGAGGCTGCCTGCGGTTACGCCATCGCGGGGGTTCTCGTCGCGGTCCACGACGATCGGGTCGCCCTTGCGCTGGGGGATGCTCAGCGGCACGATCTGGCCATCAAAATGGCCGGCCTGTTGGGCGGCCACCGCCTTTTGCTGGGATGCCGCGGCGAAGGCATCCTGTTCCTCGCGGCTGATGCCGTATTTTTCGACGACGTTCTCGGCGGTGATGCCCATGTGGTAATCGTTGAAGGCATCCCACAGGCCGTCGTTGATCATGGTGTCGATCATCGTCCAGTTACCCATGCGCTGGCCGTTGCGGCTGTTGGGAACAACGTGGGGCGACTGGCTCATGCTTTCCTGGCCGCCGGCAATCATCATCTCGGCGTCGCCACAACGGATTGCCTGGACCGCCATGTGAATGGCCTTGAGACCGGAGCCGCAAACCTTGTTGATGGTCATGGCCGGCACCGAAGCGGGTATCCCAGCGTTGATGGAAGCCTGGCGCGCCGGGTTCTGGCCGCAGCCGGCGGTCAGGACCTGGCCGAGTACCACTTCGTTGATCTGGTCCGCAGCAACGCCGGTTTCTTCCAGCAGGGCGCGGATTACGGCGCTGCCCAGCTGATCGGCGCGAAGGCTGGCCAGTGACCCGCCGAAAGCACCGACGGCGGTGCGCTTGGCGGCAACAATTACGACGTCACGCATGAATCTTCTCCGGTTGAGAGGATAACGGGGGCAGCAAATTGGCTTCGTTGCCGCCCCGGGGGAATGGTTGCGTTGGCATTGTATCGGAAAGCCGTGGCTGCACCCAAGCAGTTGCCGGCCCCCGGAGCCGGCGGGGGTGGCAACTGCAGCGCTACATATTCAGGCTGCGGCCGCCATCGACTGCAAGGATCTGGCCGGTGACAAAGGGGGCGTCACAGACGAGGAAAGTGATGGCGGCGGCAATGTCATCGGGATTGCCGGTGCGCGCCAGCGGGGTTTTGGCAAGAATGCTCTGCTGGTACTGCTCGTTGATGGCGGCATCGCCGCCGGGCCAGAGGATAGCGCCGGGTGATACGCCGTTGACCCGGATATCAGGCGCCAGATCCCGCGCCCAGGAGCGGGTCAGCGCGGCCAGGCCGGCTTTGCTGGCGCAGTAGAGCGGATGGTCCGGCAACGGGCGTTCGCTGTAAATGTCGATCAGGTTGACGATGCTGCCCCTGCTGGCTCGCAGCGCCGGCAGCAACGCCTGGCCGAGGAAGAACGGCGCGCGCAGGTTGGTGTGCATGATGCGATCCCAGTCGGCAGCGGTGGCCTCGTCGGTCGGGTTCGGATAGAACACCGAGGCGTTATTGACCAGGGCATCAAGTCGTCCCCAGCAGGCGACGGCGTCCGTGGCGAGGCGGCCGAGGTCCTGGTCGCGGTCCAGTTCTGCCGCGATGGCCATTGCGCTGTCCGGGCGGCACTGGTTGAGGCTGGCAACCAGGGCCTCGGCCTCAGCCTTGCGGGCGCGGTAGTGGATGATGACGTTCCAGCCCCGCTCATGGAGCCGGCTGGCGGTGCGGGCACCGAGGCGGTGTGCGGCACCGGTAACCAGGGCGACGGGGCTGGCGATCATTGCGGGTGACGGATGTGCGGAATCCACAGCGGGCTCCTTAGTGGGCGGTCAGAATGTCTGCAATACGACGCAAGCGCTCGTTCCGGATCGCCTCACCGAGTGCCTTGCCCTTGTGGCCCTGTGCCATCAGTTCCCGGGGGTTGACGGCGCGGGCGGCTGCCACGGCTTGCTCGAGGATATCAAAGCCGGCTGGCCGGGTGTCGGCGAGCGTGCAGCGGCAGGCCTGTAACAGCCGCTCAAAGCGCTCGGGGCGGCGCCACACATCGGCCTGTTCGAGGATGTCCAGCACGGCTTCGGCGCACTGGTCGCTCGTTTCACTATCGCCATTCCCGGTGACCCGGGCGATGGCAGGGCCCAGGGTAACGCAAAGCCGGGCAAGGTCCTTGCAGTCGTTCGGGGCCTTGAGGGCTGCCGCACGGTCAATGGCGGCAGCGGCGCCGACGGCGCTCAGCAGCGCGGCGAACCGCACCTCCAGGGGCCAGTCATGGGCCTGGCAACACTGTAACGCGGTCATGGCCCCTGCCAGGATGGAGGGCTCCTCCAGTTCGGGAATCAGCACCGTCAGCGCTCCGCACGCCTGCAGGACGTCAAAGAACGTGGTCGGCGACTGTTCCATCAGGGCGCGCTGGATTTCCTGCCAGACCCGCTCCGGGACCAGGTGGCCAACTTCGCCGGAGCGTACCATGTCCCGCATCAGCGCCATGGTCTCCCCGGCCACGGTGAAGCCCTGGGGGGCAAATCGGGCGGCGAAACGGGCGGTGCGCAGGATGCGCAGCGGGTCCTCGGCGAATGCGCTGGAGACGTGGTGAAGTTGCCGGGCGGCGAGGTGGTCGCGGCCATGAAACGGATCGACCAGTTCGCCGGTATCGGATTTTGCCATGGCGTTGATGGTGAGGTCGCGACGGCGCAGATCGTCCTCGAGGGTCACGTCCGGTGCGCTGTACACCTCGAAACCGTGGTAGCCGCGGCCCTGCTTGCGCTCGGTGCGGGCGAGGGCGTATTCCTCACGGGTCTTCGGGTGCAGGAACACCGGGAAGTCCGCGCCGACCTGTTTGAATCCCCTGGCCAGCATGTCTTCGGGGGTGGCGCCGACCACGACCCAGTCCCGGTCCTTGACCGGCAGGCCGAGCAGTTCGTCCCGCACCGCGCCGCCAACGAGATAGGTTTCCATGAATCCTGCTGCCTTTTCTGGAGGGACAAGTCCCGTGTGCGTGGGTGAAACGGGGAGATTATCGGCGGGCAGCCGCCGGGGTGCAAACCGGGAATTAAAAGGCCCGTTGGGGAACGGGCCTTTTGATAGTGTCTGATCAGTGGCGGGAGGTCAGAACGCAACACCGAATTCGAGTGCGGCGCCGAACTCGGCATCACTGACCAGCGCGCCGATATCGAGACGGGCACCGAAAGGGTTCAGGCCCAGGCCCGCGGTCAGCTGGGTCGACTCTTCAACACCTTTGTTTCCGCTGTTATCCGCAAGGTTCTGCCGGACCCCGATGCGCAGCTGGGCGTAGCGCAGGGCATCGAACTCCGCACCCAGAGCCAGCCACTGGGTGTCGTCTTCATAGCCGAAGGCCTGCTGTTTGGTCAGGTCCAGCTCTGCAGTCACCACATGGTATTCGCTGGCGTGGGCAATGCCGACGGTCAGTTGTGGATTCAGCTCCAGGGTGCGGACTTCCTCGCCCAGTTCAGGACGGGTCGCTGCCGAGTCCAGGTCCATGGGAATGATGTTGCGAACCGCCGCGCCGAGGTTCCATTGCTGTTCCGTGCCGAAACGGTAGGCGGCGCCGATGTCGAAGTTCAGGCCGCTCTTGCTGGTTTCGTAGGTGCTGGCGTCGAAGTCGTTATCGTCGAAGCCGGAGACGGTTTCGGTGTACTGGAATGTGCGCAACTCAACGTATTTCGGTGACACGCCCAGCTGCAAGCTGCGGTTGTCCTGCAGGGTTACCGTGCGGGCAAAGCTCAGCCCCACTTCGGCGACGGCGGAGGCCAGGATGCTGCCCCGTGACTGCAGCTGGTCGGCAAAGCCGGGATTCAGCGCGCCGTTTTCAATAGCCGCCAGCAGGGCATCGTCATTGTCATCATACTCGCCGCGCACTGTGGCCCGCAGACTGCCCTGGGTGAAAAAGCCCACCGACAGGGTGTTGTTGGGGATCGCGAGGCTGATGCCAAGACCGGCATCAACCCGCATGGTGTCTTTATCGAAATCCTGCAGCTGGCGGCGGAGGTCTGCGGCGCCGGCCTGGGCTCCGGCGGTATCGAGGGTGTTAATGGCGTCATCGATGCGGTCGATGGTGGTTTGCATGTCGTCAATCTGGTCGACGGTGTCCTCGTCGTCGGCAACGCGGGCATTGACGGACGGCAGGATCAGCCCGAAATCGTCGGACCAGGCGTGGTGGTCCGCCGCCAGCATGGCCGGATTGGCACTGTTGGCTGCAGCCGGGTGAGCAATGGCCACGCCGGTGCCGCCCATGGCGAACGAGCGGGCGGTCAGGAAGTTCTGGGGGGCGGCCAGGGCGGAGGTGGTAGCAGCCGACAGGCTGATGGCCAGGGCAAGCCGGGATACGGGTACAGCGCGCATGAAAAGGGTCTCTCCTGGTTATGAAAAGCGGCGACATTATTAAATCAGTCAGTTATGTCGCCAAAGACACGTTCAGGAGATTAATAGAGTTCCGCCGGGCCGGCATGGGGTAACTGGTAACGGATTGTTTACCAACTGTTAATGTCGGGGAGGTTCGGCCCGGCGGGGCCGGGCTGAGGGCAGCGGCAAGTGATACGAGGGCTCAGGCCTGGCCGGTCAGCGCTGCAAGGTCGCGAATCTTGCCCACCATGGCGCGCAGGCCGTTGCCGCGGGTCGGCGAAATGTGGCGGAACAGGTCCAGCTGCTCGAACAGTTCGTCGATGTCGGTAGCCAGCAGGTCCCGTGGGGTCTTGCCGTTGAGTGCCACCAGGATGATCGCAGCCAGGCCGCGGACAATCATGGCGTCGGAGTCGATCAGCAGATAGAGTTTGCCGCTGGCCTCATCGTAGTGATGAATCAGCCACACCTGGCTCTGGCAGCCGTGGACGTAGTTTTCCTCGACGCGGGCGTCGTCCGGAAACGCCGGCAACTGCTTGCCCAGGTCAATGATGTAGGCGTAACGCTCCTCCCAGTCGTCGAGGAACTCGAAGGCATCGAGCACGTCTTCCAGGCGGGTGTCCTTGCCGAGCGGGTTGTTCAGAAAGTCCTGTACACTGGCGGTCATTTACAGCATTCCCAGTTCAAGCTTGGCTTCGTCGGTCAGCATGTCGTTGCTCCAGGGCGGATCGAAGGTCAGCTCGACGGTCACCTTGTCCACGTTGGGAACATGCTCGAGTTTGCGTCGGACATCTTCGGTGATGACCGGGCCCATGCCACAGCCGGCGGCTGTCAGGGTCATCTTGACGAAGACCTCGTTGCCGGCGTCGGTACCGTTGCGCACGTCGCACTCGTAGATCAGGCCGAGATCCACCACATTGACCGGGATTTCCGGGTCGTAGCAGTTGCGCAGGGCTTCCCAGACCTGGTTTTCGTTGACGGAACCGTCTTCCGGGGTTTCGAAGCTGCTTTCCAGGGGCTGCTTGCCGAGGGCGTCGGCGTCGTGGCCCTCGATGCGGGCCAGGTTGCCATTGACGGCCACGGTAAACGTGCCCCCGAGTGCCTGGGTGATGGTCACAAAGGTATCCGACGGAATCATGATCTCGGTTCCGGACGGTACAAGGCGGGCTTCCACCTCACGTTTGGTCAGCACCACTTCCCGTTCTTGCATGCCCAAGCTGGCCTCGCTGTTGACTGTTGATTACCTGACTGCCGTTGACCGGCCCGGTTCAGGCAACCGTGAAACTTTCTCCGCAACCACACTCCGCCGTGGCGTTGGGGTTACGGAACTGGAACATGGAATTCACGCCTTGGGTGACAAAGTCGATCTCGATGCCATTAACCAGCGGCAGGTGTTCTTCCCTGACGAACACATCCACGCCGTCGATGTGGAAGATGCGGTCATCACTGCCCGGTTCTTCCACCCATTGGGTTTCATACTTGAAGCCGGAGCAGCCGCTCTTGCGGATTGCCAGGCGGATGCCTTTGGCTTCCGGCTTCTTGTCGAGTTGTTTGCGCACGTGCTTGACCGCGGCGGGTGTCATCGACACTCCCACGGTCGGCGTAAAGACTTCGGCTGTCATTGAACCACCTCCATCAGGCAAACAGACGCTGGATTTTTTGCAGAGCGGTGAACAACTGGTCCACCTCATCTAACGTATTGTAGAACGCAAAGGAGGCCCGGGCTGTACCGGGAACTCCGTAGAAGTCCATCAGCGGCATGGCGCAATGGTGACCAGTGCGGATGGCAATGCCCTGCTGATCCAGCAGGGTGCCGATATCACTGGGGTGCAGGCCGGCAATCTTGAACGACATCACCGGCACCTTGTGGCTGGCGGTGCCGATGATTTCCATGCCGGGCACGGATTCAACCAGCTGGTTGGCGCGGTCCAGCAGGGCGTTTTCGGCGGCTTCAACGGCTGGCCGGTCAAGCTGGCCAAGGTACTTGATGGCAGCGCCCAGGCCGACCGCTTCGGCGATGGCTGGTGTGCCCGCCTCGAATTTGTATGGCAACACGTTCCAGGTGGTGCCGCTAAAGGACACCCGCTCGATCATTTCACCGCCGCCCTGGTAAGGGGGCATGGCTTCCAGCAGCGCAGCCTTGCCATACAGTGCGCCAATGCCGGTGGGGCCGAACACCTTGTGGGACGAGAACGCGTAGAAGTCGCAATCCAGCGCCTGAACATCGGGCTGGAAATGGGGCACCGCCTGGGCGCCATCGACCAGGGTGATCACCCCGCGGGCCTTGGCCCGGGCAATCAGCTCGGCAACCGGATTGACGGTACCCAGTACGTTGGATACATGGGTGATGGCCAGGACCCGGGTGCGGTCACCCAGCAGGCTGTCGAAAGACTCCAGGTCAAGCTCTCCCCCGGGGGTGACCTGTACCGGCACCACCCGGGCGCCGGTACGCGCGGCAATCATTTGCCAGGGCACGATGTTGGCGTGGTGTTCCATCTGGCTGACCAGAATCTCGTCGCCTTCCCGCAGTTGCGGTGCCAGGCCGTTGGCCACCAGGTTAATGGCCTCGGTGGTGCCGCGGGTCCAGATGATTTCGCGGGTGCTGGCGGCATTGAGAAAGTCGCGGACAATCTCCCTGGCTCCTTCAAAGGCCGCGGTGGCGCGGTCTCCCAGGGTGTGGGCACCGCGGTGGACGTTGGAGTGCATCTCCCGGTAATAACGATCCATGGCATCCAGGACGGCCAGCGGCTTCTGGGCCGACGCTCCGTTATCCAGATACACCAGCGGCTTGCCATTCACCTGTTGCGCCAGGATCGGAAAGTCCCGGCGGATGGCTGCTGCGTCGAACGCCGGCTTGTTGGCGGAATTTGCCACGGACAGGTCAGTCATAACCGGTCAGGCCTCCTGGAATGTCTGGTCAAAGAAGTCGCTCAGCCGGGCCTGGGCGGTTTCTTTCACCGCCTCGACCGGAATCTGATCAACCAGCTCGTTGATAAATGCCATGGTCAGCAAAACATTAGCGTCGCGGCGGCCGATGCCGCGGGATACCAGGTAAAACAGTGACGTTTCGTCGAGCTGGCCGATGGTGGCGCCGTGGGCACACTTGACGTCGTCGGCGTAGATCTCGAGCTCCGGCTTGGTGTCGATTTCGGCACCGTTGTTGAGCAGCAGGTTCTTGTTGTTCATATCCGCGTTGGACTTCTGGGCGTCCTGGTGGATGTGAATCCGGCCGTTGAACACTGCGTGGGACTCGCCGGCGGCAATGTTGCGATAGGTTTCTTCACTGTTGCAGTGGGGCGCAATGTGCTCGATGGTGGTGTGGTTGTCGTAATGCTGCTTGCCCTGGGTGACGACCACGCCGTTGAGCTTGCACTCCGCGCCCGGTCCTTCCAGGCGCACCTGGAGGTCGTGCCGGCGCAGCGGTCCACCGAAGCCGACACAGTGGCTTTCAAAGCGGGCATTGTCCAGCAGGCGAACGCCGGTAGCGCCCAGGTGCTGGACGTTCTGCTCTTCCATCGCCAGGCGGACGCTGGTGATGCTGGCGCCATCGCCGAGGGTGAACTCGGTGACGGTGTTGGTCATGGCCACCGCCGTCCCGCTGGAGGTGTACTCCTCGACGATGGTGGCTTTGCTGTGGCGCGCCGCGTCCACATAGATCCGCGGGAAGGCGGAGCCGCTGCTCTCGGCACCGGTCTCGTGGATGATGAACAGTGGCTGGTCGAGAACCGCCTCCGGCTCCAGGGTAATCAGCAGGCCATCTTCGAAGCGGGCGGAATTGAGCCCGGCCAGCTGCACGGCCTGGCGGTCCAGGGTGCCGTCGAGGCGCTGGGCCAGCGTGGCCGCCTCGTCGTCGGACAGCTCGCTGAAGCGGCGGACGCGGATGCCGGCTACTGCCGGCAGGTTACTGGCATCACTGACCAGCACCCCATTACGCAATACCGCACAGTAGCCAGGTGCCGCGGCGGCCGGAGTTCCGCTCACCGGCAGGGTGGCGGCAATCTCGTCGGTCAGCTTCAGGTACTTGCTGGAGTATTTCCAGTTTTCGGTCTTGCGGGTTGGCAGTGGCAGGTCGGCCAGTGCGGTACCCCGTTGTTGGCGCAGCGCAAGCAGGGCCGCGGGCAGGGTCTGCCCGGGCGGCTGCAGGAAGGCGCTGGAAAGCGTTGGTGCCGGTTTCATTCCGCGACCTCCTGTTATTGGGCTGCTACTTCGTCTTTGATGCCGAGCCAGCCGTAGCCGCGCTCTTCCAGTTCCAGGGCCAGTTCACGGCCGCCGGATTTGATAATCTTGCCGCCGGCCAGCACGTGGACATGATCCGGCACGATGTGGTTCAGCAGGCGCTGGTAGTGGGTCACCATCAGGATCGCACGGTCAGCCGAACGCAGGGCGTTGACGCCATCGGACACCACTTTGAGGGCGTCGATATCGAGGCCAGAATCGGTTTCGTCGAGAATCGCCAGTTTCGGCTGCAGCAGCAGGGCCTGCATGATTTCATTACGCTTTTTCTCGCCACCGGAGAACCCTTCGTTCACCCCGCGCTTGAGAAATGCCGGGTCGAGGTCTACCTGTTTGGAGACTTCCCGGGCCAGCTTCATGAATTCGGCGGCGTTCATTTCCGGCTCGCCCTTGTGCTTGCGCATGGCATTCACTGCGGTCCGCAAAAACTGCAGGTTACTGACGCCGGGGATTTCCACCGGGTACTGGAAGGCCAGGAAGATGCCTTCGCGGGCGCGCTCCTCGGTTTCCAGCTCCAGCAGGTTGTCGCCGTTGAGGGTGACTTCGCCTTCGGTCACTTCAAACGCTTCGTTGCCTGCCAGCACCTGTGACAGGGTGCTCTTGCCGGAACCGTTCGGGCCCATGATGGCGTGGACTTCCCCGGCCTTGATCTCCAGGTTGATGCCTTTGAGGATCTCTTTGCCCTCGACGGAGGCGTGCAGGTTTTTGATACTCAGCATTTGTAGCGTCTCTCTGTATTCTGGAATTCTGTTGTGAATGATTTAGCCAACGGAACCTTCGAGGCTGACCTCAAGCAACTTGCCGGCTTCTACGGCAAACTCCATCGGCAGCTCCTTGAACACTTCCTTGCAGAAGCCGTTCACAATCATGGATACCGCCTGCTCCGGGTCGATACCACGCTGACGGCAGAGGAACATCTGCTCGTCGCTGACCTTGGAGGTGGTGGCCTCGTGCTCGACGATGGCGGATTTGTTCTTGCTCTCGATGTACGGGAAGGTGTGGGCGCCGCAGCGGTCGCCGATCAGCAGCGAATCGCACTGGGTGAAGTTACGCGCACCTTCGGCACCGGGGCCGAATTTCACCAGGCCGCGGTAGGCATTGGAGCTGCGGCCGGCGGAGATGCCCTTGGAGATGATGGTGCTTCGGGTATTCTTGCCCAGGTGGATCATCTTGGTGCCGGTGTCCGCCTGCTGGTAGTTGTGGGTCAGTGCCACCGAGTAGAACTCGCCGACGCTGTTCTCACCGCGCAGCACGCAGCTCGGATACTTCCAGGTGATGGCGGAGCCGGTCTCGACCTGGGTCCAGGAAATCTTGGAGTTCTTGCCGATGCAGGCGCCGCGCTTGGTGACAAAGTTGTAGATGCCACCTTTGCCGTTCTCGTCGCCCGGGTACCAGTTCTGCACGGTGGAGTACTTGATCTGGGCATCGTCGAGCGCGACCAGCTCAACCACCGCCGCGTGCAGCTGGTTCTCGTCCCGCATCGGGGCGGTGCAGCCTTCCAGGTAGCTGACGTAGCTGCCTTCTTCGGCAACAATCAGCGTACGCTCGAACTGGCCGGTATTGGCGGCGTTGATGCGGAAGTAGGTGGACAGCTCCATCGGGCAGCGGACGCCTTTCGGGATGTACACGAAGGAACCGTCGGAGAAGACGGCAGAGTTGAGGGCGGCGAAGTAGTTGTCACCGGCCGGAACCACGCTGCCGAGGTATTTCTTCACCAGCTCCGGATATTTCTGTACGGCCTCGGAGATCGGGCAGAAGATAACGCCGGCTTTCTCGAGAGGTTCCTTGAACGTGGTGGCGACGGAAACCGAGTCGAACACCGCATCAACCGCAACGCCCGCCAGCTTGGCACGCTCGTGGAGAGGGATGCCCAGCTTCTCGTAGGTTTTCAGCAGCTCGGGATCGACCTCGTCCAGGCTCTGGGGCATGTCTTCCTTTTTCTTCGGCGCCGAATAGTAGGAGATGGAATTGTAGTCCACCTTGGGGAAGTCCACGTGGGCCCATTCCGGCTCTTCCATTTCGAGCCAGCGACGATAGGCTTTAAGCCGCCATTCGAGCATGAACTCCGGTTCCTGCTTGATCTCGGACAGGCGGCGGATTACATCTTCATTGAGGCCGGGCTCGAAGGTGTCGGATTCGATTTCGGTGACGAATCCGTGCTCGTATTCCCGTTTGATCAGCTCTTTCACCTCTTTGTCGGTGGTCGCCATGATCGTCGCTCCGTATTCTCTCATCTGGGGCTTGTGGCCCTGTGTGTCGCCGGCAACACCTCTGCGGGGTTGTGGCGGCGGATGTCATCAGTTCGGGTGTTGCAGTCGTCGCTCCACTGATGGATACGCTCTGCAATCGGTTTTTGGTTGACGGGCAGGAGTGGCCTGCTGAAGATGCGATGCCTGTCCCGTTGAATCTGGCGAGTGATTATACAATACCATACTAAAATAGTCAGGTATTAAATCGGTTGTGTAGGGATTATACCTTAATCGGCCTTTGGGGTACCAAGGGGCGGGTAATTGCCTTGTCAGACTTTGGTTTGCTGCGAGGCTTACCCGCCCGGCGCTGCCTGGCAGTGTGCAATTGGCCCGGCTATTTTAGTCCGCCGTTGCTTCGGGGAAGATTTTGGTCAGGTAACTGAAGTTCAGCGTCTCCGGCAGGTGTTCCGGCTTCGGGATCTTCACGATGTGACCGCTGCCGGGGGCGTATTCGATCGTTTCGCCGTGGCGGTTTTCCATGGTCGCCGCAGAGAAGCGGAGGTTGCCGGCCGGCGTGATGAGTTCGAGCTGGTCGCCGGGAGCGAATTTGTTCTTGACGTCGATGGTCAGCCAGTTGTCATCCTGGTCCGTTATGGTGCCAACCACCTGTTGGGTGCCGAGGTAGGAGGAGCCCTGTTCGTAGGACTGGTACTCCTGGGGTAAATGGCGGCGCAGGAAACCTTCGGTGTAGCCCCGGTTGGAAAGGGCTTCGAGCTCGTTCATCAGGCCCATGTCGAACGGCTTGCCGTGCACGGCCTCGTCGATGGCGCGCCGGTACACCTGGGTGGTGCGGGCCACGTAGTAGGTGCTTTTGGTACGGCCTTCGATCTTCAGGGAATGGACGCCCATCCGGCAGAGTTCGGCCACATGCTGCACGGCACGCAGGTCCCTGGAGTTCATAATGTAGGTGCCGTGCTCGTCCTCGTAGGCCGGGATGAAGCTGCCCGGGCGATTCGGCTCTTCCAGCAGGATTTCTTTCGGCTCGAATGCCTGTACGCCCCCTTGGGCTGAGGTGGCAATCAGGTCGCCGGTCTGGTCGTGGCTGTGGGCCACTTCCTTGTAGTTCCAGCGGCAGGCGTTGGTGCAGGCACCCTGGTTGGCGTCGCGGTGATTCATGTAACCGGACAGCAGGCAGCGCCCGGAGTAGGCCATACACAGCGCCCCGTGGACGAAGACTTCCAGCTCCATCTCCGGTACCTTGTCGCGAATTTCGCGGATTTCATCGAGGGCCAGTTCGCGGGACAGGATGACCCGGCTGATGCCCTGGCGTCGCCAGAATTCCACGGTGGCCCAGTTGACGGCGTTGGCCTGTACCGACAGGTGGATGGGCTGGTCCGGCCATCGTTCCCGGACCAGCATGATGAGGCCGGGATCCGACATGATCAGGGCGTCCGGCCGGAGTTCCAGCACCGGCTCGAGATCCCGCAAATAGGTGCGCACCTTGCTGTTATGGGGCGCGATATTGGAGACCAGATAAAACTGTTTGCCCAGTGCGTGGGCGTACTCAATGCCTCCGCCTAAAGCCGCAATGTCTTTGAAACTGTTATTGCGTACTCTAAGCGAGTATCGGGGCTGGCCGGCATAGACGGCATCCGCACCATAGGCAAAGGCGGTCTCCAGGTGTTCAGGAGTGCCGGCCGGGGCAAGTAACTCGGGGGCTTTCATCAGGACTCCGCGGGATTTGTTTGGGGGAGCGGTATTTTGCCCTGATCGGGCGGTCAGTGAATTGACCGGCCTCAAAGTTAGGGTTGGCAAGTTTCAGCTAACATCTGTACGCTGATGTTTTTCGGGGGCGAGCGAATATCGCCTCCGCTAATTGGGAGGTTTTTGATAATGGGAGCTGATCCAATGGGAGCCCTCGTGGCTGCCATGATCAAATATCTTCAGTCGTCGGGCGTTTCCCGCAAGGAGCTGGCCCGCTACGCAGACCTGTCCCTGGAAGATCTGGCGGCGGCCGAATCCCGGCTGTCACCATCCCAGTTACAGCGCCTGTGGCAACTGATTCAGTCGCGCATCCTGCCGACGCTGTCCTTCAGTGTTCAGGTCCGTCCGCTGATCGCGGACCAGCTGGCCCGTGGCCGGGTCCGGATCGAGGTGGTGGCTGCCCAGCTCAATATGAGCCGCCACACCCTCTACAAGAAGCTGAAGGAAGAAAACCTGACCTTCGCCGCCTTGCTGGAAGATGTCCGTCGCGAGCGCGCCCTGACGTATCTGCAGGACCGCTCCAAGCCGCTGGTGGAAATCGCCGAGCAGCTGGGGTTTTCCGAGCTCAGCGCCTTCAGCCGGGCGTTCAAACGCTGGATGGGCACTTCGCCGGCAGAATACCGGGCCGCTGCGGCCTGACAGGCAGGCCGCAGCACCGCCTGGTTACGCCTTCTTGAAGACCAGGGTCGCGTTGGTGCCACCGAAGCCAAAGCTGTTGCTCATGACCAGGTCCAGGTTCTGGTTTTCCCGAACTTCCCGCACGATGGGGTAGCCTTCGGCGCCCTCGTCCAGGGTTTCGATGTTGGCGGACGGGCTGATGAAGCCGTCGCGCTGCATGATCAGGCTGTAGATGGCCTCATGCACACCGGCGGCGCCCAGGGCATGACCGCACAACGGTTTGGTGGAGCTGACCGGCGGGATCTTGTCGCCAAAGGTTTCCCGGAGGGCCTTCAGTTCGGTGATGTCACCGGCCGGGGTGCTGGTGCCGTGGGTGTTGATGTAGCTGATCTCGCCGTCAATGTTCTTCATGGCCTGCTGCATGCAGCGCACGGCACCCTCACCGCTGGGGGCGACCATGTCGGCGCCGTCAGAGGTGGCGCCGAAGCCGACCAGCTCGGCAATGATGTTGGCGCCGCGGGCTTCGGCATGCTCCAGGGCTTCCAGTACCAGAATGCCGCCACCACCGGAGATGACGAAGCCGTCGCGGTTGGCATCGTAGGTGCGGGATGCCGTGTGCGGAGCATCGTTGTACTTGGTGGACAGCGCGCCCATGGCGTCAAACAACAGGCTCAGGCTCCAGTGGATGTCTTCGCCGCCGCCGGCAAACATGACATCCTGGCGACCCCAGGCAATCAGATCGGCAGCGTGGCCGATGGCGTGGGCGCTGGTGGCGCAGGCCGAGGTAATGCCGTAGTTGACACCGGTAATGCCGAATGCCGTGGCCAGGGAGGCGTTGATGGCGCTGCCCATGGTGCGGGGTACCCGGTAGGGGCCGACCCGGCGGATGCCTTTTTCCCGGTGGGTGTCGATGGCATCAAGCAGTTCCACCGTGGAGGCGCCGCCGGTACCGGCAATCACCCCGGTGGTGTGGGCGCGAATCTGCTCGTCGGTCAGTCCTGCCTGTTCGATGGCTTCACGCATCGCCAGGTAGGTGTAGCCGGACGCCGGGCACATGAAGCGCCACAGCTTGCGGTCAATCAGTTGCGGAAGATCGAGATTGATCTGGCCGCAGACATGGCTGCGCAGACCGTTATCACGGGCTTCTTCGCTGAACCCGATGCCGGACTTCACTTCCCGCAGGGAGCGGGTAACTTCTTCTTTGTTGGTGCCAAGGCTGGAGACAATCCCCATTCCGGTTACGACAACACGGCGCATTTCAGTAACTCCTAAAAATCGTCAGTAGAAGTGAACAGGCCGACCCGCAGGTCCTTGGCGGTGTAGATTTCGCGGCCATCGACTTCCATACGGGCATCGGCGATCGCCATGGTCAGCTTGCGCTTGATCAGGCGTTTGATGTCGAGGTGATAGCGGACCACTTTGTTCTGCGGCAGTACCTGGCCGAAGAACTTGACCTCACCGGCACCCAGGGCGCGGCCCTTGCCTTCACCGCCGGTCCAGGCCAGGAAAAAGCCCACCAGTTGCCACATCGCGTCCAGACCCAGGCAGCCGGGCATCACCGGATCGCTGTCGAAATGGACCTTGAAAAACCACAGGTCCGGATTGATGTCCAGTTCCGCCACCACGCTGCCCTTGCCATAGAGGCCATCGCTGTCACTGATGTGGGTGATGCGATCCATCATCAGCATTTCATCGATGGGCAGACGCATGGCGCCCGGGAACAACTCCCCGTGGCCACACCGGATCAGGTCGGCTTTGTCAAAATGGTCTGGATACATGATGCCTGTGTCTCTGTTACAAAATGGTTTCCTTTACTTTAGCAGAGCCTGACCACTTGGCGATTGACCTTTGGTTGGCTTTTTTTGACAGGTGGTTGATGGTTTTGATGGTCATCAAAGACTTCAGTGCAGTCGCTGCGTAGTCTGGATTCTGGCCCCTGAGCAGGCGTCGGGTTCGTCAGAACCGGTAACCGGATTCGGGCAGCAGTGCCCGGGGAAATGTGCGCTCCGGTCTGGATTTACTGTTGGATCCGGCACTCCAGGGACATCAAGACCGTCTGGTCAGGGGCAATTTTCTTCAGTAATCCGCGGTGTTATGACCGCGGATGGAAGACAGTGGAGTGAATTATGACGACCACAGAACAGCCATGGGGAACACTTCGCCGTGACGGTGACCGCGTCCGCGCCAGCCTGCAGCGTCGGCTGGACCATGATCCTGCCAGAGTCTGGGAAATGCTGACCGACTCGGTTTGCCTGGCCAACTGGCTGGCACCGGGCGTGATCGAGCCGCGCAAGGGCGGCATCGTCAAGCTTGATTTCGGTCGCAGTGGCACGCCGATTGACTGTCGGGTACGGGCCATCCGGGCACCGGAACTACTGGAATACTCCTGGAGCGCCGCCGGCGATCCGGAGCGTCCGATTCGCTGGGAACTGATCCCCGAGGGCTCCGGAACCCTGCTGCAACTTACCCTGTTATTACCGGATGACGAGCTGGTGGCCATTTCCTGTGCCGGCTGGGATGCCCACCTGGAAATGCTGACGGCGTCACTGGAAGGTATCCATATCCACTTCCCGGCCGACCGTTTCCGCCAGGCCCGCTGTGCCTTCGGTGAGATGGTGCGGGCCCGCCTCGCAGCCTGAGTCCCTTGTTCAGAGTGCCAGCACCGGCGGAGGCCGGTGCTGTGTCGATCCTCCCGCCGGCATCCTAGCCGGCTTTGCCGTCCGGCCGCGGGCTGGCGAGGATGCCGGTATAACGGATCAGGAACGCGGCATAGGCGCCCATCCACAGCAAGCTGCTGATACCGATACCGCTATGCCAGGGCAGCAGCTCAAAGGCCGTGATGACTCGCACCAGGGCGGCCAGGTGGATGGCCACAAAGGCCGCTACCATGCCTTTTGGGAGCACCAGTGGCCGCCCGGTATGGCCTAGGGATACCCGCGCAATCACACCAAGAATCAGGCAGCCGACCGCGCCGGTACCGGCAGCATGGGACCAGGCGTTGGACGGCCAGCCCAGGGTCAGGCTACCGGCGAGCAGGATCAGGGCGACCGGTACCCACAGAATGGACAGGTGCAGGATCCACAGTAACGGTTCGCTTCGTACCAGCCAGCCTTTCCAGTTATACAGCCTTACCAGCATCAGGAGGGCGGCAATGCCGGCCAGCACCGCCGTTATGGTCTGCCAGCCCGTCACCAGGGAAAGCATCAGCAGAATCATGCTGGCCAGTACGGCCATATCCAGCGCAGGAACCATTCGGATGGCGCTGGTATCGCGGCCCCGTTGCCGCAGCCAACCCATGGAAAAGGCCGGCGTGATGCGACCGCCAATGATACTGATCAGCGCCATTGCCATGATCAGGGCGCCGTGACTGAATCTCATATCAAGGCCGGTGACGAAGCCGACCTGCATCGCCCAGAGCAGTCCCAGCACCACCAGGATCATCAGCTGGCGCAGCTGGCGGGCGTGCCAGATGCGCCAGCCGGCATCGATCATCACCAGCGGCAGGAACGCCAGGTTCACACCCTGTACCAGCCAGTCCGGCAGGCCTTCCCCAAGCCCGAGTAGCAGACGTCCCCCCAGCCAGACCAGCCAGAGCAGCACCAGGCGCCAGCCATGGGTACGCTCGGTCTGGGTCCAGACACATACTGCTGTCAGCAGGAAGCCGGCAATGGCAGCGGTCAGGAAACCGAACAGCATCTCATGCTGGTGCCACAACAGGCCGGGCATCGCCAGTGGAAGGTGCACGGTGCCGGTGACTTCCAGCACCCACAGGGGGATCGCGGTCAGTGCCAGCACTGTCATTGACAGGAAAAAGATCCGGAACGGATAGGAGAACAGCTGGCGTGTGCTGGCCGCCCGGGTCTGGTTGGTGGTAGGTATCGCCTGCATGGAATGGCTCCGTTCAGGTGGGGGTGTTTGGCTTTAAGATTTATTTTAGATAAATGTTATCGGAGTTAACATACCCAGTTGTCGGTATGTTTGCGTACAATGCGTGACTGATTTATCTGACAACAGGATTGTGAATGAGTGCCTACCTGATTCTCAAGCATCTGCACATGACAGCGGCCTACCTTACAGTAACGCTGTTTGCCCTGCGCCTGCTGCTGGACGCCGTGGGCCGGCCGGGCTGGCGCCAGACGCCGCTGCGCTGGATTCCCCATGCCAACGATACGGTGTTACTGGTGGCGGCCATCAGCCTGCTGTTCGTGACACCCTGGATGCCATTTGTCCACGGCTGGCTGACGGCCAAGATCTTCTTGCTGGTGGGCTACATCGTTGCCGGCCTGTTCGCCCTCAAGCCGGGGCGCAGCACCCCGGTGCGGGTCACGGCGGCCATCCTGGCACTGGTGCAGGTGGCGGCAATCTTCCATCTGGCTATGGCCAAGCCCGTGTTCGGGGCCTGAGGGCCCCGCCGGCCGGGCTGAGGGCCGCCAGCCACGTCAGGTGTCGCGGCGGTTCTCAGCCAGCTGCCGCGTCAGTTCCGCCAACTGGTGTTGTACCCCCGCCAACTGACGGGCAATGTCTTCCCGCTCGTCATGGGCCTTCTGGGCCTGCTTGGCGTTCTGCTCTTCGCTCATGACCTCCAGAATGGCGCCGATCATCATGTTCAGGAACACGAAGGCGGTCAGGAAAATGAACGTCAGATAGTAAATCCAGCTCAGCGGGTAGGATTCCATGGTGGCGTACATCACGTCGGTCCAGTCCTCGAAGGTCGCGACACGGAACAGCGTCAGCATGGCAATCGCCACGTCACCCCAGAGCTCTTCATCGATGCCGGCAAAGAACATCGAGCCCATGGCGGCGTAGATGTAGAAGATGATGAACATCAGCAGGGCAATGTAGCCCATGCGCGGAATGGCTTTGAGCAGCGAATTGATCAGAAAGCGCAGCTCCGGCACGACCGAAACCAGACGCAATACCCGGAACACCCGCAGCAGCCGGCCCAGCAGGACCGCCTCCGAGTTGTCCAGCGGGATCAGGCTGCCGATGACCACGATGGTGTCGAACAGGTTCCAGCCGTCAAACAGAAAGCGCTTCTTGTTCTCGCAGACCCCGAAGCGGAACAGGATCTCCACCAGGAAAAACAGGGTGATGGCGTTATCCAGAACCGTCAGGACATTCTCCACCAGCGGTGGCACGTCGTAGGTTTTCGCACCAATGGTGAGGGCGGACAGGATGATGATGGCGATCACCGCGCCCTGGAACAGCTTGCTGGATTCGATACGACGCAGCTGGCTGAATCCGGAAACCGGACTGAGTTCGGATGACATGGTGGAAATCGGCTCCTGATGGCTGGGGGAGCCGCGATTTTAAGGGGCAATCCGCAGGAAAGGTAGTGGGTAGAACTCGCAGCCCGGCGCCGGGGCTCAGCCGGCTGCCAGAATGATCTGCCATTCTTCGTCGCTGACCGGCATCACCGATAGACGGTTGCCCTTGCGCACCAGGGCCAGGTTATCGAGCCCCGGCTGTGACCGGATCCGGTCCAGCGGAATCAGCCGTGGCAGTTTGCGGACAAACATCATATCCACCGCTTGCCAGCGGGGGTTGTCCGGCGTGCTTTTGGCGTCGAAATAGGGCGACTCCGGGTCAAACTGGGCCGGGTCGGGATAGGCGCTGCGGGCAATCCGTACGATGCCGGCGACGCCGATGTCCTTGCAGCTGGAGTGATAGACCAGCACCTCGTCCCCCACCGCCATGTCCTTCAGGAAATTGCGGGCCTGGTAGTTCCTCACGCCATCCCAGGGAATGGTTTTGTCAGGCGCAGCCGCGAAATCATTAATACCGCATTCGGAGGGTTCGGTTTTTACCAGCCATTTCGCCATCAGGTCACCTGCCGGGAAGTTGTTGTGCGAGGCCATCATTGTAACCAAAAAAAGCCCCCGACCGGGGGCAAAGCTACGTGCAGATCATCCGTCTGGCGCGCCCGGTCAGCGCCGTTGTTGCGGGGGCTTGCCGGAGGTGCCGGTGGCAGGTCCGGACTTGCGGTTCAGCGGGTAGAACAGTTGTGGCGAGGCCAGCTCCGGCAGGTCGGTGCGTTCCTCGTTGGCGGCCCACTCCACGCGCTCGGCCGAGCGGATGGCGTAGTGCATCCAGGCCAGGGCGGCGGCCACGATCACGAACATCAGCATGAAGCAGCTTTGCCAGACACCGGTCAGGTCGTTCAGCACCCCGAAAGTCAGTGGCAGGATGAAGCCGCCGAGACCACCAATCATGCCCACCACACCCCCCACCGCGCCGACATGAAGCGGGTAGTAAACCGGGATGTGCTTGTACACCGCGGCCTTGCCCAGGGACATGAAGAAGCCCAGGGTGAAGATCAGCAGAATGAACAGTGGCAGGCCGACGGTCAGGGTAAAGCGGATATCGCCCTCGATGCCATGGACCACGTATTCCGTAGGGGGGTAGCTGAGCAGGAAGGTGCAGACCACCGAGGCGATGAAGGTCCAGTACATCACCCGCCGGGCGCCGTAACGGTCAGACAGCCAACCGCCCAGGATACGGAACAGCGAGGCGGGAATGGTGTAGAGCGCGGCGATGATGCCGGCGGTTTTGATGTCGAGGCCGTACACCCCGATCAGGAAATGCGGTAGCCACAGGGCCAGTGCGACGAACGCGCCGAACACGAAGAAATAATACAGCGCGAAACGCCAGACCCGCAGCTCCTTCAGGGGTGCCATCTGTTCGGCAAACGACTTGGACTGGGCCTCGGCGCGGCTGGCGGCCAGCGGATCTTCCTTGGCCAGGATGATGAAGACCACCCCCATGATGGCGAGCACGGTGGCGTAAACCTGCGCGGTGCTTTCCCAGCCGATGGCGACCAGCAGGAAGGGCGCACCGAAATTGGTCACCGCGGCGCCAACGTTGCCTGCACCGAATATGCCCAGTGCTGTGCCCTGGCGTTTCGGTTCGAACCAGGCGGCGGTGTAGGCCACCCCGACAATGAAGGCACCGCCCGCCAGGCCCACCCCCAGTGCGCCCACCAGCAGCATCGGGTAGGTGGTGGCGAAGGTGAGCAGGTAGACGCAGAGGGCCGTGGTCAGCATCAGGATGCCAAACACCCAGCGTCCGCCATAGCGATCGGTCCAGATACCCAGAAACAGCCGGCTGATGGAGCCGGTAAGAATCGGCGTTGCCATCAGCAGACCCAGTTGGGTGTCGGACAGCCCGAGATCCTCGCTGATGCGGATGCCGATGATCGAGAAGATGGTCCACACCGCGAAGCACAGGGTGAACGCAAATGTGGACAGACCAAGCGCCCGGTACTGCTCGGGTCTGGACGGGACATTGACCATGGTGTCCTCCTTGTCTGGCCGGTTGGCGGCCTGCGTTGCGGACCGCCTCTCCGGCTCGGATTGTTAGCTAAAACCATATCAAAAACCGGGTTTTTCCATGCGGGGCATTGGAGGTACTCCCAGAGGGTGCCGAGGTGGTAGCTGAAGGAGCGCCAAAGCGAGGTGAAGGGATAGCTGGCGGATTGCCCTGGTGGGGTATGCGATAGCGGCGTTGATATACGTCAAATATCGGCTTCGGGGGCTGTGGGGTAATGCTGACAGATATCAATCCGTGCCCGGTCCCGGGCGCAGACTACCGTGTCTGGAGATCGCCATGAAAATCATGATTGCCTACGACGGTTCGCGGAACGCCAGGCTGGCGCTGGTGCAGACCATCACCATGTTCCGTGACCTAAAACCACAGCTCACCCTGGTGGCGGTGGCCGAGAACCCCCGCGACATCACGTCCGGCAACGAGGAACTCTTCCAGCAGGAAGTGGACGAGCTCAAGCAGCACCTGGAAGAAGCCCTGGCTGTGTGCCGGCAGGAGGAGATCGCCGGCGAGACCATGCTGCTCGAGGGCGATGCCCGCAAGATGCTGCTGTATGCCGCCGAGAAAAAAGTCCATCCGGACATGCTGGTCATCGCCCGCCACAGTCACGAGCCGGATGGTGGCTTTATTGCCCGCTCGCTGACCTATTTCGTGGATGAACTGGATTACATGACCTTTGGCAGCGTGAGTTCCTTCCTCGCCCGCCGCATCCAGTGTCCGTTGCTGATTCTGCCCAGCCGTTGAGGCGGCACCGAGTTTTGTCTTTGATAGCCCCGGGAGGCTGACATGAAAGTCGCAGATGTTTTCCATTTCAAGAATGCCGAGATCAGGGCCCTGCACCTGACCTGGATTGCGTTCTTCATTACCTTCTACGTGTGGTTCAACATGGCCCCGCTGGCGTCCAGCATGCTCAAGAGCGTGGACTGGCTGACCTCCGATGACCTCCGCCTGTTTGCCATCTGCAACGTGGCACTGACCATTCCGGCGCGCATTATCGTGGGGATGGCGCTTGACCGGTTTGGCCCGCGGCGGGTGTTCTCCGTGCTGATGGTCGTCATGTCGATTCCTGCACTGGTGTTTGCCTTCGGTAACACCATGACCCAGTTACTGGTCAGTCGCCTGGTACTCAGCTCGATCGGTGCCAGCTTTGTGGTGGGTATCCACATGACCGCCATGTGGTTCAAACCCAAGGACATCGGCTTTGCCGAGGGCTTCTATGCCGGCTGGGGTAATTTCGGTTCTGCAGCGGCGGCCATCTCGCTGCCAACCATCGCCCTGCACATGTACGGTGGAGACGATGGCTGGCGCTGGGCAATTGCCCAGAGCGCTTTCGTGATGGCGGCTTACGGGGTTTACTACTGGTTCGCCATTACCGACGGCCCTGTGGGCTCCGTGCACCGCAAGCCCCGCAAGGCGGTGGCGCTGGAAGTCAGCTCCTGGGGTGACATGATCAAGCTCATCCTGTGGACCATTCCTCTGGTGGGCGTGCTGGCCATTCTGGTCTGGCGGATCCAGAACATGGGGTACCTGAGCATCACCGGTGCGGTGATCTGTTACGCGGTGATTGTTGCCATCGTCTGCTACCAGATTGTCCAGATCCTGCGGGTGAATGTGCCGATTCTCCGCAAGGGTGTACCGGAGGACGACAAATACCCGTTCAACAGTGTGGCGGCGCTCAACAGCACCTACTTCGCCAATTTTGGTGCGGAACTGGCGGTGGTTTCCATGTTGCCCATGTTCTTCGAGGAAACCTGGAGCCTGAGCGCCACCGCCGCCGGCCTGATCGCGGCGTCCTTTGCCTTCGTCAACCTGGTGGCACGCCCGATGGGTGGCCTGGTTTCGGACCGCATGGGTAACCGCCGGTTCGTCATGCTCAGCTACATGTTCGGCATCTCCGTGGGTTTCGCCCTGATGGGACTGATGAATTCCAACTGGCCGCTGATCATTGCCGTCGGCATTACCGTGTTTACCTCGTTCTTTGTGCAGGGTGCGGAAGGTGCCACCTTCGGCATCATCCCCTCCATCAAGCGTCGTCTCACCGGCCAGATTTCCGGGATGGCGGGTGCCTACGGCAACGTCGGGGCGGTGGTGTACCTCACCATCTTCACCTTTGTCACCCCCACCCAGTTCTTCTATATCATCGCCGGTGGTGCGTTCGTCAGCTGGCTGCTGTGCATGATGTGGCTCAAGGAGCCGGAGAGCGGGTTCTCGGACGAGTACCACGTCTCCTCGGTGGATCGCCAGATCGAGGAAGAAGAGCGCCTCCGTCAGGCGGCAGCGCCCGCCAGCTGATCCCTGCCGCTGAACCAGGCCCGCCCGGAGCAATCCCGGCGGGCCTTTTTTGTTATCTGCCCGGTACACCTCCCGATCAAAGCGCTGCTATTCTGAAACGGTTAGCCGGCCGATCGAGTGGGGATCCACGAGTTGATTGCCGGTGGGAGGAGACGATGAAGACACTGCAGATTCGTTGGCAACGCCTGGTGAACCAGCAGGGCGAGACCTGTGACCGTTGCGGGATGACCGAGGCCGCGGTGACAGCAGCCGTGCACCAGTTAAAGCAGGCTTTGCAGGGGCTGGGTATCGACGTTACGGTGAGCAAGGAAGCCCTGAGCTCCGCTGAATTCCACGAGGGACCACTGGAATCCAATCGTATCTGGATCGGTAACAAGCCCCTCGAGCAATGGCTGTCGGCGACAACCGGCCAAAGCAGGTGTTGTGCCGCGTGCGGCAATGCCGATTGCCGTACCTTGACCGTCGATGGCCAAACCTTCGAAGCCATCCCGGTGGAGCTGATTATCCGGGCCGGATTAATGGCCGCTGCCGAGCTGTTGCAGAACTCGTCCGGCGAGACGTGCTGTGAGCCGGAGGCGCCTGAACCATCGTCCGGCGGGTGTTGCCCGGCGCCATCCGCGGCAGTGGGTTGTGGTAAGGCTGGCGGCAGCTGATACAAAAAAACCGGCTTCATTGCTGAAGCCGGTTGCCGGTATGGGTCAGGGATTCTTGATGTAGGCGTCCTTGCGCAGGTAGAACCACCAGTTGACGAAGAGGCAGACGGCGTAGAACACCGCAAAGCCGTACATCGCCACTTCCGGAGTGCCAGCCTGGATTTGCTGGCCCATGACCCGTGGCGCAATGAATGCACCGTAGGCGGCGATGGCAGAGGTCCAGCCAAGCACCGGTCCTTTCTGTTGCTGGTCGAAGATGAAGCCGATGCTGCGGAAGGTGGAGCCATTACCAATGCCGCTGGCGGCGAACATGATGATGAACAGGATCAGGAACAGGGCAAAGTAGCTGTTCGGGTCGGTGGAGTTGTAGGCCAGCATCATCACGTAACCGGTCGCTACGGAGGCGACAACCATCACCACCGAGATAATCTGGGTCACAATCGAGCCGCCCATCTTATCGGATATCCAGCCACCTACCGGGCGGATCAGCGCGCCCACGAACGGTCCCATCCAGGCCCAGGTCAGGGCGCTTGGGGCGTCCGGGTTGACTACCCGGGTCATGGTGCCATCTGCGGCGACTTCCATCATGTTGCCAAAGATAACGCTGATGGACAGCGGCAGTGCGGCGGAGAAGCCGATGAACGAGCCGAAGGTCAGGATGTAAAGCACCGTCATTGACCAGGTGTGCTTGTTGCCGAAGATCTCAAACTGCTTCTTGATATTGGGCTTGATGTCGCCGGGAATCAGCCGCAGCAACACCACGGTCAAGATGATGGTCAGCGGCAGGGCCAGCCACATGTTCATGATCGACAGCGCCCATACGCCGGCAATGGAGGTCAGGATGCCTACGCCATAAAGGCCAAGGATCTTGCCGAAGGCCGACATCGGATTACCCGGGTTGGGGGTGACTACTTTGAGGTTGTTCATGCCGAACCAGCCGGCAAAGGCCAGCGGAATCAGGAAAACCAACCAGATGAAGCCCGCGTTCTGGATCCAGGTGTTGGTGCCGGCTTCGATGCGGCCGATCAGGGTGCCGCTCGGGCTTTGCAGGGCCAGCGGATCGCCGGCGATGGCGCCAAAAATGCCGACGGTCATCACCAGCGGAATCAGGATCTGCATGGTGGTAACACCAAAGTTGCCCAGGCCGGCATTCATGCCGAGGCCATAACCCTGCTTGCTCTTCGGGTAGAAGGCGCTGATGTTGCTCATGGAGCAGGCAAAGTTGCCGCCGCCGATGCCGGAGAGCAGGGCGAGGGCCTGGAACACGATGAACGGCGTCTCGGGATTCATCAGGGCAATGCCGGTGCCCAGCGCCGGGATCATCAGTAATGCGGTGGTCAGGAATACCGTGTTGCGGCCGCCGGCGATCTTGATCATGAACGACGCCGGGATCCGCAGCGTGGCACCGGACAGGCCGGCAATCGCTGACAGGGTAAAGAGCTGCTCAACGGAGAACGGGAAGCCCAGGTTTTTCATCTGGGTGGTGATCATTCCCCACATCAGCCAGATGGCAAAACCCATCAGCAGGCTGGGTATGGAAATCCACAGGTTGCGGGTGGCAACGCGCTTGCCTTCCCGTTCCCAGAAATCTTCGTTTTCGACATCCCAGTGTTCAATGTCGGCGTTGGTTTTAGCCATGGTATTGACTCCCTCGGTTAACGTGCCCGGAGCCGCCGGTCAGAGCGGATCTTGGGCTTCACCTGCTCATTGTGCAAAGGCAGGGGAGGGGTCAATCTTGATATAACTCAAGGAAAATGATGGTTGGTTAAGGTGCCGTTTTTCGGTGTGGGCAGGGTCTTGCGGGGATCGATTTTTGTCTTTTAAAAACATAGAGATGCGACGGTAATATCCCCAATTGGGTAGCTCTGGGGCTGGCAGGGGCAGTGGAGGTAGCCAATCATTGCCGGCGGCGTTACGCCCGCCGGATCAGGTTGATAAGGTCGAATGTCACCGCAAGATAGGCGACGCTCCAGAGCCCGGCCGACAGCCACAGCAGGGCGGGTTCGGCGAATGGCGTCGCACCGGCCAGGTAACGGGTGATGCCGGCGCCGGACAGCGCAGCAGCCAGCGGCAGTACCCGACTGGCGGGGGGGAAACAGCGTTGCGAGCGCTGCCAGGCCAGCCGCAGCATGACGCTGGTGGACAGGGTGCCAAGGGCGGCCACCGTGATGAGGTGCAGCGCCGGCGCCAGCGGCGCCGCGGTCAGCAGGGCAATGCCAGTCAGCAGGCTGCCCGCGGCCAGCCACAGGTAACCGATACCGAAAACCAGCAGGTCCGGGCGTTCCGGACAACGCCACAGCTGCCAGCGCAGGGTGCGGGCAACGATCAGGGCTGCTGCCGCCACCAGTAACGCCCCGGCCAGCGGCCGACCTGGGGAAATCAGTGTCAGGGCCAGGGCCCCGCTCAGCAGTACCAGTAGCGCACCCTCAAGCCGTGGCTGCACCCGGGCTTCGAGGGCAATGCCCTTCTTTTCCAGGGTACCCGCCACCGCCGGGGCGATGATCCGGCCCCCCATGAACGTCATCAGCAACAGCAGGCCGAGCACGGTGCCCTGCATCAGCTGTCTCTGGTCCGGCAGCAGGCCGCCGGGGCGCCAGTCAACGAGCCCGATCAGCCAGTAGCCGGCGGCAAGCAGGCAGATCAGCAGGATCAGCGGTCCGGTGAGTTTGTTGCGCCACTTCTTGGCAGCATTGAATCTAGGCACCACCAGCCAGGCGAGGGTGAGGGCAAAGGCCGGGCTCAGTATCCCGGCGGCTGTGCTGCCCGGTAGTACCAGCCAGCTCATCCGGGCCAGCAGCCAGAGCCCGAACAGTGGCAACAGGATCCTGCGGGGTTGCGGGCCGAGGGTGTAGCCGGCCACCAGGGCCAGGGCGAAGCCGAAGATCAGCTCGTGGCCATGACCGGCACCCAATAAACCCGGCGGCCAGCCACTGCCGGAGCCACCCGACCATACCGACAGCGGCACAAGGAGGGCGGCCAGCAGGCTGGCGGCGGGGAAAAACCAGTAGAAAGCCGGCTGTTTAGTCGGCGCGCGGGTTGTCATCTGCCTCTCCTTCTGCCTCCCGCCCTGGCATAGCGTTACCCGATGGCGGCGGGGAAGCCGGCCAGCCGGGCAGGCTGAACTCTTCACGCAGATAGTTCAGCTCCGGTTGGTGCAGCTCGGCAATCCGTTCGGTCAGCTGCGCCCCCCTGGGCAGCAGATGAACCTCGATGCGCCGGCGGTCGTGGCGGGAAGAGCGCCGCTCCACCAGCCCTGCGTCAACACAGCGGTCTATCAGCATCACTGTGCCATGGTGTTTGGCCTGAAGTTTTTCGGACAGCTCACCCACCGTCGCCCACTCACGCTCCGCGAAGCCTTTCAGGTGCAGCAGTAACTGGTACTGCAATGCCGTCACGCCGTGATCGCGGCAAATGTCCTCGCTCTGACGCAGAAAACAGCGCAGCCGGTGGCGAAAGTGGGACAGTCGCTCAAAATCGCTTTTCGCCAGCGTTGTGACTGGCTGGTCAGGGGCGTCCTGATCCTGGGGGACGAGGTGGGGTTTAAGTGGAGAGTTGCGCGAGGTCATCCGGGCTTCCTTGACAGTCCGCAGCGGCCGAACTAAAAATTAAAAGAAAACATATCATAATATGATAGAAAATTCGTTGTCCCTGACCGATGACAACGACAACCTGATTACCGCGGGGGCAAGGTCATGAACGTAACGAATCTAATCAAAATGCCGTTTACCACCAAGGGGGGCTGGGAGGAGTTGCAGCGCCGGCAATTGTCCATTCCGATGCTGGCGTGGCTGATTGTGGTGCCGATGTCCCTGTTGCCTCCGGTGTTGCTCTATTATGCCGGAACCCACTACGGCGATGAGTTCATTGCCGGGTTTGGTGGCAAGGAATGGCGCTTCATCACCACCATCCTGTTTCTCGCGGAGCTGCTGACGTTCTTCGTGATGGGATGGCTGATCCATGCGGTGGTCGAGGGCCACAACCTGACCATCAGCTACCCCGATGCCTATTTGCTGGCCGCCGTCGCCCCGTTGCCCCTGTGGCTGTCATCGCTGGCACTGCTGGTGCCGGCACTGGCGGTGAGCGTGATTGCCGTGGCAGCGGCGCTGGTGCTTTCATGCACCCTGGTTTACCAGGGGCTGCGAGCCCTGTGTGAGCGCAGCGACAATGATGTGGTGGCCATGTCGGCGACCTACACCGTGATGGCCGCCTCGCTGCTGGCATGGGGCGTGCTGATGGCGATGGTCTGGGCGTTCTGACGTCGGCACCGGGAACGTGGCGGGCCCGACCGGGCCGGCTAGTCCTGCGGTCGGGTCATGCCCAGGTCGTCCAGCATCACGTACAGCGCCGGTAACGCCAACAGCACCAGCACCGTAGACGCCAGCAGCCCGAACACCACCGAAATCACCAGCGGAATCACCGCCATGGCCTGGGTGCTGGTTTCCGCCAGCAGGGGCAGCAGCCCGGCAATGGTGGTACCGGAGGTGATGAAAATAGCGCGGAAACGATCGCGGCTGGCCTGGCCGGCAGCCTCGCGGACCGATAACCCCTGCCGGCGGTAGGCTTTGATGAACTGCACCAGCAGGATGGCGTTATTGACCACGATCCCCGCCAGTGAGGCGGCGCCAATCAGCGACGGCATCGACAGGTTGTAGCCCATCAGCACATGCCCCCATACCGACCCGAGCAAGGCCAGCGGAATCGACAGCATCACGATCAGCGGCTCGACGTAACTGCGGAACTGGAAGGACAGGATCAGGAAGATCCCCAGTAATCCGATCAGCAGTCCCCGGGCAATGGACTTGCCGGTTTCTTCCGAGCGGGCGACCTGGCCTTCGATAACAATCTCGAGCCCCTCGAAGCGGTCAGCCAGTTGCGGAAATACCTGCTTACGAAGGTCAGCCACGATGGCAGCGGCATTGCTGGTGCGGCTGTCTATGTCCGCAGTAACGGTTACCGTACGGCGGCCGTCAATGCGGGTAATCTGGGCCCAGTTGCGCCGCTCGGTCACTTCGACCACCTCGGTCAGCGGTATGGCGGTGCCGGTGCGGCTGGTAATGCTGGTATCCCGCAGGAAATCGCGGGTGCCACGCTCTTCTGCACTCTGGCGCACCAGCAATTCGATGTGCTGGTCATCAATCTGGATGGTGTCAACGATCTCGCCCAGTAACCCGGTGCGCAACTGGTTGGCCACGTCAGCGGCATTGAGCCCGGCTTCGAGGGCGCCCTCCCGCAAAGTCAGGATCCGCTGGGGTTTGCCGGGACGCAGATCGTCGAGGACATTAAACGTGCCATGGTACGCAGCCAGTTCGGCGGTCAGCAGCTGAGCTGCCTGTTTGAGCTCTGTCAGGTCGTTGCCATGCAGGCGCAGTTCGATGGGGATGCCGGCGGGGCCGAATCCCGGTTCCTGGATATTGAGGCTCAGGATGCCGGGAATATCGCCGGCCGCCTGGTACCAGAGGCGGGTCAGTTCGGCCAGGGTGGTTGCCCGGTTTTCGGCGGTCAGCAGATCCACCAATACTGTTGCGACGTGGCCCCCGGTTTCATTGGCGGAAGGATTGTGGTTGAAGCGGATCTGCAGATTTTCTACCAGCGGTTGCTGGCCGGGTTGCTGCGGGCTGAGTTGCTCATTGAGCCGGCCCATGGCAGCGGCGACCTGCCCGGCCACCTGCTCGGTCCGGGCGAGCGGCGTGCCCTGGGGCATCAGGAGCCTGGCTTCGAGCACGTCACCGTCGATTTCCGGCATGGCCTCCATCTTGACGTGGCCACCGGCCATGAAGCCGATGGAGCCGAACAGCAGCAGGAGCAGTGCTGCCAGTACCGGATAGCGGTAGCGGATGGCGCCATCTGCGCTGCGGCCCACCTGCTCGCGGAACTGCTCGAAGCGCCGGTTGAAACGGGCGCGCCAGGAGTGCTCTGGCGGGGCGGCGTTACCTGAAAGCCCGGCTTTCAGGTGGTGGGGCAGGATCCAGAACGCCTCCACCAGGCTGGCGGCCAGGGCGGCGATCAGCACCACCGGGAGCACTTCGAGTACCGAGCCCAGCTCGCCGGCGAGGAAGGCCAGCGGAATGAACACCGAAACCGTCGTCAGGAAGGAGGACAGCACGCCGGGCAGGACTTCGGTAGTGCCGCTGACCGCCGCCTGGAGCGGTGATGAGCCAGCGGCCGCGGTGTCGGCAATGTTGTCGGTGATGACCACCGAGTCGTCCATCACAATGCCAATGGCCATCAGCAGGGCCACCAGGGTGATCATGTTCAGGGACAGCCCGGTCAGGGCCATCACCACAAAGGCACCGGCGAAGGCCGCCGGCAGGCCGAACAGCGCCCAGAGTGCGAGCCGCGGCCGGAAGAACAGGCTCATCACCAGTCCGACCAGCAGCAGACCGACAATACCGTTACTGACCAGCATCTGCAGCCGGTCACGGACAATGGAGGTCATGTCCTGGGTGATATCCAGGCTGACCGTGCCATGCTGCTGCGTGCGCTCGGCATCAACAACCTCCTCCAGCGCCGCCATTACCCGCAGGGCGTCTTCGTGGCGGTTCTTGTGAACTTCCAGGATGATGGCTCGCTGGTCATTGAACAGGATCTTGTCTTCGGCCCGTTCATGAGTTTCACGCACCGTGGCAATGTCACCCAGTTGCAGCACCGCACCGGTGGCACTGCTGATAACGGCCAGGGTCATGAGTTCCCGGGGGCTGCGGCGCTGGTCGACAAAGCGCAGCTGGATGTCCTGGCCGCGGGTTTCCAGGGTGCCCAGTGGCATATCCAGGTTCTGTTGGCGAATGGTGGCGGCAATTTCCGTCATGCTGAGGCCATACTGGCGCAACGCCTGGCGTGAGATTTCCACCTGCCACTGGCGCTGGGAGAGACCGCGGGTAACCACATCCGCTACCCCGGGAAGCCGGAACAGCCGGTCTTCCAGGCGGCTGGCATAGCTTTCCAGGTCGTTGAAGGACATGGGGCCGGATACCGCCACGGCGGCGACCAGGTCGGTGCGGTGGCGCTGGCGGATGACCGCAGCCTCGGCCTGTTCCGGCAGGTCGGTCAGGGCCTCGATTTCGGTGCGAAGATCGTCGAGAAACCGGCCCATGTCGCCGCGGTCGTCCATGCTGGCTACGGCGCTGGCCTGGTTGTCGCGGGCAGTGCAGCTGAACTCCTTCAGGTAATCGACCCGCTGCAGTGCGTCATCGAGCCGCTGGCACAGGGTTTCCTCCACGTCCGCAGCAGTAGCGCCGCGGTATTCCATGGTAATGCTGACTTCCGGCGGCAGGTAGTCGGGAAAGGTTTCACGGGTCAGGTTTGGCGCTGCAAACACCCCGGTTGCCAGGATCAGGATCAGCAGCAGGTTGCTGGCGGTGGGGTGGGCCGCAAACCAGCGGGTCATGGCCGCGCTCCACGGGCCAGTTGCTGCAGCCGCGCCAGCGCATCGGCATCCTCCGCCGGCGTCAGTGGCGTGCCGTCTATCGCCGGTACCAGGTCATCAAGAATCAGCCGGTCACCGACTTCCAGGCCTGCGGTGACCAGGGTCAGGTCACGCTGGGTCCAGCCGGTTGTCACCGGGTGGCGGGCCAGCCGGTTATCGTCGTCCACCACATAGGCCGTACCCTGGTGGATGCTGGCTGCCGGCACCACCACAACAGGCTCTGCGGCGGCCACGTCAAGAATGCCGTGGACGTACATGTCCCGCACCAGAGGTGGCTGGAGCGGCGGGTTGGCATTGCGGTAAGGCTCCGTTACTTCCAGTACCACCTGGAGTGTGCGGGTGGCCGGATCAACGCCGTTGGCAATGCGAATGACCCGCGCCGGCCATCGTGTTGCAGGGTCGCCGGCAAGGCTGAGGCTGGCGCCGATGCGGTCAAGGTCAAAGCGCCGGTGCAGATCCGGGAACCCATCGGCATCCTCCTGCCGGATCGGGGTGAGTGCTGTCAGCAGTTGGCGCATCTGGGCCAGCGGAATCTGAATGACGGCCTCTGCGGTGGCGATGCTGTCGGCGGTGAACAGGGGTTGCCCCGGGTTGACCTGCTGATAGCGTTCGACCCGGGTGTCATGAATGCGAAGATCGAAGGGGGCGTCGAAGCGAGTGTCGGCAATGTCCCGGCGGGCCTGGTCCCGGGCGGCTTCGGCCCGGGCCAGCCGCGCTTCAAGCAGGCTGCGGCGTGCCGGTACCAGCGCCAGCTGGTTGCTCAGGGCCTGTACTGCCTGGCGTTGCTGCAGGGTTGCCCGCTCCTGTTCGTCCAGGCGGGTCGCCGACAGGGCATTCCGTGCCGCCAGGGTCTGTGCCCGTTCCAGCTCCCGTTCTGCCAATGCCAACCTGCGTTGTTCCAGCGCCAGCAGTTTTTCGGTATTGCCCTGTTCTTGTATCAGTTGCTGGAGCTCGGCGCGGGCCGCGGCGCTATCGGCTTCGGCGGCCGCCAAGGCAAGCTCGAAGCGTGACGGGTCGATTTCCAGCAAGCGGGTGCCGGCGGGAATCAGGTTGCCGCTGGAGAGCTCCGGATGGGTCCAGGTAATCTGGCCGCCCACGCTGGCCACCGCCTGCCAGGAATCGCCGGGACTGACTTTACCGAACCCCTTTGCTTCCAGCTGGAACGGCAGCGCGGTAACCTCCAGGGTCCGCACGGCTTGTGGGACGACGGTGGCCAGGTCCCGGGCCGGGCCCTGTCGCAGGTTCACCATGACGGCAATAAAAACCAGGCCCAGACCAAACGCCGCAAGCAGCCCGAGGCGCTGCCGGCGAGTCATGACTGTGGCTCCCGTATGCCCGCAAGGAAAATGTCGAGTACGCGGGGGGCGGCCTGGGCCGCTGTTGCCATGTCACCACTGACCAGCGCCTGCACGGCCAGACCCTGGATGGCCCCCAGATAGAGCACGGCCGCCGCATCGGTATCGAGGTCGGCACGGACTTCGCCCGCGGCCATGGCGGTCTCCAGCAACTGGCCAATGCGGCCACGGTAGATGGTCATGGCGTTCATGATAACGGTGCGGGCTGCGCTCTGGTCCGGTTTCTGCAGTTCGCCCAGCATCAGCCGGGGCGCGCCGGGATGGCGAACAATAAAATCCACGTGGGCAAGGAACATGGCTCGCAGGCCGGCAAGCGGTGAGCTGTGCCCGTCTGCGGTGGCCGCAATCCGCCCGGTCAGCTGCTGGGCCACCCAGCGGGCGACTGATTCCCACAGGGTCTTCTTGTTGGGGAAGTGTTTGAACAGTGCCCCCTGACTCAGGTTGATGGCTTCGGCGATGGCTGCGGTGCTGAGGGTTGCCGGATCCCGTTCACCACAAAGACGGATCACCGCTTCCACGGTGTCGGACTGGCGTTGCTCGGAGCGGATGTAGGGGCGGGTATCGGACATGGCGCACCAAAAGAAAGTAATTGATTGCTTTCTAGTGTAGGCCGGTTTTTCCTGAAGGACAACGGTTCAACGGTGTCGTTGTTGCTTAATCGGCAGGCTGGCGGGCGAGGGGAAGGAGTGGGCCGTCACCCCGTCCGGTCAGGCCATGTGGGGCAGGACCCCAAAGTAGATGGCGCTGAAGTGACAGGCGCTGCCGCCTATCACGAACAGGTGCCAGATGGCATGCATGTAGGGTATGCGGTCGGCGAGATAGAACGCGACTCCGGCGGTGTACACAATGCCTCCTGCGACGGTGAGGTGCAGGGCGGTTTCGCTCAGGTTCTGCACCAGGTCCGAAGACGCAAACAGAATCAGCCAGCCCATGGCGACGTAGATGCCAACCCTGGCGAGTTTGAAGCGGTTCTTGAAAATCACTTTGAGCACTACCCCGGTCAAAGCAAGGGACCAGATGACCGCAAACAAGGTCCAGCCGGTGGCGCCGCGCAGGTTGACCAGCAAAAACGGGGTATAGGTACCGGCAATCAACAGGAAGATTGCGCAGTGGTCGAGGGTCTTGAACAGGGTTCTCAGCTGCGGCCGGGTGGCGCCGTGGTAAAGGGCCGAAGCCAGGTACAGCAGGATCAGAGAGGCACCAAAAATGCTGAAGCTGATGATTTTCCAGCTGTCGCCCAGGCGACTGGCGCCCACCAGCAGGGCAACGGTTCCGATCACACTCAACACCGCACCAATACCGTGGGTTGCGCTGTTGATCCACTCTTCAATACGGTGATGAACCGACTGAGCCGGTGGTTGGGTAATGGTCATGGCCGATGCCTCCCTGAATTATCTGGCCACAAGGTACTTCAGCGTACAAGTGTACGCAATAGCTTGAAGGCGCCATCTCTGTGACCGCGTGCAGAAAACAAGACACTTTCGCGAAAAGTCCCGGTTTCTGGCGCTCTGCCGCTGCGTCGGTCGCCCTGCAGTGTCAGCCGCAGGCTTTGGCCAGCGCCTGCTCCAGGTCGGCGATCAGGTCCTGGGGGTCTTCCAGGCCGACCGACAGCCGCAGCATGCTGTCACTGATGCCCCGCCGCTGCCGCTCCTCCGCACTCAGGCCGTGATGGCTGGTGGTGCAGGGCTGGGTAACCAGGCTTTCCAGCCCGCCCAGACTGGTGGCCAGCAGGAACAGTTGCAGGTTGTCGGCCACTGCTGCAGCGGTCGGGCCATCCCCGTTCACCTCGATGCTGACCATACCGCCGAAACCGTCCATCTGGCGACTGGCGAGGCTGTGGCCGGGAAAGCTCTCCAGGCCTGGGTAGTGTACCTGGCGGACATGGGGGTTCTGCGCCATCGCCCGGGCCACTGCCAGGGCATTGCTGTTGTGCTGGCGAATCCGCAGCGGCAGGGTACGCAGGCTGCGGGACAGCAGTGCAGCGGTTTCCGGCGCAATGATCTGGCCCAGGTTCTTGCGCCACTCAGCAACTGCGTTCACCGCTTGCTGGCTCGCCATCAGGGCGCCAGCGGTGAGGTCGCTGTGACCACCGAGGTACTTGGTGGCGCTGTGAACCACCAGATCGGCGCCCAGGGATAGTGGCCGCTGGTTAACCGGGGACGCAAAGGTATTGTCTACGGCCAGCAGGGCGCCCATGCGGTGGGCGCGGGCGGCCAGGTCCCGCAGATCCAGAATACTGAGGGTCGGGTTGGCGGGTGTCTCGCAATAGACCAGGCAGCCGGGCTCGGGCAGGCAGCTTTCCAGTTGCTCCAGTTCTGCCTGCAACAGGAATCGCACCGGGATCCCCAGGGGCTGGCACTGGCGGACCAGAAATTCCTGGGTGCCGCCATAAAGATCTCCGACACAGACAATGCCCTTGCGACCGTGTGCCAGCAAGGTCGCCGAAATGGCCGCCATACCGGAGCCAAATGCCAGTGCAGACTCGGCTCCTTCCATGCCGGCAAGGGCGTGTTCCAGTTCGGTAATGGTCGGGTTGGTTCCCCAGCGGGTATACAGGTTGCCGCGGACTCGCCCCTCGACCACATCCAGCAGGTCTGCGGTGGCGTCAAAGCGGAAGGTGGTGGTGTTGTAGACCGGGGTGTATGGGCTGCCGTAAGCATCCTGATGATACTGACTGTGGATGGCGCGGGTGGCTGGTTTCAGGGCATCGGAATCGCTCATGGCTGCTCCAGGGGCTGCAGGTGATCTGTCAAAACAGGGTTGTCGCGGCATTACCGGCGCCGCAACGCCGCAACCGGGATGGGCATCAGTGATTGCGGGTCGCGCTTTTCAGCCGTGAGAACGTTGCCGGCACCACGCCCAGCCACGACGCCAGCTGGTTATCCGGAACCCGCTTGACCAGTTCCGGGTATTCCTCGAGCAACAACAGGTAACGTTCCCGGGCCGACAGCGTCTGTTTACGGAACTCCCGCATGCTGGTCAGTTCGGCCAGCTCTTCGGTGAGGGCGAGTGCGAAGCGGGCCCAGTAGCCGTCTCCCTGAGCCTGAACCGCCGACCGGAACGCGGAGAAGTCCGCCACCCATACAGTTGCCGGAGTGACCGAGGTCAGGCACAGGGTGTTGCGCACGGTCCGGCTGCGGCCAAATACCGGCCACACCATGTCGCCTTCGGCGAAAAAATGGTGGACGGCGGTTTTGCCGCTGGGAGCCTCACGGAACAGCCGCAGGATACCATATTGCACCAGATACACGTTGGCCCAGGGGCGTTCGTGTTTCTCCATTGCAGTTTCCGGATTGATCCGGTGCTGGTGGAACAGGCGGGACAGGTTGTTGAGAAAGTGGTTTTCCGGCTTGTCGGGATCGTCGCTCAGGCGCATACCAAATACCCGGCTCAGGCCGTTAAGCAAAGCCAGGGATCCGGATGCGGGCTCCTGGCGGATGATGTCCGGGTTGCTCTCGCCGAGCAGGCATGGCGCCGAAGAAAATCGCGGCTCCGACTCAGTCTTCATGGTCTCTGACCCCCTTCTCATGGTCCGCGGCATTATTCCACCCGCAATCATGCATGTGAAATGACTTAAATCATTAAGGGTAACAGGTAAACTGGATAATGCTCCAGTTTACCTGTTACCTGCCATTACGACAGGGGGGGACAGGCGGACCAGTGATGGGGCGGGGTTAGTGGCTGGTGCCCTCCTCATAACGAATCTTGTTCCAGACGTTGTATTTGCCTGAGGGCTTGTTCATCGGCAGCCGTTTGAGCTCTTCGAGGGTATTGGCGTCGTAGGCAATCACCGCGCCGTCATCATCCCAGACACTCAACAGCAGTTTCTCGCCGTAGCGGTCGAACTCCACATGAGCGGACACCTTGCCCGGCGCCGGCTGCAGGGTTTTGACGATCTCCAGGGTCTGCTTGTCGATGACGTGGACCTTGTCGCTGTTGGGACCGAAAAACACATCGACCCAGGCATAGCGGGAGTTTTCATGGCTCCGCATAAAGAAGCCCGGTCCCTCGGTCTGCAGGGTCTTGATAACTTCCCAGTTATCCATGTCGATGATGGATACGGCACCGGTGCGGAAGTGGGGGGTGGCCATCACCCGGCGTCCCCGGTAATCCCAGGTAATGCCGGAGCCGAGGTGCGGCATGCCCGGCAGGGGCAGGTCGGCAATGGTCTTGCCGCTGTCGAGGTCGATGACCAGGCCGTGCTTGCCGTCCCGGGCGGCGCCGATCAGGTGTTGATAACCGGGGTCGAAGAAGAAGTCATCCAGGTAGGTGCCGGTTGCCATCACCCGCACCTCTGGCCGGCCCTGCCTGACGGTGATTTCCCAGGCTTCCGGCAGATCCTTCAGTGCGGCGATAAAGCTGCCGCGTGGCGGAGCGGTGTAGACCGCGCTGACTCTTGAACTGGTGCCGTTCTCGCCGGTCACGTCGATGACCTTCATCAGCCCGAGGTTGGTGGCATCAAACAGTACCAGGCTGTGGGGCAGGTAGTTGGCGGCGAGCACATAGTTGCCGTCGGCAGATACCGCAATGTTGCGCATATTGATGCCGGCGCGGACTTCGGCCACCACGCGGAGATTGTAGAGGTCGTACTTGGTAATCCAGCCATCCCGCGAGCCGAAATAGACATAGCGGCCGTCGGGGCTGTACTTGGGGCCGCCGTGCAGGGCATAACGACTGGCAAAGCGGGTCACGGGTGTCATGGTGTCACCGTCCAGCACAGTGACGTGGTGGTCGCCGATTTCCACGACCAGGAACAGGTTCAGCATATCTGCTTCGAAGACCGGCTCATCGGGCAGGCTGCCAGCGGGGTGAGGCAGCAGGTGGCTGGCGAGAATCTCGGGCTCGGCCCAGCGGGGTGGTTCGGCCGGGGGCTGGTAGATGAACTGTGCGAGGGCCTGGGCGGACTCCGCCGACAGGGTCTCGGCGAACGCCGGCATCTGGGTTGCCGGCCGCCCGTTGAGAATGACCCGGGCGGCATCGGCCTGTTTCAGCCGGGCCAGGTTCTCCGGTAACAGCGCGGGCCCCATGGCGCCAAGGCGGTCGGTCCCATGGCAGGAGGCGCAGTGTTCCGCATACAGCTCGGCGGTTCCGGGCTCCGCGGCCTGGGCTTGGGCCTGGGTGAGGGCGAGGGTGAGGGCGCCGGCAGCGGCCAGCAAGCCGCCCAGCATCAGGTACCTGACGGCGGGGTGGCGAAGCAGCGTAACGGACATGGCGGTTCCTTCTAACGAATCTGGTTAATCGTCGGTCGTCGGTGGTCAGCGTACAGGCAATGCCGCGACCGGCCGCTGGGCCGCCGTAACAGGAGCACTGCCCTGGCCGGTAGCAACGGATTTGGCCAGCTTGCCGGCCAGTGCCACCACCTCTCCGACGATAATCAGGGTGGGTGGCTGGAAGCCTTCCCGGGCAATGGTGTCTGCCAGGCCGGCGAGGGTGGTCACCGCCATGTGCTGCTGCGGCGTGGTGCCCCGCTCCACCAGCGCGACCGGGCAGCTGGCCGACAGGCCGTGGGCAGTCAGTTCACGGACAATGGTCGGGGCGTTGTGCAGTCCCATATAGAACACCCGGGTCTGCCCCGGTGCGGCGAGCACCGGCCAGTTCAGCTCCAGGCAATGATCGGATTTGCGGTGCCCGGTGACAAAGGTCACGCTCTGGGCATAATCCCGATGGGTGAGCGGAATCCCGCAGTAGGAAGCGCAGCCGGCGGCAGAGGTGATGCCGGGTACCACCAGGAAATCGATCTTGTGGTCGACCAGGAACTCTGCTTCTTCACCGCCGCGGCCGAAGATGTACGGATCACCACCTTTCAGCCGCACCACCCGGCGCTGCTGCCGGGCCAGTTGTACCAGCAGTTCGTTGGTTTCCTCCTGGGGCACATAATGGCAGCCGCTGGCCTTGCCGACGTGGATGCGCTCCGCTGTCGGGCTTGCCAGCTCCATGATCTGGGGTGATACCAGGCGGTCGTAGACCAGCGCGTCGGCCTGGCGGATCAACATCAGGGCGCGCAGGGTCAGCAGGCCGGGGTCACCGGGGCCAGCGCCGACGATGGCCACTTCGCCGGCCCGCAACGGTGGCTCGGCGAGCTGGAATTCCACCAGGCATTTCTTGTGTTTGCCGTTGGTCATGGCGGGCTCCTTAAAGGTTGTGGACCGGAATTTCGACCACCGGTGCGGCAACCCGCCGCGGTGTATCGGCAACCCCGATTTCTTCATTGGTGAGGTAGCAACCGGGGTCTTCTTCCCAGAAGTCGCCAGAGACGTTGTAGGCCCGCACCCGGGTGTTGCCATTGCAGATGGCCAGGTAATGGCAGCCGGCGCAACGGCCTTTGACCGGGCGGGGATGCTGGCGCAAGCCGGTCATTAGCGGATCGCTGGCATCCCGCCAGATTTGCGAGAAGGGCTGGCGCCGCACGTTGCCCAGGTTGTGGTTCCACCAGAAGGTGTCCGGGTGGACTTCGCCGAGGTTGTCGATGTTGGCGATGTTCACTCCGGAGGCATTGCCGCCCCAGTTTGCCAGCCGTTGGGCGAGGGCCGGCACCTGGTTCGGGTAGTGTTCGGCCGCCCATTGCAGCAGGAAGGGACCGTCGGCATCGTTGTTGCCGGTGACGTATTCCCGCTCGATGCCCCGTTGCAGCTCGTCGTGGCAGTGGTTGAACAGCAGGGTCATGGCGTCCCGGGTCATGTCGTACCAGGCGTCGCGCTTGCGGTTGCGGCCTCCGCGGCCGGAATAGTTCAGGTGCGACAGGTAGAACTTGTCGATGTCGTGCTCGTCGAGCAGCTGCAGCATGTCCGGCAGCTGCGGGTAGTTGTCCTGGGTCAGGGTGAAGCGCAGGCCGACCTTGATGCCGGCTTGCTTGCACAGCGCGACCGCTTTCATGGAAGCGGCGAAGGCACCCTGTTTCTGGCGGAAGTCGTCGTGGGTCTGCTCCAGCCCGTCGATACTGATGCCGACGTAGTCATAGCCGGCGTCGGCAATCTGGCGGATGTTGTCGGCAGTGATCAGCGTGCCGTTGGTGGACAGGCCGACGTAGAAACCAAGGTTCCGCGCTCGTCGGGAAATATCGAAGATGTCCGGACGCATCAGGGGCTCGCCGCCAGACAGGATCAGTACCGGTACGCCAAAGCGCTTGAGATCATCCATCACGGTGAAAACTTCAGTGGTGCTGAGTTCACCCTTGAAGTCCACATCTGCCGAGATGGAATAGCAGTGTTTGCAGGTCAGGTTGCAGCGGCGAATCAGGTTCCAGATTACCACCGGGCCGGACGGGCCGGGGACCGCGCGAACCGGGGCCGGATTCATCAGGCTCTTGATGTAGCGGGTCATTCTGAACATGGTGTGTCCTCTCTCCCGATGATCTGGTTCAGGTTCTGCGCAGCCGCAGTCCGGTTTTTTTCAGGATGGCCGAGCTGTACAGGATGGTGTGTTCACCACAGGCCGTGCCGAGCAGCTCGCGGATCTGCTGAGCCTTGGTTTCCACCTCGTTGCGGCTGGTGCCGTGCACCATGGCAAACAGGTTGTAGGGCCAGTAGGGCAGGTGGCGGGGCCGGCGGTAACAGTGGCTGACAAACGGCAGTTGTCCGGTCGCCTGGCCGAGTTCCCTGATGTGTTCGTCTGCCACATTCCACACAGTCATGCCGTTAAAGCGATAGCCCAGGCGGTAATGGTCCGGTACCGCGGCCACCCGCCGGATGACGCCGGCCTGCTGCATACGCTGGAAGCGGGCGAGAATCTCGTCAGCTGGCAAGCCGAGGCGCTGGCCGAGCTCGCCCCAGGGGTCCGGCACCAGTGGCAGGCCCGCCTGAGTGGCCAGGATCAGTTCACGGTCGGTGGCGCTCAGCACATAGTCTGTCTGCGAAGATCCGGAGCCGGGCAACGGAGCCCCGGACGGTCGTGAGTCAGACGGCAAAGTGAAGCCGGACATGGAACTCCTCCTCCTTGGGCATGTTGTAAACCGGGTAACCGGTTTTTGCCTCGATGGCCCGGATCACCTCGGCGATGGCCTCTCCGGTCTCGGTCGCCAGTACGAACCACATGTTGAGCTGGTGTTCGCGGCGGTAGTTATGGGCCACTTCGGCAAAGCTGTTGACCTGCTCGCTCACCCGGGCAAAGTCCGCTTCCGGAATGCGCATCGCGGCCAGGGTCAGACCACCGCCAAGTTCACCGGCATGGAACATCGGCCCGAAGCGGGTCAGGATTCCCGTCGCCAGCAGGTCATGCAGGTGGTCAAGCAGCGCCGCCTCGCTCAGGCCAAGCTCTTCGGCCACCGCCGCGTAGGGCCGGGGAACCAGGGGCAGGCCATGCTGGAGCCGGTTGATGATGGCCCGCTGCGCGGGACTGAAGGTTGCGGGGGCGGTGCGGTCAGCTTCTGCTGGCATAACGGCCTCCCCGCTGCAGGTACGCCTTGTGACTGAACAGGACGGCATGGGGCACGTCGGCCAGGCCATGGGTGTCGATGAGTTGCTGCAACTGGTCCTGCACCGTGCCCCGGCTGGTGCCGTGGATCATGCAGAACAGGTTGTAGGGCCAGTCCGGCAGGCGGCGCGGGCGCTGGTAGCAGAGGGTGACACAGCGGGCTTCGGCGAGCTTTGCACCGAGTTGGCTGACCCGCTGATCCGGGACATCCCAGACCACCATGGCGTTGGCGGTGTACCCCAGGGTACGGTGGCGGACCACCAGGCCCATGCGCTTGATCAGGCCTTCCTGCTGCCATTGCCGGACCGCGTGTACGACTTGCTCCTCGGTCAGTCCGGACCGTTCCGCGAGAGTCTGGAACGGGCGTGGGGTCAGCGGCAGGCCATTTTCCAGTTGCTGGCGCAGTCGCAACAGGCCCCAGGCGCTCACGGGCTCCGGGCCCGGAGCAATGCACCTCAGGCAGGCCTGGATGGCCGGTGCGGAGGGCTGCAGATTGCGGTTCACGGCAGGGACTCCCAGTCGATGTCGAAGCCCAGGTCGATGTGATAGCCCTCAACCATGGGCAGCCTCAGTATCGGTAACCGAAGCTGGTGTTCCAGTTCGTCCAGCCGCTCGTCGAGAGTCTCCTCATCGGGGGCGGTCATCACGAACCAGAGGTTGTAGGCATGCTCGCGGGCGTAATTGTGATTTACCCCCGGAGCATGATTGATGCAGGCCGCGATCAGGTCGATCTGCTCTTCCGGTGCGGCCACCGCGGCGAGCAGGCTGGCGCCTGCCCGGCGGTGTTCAAATACCGGTCCCACCCGGCTGATGACCTCCCGGGCCTGGAGTGCTTCCAGCCGCCCGATGACCTCCTCCTCTGCCAGCCCGACTTCCTCGGCCATGGCCAGGAACGGGCGCTCGCAAACCGGCAGGTTATGCTGGAAGCGGTCGATCAGTTGACGGTCTTTGTGGTCCAGTCTCATCGGGTCACCTCGTCCGGGTGGGGAACGGTCAGTACACGTCGTGCTGGGTGTTGTAGACGTTGAACTTGCCGGTCGGAGTGACCAGCCGTTCATCCTTGATCACCGCCTTGAGCTTGCGGGTCTTGTCGTCGACCACCACCAGCGCCGATTTCTGGTCCTTGCCATTCCAGACCGAGAACCAGACCTCATCACCGGCTACGTTGTATTCCGGTTGCACCACGCGTTTCGGTCCTTCACCAAGATTCGCCCATTCCGCGATCGGCAGAACCTCATAGCCGGCCTCCAGGTTGTCGATGTCATACACCGCCACGCTCTGGCTCACCGCCTCGGCGGGGTTCAGCGCGGTATCCACATACAGGTTGCTGGATTTCGGATGGGTCTTGATAAACAGCGAGCCACCGCCCTGGCCATTGAGGGTGCGGACCACCTTCCAGGCATTGTCCGGATGGTTGTCCGGGTCGGTGCCGATCATCTGGATGGTCGGGTCGCCCAGGTGGCTGGTTGCCCAGACCGGTCCGAACTCAGGATCGACAAAGTTGGCGCCACGGCCGGGGTGGGGAATACTGCCCACTTCCACCAGCGCTGCCAGCTTGCGTTCCTTGGAGTCCACCACGGCAATCTTGTTGGACTGGTTGGCGGCGGTCATGAAGTAACGCATGCTGCTGTCCCAGCCACCGTCGTGGAGGAAGCGTGCGGCGTTGATGGTGGTGGTGTTCAGGCTTTCCAGGTCCTCGTAATTCACCAGCATGATCTTGCCGGTTTCCTTGACGTTGACGATGAACTCCGGATGTTTGTGGGAGGCCACAATGGCGGCAACCCGGGGTTCCGGATGGTATTCCTGGGTATCCACCGTCATGCCGCGGGTGGAGACGATTTTTTTCGGCTCCAGGGTCTCGCCATCCATGATCACGAACTGGGGTGGCCAGTAGGTGCCGGCAACCGCGTAGGTGTCCTCGTAACCCTTGTACTTGGAGGTTTCCACGGAGCGGGCTTCCAGGCCCACCTTGATCTTGGCCACGGTGTCCGGTTTCTCCATCCACAGATCCACCATGTTGATCAGCGCATCCCGACCGATCACGAACAGGTAGCGGCCGGACGCAGACATGCGGGAGATGTGGACGGCGTAGCCGGTGTTGATGACGTGGGCGATTTTCTTGCTGTCACCGTCGATCAGGGCAATCTGGCCGGCATCCCGCAGGGTGACACTGAACAGGTTTTTCAGGTTCAGCTTATTGAGCTGCTTCTTGGGACGCTGCTCCGGCGGGATCACCACCTCCCAGGTGGCTTTCATTTCCGCCAGGCCGTATTCCGGTGGCTCGGGCGGCTCGTGCATCAGGTACTTGGCCATCAGCTCGACTTCGTCTTCGGTGAGGTCACCGGAGGTGCCCCAGTTGGGCATGCCGGCCGGTGAGCCGAAGTTGATGAACACCTTCAGGTAATCCAGCCCGCGTTCCTGGGTGATATCGGTGGTCAGGGGCTTGCCGGTGGCACCTTTGCGCAACACGCCGTGGCAACCGGCGCAGCGCTCGAAGAAGATCTTCTTGGCTTTCTCGAATTCCGCTTCGGTCAGGTCCGGCGCGCCGGGCGTGCGGACTACTTTGGCGGATTCGGGGGCAATGGTGGTGGGTGCTCCTTCGTAAGCTGTGGCCGGGGTTTCCGGGTGTTTGGGTGCGGCGCTGGCGGTCATTGCTCCGGTGGATGCAATGGCAACGGCCAGGGCCAGTGGATGGAACAGTCGCTGTGTAACCCTCATAACTCTCATCAGGTCCTCTCCTCGGAATGTAAGAGTGTTTTAAGGTTTCGCGGATTTGCTCCTTCAAACCTTGATCAATATCAGAAGATGTATTTTATCTGTTGGTCTACCCAGCTGGAGGTATATCCAAATCCCTTGGGCGACGTTAGTTTCTTTTACCAAAGTCAAGGATGGCGCCGGACTGACTGTTCAGGATGGCGTTAAGTGCTGGACGGAGGCTTTCTGGTGGCAACAAATCGGATACATTCAGCTGGCCTGGTGGCCGGGCTGCAGCAGCGGGTAATTTTTTCGGTGCTGATCCTGCTGGCACCGCTGGTTTCCGCCGAGCCGCAGGAGCAACTCGCCAACCTGGTGCTGCAGGATTGCGGGTCCTGCCATGGTATGACCCTCAAGGGCGGGCTGGGACCGCCTTTACGGGCCGAGGATCTCGCCCGGCTGCCGGCTCCGGCGATCGCCGCCATCATTCGCGATGGTGTGCCGGGCACCGCCATGCCGCCCTGGAGGGCATTGTTATCGGACCAGGAAATCCGCTGGATCAGTGAGCAGCTGAAAGCCGGCGCGCTGGTGGCACCACAATGACGGGAGATGCCCGATGAAGTTTTTGATGCGACGTGAGAGGTCTTGTCCGCGGGTCGCCGCTGTACGCCGGCGCCTGGCTGCCAACTGCCTTTGGCCAGTGCTGGCGCTCCTGCTGGCGGGCTGCCAGGCCCCGGGGCCGGGTGCAGCGGACGTTGACGCAGCAGGGGTGCCAGAGCTGACTGAGCTGCGAGGCACCGGCGACCTGGGGCTGGTCATCGAGCGGGCCACCGGTTCGGTGCTGGTTGTCGATACCACTGCCCATAAGACGCTCGGGCGCATCGAGGGCCTGGGTGATTTATCCCACGCCTCCGTGGTGTACTCCCGCGATGCCCGCTACGGCTTTGTATTCGGTCGCGACGGCGGGCTTACCAAGGTGGATCTGCTGACCCGCCGCATTGTCAATCGTACCCTGCAGTCCGGAAACAGCATCGGCGGGGCCATCTCCCAGGACGGGCGTTTTGTCGCGGTCTCCAACTACCAGCCGGGTGGCGTGAAGGTGTTTGACAGCGGGACTCTGGAGCAGGTGATGGACATTCCCGCCCACTACACCACCGCGCTGGGCGAGCCGGCCCGCTCCAAGACCGTGGGCCTGGTGGATGCGCCGGGCAACCAGTTTGTTTTCAGCCTGTTTGATGCGGATCAGGTGTGGACGCTCGATATGGCGTCGCCCGCACGGGAAATTACCCGCTATCCGGCTGGCCGGGCGCCCTATGATGCGCTGATCTCACCCGATGGCCGCTATTACATTGCCGGGCTGTTTGGTCAGGACGGCCTGTCTTTGCTGGATCTGTGGAATCCTGAACTGGGGGTTAGCGAAATCCTGCCCGGTTATGGCAAGGGGGAACAGAAGCTGCCGGTGTACAAGATGCCTCACCTGGAAGGCTGGGCGATTGCCGGTGGCCGGGCGTTTGTACCCGCGGTGGGTCATCACCAGGTGTTGGTGGCAAATATGGCGGACTGGGCGCTGGAGGACCGGATTCCCGTTCAGGGCCAGCCGGTGTTTGTGATGGCCAGCCCGGATAACCGGCAGATCTGGGTAAGCTTTGCCCACCCCGGGAACGATGTGGTCCAGGTGATCGATACTCGCAGTCGCCAGGTGATCCGCACCCTCGAGCCGGGCAAGGCGGTGCTGCACATGGAATTTTCGCCGCGGGGCGAAGAGGTCTGGGTGTCGGCGCGGGACAGTAACCGGATTACCGTTTACAGCACCCGTAGCCTGGAGCCGGTGGCGACCCTGGAGGCGGAGAAACCCAGTGGCATTTTCTTTACCAGCCGGGCGCATACTCTCGGTTTGTAGGCGTACCGGCGCGGCTGCGGCGCTTTACGTGGTGGCGCTGGCGGTGCACGCTGAAGACCAGCCGGCGGTCGAGGTGACAATCGAGGCGGTCACCGCCGTCACCGCTGTAGCGCGTTTCCGCCTGGGCCGCTACCTGGAAAGCGCGGATTGTCCGGCCACGATTCGCTTTGGTGAGGCGGACCGCAACACCGCGTTGGCTTTCCGGTTCAGCCCTGCCGCGGATGAAGCTGGCGAGGAGGCAGCTCCGGTGCTGGTGGCGCTCAACCGGCAACGGCGCTTGCCGCAACCGGTCTGGGTATCCCGGCGGACCGCCGGGGTCACGGCGTTGGGGCAGCTGGAGGACCGGGACCTGGCCACGGTTGGCGGTGCCGATCCGCTTGGTGCGGACCTGCCCCTGGCTGCCCTTGGCGGCGAGGGTGTGCGGCCGGGCCCTGAACGGCTTTACCAGGCCGGAGATTACAGTTCGGCACTGGGCCTGCTGCTCCACAACAACACCTATGCGGCGGTGTCGGAACTCGGGTTTGTTCTGCCGCTGCTGGATAGCAACGGGCTGGCGGTGACCTGGGCGGGGGAGCCGGTGATGGCTGCCGGCTGGTACCGGGGGCCGGCGTGGCGTTCCGGGGCGCTGGCCTGTGAGCAGGCACTGCAGCGCTTATCCCGGGCGGATGACCGCCAGGTTTTTGTGATTTTTCCGGAGTGGGTTGACGGTTTTGCCGGGCCCCAGCAACAGATTTCAGAGGATGATGTCCAATGACTTTTTATCAGCCGATTGGCAACGAGATTGAACTTTTCCGGGCGGCAGCCGACAACGGTCTGCCGGTGCTGATCAAGGGGCCCACCGGCTGTGGCAAGACCCGTTTTGTGCGCTATATGGCGGAGCAGCTGGGGCGTCCGGTGTACACCGTCGCCTGTCACGACGATCTGACCGCGGCCGATCTGGTGGGGCGTCATCTGATCGGCCCTGACGGTACCTACTGGCAGGACGGCCCGTTGACCCGGGCGGTGCGGGAAGGGGGCATCTGCTATCTTGATGAGGTGGTGGAAGCGCGCAAAGATACCACGGTGGTACTGCATCCGCTGGCAGATGACCGTCGCGAACTGCCCATTGAGCGCACCGGTGAGCTGCTGACCGCGGCGCCGGGCTTTATGCTGGTGGTGTCCTATAACCCGGGTTACCAGAGCCTGCTCAAAGGTATGAAACCGAGCACCCGGCAGCGTTTTGTGTCACTGCGGTTTGATTATCCGGCGGCCGAGGCGGAACAGGCCATTGTGATCGAGGAGGCGGGTTGCGACCGCGAGCTGGCGGTGCAGCTGGTCAGCCTTGCGACTGCGCTGCGCAATCTGAAGGATCACGATCTGGAGGAGGCGGCATCGACGCGGTTGCTGATTCATACCGCGTTGATGATCCGGGCAGGGTTGCCGCCGCTGGATGCGGTGCGCGCCGGCATGATCGAGCCGCTGTCGGATGATGAAGCGACGGTTAGCGCACTCATGGAGGTGGGGTATGCAGTATTCGGGAGGCCGGAAGACGGCCGCTAGCGGAGCGGTGGTGCCGGTTGTCTGGTATTTGCTGAATCTGCTGGTGATTCCGCTGGTCGGATTTGCGGTGTTGCTGTGGTTGTTTGCCGGCAGTGCCGATACCAATGCCTTGCGGCGGGCCCATACCCGTGCGGCGATGTTTATGTCGGTGATCGGGGCGGTATTGATCAGTTCCGGGGTGGGCGTTGCCTGGCTGGCGCTGGGCAATACCGGGCACTTCTGGAGCTTTGCTCTGGTTTGGGCGATCGTGCTGCACACGGGATTTGTGTTGTGGGGGATGATTGCCTTGGCTCAGGCTATGTCTGACAAGCGGCCGTTGTTTCCCGCGCAGTGGTTGTAGCCTGCGTTATTCAGGGGGCGAGAGCTTTTGACGCGGGTTGTCCAAAACCCGCTCCTTGCGGCACATCCCTGTGACGCTTGGGCTCCGCCATCCATGGCTCCGCACAGTTTTGGACAACCCGCGCCAAAAGCTCTTTCTGACCTGGGTGCCAGCCTCCGCGGCTTTAAGGTCTCACAGCCCCTCTAGCTCACTGCATGAAACCCCGCAATCACCGCCACCACCACCGGCGCCCAGGCCTGGGCGGCGAAGCGCCAGCCTTTGGGGGCGTGGCGCATTTCCATGAAGTGATCGACCAGCAGCATCGCCTTTACGAGGATGAGGCCGAACACCAGCCAGGCCAGGAATTCCGCGCCCAGGCCGGTTTGCAGGGCGAGCACCGGCAGTGCGGTACAGATCATCAGGGCGAGGTAGATTGTCAGCATGTCAGTTCCTCCTCAGGCCAGTACGTTCAGGCCAGCACGTAAATCATCGGAAACAGCACCAGCCAGACCAGGTCGACCATGTGCCAGTACGAGGCGCCGGATTCCATGCCGTTCATGTCGGAGCCGTCGTAGTCGCCGCGGCGGACTTTAACCGCCAGTACTGTCAGGATGATCTGGCCCAGGACCACGTGCATGAAGTGGAAGAAGGTCAGGAAGAAATAGAACATGAAGAAGGTATCGGTGCCCAGGTTGTAGCCGAGGCTGTAGAGATCACCGTACTCCCACAGTTTGCCGGCGGTGTACACCGAAGATACTGCGAGGGCGAGCCACAGTCGGAGCTGGCTGCCGGGTTCGCGGTGGCGCAGCTGGTGGACGGCGGTGGCGACCAGGTAGCTGGCGGTGATCAGGGCGATGGTGTTGAGCAGGCCGACCCAGGGGTGGAGCACGTCGCGGCCGGCGTGGAAGGTGGCCGGGTCGAGGCTGCGGGCGACGGTAAAGCCGATGAACAGGATGCCGAATACCGCCAGTTCGGCAAAGATGAACATCCACACAGCCAGGTCTCCGGGCAGGTGGCGGTTGGCGGGCGGTTGAATCAGGCTCTGGTCGGTCATGGTCAGCGGGTCAGGTTCATATAGAGTTTGGGCAGTTGCAGGGGCAGTTGTGCCGGGTCGCGGATGACTACGAAGTTGTTGCTGCCGAACACGTAGGGCAGGTATTCGCTGGCGTCGTCGTCAATGGTGACGCAGAACGGGGTCAGTCCGGCCTTGTGGGCTTCCTGCACGGCCATGCGGGTGTCTTCGACGCCGTAGCGGCCTTCGTAGAGGTCCAGGTCGTTGGGCTTGCCGTCGGTGAGCAGCAGGAGGATTTTCTGGTGCTCATGGCGAGCCTGCAGCAGGCGGGTGGCCTGGCGAATGGCCGCGCCCATGCGGGTGTAGTAACCCGGCTCCAGGGCCTGGATCCGTCCGCGGCTGATGTCGGTGTAGGCCTCGTCAAAGCCCTTGATGTGGTGAAAGCGCACATGGTCGCGGCGCCGGGATGAGAAGGCGAACAGGGCAAACGGATCGCGGCTGGCCTGGAGCGCTTCGCTGAGCAGCTGCAGGCCGTCACGGGTAATGTCGATAACCCGCTGATGGTTGTTGATGTAGGTGTCGGTCGACAGCGACACATCGGCGAGGATCAGGCAGGCAAGGTCGCGCTGACTGAGCTGGCAGCGGCGGAACAGTTTCTGGTCGATCACCCCGGAGCCGCGGCGATGCTGGACTTCCCGGTCCAGGCAGGCGTCGAGATCGAGTTCGTCACCCTCGGTTTGCCGGCGCTGCCACTGTTTCAGCGGTTTGAGTGCGCTGAACTGGCGGCGCAGCCGCTGCGCGGGCCGTTTCAGTGCCTCCGGCAGTGGTGATGGCACCGCGTCACGGCTGAGCATGGGTTGCAGGCAGCAGAACTTTTCCCGGTAGCCCTGGCTGCGCCAGTCCCATTCGGGCAGGTGGATGCCGGGGCCCAGGCGCAGGTCGTCGTTTTCTTCCGATGGCAGGTCGAGGTCAAACTTGATCGCCGAGGAGGTTTCCCGCCGGTCGCTGGAGATGGAGATCATGTCCATGTCGTCGGCGACGGCCTCGGCATCTTCTTCTTCGGTGTCGTCACCGGCCCGGTCTACCGGGATGAATTCGGTCCAGGAAAACAGGCTCTCCAGGCGGAAGATCATCAGGCCCTGGTCGCGATCGAAGCCGTCTACCCGTTCTGCCTGGCGGCGCTTGTTCTTCTTTGCCAGGCCTCCGGGCCTGGAGTTGGCATCGTCATCAATGACCTGGCCGCTGACTTTGCCCTTGCCCAGCACCGGGTATAGCCAGAGGATGACGGGCCAGGGGTCGGTGGTGGCGCGGGGCAGGCGGGTGACGCTGCCGGGGTGGATCAGCGCCTGGCGCAGGGCACGCTCGCGCTGGGCTTCGGCCTCCGGCAGGCTGTCCGGGTCCGGCCGCCATTGCAGGGTGTGGCGAACCAGTCGTTGGTACATGGTTTCCAGGCCTGGCCAGTGGGCAAGCAGGTGCTGTACCCGTTGCTGGTTTGCAGTGAACCAGTCGGGATGTTCCTGGCTGTCAGTGGCGGCCAGTGCCGCCAGCCATAGATAGAGCTCGCGATTCAGCTGTTTGTCGGGGAACAGCGCCAGCCGCTCCGGCAGGCGCAGGCTCTGGTCATCCCGCCATGCCAGTTCGAATTTGCGGTGGGTTCCGGCCAGTTTCTGCAGCAGGCGCCGGCGGATCTGGAAGTGGCGGGGTTCGGCGGTGACCAGACTCAGTGCTGGATCGCCGCCAAGGGCGCGGAACAGTACGCCGAGGGTCCGGGCCTCGTCTTTCAGGCACACCGCATGCTCCGGGAACTCCCCGAGCGCCTGCCGGGTGATGTATTCGTGCCACTTGAATCCGACCCATTCTTCCATATCAGCTCCGTTGGTCAGGTGCGGCCCTTGCGCGGGGCGGTGTCCAGCTGGTGAACCGGAATCAGCACGGTTTGCCGGTTAGGCTGGCCCGGCTCCCAGTGCAGCAGGCTGCCTTCCGGATTGTCTTTCTGGACCTCGCGACAGGCGCTGACGCATTGCAGGCACTGGGTGCAGGTGAACTTTGCCCGTTTATGGCTGCGGGTGGGCAGCCGCATCGGGCAGGCTTCGTCACAGGCCCGGGTGCAGTCCCGGCAGGCCGCGGCTCGGGCGGTATCAAAGGTTACCAGGCGGCCGCGGCCGTTGGTCATCCAGGCAATGCTTTGCACCACGCCGAAGGCGCAGCCATATTTGCAAAACAGGTGGCGGGCAAACAGGAAATCCAGGGTAAACACGGTGCTGGCCACCGCGAGAAACACCGAGGGGTAAAAGGCTAGATTGCCGGTGATGAGGTCGGTGTACAGCGGAATCGGCGGCAGCAGGTAGGACAGCAGCGCCAGTGCCCAGGAGAATCCGATCAGTCCGCACACCAGGGTCAGTCCAGTCCAGTGGATGAACTTGCCGCGGCGACCTTTCTTCAGGGCTTCCCACAGGGTGGGGCGACCGGTAATCCGGGTCATCAAGTGATTGATGGTTTCGACCACAGAGAAGTGGGGGCACAGCCAGCCGCAGTAAATCCGCCCCCATTTCCAGGCCACCCAGAGCACCAGGGGGACCAGTACGGTAATCGGTAACACGAACCAGACCAGGATTTGTCCCGCGACTTCTGCCGGGGCACTGTGGGACACCCAGTCCAGGTCGAGATTGAAAGAGAGCGGAAACCCGAACAGGATGAAGTGGGTTTCCGTCAGGTCATAACGAAAGATGTTGAGCACCGGCGCAAGCAGGAACAGCAGGAAGAAGCCGCTGCGGGTCAGCAGTCGGTTCCGCTGCAGGGTGTCCTTGTTGGTGGTCGGTGCAGGCACGTTGATGGTATCCCGTCAGGGGTGAAGGCCGGGGCACCAGGCCCCGGCGTTGAATGGCTCCGATCAGGCGTCTTCGGTGGCAGGTCCGCGGACCTCTTCCGCAGCAGACGCCTGTCCGCCGATGAAGAAGCTGCCGAAGTAGACCACCAGCCCGCCCAGGAAGAAGCAGCCGGCAACAAAGCGCATCCAGTAGAACAGCGCGATGTTGTCCTGGGTGGCCATGAACGACAGCGCCTCGCCGCTTTCCGGAATCCGCTGCAGCCAGATCTGCAGGATGCCGGCGCCGGTCAGGAACAGGGTGATGAACACCATGGAGATGGTCATCAGCCAGAAGCCCCACATCTCCAGTACCTGGGCAGTATTACTGTTGCCGTAGGGCCGGCCGCGCATGATCGGCATGGCATAGGAGATGATGGTCAGCACGATCATCACGTAGGCGCCGTAGAAGGCCATGTGGCCGTGAGCAGCGGTAATCTGGCTGCCGTGGGTGTAGTAGTTCACCGGTGCCAGGGTATGCAGGAAGCCCCAAACGCCAGCGCCGAGGAATGCCATCACCGCAGTCCCCATGGCCCACAGCATGGCGGCCTTGTTGGGGTGGTTACGCCGGCGGCGGTTGATCATGTTGAAGGCGAACAGCACCATCATGAAGAACGGCAGCGGCTCCAGGGCAGAGAACACGGAACCCAGCCACAGCCAGTACTCGGGCGGCCCGATCCAGAAGAAGTGGTGGCCGGTACCGATGATGCCGGTAATCAACGCCATGGCGATGATGACGTACAGCCACTTCTCGATCACTTCCCGGTCGACCCCGGTAATCTTGATCAGTACGTAGGCGAGGATGGCGCCCATGATCAGTTCCCACACGCCTTCTACCCACAGGTGGACGACAAACCACCAGAAGTATTTGTCCAGGGTGAGGTTGCTGGGGTTGTAGAAGGAGAACAGCCAGAGCACTGCCAGCCCGACCAGGCCGGTAATCAGCACGATGTTGACCACGGTTTTACGGCCCTTGAGGGCAGTCATCAGGATATTGAACAGGAATCCGACCACCACCAGCGCTATGCCTATCTTGGTGATGGTGGGCTGCTCAAGGAACTCCCGGCCCATGGTGGGCAGTAACCGGTTCATGGTGACATCGGCCAAGGTGGCGTAGTCGACAAACAGGTAGCCGAGAATGGTCAGAGTGCCGGCGGCGGCAAACACCCAGAACAGGATCCACGCCAGCAACGGGCTGTAGAGCTCGGTCTGGGCCTCTTCCGGCACCAGATAGTAGGTGGCGCCCATGAAGCCGAACAGCAGCCAGACAATCAGCAGGTTGGTATGCACCATCCGGGCGACGTTGAAGGGGATCTCCGGAAACAGGAAGTCGCCCACGACATACTGCAGGCCGAGCACCAGGCCGAATACGATCTGGCCGGCAAACAACAGCAGGGCGAAGATGAAGTAGGGCATGGCGACCCTTTGGGATTCGTATTTCATGTCAGTTCCCTCAGCCTTCGATATTGGGTGGCCAGTTGTTGTCGTCGATTTTCGATGTCCACTCCAGGAAGGCCGCGAGCGCATCGATCTCTTCGTCGGTCAGGTTGAACTGGGGCATCTGGCGGCGGCCCGGCACATTGGTGGGCATGGCGTTCATCCAGGCCCGCATGTAGGACTTGAAGGTCGCACTGTCGCCGGCACCGCGGCGGTCAAACACGTTGGCCAGTTCCGGCGCGAAATACGCGCCTTCGCCCATCAACGAGTGGCAGCCGACGCAGTTATTTTCCTCCCAGATGTGTTTGCCCTGGGCCACCTCGGCGGTGATCAGTTCCCGGTTGTCACGTTCGGGCATGGCCCGTGACTGGGTGTCATAGGTGAGGGCCAGGAACAACAGGACGAAGAAGGCACTTCCCCCCAGATAGATGTTCCTGGCCATGCTTTTGGTAAAGCGCTCGGCCATTGTTCTGCTCTCCTTGATCGTTATGGAAAACCTGATTGCGCTACTAGGATATAAAGATGCATTTTAAATACTGTTGATGATTATCAAAGAAATTAGGGGATCCTGCTATTGATCCGGGGAGTTACCTCCAGAGAGGTATGCGAAACGGCGGGGTGTGCGGGCAGCGGGGGAATATCGTCCGCGCCGGGCGGTGGTGATAGACTGCGCGGCCTGAGTCTGTTCACTTGCCGCTTCCGGAGTATCGATGGCTGCTGCCCTTGCGCTTTTTATCAAGTTGATTCCGCTGTACGTTACCGTAGCCCTGGGCTGGATAGCCGGGCGGTACCTGGAGGCCAGCGGCCGTCACATTGCCGGCATCATGCTGTATATCGTCACGCCGTCGGTGGTGTTCTCCGGGGTGATGGTGGCGCCACTGTCGACCGAGGTGATCCTGCTGCCGTTCCTGGTTTTCGGGCTATCTTCGGTGCTGGGACTGGTGCAGCTGAAGCTGGCAAAAAAGGTGATCCGTGACGGCAGCGCCAACATCATCCCATTGTGTGTCGGTTCCGGTAACACCGGCTATTTCGGAGTGCCGGTGGCGCTGTTGCTGTTCGGCGAGGAGGGTCTTGGGCTGTATATCGTGTGTATGCTGGGGACCACCCTGTTCGAGAATTCGGTGGGCTTCTATCTGGCAGCGAGGGGCCGCTACGGCTTGCAGGATGCACTGTTGCGGGTCGCAAAACTGCCATCGGTTTATGCCTTTGTGGCGGCGGTGCTGCTCAACCTCAATGGCGTGGGGATACCGGAGGTCTTCCAGCCGTTGTTCGATAACCTGCGGGGCGCCTACAGTGTGCTCGGCATGATGATCATCGGCATGGGCATCACCAGTTTCCGGGGCCTGGCCGGCAATGTCCGTTTTACCGCCCTGGCCTTTTTCGGCAAGTTCGTGATCTGGCCACTGGTGGCCATCCTGTTCTGGTGGCTGGATGCCAACGTACTGGGGATCTACGACACCGCCGTCCACCAGGCCATGTTCCTGATTTCGATCACCCCGATTGCTGCCAACACCGTGGTCATAGCCACCCTGCTGGACACGTCGCCACGCCAGGCTGCGGGTACCGTACTGCTGACCACGCTGTTTGCCCTGGCGTTCATTCCGGTGATGGTTTCGCTCGCGTTCTAGCGGGAACCGGAGGTGGAGCCCTTGAGTGCCGGTGCCACGCTGCCGGCCCGGGCCTCGGCTCCCTCAGGCCTTGAGTGCGAGTATGCGTCGGGCGCCGTTCAGTACGATCAGCCCGACAATGGTGCCGACCATGAGGTCGGGATAGTTGGAGCCGGTCCAGGCCACCAGTGCGCCGGCAACGATGACCCCGAGATTGATGATCACGTCGTTGGCGGAGAATATCCAGCTGGCTTTCATGTGGGCGCCACCATGCCGGTGCCTGGAGATCAGGACCAGACAGGTACTGTTGGCCACCAGGGCAATCAGGGCCATCACCATCATAAGCGCCGATTCCGGCTCGCTGCCAAGCAGGAAACGTCGACCCACCTCCAGCAGTACCCCGAGTGCCAGGATCAGTTGCAGAACGCCGGCAACATGGGCTGCGCGCACTTGCATCTGGATGCTATGCGCAACGGCATACAGCGACAGGCCATAGACGGCAGCGTCGGCGAACATGTCGAGGGAATCGGCAACCAGGGCGGTGGACTGGGCGATGACCCCGGTGGTCAGCTCCAGCACAAACATCACCGCGTTGATGGCCAGCAGGATCTTCAGGGTGCCGGCTTCCTCGCCGGCACGAGTCGCCGCTGCTGTGGCAGCTTCGATGGCATCCGGGTCCGCCGGGCGAGTTTCCTGCAGGGTTGCCCCCAGCCCCAGGGGCAGCAGCTTGTCGGTCACAGGTTGGGCTTCGCCGTCATGAAGCACCCGGAGCTGGCGGTTTTCCAGGTCAAATGACAGGCCGCCGATCTGCGCACAGCCGTCCAGCGCCATGCGAATCATCCGTTCTTCCGATGGGCAGTCCATTTTCGGAATTCGGTACAGGCTGACCCATTCACCGGACGTTACGGGCGCCGCCGGTGCTTGGCTCCCGGGATCACCTGACTGACAACCGCATTCACCACTTCTGGCTTCATTCATAAACCGAATTGCCCCATCCACTTTTTCGGGTTCACGTCCAGGGAATATCGACCAGGGCACGAAGGCCGCCCTGAGCACCTGTATCAAAGGTGAGTGTACCACCGTAACGTTCGGTGATTTCCCTGACGATGGCCAGGCCAAGCCCGTGGCCCGGGGTCTGTTGGTCCAGTCGAAGGCCGCGGACACCCAGGGAAGACAAGGACTCGGGGGGGACGCCGGGCCCGTCGTCCTCGACCCGTATTATCATACGGTCATCCTCCTCCAGTAACGACAGTTCGACGGTTTTCTCCGACCACTTACCGGCATTGTCCAGCAGATTGCCGAGCACTTCGTTCAGATCGTGTTCCTCCAGCGGCCACCGCTGCTCCTCCATCATTTCGGAGGATAATTCGAACGACTTTTCCGGGTACAGCCGGCCCAGCATCCAGAGCAGGTCTCGCGCCTGCTTGACCGGGTAGGCGCTTTTCCCAACCTGAGGGCCGGCAAACCGGCTTCGGCGCATTTCCGCTTCAAGCTGTTTGTCGATATCCCCGAGTCGGGATGCCATTTCGTGCCTGAGGGGGGCGTCCAGCGGGCGGCTGGTATCTTCCAGTATCTGCCGGGTTGCTGCTATGGGGGTTTTGACACTGTGGGACAGGTTGGCCAGGGCGTCCCGGGAGCGTTCAAGGCGTTGGTCCAGCGAGTCCAGCAACTGGTTGAGCTGTTGCACGAGGGGGCGGAACTCTTCCGGGGCCTGAACGGCAATACGGGAGATTTCGCCATCCTGCAGTCTCTTCAGGGCAGCCTTCAGGGTCACCACGGGCCGCATGGACAGGGTGATGCCCAGCCAGATCACCGCAACGAGCAGCACAATCAGAAGAATGGAGACGATGGCGGTCCACGCATGCAGCTCGGCCTGGCTGCTTTTCAGGGCGCCCAGATCCTCGGAGACAATCACCACAATGGGGGTGTCGCCAACCCGGAACGACTTTCTGTAGGCCAGGATACTGTAGGGAGTGTCGGCATTCCCTTTGCTTGCGACCTGGGTGGCGCCGTCTGGCCCGGACTCGAGCAGTGACATCAGTAGGGGCGACCAGGATTCCGGGGAGATGAGGGTGCGGTCGGGAGAGTGGATGACAAAGGCATGGTGAAAGACTTCCTGGAAATAGTCGCCGGTCTGGAGTGTGTCGATGCGACCGCCGGATTCCCGGATCTGGTGCTCGAGGAACGCCACCTCGTCCTTTAGCCGGCTTTCAACAAATTCCCTTGCCATCCGGTCCAGCAACAGACCGTGAACCAGCCAGGCCAGAGCCATCAGGCCGATGCCGGCCGGTAACAGCAGGACGAGCAGGGTGCCCTTCACGGACACCGGCTTCTTAAACAATGTCATTGAACAGATAACCCTGGCCCCGCCGTGTTGCGATGGTGTCCGGGCCCACCAGTTTCCTCAGACGCCGGATGTAAGCCTCGATCACATTCTCGCTCGGGTTGTCGTTGAGGTTGTATAGCTGCTCCATCAACTGTTCCTTGGAAAACACATGGCGGGGGCGGCTCATCAGGCAGCGGAGCAGGCGGAACTCGGTGCCGGTCAGGGTATGCTCGGTGCCATCGGCCAGTTTCAGGCACTGGCGATTCTCATCCAGCTCGAACCGGCCCGCTTTCACCACCGAGTGAACCCGGCCTTCACTGCGCCGGACAATGGCGTTGAGGCGGGCGATCAGCTCTTCGGTCTGGAAGGGCTTGGCAAGGTAATCGTCCGCCCCGGCTTTCAGGCCGTTCACCTTGTCCTGCCAGTCGCCCCTGGCGGTCAGAATCAGAACCGGCAGATCGACCTGGTGCGCCCGCCATTTCCTCAATACCTCCAGGCCGTTTCCGTCCGGTAAGCCAAGGTCCAGCACCGCGGCGCGGTAATCCTCCTGTTCTCCCAGCACGACAGCCTCCCTGGCCGTGGCAGTGGTATCCACACTGAAGCCCGCTTTTTCAAGCTGTCGCGCCAGGCCATCGGCCAGCAATCGGTCGTCTTCGACAAGCAGTAAGCGCATGACTCTGTTCCTTATCGGTGTCTTGTCGGCCGCGTCAGTGTCACTGACTTACCTGAATTCAGCCTGAACTCTAAATTGTTGGTCATTTTCAGAAAGAATTCAGGTTTGTGCGAGATGGTATCAACCGTTTCTTGGTATTGCTCAAGTTTCAGAGCGAGCCGACCCGCATTCCAACGCACAGTATTTCACAGGAGAAGATGGCATGAATGCATCAAAAAATTTTGTTGCCGCTGCGGCCATGTCGTTGACCGCGACCGCGTTCGCCGCAGGCGGCCACGGCGGTGGTCACGGCAACGGCATTGGTGAGCCCGGTAAAGCGGGTGATGTTTCCCGCACCATCCAGGTGGAAATGCACGATAACTACTATGAGCCGGAAACCATTGAGGTGGCCCGCGGCGAGACCGTGCGCTTCGTGATCGAGAACAAGGGCAGGCTGGTGCACGAGTTCAATCTCGGTACCCCCGAGATGCACGAGGCCCATCAGGACGAAATGAAGATGATGGTCGAGCACGGGGTCATCCAGGGGGGCACCCTCAATCGCAAGCTGATGGAAATGGACATGGGCAATGGCCATTCCATGAAACACGATGATCCCAACAGCGTGTTGCTGGAGCCGGGTGAGAAGAAGGAAATCGTCTGGACCTTTAACACCAAGGCCAACATGGAATTCGCCTGCAATATTCCCGGCCACTACCAGTCCGGGATGTACGGCGATGTGAACTTTGATTCTGCGGCCGACAGCCAGGCCAGCGCAGACTGATCCCGCCCGGAGACGGTAAGAAGGGAGTGCCACTTTCCCGGTGCTCCCGAAGCAGTATTCCAGGAGTAACCAACACATGAAGAACGCCCTTATGGCAGGGGCCCTCGGGCTCCTCATGCCGGCGCTGTCGGCTGCCGGTGAATACAACATCACCGTGGACCGCGTGATGATCGATACCGGCGATTTTGTGAAAGAAGGCATCGGCTACAACGGTGCCTCGCCCGGACCGGTGCTCAGGTTCAAGGAGGGGGAGACGGTAACGATCAATGTCACCAATAACCTCGATGAGCCGACCTCCATTCACTGGCACGGACTGATCCTGCCGTTCGAACAGGACGGGGTTCCGGGCATCAGCTTTGACGGTATCAAGCCCGGTGAGACCTTCACCTACGAGTTCCCCATCGTGCAAAGCGGCACCTACTGGTTTCACAGTCATTCGGGCTTTCAGGAACCCAACGGTGCCTATGGTGCGATTGTGATCGAACCCGAGGGGCGGGAGCCGTTCCGGTACGACCGGGAGTATGTGGTCCAGCTCACCGACAAACACCCGCACGATGGTAACCGGGTCATGCGTAATCTGAAGATGATGCCGGACTATTACAACCGTCAGCAGCAGACCGTGGGGGATTTCTTTGCCGATATCTCGAAGCACGGTTTCGTGACCACCCTGCAGGACCGTCTGGCCTGGGGCGACATGCGCATGATGAAAGCCGACGTGGAAGATGTTCAGGGCTTTACCGGCCTGATCAATGGCAAGGGGCCCGAACAGAACTGGACCGGCCTGTTCGAGCCGGGCGAGCGCATCCGACTCCGGTTCATCAATTCCTCCGCCATGGCGTACTTCGATATCCGGATTCCGGGCCTGGAGATGACCGTGGTGCAGGCCGACGGCAATAACGTACAGCCGGTCACTGTGGACGAGTTCCGCATCGGTGTGGCGGAAACCTACGATGTGATTGTCCGGCCGAAGACCGCCGAGGCCTACACCATCTTCGCCGAATCCATGGGCCGATCGGGCTATGCCCGGGCAACCCTGGCGCCTGAGGAAGGCATGCAAGGGCCCGTGCCCGAACTGAGAGAGGCGCCATTGCTGACCATGGCCGATATGGGGGGCATGCATGGTATGGCCGATGGCGATATGGCGACCCGCGACGGTGCGGAAGACATGGACCATGGCAACATGAGCCAGGGTTCAATGGAACAGGCCAGTATGAATGGCAGCTCCGGCATGGCCGCTGACGCTGGCACTTCGATGGCCGGAATGGACCACTCGGGCATGGATCACGGTGCCATGATCATGGCCGAAGGTGGTGCCAGCGATCCCTTCTACGCGGAGGGTAGCGGCCTGGTGCCGGTGGCGGCGAATGGTGGCAAGTTCCTCTCGTACTCGGATTTGCGGGCCCAGAAGCCACTGTACGAGGAGCGGGAGCCCACCCGTGAAATCGAACTGCGCCTGACCGGCAACATGGAGCGGTATACCTGGAGTATTGACGGCGTCAAGTATGAGGACGCGGAACCATTGAAGCTGCAATACGGCGAGCGCGTCCGGTTCAAGTTTGTTAACGAAACCATGATGACGCATCCGATGCATCTGCATGGCATGTGGTCGATCCTCGATGTGGGGGCCGGGGAGTGGAACCCGGTTAAACACACCGTCAGCGTTCAACCGGGCACTACGGTCTATATGGAAACCGAGGTGGACGCGCCGGGCCAGTGGGCTTTCCATTGCCACCTGTCCTACCATGCCGCCTCCGGCATGTTCCGTAAGGTCGTGGTCGAGGGTGGTCCGGACCAGGGCAACACCGCCGGCGTTGAAGTTGCGAATGACGGAGGTGATGCATGAGGACTTTGACCCTGTCTGCGCTTGCACTGGCATTGACGTTGCCATCGTTGCCCGTGCTGGGCAGTGATATGCCGCAGGACCAGTCCGGCCGGAAGGACGCGCTGAGCCTCTGGGGTGTCCAGTTCGAGGAACTGGAATATCGTTACAGTGACGATGACGAGGAACTGGGGGTCTGGAACGGCGATGCCTTCTACGGCACTGATGAACTCAAGTTCCGCTGGCTGACTAAAGGTGAGTACGCGATCGAAGAAGAGGCCTATGAGAAGCTGGAAAACCAGTTGCTCCTGCAGACGCCGGTGTCCAGCTTCTTCGACGCCAAGGCCGGCGTGCGCTTCGACACGCCCGAGGGCCCGGACCGTACCTATGGGGTGTTGGGGCTGACCGGCCTGGCTCCGCACTGGTTCGAGGTGGATGCCAGCCTGTATGTCAGTGACGAAGGCGATACTTCGGCGGAGTTTGATGCCGAGTACGAGCTGCTGTTCACCAATCACCTGATCCTGTCTGCTGCACTGGATGCCACTGTTGCTTTCAGTGAAGACCGGGAAATTGGTGTGGGCAAGGGGCTGGTTTCTACAGAAACCGGGCTCCGGTTGAGCTATGACCTGGTTGACCGGTCCTTCTCGCCCTACCTGGGCGTGGTCCACGAACGCAAATATGGCGACACCGCCGACTTTGCGGAAGCAGAAGGGGGAGGCACCGAGGACTGGTTCGCCGTTATCGGAGCCAGAGTCTCGTTCTGAGTCCGCCTCTGACGCTCCAGCTAACGGGCCGAGGGTACCCCCCTCGGCCCGTTTTTGTTGCTGACAAGTTGATGTGGATCAACCGGGGGCGGTTGAGGCAGCTGATTTTCAGCCGCAATTCAGCTTCGGATGTTGTGATGAGGTCAAAGCAAGCAGGTTGGGAGGTGAATGCCATGACCAAAGCTCACAAAGCAACCAGTCAGGAACCCTTTCTTCTCCACAGGAAATTGCCCGTTGAGGGGCTGGGTGAGAGTCAGTGGGAGGATTTCATTCACGAACTGAATCACCACCCCTGCGTGGACTTCGCCGAGCGCAAGCCGGGCAACCGTCTATTCGTGACCTATGATGGAAGTCATTGGTCCATCGATGAGTTGCTCGATCTGGTTGCAGGCTATGACGGGAGGCTTCCCGGAGGCTGGTGGACGCGCAGGAAACTGGCCTGGTACCGGTTTACCGATGACAACGTCCGGGCCAATGCCAATCACGAGCCATTCTGTTGTTCGAAGATTCCGCCAATGAAACGAAAGTGACAGGAGGTTGAATGGGCAGTGAGCAGGACAGAACCACCCATTATCAGGAAGGAAGTCTGACGCTTCCCGGAACCGTGATGCTGGGAACCGGCGTCATGATTGGCGCCGGTATCTTCGCACTGACCGGCCAGATGGCCCAGATGACGGGTGTGCTGTTTCCGCTGGCCTTTCTGGCGGCTGCGGTCATCGTGGCCTTCAGCGCGTACTCCTATATCAAGATCTCCAATGCCTGGCCATCCGCCGGAGGCATTGGTATGTATCTGCACAAAGCCTACGGGAACCGCTTGCCAACTGCGTTCAACGCCTTGCTGATGTATTTCTCGATGGTGATTGCCCAGAGTTTTCTGGCGCGTACTTTCGGTTCCTACACCATGCAGTTGTTCGGCGGCGACGAAAGCGGACGCATGGTACCCATTCTCGGCGTATCGCTGATCCTGGGGGCTTTTCTGATCAACCTGCTGGGTAACCGGATGATCCAGGGAGTGGCCTCCTTCATCGGCATTCTGAAAATAGGGGGGATACTGGTTTTCGGGCTGGTGGGTGTCTGGATCGCCGACAGCATATCGGTTGATTTCTCCACACCGGGAGAAGCGGGAACCGCTGGTAATTTCCTGGGTGCCACCGCGCTCGGGATACTGGCCTTCAAGGGTTTCACCACCATCACCAACAGTGGCTCCGAGGTGAAGGATCCGCACCGGAACGTGGGGCGCGCTATCGTTATTTCCATTGCAGCCTGTGTGGTGATCTACACCCTGGTTGGCTTTGCCGTTGCCAGCAATCTTTCACTGGCTGAAATCATTGAGACCCGGGACTACTCCCTTGCTGCAGCCGCACGCCCGGCACTGGGGGATTATGGTGTCTGGTTCACGGTTGCCATCGCCATGATGGCCACCGCCGGTGGCATTCTGGCCAGTATCTTCGCTGTCTCGCGCATGTTGGCCATGCTGACGGAGATGAAGCTGGTGCCCCACAGTCATTTCGGCATGCCGGGAACCATCCAGAAGCACACGCTGGTCTACACTGTGGTCCTGGGGCTGACCCTCACGGCCTTTTTTGATCTTTCCCGCATTGCGGCTTTGGGGATCGTCTTCTACCTGGTCATGGATATTGCCATTCACTGGGGCGTGCTTCGGTATCTGCGGGCAGATGTGAAGGCAAGCGTCTGGGTGCCGGCGACGGCGATCATTCTGGATATGCTGGCACTTGGTGGTTTTGTCTGGGTGAAACTGAACACCGATCCTTTTGTTATCGGTGTGGCCGTGGCAACGATGGCCGTGATTGCCATTGTCGAGCAGCTGTTCCTGACCAGAACTGCGCGCACCCGGGAATCCGGGCATGAGGGAACTCAGGTGCATCATCACCATTAATAGGTTATCGACCTGGAGAGCAGTACCATGATGGGAAATGGAGCGTTTGGTAATACCATGTTTTATAACACGATGTGGGCCGGACACTGGTTGTGGATGCTGGTGATCGGCATTGTGGTCGTCATACCGGCCTGGCGTATTTGCCAGCGCACGGGATATCCGGGCTGGATGGGCATTCTGATACTGATTCCAGTGGTTAATCTTTTCCTGCTTTATTTTCTTGCGTTTTCTGAATGGCCCGCGGATAAACAAGGGGGGCCGGATGCCTGAGCACCAGCACGCTCACCATGCCCACCACGGTGAAGGGGAAAGTGGAGAGCACCTCGCCAAGGACCCGGTTTGCGGAATGTCCGTAGACCCCCACACGGCCGAGCATCGAAGTCAGCACGGTGGAAAAACCTGGTATTTTTGCTCGTCACGCTGCCAGTCGAAATTCGACGAGGACCCCGAACAATACCTCGGCGGGCAACCGCAACAGGAAGAGGCCGTGCCGCCGGGCACCATCTACACCTGCCCGATGCATCCCGAAATTCGCCAGCAGGGACCGGGAGACTGCCCCATCTGTGGTATGGCTCTGGAGCCCGAGCAGGTGAGCCTGGATGATGGGCCATCCACAGAGCTTACGGACATGACCCGCCGGTTCTGGATTGGACTGGTTCTGACTCTGCCGGTGCTGGTGCTTGAAATGGGCGGGCACCTGACCGGGCTTGATCACATTGTCGCCCCTCAGATATCCAACTGGATCCAGTTGGTGCTGGCAACACCGGTTGTTATGTGGTGTGGCTGGCCGTTCTTTGTCCGGGGCTGGAAGTCCGTGGTCAGTCGCAACCTGAACATGTTCACGTTGATTGCCATCGGTACCGGCGTGGCGTTGATATATAGCCTGGTGGCGACCCTTGCCCCTCAGGTTTTCCCGGCAGCCTTTCGGCAGGAGGATGGCTCGGTTGCCGTCTATTTCGAGGCCGCGGCGGTCATTGTGGTGCTGGTCTTACTGGGGCAGGTGCTGGAACTCCGGGCCCGGGAAAAAACCTCGGGTGCCATCAAGGCCTTGCTGGATCTGGCGCCGGCAACCGCCAGGAAACTGGACGATGCGGGCGGTGAGTCCGATGTGTCGCTTGATCAGGTCAAGGTTGGCGACCGCCTTCGGGTTCGGCCCGGAGACAAGGTGCCACTGGACGGAGAGGTGCTTGAGGGCAGCTCCAATGTGGACGAATCCATGGTCACTGGTGAGCCTTTGGCGGTCAGCAAGAAATCGGGAGATCAGGTGATTGGCGGCAGCATCAACCAGCAGGGCAGCTTTATCATGCGGGCCGACAAGGTTGGCCGGGACACCATGCTGTCACAGATTGTGCAGATGGTGGCGAGCGCCCAGCGCAGCCGCGCGCCCATTCAGGGCCTGGCCGACAAGGTCGCGGGCTATTTTGTGCCGGCCGTGATCCTGATCGCCATTATCGCCTTTATCGTCTGGTCCGTCTTCGGGCCCACGCCGCCCATGGCCTTCGGGCTGATTGCCGCTGTGAGCGTGTTGATCATCGCCTGCCCCTGTGCCCTGGGGCTGGCCACGCCCATGTCGATCATGGTCGGCGTCGGCCGGGGTGCCCAGAGTGGTGTGCTGATACGGGACGCGGAAGCTCTGGAGCGCATGGAAAAGGTGGATACGGTTGTGGTGGACAAAACCGGCACACTGACAGAAGGCAAACCTCAGGTCACAAAGCTGGTTCCTGCCGAGGGATTCAGCGAGGAAGAACTCATGCGGTTTGCCGGCGGCCTGGAAAAGGGCAGTGAGCACCCGCTGGCCCATGCCATTCTCGACAAAGCCGGGGCCATGGACCTGACGCTGCCAGAGGCTGAGGGTTTCGACTCCCCGAATGGCAAAGGCGTGACCGGAAAGATCGATGGGCAGCAGGTACTGATTGGCAACCGGCTGTTGATGGAATCCGAAGGCGTCGATACCTCGGATTTTGAGTCTGAAGCCGACCAGCTCCGCAGGGATGGGGCCACGGTGATTTTCGCAGCCGTTGACGGAAAGGTTTGCGGGTTGCTTGCCATTGCCGATCCGGTGAAAGAAACCACCGAAGCGGCCATAACGGCACTACAGAAGGATGGCATCCGTGTCGTCATGCTGACCGGCGATAACCGAACATCGGCTGAGGCCGTTGCCCGCAAACTGCACATTGACGAAGTGGAGGCGGAAGTCCTGCCGGAGGACAAGGGCAAGATCGTTCAGCGCCTGAAAGATGAGGGCCGTATTGTGGTCATGGCCGGCGATGGCGTAAACGACGCACCCGCATTGGCAACGGCGGATGTGGGTGTGGCCATGGGCACAGGTACGGATGTCGCGATCGAAAGCGCCGGTATTACACTGCTCCGGGGAGACCTGATGGGCATTGTGGAAGCCCGCCGGCTGTCTCTGGCGACCATGCGCAACATCCGGCAGAACCTGTTTTTTGCCTTTATCTACAACTCTGCCGGCGTCCCGATCGCCGCCGGGGTGTTGTATCCGTTTGCGGGCATCCTGCTGTCCCCGATTTTCGCGGCGGCGGCCATGTCGCTGTCTTCGGTCAGCGTGATTGTCAACGCACTGCGTTTGCGAGTGGTCAGTCTGGGACCGGGCCACTGAACTTTTCTCTCACAGGAGATAACCATGTCATACACGATCAACCGTCTCATCAAGAATGTCGATTTTGAGGATGTGGACCAGAGAGCGCGGCAGGCCCTGGGGGACCACGGCTTCGGCGTGCTGACCGAGATCGACGTCAAAGCCACCATGAAGAAAAAGCTCGACAAGGACATGTCTGCCTACCGGATTCTGGGGGCCTGTAATCCCGGTATGGCCTGGGAAGCTATTGGCGTGGAGCCCCGCGTCGGTGCCATGCTGCCGTGCAACGTGATTCTCAGGGAAGTTTCGGACGGCGTGGAGGTCAGTGCCGTTGATCCTGTGGCGTCCATGACGGCCATTGATAATGACGAGCTCAAGCAGGTTGCCGGGAAAGTCAGAGACATGCTGTCTGAGGTTGTCGAGGCGATCTGACCGATGGCCTCGGGCGCCCTGCCTCTGCGCGTGCGTTAAGCCGCAAGAGGGTGTTGGAATCGTTGGTGAAGAGAGAATACCATTCCCGTGCGGTTTTTCCGGAATTAAAACGAATAGATGTTCCCTGGTCTCCCGTCTGGCTCATTAGATCAGCGATTTAACCAGACGGGACACTAGCCAGAGGACGATTGAATGGCATGGCTTATTACCAAGTATGCGATTACTGCTGCATTGGTGGTGCTGGTATCTGAAATCGCGAAACGCAGCGACAAACTGGGCGCGCTGATTGCTGCCTTACCCATGGTGACAGTGCTGGCCATGATCTGGCTTTACGCTGAGCAGCAGCCCGCAGAGAAAATCAGCAATCATGCCTGGTATACGTTCTGGTACGTGCTGCCGACCCTGCCAATGTTTCTGGCTTTCCCGTTCCTTCTGCCGAGGTTTGGCTTCTGGGTTTCCCTCGTGATCAGTGCTGTCATCACCATCGCCTGCTTTGCGGCACTGGCGGCCGTGGTAAAGCGGTTTGGTATCTTTCTTCTGTAATTCCGCGTGTTTTAGCCAAGGCTGCCCAACACTGGAAAGGTCGATAGCATCCACGATGCAAACCGTGTCATTTGCCCGGTGATCACCATTACGCCCATGATCACCAGCACCAGACCTGCCACTGCCCTCAGTGGTCTGCTCCAGCGACTGAACCCTCGCATCCGCTCGCGAAAGTGCTCGATGAACAGCGCGGTTCCAAGGAATGGCAGCGCCAGTCCCAGCGAATACACTGCAAGGTACAGCATGCCCGTTTCCGCGTTGGCATGGGTTGAGCTAAGGGCCAGTATGGCGCCGAGTATGGGGCCGATGCAGGGCGTCCAGCCGATGGCGAACGCCACGCCCAGCACGAATGCTGCCGTGGGCCGCCCGCCTTCCAGCGTATGCCCCAGGCGCCAGTCCCGTTGCAGGGCCGGCATGCTCCACCAACCCAGCATGAACAGGCCCATGAGCACAATCAGCAACCCGGCCACCAGATTGGCTTCCTGCCGGTAGGCCATCAGCCACTGCCCCAGAAGACTGGCGCTGGCGCCCAGGGCAACAAACACCAGGCTGAAGCCGAGCACAAAGCAGACACTCAGCCACAAGGCTTTCAGCCGATTCGACGCCTCGGTTACTGCGCCGCCGGTAACGACAGACAGGTAGCCCGGGACCAGTGGCAGAGTGCAGGGTGAGAAGAAAGACACCAGGCCGCCAAGGAAGGCGGCCAGGATGCCCCAGGTTGCAAGATCTGGCATTCAGGAACTCCCGAATCAGTGGTATTCCCGGCCGGCAGCCGGGAACGGCCTCAGTAATCTTTGTGCTCGCTGAACACGCTCTGCTGCCCGTTGGCTCGGAAGGCAATCACCTGGTAGTCGTCCTTCCGGCCGGTTTCCATGCCGGGGCTGCCCTGGACCATGCCCGGCACTGAAAGCCCGAGGGTATTGAACTGGGGGTTTTCCAGGTAAGCGAGGATATCGCCAGCCGGCACATGACCCTCGATTACCACATCATCAATCAACGCGGTGTGGCAGGAAGCCAGCTCTCCCGGTACGCCATGGGTCTGCTTGATAGCACCGACGTTGTCGGTATCGATAACGCGGGTCTCAAAGCCGTTGGTCTCAAGGTGCTCAACCCAGCCCTGACAGCAGCCGCAGCTTGGGCTCTTATAGATGGTGATCGCGGGGCCAGTTTCGCCAGCAGAGGCCAGAGGGGTTGATGGTTCGGAGGATTCGTTGGCCTGGATTGCCAGCGTGGTGGCGCCGGCGGCAAGAACAATGGCAGCGACGCCAGTATAAAGGGCAAGTTTTTGGGTCTTCATGGTGATCTCCTGACAGGCATGCCCATTTATGACGGCTTTGCCTGTTAACAATGTGATTCGGGTTTCCCGGGCGATATCGCCCGACAATGAAGCTGCGTCAGGATCAGGAGAAGGCTTCAGGAGGGGGGGTCAGGACGTCGGAAACGGGGCTGTGGTACACCGCTCGGACCGCTGTGGCATTAACGCGGGCGGCGGATTGAACAGGGGGCACGGATGTTCCGGTGGCCATGCCGTAAACAGACGCGGAGGCGCAATGAGGGGTCGCCAGGTGACAATTCTGTTGCTCGGGGGTATCGCACTGTACCGACACTCCGGACGGATTCATGCTCGAGGAATGGTTCATGCCGGCGTTGCCAACCTTGGCCATTCCGTTGCAGCCGGTAGCGTTGAGGCTCGTGTTCGTCGCGTTGGCATTGGCTACCGCGGCAAGCCCCTGGGTCGGGCCGCCGATCAACAGCAAAACGCTTAACAATGCTGCGAGGAGTTGGCGAGACGGCATGTTGGTTTCCGTGTGTCGAACGGTTATCGCCGCCCTGACCTATACTCTGGTTCAGATGCTTTTTGAACGCGGGGAGAGCGGCAAGCAGAGCAGCAACTTTGATCGTTGAGGTGATTATAAAACCTTTGATCAGGTCATACGTCAAGCGACGGCACTGTTATTTTTTGTTGGGTGATTACGGGTTTGATTGAGATCAACGTGCGGTCTGATTCGCTCAAATAATTCAGCTTGAATTCAGGTGGCTGTGCTTTGCTTTGCTGGCGTGTTCCTACGCTATCCGGGTGCGGTCCTGATCTGAAGCACAAGCAGGCTGGATTTTTGTGGAGGATCTGATCTTGAAAAAGTCGGTGCAAGCGGAAAAAAGCAATGCCGAACCTGGCCCGTTGACGCCGGATGAACTCCACAGAATGGACGCCTACTGGCGGGCCGCCAACTACCTCTCGGTGGGGCAGATCTACCTGCGCGACAATCCGCTACTCACCGAGCCACTGACTCTGGAGCACGTCAAGGCGCGACTGCTGGGACACTGGGGAACCACCCCGGGGCTTAACTTCATCTACGTACACCTGAACCGGATCATCCGAGCGCAGGATCTGAATATCATATACATCACTGGCCCCGGACATGGAGGGCCGGGCCTGGTTGCCAATACCTGGCTGGAAGGCAGCTACAGCGAGCTTTATCCGAACATTCCGCAGAACGCAGCGGGCATGCAGCGTTTGTTCAGGCAGTTCTCGTTTCCCGGTGGCATACCAAGCCACGTGGCGCCCGAAACCCCGGGCTCCATCCACGAAGGGGGCGAGCTCGGTTACTCCCTGTCCCATGCCTTCGGCGCGGTATTCGACAATCCGGAGCTCATTGCGGCGTGTGTGGTCGGTGACGGCGAAGCCGAAACGGGCCCACTCGCTACCGCCTGGCACTCCAACAAGTTTCTCAATCCTGCCCAGGACGGCGCGGTACTGCCGATACTGCACCTGAACGGCTACAAGATCGCCAACCCCACCGTGCTGGCGCGCATTCCCCGTGATGAGCTGGAGAGCCTGTTCATCGGCTACGGCTACCGGCCCTATTTCGTTGAAGGCGATGAGCCCGCGCGGGTGCACCAGCGTATGGCGGCGACCCTGGATACGGTCATGGCCGAGATCAGGGAAATCCAGCACGAAGCCCGCACCAGGGGCGCCGCCGGGCGCCCGCGATGGCCAATGATTGTCCTCCGAACCCCAAAGGGCTGGACCGGCCCGAAAGAAGTGGATGGCCTGAAGAGTGAAGGTACCTGGCGCTCGCACCAGGTACCTTTCTCAGCGATGGCGAGCAAGCCTGAGCACCTGAAGCTGCTTGAAGACTGGATGAAAAGTTACCGCCCTGGAGAACTGTTCGAGCCGAACGGGGCCCTGAAACCGGAGCTGGCAGCTCTGGCACCGAAAGGTGAACGGCGCATGGGCGCCAACCCGCACGCCAACGGCGGGCTGCTGCTCAGGGATCTGCAACTGCCCGACTTTCGCGAATTTGCTGTTGCAGTCACCAGCCCCGGCGCGGAGCAGGCGGAATCGACCCGGGTTATGGGTACCTACCTGCGCGACGTGATGCAACTGAATAACGAGACGCGCAGCTTCCGTGTGATGGGTCCGGATGAGACCAACTCCAACCGCCTTGGCGCGCTGTTCGAGGAGACGGACCGCGCCTGGATGGCCGAAACCCTCCCGGGAGACGATCACCTGGCGCCGGACGGCCGGGTCATGGAGATCCTCTCCGAACACACCTGCCAGGGCTGGCTGGAGGGGTATCTGCTGACCGGCAGGCACGGGCTATTTTCCTGCTATGAGGCTTTTATTCACATCATCGACTCCATGTTCAACCAGCATGCCAAGTGGCTTAAGGTTGCCGGTAAAGAGGTCCCCTGGCGTCGCCCCATTGCCTCACTCAATTATCTGCTGACTTCCCACGTCTGGCGCCAGGACCACAACGGTTTTTCGCACCAGGACCCCGGTTTTATAGACCATGTGGTGAACAAGAAAGCCGACGTTATTCGCGTCTACCTGCCGCCTGATGCCAACACGCTGCTGTGCGTAACCGACAACTGCCTGCGCTCGCGCAACTTCGTGAATGTCATCGTGGCCGGCAAGCAGCCCGAGCCACAGTGGCTCGGCATGGACGCGGCCATCAAGCACTGTACCGCGGGTATCGGCATCTGGGAGTGGGCCAGCAACGATGAGGGCAGCGAGCCGGATGTGGTCATGGCGTGTGCCGGCGACGTGCCGACACTGGAGATCCTGGCGGCGGTGGATATCCTGCGCCATCACCTGCCCAGGCTCAGGGTGCGGGTGATCAATGTAGTGGATCTCATGACCCTGCAGGATCAGGCGGAACACCCGCATGGTCTGTCTCACAAAGACTTCGATACCCTGTTCACCACCGACAAACCGATTATCTTTGCCTACCACGGGTATCCCTGGCTGATCCATCGCCTGACCTACCGGCGCACCAACCATAAGAATCTCCATGTGCGCGGCTATAAGGAGGAAGGCACCACCACCACGCCCTTCGACATGGTGGTGCGCAACGACATGGACCGTTTCCATCTGGCGGCAGACGTTATCGACCGGGTTCCGCAATTGGGGGCTCGGGCAGCCTATCTCAAACAGTGGCTGCGGGACCGGCTTATTGAGCACCAGCATTACATCACCGAGCACGGTGTTGATATGCCGGAAGTAACACAATGGCAATGGGGAACGCCGGCCGGCTGAGGAAGTCTTTTTGCACGAGGGCATGACTGCGATGAGTGTTAGCCCTTTTATCGTCAACCAGGTGTAAGAGGTAACCGGTAATGGATATCAGAACGTTTCGGGAGCTGATTGAGTGGACACGGGATCTGCATGCCAACCTGGCACGTTGCATGTCCCATTGCGCGACAAAGAATGAAGAGGAACGGGCAAAGGCGCTGTTGGACTACCTGGCAACCCATGAGTCCGAAATGGAACGCATTGTGACTGAGTTTGAACAGCAGGGAGACCTTAAGGCCCTGGAAACCCGGGTTTACGATTATCTGTCCCATAACCCGATCAAAACCCACCGAACCTGCGACGAGCCATACGCGAAGCTTGATTTTGCGGGCATCTGCCGCGAGGTCTTCGATTTCCATGACCAGATTATTGATCTCTATAAAACCATGGTCGGAAAAGCCGAGATTCCTGAAGCGCGGGAACTGCTCGAGTCGCTCCTGACTATGGAAGAAAATGAATCCATGCGCCTGGCCCGCCAGATTGGCCGCATGGACGATCTCTGAGAGTTGTTGATCTGGCAAACCGTCGTCCGTTTTGCGCAGCGAGGGATTATGGGTTCAGCCAACCAACTAAAGGCCTTTCTGATCGGCATTGATACGCATCAGGAGCCCGTCATCTTCATGCGGGATGATTGTGAGGTGTGCCGATCAGAGGGACTGGCCGCACGCACCAGGGTGGGCGTTACGGCAAAGAACAAATCTATTATCGCGACGCTCAATGTGGTCTACGGCGGGGCGGTTCCGGAGGGCCATGCAGGGCTTTCCAACATTGCCATGGAGCGGTTGGGCGTATCGCCTGGGGAGCCGGTATCAGTCCACCACGCGCCGGTTACTGAATCATTGAGTCTGATGCGAAAGAAAGTGTTCGGCCACGCACTGAGCCAGGATGAGTTAACCAGAATCGTCGCCGACATTTCCGAGTATAGATACAGTGATCTTGAAATTGCCTGCTTTTTAAGCGTTTGCGCCGGTGGCCGGCTGGCTTTGAATGAAATTGCCGGGCTGACCCAGGCCATGGTCGACTGCGGAGAACACCTGACGTGGGAGGGCACCACCCGGGTGTTCGATAAGCACTGTGCGGGTGGCCTCCCCGGCAACAGGACCACACCGCTTGTGGTGTCCATCGTCAGTGCGGCAGGGCTGGTCATGCCCAAGACGTCTTCCCGGGCCATTACCTCGTCTGCCGGCACGGCGGATACGATGGAAGCTCTGACAACCGTCAATCTGGCGTTGGCAGACATTCAGCGTGTCGTCAGGAACACCGGTGCTTGCCTGGCTTGGGGAGGGGCCATCAATCTCAGCCCGGCGGATGACCTGCTGATCCGAATTGAGCGGGCACTGGATCTGGACGGTGAAGGGCAGCTAGTGGCCTCGGTTCTATCGAAGAAGATTGCTGCCGGCTCAACCCATGTGGTGATAGATATTCCGGTGGGTGCGACCGCAAAAGTCCGAAGCCGTGAGGAGGCTGACCGACTGTCCTTTCTGTTTTCTGAAGTGGGCGCTGCCTGCGGGTTGGTCGTCCGCTGTGTTCTGACGGATGGCAGCCGCCCGGTCGGCTCGGGCATAGGGCCGGTGGAGGAGGCTCGGGATGTGATGGCGGTGCTTCAGGGAAGGCAGGAAGCTCCGGATGACCTTAAAGAGCGAGCGTTGCTGCTGGCGGCTCATGTGTTCGACATGGCGGATAACGGCGGACTGGAGGCCAGCCAGCAGAAGGCCCGGCACATTCTTGAAAGTGGCCGGGCCTGGGAACAGTTCCGGCGCATTACGCAAGAGCAGGGCGGGCTGAAACAATTGGGGAATGCCAGGGTCCGGCACCGGGTATTAGCCACCGAACCGGGGACCATTCTGTCTGTTGATAATCGCCGGCTGGCTCGCCTGGCCAAGCTCGCCGGTGCACCGGCGAGCCCTGCGGCCGGGTTGCGGTTATTTGCCCACGTGGGCGATACCGTAGCAGTTGGGGATCCACTCTACGAGTTGCTGAGTGAAAGCACCGGCGAACGGGATTATGCCCTGGCCTATATAGCGGGTGAGGCCCCAATTTTTTCCCTTCAGACGGAGAGGTGATTGTGGGCAAGAGTAGCGAGCGAGTGGTTCTGTTTTGCCTGGAAAACCATCCCTTACGGGAAAAGCTGTGTGATCAGCTTGGCTTGGAGCAGGGGCGTCTGGAATTTCGCAGGTTCCCCGATGGTGAGTCCTACCTGCGTATCGATACTCCGGTCAGTGGTGCGCGATGTATTGTGTTGGCTGACTTGTCCTATCCGGACACCAGGTACCTTGCCCATCTGTTCCTTTTCGAGACCCTTCGGGAGCTCGGTGCACGCTCGGTGGGGCTGGTCGCACCCTATCTGTGCTATATGCGTCAGGACCGTCGTTTCCGGGCCGGGGAGGCGGTCACCTCCGGTGTGTTTGCACAATCTTTGTCGCGCCATATCGACTGGCTGATAACGGTTGACCCGCATTTGCATCGATATCACTCCCTCGGTGAAATTTATAGCGTACCTACCCAGGTTGTTCAGGGGGCACCTGCACTGGCGAGCTGGCTCAGGGGGCAGAACGATCTACTGCTGGTGGGCCCGGATGCCGAGAGTGAGCAATGGGTTGCCAGTATTGCAGAGGCCAGCAGTCACCCTTATGTCATCGGTGCCAAGCAGCGCCTGGGTGACCGGCGTGTCGAAGTCGCACTGCCGGATTTATCCCGGTACCGGGGCCGCACCGCCATCATCATAGATGACGTCATCTCCAGTGGCCGCACGGTTGGTGAATGTGTCAAAGCGCTAAGGTTGCAGGGCATGGAGGCTATTCTCTGTGCTGCGGTGCACGGCATCTTTGCCGAGGCTTCGGATCAGTATCTTTTGGCTGCGGGCTTACAGTCTCTGGTGACCACCAACACCATTCCACACAGTACCAACGGGATTGATATCAGTGAGTTGCTGGCGCCACCGATCAGGCATTTTCTCAATCAAGACGGGAGTAAGAGCCGATGAATATTACGTTCCTGGGTGGCGCCGAGACGGTTACCGGATCCAAGTTCCTGGTTGAAGCGGGTGAGACGCGGGTTTTGGTTGATTGTGGCCTGTTCCAGGGTTACAAGTGGCTGAGAAAGCGCAACCGGCAGCCATTGCCGCTGGATATAGAATCACTGGACGCAGTGCTTCTGACCCACGCCCACCTGGATCACTCGGGCTATATACCCGTGTTGTACAAGCAGGGGTTTCGCGGGGCGGTTTATACCCATCATGCAACCCGTGATTTGAGTGAAATACTGCTGGCCGATAGCGGCCATCTCCAGGAAGAGGAGGCGCATTACCTCGGCCGCCATGGACTGAGTAAACATGAGGTTCCGGCGCCACTGTATGATCAGAATGATGCCGAAGCCTGTATGGAGCTGTTTGAGCCGGTAGGCTTTTATGAGGAGGTCTTGCTCGGTGATATACGCTTCCACCTGCATCCGGTAGGGCATATCCTCGGGGCCGCCTGCATCATTATTGAGGCGGAAGGAAAATGCATCGGGTTTTCCGGTGATGTCGGGCGGCTCAATGATATTTTCATGAGGGCGCCGGCTCCTCTGCCAGCTCTGGACATGCTGATGCTGGAGTCAACGTATGGCAATCGTCGGCATGACAACGCGGACCCGTTTTCGCAGTTGGCAGATATCGTCAATGAAACCGTCGACAAAGGGGGCAATATATTGATTCCGGCCTTTGCCGTGGGCAGGGCGCAGGTGTTGCAGCACATGTTAACTGCCCTGATGCGGTCGGGGAGAATTCCGAAGTTGCCAGTATATCTGGATAGTCCCATGGCAATTGATGTTTCCGAAATCTACTGCCGCTATGAGGATCAGCACCGGTTGAGCCGTTCAGAGTGCCATGAAATGTGTGGCACCGTTCAATACAGTCGCAGTGTTCAGGACTCCAAGGCGCTGGCTGACCAGGCATACCCCCACGTAATCATTGCCGGCAGTGGCATGGCAACAGGCGGACGCATACTTCATCACTTCAAGCGTCTCCTGGGCCAGCACCGCACAACCGTTATCTTCGCCGGCTATCAGGCCGGGGGAACACGAGGGGCCAAGATGGTTAGTGGAGCGGAAAGGGTGAAGATCCACGGTGACTGGTTTCCCGTCAAGGCCCGGGTAGAGGTGTTGAGCGGGCTTTCCGGACACGGGGATTTCACAGAGATTGAACAATGGCTTGCCCAGAGTGCTTTGGCCCCCGAAACGCCGATTAACCTGATTCATGGGGATCCGGAGGCGCTGGAAGCCATGCGGGATCATCTACGCATGAATAGCCGATATTCGGTAGAGGTGGCCGGTTATCACTCCATTGTGCGGATCTGAGCTGTGCCGGGAAGCCGGCGCCAGCGCCCGGAAATTGACTCGCGTCAAATAGATGCATCTTCAGGAAGGGTTTTCAGTTCTAGTTCAGTTTGGCGTGTTCAACTGGGATTGAAGCATTTCTTTTTCGCAAGCGTGCAACGGCCGCTTTTCTGCCGAAAAAGAATCATTCTGCCGTTCTGTTCCGAAGGTGACCTTATGAAATACCCGTCGCGAAAATCGTGGTTTTGGAGCCTCGTCGCCATGTTCTCGATGAGTCTGTCAACGGCGGTGTCTGCGGACGGTGGTCGCGCCTTCATTCCCATGGGGACGGCGGATTCTGTGGGGGTCATGAACCTGGAAACCCACCGATTAACATCGACGATCTCCGGTACGGTCAATACCCATGGATCAGCGCTGACTCCGGATGGCCGCTACCTCGTTGTGGGAAGCCTGACTGCCCATGACAATCAGGAACCTCCCATGCGACCGGAGGGTGTCACGGAAGATGATCACGCCGCCCATCACGGTGGCGGCGGCGCCGCAGCTCCGGAATTATCCGGTACTGGTCGGGTTTATGTCGTGGACACCAGCACGAACGCCATGGAACGGGTATATGAGGTACCGGGGCCAGTGCATCATGTTCTGGTCACACCGGATGGTCGCTATGCCGTTTCCACACATCCGATGGGTGGGGGTATCAGCGTTGTTGATCTGGATTCCGGAAAAGTCGTTGACGTTATCGCGACTGGCCCTTCTCCCAACTATATAGCGACGACGGGCGACGGCCAGACGTTATTCGTCAGCAATACCGGTAACGGCACGATCAGTGAAGTGGATACCGGGAACTGGTTCGTCAAGCGCAATGTGCTCGTAGGTGGAGGCCCGGAGCACATGGCTCTCGCCCCGGACGGTGATCATCTGTACATCAATGATGCCGCCTCCGGTGAAGCCCTTAAGCTGCGGCTTTCTGACGGTGTCGTGACGGCTCGCTACCAAATTGGCGAAGCGCCTCATGGTCTGGGCCTGAGCGCCGATGGAAAGACGCTTTTTGCCACCAGTCAGGGTGATGAAAGGCTTGTTCGCATAGACCTCACTCCCGGCATCCGAAAAAGTATCCCGCTCGCCCCGGCTCCCTACCACCTGGCGGTTTCCCCTGTCGATGGCCGCATACTGGTAACCAGTCGGGGGGAGGCTAAGCTTTGGGTACTTGACCCGGTGCTTCTGGAGATTGTTGATGAGATCCGGTTGGGCGGCATCGGCCATCAGATCTCGATTGACAAGCAGTGACGATCGCAGAGTTGAATTGCTCACAAAAGGAACTGTCATGGATCGGCGCTTTAAAATCACATTGGCCGTATTTGCGGTTATTGCACTGTTTTTACTGTGGGGGGAACACAAGGTTCATCTTCTCGGCGCCTTGCCCTGGCTGATATTGCTCGCATGCCCGTTAATGCATCTGTTCATGCATGGCGGGCACGGTCATCACAACCCCGAAGGCAAACGAGGGGATCCGCACGATGAACAGTGAGATACCCAGTTATGGTTTATGGGGACTGGTGGTTCTGAATTCAGCCGTTTTCATCTTTTTCGCCTTCAGTTTTTTTAAACCGCAGACACGCCGGGACTGGCGTTCATTCGGTGCGTTCAGTGCGTTTCTTGTTGCTCTGTTTACGGAGATGTACGGGTTCCCGCTGACCATCTACTTTCTCTCGGGGTGGCTGCAGTCACATTATCCTGAGGTGAACTGGCTGACTCATGACAGCGGCCATTTGCTTGAAATGTTGTTTGGTTGGCAAGGCTCCCCGCATTTTGGGCCCTTTCATCTGTTGAGCACGGTTTTTATAGGGGGAGGCTTCTATCTGATTGCAGCAGGCTGGCGGACTCTGTACGCGGCTCAGAAAGACGGGGAGCTTGCAACAACCGGACTCTACGCCTATGTCCGCCATCCGCAGTACGTGGGCTTTGTGTTGATTATGTTCGGATTTCTCCTGCAGTGGCCAACGCTGTTGACCCTGATAATGTTCCCGGTGTTGCTCTGGATGTATTCACGACTGTCGATAACTGAGGAGCGGGAAGCCGAAAAGACGTTCGGAGAGGCCTGGCAGCATTATGCCGCCAAGACACCAAGGTTTTTCCCCAGGTTACGGGATTTAGAGCGTAAGGTGCGAAGATAATCAAGAGAGGGCCTGGCAAATGAAATTCTGGATAAACGTTGTCTTTTTGTTTGCCATATCGGGGCGCCTTTTCGCGGCAGATCCCTCGGCTGTTTCTTTGATAGAAGCCATGGAGCAAACCCTCTGGTCCGACAGTAACCACGGCTCTTACGTCATGCGTATCGAAAGTGAATACTGGACCCGGGAGCTGCAGCTGGAAGCCTGGATGGACCGGCCCGATCACACGTTAATCCGCATTCACTCGCCGAAAAAGGAGGCGGGCGTGGGCTCGCTGAGAATCGGTGATGCCATGTGGAATTACCTGCCAAAGGTCGACCGAACCATCAAGATCCCGCCGTCGATGATGCTGCAGCCCTGGATGGGGTCCAACTTCAGCAACGACGATCTGGTCAAGGAAAGTTCGTTTGTCGACGACTACACCCATGAGGTTGCCGGGGTAGATGCTTCTGGCGAGGTGCCTGTGTATCGGATTGTTTCAACGCCAAGGCCCGACGCGCCGGTGGTCTGGAGCCGGCTTGAATTTGAGGTTCGCGCGGACGCTATCCCCGTGTCGGTGGCCTACTTCGGGGAGCGGGATCAGCTCGTCAAACGGTTGACCTATGAACAGGTCAAGACCATGGACGGGCGCCGGATACCGACGCTGTGGACCATGGTTGATGCGGACAACCCCGAATCCCGCACCGTCATCAGAATTGAAACCATCCAATTCGATCTTCCTTTGGACAAGTCCCTTTTTTCACTGCGCCGTCTGCGCAACCCGGAATGAGTCCCCGCTATGAGCATCGTCAATGTGCAGAATGTCTCGCGGATCTACCGGCAGGACTCCATTGCCGTCAAAGCCCTGAATGACGTATCGGTGGCCATTGAGCCCGGTGAGTTCACCACACTGGTGGGACCTTCGGGGTCGGGCAAGACCACCCTGCTGAACCAGATCGGCGCCCTGGACGAGCCGGATAGCGGGCATATTCAGGTGGCGGGCGAGGAAATTACCGGGCTCAGCCGCAAGAAGCGCACCATTCTGCGGTTGTGGAAGATTGGCTTTGTATTCCAGGAGTACAACCTCATCGGCGTACTGTCGGCCCAGGAGAATGTGGAGTATGTGCTCATGCTTCGCGGTGTTCCGTTTCGCGAACGACGAGCCGAGGCACAGCGCATTCTCGCGGAGGTTGGGCTGCGAGGAATGGAGCAACGTCTGCCCCACGAACTCTCTGGCGGCCAGCAGCAACGTGTGGCGGTGGCCAGGGCCATCGTCAGCAAACCCGCCATTGTCCTGGCCGATGAGCCCACCGCCAATCTCGACTCCACGACCGGTGCAGCCCTGTTGGACCTGATGCGGGGGCTGAACGCCGAGCACGGGATTACGTTTGTGTTCTCCACCCATGATCCAATGGTGATGGAGCGGGCGCGCCGGGTGATCCATCTCCGGGATGGCGTCATTGAGCGCGAGGAGCGCCGGCCGTGATCGCCTGGCTGCGACTGGCGTTTGGCAATCTCCGGGTCAATCGTCGGCGTACCGGGATCACCCTGTTGTCGGTGGCGGTCGGTGTCGGTGGGCTGGTGTTTCTGTGGGCGTTTATCGACGGCATCAATGCACAGATGATCAACAACATGACCGGCTATGTGACCGGCGACCTGAAAGTGCATCAGCGCGGGTTTCACGACGACCGGGAAATGAACATTGCCCTGGCCGAGCGCTGGAACCTTGCCCAGGAGGTGTCCGCCGTAACCGGTGTCGCGGCGACCACGGCCAGGGTGACAGGCAACGCGCTGGCCAGCCATGGCAACCAGTCCAGGGCCTTGCAGGTAATGGGGGTCGACAGTGCAATCGAGCCAACGGTCACCCGGCTGGATCGGTCGATTGTTATGGGCCGCTATCTGGAGGGGGGCAATGAGATCATTATGGGCGTGGATGCCGCCGATGCCCTGGAGGTGTCCCCGGGCGAAGAGCTGGTGCTGGTGGTCCAGGCGGCGGACGGCTCCATTGGTGCGGACCGATTCGAGGTGGTGGGTGTTTTTGAAACCGGCATCAAGCGAATTGATGGCTTCGTGGCCCAGATGCCCCTGGCGTCTGCCCAGGCACTCTATGCCTTCCAGGGACGGTTTACCGAGATAGCGGCCCGCGTAGAAGATTCCGACCGGCTCGAAGCGGTGGTTGCAGGCCTGCGGAATCAGATGCAGGCCCGGAACGTAGAGATCCTGGGGTGGCCAGCGCTGATGCCATCGCCGGTACAAATGGTCGCCTTTCATGATGCTGTCGCCTACATCGTGATCTTCGTGGTGTTTGTGGTGGTGGCGGCCGGTATCGTTAACACCATTCTGATGTCGGTGCTGGAACGTGGCCGGGAATTCGGTGTGATGATGGCGCTGGGTACCCCCAGCAGCCGTATTGTCTGGCTGGTGCTTCTGGAAACAGCGATTCTGGCTGGTCTGGGCTACCTGTTGGGGCTGGCGTTGGGTCTGTCACTGACGGGCTATTTCGGTACCCATGGGCTGGACTTCAGTGCCTATATCAAGGCCATGGATACCATGCCGGGGCTGAGCGGTATCGTCTATCCCACCATCGAGCTCCAGCGCCTGGTGGTCATTGGCGTTGTGGTGGTGTCTGTCGCTCTGCTGGCAGCGGCCATCCCGGCCTGGAAAGCCAGCCGAAACAGCCCGCTGGAGGCGATGGGCGCACGGCGAACTATGATCAACCGTATCCGCCGGATCCATTGGCAGGTGACGTCTGATCATCGGCTGCTGATTTTTGCGCAAATGGCACTGCGTTCGGTTTTCAGAAATCCACGACGGTCTGTAATCACCGCCTCGGCGACTGCGTTCGGGCTGGCTGCCTATCTGTTCCTGTATGCCTTTGCCGATGGTTTCTTCGAACAGATGATTCACAACTCGACACAGCAGCTTAGCGGGCATGTGCAGGTGCTGGAAGGGGGGCACGACGTCGATCTGTCGCCGGCTTTACGCATTGCCGACAGTCAGGCACTGCAGCGGCAGTTGCAGGCGCGCCCTGAGGTTGAGGCTGCCGCATCCCGGGTGGTGCTGCGTGCCATGGTGGCCAACCCCGGTAAAAGCCTGCCGGTGGAACTGGTGGGTATTGCTCCGGAACAGGAGAGGGCGGTTACGGAACTTTCCGGGTACATGGAGCAGGGCACCTACGTTCAATCCGGGGAGACGGGAATCGTGATTGGCCAGAAACTGGCCGAGGAGTTGGGTGCCCGATTGGGGGACAAGCTGGTCATTACGGTCCAGCAGGCTGGGGGAGATCTTGCCTCCAGTGCCCAGGCCATTCGCGGTATCTACCGCACCGGCAGTGACCTGTTCGACACCGAGTATGTCTTCACCGATATCAACGTAGCCCGCCGCCTGGGTGGACTGCTGGAAGACGAAGTCTCGCGAATCGTGCTTAGGCTGTCAGACCGCGCAGAGAGTGCCGGCCTGGCGCGAACCCTGAACCAGTCGCCGCTTCTGACCAACGACGGACTGGTGGCCCAGGACTGGGAGACCTTGCTCCCGGTGGTGGTGCAGATGGTGGAGATGAGCCAGGTGGATTTCTATCTCATCCTGTCGGTGGTTTTTGTGGTGGTCGCCATAGGTGTCATGAACACCATGGTGATGTCAGTGATGGAACGTACCCCGGAACTGGGCGTGATGCTGGCGTTGGGCACCAGAGGGTCGCAACTGCAACTGACGATTCTGTTTGAGGCTTTCTTCCTGGCACTACTGGGAATGCTGGCAGGATCGGTGGTTGGCGGACTGCTCGTCGTCTGGCTTGGCACTACCGGCATCGATCTGTCCTCGATCAGTGGTGCCCTGGAAGCCATCCCCGGCATCACCGATCGTATCTATCCGGTGCTGATTTTCGATCACGTCTGGCTTCCCAGCCTGCTGTTGTTCCTGTGCTCTGTGTTGGTGGCGCTGTATCCGGCCTGGCGTGCCTCGCGACTGGATCCGGTGGAGGCCATCCGCCATGGCTAGGCGATCTCCACTGACGCTGGTCGCGATGGCCTGGCTAATGCTGGCGTCAGACGCTGGGGCGGACTTCAGCCATTCGGGATCGCTCAAGAATCTGAGCGTTGGCTCGCGCTCGTTGATTGACGACAGTCGCTACTTCTCGAATCTTACCCGCCTGCGTATTGAGCCCCGTTATCGCTATCGGGACTGGGTTGTGGATGCGGCCTACGACCTGGAGCTGGTGACCGGCAGTTTCCTGGACAGCCCGGAGTTCGCCCTGCTCAGGGACGCTTCCGATCCGCGCTACTGGGATCTTCAGGGGGACGTGCACGAATCGGGAGATGTGTTGGCGCGCCATCAACTTTACCGTGGCACGATCCAGTGGCGCTCGCCGGTCGGTGACTTCAGGTTTGGCCGTCAGCAAGTGAATTGGTCCACGGCGCTGATCTGGAACCCCATGGATATTCTCAATCCTGTCAGCCCACTGCAATTGGAGCCTGATGAACGCATTGGCGTGGACGCGCTGTTATGGGACAGAGCCTGGGGGGCAACCGGCCGGATCAGCGCCGTGCATGCGCCGCAACACACGGACCAGAATGCCAGCACGGCGGCACGGGCCAAGCGTTTTTTCGCCGGGGTCGATGCCGGCGTAATGATGGGCGAGTTCGCCGACGTCACCAAAGCGGGTGTCAGCGGCAGTGGCTCCGTGGCTGGCACCGGTTGGCGCACCGAACTCGTCTGGAGCGAGCCAGATGCGGGTGATAGTTACTGGCAGGGAGTAGCGGATCTGAACTGGGCGTTTCGCAACGGGTTCAATCTGGCCGTTGAATATTTCTATAACGGTCAGCCGGTATCGCCGGGAACGACAGGTCTGGCCAATCTTGTGTCCGCGCAGCCCCTGTATGCCGGGCGTCATTATGCCGGACTACTGGTATGGCAGGATATCAACCCGTTCTGGCTGTACCGGGTGGTGGCCGTCCGTAATGCCGATGATGCCAGTTGGGTGCTTTACCCGAGATCCACGTGGATACTGCCGCTGGGTCAGGAGATCTACTTCACTGCCGGAGCCCAATGGTTCGGAGGTGACCAGGACAGCGAGTACGGGAGACTGGAGCCGCTTGGGCTGATGGAGATTCAATGGTTTTTCTGAAGGTCAGATACCGGCGTCGGGCCGCCGTTGCGCTTGCCGTGATGATCTGGGGCGTCAGCTTTTTTCTCCACTTTTTTTGGGAAATGGTGCAGGTTCCGTTCTTCACCGATATGACTGAGACCCGTCATTGGGATGTGGTGTGGTTGTGTACCCGTGCCACTATCGGAGATGCCAATGTAGCCGTCGGCGCATATGCAGTTGCGGCATGGATATCAAGGGACTGGTTTTGGGCCGTGGGCGGCTGGAGACGGACCAGCCTGTCCGTTTACCTTGCTGTCGGGCTGATTGTAACGATCCTTTTTGAGTGTTGGGCAACAGGGGAGGGCGACCGGTGGAATTATAGCGAGTTAATGCCGATTCTCTCATGGACCGGCACCGGAGTGCTTCCTCTCGCCCAGTGGGCTTTATTACCACTGGTCACGATATTGATTGTCAAATGGATGTTTGTTGGATGGTCAATGTTGAGAGCCAAGTGAAAGAGAGATGGTGGAAGTTGAGAGGCGGCAATTGCTATATGTTTAACGTGTAATAAATAGCCGAGAACCTTCAATGACAGGCGGTCGACTATTTGCTTGGACTGTTAATCCTGAATTTGTCTCAGTAATTCAGTCCGGTTTCAGGTTGGTGTGATTTACTTGTTCGCGATCAGGGCGCCGGTTGTTATCACTTGTTACAGCCTGTGCCCATGTCTCCGCGAGTTAACTTCGCCGCAGGGTTTACCCTGCGGTATTTTTTTGTTCTTCCTTAGTGAATTATATTGAAATGGCAGCTGTTTAATAAAATACGAATAATCTTTTCGTCATTTCATCTCCTATTGGTTGGTTAGTTTATTAAAACACCAGTTTCTGATTTATCCTGAAATTTAAAATAATAAGAGTTAATATTTTTTGATATTTGTCAGGTTTGAAGAATATTTGAGCCAGATCAAAATATACTATTTTTGTTATAAGTTTCAGTTTGGTTTCAGATTAGAGCCATAAGATCTCCGTTCAGAAATAACTTAAATGGAGATTTAAAGTTGTCCATCCCTCCTCTCGTTATAAAACCGGCCATTTTTTGTGTTCTGGTTTTAACCAGTCTGCCCGGTTGGGCGAACTCAGAACTTCAACTGACCAATGTCGTTAACACGGCTATCGAGAACGACCCTTGGCTTCGGCAGAGCGCCCGGATGCAGGACGCGTTGATCGAAGAATCCTATGCAGAGGGAGCGCTCCCTGATCCCCGGGTAACCATCGGCGCCGCAAACCTGCCCACGGATACTTTCGACACCGGGCAGGAAGCAATGACTCAGGCCACAATCGGTTTCTCCCAGCGCATTCCCCGTGGTGACAGTCTTCAGCTGGCCGGTGAACAAAAGACCCGGATGGCTGAAGTGCAGCCGTTCCGCCGGGAAAATCGCCGAGAGCAGGTAACGGAAAGGGTCACTCACCTCTGGCTCGAGCTCTGGCGAACCCAGGAGAGTATCCGGTTGATAGAGAGCAACCGGGGGCTCTTTGAGCAGTTGTCAGATGTCGCCGAAGCGGGCTACACCTCTGCGACCATGGGCTCCAGGCAACAGGACATCATTCGGGCTTCACTGGAACTGACCCGGCTTGAGGACCGTCTGGCAGCGCTGAACACCCAACTGGCGTTCAGCCGTGAATCGCTGGGTGAATGGATTGGCGCGGACGCAGCACAGTTGCCGGTGCCCGGAGAGATTCCGCCAGAGCTATTGGCCGAACATGCGAAAATGTGGCCGGAAACAGATGTTAATGGGTTAATCCGCCATCCCTCGATCCGTGCCACCGATCAGTTGATTGATGCCCAGGCGATTGATGTGGACCTGGCGCGCCAGGCCTACAAGCCGGAATGGTCTGTTTTTGCGCAGTATGGATATCGGGACAGGGCCCCGAATGGCCAGGATCGCGCCGATCTGTTTTCTGTCGGAATCGGTTTTGACCTCCCGATTTTTACCGGAAACCGACAGGACCGGAAGCTGCGCTCCTCAACAGCCCGCCTGGAAGCTGCCAGGTCCGAGCGGATCCTGCAGATGCGGGAGCTTCAGGCCAGGGCCCGCGCCGCAATGGCACGGATTGAACAGCTTGATGACCGGATCAGGCTATACCGTCAGACCCTGATACCGCAGATGGAACAGCAGGCCAGCGCCGCCCTGACCGCCTACGACAACGACGATGGCGATTTCGCAGAAGCCGTGCGCGCACGCATTGACGAGCTTAACGCCCGGGTTGAGCTGATACAGATTGTTGCCGAGCGCGCAAAAAATCTCGCGAGCTTTCGTTATTTGACTGCCCACTCCTCTGAAACACCTTCTTCCTCACTACCGAACGATCAGGACTAACGACCATGGCCAATCTGATTCGCCCATTGGGCTTTGTATTGCTGGGTGGCGTTGCCGGAGCCGCGGCTGCCTATTGGCTGGCTGCCGAACCCGGAATGAACCACGCCCCTGACCCAGCCAGCACTGAAAGCAACGAACCTTTGTATTGGGTGGCGCCCATGGACCCCAATTTCAAACGTGATAAGCCGGGCAAGTCGCCCATGGGCATGGATCTGGTGCCCGTCTATAAGGAGGGCGGCTCCGGGGAAGACGCACCAGGCACGGTCCGGATCTCGCCCACCGTGGTGAACAACCTCGGTGTGCGGACGGCGTCCGTGATCCAGGGGCGGCTGCCAAGCACCGTCAGGACGGTGGGTTACGTGCAGTACAACGAGGATGAGATGACCCATGTGCACCCGCGTGTAGAAGGGTGGATCGAAGCCCTCTATGTAAAAGCGGAGGGCGAAATGGTTGAGAAAGGAAAGCCTCTTTACACCCTCTATTCGCCAACGCTCGTCAACGCCCAGGAAGAGCTGATCCTGGCACTGAACCGGGGAAACCAGCGCCTGATCAACGCGGCTGAAGAACGTCTCAGGGCACTGAATGTGCCTGCGTCCGTGATCCGTCACCTGAAAGACGCCGGTGAAGTGCAGCGAACAATGACCGTCCACGCCCGGGCCTCGGGCGTTATCGATAACCTGAACGTGCGGGAAGGTATGTTCATCAAGCCCGGCGACCGGGTTTTATCGATTGCGTCACTGGATGAGGTGTGGGTGATCGGAGAAGTCTTTGAGAGCCAGCTTGCCGCACTTGACTCGGGCAACAAGGTGGTGATGACACTGGATTACATGCCCGGGCGCCAATGGGCCGGGCGCGTGGACTATATCTATCCGGAGATCAACCCGAAAACCCGGACGGCGCGGGTCAGAATGCGCTTTGACAATACCGATGGTGCCCTTTTGCCAGGTATGTTCGCCGCGCTGGAGGTGCAGGGCGAACGCAGAGAGCGGCGCATGCTTGTGCCCAGGGAGTCCATAATCCGCACCGGGCAGAGTGACCGTCTGGTGCTGGCGCTCGATGAGGGCGCCTTTAAGTCCGTCAATGTCAGCGTGGGGCGTATCGGTGACCCGTATGCCGAAATTCTTGAGGGTGCCAAGCCGGGCGATACCGTAGTGACCTCCGCCCAATTCCTGATCGATTCCGAATCCAGCAAAACGTCGGATTTTCAGAGGATGTCAGCGCCAGCCGGTGAAAAGACAGACCCGGAGATGAATCACGGGGGAATGGATCACAGCACCATGAATCATGGCGGAGACGAGTCATGATTTCAGCCATCATCTACTGGTCTGTTCGTAACCGTTTCCTGGTGCTGCTGGCGACTTTGCTTGTCACCGGGCTCGGACTCTATTCACTGAAGAACACGCCGGTGGACGCCCTGCCGGATCTCTCCGATGTACAGGTCATCATCAAAACCAGCTTCCCGGGGCAGGCTCCGCAGGTGGTGGAAGACCAGGTGACCTATCCGATGACAACGGCCATGCTCTCGGTGCCGGGGGCTAAAACGGTGAGAGGCTACTCATTCTTCGGTGACTCCTACGTCTATGTGATTTTCGATGAGAACACCGATATGTATTGGGCCCGCTCACGGGTGCTGGAGTACCTCTCCCAGGTGGCGCCCAGCCTGCCGGACTCGGCCCGGCCCCAGCTTGGGCCCGACGCCACCGGAGTTGGCTGGGTTTATCTTTACGCGCTGGTTGACCGTACCGGCAACCACGATCTGAGCCAGCTGCGCAGCCTCCAGGACTGGTTCCTGAAGTACGAGCTGCAAACGGTACCGGGTGTGTCTGAGGTGGCCGCACTGGGCGGAATGGTGAAGCAATATCAGGTCAAGGTCAGCCCGGAAAAACTACGGGCGCTGGGCATCCCGCTGGCTCACATCCAGAACGCGATCAAACGGGGCAACCAGGAAGTGGGCGCGTCGGTGATCGAGATGGCGGAAGCGGAATACATGGTTCGCACGTCGGGCTATATCCAGTCCCGTGATGATCTGTTGTCGATCCCGCTGGGTCTTGACGATAACGGTACCCCGATTCTCCTGAAAGATGTGGCCAGCGTTGAGGTCGGCCCTCAGATGAGGCGTGGCGTTGCCGAACTGAACGGGGAAGGTGAAGCTGTTGGCGGCGTTGTGGTAATGCGCTTTGGTGAGAACGCCCAGGCAACGATTAATGGGGTGAAGGCGAAGCTGGAGGACCTGAAATCCAGCCTGCCCGAAGGTGTGGAAGTGGTGACGGTTTATGATCGCTCTGGTCTGATCGAGCGAGCCGTCAATAACCTCGGATTCAAACTGCTTGAAGAGTTCCTGGTCGTCGGTCTGGTGTGCATTGTCTTCCTGTTCCACGTGCGCTCGTCGCTGGTGGCGATTCTCAGTCTTCCCGTGGGCATCCTGGCGGCCTTTATTGTTATGCACTGGCAGGGTATCAACGCCAATATCATGTCGCTTGGGGGGATCGCCATTGCCATTGGCGCCATGATTGATGGCGCCATTGTGATGATTGAGAACATGCACAAGCACATGGAACGGACGCCACTCACACCCGAGAACCGTTGGGAAGTCGTCGCAAGGTCAGCCTCCGAGGTGGGTCCGGCGTTGTTTTTCTCGCTACTGATCATCACGGTCAGTTTTGTGCCGGTGTTCGCCCTGGAGGCGCAGGAAGGGCGGATGTTTGCGCCCCTGGCGTTCACCAAAACCTACGCCATGGCGGCGAGTGCGGCTCTTGCAGTGACGCTGGTTCCGGTTCTGATGGGCTATTTCATTCGCGGCAAGGTGCTGCCGGAACACAAGAATCCTGTGAACCGGCTGCTGGTCGGTGCCTATATGCCGGTGCTGAAGCTGGTACTCCGGTTCCCCAGGATGACGGTGGTGTCTGCACTGCTGATACTGGTCATTGGCCTGTGGCCGGCTACCAAAATTGGCAGTGAGTTCATCCCGCCGCTGGACGAAGGCGACCTGATGTATATGCCCACCACTTATCCGGGCATCTCCATTGGCAAAGCCCGGGAGCTGTTGCAACAGACGGACAAGCTGATTGCGACGGTGCCTGAAGTCGAAACGGTGTTCGGAAAAGTAGGGCGGGCCGACACCGCAACCGATCCGGCGCCGTTAACCATGATCGAGACGTTCATCCAGCTCAAGCCGAGGGATGAATGGCGGGAAGGCATGACTACGGAGAAACTGAAGCAGGAGCTCAATACCCTGATTCGCTTCCCCGGAGTGACCAACGCCTGGGTCATGCCGATCATCACCCGTATCGATATGCTGGCAACGGGTATCAAAACGCCGGTTGGTATCAAGGTGGCGGGGCCTGATCTTGCCATTATTCAGGACATCGGCAAACGCCTTGAGGAGATCATGGTAGACATCCCCGGGACTGCGTCTGTCTACTCCGAGCGGGTCGCCGGTGGTCGTTACATCAAGGTGGATATTGACCGCGAAGGTGCCGCGCGCTATGGGCTGAACATCGCCGATGTCCAGCAGGTGGTGGCTTCGGCGATTGGTGGTATCAACGTATCGAGGACTATCGAAGGTCTTGAACGTTACCCCATCAATCTCCGGTACCCGGAGGATTACCGGGATTCGCCCGAAAAGCTGGAACAGCTTCCCATTGTGACCGCGTCCGGGCAGCGAATTGCCCTGGCGGATGTGGCCGATATCCGGGTTGAGGACGGGCCGCCGGCCATCAAGAGCGAGAATGCCCGCCTCAATGGCTGGACCTTTGTGGATATTGATGGGGTCGATGTGGGCACTTATGTAGAGCAGGCCATGGCTATAGTGAGCGACGAGCTTGATTTGCCTGCAGGCTACTCCGTTAGCTGGTCCGGCCAGTATGAATACATGCTCCGCGCCAAGGAAAAACTGACCTATGTGGTGCCGCTGACCCTGGCGATCATTGTCATCCTGCTGTTCCTGAACTTCCGCCGTTTTGCAGAGGTAGGGATCATCATGGGCACGCTGCCATTTGCGATGATCGGTGCCATCTGGCTGATGTATTTGCTCGGCTACAACTTTTCGGTGGCGGTCGGTGTCGGCTTCATTGCCCTGGCCGGCGTTGCCGTGGAAATCGGTGTGATCATGCTTGTGTATCTGAACCAGTCGTACCAGGCAATGCTGGAAACCTGTGAACGGAAAGGGCTGGCCCCGAGGCGGGAAACGCTCCGCCACGCGGTCCTCCACGGCGCCGGACTGCGGGTGCGGCCGGTCATGATGACGGCTGCCGCGATTATCGGAGGGCTGGTGCCTATCATGATCGGTGGCGGTACCGGATCCGAAGTCATGGGGCGGATTGCCGCACCGATGGTTGGCGGGATGATCAGCGCTGTGATTCTGGCTCTGCTGGTGATTCCTGTGGGTTACTACCTTTGGAGAGCCAGAGGCTTGGCTGGTGAGTGAAGGGTCTCCATTCGCCGGTCCGATGACAAAACCGGATGAATCTTTTGAGCGAGATCAATTCGTTGCCGTCTCAGCCAGGAAATTCAGTTTGAATTCAGCTCTTGAGCGTTAAATGGGGGTGAGTGTTTTGAACCCGCGTGATGGAGAATGAAGATGGTTTCAATCAAGAAGCTTGCAGCATGCGTCATTCTTGCGGCCGCTCCTGTCTGGGCGTCTGCTCACGGTGAACAGGGCAACTGGCAGGGCCACGGTCCCGGAATGATGATGGACCAGGACCAGATGCAGCAAATGCAGCAGAACTGGTCGCGTATGAACGGATTCATGCAGCAGATGCCCGGGGCCGGATCACCGGAGGAGCGTCAGCGCTTCCTCGAAAACCACTGGGAGGCCATGGAAGACCAGATGGAGTTGATGCACCGGGGCATGATGGGCCCGGGCATGATGGGAGGCGCCGGCGGCATGATGGGCGGTAACCAGGGGCAGGGCATGATGAACAATCAGCCTGGCCAGGGTAATCGTCAGGGCAATGCCGCTGGCATGTCACCCGATCAGCGTTTGCAGTTCATGCAGGAGCGCATGGACCAGATGCAGTTGATGATGGAACAGATGCTACAGCATCAGCGGCAACTGAACAGAAACAGTAATTGAGGCAAATTGATCCCGGTTCACCAATCGGTTTGACAGCTGTGCTAGGTTGAGAAGCATCTTTTTCGATTTTCAGGATGCGGAGGCTTGCGTGCTGGAACGGCTGCAACGTCGATTGGGTCTGCAGACAATACCGGGAGTATTTTTCACCTCTGCCGGGGTGGCAACGTTGTTTGTTGCCCTGGCGGTCCCCTTTGATCAGGCCGTAGCCGAGTATTTCGGCCTGCTGACCGGTTGGGTGGCCCGCAATCTTGGCTGGTTTTACATCCTTGCGGTCACCTCCCTGCTGGTGTTCTTGCTGGGCCTGGCGGTCAGCCGCTATGGCACCATCCGGCTTGGCGGCGACGACAGCCGGCCGGATTATTCCAACCTCACCTGGTTCACTATGTTGTTCGCTGCCGGTATCGGCACCATCCTGATGTTCTGGGGTGTGGCGGAACCGGTTTCCCATTTCGCCAACCCGCCGTTCGACGGGGTCTCGCCCGGCTCCGAGCGGGCCGCCAGTGATGCCATGACGGTGGCGCTTTACCACTTCGGGCTGCATACCTGGACTATCTTTGCCATGCCGGGCCTGGCGATTGGTTACTTTGCCTACCGCCACAACCTGCCCATGCGCATCAGCAGTCTGTTTTACCCGATTCTCGGAGAGCGGGCCTTCGGACCCTGGGGCTGGGCGGTGGATGTGATTGCCGTGCTGGGCACCCTGTTTGGCGTCGCCACCTCACTCGGGCTGGGGACCCTGCAGCTCAACAGCGGGCTGAATTACCTGTTTGGCGTGCCCTCTACCGGCCTGGTTCAGGTCATCCTGATTGCGGTTATTGCCAGCATCGCTGCCACATCCGTGGCCCTGGGGCTGGACAAGGGGGTGCGTCGGCTGTCCCAGCTCAACATCCTGCTGGCCATGGTCCTGCTCGCATTCGTGCTCGCCGTCGGGCCAACCGTGTTCATTGCCGAAGGCATGGTCCAGAGCGTGGGGGATTACTTCGATGCCTTGCCCTGGCTGGCGTTCTGGACCGAGACCTTCCGGGAGTCTGACTGGCAACGGCAGTGGACCCTGTTCTACTGGGCCTGGACTATCTCCTGGGCGCCCTATGTCGGCATTTTCATCGCCCGGATCTCCCGGGGCCGAACCATCCGCGAGTTTGTTGCAGGGGTGCTGTTCGCCCCGACGGCGTTTACCCTGGTGTGGTTCGGGATCTTCGGGTTGTCCGCCATCCAGGTGGAGATGAACGGCCAGGTCGCGCTGGCCGAGCAGGTACAGCAGGATCCTTCGGTGGCGATATTTGCCTTTCTGCAAGCATTCCCGCTGGCCGATGTGGCGTCCGCCCTCAGTGTGGTGATCATTGTCATCTTCTTCACCACGTCCTCGGACTCCGCCTCCCTGGTGATCGACATGCTGACCCGACGGGACGATCAGCCGTCGCTGGTACGCCAGCGCATTTTCTGGGCTGCCGCCCAGGGTGTGGTGGCGGCCACCCTCTTGCTTGCCGGTGGGCTGGATGCCTTGCAGAACGTGATTACATCCCTCGGCCTGCCGTTCTGCATTCTGCTGATCTTCATGGCGGTGTCACTGTTCCGGGCACTCCGGGCGGACTACCGGGGCTACAGCGTCGATGAACTGGTCCGGGGGCGAGCCTTCCCGGAAGTGGAGGCGTCGGCCGAAACCAAACAGGAGAGTGAGTATGTACCGGAAGCTGTTGATCGCCATTGATCCGGAAGACGACGGCGAGGGCAAGCGCGCCCTGGAGGCCGCCATGGAGCTGCTGGCTGAGGAGGGCGAACTCCACCTCGCCAGTGTATACAGCCCGGGCGGTGGCGGGTTCTTCCCCCACGTAACGGAAGAGGCGCCGGAGCAAAAAGAGGGTGAGGTTCGGGAGGTGCTGGATCTGCTTGTGCGCAAGTACCTGCCCCTGAACCGCACCGCGAGCCTGCATGTGGTGGCCGGCAATGCCGGCGAAAAACTGGTGGGGCTGGCGGGCCAGCTCGGTGCCGACCTGCTGCTGTTGGTCTCCCGGGGTGGTGGCGGTCACTGGCCCTTGCGCCGGGCCACAGTAGAGTATGTTGCAGTGAACGCACCGTGCCCGGTACTGGTACTGCCGGCGCTGGATAAAACCGAACCGGGTACCCGGGAGGAAGCCAGCGATTAGTCTGATCGTGTCTGGAACGCTGGTGCTGCCCGGGGCGGAAGGGTTTATGCGGGGCGCCCGCGTTACTGTGCTAGGCTTTCAGGAACTGTAACAGGAAGTTAGCGAACCGGCTCCTTGTTGAATGCCGGGATGGGAGGGCCGATGACGTCAGTGGCAACGTTACCCGCAGTGGCCTTGATCGTACGCAGTATTTTGCTGTTGCTGGTGTGGTGGGTGCTTACACTGGGGGATCGCTCCGGTCTGGGCTTTGGCGTCGTGGTGGCGGTCCTGGTGGCCTGGCGGTCGGTTCGGCTGTTCCCGCCTTCCGGTTACCGGCTGCGGCCCCTGGGGGCGTTGCTGTTCACCGGCTATTTTCTGTCCCGCTCTGCAGTGGCCGGCCTGGACGTCGCCCGGCGGTTGCTGTCGCCGTCGCTGCCGGTCAAGCCGGGTGAGATCACCCTGAGTCTCCGTGTCCCGGACGGCAGTCCCCGCTGGTTGCTGGCCAACACCCTGTCACTCATGCCAGGCACCCTGAGTGCTTTGCTGGAGGGCGATCGGCTGACCGTTCATTGCCTGGACACCCGGATGGACGTGGAACAGGATGTGCGCGAAGCCGAGCGGCAGGTAGCACGGGCGTTCGGCCTTCGGTTGCCTTCCGCAGACGGAGCCGCGCAATGACCCTGATGCTCAAGGCCGTGGGTGCCTTTCTGTTACTCACGCTGCTGATTGCGCTGGTCAGGATCTGGCGGGGACCAACCCCGGCAGACCGGATGCTGGCGTCGCAACTGTTTGGCACCACGGGGGTCGCGTTAGTGCTGGTGCTGGCCTATGCCCAGCCGCTGCCAGCGCTGAAGGATGTGGCGCTGACGTTGGCGGTGCTGTCGGTGCTGGCCAACGTGGCGTTTGTGACCCGGGTAGTGCGCATTGACCGGCCCCAGGCGGCCGACCGCTCCTCTTCAGGGAACGCCGACGCCAGGCGGAAGGAATGGAGGGCGCCATGATTGAAACCGTGATGCCTGCCGCTCAGGGGGTGTTGCTGATACTGGGCTGCCTGTTGTTTGCGGTGGGGACCCTGGGCCTGTTCCGGCTGACTGATACCCTGGCCCGTATCCATGCCCTGACCAAAGTGGATAACCTGGGACTGGGTTTGATTGTGCTGGCCCTGTTACCCCTGGCGCCCTCGTTTCTCGCCGGGCTGAAGACCCTGTTGATCTGGGCGGCAGCGCTGGCCGCCAGTGCCACTGCCGCGCACCTGGTTGCCCGGGCGGTTCATGCCGGGCGGGAAGCCCCCGGTGCGGAGGACTCCGCAGATGATTGACTGGCTGGTGGATGGCTTGCTGGTGCTGGCGTTGCTGGTCACCGCTCTGGCTGTCCTGTGGTCACGGAGTCTGTTTCGTGCGGTGGTGGTTTTCATCGCCTTCGGACTATTGATGACGCTGGCCTGGGTGCGCCTGCAGGCGCCGGATATTGCCCTCGCCGAAGCCGCCATCGGTAGTGGGCTGACCGGAGTGTTGCTGCTGGATGCTGCCCGCCATCTTCGCGACAGCCGTCCCGGTCGGCATCAGGCGGGTGAGCGCCGGGGAGGGCAGTCGGAATGATGCGCTTGCTGGCGTCGGCCCTGGCTATCGCGGTTTGCCTGGTTTTTGCCGGCGCACTGGCGGCGGCCGTGTGGCAGATTGCCGGAACACCGGCACCGGTGAGTCTGCCCGGCTTGCTGGCAGACAACCTTGCCGCCAGCGGCGTGGAACACCCCGTCACCGCAGTGCTGCTGAACTTCCGCAGCTACGACACCCTGCTTGAGATTGGCGTGCTGGTAATTGCCGGCATTGCCGGGATCTCCATGGCGCGGACCACCTCCCTGGAAGACCCGGAGTTGCGTACTTCGGATTCACTGCTCTACGCCCTGCAACGCTGGTTTGTGCCGTTGATGCTGGTGTTGGCCGGCTACCTGCTGTGGGCGGGCTCGGATCGCCCGGGCGGTGCCTTTCAGGCCGGCGCTGTACTGGCGGCCTCCGGCGTGATGATGCGTCTGGGCGGGATTCCCATGCCGTTCCTGCGTCCCGGTTTATTGCTGCGGCTCGGCCTTGCCCTCGGCTTTACCGTGTTCCTGTTGGTGGCGGTGGCCAGTGCCGCGGGAGGTGAGGCGTTTCTGGCGTACCCCAAAGCCTTTACCAAACCACTGATCCTGGCCATTGAAACCGTATTGACCTTTTCAATCGCCATGGTGCTGCTGGCGCTGTTTGTATCGGCTCCGGTCAACCAGGCACTGGAACCGGAAGAGGGGGATCCAGGATGACGCCGTCACTGCTGTATGCCTTTGCGGGCGTCCTGTTGTGCAGCCTCGGTCTGTTCGGTTTTATCCGCCTGGCGCACCTGTTGCGCAAATTGCTGGCCTTCAACCTGATGGGGTCGGGGGTGTTTCTGGTGATGGTCGGACTGGCTCAGCGGGACGGTGAGCCGGACCCGGTGCCCCAGGCACTGGTGCTGACCGGTATCGTGGTGGCAATTGCCGCCACCGCGTTGGCGGTGGTGCTGATTCGCCGTTACTACCACCTGTCCGGGCAAGCCACGCTGGCCGGGCCTGCCGCGACGCAACATGGTACGGCAAAGCCGGTTGTCCGGGCTGAGGATCGGTCTTGATGACCCCGTGGTTAATGGCCGGGTTGTTGTTCACCCCGCTGGCCTGGGCGGTACTGACACTGCTGGTGAACTTCAATCGCGGCCGGTTGATTAGCTGGCTGGGCATCCTGGTGCAGGTGGTGGTTTCCCTGGGCCTTTGGGCGGCGGTGGCAGGCGACGGTGGTTTCCACTACCAGCTGGGCGGGTGGCCGGCGCCACTGGGCATCGAGCTGCGGGTGGATGGCCTGGCGGTTACCTTCGTATTGCTGACGGCCCTGGTGGCTGCGGCCTGCGGCTGGCACGCCAGCATCTACCTGGATCCGGCAAAAGCCTGGCACCGGTATTTCTGGCCACTGTTCTGGTTTCTGTGGGCCGGTCTGAACGGAGTCTGGCTGGGCGGGGATCTGTTCAACCTCTATGTCGGTCTGGAGCTCATCAGCCTGTCGGCAGTAGGGCTGGTGGCACTGGGAGGCGAGTCCGCTGCCCTGCGTGCTGCGATACGGTATCTGATGGCAGCCCTCCTTGGTTCCCTGGCATACCTGCTGGGAGTGGCACTGATCTATGGCCAGTTCGGGTCGTTATCCATCGCGGGTGTCAGCAGGCTCCTGGGCGAAGCGGGTACTGCGCCCGGTCAGACCCTGCCGCTGCTTCTCATGCTGTTCGGACTCACCCTGAAAACCGCGCTGTTTCCCATGCATGGCTGGTTGCCACCCGCCCATGGCATTGCCAGGTCACCGGTCAGTGCGCTGTTGTCGGCACTGGTGGTCAAAGCATCTTTTTACATTGCGGCGAGGATCTGGCTTGACCTTGGCGGATACCTTGGCAGTTATGGGCTGGCGCAACTGATCGGTGGCCTGGGGGCAATCGCCGTAATCTGGGGCAGCTGGCGCGCGCTTTGGCAGGCCAAGCTGAAGCAGGTGGTGGCTTACTCCTCGGTGGCGCAGATTGGTTATCTGTTTCTGCTGTTTCCGCTCACCTGGGGCGTGGCCGAGCCGGTTTCCCTGCAGGCGCAACAAGGCATCACCTTGCAGATCATCAGTCACGCACTGGCCAAGGCGGCCATGTTCCTGGCGGCCGGCAACCTGATCATGTCGGTGGGCAGTAATCGGGTAGATGCCCTGGCCGGTGTCAGCCGGTTTCTGCCGTTTTCTCTGTTTTCCTTTGGCCTGGCGGGAGTGTCGCTGATGGGCCTGCCGCCCTCGGGAGGTTTTGCCGCCAAGTGGCTGTTGCTGCAGTCGAGTCTGGCCAGCGGGCAATGGTGGTGGCTGCCGGTTCTGCTGGCGGGTGGTCTGTTGTCTGCCGCCTATGTGTTCCGGGTGTACCGGGCCTCCTTCATGGAACGTGCCGGGACTGACCGGTTCTTCCATCCGTCCCGGAGCCTGGAGGTGATTCCGATGATCCTGGCGTTACTCTCGCTGGGTCTGGGCCTGGTAGCCGGTCCGGTACTGTCGGTGATGGTGCTGCCTTTCGGGGAAGGAGGTGGTCAGTGAGCCTGGCTTCCCTGCTGCCGGTTTTTGCGCTGATGACCTCGCTGCTGGCTGCGGTCATTATCTTCACTTTGCCGGAGCGCAGTTTCCGTTTGCGGACCCTGGTCAACCTGGGTGCCGCGGTTATCAAACTGGTGCTGGTCGGGGTGATGATCTGGGGCATTGTGCAGGGGCGCGCCTACGAAGTGGCCTTTACCATGGTGCCGGGTGTCCGGTTTGTGTTGCGGGCCGATGCGCTGTCCATGCTGTTTGCCGGCTTGTCGGCATTACTGTGGTTGCTGACAACCATCTACGCTGTGGGGTATCTCGAGGGCTCCCCGAATCGCAGCCGGTTTTTCGGCTTTTTCAGCCTGAGTGTGGCCAGCACCATGGGCATTGCCCTGGCAGGTAATCTCTTCACGTTCTTCCTGTTCTACGAAATGCTCACGCTTTCCACCTATCCCCTGGTGGTTCACCGCGGCACCCCCAAGGCCCTGCGGGCCGGGCGCAGTTACATCATCTACACCCTGTGCGGCGGGGCCGTGCTGTTGCTGGCGATCGCCTGGTTACATGGGTTGGTGGGAGACCTGTCGTTTCGGCCCGGGGGCTATTTTGCCGAGGTGGAGGACGCGCTGCGCGGGCCACTGAGTCTGATCTTCGTGCTGCTGGTGGCCGGGCTGGGAGTAAAGGCCGCTCTGGTGCCTCTCCATGGCTGGTTGCCACAGGCAATGGTGGCGCCGGCGCCGGTCAGTGCCCTGCTGCATGCCGTGGCGGTGGTGAAAGCCGGCGCGTTCGGTATTGTCCGGGTGGTCCTTGAAATCTATGGGCTCGATGCGGCCAGCGACCTGGGGCTGCTGGCCGGCCTGGCGGGGGTTGCCGCGTTCACCATCATCTATGGCTCCGCCCGCGCCCTGTACCAGGTCGACCTGAAACGACTGCTGGCGTTTTCAACGGTCAGCCAGGTGTCCTATATCATTCTGGGCCTGTGTCTTTTCGGGCCGGTGGGCGTCGCCGGTGGGCTGGTGCACCTGGTGCATCAGGGCATCATGAAGATCACCCTGTTCTTCTGTGCGGGGAACTATGCGGAAACCCTGGGGGTGCACCGCATTGACGAGCTGGACGGCGCCGGCGAGCGCATGCCGGCCACCTCGGTGGCCTTTACGCTGGGCGCGTTTGGCATGATCGGGGTGCCACCGTTGGCCGGCTTTACCACCAAGTGGATCATGGGCACCGGGGCTCTGGCGGTGGGCATGGACTGGGTGGTGGTTGTGCTGGTGGTCAGCAGCCTGCTCAATGCCGCCTATTTTTTACCAATCCTGCACCGGATCTGGTTTGGCGAACGGCAGGCGGCCTGGCCGCAAGAGCGCCGCTGGGGTCGTCTGGAAACCAGTGCCTGGCTACTCTGGCCTGCGCTGATTACCGCGGTATTGCTGATTCTGGCCGGCCTCCTGGCTAACCTGCCAGTCAGCCCGTTGAGCTGGGTTGAACTGATCGTCGCTCGGGAGGTGGCTCTCTGATGTTCGAGTCGGCATCCTTTGTGTTATTCGCCGTTACCCTGCCTTTTGCCTCATTGCTGCTGGCCCTGCGATCGGGGCTGCAGAGGGCCTATTGTTATAGCTTGCCGGTGCTGCCGTTACCTGCGCTGATGATCGCCCTGCTGAGCGATCCGGGGTGGCTGTTGTCATTACCGGGGCTGCTCCACGGCGGCCTGTGGGGCATGGATGACCTGCGGCGGGCTTTTTTGCTGCTGACCGCAATGTTGTGGCTTGCGGCTGGTGTGTTCGCCCTTGGTTATATGAAGGGTTACCTGAAGGCTGACAATCTGCGGCGGTTCTGTGTGTTCTGGGCGCTGACGCTGGCGGGCAATCTGGGGCTGACCATCGCCGAAGACATTGCCAGCTTCTATGGCTTCTTTGCCCTGATGACGTTCGCCGCTTATGGGCTGGTGGTGCATGAGGGCACGGACGAAGCCAATCGGGCCGGTCGGGTCTATCTCGTGATGGCCGTCGGGGGTGAAATGGCCATCCTGGCCGGTTTGCTGATGGCGGCTCAGCTGGCCGGCAGTGATTTGCTGGCGGACTTGCCAGCGACGATTGCCGGTGCCGAGCAGCGCGGGTTGATCATGCTGTTGCTGTTGGCCGGTTTCGGGGTAAAGGCAGGCTTACCACTCTTGCACTTCTGGTTGCCGCTGGCCCACCCGGTGGCCCCGACGCCGGCCAGTGCCGTACTCAGCGGTGCGATGATCAAGGCCGGGTTGCTGGGCTGGCTGGTAACCCTGCCGTTTGGAGAGGTGTCGCTTCCGGGCTGGGGCGATCTGCTGGTGATTGTCGGGGCGGTAGGGTCATTGGGCGGCGCCGTACTCGGGCTGCGTCAACAACAGCCTAAAACCGTGTTGGCCTATTCCAGTATCAGTCAGATGGGGTTCATCACTCTGATGGTGGGCGCGGCCCTGGCCAGTGCCGATGTTGTCGTGACCCTGTTTGCGGTAATGGCGCTGTTCGCATTGCATCATGGTCTGGCCAAAGGCAGCCTGTTCCTTGCCACCGCCATGACGCTGCCCCGCAGCCGTATTGGCCAGTGGTTGATGTGGTTGCTGGTTGCCTTGCCGGGGCTATCGCTGGCGGGGCTGCCCTTTACCAGCGGTGCGGTGGCCAAGCTGGCGATGAAAGAGGTGCTCAAACCTGACCATTTCGCGTTTGCGGCGGCGCCGTATCTACCGGCATTGATGAGTGCCGGCGCCGTGGCCACCATGCTGTTGGTCTGGCGCTTCCTCTGGCTCCAGCGGGCGGTCGGCAAAATCGGCAGGAACCCTGTAGCCATGTGGGTTGGCTGGGGATTGTCGCTTGCCGGCAGCCTGATTCTGTTCTGGTACCTGCCCTGGCATGGAGCTGTGCCTGAAAAGACGTGGCCAACCGCAATAACCGGCGAGGCCTGGAGTCTGATCTGGCCAATCTTGATGGCAACACTGATGGCCGCGGTGGCACCGCGTTCAGTGAGGCAGCGCTAGCTTGCCCTTTCCGCCACGTCGGCAGCGTTCACTGCAGTAGCGAACCCTGTCCCAGTCTTTTGCCCATTTCTTGCGCCAGGCAAACGGGCGCTGGCACACCGGGCAGGTTTTTTCGGGCAAGTGTGGTTTTTTGTGCATCGGACCAAAATGGTTTTTACTGACAGTGACGACTTGTACGTTCCTGAAACGCCAAAGGATTGTCTATGGCCCGATTCAGTGACCACCTGCCGGTGCCGTCGGTTCTGATCTTCGATTGGCATGGCACCCTGGTCGACACCCACGATGCCATGTTCAGCGCCATGGAGGACATGCTGCCGCAGCTTGAAGAGCTGGGGCTGGTGGAGCGGCTGCTGCCGGAGGACCAGTGCCGGACGGCGGAGGACGCCCGGCTGGTGCGCTATATCCGCATTTTCCGCCGCCTGCATCCGCGGATCCTGGCGGAGCGGCGGGTATCCCGCACCGATATTTTCAATGCGATCTTCGGCGAGGACCGGGAGGCCCGGCTTATCGCCCACCAGGCGTACAATGCCGCCTACCGGAAGTACTTCGGCCAGGTGAAGCCCTTTCAGCCGGGCGCCTACGACTACCTGTGCGCGCTTCGGCAAATGGGCATCAAGCTGGCAGTCTCCACCAATCGTAACCGGGAGTTCCTTGACCGCGAACTGCAGACGGTGGACGAAGGTCGCTGGCAGAACCTGTTCGACGCCACCGTGTGTGCTGATGATGTCACCGAATACAAGCCGGATCCCGAGGTGATCCTCAAGGTGCTCGACAAGCTCGGCCTGCCGGCGGGGGAGCAGGCCTGGTACGTCGGCGACAGTTATGTTGACATGCTGACGGCCAACCGTGCGGGAATCTCCGGCATTTTCTACAACGGCGCCTGCTGGGATGCCGGGCGCATTGACAGTTGGTTCAGTTTCCGGGATGCGCCGGCGGCGATCCTCGACAGCTTCGAGGACCTGATGGACCTGCTGGCCTTGCTGGAACGGGGGGCTCCGCAGGCCTTCCGGGCAGTGCCAGCAGAGGTGCGGCCACGGCCGTTCCCGCCCCCGCCGCGTCCGGAACCGCGGATTGAGCCGGACTGGCATCCGGCCATTGCGCGACTTATCCGCCCCTCGGTCATCCTGTTCGACTGGCACGCAACCCTGGTCGACACCCTGGATGCCATGTATCACGCAGTGGATGACATGCTGCCGGAGTTCCACCCCCTGGGGCTGATGGATCGCATGGTGATGCCGGAAGACAGCAAGACTCCGGAAGACGCCCGGCTGGTGGCCTATGTGCGGGAATTTGCGAAGCTGCATCCCAAGGTCAAGGCAGACCGCAAGATTTCCCGCACCGATATCTTCGAGGTGCTGTTCGGTGAGGACCAGGAGGCCAAGCAGATGGCACACCGGGTATTCAATCACCACTACCGCAATCATTACGGCACGGTGGCAGCGTTCGAACCGAAAGTGCGGGAGGTGCTGGAGGGACTGCGCAGGCTGCATATTCAGGTTGGCGTTATCACCAACCGTGACCGCGAGTTCTTCGAGCACGAACTGGCCGCGGTGGAGGGGACCGGCTGGGCCGACCTGTTCGACGTGGATGTGTGCGGCGATGACACACCGCTGCGCAAACCCCATCCTGACCAGTTGTTGCTGGCCGTCCAGAAACTGGACTACCCGCCGGATCCCAGTGTCTGGTATGTGGGTGACAGCACCACCGATGTGATCGCAGCCAAGCGGGGCGGGCTCACCTCGGTGTTCTTCAATGGCGCCCAATGGGATCAGTTATGGCTGAACAAGATTTTTCCCGGTACCCACAAACACCCAGACAAGCCGGATGTGGTGGTTAACGATTTCTCGGAGTTCTGGGCGCTGGTGCTGGCGTGTGAGATCGGTCCGCCGTGAGATCGGTCGGCCCCGGGATCAGAGCGCGCCCCTGTCCGCCCGCAGCGCGTGTTCGATATCCAGGGCCAGGGCGACAACGCCAACCGTCAGCCCGGTGGCAGGGTCGGTCACCGGCTGGCTGGCAAACACCAGGAAACGCGAGGACGACGCGTCATAGCGCAGAGAGGTCAGGTGCACCTCGCCCGGGACCAGCTTCAGGGCCTCGGTAAACTTGCCTTCGTCACCTTGCCAGTAGTCGGAAGTCAAACGGCTGGCGGCAGCCAGGGTGCCATCACGGGTGATGGCCATGATTTCGGTGACAAGGTCGTGCTGGCCTTCCTGCCAGCGATGCAGGGCATCCGATGCCGGCAACGCCAGGATCTGCTCCGCCAGCGGGGTTGGCCGGTACGGTGCGAGCGCCCGCCATTTGCTGTCATGGTTCAGAATCTCGGCCATGGAATCGAAGTGAGGTGCGGCACCTATTGCCCCGATCAGATCGATGTCACCTGACAATTGTCGCAGTAACTCGGCAGCGCGTTTCCCGAGGATGGCCCGTTCATTTTCTGCCAGCGTGAAGGTGCCGGGCAGGCAATCGGGAATCGACTGGTTAAAGTTTCTGATGAAGTCCGGGTTGGCCTGGGCGAACGCGTTGTTCAGATACAGGTACAGGGGCGCGTAGCGGACGAAACGGAGGTGCAGCGGGTCGGCGGGAATGGCGCCGTTTCGGGCGAGGTTGTTCATGAGCACCTGGTAATCGGCCAGTCCGGTATCAATGCGGTTGCGTTGCATCACGGCCAGCAGTTGCCCAACTGTTGAGACTTCCATGTGTACCGCAAGGCCCTGGCGCTTCAGCCAGCGGGCTTCGTTGCTGCCCGCAACCACGCCGATGCGGCCCATAGTGGCGGTCGCAGGCGTCAGCTTGGAGAAGAAAAACCATTTTTCCAGGGCGATCGGGTCGGTGCGGGTGGCCACCTCGTCCAGCATGGCTGACCGGTCAACAGCGAAGTAGCCGTCAATGGTCTGGCCCTGCAGGGCGTGAATCGCCCGGTTCTGCGGCACGGTGCGGATCTCGGTATTCCAGCCGGCCTGGCCGGCGGCGCAAACAACCGTGTTGACGGTTTCTCCCCGCACCATCGGGCCCGTCGGCAAACCTGGCTCCGTGACCTGGTACGGCGCGGCTTCGAAGGTATACAGCCTGAGGATGTCAGCCCGGGTGTCGGCGCATGCCAGCGCAAGCATGCCGATGATCGGGGCGTAACGCCGCAATGTCATTGTTGCCAGGTCCTTCTGCATGTAAAAGCTTATCATTAAGACTCTGAGAGCCTAGCATAGCAGCCATGGATTGGAAGTGCCGGACGGGCCCTTCCATTCAGGCCATTCAGTACTCACAGCTGCTCCAGCCGTTCGAGCAAGTCCTCTGCCCGGCCCAGCAGCGCTTGCCGACGTTCCGGCGTCTGTCGGTCCCAGTTGCGGTACATCATAGTCATTCGCGGGTTAGCTGCGAACTGTTTACGATGGCGATGGATGAAATGCCAGTACAGGGCGTTGAACGGGCAGGCGTCCTCTTCGGTGCTGTGGGACACCTTGTAGTGGCAGTTGGCGCAGTGGTCAGACATACGCTGGATGTATTTGCCGCTGGCGGCATAGGGCTTGGAGCCAAGGTAGCCGCCGTCGGCGTGCATGACCATGCCCAGCACGTTGGGTAGCTCGACCCAGTCGTAGGCGTCGGCATAGACGGCCAGGTACCAGTCACAGATTGCCTCCGGACGAATGCCGGCGAGCAACGCGAAATTGCCGGTGACCATCAGACGCTGGATGTGGTGGGCGTAGGCGTTGCGGCGGGTGGCATCGATGGCTTTGTGCATGCAGCGCATGCGGGTGTCACCGGTCCAGTAGAACCAGGGCAGGTCACGGTTATAGCCGAGGCGGTTTTCTGCGGCATAACCAGGCATGTGCAGCCAGTAAATGCCGCGGACAAACTCACGCCAGCCAATGATTTGCCGGACGAACCCCTCCACCGCGTTAAGCGGTGCCCGTCCCGCGTACCAGGCCTGGACCGCCGCCTCGCAGACTTCCCGCGGGTCCAGCAGGCCACAGTTGATAGAGGGTGAGAGGATCGAGTGGAACAGCCAGTCTTCGGTTTCCGACATGGCGTCCTGGAAGTCGCCAAAACAGGGCAGGGCGAAATCGATGAAATGCGCCAGCGCGGCCCGGGCATCGGTTGCGGTGACGGCGAAGTGGAAGTCGTCCGTGGTGCCGAAGTGGCCAGCGAACTGCCCGTTGACCAGCTCAATCACTTCCCGTGTGATGGCGTCCGGTTCAACCCGGAAGGGCGCGGGGGCAGGAGGCCTTCCTGTCCACTTCTTGCGGTTGTCAGCGTCGAAGTTCCATTGGCCACCTTCGGGAGTGCCGTCCGGTGTCATCAAAAATCCGGTTTTTCGCCGCATCTCCCGGTAGAAGAACTCCATTCTCAGCTGTTTGCGGCCTTTTGCCCAGTTTGCGAATTCCTCCTTGCTGGCCAGGAAACGGTCATCCAGGCGAATTTCTACGGCGACATCGAGCCGTTGCGCCCACTGGCGGATTTCGTTGTCCAGCCGCCACTCGCCACATTCGGTAGTAATCACCCGGCGCGCACCCGTGACAGCGAGCTGCCGGCGAATCACATCCTCCAGGCTGCGACGGTCGCTGGCGGGGTCGTAGGCATGGTAGTGCACCTGCCAGCCGTCCTCCTGCAGCGCCCGGGCAAAGTGCCGCATGGCACTGAACAGCAGTACCAGCTTCTTCCTGTGATGGTTGGTGTAGCTGGCTTCGTCATGCACCTCGGCCATCACCAGGGTGTCGCGCTGCCGGTCTGCGCCGGCCAGTGCGCTGATGTGCGGGGTCAGCTGGTCCCCGAGGATCAGTATCAGATTACCGTGGTCGTGCACGTTGCAGGTCTCCCAAAGGTGGTAGCCAGAATACGCCAACAGCCCGAAGGCAGTTCATTGCCGGGGATGGTATGCTGGTTACGGCAGTGCAGCTGACACGTATCAAGGCGGTTGCGCCACCCACCGCCTACAATGGCGCTTTTCATTTTGCCCGAGCAGAGTTGGTTATTATGGCAGCTTCCCCGAATTCTCCCGACCATGAGTCCTCCATCCCCGCCTTTATCTGGGACGAGGCGCTGATCCGGCGGTACGACCTGAGTGGTCCCCGCTACACCTCTTACCCCACCGCGGTGGAGTTCACGGCGGATTACCGGGTGGAAGACATGGTGAAAGCTGCCGGACGCAGCAAGGCCAGCGCACGTCCGCTGTCGCTGTACACCCACCTGCCGTTCTGTGCTCACCTCTGTTACTACTGCGCCTGCAACAAGGTGATCACCAAGAAGCGCGACAAGGCGCTGCCTTATGTACAACGGGTTCTCAAGGAAGCCGCTATCCAGTCCAGGCTGTTCGGCGCTGACCGCCCGGTCCAGCAGCTGCACTGGGGCGGTGGCACCCCGACCTTCCTGCCAAGGGATGTCATGCAGGAACTGATGGGCGGTTACGCCGAACTGTTCAACCTGCAAAGCGGTGATGAGCGGGATTACAGTGTCGAGATCGATCCGCGGGAAGTGGACAGCGATACCTTGCCGACCCTGTGGGAGCTTGGCTTCAATCGCATCAGCCTGGGGGTCCAGGATGTGAACCCGCAGGTGCAGAAGGCGGTCAACCGCATTCAGCCGCGGGAAATGACCGAGGCGGTGCTGAACGAAGCCCGCAAGATCGGCTTCCGCTCCATCAACCTGGATCTGATCTACGGGCTGCCCTACCAGACCCCGGCAAGCTTTGCCGAGACCCTGGAAGCGGTGATCGAGATGTCACCGGACCGGTTGTCGGTGTTCAGCTATGCCCACCTGCCGCAGCGCTTCTACCCGCAGACCCGGATTCAGGGGGATACTCTGCCGAGCCCCCAGGAGAAGCTCACCATCCTACACAACACCATCAACCGCTTGCTTGAGGCCGGGTACGAATACATCGGCATGGACCACTTTGCCAAGCCGGACGACACCCTTGCGGTCGCCCAGCGCGAGGGCCGGTTGCACCGGAATTTCCAGGGCTATACCACCCACGCGGAGTGTGACCTGGTTTCCCTCGGGGTGTCTGCCATCGGCCAGACCGACGATGCCTACTTCCAGAACAACCACGATCTGCCCTCCTGGGAAGCGTCCATCGACGCCGGCCAGCTGGCGATCACCAAGGGCGTGACCCTGACCCGGGATGACCGCATCCGCCGCTGGGTGATTGGCCAGCTGATTTGCCAGTTCCGGCTGGATCGCCAGCAGTTTGCCCGCGAGTGGAGCGAGGATTTTGATCGCTACTTTGCCGACGAGCTGCATCGAATCCGCCCGATGGTGAAAGACGAACTGATTGCCGACGATGGCAGCGCCCTGCAGGTCCAGCCCGCTGGCCGGCTGCTGATTCGTGCTATTTGCCAGATCTTCGACCTGTATCGCAAGGAAGGCGCCAGCCAGCGCTTCTCGCGGATTATCTGAGCGTTCAGCGCCAGCCGCAACCCGGGCCATGCCCGGGTTTTTTGTTGCTGCGGCGGCGCTGGTGCAGCCAGTGATGACAATGGTCAATGAGAACCTGGGGCTGTCCGGTTAGGGTACCCAATACCCTGATTGTGGAGCAGAAAGTATGGAGCTTGTCTGTCCGGCCGGGAGTCTTCCGGCCCTCAAAACGGCTGTTGATAACGGCGCCGATGCGGTCTACCTCGGCTTCCGCGACAGCACCAATGCCCGCCAGTTTGCCGGCCTGAACTTCAATGACAAGCGTGCCGCTGAAGGTATCGAGTATGCCCACGCCAAAGGTAGCCGGGTGTTCTGTGCCATCAATACCTACCCGCAGCCGGATGGTTGGGAGCAGTGGAAGGGCGCGGTCGACCGGGCGGCGGCGATCGGGGTGGACGCCATCATCCTGGCGGATATGGGGCTGCTGGATTACGCCGCCAACAAGTACCCCCACATTGCGCGCCACCTTTCGGTGCAGGGGTCGGCCACCAGCCATGAAGCCCTGGCTTTCTACAAAGACAACTTCGATATCCGTCGGGCGGTGTTGCCCCGGGTGTTGTCCATTGACCAGGTACGGGGTGTCGCCAAACACAGCCCGGTGGAGCTGGAGGTGTTTGCCTTTGGCAGCCTGTGCATCATGGCCGAGGGCCGCTGCTATCTGTCTTCCTATCTGACCGACGAATCCCCCAATACCCGTGGTGCCTGCTCCCCGGCCAAGGCTGTGCGCTGGCAGGAAACCCCGCAAGGGCTGGAATCGCGCCTGAACGACGTGCTGATCGATCGCTACGGCCCCGGTGAGAACGCGGGTTATCCCACCCTGTGCAAGGGCCGATTCGAAGTGGAGGGCAGCGTGTACCACGCCATCGAAGAGCCGGTCAGCCTGAATACCATGGATCTGCTGCCGGAACTGCAGGAGCTGGGCATCAGCGCGGTGAAAATCGAAGGCCGTCAGCGCAGCCCGTCCTACATTGCTGATGTGGCCCGCACCTGGCGTCGGGCGCTGGATCAACTGGGTGCCCATCCCGGCATGTTCACGGTGGCGCCGGAGTGGCGCAATACCCTGTCCGGTCTTTCCGAAGGCGGCCTGACCACCATCGGCGCCTACCATCGCAAGTGGAAATAAGGTTCTGCGATCATGATGAAGTTATCCCTGGGCCCGATTCTGTGGTTCTGGTCCAAGCAAAGTGTTATCGATTTCTACGCCAGGGCTGCCGAGTGGCCGGTGGACACCATTTATCTGGGTGAAGTGGTGTGTTCCCGCCGCCGCGAACTGAAGCCGGATGACTGGCTGGATCTGGCCCGGGATCTCAAAGCCTGTGGCAAGAACGTGGTGCTCTCCACCCTGACACTGATTGAATCCGAGGCTGACCTGCGCCGGCTGCGCCGGTTCTGTGAACAGGATGAGTTTCTGGTCGAAGCCAATGACCAGAGTGCCTTGCAGGTGGCCATCCGGAATCACATTCCGTTTATCACCGGCCCGTCCATGAACATCTACAACACTGCCACCCTGAAAATTCTGGCAAAGCAGGGGCTGCAGGGCTGGAACCTGCCGGTGGAGCTGGGCAAGGACACCCTGGCACAGCTTATTAAAGAACTGGACCAGGAAGGCCTGGACCTGCCCGCAGAAGTCTTCTCCTGGGGCTTCCTGCCCCTGGCCTGGTCGTCCCGTTGTTTCACCGCCCGTCACTACAACCTGCCGAAGGACAATTGCGAGTTCCGCTGCCTCGAACATCCGGATGGCATGGAGCTGCGTTCCCGCGAAAGCCAGGAGCTGTTCCGCCTGAATGGCATATCGACCCTGTCCGGCTCGCGCTACGACCTGATGCGGGAACTGCCGGATATGGCGCGCATGGGGGTGAGCACAGTGCGCCTGAGCCCGGAACACCAGGGCATGGACGAGGTGGTCAGACGGTTTGATCAGGTACGCCGGGGCGAGGCTCCGGAGACCGACCCCCTGGCCCTTGTCGAAGCGCCACCGTGCAATGGCTACTGGTACGGCAAGCCAGGCATGGATCTGGTCGGGGAGTGAGGGCAGTGAATAATACGCTGTCGACAAGGCTCACAGAGTTCAGTCACGGTGCGGGTTGTGGCTGCAAGATTGCACCGGATGTCCTGGAGCGGATTCTTCACTCCGCTATCCCGGATTATCACGACCCGCGGCTGCTGGTTGGCAACGCCAGCCGGGACGATGCGGCGGTGCTGGATGCCGGCAATGGGCTAGGCATTATCAGTACCACGGATTTCTTTATGCCGGTGGTGGATGATGCGTTTGATTTCGGCCGGATCGCCGCGGCAAACGCAATCAGTGACGTCTATGCCATGGGGGGCAAGCCTCTGATGGCATTGGCGATACTGGGCTGGCCGATCACCCGGCTGGCTCCGGAGATTGCATCCCGGGTCATCGAAGGGGGGCGGGCCGTATGCGCGGATGCGGGAATAGCCCTGGCTGGCGGTCACAGTATTGATTCCCCGGAACCCATTTTTGGCCTCGCGGTAACCGGTCAGGTGCCGGTCGACCGGATTGTCCGTAACGATACCGCCCGGCCTGGCGATCTTCTTTACCTTACCAAGCCCCTTGGTGTCGGGATCTTGACCAGCGCAATCAAAAAACGTCGTATCGGAGACGCCGACCTGGCGGCAGCGGTCGCGACCATGTGCACCCTGAACAAGGCCGGTGAGGCATTTGCCGCCGTTGAGGGTGTTCATGCCATGACCGACGTGACCGGATTTGGCCTTGCCGGGCATTTGCTTGAGGTTTGTCGTGGTAGCGGCGTCGGCGCGATCGTGCGAGGTGGGTTGGTGCCGCTGCTGCCGAATCTCGACGGTTATATCGGGGCGGACTGCATACCGGGAGGCACCCATCGAAATGCCGCAGCATTCGGGGGCGACATTGACGGCTGGTCCGAGCGGAACAAGATTGTGTTCTGTGACCCCCAGACCAGCGGCGGCCTGCTGGTCTGTGTTGCCGAAAAACATCGTGAGGCCTTTGAGCGCGTGGCCAGTACTCAGGGGCTCGAGCTGAACCCGCTGGGGCAGCTCTGTGACCGATCTCCGGCGGAGCCGCTGATCCGCATTACGGACTGATCTGCCAGCCGATAGCGGGCCCTTCGAACACCAGGGCGTTGTGCAGTTGAACCAGGTCTGCCCCGGCCTGCAGCCTGTCCCGGTAGTCCTGCCGGCAGTACACGCCGCCATTGGTCAGCAGCGCCGTAGCGCCGGTGAGATGCCGCCTGCAGGCCTCAAGGATGCGGCAGGTGGTGGCCTGAAATTCCCGGTCCTGCCAGCGGCGATAGTGGGCAGCGGTGAACGGTTTGCCAAAGTCGAAGCAAAGCAGAATGCCATCAACCGCCTGGTCGGCAAGACCGCGGACGAGAGTAAGCGCATCCCCCCGGCCGGGTATGAGCCGAAGCTTGTAGACAATCGGGCAGCTTTTGCCGGTTTGGAGGGTCAGCGCCTGCTGAGTCGTCCGCAATGCGCGCAGGCTGGCGTAACGTTGCTGAGCGGGAACCGCTGCCGTTAGCCATTCAGGGGCAATCGACAGGTAGTCTGCGGTGTGCCATGCCCGTTCGATAAGGCGTGCCAGTTGACGGGTTTCCTGTGCGGCAGATTCCGGTGTGATGGCCGCCAGGCGAATGCCCAGCCGGGTATCGAGCAGGGGGGCGGGGTGACTGGCAAGGACGGGCTCCGGCCAGTTATGCGGCGTCCAGCTGCCCAGTTCAATGGCGCCAAACCCGAGGTTGCCGGCAGCGCGACCAAGTATCCCCTGGCGGTCAAACCCTGCAGCGATACCCAGGCGATTGGGGAACACCAGGCCCATGCAGTGGGCGGGGCTGGCGGCCAGTGCCAGGCGGCGCCAGGCAAGCCGGGGCTCGCTGGCCCGGTCGCAGGCGGCCCGGAATGCCTGCTCCCGGATTTCGGTTGGCAGGGGCAGTGATTTAGCCATAGCGCTGGCGGAAGTCGGTCATGAAGGCCGCCAGCGCCGCGACTGCAGCATCGGGCTGGGCGTTGTACAGGCTGGCCCGGAGTCCGCCAGCGTGGCTGTGCCCGGTAAGGTTGAGCAGCCCGCGGTCAGCCGCTTCGGACACAAACCGTTGTTGCAGCTGCGGTCGGGCCAGGCCGAAGCATACGTTCATCATCGAGCGGTGCCCCGGCAGCACCCGGCACTGAAAGAAGTCGTCTTCATCAATAACGCGGTACAGTGCCCGGCTTTGAGCGATATTGCGGGCATGGATGCTGGTCAGCCCCCCCTGTTCCGTCAGCCAGTCCAGCATCAGATGCACCAGGTAAACGGCAAACATCAATGGCGTATTGACGCGGTTCTGCCGTTCCAGTTGTCGCTGGTAGTTGAATACCGTCGGGGTCTCCGGTCGTGCCCTGTCCAGCAGATCGTCACGGATGATGACAATAACCAGACCGGTCGGTCCCAGGTTCTTCTGGGTCCCGGCGTAAATCAGGCCATAGCGCCGGATGTCCACCGGGCGCGACAGGAAGTCGGAGGTCATGTCCGCAACCAGCGGGATGTCACCACAGCTCGGGTCGGCGTGGAACTGCACCCCGTTGGCGGTTTCGTTGGACGTGATGTGGCAGTACTGAAGATCGTCGGACAGCGCCCAGTGGTCGACCGGAGGAATGCGGTCAAACTGGCTGGTACGGCTGCTGGCCACCAGGCGCGCCCGAGCGTATCGGCGCCCCTCCTCAAATGCCCGTGTCGACCAGTGGCCGGTTTCCACATAGCCGGCGGTGGCGGTTGCGGGCAGAAGGTTCAACGGGACCAGGGAAAACTGGGCCGAGGCGCCACCCTGCAGCAACAGCACCTGGTAGTCATCCGGCAGCGCCAGTGCGCTTTTGATCTGGTTCCGGGTGGTCTCCATCAGGGATATGAATTCGTCGCTGCTGAAGGGCGTTTCAAGGAGGGAATAGCCCAGCCCCTGCCAGTCGCCCAGGCTTTCCCTGGCTTTTGCCAGCACCTCCGGCGGTAGCGTCGCCGGTCCCGCTGCAAAGTTGTAGAGTCTGCCGGTGCCCCTCATCAGAACACTGCCAGGCCGTGGCTGCCGGCCGCCATGAAGAAAATCAGCGGCATTGAGAGAATGGTGTTGGTGCGGGAGGACAGGAAGGTAATCCGTGAACAGCGCACCCGTTCGGCGGCCGGCGCCGCTACGAAACCCAGTACTTTTTTCTGGTGTGGCCAGAGCACCAGCCACAGGTTCAGCACCATGACAATGCCGATCCAGGCGCCGACTCCAATGACGACGTGGTGGCCCTGCAGTAACAGGGCGTCGGCGAGAATGCCGCGCTGCCAGAGCAGCAACGCGCCCGACGCCAGCACCACCAGTGAGGCATAGCGGAATGTGCCATGTTCCTGATGCATGCGCCGGGTCAGGTCGGACGACCGCTGGCCGTTGTCGTCCGGATCAAGCCGCAGCGGCACAAATACCGGTGTCTTAACCACATTGGCGTAGTTGTGGCCGACCCAGATCAGGGCAAACCCTATGTGCAGCCAGCGCAGTGCAATGTCCACCAGCGCCCAGCTCATGACAAACCTGCCTGGAGCCAGGCGCCGGTCAGCAGGTAGAGGATCGCAGTCAGGGTGATGCCTGCGAGGAGCGTTCCTGCGAGCGAGTCGTGAGGTAGTTTCATGTCAGCCCTCCGTGGGATGCCAGCCGGCATCACGGGCGATCAGCATCCTGTGGTCCTGCCGGGTTGCACCTGCCCTGGCCACGGCTTCGCGAACAAGGTGGTGGTGGGGCGACTTGCTGCAGGCGGGATCGGCATTGGCGGCGTCGCCGGTCAGCAACATGGCCTGGCAGCGACAACCGCCAAAGTCGTGTTCTTTTTCAGTGCAGCTTCGGCAGGGCTCCTTCATCCAGTCATCACCCCGATACCGGTTGAAGCTTTCCGACTGGTGCCAGATCCAGCCCAGGTCATGGTCGCGCACGTTCGGGAAGTGCAGCCCCGGCAGTGTGCGCGCCTGCGAGCAGGGCAGTACCATGCCATCGGGCGCAATGGTCAGGTGAATGCTGCCCCAGCCGTTCATGCAGGCCTTGGGGCGGCCCTCGTAGTAATCCGGGATGACAAAGAAAATGGTCATCCGGTCGCCGAGCTGTTTGCGGGCGTCGGCCACCTGGGCCTCGGCCATCGCCAGGGCTTCCCGGGTGGGCATCAGTTGATCCCGGTTTACCAGCGCCCAGTTGTAGTACTGGACGTTGGCCAGCTCCAGGTACTCCACGCCGATGTCGGCTGCCAGCGCAATAATCTCGGGCACCTGGTGGATGTTAAGGCTGGAAATCGGGACATTCAGCACCATGGGAAAGCCCAAATCCTTGATTTCCCGGGCGATGCGGAGTTTTTTGTCGTAGCAGTCCACCCCGGCCAGCCAGTGGGCCGTTTCCGGATTGCTGGATTGGAACCCGAGCTGGATATGACGAAGTCCGGCCTGTTTCAGGTCTTCCAGGCGCTTTCGGGTAAGGCCGATGCCGGAGGTAATCAGGTTGGTGTAGTAACCCAGCGCGTTTGCCTCTGCTACCAGCTCTTCAAGGTCTTTGCGCAACGTGGGCTCACCCCCTGAAAAACCGATCTGCATGGCGCCCATGTCGCGGGCATCACGAATCACGCTTTTCCATTCGGCGGTCGTCAGTTCGTCCGGGTGGGCGGCCAGGTCGGTCGGATTGCTGCAGAATGCACACTTGAGCGGGCATCGGTAGGTCAATTCCAGCAGCAGCCACACCGGGTTGCCCTGACCATCAAGATTCAGATTGGATCCAGCCTTTGCCATGACACACCTCCAGGAACTGGCGAACTCGGGGTTCGATGAAGTCGGGTTGCTCGGAGAAGAGTTCGGAAAGCTCAAGAACAATATCGCTGAGAGTGTTGAGCCCGTTGCAGCGATTAAGAATTTCGCCGGCAGTCGTGTTCAGCTTTACGATGCCCTCCGGGTACATCAGGACAAAGGCCTGCTGGGACTCTTCCCACCGGAACATAAAGACCGGCGCAATGCGGAATCGGGGCAGGCTGTTGTGATTGTTTGAGTCAGCCATGGGTATGTCTCCCGGGTTGGTGGGGCGGGGCGACAGCGCGGCCCCGCGGCGTATGGCCGGCCACGGCGCCGCCCCGCGGGGTTAGCGGACGTAGACGTAGGCGGTCACCTCAAAGCCCAGTCTCAGGTCTTTGAAATCCGGATCAATCCACTTGGAATCGTTTCTCATGGCAGTGTCCTGTATTTGTAATGAATGTTATGAGGCGAGAAGTGTGCGCGCTCACAGTCACTTTAGGGCTCATGAAAGTGGCGGATAAATGGTGCATTCGGTCTAAAAATGTTGCACTTTGGTCGTAATTTTGCGGTTTTTTCCAGTGATGGCCTGTCGGGTTCTCTGTGAATCCTGCCAGTCGGTATTTTAAGAAGTAGAGAAATTGATTGTTATCAAGAGGGATGACGGCAAGGGTGATTCGCAGCGCCAGTTCCGAAAGCGGGACACGTCAGAGGGAAGGGTACATCGATAAGCTTTTGATATGTGGTGCGACGTTGGATTCAGACCACTTGCTTTTACCCGAAGACCAGAGACTTTTTGAAACCCGCGACATCCGGGCGTAGGCTGAAGAATCAACTTCTGGGCGGAATTTCGCGACCGTTACCTGAAAGAACTCCAGGCCGACGCCGCCGCAGAGGATCTGGCCACATTCCGGCAACTGATTGATCAAAACAAGCGCATAACGCTGGTGTATGCTGCAAAGGACACCGAACATAACAACGCGGTCGCGCTGCGGGATTTTGCCCTTGAAGGATATCTGTGATGTTTTCCGGGGGTAAGACGTTGGCTGGTGCTGGCTGATCTTTCTCCTTTTCCCGGTCTCAATCGGGGATATCAGACCTGCTCCCGAACCAGCATCGCTTTGATATGACCAATGGCTTTCATGGGATTGAGTCCCTTGGGGCAGTATGCCGTGCAGTTACCGATACCCCGGCAACGAAATACACTGAAGGGATCTTCCAGCTTTGCTAACCGCTCTCTGGTGGCGGTATCCCGCGAGTCCACCAGAAAACGATAGGCCTGAAGCAGGCCGGAGGGGCCAATGTACTTTTCCGGATTCCACCACCAGGAGGGACATGCCGAGGTGCAGCAAGCGCAAAGAATACACTCGTAGAGCCCATCCAGCTTCGCTCTGTCTTCCGGACTTTGGAGGCGCTCAATGGCAGGTTCCGGGCTGTCGTTAATCAGCCAGGGCTGTACCCGGGCATATTGCTTGAAGAACAGAGACTGATCTACGACCAGGTCCCGTATAACCGGCATCCCGGGTAATGGCCGGACCTCAAGAATATCCTTCTTGCCGAGAGCATCCTCCACCCGTGTGATGCAGCCCAGGCCGTTACGGCCATTGATGTTGAGCCCGTCGGAACCACAGACACCTTCCCTGCAGGAGCGGCGGAAGGCGAGCGTAACGTCCCGGGTTTTCAGATGTTCCAGGACATCGAGAACCATGCGATTGCGGAATTCGCCGTCAACCTGGACATCCTGGTTGTAGGGGGTGTCATCCTGTTCCGGGTTGTAACGATACAAGCGAACGGTAAAGGTCGACATTCTGCTACCTCCTGGAATTTCATGCATTCTTCGTATGCGTCTAATGTCAGATTAGCAGATTGGGTGATTGTCGTAGTGGAGAGTGACCATTCGGCAGGCACTCATCCGGGTGTATGAGAAGTACCCGTTGAAACATTACCCCCGGCCTGACCGGGGGTGATGCAGCCGGTGCATGTTGACGGTGCCCGACTAATACATTTCGAACCTTTCCGTTAGAACTGGAAGCGCGGGAACAGCACATCCCGTTCCAGGTAAATTTGCTCAGACAGCCGAAAATCCAGCGCTTTCAGCTCCCGGTAGAATCGCTTCCAGGAGCGACAGGCGTAATCCGGCGCGCGGTAGTTGCTGGTCATTTCGCGGAGCTTTTTCAGCTGCCGTTTGATGACCGAGTGCTCTTCATTCATCTGTGCGATTGGTGTTTCTGGCCGGGGCGGCTGGTCATGAATCATCTGATTCAGTACGTAAGTGTTCTCCCGTTCAATGTGATCCCGGAGCGTGTACTCCAGATTCTTGATGGCGAGGGTAATGCCTTTCGGCACCTCCGGGCTTACCCTGTGAACGGCTTCAATCTTGCGGGCCAGTCGGTGAAGCTCGGGCAGCTTGGCCAGATGTGCGGCATCGTAGCCCCTCAGTATGAGTTCCAATAGTACGTCAGTGTCCAGTTCTTCGATGGATGTCTGCTCCATGACGGTATCAAACAGCTCCTGACACAACTGCTCTGGTTCGACATCGGCAATGGAAGCAACCATGTCGATGGTGGCCTCACGTTGATCGTCGATTTGGGGCGCGTATCGGCGGAACACGTCGAGCGTTTGCGGGCATCTGCTAGCCAGTTGAGCAACAGTGGTTTCGCTGCAGCGCCCAAGAATATCCTGATAGTTCATTGCTCACCCTCCTCTCTTACTTTAACATTCATCCTAAATACATTTTATGTGATGTCAAGAATAATTCTCATTTTCCTGCCGTGGGAGGGAATGCTGATGACGTGTCACAAGCCGGAGCACATAAAAGACGAGATCTGGGCTCAGCACTTGAAGTGGCTGGACCTGGTTCGGGAGGAGTGCAAATCCAATCGCGCAAAATTTCGGCGAGAGAGGCGCCGACATCAAGAGGTCGTTAATCGCGGACATCAACGCTGAAGTGACGCCGGCTGCCTGCCACTGCATGAATGGCGTGTTGGCAAGGCAGGCCAGTCTGGGTCTATCGCTGTCGGTTGGTGGTCAGACTAAGTTTGAGAGCCTGCCGGCTAAGGCCCGTGGAATAGACTCAGGTCCGTGGAAATAATAGTTTCCGGGGGCTGAAATTCCACTCCAGGCTATCCAGCAGGTTTTTCAGCCCCAGTCCCAGTTCCGTATCTCCCTCGATGACCAGACGGCGCTGGAAGAACAACTGATCCGGATCCTGCCGCCGTTCGGCCAGGGTTCGGAAGGCGGCAAGAGACCCCCGGATGGTGGCTTCGCCCGGGCCATCGACAACACGCAGCCTGCCGGCCCAGAAGCCGATGGTGATACCGGGTTGGCCACCGGTGATTTCGAGCCGGACCCGGCGGTTCTCGAAATCATCGAATTCACCGTCGGCAATGGCCCGGGCAAACAGCCGGTTAAGTGGCGCTTCCGCAGCAAGTTGTTTAAGTGGCATCGGGATTCTGCGGTCAATGGCGCCGAGTACAGGCACCGGCGAGGGCAGGTACTCTTTCAGTACGGCCAGTGATTGTGCGGTGAGGGGGCCATTTAAGGATGCAACGGAAGGTAATGAAAATGCCATGGCTTACTCCGGGCGGTCAGTAACCTGCCCAGAGTAAGGCAAAACCGGCGACAACGATTTGATATAACTCAGCCCTTGTGCAGGCCTTCCTCCACTGCCCAAACCGCCACTTCGACCCGCGAGCGCAGGTTCAGCTTCTTCAGCAGGTGCTTGACGTGGACTTTCACGGTGCCGTCGCTGATGTCGAGCTTGCGCCCGATCATCTTGTTGGACAGGCCTTCGGCGATCAGCCGCAGGATGTCTTTTTCCCGCGGCGTCAGGCTGGCAAAGTCAGGCTGTACCGCCTGCTGGGGCTTCTGGGAGCGCAGCGCCTCTGCCAGCAGGGTGGTCAGCCGGTCACTGATGACCATCTTGCCAACGGCGGCCTGATGCAGTTGCTTGATCATGTCTTCCGGCTCCATGTCCTTGAGCAGGTAGCCGTCGGCACCCGCCCGCAGCGCGGCTACCACATCATCCTCGTGGTCGGAGACGGTAAACATGACAATCCGCGAGCTGATGTTGAGGTCGCGGAGCCTCTTCAGTGCCTCGATGCCGTTGACCTCCGGCATGTTGAGGTCCATCAGGATCAGGTCCGGTTCCAGCTCGGTCGCCAGCCGGATACCGTCGGTGGCGTTACTGGCCTCGCCCAGCACCTCCATGTCATCTTCCATTTCGATCAGTTGCTTGATTCCCTGCCGCAGCAGCGGGTGGTCATCAATCAGCAGAATGCTCGCGGGGGATTCGGACATGGTTCCTCTCATCTTGTTGGTCAGCTTGTCGTTATTCAGGTGTTGATCGCTTCGGTGGTGATCAGGTGGCGACTCTTCGGTACAAAGTTGAAGGCCACTTCCACACCGCCCGTGTCACGGTTCTGGATAGAAATGTTACCACCAAGTGTGCGGGCGCGGTCTTGCATGATGATCAAGCCATAATGTTGCAGCGGCTGATCGCCCCCCGGCAGGCCCTTGCCGTTGTCGAGGATGCGGACACAGACCCGCGGGGATTCGAACCGGACCTGGACGACGATTTCCGTCGCCTCGGCGTGTTTGACGGCATTGGCCAGCGCCTCCCGGATCACCTGCAGGGTATGAATCTCCTCGTTGGGGGAGATGGTCTGCGGTGGCAGGTTGTAGTCCAGCTGTACCGGGTAGCCCAGCCGGTCGGAGAACTCGTTGACCGTCTGCTGCAGCGCCGTCCGCAGATCCGGCGTATCCAGCTTCAGGCGGAAGGTGGTAAGCAGCTCCCGTAACTGGCGGTAGGCGCTGTTGAGGCCGGTGCTGAGCTCCTCGAGGATGGCGTCGTGGGCCGGCTTGTGGTCACCGCTGATATCCAGCCGGCGTAACCGGGCCACCTGCATCTTCAGGTAGGACAGTGACTGGGCCAGGGAGTCGTGCAACTCACGGGCGATCACGGTACGTTCCTCGGCCAGGGTCAGCTGTTGCTCTTCGGTGATCTGGCGCTCCAGGAAAATCGCGGTGGCAAGCTGGTCGCTCAGGGTCTCCAGCAGGCGGCGGGCGGTCTGGGACAGCCCTTCATTCGCCGGATACCAGACCTCCAGGGTGCCCAGCAGCTGGCCGGGGGTGCGAATCGGCAACAGCAGGCGACGGCCGTCATTGCCTTCCACCGGCAGATCGTCGTATTGCTCCGGCGTCACCAGGCACGCGTTGCATTGGTGGTCACGGCAATAGAAGGGGCGCTCCTTGACCGAGGTGCTCAATGCTTCTACCGGTTCGGCGGAATGGCGGTCATGGAGGAACAGCCGGATAGGCCCGATGCCCAGCAGCTTTTCCAGCTCCTGCAACATGGGTACTGCACCGTTACACAGGTCATGGTTGGCAAACAGTTTGCGGCTGGCGTTGTGCAGCAGCTCCAGCGCGGCGTGACTTTTTTCCAGCTCGCGGGTTTTGTCGCGGGCTTCGGCTTCCAGTTCGTAGTAGCTCAGCGCCAGCTCGCTGGTCATCTGGTCAAAAGCCTGGCCAAGGCGAGACAGCTCGTCCGAGCCTTTCAGGTTGGCCTTGCGGGAAAAGTCCTGCTCGCCCACCGCAATGGCGATGTCCACCAGCTTGCGCAGCGGGCGCAGCACGCGGTTTTTCAGGTCATGGAACAGTGCCACGATGATCAGGATGGAGAACACCAGGCTGACGATCTGGATCAGGTGGAGCAGGTCAATGCGGGCTTCGGTGCGCTGTTCCAGCAGGTTGACTAGGTTGTCCACCTGGGTGACAAACTCCTCCGTGATGGTGAGCAACTGGTCGGTCACCGGTGTACCGCTGGTGTGTAAAAGCAGCGCCGGGCGCAGCTCCTGCTGCCAGATCCGCAGCATCTCACGATATTCCCGGGTTAACGGGTGGTCGTCGGATTCCGGCACCGTCCGCATAATGCCCTGGTGTGAGAGCCGCTGTTCATAATCCGCCAGCTTTTGCTGCAGCTGCGCGCCGTTGGAGCCCAGCCGTGCCGGGCTCATGGCAGATGCCAATAACTGAAAGGCACCCATGCGCAGGGAACCGGCCAGGTTGATGGCCGTGGCATTACCTTCAATGCTTTTCGAAACCGCAAGGGTGGTCGCCATGCTGACCACCGCCGTGATTACAACGGCACCAACGGCAATGGCGATTCGGTTAACCAGCGGGCTGCGGGATTTCATCGGAAACGGTTCATCATCAAGAGTCGTTGTGGGTTGCCCCGGCTGGTGGAGGCCAAAGCTGCGATTTTGCGGCATTAAACATAGGCCGTATACCCCCTTGAGGATAGTCAATTACCCCGATAGGCAATATCCCATCATAGTCTTTGACCCTTGGCAGGGCAAAGCCGGACACTCAACGGTGGCTAATTATCGGGTAGTACAATGCAGTCAGATCCAAACCGAGATGATGAAGACAGGGCAAATTCACTGGCAGTGGTGCTTCCGCTGGCAGTCACCGGTTTTATTATTGCAGCCGGATGCTGGACCCTGTTTGCCGTTGCCGGCTTCCATTTACGGGAGGCGCTGCAGTTAACCGGGTTGCAGTTCGGTTTATTGCTGGCAATGCCCATGGCGGTCGGTGCCGTGCTCGCGGTTCCCGGCGGACTGATTGCGCAAGCGCTCGGGGCGCGGAGGGTGATGATCTGGGCGCTGGCAGGGCTGTCGGCCTGCATGCTGTTGCTGATTGCCGTTACTTCCTATGCCGGCTACCTCGTCGCCGCCTGCGGGCTGGGGCTGACGGCGGCTTTCTATAGCGCCGGGTTGCAGTTTGTCATGAGTCATACCCCCCGGCACCATGTCGGCCTGGTGCTGGGGGTATTCAGCGCGGGCGTGATCGGGGCCGGGCTCAATTACTACGTGGTGCCGCTGCTCTATCAGGCCTTCGCCTGGGAGGCTATTCCACTGGCCTACCTGATAGTCCTGCTGCTGGTCATGGTGCTGATGTTGCTGCTGACCGACAATCCCGACGCCAGCGCCGCACCGGAGACCGAAACGTCCCCCCGCCAGTTACTGGCGCGACTGCGGCACTGGCGTATCTGGCGGCTGTGTTTCTATTTTGGCAGCGTTGCCGGGAGCTTTTTTGCGGTGGCGCTGTGGTTGCCGGATTTCCTGACGTCCCGGTTTGAACTGCCGGTGGATGATGTTGCCCGCCTGGCACAGTGGTTTGTCATTCCCGGTGCGCTCGCGCAGGTTGCCGGTGGCGGGCTGGCGGACCACTTCGGGGTTGCCCGGGTGGTGTCACGGGCGCTGATGGTGTGCCTGGTGGCGCTGTTTGTGCTGTCCTATCCCGAGATGACCCTGCTGGTTCGTGGTGTCGAGGGCATCATCCAGCTGGAGTTTGCCTTGCCCCTGCCTGTTGAACGGCTTTTTGTGGTGGTACTTGGGGCCACCATGGGATGTGCCATGGGGGCGCTGTTACGGATGATGGTTGACCAGAATCCCGGCGCCACCGCATTTGCGGCGGGCATGCTGCTGCTGTCCGCGTGTTCGGTAGCGTTTCTGCTGCCAGTGGTGTTTGCACTGGTCAATCAGTTGCTTGGAGTGCCCAGTGCGGCCTTCATGATTCTCTTTGCCATCCTGGCAGCCTGCCTGCTTCTGTTCACCCGCGTCGCCCGCTCCGCCGAGCGCCAGTCACTGCTGTCCCCGCGGGCCTGACCCGCTCCGTATCACCAAGGTGGTAGAGAGCGGTTATCTCGGGGTAACCACGCAGATTTCAGGGTTTTCATCCCACACAATGGTCTTAAATCGGAGAAACGATCCGGCAGACGGAGAGAGAGACCATGAGTCATTTGATCGACAAACTTACCTACTTCAGGAAGAAGCGCGAGCCGTTCGCCAACGGCCACGGCGAAACCCATGACGTCAACCGTGACTGGGAAAACGGCTACCGCCAGCGCTGGCAGCACGACAAGATCGTGCGCTCCACCCACGGCGTCAACTGCACCGGCTCCTGCAGCTGGAAGATCTACGTCAAGAATGGCCTGGTGACCTGGGAAACCCAGCAGACTGACTATCCCCGTACCCGTCCGGACCTGCCCAATCATGAGCCCCGCGGTTGTCCCCGGGGAGCCAGCTACTCCTGGTACATGTACAGCGCCAACCGCCTGAAATACCCGCTGATGCGCAAGCATCTGATGAAGCTGTGGCGTGCAGCCCGAATTCAGTTCAACGACCCGGTGGAAGCCTGGGCGTCCATCGTGGAGGATCCGGCCAAGACCGCCGAGTACAAGCCCCGTCGTGGCATGGGTGGTTTCGTGCGCTCGAGCTGGGACGAGGTTAACGAGCTGATCGGTGCCGCCAACGTCTACACTGCCAAGCAGCATGGCCCGGACCGCATCATCGGGTTCTCTCCGATTCCTGCCATGTCCATGGTCTCCTACGCGGCGGGCAGTCGCTACCTGTCGATGATCGGTGGCGTCTGCATGAGCTTCTACGACTGGTACTGCGACCTGCCGCCGGCCTCTCCGCAAACCTGGGGTGAGCAGACCGACGTTCCGGAATCCGCCGACTGGTACAACTCCGGCTACATCATCGCCTGGGGCTCCAACGTACCCCAGACCCGGACTCCGGATGCCCACTTCTTCACTGAAGTCCGCTACAAGGGCACCAAGACCGTCGCCATCACGCCGGACTACGCGGAAGTGTCCAAGCTGTCCGACGAGTGGCTGAACCCGAAACAGGGCACCGACGCTGCTCTGGGCATGGCCATGGGCCACGTGATCCTCAAGGAATTCCACGTCGACAAGCCGAGTGAGTACTTCACCGACTACGTGCGCCGCTACACTGACATGCCGTACCTGGTCATGCTGGAAGAAAAGGACGACGGCAGCTATGTGCCGGGCCGCTTCCTGCGCGCCAGCGACCTGGTGGATGGACTGGGCGAAGAGAACAACCCGGAATGGAAAACCATCGCCATTGACGAGGGCACTGGCGAACTGACCGCTCCGAACGGCTCCATCGGTTATCGCTGGGGTGAGAAGGGCAAGTGGAACCTGAAGCAGACCGCCAAGGGCTCCGATGTCAATCTGCAGCTGTCCATGGTCGAGAAGCACGACGAAGTGGTGGATGTGGCCTTCCCGTATTTTGGCGGCATCGAGCACGACCATTTCCAGCACGTCGAGATCAAGGACATCCTCAAGCACAAGCTGGGTACCCGCAAGGTCAAGCTGGCGGATGGTTCCGAGGGCCGCGTGGTCACGGTCTATGACCTGATGGTTGCCAACTACGGCATCAGCCGCGGTCTGGGTGACGATGACGGCGCCACTTCCTATGACGAAGTGAAGCCCTATACCCCGGCCTGGCAGGAAAAGATCACCGGCGTACCCGCCGAGAAAGTGATCCGCATTGCCCGTGAGTTTGCGGACAACGCCGACAAGACCAAGGGCCGTTCCATGGTCATCGTGGGTGCTGGTATGAACCACTGGTACCACATGGACATGAACTACCGCGGCCTGATCAACATGCTGATCATGTGTGGCTGCATCGGCCAGAGCGGTGGTGGCTGGGCCCACTACGTTGGCCAGGAAAAACTGCGCCCGCAAACCGGCTGGCAGCCGCTGGCCTTCGGCCTGGACTGGCAGCGTCCGCCCCGTCACATGAACTCCACCTCGTTCTTCTACGCCCACTCCGGCCAGTGGCGCTACGAGAAGCTGGGGGTCGACGAGATCCTGTCGCCGCTGGCAGACAAGTCCAGATTCGGTGGCAGTCTGATCGACTACAACGTGCGTGCCGAGCGCATGGGCTGGCTGCCGTCAGCGCCGCAGCTTAACCGCAACCCGCTGACCATCGCGGCCGAAGCCGAGAAAGCCGGAATGGAGGTGGCGGATTATGTCACCCGGTCCCTGAAAGACGGCTCGCTGGCGTTTGCCTGTGAGGATCCGGAGGCACCGCAGAACCATCCGCGCAACATGTTCATCTGGCGTTCGAACCTGCTGGGCTCCTCCGGCAAGGGTCACGAATACATGCTGAAATACCTGCTCGGCACCAAGAGCGGCCTGCAGGGCAAGGACCTGGGCCACGAAGGCGGCGCCAAGCCAACCGAGGTTACCTGGCACGACGAGGCGCCGGAAGGCAAGCTCGACCTGCTGGTCACCCTGGACTTCCGCATGTCCACCACCTGTCTGTATTCCGACATCGTGCTGCCGACCGCCACCTGGTACGAGAAGAACGACCTGAATACCTCGGACATGCACCCGTTCATCCACCCGCTGACCGCTGCCACTGATCCGGCCTGGGAAGCGCGTAGCGACTGGGAAATCTACAAGGGCATTGCCAAGTCCTTCTCCAGGGCAGCTGAGGGCCACCTGGGTGTCGAGAAGGATGTGGTTACCCTGCCACTGCTGCACGATGCGCCCGCCGAGCTGGGCCAGCCGTTCGATGTGAAGGACTGGAAGAAAGGCGAATGCGAGCTGATCCCCGGCAAGACTGCGCCGAGCATCATCACCGTTGAGCGGGATTACCCGAACACCTACGCCCGTTTCACCTCCCTTGGGCCGCTGATGGACAAGCTGGGTAATGGCGGCAAGGGCATCAACTGGAATACCGAGAAGGAAGTCAACTTCCTGAAGGAGCTGAACTATACCCATCTGGAGGGTGCCAACGCCGGTCGCCCGAAGATCGAGTCGGCCATTGATGCGGCGGAAGTGATCCTGACCCTGGCGCCGGAAACCAACGGCCAGGTGGCGGTGAAGGCCTGGGCGGCGCTGTCGGAAATGACCGGGCTGGATCACACCCACCTGGCGACCAACAAGGAAGAGGAAAAGATCCGCTTCCGCGACATCGTGGCACAGCCGCGCAAGATCATCTCCAGCCCGACCTGGTCAGGCCTGGAAGACGAACACGTGTCCTACAACGCGGGCTATACCAACGTCCACGAGCTGATCCCCTGGCGTACCCTGACCGGCCGTCAGCAGTTCTACCAGGATCACGAGTGGATGCGTGCCTTCGGTGAAAGCCTGCTGGTGTATCGCCCGCCGATCAATACCAAGGCAGCGACACCGTTGCTGGGCGCCAAACCCAACGGTAACCCGGAGAAGGCGCTGAACTGGATCACCCCGCACCAGAAGTGGGGTATCCACAGCACCTACAGCGACAACCTGTTGATGCTGACCCTGTCCCGCGGTGGTCCCATCGTGTGGCTGAGCGAGGATGACGCCAGGGAAATCGGCGTGGCCGACAACGACTGGATCGAGCTGTTCAACGCCAACGGCGCCATTGCGGCGCGGGCGGTGGTGAGCCAGCGGGTGATGCCGGGCATGGTGATGATGTACCACGCCCAGGAGCGGATCGTGAACATTCCGGGCTCGGAGATCACCGGAACCCGGGGCGGTATTCACAACTCGGTAACCCGGGTGTGCCCGAAGCCGACCCACATGATCGGCGGCTACGCCCAGTACTCCTACGGCTTCAACTACTACGGCACCGTTGGCTCGAACCGCGACGAGTTCGTGGTGGTGCGCAAGATGCATAACATCGACTGGCTCGATGGCGAAGGTAACGACGATGTACAGGAGGCAGTGAAATGAAAATCCGTTCCCAAGTCGGCATGGTGCTGAACCTGGACAAGTGCATCGGTTGCCACACCTGTTCAGTTACCTGCAAAAACGTCTGGACCAGCCGGGAAGGCATGGAGTACGCATGGTTCAACAACGTCGAGACCAAACCCGGTATCGGCTACCCGAAAGAGTGGGAGAACCAGGACAAGTGGAAGGGCGGCTGGATGCGCGACAGCTCCGGCAAGATCCGCCCCCGCATCGGTGGTCGTTTCCGGGTGTTGGCAAATATCTTCGCCAACCCGGACCTGCCGGAAATCGACGACTATTACGAGCCGTTTGACTTTGATTACCAGCACCTGCATACCGCAGGCGACAGCAAGCACCAGCCGATTGCCCGGCCCCGCTCGCTGATCTCCGGCGAGCGCATGAAGAAAATCGAATGGGGTCCCAACTGGGAAGAAATCCTCGGTACCGAGTTCGCCAAGCGCCGCAAGGACAAGAACTTCGACCAGGTGCAGGCGGATATTTACGGCCAGTTCGAGAACACCTTCATGATGTACCTGCCGCGCCTGTGCGAGCACTGCCTGAACCCGGCGTGTGTGGCCAGCTGCCCGAGCGGTGCCATCTACAAGCGTGAAGAAGACGGCATCGTGCTGATCGACCAGGACAAGTGCCGCGGCTGGCGGATGTGTGTCTCTGGCTGCCCGTACAAGAAGATCTACTTCAACTGGAAGACCGGCAAGTCCGAGAAGTGCATCTTCTGCTACCCGCGGATCGAAGCCGGTATGCCCACCGTATGCTCCGAGACCTGCGTCGGCCGGATCCGCTACCTCGGTGTTCTGCTGTATGACGCCGATCGCATCGAAGAAGTGGCCAGCACCCCGGGCGAGCACGAGCTGTACGAGAAACAGCTGGAAATCTTCCTCGACCCGTTCGACCCGAAAGTGATCGAGCAGGCGAAGAAAGACGGCATTCCGATGAACGTGATCAAGGCTGCCCAGGAAAGCCCGGTGTACAAGATGGCGGTGGACTGGAAACTGGCCCTGCCGCTGCACCCGGAATACCGCACCTTGCCCATGGTCTGGTACGTGCCGCCGCTGAGCCCGATCCAGTCTGCGGCAGAGGCCGGCAAGATCGAGTTCGACGGCGTACTGCCGAAGATCGAGAGCCTGCGTATTCCGGTCAAGTACCTGGCCAACCTGCTGACTGCCGGCGATGAGAAGCCCATCGTCCGTGCCCTCAAGCGAATCATGGCGATGCGTTTGTACAAGCGTGCCGAGACCGTGGAAGGCAAGGAAGACCTGCGCGCCCTTGAGGAAGCCGGCCTGACCAAGGCCCAGGCCGACGAAATGTACCGTTACCTGGCCATTGCCAACTACGAGGATCGCTTCGTGATTCCCACCAGCCACCGTGAGCTGGCAAAGGAAGCCTTCCCGGACGCTACCGCCTACGGCGAGCGCGGCGGTTGCGGCTTCAGCTTCGGCGATGGCTGCAGCGGCGGCGACAGCGAGTTCAGCCTGTTCGGAGGCAAGAAGCAGACCACCAGCATGGTGCAGAAGCTGGCCACCGTGAAACAGGTCGACCCGAAACAGCTGCAGGAATAAGGAGCGCATCATGATTCTGCTGAAAGTGATTGCCCGGTTGCTGGATTACCCGACAGCCGAACTGCAGGCGTCCCACGATGCCCTGACCGCGGTAGTACTGGAAGACACCCACCTGCCGCGGGACCGGAAGCAGCAGCTGCTAAGTTGCATCGACCGGCTTTGCCTGGGGGATCTGCTGGACCTGCAGGAGGAATATGTCGGCACCTTTGACCGTGGCCGGGCAACCTCCCTGCTGCTGTTCGAGCACGTTCACGGCGAGTCCCGTGACCGTGGTCAGGCGATGGTCGACCTGATGGCCCAGTACGAGGCGGCTGGCCTGGAGCTGGACGCCAAGGAGCTGCCGGACTATCTGCCCCTGTTCCTTGAGTACCTCTCCCTGCGTCCGCAGGAGGAGGTCACCGGCTGGCTGGAGGATATTCACCATATCCTCGGCCTGCTGGCGGAGCGGCTGTTCCAGCGCGAAAGCATGTACAGCGTGCTGATGGACAGCCTGCTGGTGCTTGCCGGACGGCAACCGGATCGTCGCGAACTGGCGCGGATTGTCGCGGCCGAAGAGCGGGATGATACCCCGGAGGCCCTGGACAAGGTCTGGGAAGAGGAAATGGTGAAGTTTGTGGATGACCAGGGCAGTTCCTGCAGCACCGGCAATGTTGTTGGCCAGCGCCGCCGGGAGCTGGAGCAGGTTCAGACCATTCACCTGAGTGACAAGCTGATGACGGATGCCGCCCCCCGTCAGACAGGGCGCGCCTGAGGGCGCAGGAGGAAACTGAAATGATGTCCTATCTCAATACATTGCTCTTCGGGATCTACCCGTACATTGCCCTCGTCGTGCTGTTTGTCGGTACCTGGGCACGTTATGACCACGGTCAGTTCACCTGGAAAGCCCACTCCAGCCAGATGCTGCGCAAGAAGAACATGGTGCTGGCGTCGGTGCTGTTCCACGTGGGCGTGCTGGTGATCTTCTTTGGCCACCTGGTGGGCCTGCTCACCCCGCACTGGGCCTACGAGTGGATTATCACTCCGGGTCAGAAGCAGGTGATGGCCATTGTGGTTGGCGGCATCGCCGGCGTCATGGCGCTGATCGGTGGTGGCATGCTGGCCTGGCGCCGGCTGACCGATCCGCGGGTTCAGGCCAGCAGCACCTTTGCTGACAACATGATCATCGTGATCCTGGTGATCCAGCTGGCGCTCGGCCTGCTCACCATCCTGCCCACCCTGGGCCACCTGGATGGCAGCACCATGCTCCGCTTCAGTGCCTGGGCACAGGGTATCTTCACCCTGCAGGGCGGTGTTGCCGATCACCTGGTGGGCGTGCACTGGATCTACAAGACCCACATCTTCCTGGGCCTGACCATCTTTGTGCTCTTCCCCTTCACCCGTCTGGTACACATGCTGAGCGTTCCGCTGGAGTACTTCGGCCGCCGCTATCAGGTGGTCCGCAAGCGGGCGTAATGACCGGCGTTTCCAACAAGGGGACAGGTTTCAGATCTGTCCCCGTGACCCAGAGGCAAACATCATGCAACTGATCCCCGTCGGCGATGCCGAAAAACCCAGAAACCAGTTCCCTCCGGTGTCCGTAGGCGAGACCCTGATCGGCGAGGAAGATATTGCCCGCGAGATGCAGCACCACCCGGCAGAGGAAGTCGCGCAGGCCTGGCACGATGCCGCCAGAAGCCTGGTGATCCGGGAACTCCTGCTGCAACAGGCCAACCGCCTCCAGTTGTCGGATGAAATGGACGAGGAAGATCGTATTGCCCGTGTCCTGGAGCTGGAACTACAGGTTCCGGATCCCACCGAGGCAGACTGCGAGCGGTTCTATGACGCCAATCCGGCCCGCTTCCGCAGTCCGACCCTGATGGCAGTCAGCCATATTCTGCTCGCGGCCGCGCCGGATGACGTCCAGGAACGGATCCGCCAGGAAGAGGCTGGACGCCAGTTGTTGTCGGGGTTGCTGGATGGCCGCTCCCGGTTTGACGAGCTTGCCCGGCAGTATTCGGCCTGTGAATCCCGCCATCAGGGTGGCAGTCTGGGACAGATCAGCAAGGGCCAGACGGTAGAAGAGTTTGAGCGCCCGGTACTGAGTCTGCGGGAAGGCCTGTGCCCCGAACTGATCGAGAGCCGCTATGGCTGGCACATCGTGCGGGTGGACCAGCGTATTGATGGCGAGCAGCTGCCCTATGAGCATGTGAAGCCACAGATTCGCCAGTTCCTGAGTGAAAGTGTCACCCGGCGGGCGTTCCGGCAGTATCTGCAGGTACTGGCTGCGGAAACCGGTGTGGAAGGCGTTGACCTGGAACTGCCGGACTCCCCGTTAATGCAGTAACCCGTGCCTGATTGGGTGCAGAGTGCAACTTTTGACTTGGATCATGTTTCAGGTGTTATACCCGGTGTTTACCTCCAAGGAGGGAGCGATTTTTGACCATTATCGTTTTACTATTAAAGCAACATATAAAATGCATTAATAGTGGGGAAGCGGATCATGGCTCTTATACAATCCATCGGGTCGCGTTATACCAAGCCGGTACTGGTCGCGGCGAACAAGCCTTTTGAAGACGACGACAAGTTGCTGTCCCTGCGCCAGCATCCACTGTTTGCCGAGCTGAGTAGTGAGCACCTGGACCAGGTGCTGCAGCAGTCCCGTCAGATTCGTCTGGGTAACCATCAGCTGCTGTATCGCCAGGATATGCCGGCGCATCACTTCTTCTTCGTGATTTCGGGGCGCCTGCGGCTCTATCGCCTGGATTCGTCGGGGGTAGACCGCACCCTCGACAGCCTCGCGCCCGGTGACTGTTTTGCCGAGGTCATGATCTACGCGGATCCCCCCCGCTATGCCTGTTACGCCGAGGCCCTGAAAGCCAGCGAAGTGCTGATGATCCCGGTCCGGGCTTACCAGGAGCTGCTGGAAGCACATCCGCCCTATGCCCAGGTGGCATTGCGCCATTATGCGATGCGTGCGGTATCGCGGTTTCATGATCTGGAAATCATGACGGTCCAGAATGCCCGTGACCGGCTGATCCGATACCTGATCGACCTGCTTCCCGACGGGCCGCAACACTCCGGCGAGGTCGAACTGCCGTTGCCGAAGTGCCTCGTGGCTTCCCGGCTGGCAATGCAGCCGGAAACCTTCTCGAGAATCCTGGCCGATCTCAAATCCAACGGGCTGATCCGGGTTAATCGCAGCCGCCTGTTCATCCCGGACCCCGGCCGGCTGATCCAGATCAGCCAGTAATTCAGACACGGTGAGGTCGCAACGGCCTCACCCCCTGTGGAGGTTCTGTGAAAGCACGAAAACAGCGTCCGCTGATCTATTCCTGCTCCGGGTGCTCGGATGTTGCCCAGCTGGCCAACAACGCCGCAGTGCAGCTGGATCACGCCGGCGACTTCGAAATGTCCTGTATCTCAGGTGTTGGCGGCAAGGTCCCGGCGCTGGTCAAGACCGCCCAGTCCGGCCGGCACATCACGGTGATCGACGGCTGCCCGCTGCATTGCGCCCGGGCCTGCCTGGAAAACATCGGAGTCCAGCCCGATGAGCATGTCCGTCTTTACGAACACGGCTTCAAAAAGCATTACGGCCAGAGCTATGACAGCGAGGCTGTTGATGAGGTCTGCCAGATGATCCTGGAATGCCGGGACATCACCGGGGATGCCGAATAACCCCGGCACCCCTTCGCACCTCTTTCCCCAACCTGATAACCAGGATGAGTACCATGATTTCCAGCTATGCCGACCTGATGAAAGCGGTTGCCGAACAAAGCGAACCCCAGCGCCTGCTGTTTGTATTCTGCCGGGCCGAGTTGCCAGACGACGCCTCGGACGAGGAGAAGGCGGGTTTCGAGCGGGGCGAGGGTGGCGCCCTGACACCGGTGGTGTGTGTCGACAAGGCACCCGACGAAGTGACGGACTTTGATGCCCTGGTGGCAGAGTCCCGGGAAACCGGCCAGCACTGGGACGTGGTTTTTGTGGCCGCGATGTCCGGACGTGGCGGCATGAAGCCTTCGTCCGATGAAGCCCAGCAGCCGCTGACCATGATGGTGGAGTCCATCCGCCTGGGGCACCTGGGTAACTATCTGCCGCTGGACAGTCGCGGCCAGGCGCTGGCGCTGGGCTGAGAGCCCGCTGACGCCCGCCACAAAGAGGAGTTATCCAGTAAGAGGTATTTGATTTTCCTCACGATCGTCTAGGCTGTACTTATTAACCGACCGCCAATGAGAAATATCAATCCGTTTGTAAAGCAACGGGCCTAAGATACCGGGCGTGTGTGGTGTTCATGCTGATAAATCTTCCAGACCGTTGTTTTGTTGGGGGTAATGTGAATTTTGTACGCAGTATTGTCAGGGTTCTGACCGGGGTTCTGTGTCTGATGGCTGGTCTGGCTAGCGCCATGCCGTTGGAGCAGTATGAGCCGCTGGCGGCTCGCCAGGTGATTCAGCAGGCGTTTCCCGAGGTAACCGACATCGCCCCCCGGGAAAGCAACCGGGCGATCCAGGAACTGCGTGCCGGCAACGAACTGCTGGGCTATGCCTACCAGAGTCTGGATTTTGTGCAGACTCCCGCCTATTCCGGTAAGCCGGTCAATGCGGTGGTTGTGCTGGATACCGAAGGCACCATCAAGGCCACCAAGGTTATCCACCACGATGAGCCCATCCTGCTGGTGGGTATCCCCGAAAGCAAGCTGCACATCTTTACCGACCAGTACACCGGGCTGAAGGCTGACCAGCGGGTTACCGTGGGTGGCACTTCGTCTGATACCAAGGTGGCGGTGGATGGGCTGTCCGGTGCCACGGTAACCGTCATGGTCATCAACGAAGTCCTGATGCGGACGGCCCATCGGGTGGGTGTCGAACTGGGCCTGGTTGAAGGGGGCAGCAGCAAGCGGCCGCCTGTGGCGGAGGTCGCCACTGACCAGTTCAGCGAACGCAACTGGGAGCAACTCACCGGGGATGGTTCCATCCGTCGTCTGCTGCTGACCCGCGGCCAGGTGGATGATTCGTTTGCCGGCACCGCTGCCGAAGGTATCGAAGCTGCGGCACCGGGCGAGCGGGACGACGCGCTGATTGACCTGTATGCCGGGTACCTGAACGCGCCGACAATCGGCCGCAACCTGCTGGGCGAAAACCAGTATCAGTGGCTGATGGGAGAGCTGAAGGACGGCGAGCATGCTATCGCCGTCATGGCCAACGGGGAATACTCCTTCAAAGGCTCAGGCTACGTCCGTGGCGGTATTTTCGACCGGGTTCAGATCCGTCAGTTCGGCGATACCTTCAACTTCCGTGACCTGGATTACTTCCGTCTCAGTGATGTCTATGCCGCCGGCATGCCGGACTTCTCCGAGATGGCCATTTTCATTGTCCGCCAGCAGTACAATTTCGACCCGGGCACCGACTGGGCCCTGGAGCTGACCGTCAAACGCCAGACTGGCCCGCTGGACAGCGAGTTCCAGGTGTTCCCGCTGACCTACAGCCTGCCGGAGCAATACTACACCCGTGCCGAGCCGGTACTGACCGAAGAAGAGATGCTGGCCGATCAGCCGCTGTGGGTGCAGGTCTGGTACCAGCGCCAGTTCCAGGTGCTGGTGCTGGGCGTCGGGATCGGTGTGCTGTTGTTCATCCTGTTCTTCCAGGACTGGCTGGTGCAGAAGCCCAAAATGATGCGCTGGATCCGCCATGCGTTCCTCACCTATACCCTGTTCTTTATCGGCTGGTATGCCCTTGGGCAGCTGTCCATCGTCAATGTACTGACCTTCGTGCACAGCCTGTTCAGTGGCTTTACCTGGGAAACCTTCCTGATTGATCCGGTGATGTTCGTGCTCTGGGCCGTAGTGGCTGGCATTGTCCTGCTGTGGGGACGGGCGGTGTATTGCGGCTGGCTGTGTCCGTTCGGTGCCTTGCAGGAGCTGGTCAATGAAATCGCCCGCAAGCTGAAGGTGCCCCAGTACACCGTGCCGTTTGCCTGGCACGAGCGGCTGTGGGCGATCAAGTACATCGTATTGCTGGTGTTGTTCGGGGTCTCCCTGGAGTCCATGGCGACCGCTGAGCGCATGGCTGAGGTGGAACCGTTCAAGACCGCCATCACCCTGCACTTCGACCGCACCTGGCCCTTTGTCACTTATGCGGTGCTGCTGGTGGTGGTGAATATCTTCACCCGCAAAGTCTACTGCCGCTATATCTGCCCGCTGGGTGCCGCGCTGGCGCTGCCCACCAAACTGCGGGTGTTTGACTGGCTCAAGCGGCGCAAGGAATGCGGCAACCCGTGCCGGCTGTGTGATCACGAGTGTGAGGTTCAGGCCATTCATCCGGACGGCCACATCAACTACATGGAGTGCCATTACTGCCTTGATTGCCAGATGACCTATTTCGACGATCACAAGTGTCCGCCACTGATCGTGAAACGGCGCGGCAAACGCCGTGGCCACAACGCACCCGGCCATCCGGAGCAAATACCGGTTACCCAGGTGTCCTGAGAGGAGCCCGCCTCAGAAGAGGCTCCCCGGGGAAAGCAAGACCTAGTGAGAAGCTAAAACCGCCATACCAATAACGGAGTTGAATCAGATGAAAAAGCAAGATGAGCTCAAACAGGATGCGCCTGAGAATGGCCTGAGCCGTCGTCGTTTCCTGGGCGCAACCGCCCTGGCAGGCGTCGCCGGTGCGACCGGGCTGGGTACTGCGGTGATGTCACGGGAAGCCTGGGCTGCGGCCTCGGAAGAAGCCCGCAACAAAGCGGTTATCCACCCGGGTGAGCTGGACGAGTATTACGGCTTCTGGAGCGGTGGTCACCAGGGTGAGGTTCGTGTCCTTGGTGTTCCGTCCATGCGTGAGCTGATGCGTATTCCGGTGTTCAACGTGGACTCCGCTACCGGTTGGGGCATTACCAACGAAAGTAAGGATGTGCTCGGCCACGATAACGAGTTCCTCAACGGTGACTGCCACCACCCGCACATTTCCATGACCGATGGCCGTTACGATGGCAAGTATCTGTTCATCAACGACAAGGCCAACACCCGGGTGGCGCGGATCCGCCTGGACATCATGAAGTGCGACAAGATCACCCATATCCCGAACGTGCAGGCGATTCACGGTCTGCGTCTGCAGAAAGTACCGCGTACCAAGTACGTCTTCTGCAACGCGGAGTTTGTGATTCCGCAGCCGAACGATGGCAGCGACTTCAGCCTCGATAACAGCTACACCATGTTCAACGCCGTGGATGCGGATACCATGGAAGTGGCCTGGCAGGTCATCGTCGACGGCAACCTGGACAATACCGACGCCGACTACACGGGCAAATATGCCGCTTCCACCTGCTACAACTCCGAGAAGGCTGTGGATCTGGCCGGCACCATGCGCAACGACCGTGACTGGGTAGTGGTGTTCAACGTTGAGCGTATCGAAGCAGCCGTGAAAGCCGGCAACTTCAAGACTATCGGTGACTCCAAGGTGCCGGTAGTGGATGGTCGCGGCGACTCTGAACTGACCCGCTACATTCCGGTTCCGAAAAACCCGCACGGTCTGAACACCTCTCCGGATGGCAAGTACTTCATTGCCAACGGTAAGCTGTCGCCGACCTGTTCGGTGATTGCCATCGACAAGCTGGATGACCTGTTCGACAACAAGATCGAGCTGCGGGACGCCGTGGTTGCCGAGCCGGAGCTGGGCCTCGGGCCGCTGCACACCACCTTTGACGGTCGCGGTAACGGCTACACCACGCTGTTTATCGACAGTCAGGTGTGCAAGTGGAACATCGCGGACGCCATCAAGCACTACAATGGCGAGAAGGTGAACTACATCCGCCAGAAGCTGGATGTTCATTATCAGCCGGGTCACAACCATGCCTCACTGACCGAGTCCCGGGATGCCGATGGCAAGTGGCTGGTGGTGCTGTCCAAGTTCTCCAAGGACCGCTTCCTGCCGGTAGGCCCGCTGCATCCGGAGAACGACCAGCTGATTGATATTTCCGGTGAGGAGATGAAGCTGGTTCACGACGGTCCGACCTTTGCCGAGCCGCACGACTGCATCCTGGTGCGCCGTGACCAGATCAAGACGAAGAAGATCTACGACCGTGACGATCCGTACTTTGCCAGTGCCCGTGAGCAGGCGAAGAAGGATGGCGTTACCCTGGAGGCCGATAACAAGGTTATCCGCGATGGCAACAAGGTTCGTGTTTACATGACCTCGGTGGCACCGCAGTATGGGATGACGGAGTTCAAGGTGAAGCAGGGTGATGAGGTTACGGTGTATGTGACCAACCTGGATACCATTGAGGACGTGACTCACGGTTTCTGTATGGTGAACCATGGTGTGAGCATGGAGATCAGTCCGCAGCAGACGTCGTCAGTGACCTTCAAGGCGGATAAGCCGGGGGTTCACTGGTATTACTGCAACTGGTTCTGTCATGCGCTGCACATGGAGATGGGTGGTCGCATGATTGTTGAGAAGGCCTGATCTTCTCTTGGCCGGAGCTCCCTTGTGGGGTTCCGGCTGCTTTACTGAAGCTTGGGAGCAGCAACCCAAGAGGAGACGGCTTTCCAAAACACGCTCAAGCCCATCCATGGGGCGCTTGGGCTCCGCCATCCATGGCTCCGCACAGTTTTGGAAAGCCGTCTCCTCTTGGCTTGCCCTACCTTGGGGCTGAATTTCGGACATTCGGTCATTCTTACTTCTCAGAGAAACATTGATGTACCAAATTTTGCGTTATGGGGTGGCCCTGTCAGTCGCTCTTTTATCGCTGACCGCAAACGCGGACCTGCAACAACAGCTCGATGCCCTGGAACCGGGTGCAACCTTTGAGCTTCCACCGCAACAACTTTCACCGCTGGCTATCCGGGTGCCCGGGGTAACTGTGGCCTGTGCGGCGGAAACGGTGATTGATGGTGGCGGGCAGGGGCATGCGGTGGAGATTCTGGCTGAAGAGGTGACGTTGTCCGGGTGCGCGGTGCGCAACTGGGGACGGGATCTGAACGAGCTGGATGCGGGAGTTTTTGTGGCCCGGGAGGCCCGGGGTTCGGTGATTGAGAATAATCGCCTGAAGGGGCCGGCTTTCGGAGTCTGGCTGGATGCGACACCGGAGGTGACGGTGCGCGGTAATCACATCCGCGGCGAGACCAGTTTGCGGTCGCAGGACCGGGGCAACGGGATTCATCTGTTCAATACCACCGGCGCGTTGATCGAGGGCAATGACATCAGTCAGACCCGGGATGCGATTTATATCGAGACGGCGAATAACAACCGGATTCGCAATAATGTGATGACCGACCTCCGCTACGGCATCCATTACATGTATTCGATGAATAACCTGCTGGAGGGCAATGTTACCCGGGGTACCCGCACCGGTTATGCGCTGATGCAGAGCAAGCGGCTGACGGTGCTGAACAACCGCTCGGAGAATGACGAGAACTACGGCATTCTGATGAACTTCATTACCCAGTCGGAGTTGCGGGGTAATGTGGTGACCGGTGTATCCCAGGGGCAGAGTGCCGGGGTGGTGATTTCCGGGGCGGAGGGCAAGGCGGTGTTTATCTATAACTCGCTGTATAACACCTTTGCCGGCAATTATTTCGGCGACAGTAACATCGGTATTCATCTTACTGCCGGTTCCGAGGATAACCAGGTGTTTGGCAACGCCTTTGTGAACAACCAGCGCCAGGTGAAGTATGTGGCGACCCGCACCCAGGAATGGTCGAAAGAGGGGGAGGGCAATTACTGGAGTGATTATCTGGGTTGGGACCGTAACCAGGACGGTGTTGGAGATGTGCCTTATGAACCCAACGATAATGTCGACCGGCTGCTGTGGAAGTATCCGGAAGCCAAGATCCTGATGTTCAGCCCGGCAGTAGATACCCTGCGCTGGGTGCAGGATGCGTTCCCGGTGGTGAAATCCGCCGGGGTCGCCGATTCCCGTCCCCTGATGCGTATTCCCGCTGATCTGCAACCGGAGAGCCGATGAGCTGTTTTCGTCTTGAGAATGTGAGTTACCGGTACGATAAGAGTCCGGTGTTGCACGGTATTGATCTGCGCCTGGAAGCGGGCGAGATCCTCGGCCTGTTCGGTCACAACGGCGCTGGCAAGACCACGTCCATCAAGCTGATCCTGGGGCTGATGCAGCCCACCGAGGGCAGTGTCGCCGTTCTGGGGGGGCAGGCGGGAGATCCGCAGGTGACCCAGCATATCGGCTACCTGCCCGAGAACGTCATGTTCTATCCCCAGCTGACCGGGCGGGAGATCCTGAGCCATTTCGCACGGCTCAAGGGGGCCTCCCTGAAGCAGGTACCCGTGCTTCTGGAGCAGGTCGGCCTGGGCGACGCCATGGATGCCCGCACCAAGACCTATTCCAAGGGCATGCGCCAGCGTCTTGGCCTGGCCCAGGCGCTGTTAGGCAAGCCAAGGCTGCTGATGCTGGATGAGCCCACCGTGGGGCTGGATCCGGTCGCCACCGCAGACCTGTACCGCTTGCTGCGGGATTTGCGGGATGAGGGCACCGGCATCGTGCTGTGTTCCCACGTGCTGCCGGGGGTCGAGCCCTATATTGACCGTGCCGCGATTCTCACTGAGGGCACCTTGAAGGCTGCCGGCGACCTGGCGGCACTGAGGCGGCAGGCGAACATGCCGGTGACGTTGTCGCTCGCCCCGGCCCATACCCTGGCGGACCTGGAGAAGGTGATTGACGAAGCGTCTGCCAGCAATGGCCTGATGATCCGGACGGAGAACGGGTCGTTACGGGTGGATGTGCAACCGAGGGAAAAAATGGCTTTACTGCAAGCAGTGATGGCATCGGGGGAGGTGGCCGACGTTGGCATCCACCAGCCGAGCCTGGAAGATATCTATGTGCACTTTATCGGCTCAGGTGGCCTCGCCCATCGCGGAGGCAGCCAATGATGAGTATCTGGACCATCGCCCGCAAGGAGCTGAGTGACAGCCTGCGCAATCGCTGGCTGATGGCGATCTCCCTGGTATTCGCCACCCTGGCCCTGGGCATCGCCTGGTTCGGCGCCGCGGCCTCCGGTCAGGTCGGTTATGCTTCGACTCCGGCCACCATTGCCAGCCTTGCCAGCCTGGGGATCTTTCTGATTCCGCTGATTGCGCTGTTGCTGGCCTACGATGCCATCGTCGGTGAGGAGGAGGGCGGTACCCTGCTGTTGCTGATGACCTACCCGCTCAGCCGCAGCCAGTTGTTGCTCGGCAAGTTCTTCGGCCATGGCCTCACCCTGGCCCTCGCCACCCTGATCGGCTTCGGCGTGGCCGGTGTTGCCATTGCCCTGCTGGTGAAAGATGTTGCCATTGCCAGTCTCGCGGTGGCCATGTTTCGTTTTATTGCCTCGACCGTGCTGCTGGGCTGGGGGTTTATTGCCCTGGCCTACGTGGTCAGCGTCCGGGTCAGTGAAAAGCCGATTGCCGCCGGCATGGCCCTGGCCATCTGGTTCTTCTTCGTACTGATCTTTGACCTGATGCTGCTGGGCACTCTTGTTGCCAGCGAAGGTAAGTTCAATGCCGAGTTGCTGCCCTGGCTGCTGATGTTCAACCCGACGGACATCTATCGCCTGCTCAACATTGTCGCCTTTGACGACACCGCCCAGCTCAGCGGTGTCCTCAGCCTGGGCGCCGACCTGCCCATTGGCGCCGCTGGCCTCTGGATCGGCCTCGTCCTGTGGTTTGCCCTCCCGCTGGCGGGCGCCCTGTTACTTTTCCGAAATCGTCGTATCTGACTGGAGTTGTCCCTGATGAACCGCAGCAAACTGAACTGGCTCCTTGCCATACTGGCCGTGCTCACACTCACTGCCTGCTCCGACAGCGAAGAGCAGGCCACCGCAAAACCCGCCCCGGTCCATTTCGAAAGTGGCGACGAGTGCCATGTCTGTGGCATGGCTATCGGCAATTTCCCGGGGCCCAAAGGTCAGGCCATTACTGAAAAGGAACAGCAGGTCCGTAAATTCTGCTCCACCAAGGACATGTTCGCGTGGATGCTGCAACCGGAGAACGTCAACCGCGATCACACCCTTTACGTCCATGACATGGCGCAGACCGAATGGGAGCACCCGGATGACACCGCCCTGATCGACGCCAGGGAGGCCTTCTTCGTGGTCGGCTCAGACCGCACCGGCGCCATGGGCCCGACCCTGGCTTCGTTTGCCACCGAAGACGCTGCCCACAACTTCATGATGGAGCATGGTGGCCAGGTCCTGAGCTACAGCGAGATCACCCTCGATCAGCTGAACACCGGGATGGCGATGGGGGAGATGCCGGGAGCCCATGAAATGGAAAGCTCGTCGACCGGTCACACCATGGACCACTAGGGCGCGCGTTCCGGATCAGATGAACGTGTTCATCTGATCCGGTTTGCAGACCTTATGGCCGAACCTTGCGCCACAAAGCCCGGCCAACCACCCGTACCTTGTCCCGTCCCGCCATCCTGCCGAGGTTCGTCTTCACCACTCCCTTGGTAAACCGTGTCGGCTTACTGTAATCAATCCGCACATCAACCAGCACCGGCACCCCGCCGCCAGCCTTCTCCAGAGCCAGCTTCACGCTGTCTGTAATTTCGCCGTTGCCGGACAGCGCCACGTACGCCACCCCGAAAGCCCGGGCGAACGCCTCGTAATCCACGGCCCCCAGTACCGAGCAGGTCTTCTGGTTGTAGGGAATCTGCTGGGCCTGGGAAATCTGCGACAACTCCCCGTCGTTGAATACAAACAGCACCACCCCCAATCGTTCCCGCACCGCCGTCACCAGCTCCATGCCGGTCATCAGCAGCGCGCCGTCGCCAACAATGCCCACCACCTGACGGTCCGGATTGGCCAGCTTCGCGCCGATTATGCCCGGCACACAGTAGCCCATGGCATTGAAGTCGCTGGGGGACATGTAATTGCGGGCACCCAGGATCGGCATCAGCTCTGCTGTCAGGAAGGTGTGGTTGCCGTCGTCGGCCACCACAATGGCATCGTCATCGAGGATCTGCCGTAACTGACTGAAAAACAGCTCCGGATTCACCCTGTCACCACTGTCGTGATCCCGCCATTCTTTGCGGTAAGCCGCCTTGTCCCTGGCGATCTGTGCCCGGATGCCGGTATCACTGGCGTCGGCCTTGATGGCCTTCACCGCGGCCAGCAACGCCGGCACGATGGCCCTGGCATCCCCCTCCAGGGTGTGGCGGGCCGGATAGTTGGCGCTGAACACCTCCGGGTTGATGTCGACGTGAATCAGGTTCGCCGGCGGGGTTATCCCGTAGCTTCCGGTCGGAATTTCCGAAAACCGGGTGCCGATGGCGAGCAGGCAGTCCACCTGTGCAAACGCGTTGGTGGCCGCGGGTACCGCATAATGGCCCATCCCCATGCCGGTGTGCAGTGGATGGTTGCCGGGAAATGCACTGAGCCCCTGCAGCGTGGTCGACACCGGCGCATCAAGGTGCTCGGCCAGCTCAATGAGCGCTTCCTGGGCATCCACTGCCCCCCAGCCAGCAAAGATTCCCGGCCGCCGCGCCACGGCCAGCGCCTGCGCCGCCGCCTCAATCATGGCCTGGTCAGGCAGGGGCGGGGCCTGCGGCGGTTGCCAGGAGGGCATGTCATCGACGTCACCGAGGAAGTTGCTGATGTTATAGGGCACCTCAACAAACACCGGCCCCGGCTCGCCGGTGGTCGCTATCTCATAGGCCCGGTAGAGGGTTGGAATGATGTCCCGGTGGCTGGTCACTCGCCAGGTGCCCTTGGTGATCGGTTTCAGCAATGTGTGCTGATCCATTTCATGAAGCTGGTAGCGGTGCCCGCTGGCGGAGTGAATGCCGCCGGAAATGATCAGCATGGGAATGCCGTCGATGCCGGCCTCTCCGATACCGCTGGCGGCATGGGTAACACCGGCGGCCGGGACGATCAGCAGGGTACCGATTTCCGCCCCGGTCCGGCTCGCCGCATCGGCCATAAAGGCGCCGCCGCATTCGTGGGCGACCAGTGTGGGGGTGATGGTTTCCGAGCGATTGAGCTCGTCGTAGATCTCGGTGGTGTGGACGCCCGGAATGCCAAAGGTGCGCCGGATTCCGAGTTGTTCGAGGGCGAACCGGACCAGAGCCGCGCCGGATTTTTTCATGGTAGTGAACCTTATTGTGTTTTTATTGTCTTTCGAACTCGGGGCGGGAGCCATTGGGCAGGGCTTTCCAAAACACGCTCAAGCACATCCATGTGGCGCTTGGGCTCCGCCATCCCTGGCTCCGCACAGTTTTGGAAAGCCCTGCCCAATGCCTCCTTCTGGCTCCCCGCATGGCTTCATCACAGCTTCCCGGCAATACTCTGCGCTGCCCGCCTGCCATTCAGGATGCAGTTCGACAGGAACGTGCCTTCCAGCGATCTTATACCGGAGATGCCCCCGCCACCAAAACCCGCCGCTTCGCCGGCGGCGTAAAGTCCGGGCACCGGTTCGTTTGCGTTGTTCAGCACCCGCGACTGCAGATCGGTCAGCATCCCCCCCATACTCTTGCGGCTGATCAGCTGCTCACGGATGGCGATCAGCGGGCCGGCTGCGGGGTCCAGGATCGGCTGGAAGTTGCAGGTGCGCAGTCGATCCGGGAACCACTGGCGCAACTGGGCCAGGCGGCGGATCTGGTCGTCATTGTGAAGGCGTTTGCCGCGAGCCAGGTTGGCATCCCAGGCCTGAAGGTCGCGAATCATGTCGTCCGCACAAAGGCGGGGGCCGTCGCTGACTGCGTCCATACGGTGGGCCAGTTCCTGCGGGGTTGTTGCCGTGACCACGTCCGGACACTCGGCAATCAGCCAGTTGACCAGCGCCGGGTCGCCGCCCCGTAAGGTGTTCCATACCACCCGCAGCAGTTTGTGGTCGCGGAAGTCCGGGTTGGTGTCGGTGCCCGAGATGGCAAGCTCCCGGACCGCGATTTTGTGGTTCATCACCTGCCAGGAATACTGCTCCGGCAGCTTACCGATGCGTTTGCACAGGTCGTGGGTATCAAAGCCGGTAACCAGAGGCTGTGGCCCGATGCGGCGGCCAGTGGCGTCGAGCCAGAGGGCGGAGCGTGGGGGTATCAGGCTGAGGCCGTGGTGGGGGAATTGCGGTTGGGGATGGCGAATGCCTGCGGCGTAGTTCCACATCTGGTTGAGATTGACTACCTGGCCGCCGGCGGCCACAACCTGGCTGTGCAACGCACCGTCGGCATCCGGGCTGGATCCGGCCAGCAGGTTTGCCGGTGGGCGGCCGTAGCAGGTGTCCCAGTGCTGGCGGACTTTGTCCAGGTTACCGTTGATCCCGCCGCTACAGACCACAGTATGGCTTGCGGTTACCGAGAACGGTCCTTCGGAGTGGTTGCCGTGGCAGCCGGTCACCGCGCCTGCAGAATGGTTGAGGGCGGCGACCCGGTGCCCGGTGAGTACCGTCAGCCGGTCCCGGTTGGGATGGCCCAGCAGCCGCTGCGCCAGGGTCTGGGCGATGCCCCGACCACAGCCCCAGGCAATGTGGTAGCGGGGTACGCTGTTGCCATCGCCATAAAGTCCGCGTTCCACCCACTGCACCGAAGGGAAGAAGCGGATGCCGACGCTGCGGAGCCAGTCATAGATCATGGGGCGGCAGTGTTCGGCATACAGCTCCGCCCAGACCTGCGGCCAGTAATCGTGGCTGCTGAATTCCGCGGCCCGGCGCCAGTCGGCCAGCAGCAGTTCGGGTGAGTCGCTGATGCGGTTGCGGGCCTGTTCCGGGGTATTGATCAGCAGCATGCCGCCAAAGGCTTCATTTGCCTGACCGCCCAGCCGGCCATCCGGTGAGCCATCCAGCAGGATGACCGGTAGTCCGTGATCCAGCAGTTCCAGTGCAGTGGTGATACCGGCAAGGCCCGCTCCGATAACTACCACTCCGGTTTGGTAGGTGTTCATAGTCGGTTCTTATTGTTCGTGACAGGCTCTCATCTTTCACGAACTGCGGAGTTTCTGCCTTGACCGGTATCAATCTGCCGGGGGTATGCCTAAACCACGCTTTCAGTGGCCATCATGGTTGCCGGCTACGATATCGTGGATCGCCTCAACCGAATGCACGTACTGCACGTAGTTCGCGACGAACTCCCGGCCGGCAATGACATCTTCGGCCTTGAGGCCTCGGTGGCTGGCCTGGAAGCTGTTTTTGACGAACTCGGTCACTTTCTGGCCCAGCTTCTCGGCGAGCGCATTGGCGTTGCCAGCGGCTAGCGCCTTGTCTGCAGCCTTGGCGGCGGCCGAGGCGCTGCCGGCCGGCTTCAGTCCGTCATAGGGCGCGCCTTCTGCCGCGCGGTGCAGGCGAACCAGGGTTTCGAAGAAGTAGCGATCGGCAAGGGCCTGCGCGTCTCCATTCAGTTCCCGAACCTTAAGGGTGTCCCGGAACGTGGCAGTCAGTTGCTGCGCATCGGCGGGTTTCACCCATTTCAGCACCGGATCGATCCGGTTGTCGGTGAGGGCCTTTCTGGCGTCTTCGATAACCGGGCCGTCGAGGGAGTCGCAGTGGGCAAAGGTCGCCGAACTCCAGAGCACCGAACCGGCAAGCAGGGTAAGGCCGAGCAGGCGTGTGGTTTGCTTTTTCATGGTCATGGGTAACCTCATAGGTGGTGAGTGATTGACAGGTACGCGACCGGGCAGGCCGCGCTACCTGTACCGACAACTTTGTCACCAGGAGGGTTGGGCTGACGTCCGGATTCCGGAATCCGAACGTTCGGATCTTGCCGCGGTGCGTTCGTCGTGTGTGCGGCGGGCTGTGGGGAAGGCTCAGGAGCGACGGCAGGTGGTTGGCGGGGAAACGTCAGTCCATTGACGATCGGGCATCTTGGCGGAAGCGGGTGGGCGTCATACCGGTGCTTTTCCGAAACAGCGTATTGAACACCGACTTCGAATTGAATCCGGCTTCATACATGATGTCGAGCACGGTCTTGTCTTCCTCCGGGTCGGCCAGACGCCGTTTGACTTCGGTAATGCGATACCCGTTCACGAACTCATAAAAATTACGCCCCAGCACCTGATTGAGGTGCCGTGAGAGATCCTTTGCCGGAACGCCAAGCAAGTGGGCAAGCCGGTTGACGGTAAGGTTGGAGTGCAGATACGGCCGCTCGCTGGCCATGAGATCTTCCAGCTTGCGGGTCAACGCCTCATCCTGCGCTTTGGTCGTCGAAGGTAATTCGGTGGCCTTCGCGACGGCCCGTTGGGCCGGGCTGATTCCGGGGAACCGTTCAGGCTGTCGCAGAGCGAGCAAGGTCATGGGCAGCAGGATGCCCAAACCTACCAGGGCGCTGGCCAGGGTGAGCCACTGATGACTGACAGTAACCCGGAAGATGTGGGCGAGCAGGCAGTAGCCGAGGCTCAGTAGCCACACCGCGGAATAGGCCAGAAGCAGATTGCGGAGCCACACCAGGTCCTTGTTGCGGAGGTCGGAAAAGAGGTTCCTGAGCTCAACGTCAAAACGGGTGATGGTGCGGATGGTGGCGCCGAGATAGCTGAGCATGGTGCCGTGTATGGCGATGGCCAGCACCAGCGAGTTCATCACGCCAGGATACTGGCTGTCGGACAGGATGTTGAGCTGGACCGGGGCCGGCTGGCGATAGTAACTGAGCCAGAAGACCAGGGCGGCAACCAGCGGCGGACCCAGGTGCACCAGGTGGCGTCGCACCAGGCGGAAATCCCGGTACATGGCGGCCTGGGTAAACAGATAGATTGCGCCTGCCTGCACCAGGCCCAGTGTGGTTCCCCAGTAGGCGAGGTTCGGGAAACGCGTGGTCATGCCGGTGTTGTGGAAGAAAACTTCCAGCTGGGTGCCGGCAAAGCCCAACAGCAGAACCGCCAGCAGCCGATTGGCCGGGTGCCGTCCGGTGCCGTGCAGGCCTGCCAGTACCGCCAGAAATAACAGCTGGGCGATGATACCGAACAGGAACAGCTCCGGCAGGTTCAGGTACACCCGGACCTCAGCCGCCGGTCATGTTCATGAAGCGGAGGATCTGCACGTCGCCATCGCTGGAGAAATGGTGGCGCTCCGGCTTGAGGTCCATGGCGTTGATGATGGTCTGGCGCAGCCGGTCGTCGGACACCGGGTTACCCCGGAGTACGCGACGCAGGTCAACGGAGTGTTCGTTGCCCAGGCACAGCAGCAACCGGCCTTCCACGGTGACGCGCACCCGGTTGCAGGTGGCGCAGAAGTTGTGGGAATGGGGGGAGATAAAACCGACGCGGATGTCGCTGTCCGGCATGCGGTAATAGCGTGCCGGGCCACCGGAGTCCCCGGTGGCGGGCAGCAGCTCATGGTGCCGGCGGATGATAGCGCGGACTTCATGGCTGCTGCAGAAGCTTTCGCCCCGGTCGTGCTCGGTAATTACGCCAAGGGGCATTTCCTCGATAAAGCTGATATCGACGCCCTTGCGCCGGGCGAACTCGATCAGTGCCGGAATCTCTTCGTCGTTACGGCCCTTCATCACCACCGTGTTGAGCTTGATACCGCGAAAGCCGGCTTCGCGGGCAGCGTCGATACCTTCCAGAACCCGGGACAGCTGGCCGGTGCGGGTGATACGGCGGAATTTGTCAGCATCCAGCGAATCGAGGCTGATGTTGAGGCGATGCAGACCGGCCCGCTTCAGGTCATCCGCCATTTGGGGCAGCTGACTGCCATTGGTGGTCATCGCGAAATCCCGCAGGCCATAACCGCCAATTTCGCGGACCAGCTCGAGGATGTCCTTGCGCACGAGCGGCTCGCCTCCGGTCAGGCGGATCTTCTCGGTGCCCAGGCCGGTGAAGGTGCGGGCCAGGCGGGCAATTTCTTCCAGAGTGAGAACTTGCTGGCGTGGCAGGAAGGTCATGTCCTCGGCCATGCAGTAGACACAACGAAAGTCGCAGCGGTCAGTGACGGAAAACCTTACATAGTTGACGGTTCTGCCAAAGCGGTCTTGCAGTGGTTTGTCAGACATCTTACAGCTTCCTGCCCCGATACGGCTCGCCGGAAAGTGGCGTAAACACAGGGTTTCCGGGCTTGAGTGGAGGTAACGAATATGTCTGCCAGTATCGCAGAGCGCACGCGTCGCGCCGATACCTCTGCCGGGGTAACCACTCAGGGCCGCCACCGGTGTCAGCATGCTTGACAAACAGATGTACCAGAAGGCCGTCGAGAGGATTTTTGTTGTTGTATTTAAAGGTTTTTTTAGTGGTGGTTCGTAAATTGCTAAAGCCAACGGTACATCGGCTTGATGTACCACGATGAACCATTAACGACAGGGATGAATGACATCATGACTACGCACAGACGAATCAGCGGTGCTCTGCTTGGCGCTGGTGTGCTTTTGGCCAGTGCCCACGCCTCGGCACTGAGTGTCACGGAGAACGACAGTGGTCTGGATCTGATCAGTGCGATCCTCGGCACCGGGGTGACCGTTGACAGCTCTACCATCAATTACATCGGCGGTACTGGTCAGGCCGGGCTGTTCACCGACGGGCTGGCGTCCGGCATCGGCATTGATACCGGTATCCTGCTGACCAGTGGCAAGTCCACTCTGGCCGAAGGCCCCAACGATCAGGACGGCGCGACCTATGCCTGGGGCAGCGCGGGTGACAGTGACCTGGATGCCCTGGTAGGCGGTGGAACTGCAGACGCCAACGTCCTCGAGTTCGAGTTCACGACCGTCGGGGGCGATCTGTTTTTCAACTATGTGTTCGCATCCGAGGAATACAACGAATATGTCAACAGCCAGTTTAACGACGTCTTCGCCTTCCTCGTAGACGGCATCAACATTGCCACCATCGGCTCCGATCCGGTGGCCATCAATACCGTCAACTGTGGCAACCCATACTCCGGCAGCGGCCCCAACTGCTCCGAGTTCAATAATAACGATCTTAGTGACGGTGGTCCCTATTTTGACCTCCAGTACGATGGCTTCACCAACGTCTTCACCGCATCGATCCTGGGTCTGTCCGCCGGCACTCACACCATGAAACTGGCGATCGCGGACCGTGGTGACACCATTCTGGATTCCGGAGTGTTCATTCAGGGCGGTTCCTTCTCGGACCAGCCAACCCCCCCGACTCCGCCTTCCGCGAGTGTTCCGGAGCCGGGTACCCTGGCGCTGTTCGGCCTGGGTCTGCTGGGGCTCGGTCTGTCCCGCCGCCGGCGTCAGGGCTGACCCTGTAACGGGAGGCCAGGCTGCAAAAAAACAAAGCCCCGACAGGTGTCGGGGCTTTGTCGTTTCCGGGGCAGGAGCTCAGATGCGTTCGCTCAGCGCCTCCTCATACCCGGTTTCAGCGGCCAGTTCCGGGAAGAACAGGCCTTTCACCACCTGCCAGGCGACTGCCAGCGCGCCGACGATGAAGACCACATCACCGATGGTGCGGATCCAGCGCAGGGTTTGCAGGATATCGCTCTGCATGAATGCTTCGCTGCGGGCGTACCACAGGCCTTCACTGGCACTGGCGAGGAACTGGATGATGCCGACCGGCAGCAGGCTGGTAAACAGCATCAGTACCAGGCCGATATTCAGCCACCAGAACGCCACTTTCATCAGTCGCTCGTCAAAGACAAGGCGCGGCCGGATGTAGCGCAGGATCAGCAGTGCGAACCCCAGGGCCAGGAATCCGTAGACACCGAACAGCGCAGCGTGGGCGTGGGTGGCCGTCGTGTTCAGGCCCTGAATGTAGTAGAGCGCGACCGGCGGGTTGATCATGAACCCGAGTACTCCCGCACCCAGCATGTTCCAGAACGCCACGGCCACAAAGAAGGTCAGCGGCCAGCGGATGTTTTCCATCCAGGGTGCACGGGACTTCAGACGCCAGTTCTCCCAGGCTTCGTAGCCGAGAACCACCAGCGGAACCACTTCCAGGGCACTGAAGGTAGCGCCAACCGCCATCACCGGTGTGGTGGTGCCGGCGAAGTACAGGTGGTGGAAGGTTCCCGGTACACCGCCGAGCATGAACAGGCTGGCGGAGGCCAGGCTGGCCGAGGTGGCGACGGTGCGTGACACCAGCCCCATGCTGCAGAAAATGAAGGCCAGGGCGGCGGTAGCGAACACTTCAAAGAAGCCTTCTACCCACAGGTGGACGATCCACCAGCGCCAGTACTCCATGATCGAGATGTGAGTGCGCTCGCCATAGAAGAAGCCGGCGCCGTAGAACAGGCCGATGGCCACCACCGAGGCGGTGAGCAGGGCAAGCAGGTTCTTGTCACCGGGCTGGCGCAGGGCGGGGACAATGCCGCGAAGCATCAGCACCAGCCAGAACACGATGCCGAGGAACTTGCCAATCTGCCAGAGGCGGCCCAGGTCCACAAACTCGTAACCCTGGTGACCCAGCCAGAAGCTGAGGTTGGCCGGCATGATCTGGGCAATCGCCAGGAAGTTACCAATGAACGAGCCGGCGACCACCACCACCAGTGCCCAGAACAGCACGTCGACACCCAGTTTCTGGAACTTCGGATCTTTGCCCCCGTTGATGATGGGCGCAAGGAACAGCCCGGCGGCCAGAAATCCGGTGGCGATCCAGAACAGCGCCGCCTGGATGTGCCAGGTGCGTACCAGGGAATAGGGGAACCATTCCGACACGTTGATGCCGTAGAAGCTCTGACCTTCGACTGTGTAGTGTGCGGTAAAGCCCCCAAGCATGACCTGGAAGGTGAAGAGCCCGACCACCAGCAGCAGGTACTTTCCGAGAGCCTTCTGGGACGGTGTCAGGGCAAAGGTGCTCAGGGGATCCCGGATTGGCGCCGCAGGATCCTCCTCATCATGCTTGCGCAGGAAGGACCAGGCCCAGACCAGCCCGCCGACGCCCGCGATCAGCAGGATCACACTGATTACCGACCAAACCACGTTTTCGGCACTGGGCTTGTTGTCGATCAGCGGTTCATGGGGCCAGTTGTTGGTATAGGTGACCTTGCTGTCCGGGCGCTCGGTAGCAGCGGCCCAGGCGGTCCAGAAAAAGAACTCGGTCATCTGCTGACGGCGCTCGGCGCTGGGCAGGGTGTTCTCTTTCATGGCGTAGTTTTCACGGGTGGCCTGCAGCTCCGGCGCGTTGCTGAACAGCCGGCTGTAGTAATCGGCGGTCTCGGCAATGGCGGCTGTCCGGCGAGCGGACAAGTGCAGGGTGCCGGTGGCATCGTCGTAAGTGTTACGGCGATACTCGGTTTTCAGCTCGTACTGCAGGGCGTTCTGCTGTTGGCCGCTGAGGCTGTGCCAGTCTTGCCCGAATTCTTCCCGGGCGGCGATGTCGAGCCAGTTTTCCAGCTCCCGGTGCAGCCAGTCCGCGGTCCAGTCCGGTGCCTGGTAGGCGCCGTGGCCCCAGATCGACCCGAGCTGCATGCCACCGACCGACTGCCAGGCAGTCTGGCCATCGAGGATGCTTTCCTCAGTCATCAGAAGCTCACCGGATTCGCTGACTACCCGGTCCGGGATGGGGGGCGCCGCCCGGTAAACTTCGGCACCAAAGTAGCCCAACAGGGCAAAGGTGATCGCCAGTACGGCGATAAGAATCAGCCATAAACGACGGTATTCAGCCACGGTCAGCGCCTCCCATCCGGCCATCAATGCGATTGAACAGTACGTTGTTCTCGAGGTGGATGTGTTCCATCAGGTCGTCCCGGAACGTCGCCAGGCCAAGGTAAAGGGCGCGCCAGGTGTTGCAGGCATCGGCGGGCAGGGTGATGTCATTGGTCAGGGCCAGCACCCCTTCCAGTGCCGCGCCATGATCGTCGTGTTCGTGGCGCATGACCGCGACCGGGGCGGCCGCCATGCCTGCCATGCCCCGGGCAATCATCGGGAACAGGATCTGTTCCTCCTTGGCCATGTGACTTTCAAGCTCGGCCAGCATGTTCTCCAGTTGCGCGGCCAGGCCCGCAGGGCAGTCCGGACGATTGCCATGAACCCGTTCGACCCGCTGGGCGAGTCGAATGAGTTCCGGCAGTTGCTCGCGGTGGACATCGTGAAAACGGTTGAGGATGTGCTCGATCAGTTCCTCGTTCGGGGCGCCGGCCAGTGAGTCGGCAGCTTGAGAGCGTTCGCGCAGGGCATCGAGGCTCGCAGCGATCATCGCTCCGTCGACGCCCCGCTTGGCGGCGGCCGCTTCCAGGGTGATATCACCGCCACAGCAGAAGTCGAGCTTGTACTGGTGAAAAATGCCAGTGGCGCCGGGGAGGTCGCGGGCAATTTCGCCCAGGGTTCGGTTCAGGGTTGTCATGGTTCATCTCCTCTCTAAAGATGTGCAAATAATACATCTTTAAAATTGAAGATGTAAACTGGATGAATGAAATAATTTGGATAGCTGACCGAGCCCGGATCGTTGCCTGGCTGCTTCAATGCTTATGAATCCCCGTTCGGCTGTAAGGCTTGCGATTGGGCAAAAAATGATCTAGTTTATAAGGTGTATTTAATATAGTTTTTTTGTTGTTGGCTATTTGGTTGGATGGTGGATGGATGCTCTGCGGGCGCTGCCTGGCCGGAGGCCTTCCGTCCATCGGGAAGACCCGTTCGCGGAACAAGTGTAAAATCGAACTATCTCTGGGCAGTCGGGTACTATGAGCGGAGTATTGTTAATGGGGAAAACCGGATACCGGATTCTGGCGTATTTCAGTCTGATCCTGGCATTCGCTGGCATCTTGCTGCCGTTGCTTCCCACGACACCATTCGTTTTGCTTGCAGCCTGGTGTGCGGGCCGGGGTTCCCCGGCTTTTGCAGCCTGGCTGGATAATCACCAACGGTTTGGTCCCCTGCTTGAAGGCTGGCGCGCACAGCGTGCCGTGCCCCTGTCGGCCAAAGTGCTGGCACCGGCCATGATGGCGCTGAGCTGGACCTTGCTGTTCCTGGCCGGTATGTCGCCGGTGGTGCTGGTAATCCTGGGCCTGTTTTTCGCCGGGCTGACCGGGTTTTTAGTGACCCGGCCCTCCTGTTAACTGTTTTGTTCATCACGGAGTCTGTTAATGCATATCACCCGTTATACCGATTATTCGTTAAGGGTGCTGATTTACCTGGCGGTGCAGGGTGATCGTCTCGCTACCATCCAGGAAATTGCCGACAGTTATGCCATCTCCAAGAATCACCTGATGAAGGTGGTGCACCAGCTGAACAAGAAGGGGTATGTGGAGACGATTCGCGGCAAGAACGGTGGGCTTCGTCTGCACCGTGCGCCGTCAGACATCAACATTGGCGTGCTGGTGCGTGAAACCGAGCAGGACATGAACCTGGTGGAGTGTTTCTCGCCCAACAACAAATGCACGATCACCCCGGTCTGCGGCCTGAAGAACATGTTTTCGGAGGCGTTGCAGGCATTTCTGGCAACCCTGGATCAGTACACCCTGAACGATGTCATAGCCGAACGGCACCAGCCCCAGTTGCTCAGGTTATTGCAGATCGCCTGAATGACAAACGCCCCGGCCGTTTCCCGCCGGGGCGTTTTTGGTTCAGGGGACAGCGATCAAGCAGGCTGGGCTTCCAGCCGGCTACGCACACCATCCGGCAGCGAGTACTTCAGGATGCGCTTGATCACCGTGCCGTACTGGCCGGCAAAGCTCCCGGTGTTGTAGTGGATGCCGTATCTGGCGCAGATTTCCTGTACCCGGGGCGAAATCTCTGGATAACGGTGAGCGGGCAGGTCCGGGAACACATGGTGCTCGATCTGGTAGCTCAGGTGGCCGCTCAGCAGATGGACCAGTTTACCGCCGGTAAAGTTGCTTGAGCCGGTGAGTTGGCGCAGATACCAGTGGCCCTTGCTTTCGTTCTCACACTCCGCTTCGGTAAAGGTTTCTGCGTCCTGGGTGAAGTGCCCGCAGAAGATCACTGTGGAGGACCAAAGGTTGCGGATCAGGTTCGCCCCGACGTTACCAGCCAGCACAATCGGCGCTACCGGGAAGGTCAGCAGCGGGAAGAAGACATAATCCTTGAACGCCTGACGGCCACCCTTGCGGGCGAACTCCTTCAGAAACGGGAGCTTGTCCTTCCAGCGGATCTCGCGCCGGCGCAGGCGCTCAGTCTCCAGTTCGTGAACCCCCACCCCCCACTGGAAGAAAACACTCAGCAGAACATAGTTGATGAACTGGAGGCTGTGACCGGGGTGCCACTTCACGTCATCGCTCAGGCGCAGTACGGCATAGCCGTAGTCGCGGTCCTTGCCGATCACGTTGGTGTAGGTGTGATGTTCGTAGTTGTGGGTACGCCGCCAGGAATCACCTGTGCATACGGTATCCCACTCATAGGTCTGGGAATGCAGTGCCGGATCGTTCATCCAGTCGTACTGGCCGTGCATCACGTTGTGGCCGATTTCCATATTCTCGATGATCTTGGCAAGCCCCAGAGCGGTGGTGGCGGCCACGAATACCGGCGGAATGAAGCCGAAGGGCATCATCACCCGCCCTGCCACTTCCAGGCTCCGGTGCAGGCGGATAACCTTGCGGATGTAGCGGGCATCCCGCTCGCCGAGATCGGCGAGGACCTCATCACGAATGGCGTTCAGGTCTTTTTCCAGTTCGTTGAGCTGGGCTTCTGTCAGTTTTTGCATGGTGTTCTCCTGGTACAGCGCATGGTCTGGCTGTGTACAACTGTTCTTTTAAAGCTCGAGGTTGACCGGCCCTTTGGGTACCGAAACGCAGAGCTGGATTTTTTCTTCACCCGGGCCGGAAGTTTTACCGGTGAGGCGGTTAATTACGGTGCCGCTGGTTTTGGTGCAGCTGCACTGGTGGCAGATGCCCATGCGGCAGCCGTAGCGTGGTGACAGGCTGGCTGCTTCGGCAATATCGAGCAGTGAGACCTCGCCCTCGGCGGTCACCGTGACATCACTACGGCTGAACCGGACCTCGCCACCGAGGCTGTCGCCGGCAAGGGCCGCTTTGGGGGCAGCGAAAAAGGTGCAGTGGATGTGGTCATCCGCGATGCCCCGTTGATGCAGCAGGTCCGTGGCCAGCTCCATCAGGCCACCCGGGCCGCAGAGGTAGCAGCGGCGGGCACGCAGACCGGGTACCGCATCCAGGTGGTCGTCGTTAAGGAAGCGGGGAGCCGCACCGGTTTCCGTAGCCAGTATGCTGAGGCTGAATGCCGGCCAGCCCTGGCGCAGGGTGTGCAACCGTTGTGCTGCAATTATGTCGGCCTGGGTCCGCACGAAATAGAGCAGGGTGACCGGGGCGTGGTACTGCTCGGCGGCCATGGTTTCCAGCTGGCTCAGAATCGGGGTGATACCGCTGCCGCCGGCAATGAACAGCACCGGCTCCGGTTGCCCGGGGATCAGGAACTCGCCGAAAGTTTCGCCCAGACCAATGACCGCACCGGGTTCCAGATGGTCGTGCATCCAGTTGGTGACCAGTCCGCCGGGCAGGCGCTTGATGGTCAGGGTCACCAGGCCCTCTTTCTGCCAGCGTAATGGTGAGCACGACAGGCTGAAGGTCCGGTTATGGCGGCGGCCGTCGATGTCGATACTGACGGTGACGTGCTGGCCAGCGCGGAACCCACCCCAGCGGGCGGCCGGCTTCAGGGTAAACGTCTTGGTATCTGCGGTTTCGGCCTCGATGCGCTCGACACGGGCCGGCACATATTGCCGCACCAGCATCGGATCAAGGGGGGCCAGCAGCGGGTCAAAAAAGGCAGCGGGGTCTTCCCGGTTGAACAGCTGCTTGCCCAGCCAGCGCAGGGTGGTACTGTTTTCGAGTTTTGACAGCATGGTTTATCCTCCCATCTGCACAAGTGTTGTGTACAAGTGTTCACTAATGTGTACGACTGTACACAGGAGTTGGGAGGCGGGCAATCTGCGACGAAACCTTGGCTCGAAATGACAAGCAGTAAGTACTTTATTTTTCCTGGATGTGTACACTTGTTGTCAAAGTTAACGAGCAGTATGTGTGCGGGACTATGGTCGACAAGCAAAGGCCTGATAAACAGCGGGTCGAAAAAACACGAAGAAAACCGGGCGAGACCCGGGACAAGCTGATGACAGCCGCGCTGGAGCTGGTCGGCAAGGGCCGGCATTTCGCCAGTCTCGGTATCCGAGAGGTCACCCGCCAGGCCGGCGTGGTTCCGACGTCCTTCTACCGCCATTTCCGTAATATGGACGACCTCGGGCTGCAGCTGGTGGACGAGCTCGGCCTGGTGTTGCGGCGGATGATGCGGGAAGCCCGCGCCAATGTGCTGCAGGCGGACAAGCTGATGGAAGAGTCCGTTGGCATTTTTATCAGCCATGTCCAGGCCAACCGCAGTTTTTTCCTGTTCATGGCGCAGGGACTGGCCGGTGAGAGCCGGGCGGTACAGGACGGTATCCGCAGCGAGATGCGGTTCTTTGCCACCGAGCTGGCCAACGATCTGCGGCGCTTGCGGCTGGCGGAGCACCTCAGCGATGCCGACCTGGAGATGACCTGTGACCTGGTGGTTCGCAGCGTGGCGTTCAGTCTGACCGATCTGCTGGGTGTCTCACCGGAGGATGACTACCAGATTGACCAGGTACGCAAACGGACGACACGGTTTTTGCAGCTGATCTTCGTGGGGGCGGCGCACTGGAAGAGTGCCGACCTCAAGTCACGCTGACCGTAAGCGGCGATCGACAACGACCGCCAGTTTTCCGGGCATAGGGGGATGGATCGCAGAGCGCGGGCAGTCGGCTGTGGCTGCCCGCGCTTTCACTTCAGTGTGTGCCCGCGGCTTTCTTGCGTACGGCGGCTTTGGGCTTTGGTGGCAGGATCAGCGACTCCAGTTCGTCCAGCGCTTCGCCGGTATACACCGCCAGTTTCTGCATGCTGGGGAGGGTGTCACGGCAACCCGTGAAGCCGAAGTTCAGCGAGCCGCTGTAACTCAGGCAGGTAATGTTCAGGGCACCACCGTGGGCGATGAGGGAGACCGGGTACATCGCTTCCAGCCTGGCGCCCTCGTAGTACAGCGTACGTTCCGGACCGGGAACATTGGAAATGGTCACGTTGAACACCGGTCGCATCCGGCCGCCCATACCGGACATCAGTTGCAGAATGTAGGGCGACATTAGCAGCATGGTGTATTGGTTCAGGGCCTTGCGGGGCAGCTTCTGCAGGTGTTCCTTGGCCCGCCGGCTGGAGGATTTGATGTGTTGCAGGCGGCTGAGCGGATCGGCTTCGTTGGTGGCGAGGGAGGCGATCATGAAGCTGATCTGGGTGCCGGTTCCCTGGTCATCTGCAGGGCGGATGTTCACCGGAATGCCCGCGGTCAGCGGACTATCGGGCAGGCTGTTCTGTTCCAGCAGGAACCGCCGCAGGGCTGTGCCGCACAGGTATAGCACAATGTCATTCAGCGAGCCGCCAGACACCCGCGCCAGCTCTTTGAGCCGGTCCAGCTGGTAGTGCTGGGTCGCCAGCCGGCGCTGACCGGTCACCCGGTGGTTGAGGATCGACAAGGGCCCGGTAAACGGTGCCGTCAGGCCGTCTTCGGGATGGCGGGCAGACTGCACCAGCCGCCCCATGGCGTCCCACAACCGCGGCGCCATGTCGGCCTGCAGTTTCAGGGCATCCATGGCCTGGGAGAAGGCCGCCGGAATACTCGCTTCCTTGTCGGTCTTGCTGCCACGGCGGCGCTGGGGTTTGACCGTCCAGGGCGGCGGCATATCACGCTTGGCGGGATCGGTGGTCAATACCCGCTGCATTAACCGGACGCCGCTGATGCCATCGATCATCGAATGATGCATCTTGGTGTACAGGGCAAACCGGTTGTTTTCCAATCCTTCTATGACGTGGCATTCCCACAGCGGTCGGGCGAAATCCAGCGGATTGGAATGGAGCCTTGAGACCAGGATCCCGAGCTCCCGCTCGCCACCGGGGCGGGGTAGTGCGGAGTGGCGGACGTGATAGTCCAGGTCGATGTCCTTGTCGACCTTCCAGGCGGGCGCTACCAGCCGGCCGAGAAAGCCGGAAAAAGCCAGCTTCGAGCACCAGGGCGGTGCTACTTCGGTGCAGGATTTCATCCGTTCAACCATGTCCCGCAGGAAGGTTTCCGGGGCATCCTCCGGTAAGGCAAAAATCTGCAGGTTCCCTACGTGCATCGGAGTGTCTTCCGACTCCACCGCTAACCAGGACGCATCCAGTGTTCCCAGGCGTTTCATTCATCGTCCTCTTGCTTGGCGGCCCCGTTAACCCGGAGCCGGACCAGTGTTGAGCTTGTTATGTAGTTATGAGCGCAAGTATACGCAACTACTGCGGCTAATCACACGGCCAGCGGGAGCGATGGTTCCATCGGATTGTCGAGTCCGGCAAGCCGGCGTATCGGGGTGGCGGTTGGGACGGGCGGGTTGCGATGGCGAAGAGCGAGAGAGCAACAGGCGGAAAGGAAGCCGGGCGCGGCAGTGTTGTGCCGGGCCCGGACAGGCGCAGGGATCAGAACTCGAGGGTAACGCCGCCGATCAGGCCCAGCTCGCCGTCGTACAGGTCAACCTCGCCAAGCAGCTTGAGGTTGTCGCGGAGTGCGAAGCGTGCGGTGCCAGTCAACCCAACGTAGTCCAGGTCGCCGGTGATGATGCGGGCGCTGCCGCCGATTTCCAGCTTGTCATCGAGCTGATGGCGCAGACCGCCACGCAGGCCGAGGGCTGTGTCATCGAAGCTGTTGGAAACACAGAACGGGCCGCTGAAGGTATTTACGCATTGGGTGCCGCCGTCAATTTCCTGATACTCAATGGTCAGGCCGGCCCAGAGGTCGGTCTTGGCATCCAGGCCATGGCGATAGCCGCCGCCAACGTGCAGGGCAGTCAGGTCAACATCGTCGGTGAGGTACTTGAGGCCGCCGAAGGCGAAGATGTTCTCGTTAATGGCGAAGGAGCCGCGGCCTTCGAGCCCCAGAAATGTCTGAGATTCATAGCTCGGGTAAAGCGCCAGGCCACCCTCGACATAGTTGTAGCTCAGGCTTTCGGCGGCAACGGCTGCAGGCAGCAGGGCAGCAGCGGCGACAAGTCCGGTAATTCCTTTTTTCATCTCACACCTATTCAGTCTGGTTTTTGGTCGATTATTGGGGTGTTGTCCCTGAGAGACGGCTGCCAATGGTATCAGACCTGGGTTGTGGTTTTTTGGAAATTCTGTTGTAAATCTGTTACTTGCGAAGGTGATGCTGTGTGACGGAGATCGCACCATAAGTGTGACGCAGTATTGTATTTGTGAGGCGTGAGGGCCCGGGTGCGACGGCTGCCACCGTTCCGATGCGACTTCTGGCGAGTGTTCAGCTGACGGGGTTATGGCTATGCTCAGCCTTAATGTTGGATCAGATAGTAGTCGATTACATGGTGTCGGTAAAAATGGCATTCAAATAACAAGCCGGAGTACCGGAGATGCAGTTTCTCAACGGAATTACCCTGTTGCTGGTTTACCAGTTGGTGGGCGAGGTTACGGTGCGGTTGCTGGGACTGCCCATTCCCGGTCCGGTACTGGGTATGGTGATGCTGTTCCTGACCCTGATGATCCGGGGCCGGACGCCGCAATCGGTTGATAACGCCGCCACCGCCCTGCTGAGCCACCTGTCGCTGCTGTTCGTCCCGGCCGGTGTGGGAATGATGGCGCACTTCGGGCGCATCGCAGAGGAATGGCTCCCTATTACCCTGGCCCTGTTACTGAGCACGATACTCACCATGGTGGCGACCGCACTGATCATGCAGCTGACCACCCGCTGGCTGGCAAAGCCGGCGGGGCAGGGGGGCTGCAAGGATGAATAACCCTGGCCTGCTGCCGGATCCCGGCCTGAAAGATATCTGGGTGTACCTGTCGGCGTCACCGCTGCTGGGGCTGACCATCACCCTGGTGGCCTACGGCCTGGCCTATCGGCTCTACCTGCGCACCGGATCGAGCCCCTGGGCGAACCCGGTGGTTACCTCCGTTGCCCTGCTGATCGGGGTTTTAGTGCTTACCGGGTCCACCTACGATGACTATTTTGCCGGCGCCCAGTTCGTCCATTTCCTGCTGGGGCCAGCCACGGTGGCCCTGGCGGTGCCCCTGTACCAGCAGTTTTCCCGTTTGCGCCAGTTGTGGTTGCCGGTCACCATTTCACTGATCTGCGGGGTGGTCATTGCCGGCGGCAGTTCCATTGGCCTGGCCTGGCTGCTGGGCGGTTCAACCGAAATCCAGATGTCGCTGGCACCCAAGTCCGCCACCGCGCCGGTGGCCATGGGGATCTCGGAAAAAATCGGTGGGCTGCCTTCCCTGACTGCAGTACTGGTCGTGCTGACCGGGATCACCGGCGCCTTGCTGGGGACCAAGCTGTTTGAATGGCTGCGGATCAAGGACGATACTGCCAAGGGAATCGCAATGGGGGTTGCCGCCCATGGGATCGGTACCGCTCGGGCGTTCCAGGTGAGCCCCCAGATGGGCGCATTCTCCGGGCTCGCCATGGCGCTGTCCGCCTTCGCCACGGCCCTGTTGGTGCCCTGGCTGGTGGATCTCATGGCCGCCATGTTGTAACACTGCCGGCAGCAACGAAGACAGCATTCAGACCCCGAAGCCGAAGCCAAAGTCAAAATCAAAGCAAGACAGAACAACACCAAAAAAGGACGTGGAATTCATGCAAACCAAGTTTCTTCTCGATGAAAGCCAGATGCCAAAATACTGGTATAACCTGCAGGCTGATTTCCCCGAGCCGCTGCCGCAGGTGCTGCATCCGGCCACCATGCAGCCGGTCAGCCCGTCTGACCTTGAGCCGCTGTTCCCGATGGCACTGATCGAGCAGGAAGTGACGACGGAGCGGGAAGTGGAAATTCCGGAACCGGTCCGCGATGTCTACCGGCTGTGGCGTCCGGCACCGTTATACCGGGCGCACCGCCTCGAGAAGGCCCTGGGTACGCCGGCTAAAATTTTCTACAAATACGAGGGCGTGAGCCCGGCCGGCAGCCACAAGCCCAATTCCGCGATCCCGCAGGCGTTCTACAACCGTGAAGCCGGCATCCGAACCCTGACAACGGAAACCGGGGCCGGCCAGTGGGGGACGTCGCTGTCGTTCGCCGGTTCGCTGTTTGACATGGATGTGACGGTTTTCCAGGTGCGGGTATCCTATGACCAGAAACCCTACCGTCGGGCCGTGATGGAAACCTATGGCGCGAACTGCGTTGCCTCGCCCTCGAACCTGACCGAATTCGGCCGCAAGGTGCTCGCCGAGAATCCCGGACACACCGGCAGCCTGGGTATCGCCATTTCCGAGGCGGTCGAGCTGGCCATGAAGGACCCGAACACCAAGTATGCGCTGGGTTCGGTGCTGAACCACGTGCTGTTACACCAGACCGTTATCGGTCTTGAATCGATGCAGCAGATGGAAATGGCAGACTGCTGGCCGGATGTGATTGTAGGCTGCACCGGTGGTGGTTCCAATTTTGCGGGGCTGGCGTTCCCGTTTATCGGGCATGCCCTGCGGGGCGGGGAGAAGTCCCGCATTGTGGCCGTGGAACCCTCCTCCTGTCCGACTCTGACCCGCGGTAAATACGCCTATGATTATGGCGATACCGCCAAGATGACTCCGCTGACCAAAATGCACACCCTGGGCTCAGGGTTCACACCGCCTGGCTTCCACGCCGGTGGCCTGCGCTATCATGGCATGGCGGCGATGGTATCCCACGCCAAGGAGCTTGGGCTGATGGAAGCGGTGTCCTATACCCAGCGCGAATGCTTCGAAGCCGGGGTGCTGTTCGCCCGCAACGAAGGCATCGTGCCGGCGCCTGAGGCCAACCACGCAGTGAAGGGGGCGATTGACGAAGCCCTGCGCTGCAAGCGGGAGGGCAAGGAAGAGGTCATCCTGTTCGGTCTGAGCGGCCACGGCCACTTCGACATGGCCGCCTACACCGCGTACTTTGCCGGTGAGCTGGGTGACCACGAATACGATGACCAGGAGCTGGCTATGGCGCTGTCCGGCCTACCCTCCGTGGGCGCCTGATTACACGTCCCGACCCGGCTGGAACACCGTCCCGCCGCCATCGGCATTGAGTTGCCGGATGGCACTCGGGGTGCCGTCATCGTCCAGCCACACCTCGCCAATACCGGCGTGGTTCCATAGCCGTTCGCCCGCTTCCCTGCCTTCCGGCAGCCGTGGGCGGATGTGCATGCGCCGGCGTTTGGTGAACCAGTTGAGCGGGGACCAGGGAGCGAACAGCCAGCGGTTAAGCCGGTCCAGCCACTCCAGCAGACCATTGGGGAACTCGTTCTTGATGCCGCTGCTGGTGATCTGCCAGATCTGCGGGCCGTTGCGCTTGTGGCGCAGCCTGATGTCGTAGGCAAAGGAGTAATGGACATCTCCCGACAGGATCACGAAGTGCCCGGGGGTGCGGGGATGGCCAAAGATATTCAACAGCACACTGGCGGCTCCCCGGTGGGCCATCCAGTTCTCCGCATCCACCAGCAGGGGCTTGCCGAACCAGGTGAACACCCGCTGGATCATTTCGATCAGCTTGACGCCGAACATCGGCGCCGGGGATACCACCACAACCGCCTTCTCGCCCATGATTTCCTGCTGGAAGTCAGTCAGTGCCTCCCAATCCATCAGTCCGGACGGGTGGCTGCGGCGCAGTTCACTGCGCCAGCGATGGGTGCGGGTGTCCAGCACCACCAGTTTCGGGTGGGTTGGCAGGCTGTAATGCCAGTGGCGGAAATGGAACAGGTTGTCGATCAGTTGGTCCTGGGTGGCCTTGTCCAGCTCATGGTGGTCCCTGTCAGCGTCAAGCAGTTGCCGACACGGGACCAGCAAGTCCCGGACGTTCCCGGGCTGGTTACCCCAACCCTGACACAACAGGTAGCCCAGCAGGGCATTACCGATAATCCGTCGGGAAAACGGATGCTCGTAGGCGGTGGTTTCCCACAGGGCGGACAGATTCCAGTCATCACTGATGTCGTGGTCGTCAAAGATCATGTACACCGGCACATTGGCCAGTGCCCGGGCCGCTTTGGGCAGTCCCGCCCGGAAGGCATCGATGGCTTGCTGCTCGCGCCGGTAGCGGGCCAGTTCGTCCACGTCGCTGACCGGTTCTGCGGCGGTAACCAGGGACCAGGGGGTGGGTGACCACACCAGCAGGTACATGGCGATGACCTCGGCGAAGGAAATCAGGTGATTGCCCGCGTTGGCAGTGGTGAACACCGGCTTGCGCACACCGCCGAAAAACCGTTCGGTGAGTTCCTCATTGAACTCGGACTTCGGCAACAGCTCGTCCCGGTGGTAATAGGCGTTGGCAACAGAGGTCAGTTCGCGGCTGTGGGCGAGGGAGGCGCCCTCGAGCACTTCCTGGTAAAGGCCCAGCTGGTGGATAACGCAATGGATGGCGTGGAGCATCGGGCCGGCAACATCATCGGCGTAGATCTGGTCGCCGGTCATCAGCAACAGCGCGGGCACCTCCCCGGGGTTGGCGGCCGACTGCAACTCCTCATCGACCCGTAGCAGGCCATCTGCCGCGGGGTGATGGGGACGGCGGCAGGAGCCGTGAAGAATCCGGTCGAGCCGTGACTTGAGCACGAAGCCCGGCCGCGCCCGGTTCCCGGGGCACAGGTGTGGTGCCCAGTCCTGCACCCATCGGGGCGTCCCGTGCGTCACGATGCCGAGGTCGTATTCGAGGAAGGTGTCCCGGGGCAGCGGCAGATCGGGGGTGATCTCGAGCAAGTGCAGCCAGGCATGGCTGCCCACCCGCAGTCGGGTCAGCTCGTCGCCGCGGATCGCGCGATCCAGGTAATGCTGTTGCGGCTGGTCCCGCCCGGTCACCCTGATCATCAGGTCGAGGGGCTCGCGGCTGGCCAGCCAGAGCACCATGCGGTCCGTCGCGGTATGCCGGAGTAGCGGGCCGGCCAGCACCGGAGAGGCGGTGCCGGCGGCTGCTTCAATATCCGGGCCAGCAGGTTGTGGGGATTGCTCTCGGGTCACTCATCGTCATCCCGGTTAATCGTCGCCGTCCAGCAGGTCCTTGGGGGGGCAGTGGTATTCCTGCACCAGCGTGCCGTCATCCACGCTCTCCAGATGCACATCAAAGCCCCACAGCCGGTGGACATGGCGCAGCACCTCATCGGTATCCTCGCCCAGCGGCACCCGGTCGACGGGAATGTGGCGCAGGGTAAGCGAGCGGTCACCCCGCACATCCACGTTCCACACCTGGATGTTGGGCTCCCGGTAGCTGAGGTTGTACTGGCGCGCCAGCTTCTCCCGCAGCACCCGGTAGCCCGGCTCGTCGTGGATCGCGGTGACCTTGTAATGGTCCTCGCGGTCGTCATTCTCGATGGCAAACAGCTTGAGATCCCGCATCACCTTGGGCGACAGGAACTGCTGGATGAAGCTTTCATCCTTGAAGTTCTTCATGGCAAAGTGCAGCGTCTCCACCCAGTTGGTACCGGCGATGTCGGGGAACCAGTGGCGGTCCTCGTCGGTGGGATGTTCGCAGATCCGCCGCAGGTCGGTGAAGATGTTGAAGCCCAGGGTGTAGGGGTTGATGCCGGAATACCAGGGGCTGTTGAACGGCGGCTGGTAGACCACTGCCGTGTGGCTCTGCAGGAATTCCAGCATGAAGCCGTCGTTGACCAGACCCTTCTCGTACATCCGGTGCAGCAGGGTGTAATGCCAGAAGGTCGCCCAGCCCTCGTTCATCACCTGGGTCTGTCGCTGCGGATAGAAGTACTGGGCCAGCTTGCGCACGATACGGACGATTTCCCGCTGCCAGGTTTCCAGCAGCGGCGCGTTTTTTTCAATGAAGTAGAGAATGTTTTCCTGGGGCTCTGACGGAAAACGCTTCTGGCGTTTCACCGGGTCGTCCTCGCCCCCCATCTTCGGGATGGTTCGCCACAGGTCGTTGAGTCGGCGCTGCTGGTATTCCTCCCGGTCTTTCTGCCGGCGCTGCTCTTCCGAGGCGGAAATCGGTGCCGGACGCTTGTAGCGGTCGACGCCGTAGTTCATCAGGGCATGGCAGGAATCGAGAATTTCCTCCACCGCATCCACGCCGTGGCGTTCCTCGCACTGGGCCACGTAATGACGGGCGAACACCAGGTAGTCGATGATCGCGCTGGCATCGGTCCAGGTGCGGAACAGGTAGTTGCCCTTGAAGAAGGAGTTGTGACCATAGCTGGCATGGGCAATCACCAGTGCCTGCATGGGCAGGGTGTTTTCTTCCATCAGATAGGCGATGCAGGGGTTGGAGTTGATCACGATTTCATAGGCCAGCCCCATTTGCCCGCGCTGGTAGCCCCGTGCGGTATGCAGGAACTGCTTGCCGAACGACCAGTGATGATAGCCCACGGGCATCCCGACCGAGCTGTAGGCATCCATCATCTGCTCGGCGCTGATGACTTCGATCTGGTTGGGGTAGGTGTCCAGACCGAACTCGGCGGCGCATTTGGCGATCTCGGTGTCGTACTGGCGGATCAGCTCGAAGGTCCACTCCGAGCTGGTGGAAATGGGTATGCGCTCCGCCGGGGTGTCGGGCGCCGGCTCGTTGGGACGGTCAATAATGTCACTCATGCGGCTTTCCTCTCGAACAACTGGCGGAAGACCGGGTAGATCTCACTGGGATCGGCGATCTGCTGCATGGCAAAGCTTTGCGGGAAGTTCTCCATCACCTTCTCGTACTCGTACCACAGCATCTGGTGATCCTGCGGGGTGATCTCCACATAGGCGTAGTACTGCACCAGCGGCAGGATCCGGTCGGCAAGAATCTTGCTGCATACCGGGGAGTCGTCATTCCAGTTATCACCGTCGGAGGCCTGCGCGGCGTAAATATTCCATTCCGATGGCGGGTAGCGGGACTCGACAATCTTGTGCATCAGTTTGAGGGCACTGGATACGATGGTGCCGCCGGTTTCCCGGCTGTAGAAAAACTCCTCCTCGTCCACTTCCTTGGCGCTGGTGTGGTGGCGGATGAAGACCACATCGATCTTCTTGTAGTTCTTCTTCAGGAACAGATACAGCAGGATAAAGAACCGCTTGGCGATGTCCTTGTGCATCTGGGTCATCGACCCGGACACGTCCATCAGGCAGAACATCACTGCACTGGTGGCCGGCTGCGGCTGTTTGAGGTGCTGGCGGTAGCGCAGGTCGATGTCGTCGATGAACGGAATGCGCCGCACGTTGGCCTTCAGTCGTGCGATTTCCTCCTCCAGGACCTGGATCTGGTCCTCATGGCTGAAGGCCGGGTCGAGATCGTCCGGGGCTGCCAGCAGTTCGGCCAGCTGGGCTTCCAGTTCGCGGATTTTCTTCTTGCGGGCACCTCCGAGGCCCAGCCGGCGAGCGTGGGCGCCACGCAGCGAGCGCACCACGTCCAGCTTGGCGGGTACCCCCTGGGTGGAGAACCCGGAACGCACGTATTTGAAGGACTCGGTATCTTTCAGTTTCTTGCGGGCGAGGTTGGGCAGCTCCAGGTCATCAAACAGGAAGTCGAGGAACTCCTCCTGGGTAATCTGGAAGGCAAACTCGTCCATGCCTTCGCCATCCGGGCTCGCCTGGCCCTGACCTCCGCCCTGACCACCCCCGCCCTGGGGTTTGGGCACCTTGTCACCGGCAACAAACTCTTTGTTGCCGGGGTGAACCACTTCCCGCCGGCCACCCTGACCATGGTGGAACGTGGGTTCCTGGATATCCCGGGACGGGATGCTGACGTTCTCGCCCCGTTCGATGTCGGTTATCGAGCGCCGTTGCACAGCATCCGCCACTGCCTTCTTGATATGGCCGCGGTACCGGCGCAGGAACCGTTCCCGGTTCACTGCGCTCTTGTTCTTGCCGTTCAGCCGTCGGTCGACGATGTGGGTCATACCCATAGCGTTACTCCCGATCAGTGAGTGGTCACTGACTTAGTGAGACTTGCGAACCCGCAGATACCATTCTGCGAGCAGACGCACCTGTTTCTCGGTGTAGCCTCGATCGACCATACGTTCGACGAACTGCTTGTGTTTCTTCTGATCTTCCTGGCTGGCTTTCGGGTTGAAGGAAATCACCGGCAGCAGGTCCTCGGTGTTGGAGAACATCTTCTTCTCGATCACGCTGCGCAGCTTCTCATAACTGAGCCAGGACGGGTTGCGTCCCTGGTTGTTGGCCCGGGCCCGCAGCACAAAGTTGACCACTTCGTTGCGGAAGTCTTTCGGGTTGCTGATACCGGCCGGCTTCTCGATCTTCTCCAGTTCATCGTTGATGGAGGAGCGGTCGAGAATCTCGCCGGTTTCCGGATCCCGGTATTCCTGGTCCTGAATCCAGAAGTCGGCATAGGTCACATAGCGGTCGAACAGGTTCTGGCCATACTCGCTGTAGCTTTCCAGGTACGCGGTCTGGATCTCCTTGCCAATGAACTCCACGTAGTGCGGTGCCAGGAACTCCTTGATGAACCGCAGGTAGCGCTCCTGGGTTTCGGACTGGAACTGTTCCTGCTCGATCTGCTTTTCAAGCACATACAGCAGGTGGACCGGGTTGGCAGCCACTTCCGTGGTGTCAAAGTTGAACACCTTGGAGAGGATCTTGAAGGCAAACCGGGTGGACAGGCCGTCCATGCCTTCGTTTACCCCGGCGGAATCCCGGTACTCCTGGATCGACTTGGCCTTGGGATCGGTATCCTTGATGTTCTGGCCGTCGTATACCCGCATTTTGGAGAAAATGCTGGAGTTTTCCGGCTCCTTGATGCGAGACAGCACCGAGAACTGGGCCAGCATGGCCAAGGTGTCCGGAGCACAGGGCGCGCCGAACAGCGAACTGTGCTTGAGCAGTTTCTTGTAGATCTCGATCTCTTCGGTCACCCGCACGCAGTAGGGCACCTTGACGATGTAAACCCGGTCAAGGAAGGCTTCGTTGTGCTTGTTGTTGCGGAAGGTCTGCCACTCGGACTCGTTGGAGTGGGCGAGGATGATGCCTTCAAAGGGCACCGAACCCATGCCCTCGGTGGTGTTGTAGTTGCCTTCCTGGGTTGCGGTCAGCAGCGGGTGCAGGACCTTGATGGGCGCCTTGAACATCTCGACGAATTCCAGCAGGCCCTGGTTGGCCTTGCACAGGCCGCCACTGAAGCTGTAGGCATCCGGGTCATCCTGGGAATAATCTTCCAGCATGCGGATGTTGACCTTGCCGACCAGGGCGGAAATGTCCTGGTTGTTGTCGTCGCCGGGTTCGGTCTTCGACACCGCAATCTGGTCGAGTACCGAGGGGTAGCGCTTGACCACCCGGAACTGGCTGATATCACCACCAAACTCGTGCAGGCGCTTGACCGCCCAGGGTGACATGATGGACTTGAGGTAGCGGGCGGGAATGCCGTATTCCTCCTCGAGGATCTGGGCGTCCTCGGAAGGATCAAACAGGGCCAGCGGCGACTCGTTCACCGGCGAGCCCTTGATGGCGTAGAAAGGCACCTTCTGCATCAGCACCTTGAGCTTCTCGGCGAGGGAGGACTTGCCACCACCCACGGGGCCGAGCAGGTACAGGATCTGTTTCTTCTCTTCCAGGCCCTGGGCGGCATGGCGGAAGAACGACACGATATTCTCCACGGCTTCTTCCATGCCGTAGAACTCGGAGAATTCCGGATACCGTTTGATGACCTTGTTGGAAAAGATGCGTGACAGGCGGGAGTCACGGGAAGTGTCGATCAGTTCTGGCTCGCCAATGGCCAGTAACATACGTTCGGCGGCGGTTGCGTATGCCGTCGGGTCCTTTTTGCAGATCTCCAGGTATTCCTCCAGGGAGTATTCTTCTTCCTGGGTCGACTCATACCGGGTCTTGAAGTGCTGCACAATGCTCATAGATGGCCCCTCGCTCGCAGTTTCTAACTTATAAGTTCACGCAATTTCCCCGTTGCTGTCGGTGCCGCCAAACCTGGCGGTTCGGTTGTTCCAGGTGGATGAAAAGGATAGTCCTCACCGGTTTGTACGCCGCAGGGCGTTTGCCGGTTCGGTTAATTTGAGATTAGTCCAATCTCGCGGGGTATGACAGTGAGATTGCTAAACCGTTTCGTAAGGCGGTGTGATTTTTAATGTCGAAACTTTTAATGTCGGAACCTTTAAAGCAGGAACCTCCAAAGTAGGAACATGGCAGCCAGCGGTCGGCTGCCATGTTCCCTGGCCCCTAGCGGGCCGGTCGGCCCAGGTCAGGTTGGCTGTAGTCGCACACGCCGTCCGGGAAGATGGCGTGCAGGCGTTCGGCCTCCTCCGCACTGAAGCTCACCGGGCCATAGGTGCCATCGGTCAGCGCGGTACTCACCGGCTTGAGGCTGCACTGGAAGATGCTGCCCTCGATGGGACCGCCCGCCACCATCCGCGAGGTGGTGTAGGTCGGGAACTGCGCAGTGCAGGCGCCCTCGGGGTTGTCGTCAAGGATGCCGTCCCACACTGTGTCGCCGGCGCTGATCAGGCTGCCGTCACTGCTGAAACAGGCATCGGTGGCGAGGGTGGGGCGGTTGCCGGCAATTCCGTGCTGCGGGTTGGCCCGGATGTTCATGATCCAGTCATGGAGCACCTCCAGCGCCTGCCAGGTCTGGTTGAAATCGTCGGCCGGGCGTGGCCGGTCCGGGTTGCTGGTGTCGGTGGGCCGGGCATCGGTAAACCAGATCACCTGGTTGCCGGCATCCCCCATCCGGTTGATGATGCGCTGGCGTGCCGAGAAGGACTGGTGGCTGTTGTGCATATCCAGCACCTCTTCAAGGTAGTGGCGCCAGTCGATAACCGGCATGTTGAGCTGGCCGTCGAATACCAGGCCCGAGGTGTAGGCGGCCCCGATCGCTTCGGTGCTGGCCCGGGTCCGTGGAGCGGGCGTCTCGCCGTCCGGGCTGAGGGTCATGTTGCGGGCGCTCCAGGGGTCGAACCGTGACGGGTCTGCCATCACGTCATCAAAGCTGCCAAGGAACGGAAAGCCCTCCTGCACCATGTCATTGGGGTGTTTCCAGCCGCCCACCAGGGCGTTCAGCCGCAGGAACTCCGTGGTGCTGATCTGGCCCTCGGTGAGCGCCCGAAGCCCGTACTGGACACCGACATTGTCATACACCGTGCGGGGGTTACCGTTCTCGTCCAGGCCGTAGATATTGCGGGCATCATCGAAGTGGGTCCACTGCACATCCGCCATGATCCCCGGCGGTTGCATCAGTTGCTGGTTGTCGGCAAAACCGAATAACGGATTGAGGACCAGCGGCGACAGACCGCGCCAGGCGGGGATGCATTCGGTCATCCCCGGAGCCGTTGCGAAGCCGAGTGCACGCTTGGCATCGGCCAGCGGGTCCGGGTAGGCATCGGTTGCGTTCAGTCCGACCAGCCAGCTGCGGTTGCTGGTGGTCTGCCATTTCTGGTTGGTGCGGTCGGTTACGTCCATGAAGTGTTCCAGCAGCTCGCAATCGCCGACATGAATGACCTGGGTAATCATGTCCGGGTAGGAATACTGGGGCACGCCGCCATCCAACAACTCGGGATGGTTCTGCGAATAGACGTACTGCTGGATGCCGCCGCCGGAGCCGCCGATCGCCACGGTGTAGACAGGCTCACCAAAGCGCTTGATGAAGTGTTCCTTAACCATCAGCGCGGTTTCGCCGCCGACCTGGAGGTTATAGTGGGTACTGGTGCGGGTGCCGGTGGAATAGATCACCGCATAGCCTTTTTTCAGTACTTCCGGCTCCAGTGCCCGGCGGCTCAGCTCACCCTGGGTGTGGCCGATGGCGACGCCGCCTTCAAAGTGGAACAGCAGGCGGCCGTTCCAGAGCCGGGTAGACGCTTGCCAGGGAGTGTCGCTGGCCTCCGCCAGGGTGGCGAAGCTGTAAATAAAGCGGTTGATGGTGCCCCGTTCCTGACGCACCACAAAATCAACCGTGCGCCCATCCGTCAGGGTGGTGGTGGCCATGTCTGCGGGCCGGCTGCCGTCATCCGGCAGCGTATGCCACTGACCACCGGTGGTGCGGTAGAGGAAGGTGACATAGGGCTCGATCGAACAGTCCTTGCTGAGGCCGATCTGGTTGCCATTGTCATCCAGTACCGGAAAACCGCTGTCGCTCCCGGTGTCCACCAGGGGTTGTTTGCCCAGTTCGGTGGTTACCGTGCAGACAAACGGGTATTGCTGGGGACCGGAAAATATCGGCCCGCTGATGGGGTGGGCAACCAGTTCCATACTGGCCAGCGGGCCTTGCTGGCGATGATGAAGCTCCAGGCGGTTCGGGCCGGTTTCCAGGCCGCTGATCAGGATCTCGTGACCGTTGCGTCCACCGCGGATCAGTGGTTCAACCGGTTGGTCGTTGAGCCAGAATTCGAGTTGGCGCAACCGGGAGGCCACCGCGGGCGTCGATTTGTCCGCGTGTTCCCGGAACATCACACGAACCAGCACCTCGGTTCCGGACACCTGGTCCGGTGCGCTGGACAAGACCTCCAGTGAATAGTGGGGGTTGGCGGCCCGGCTGAGGGGTGACAGGCCAAGGAGCAGTCCCAGCGCCAGGGCCGGGAGCAATCGAACAATTGCTGGCATGGTAAGATCCTTCTTTGTAAATAAATGTTACAGCGTCCAATTTGCCAGCATGGCTCAGCATGACGAAAACACAAACAAAAAGAGCGGCATTTTCGGCGCCGCTCCGGGATATTTGGGTTAACTCTTTATAACGTCGAGAAGTTCGGGATCAGTTTTTTTTGAGATAAAAAACGCTTTCAGTAGCGCCACTCTGCAGACCCCGGCGTTTGGCGAAGGGGTTGTCGCGGGCCATATCTTTCTTGAGTACCTGGCGGATGTCGTAGTCCTCGCCGAACAGGCGGTGGACTTCTTCATCACTGACATTGAACGGCGGTCCTTTCATCTCCCGGCTGTCATAGTCCAGGGTGATTAGCAGGATGCGGCTGTCCTCGGGGATCACCGCCGTCAGGTGATCGACATAGCCCTGACGCATCTCCGGAGGCAGCGCGATGAGGGCGGCGCGGTCGTACACCAGGCGGACGTTGCGAAGGTCTTCCGGAACCAGCTGAAAGAAGTCGCCGCACCAGAGTTCGAGATCGTCATGGACAAACCTGGTGAAGGGCTCGCCAGGGTGAACCATGGCTTTTTCCTGGCCCTCCTCGAAAAAATCCTTGCAGGCGATCTCGCTGAGTTCGACGCCAATAATGGGATGGCCGCGATCGTTGAGCCACCACATGTCGTGGGATTTGCCGCACAGTGGTACAAAGACGGTTTCGTCGCCACTGGTGACGAAGTCGGGCCAGTGGTCACTGAGGTACTTGTTGACGCTGCCCTCGTGGAAGCCGATCTCTTTGTTGGCCCAGCGGGCGTGCCAGAATTCGTGTTCCATCGCTGTCTCCCTGCCTGTGGTTAGAGTCGTTTCCTGAGTGTACCCTAGTTAGCAACGAACGCTTATGGAGAGGTGCAATGAAAGCGGTATTCCTGGATGCAGACACCCTGGGAAACGATGTGGACCTGGCCCCCATCGAGGCCGTTACCGGTGCCCTGGTGAAGTACGGTCGGACGGCCCCGGAGCAGGTGCTGGAGCGGATTCGCGGTTTCGATACGGTGCTGACCAACAAGGTGGTGCTGACGCGGGACCATTTTGCCGCCTGTCCGGAGCTGGCGACGATCGCGGTGGTGGCTACCGGGCTGAACAACATCGACCAGGTGGTGGCCAAGGAACATGGCATCCGGGTGATGAACGTGGTCAATTACGGCCGCTCGACCGTGGCACAGCACACCATGGCGCTGATTCTGGCACTGGCGACCCGCCTGCTGGATTACGACCGCGATGTGCGATCCGGGCGCTGGGGCCGGAGCGACATGTTCTGCCTGATGGATCACCCGATCCTGGAACTGGAAGGCCGCACCCTCGGTGTGGTGGGATACGGTGACCTGGGGCAGGGCGTGGTGGAGCGGGCGAAGGCATTCGGCATGAAGATCCTGCTCGGTGCCCGGCCCGGGCAGCCGGCGGGGGAAGTGGACGGCTACCAGCGCCTGCCGCTGGACGAGTTGCTGCCCCGGGTGGATGTGTTGTCGCTGCACTGCCTGTTGACCGAGGACACCCGCAACATGATCGGCGCGCGGGAGCTGGCCCGGATGAAGCGGGATGCCTTGCTGATCAATACCAGTCGCGGCGGGCTGGTGGACGAGCAGGCGCTGGCGGACGCCCTGAGAAACGGGGTGATCGGCGGCGCCGGCTTCGATGTGCTGACGGAAGAGCCGCCCCGCAATGGCAATCCCTTGCTGGCGGACGACATCCCCAATCTGATTATCACGCCGCACTCGGCCTGGGCCAGCCGGGAGGCACGCCAGCGCATTGTCGGTATCACGGCCGCTAACCTGGCCGCGGTGGCAGGCTGAACCGGGCATAAAAAAACCGGCAGCGCCTGATAGAGCTGCCGGTTTTGGTGTTGGCCAGGCAACCTGGCGGGGGCTTCTGCCTCAGAAGGTCCAGCCGATGCTGGCGGAGGCGCCGACCTGGTACATTTCCAGACTGATGGTCTGGTCCGCGGCCAGCGGGTTGGCACCGGTCACTTCCTTGGCGGGTGAGTAGAAGGCCATGGCAGAGAGCTGCAGGTTCTCGCTCAGGCTGCGGGTAAAACCACCGGTGAAATGCCATTCCTGCACGCCGGGTGCGAGGATATTGAACAGCACGTCCTCGTCGGAGATCGGGCTTTCGCCGTAGCTGACACCGGCCCGCCAGGCGTGTTCCGGGGACTGCTGCCACTGCCAGCCCAGCTTGACGACGGTCACGTCATCCCAGCCGAAACCGGCGCCCTGGTCGTCGCCCAGCGGGGCTGTCATCAGGTTGGGCAGCAGCGGGTTGCCCACGCTGTTGATCTCGCTGTAACGAATGTGCTGCACGTCAAGCAGGAACCAGTGGTTGCGGATGCCGGACCAGGCAATGCCGGCATTGAACATCTGCGGGATATCAAAGTCCCCCTGCTCGGCAAACAGACCGCGGTACTTGTCCAGTTCGTCCATCTTGAGGATGTTGCGCCAGCTCACGCCACCGCGCAGGGTATCGGTGATCTCGCCCTGCCAGCCGATCTGGTAACCGTAGCCCCACGCGTCGTCGGTACCCCGGTCGGAAACCGCGGCCGGATCGGAGGAGAACGGGGCAAAGTTCTGCAGGCCCTTGGCTTCAAAGCGCTGGTAGGCGAACACCGGGGAGATGCCGATGGCCTGATTGTCGGCAAACTGCCAAGACCAGGTCGGGGCAATGAACAACTGCTCCATGTTGACGCCGGTGCGGCCGCCATAGAACGGCCCGCCATCGGTGCTGGGGTATTCGGTGTTCATGCCACCGTTGGCAAACACCGAGACCCCGAAGCTGTGCTCGTCGTTGAGCTGGCGGTTGAAGCCGAAATGAGGGATGGCGAAGCCGTTCTGGCTGCTTTCGTAGGTGCCTGGCGTCAGCGGCAGCATGTCGCCCTGCTGCGGGTTGCCCTCAACGGAATATTCCCGCCGCGGCGAAAACACCTCGACGCCGCCGTCGATGCGGTTGCCAATGAACGCCATGCCCGCGGGGTTGGTGGCGGCTGCGATACTGTCCTGGGACAGCGCGCTGCCGGCACCGGCCATGCCTTTGTTGATAGTGCCATAGCCGTGGCTGAAATAGCCGTTGGTGGCCAGGGCGGCTGACGGCGCAAGGCTGGCGATGACCAGGGCAGGGATCAAAGGCTTGAGTTTCATGGCAACTTCCTGATATCCGTAAAGGCAATTTTGATTTGGTTGGTGTTTGTACAGGATGTCCTTTATAACTGGAAGTGACTTTTTCTGATATCAATATTACTTTTTTTTGATTTTGTTGCGCGGTCCGCCGTGGGGCACGTACAAGTTCATGAAAATACGCCATACTTAGCCCCGAACCAGAACATACTCCGGGTTGCGGTTGGCCCTGGATGGCCCTGAATGACCATGGCTGCCGATCGTACCCCCAACGCGAAACAGGATGTTGTGTGGCTTCCAACCAACTGAAAGATCGCCTGCAGGCGGCGGAAAACTGGATTCTTGCAAACCCCAACCCACCCCGGACCTGGCCATGGACCTGGCTCTATAAAGTCGGCCGGGTGAGCTATGCCCTGGTGCGGGACTTTATCAGCGGTGTTCTGACCCTCCACGCCATGAGCCTGGTCTACACCACCTTGCTGAGTATCGTGCCCCTGCTGGCGCTGAGTTTCTCGGTGCTCAAGGCGCTGGGTGTGCACCAGCGCATGGAGCCGTTTCTGTACCAGTTCCTGCAGTTTCTCGGCCCCCAGGGCGCAGAGATCGCCGACCAGATTCTCGGCTTTGTCGATAACATGAAGGTGGGGGTGCTGGGTTCGGTGGGGCTGGCGCTGCTGGTGTATACGGTGATTTCCCTGCTGCAGAAAATCGAGCGTTCCTTCAACATGATCTGGCGGGTGCCGGACATGCGTTCGATGGGGCAGCGGTTCAGTAACTACCTCAGCGTCATCATGGTCGGGCCACTGTTAATGGCCTCGGCAATCGGCATCTCCGCCACCATCTTCTCGTCGTCGTTCGTCCAGACGCTGATGGCCATTGAGCCGTTCGGATCGGTCATCCTGCTGGCCAGCCGGTTTACCCCGTTTTTCCTGGTGGTGGGCGCCTTCACCTTCGTCTATGTGTTCATGCCCAACACCCGGGTCAAGCTGCGCTATGCCTTCATTGCCGGACTGGTGGCGGGTATTTCCTGGCAGGCCGCGGGGCTGCTGTTTGCCTCGTTTGTGGCCGGTTCGGCCAAATACGCGGCGATCTATTCCAGTTTCGCCATCGGCATTGTGCTGCTGATCTGGATCTATCTGAACTGGATGATTCTGCTGCTGGGGGCCAGCCTGGCGTTCTATCTGCAAAATCCGGGCTCGGTGGCCAAGCGCCAGCAGGTGCGTTTCTCCCCCGAGTTGCAGGAAAAGGTGGCCCTGGCCTTGATGTGGATGGTGTGCAAGCCCTTCAGCAGCGGTGAGCCACCTCCTCAGCAGGAAGCCCTGGAGCGGCAGTTGCGGATACCCGGGGATGTCACCCGGCAGATCTCGGACAAGCTGATCCGCGCCGGATTGCTGATGCTGGCGGGGCGGGACGGTGACTGCCTGGTGCCGGGGCGGTCGATGGACAGAATCAGTGTGCGCGACGTACTCAGCGGTGTCCGTCAGGACGAGGACCGCCTGGTGGGGCGGCTGCCTGCTTTCCTGCCGGAGAAGCTGCTGGGCGTGTGGCAGGAATCGTCTGTCGACGTGACGTTTGCTGAGCTGTTGAAGGAGGAGGGCGTCGACACACCCGCCGGCAACTGAGGTCAATCCTGCAGCCCGGCCACCCGGCGGGTGGCCGGGTCAGACCAGGGATTCGCCGAACACAAAGATGAACTGGCAAATACCGGCGGCGAAGCCGAGGAAGGCGCCCACCAGGATCAGCTTGATCTCGTCTTCCTGGAAGCAGGGCCGCAGCAGGTCCTGGAATTCCTCCGACGACAGCGCGATCATCCGTTCCACCATGATGCTTTCCACCGCCCGTGCCCGGTCTTTCTCGAACATCGGGTTATTGAAGGAGGTCTGGGAGATCTCAATGGCCTTCTCGCCCACCTGGTTCTTCAGGGTGGCAAAGCCGGTCGGGCCGAATGCCATCTGGGTCAGCGCCTTGCCCATGCCCGCCGTTTCATCCACCAGCGGCTTGATGTGCTTCTTCACCATGTTGCGGGCGCGGTCGCCGTTGGGGCCGTCGAGGATGGCGTTGATGATGTTGCCTACCGTGAGGATCTCGTGGGTGACAATGTGGCAGAAGGACTCCGCGACCGCCTTCTGGCGTTTGAGGAATAGCCCCTGCAGACGCACCGGGCCGATTTTCTTTTCGTGGAGCGGGCGGAAGATCACGTTGAGGGCAATCCAGTTGGTTGCCCAGCCCACCAGCAGGCCAAACACCGGCAATACCCACCAGCCCTGGTAGAAGTACCACACGGTCATCTGCACCAGGCCGAACAGGAAACCGAAATACAGGCCGGAATTGACGATAAAGCGGAATTCCACCTCGCCGCATTCCAGGAAGATCCGGTTCAGCAGGCGTTTGTCCCGGGCCAGCCGCTCGATCACCATGCCTTTGATGTCCAGCAGACCTTCAATGTTGTCGGACACGTCTCCGACCAGGTTGTCCACCAGTTGCGGGGTGGACTTGCGCACACGCTCGTAGACCATCTTGCGGGCCGAGGCCGGCAGGTTCTCCCAGAAGGTGGGGTATTCCCGCAGCATCATCTCGTCGACGTACTCTTCGATGCGGGGGTCGACGGAGGCAATGATGTGGGCGGCCAGCACCTTGGGGTCGATCTGTTCGAAAATCTCCTGCACGGTGCCGATCTTGGAAATGGTGGCATCCACGCTGATGGCAGCCATTTTGCGGGCCTTGGAGGGGATGATGCCTTGCCAGCCGAGCAGCGGCGGCTTGCCGATGAACTCCAGTGGGTAGAAGGTCATCTTGATGGCCAGCCAGTTGGTTGACCAGCCGATCAGCGCAGCCACCACTGGGATGCTCAGGTATTGCCAGAATTCTGGGGACGTCAGCAGGCTTGTCATGCTGTGCTCGCACTCTTTAGTTATTTTGCAGCCCGGGAGCACGTGGCCGGTCGGGCCGGGCGTTCTGAAACCCGCTCAAGCACGTCCATGTGGCGCTTGAGCTCCGCCATCCATGGCTCCGCACAGTTTCAGAGCGCCCGCCCCGACCGGCCACCCCCAGCATGTGGTGGTGCTCGCTTGGGCCAAATTTTACGACAGGAATCATGTTGGCCGGTCCGGCTACTGTCAATGACTACAAAGCCGAAACGGGACGGCGGCACGGTCGTAAGGGTCAGCTACCGATATCGCCCCACAGCCACTGGCACAGGGCGATGGCGGCAACCGGGGCGGTTTCGGTGCGCAGCACGCGGGGGCCGAGGGCGACCGGCAGGAAGCCGGAGTGTTCGGCGGCGGCAATCTCGTCGGCGCTCAGGCCGCCCTCGGGGCCGATCATCAGGGCGACGGCCTGCGGTCGGCTGATCGATGCCAGGCTTTGTTCGGTGCGGTGGTGCAGTACCAGCCGCAGATCGCAGGACTGGCTGTGTTCGAACCACTGGGGCAGGGTCATCACCGGGCTGATCACCGGCACCACGGCGCGGCCACACTGCTCGGCGGCGCTTATCGCCACCGATTGCCAGTGTCGCAGGCGTTTGTCTTCGCGGTCGCCTTTAAGGCGGACATCGCAGCGCTCGCTGACCAGCGGCACGATTTCGGTAACCCCCATTTCGACGCTTTTCTGGATGGCGTAATCCATGCGGTCGCCCTTGGACAGGGTCTGGCCGACGACGATCCGCAGCGGGGATTCCAGGGCATTGGGGGTGGGGGTGCCGACGGTGACCGAGACCTGTTTCTTACTGACTTCGGCGATGGTGGCCGGGTAGTCCTGGCCATCCCCGTTGAACAGCTGCAGCTGTTGGCCCGGCTGCATCCGCAACACCCGGCCGACGTGCTGGGCGGCGCTCTCGTCCAACGGGGCGGTGGCCCCGGCGGTCAGTGGAGCCTCAGTAAAAATTCTCGGTATACGCATGGTTATCAGTCCCGGCAGGCAATTTCGATGCCCTCAGTAGCCACCTGCGCCAGATGGCGGATCTGGTCTTCGGTGATGACATAAGGAGGCATGAAGTAAACCACATTACCCAGGGGGCGAAGCAAGGCCTGGCGCGTCAGTGCGTGTTGATAGACCCGGATGCCGCGACGCTCCTGCCAGGAGAAGGGGGTTTTTGCGGCCCGGTCGCTGACCATCTCGATGGCCAGGGTCATGCCGTGCTGGCGGATATCGCCCACATTGGGGTGGTCGGCCAGGTGGGCAACGGATTCGGCCATGCAGGTCGCCAGCCGGCGATTGTTCTGCACCACGTTATCGTCGCGGAAGATGTCCAGCGTGGCCAGGGCTACGGCACAGCCGATCGCGTTGCCGGTGTAGCTGTGGGAGTGCAGGAACGCCCGCAGGGTTTCGTAATCGTCGTAGAAGGCGCTGTAGACCTGGTCGGTCGTCAGCACCACCGACAGGGGCAGGTAGCCGGCGGTCAGGCCTTTGGACAGACACATGAAATCCGGCGTGATGCCGGCCTGTTCGCAGGCGAACAGGGTGCCGGTGCGGCCAAAGCCCACGGCAATCTCGTCGGCAATCAGGTGGACGCCGTAGCGGTCACAGGCCTCCCGCAACCGGGTGTGGTAGATGGGGTGGTGCATCCGCATGCCGCCGGCGCACTGGATCAGCGGCTCCACGATTACCGCGCAGATCTCGTCATGGCGTTCGGCCAGCAGCGCTTCCATGGCCTCGAACTGGCGCAGGGCATAGTCTTCCTCGCTTTCGCCGGGTTCGCGGTTGTAGGCATCCGGGGAAGGTGCCGTGAGCACCTCCATCAGCAGTGGCTGGTAGGTTTCCTTGTACAGGGATACATCGCCCAGGGCGAGGGCGCCAAGGGTTTCACCATGGTAGCTGTTGGCCAGGTTGACGAAGTTCTTCTTGCCCGGCTTGCCCAGGTTCTTCCAGTAGTGGTAGCTCATTTTCAGGGCCGCCTCGATGGCGGACGAGCCGTTATCGGCATAAAAACATTTGTTGAGGCCTTCCGGCGTTACCTCGATCAGCCGCTCGGACAGCCGGACCACCGGCTCGTGGCTGAAACCGGCGAGGATGACGTGCTCCAGCTGGCCGATCTGCTCCTGGATGGCAGCATTGATGCGCGGGTTGGCGTGACCGAACAGGTTGACCCACCAGGAGCTCACCGCATCGATGAAGCGGTTGCCTTCAAAGTCTTCCAGCCACACACCTTCGCCCCGTTTGATGGGGATCAGTGGCAGGCTTTCGTGGTCCTTCATCTGGGTGCAGGGGTGCCACACGGACTTGAGGTCGCGGGCGACAAGGTCGGCATTGCGCATAAGGATCTCCGGTCAGGCTATGAAGCGCGCAAATGGGCGCTGTTAACTTTTGCGGATATTACAGTTAACAGCGCCGGCTGGCCACCGTGCCAAAGCCGATTGACCGGCCGGCCAATGTCCGCAGCCGGCCCGGGCCGGACAATTCCGTTAACAAAAAACGGAGGCATTATGGAACTTGAACTGACTCACCCCTATGAGGCCGGCCTGGAGCGCGTGCTCGGCGCCTTCTTCGACAAAGGTCTGATCCAGGAGAAAAATGTCCGGGTCGGCAATCGCAACGTAAAGATCGCGGAGCTGACGCGGGATGACCTGTCCGCCAAGCTGGTGGTGGAACGGGAAGTGGCATCCCATCATGAGTTGCCCGGCATCCTGGCCAGCTTTAACCGGGAGTGGCACCAGGTGCGTCAGGAGGAACACTGGTTCCGCAAGGATGATGGCGAATGGCATTGCGAATTCCGCGTCCACGTCAGCGGTGTGCCGGCGAAAATCAAGGGCAACATGAAGCTGCAGGGCAGCGCGGGTGAGTGCACCAATTACGTGACCCTGAACGTGCGCTGCGACGTGCCGTTGCTGGGCAAGACCATCGCCAGGTTCCTGCTGGAGGACTCCCGGGCCAAGATCGAGCAGGAATACCAGGCGACCCGGGAGTTGTTGTAAGTCGGGGACCTGGTGAGTACTAGGTAGCCACCGGGGCCACACCGAATAACCATTGGTGGGCCCAGAACACGGTTACTGCATACACCACCAGGCCGCCTGCCACGGCGATGGCGTCGTTCGCCTTGTTGGCCGGGAGCGTGGTGATGGGGCGCTGGGTTCTGTGCTTCATGGAAATCCGGTCCGCCACGGCCCACGCCAGGAATGATCCGAACAGCAGCAGATCGTGCAGCATGCCGTTGGCCAGCAGGTGCGCCAGTGCCCAGAGTTTCACGGCAGCCAACATCGGATGCCCCAGCTTTGTCTTTATCCTGCCCGGGAAATAGGTGGCGAACAGCAGCGGAAAGACCGGAACCAGGAGCAGCATCGCCAGGTGTCTGAGCCAGCCAGGCGGCGTGTAGATGACAGTCGGCTCCAGGCGCGCGGCGCTGTAGCCCCAGATGATCAGTACCAGGCCGATCAGGGAGGCGAGCGAGTAGAGGCCCTTGAACGCGGCCTCGCCGAGGGACGCGTGCAGGCGATTACGCAGCGGCTCGTTGGCAATGGACAGCGAGTGCACGCCGAGAAACAGAATCAGACCGACGATCAGTAGTGCCATTTGCTCAGGCTCCTTGGTTGTTGAGGAGGCCACTCCGGAATACCGGAGTGGCCGGCAGCACGTCAGTGAGCCAGTACCCGGGACAGAAACGCCTGGGTGCGCTCGTTCTGCGGGTTGTCGAAGACGTCATCCGGCTTGCCCTGCTCGACAATCTCGCCTTCGTGGATGTAGATCACCCGATCAGCCACCTCACGGGCAAAGCCCATTTCATGGGTGACCACCATCATGGTCATGCCTTCCCTGGCCAGCTCCCGCATCACGTCCAGCACTTCGCCGATCATTTCCGGATCCAGCGCTGAGGTGGGTTCATCGAACAGCAGCAAGCGGGGTTCCATGGCGAGCGCCCTGGCGATGGCGACCCGCTGCTGCTGGCCGCCGGAGAGATGGCTGGGGTACTTGTCCGCCTGGTTGCCGATGCCGACTCGGTTCAGCAGGCGTTCCGCCGTGGCATTGGCAATCACCTGAGAGGTGTTCTTGACCTTCATCGGCGCGAGCATGATGTTCTTTTTCACCGTCAGGTGAGGGAACAGATTGAATTGCTGGAACACCATGCCCACTTCCTTGCGGATGTCACTCAGGGCCTTCTGGTTGCCGCCTTTGGGGGCGAGGGGGTGGCCGTCAACCACCAGTTTGCCGGATTCATACTCCTCCAGGCCGTTGACGCAGCGGATCAGGGTGGACTTGCCGGATCCGCTGGCGCCAATGATGACGACTACCTCGCCGGACTCGACGGTCAGGTCGATCTCTTTCAGGACATGAAGCTTGCCGAAGTATTTGTTCATGCCCTTCATTTCAACGATATGAGTCATGGGTATGGTTCCTTCAGACAGATGCCAGGCCACGCCGCTCGATCAGGCGGAGGATCAGCGACAGGGACAGGGTGATCGCCAGGTACAGAACGGCCACCACAAAATAGACCTCGAAGGCGGTAAAGGTGTTGGCGATGTACACCTGGCCCTGACGGACCAGTTCGCCCACTCCGATCACCGAAAACAACGAGGTGTCCTTGATACTGACGATGGCCTGGTTGCCCAGCGGCGGAATCATCCGGCGGAAAGCCTGGGGCCAGATAATGGACCAGAAGGTCTGGGTGCGTGACAGTCCCAGGGATAGCCCGGCTTCAGTCTGGCCCTTGTCGATAGACTGTACGCCGCCGCGCACCACTTCCGAGATATAGGCGCCGGAGTTGAGGGCAATGGCCGCAATACCGGCAGTCAGCGGGTCGATGGGGCCGCCGATCAGGTCCGGCAGGCCGTAAAAGATGAACAGCACCTGAACCAGGATCGGGGTGCCCCGGAAGATTTCGATGTAGGCGGTTGCCGGCCAGCGCAGGAACCACTTCTTGTTGATGCTCAGCAGGCCAAACAGGATGCCGAGCAGGAAACCGATGGCCAGGCCACCGAAGGAAATCATCAGGGTGTAGGGTATGCCTTTCAGCAGAAAGGGGATGGAATCGATGGCTGCCTGCCAATCGAACTGGAACTGGAATTCCACAGGGTGAATCTCCGCTGGTGATGGAGTCAGGAATCGCCGGGGCGGTCAGCCCCGGCGCTGGGAATCGGGCACGTGGCCCTTCGGCGACTAGTTGCCTTCCGGCATCGGGCCGAACCATTTCTCGTAGATGGTTTTATAGGTGCCGTCGTCCTTCATGGCGGCGAGGGCAGCATTCACTTTATCGGCCCATTCGCTGCCCGACTTGAGGGCGATACCATACTGCTGGCCCTCGTACAGCGGGCCCACGGTCATGACCTTGCCTTCGCCCTTGGTGCGGGCGAAATAGCCCACGTTCGGGGCATCGTAGAACACCGCGTCGATGGCCCGGGACATCAGCGCCATGTACATGTCGGAGCTGCCCGGATACGGCGTTACACCGTCATCTTTGTCGAGGGTCTTCATCAGGTAGTCGTAGCTGGTGGAACCGATCTTGGTGCCGATCTTCTTGCCTTCAAGGTCGTCGAGGGTCTTCACCTTGTCGTTCCCTTCACGAACCAGGATACGCAGGCCGGAATCGTAATACGGGTCGGAAAAATCGACGATCTGCTCGCGCTCTTCGGTGATGGTGATACCGGCGATGGCGATATCCACGTTACCGGTCTGCAGGGCCGGGATAATGCCGTTGAAGTCCATGGTCTGGAGTTCGTAGTCAAAGCCAGCCCGTTCTGCCACCTCGGCAATGATTTCCATATCGAAACCGATCATCTCGCCGGTTTTCTGGTCCATCATTTCAAAGGGAACAAAGCTCGGGTCGGTAACGACTTTGAGCGTCTCGGCACCCGCGGTGCCTGTTGCCACGGAAAGTGCCAGGCCAGCGCCAAGAGTTTTCAGCCATTTCGTGCTCATGCTTTCTCCTTGTCTTTCTTATGAGGCTCCAATTGCCCGGTAAGGCAAGCCGGTAGTCACGGCTGTTGACCGTGACCCCCGGGGAGCGTTAATGGAACTGCATCAGATACACTTTAGACTATGGGGGGAGGAGTTGCAGGAAATCAAATGGTTGGGGGTGGGGGAGCGTCTTGATTTCGGTTGCAGTAAATATAAAGAGGGAAAAGCCGTAGGGTGTGGTTCGCGGCACTTCCCGCAACACACCCCATGGCACCTCAAATCAAAAAGCAATCTTCTCCCGCTCACTGATGCCGAGGTTCTTCCAGATGCTGATGCTGGGTTCGGCCTGGTTCAGGGTGTAGAAGTGCAACCCCGGGGCGCCGGCTTTGAGCAGCTTTTCGCACATGTTGGTAACCACTTCCTCACCGAACTTGAGGATGCTCTCGCTGTCGTCACCGTAGGCTTCGAGCTGCTTGCGGATCCAGCGGGGGACTTCGGCGCCGCACATTTCGGAGAAGCGCACCAGGCTGCTGAAGTTGACGATGGGCATGATGCCCGGCACCACCGGGATGGTGATGTTCATCTGTTCCAGCCGGTCGATGAAGTAGAAGTAGCTGTCCGCGTTGAAGAAGTACTGGGTGATGGCGCTGTTGGCACCGGCCTGTACCTTGCGGGCAAAGTTCTTCAGGTCTTCCTCGGCACTGCGGGCCTGGGGGTGGAATTCCGGGTAGGCGGCCACTTCCAGGTTGAAGTGGTCGCCGCTGTGCTCCCGGATGAACTCCACCAATTCGTTGGCGTAACGCAGCTCACCGGATGCCCCCATACCGGAGGGCAGGTCGCCGCGCAGGGCGACGATCCGGTTGATGCCGTTCTCTTTGTACAGATCCAGCAGCTCGGCAATTTCCTGGCGGGTACCACCCACGCAGGACAGGTGCGGAGCCGTGGAGATGCCCTGCTTGTGCAGGCTGAGCACGGTCTCAATGGTGCGGTCCCGGGTGGAACCGCCTGCGCCGAAGGTGACCGAGAAGAAATCCGGGTTCACCGCGGCGAGCTGGTCACGCACGGCCTGGAGTTTTTCCTTGCCCTGGTCGGTCTTGGGCGGAAAGAACTCGAAGCTGAAACGTCGCTTGAACTGTTTCTGGGATTGCATCGCTTTATCCGATCAGTATTTGTAGCTTTCCGGCTTGTACGGGCCTTCGACCGGTACGCCAATGTACTTGGCCTGTTCCGGGGTCATTTTGGTGATCATGCCGCCAAAACCTTCCACCATGGCGCGGGCCACTTCCTCATCCAGCTGCTTGGGCAGAACCTGGACGTACACGCCTTTGGCACGGGCCTCTTCCGGCAGGTCGGCAAACTTACGCTCGAACAGGTACATCTGTGCCAGTACCTGGTTGGCGAAGGAACCATCCATGATCCGTGACGGGTGACCGGTGGCGTTGCCCAGGTTGACCAGGCGGCCTTCGGACAGCAGGATCAGGTGGTCGTTGGTGGCCTTGTCGCGGTACACCACGTGAACCTGCGGTTTGACCTCGTCCCACTCCCAGTTCTTGCGCATGAACGCGGTGTCGATTTCGTTATCGAAGTGGCCGATGTTGCACACCACGGCGCCGTTTTTGAGGGCCTTGAGCATGTGGGCGTCACACACGTTCATGTTGCCAGTGGTGGTTACCAGCAGGTCGGTGTTCTGCAGCAGGGCCTTGTCGATGCCGGCTTCGGTGCCGGTGTTGACGCCGTTGAGGTACGGGGACACCACTTCGAAGCCGTCCATGCAGGCCTGCATGGCGCAGATCGGGTCGGCTTCGGTCACTTTGACGATCATGCCTTCCTGGCGCAGCGATGCGGCAGAGCCCTTGCCCACGTCACCGTAGCCGATAACCAGTGCTTTCTTGCCGGCCATCAGGTGGTCGGTGCCGCGCTTGATGGCGTCGTTCAGGCTGTGGCGGCAGCCGTACTTGTTGTCGTTCTTGGACTTGGTGACGGCATCGTTGACGTTGATGGCCGGCACTTTCAGGGTGCCTTCGCGGAGCATTTCCTGGAGGCGGTGCACGCCGGTGGTGGTTTCTTCGGTGACACCGTGGCAGCTGGCCAGGATTTCCGGGAATTTGTCGTGGAGCAGGGCGGTCAGGTCACCACCGTCGTCCAGGATCATGTTCGGTTCCCAGCCGGCTACGTCGGCACCGATGGTGCGCTCGAGGCACCACTCGTACTCTTCTTCGGTTTCGCCTTTCCAGGCAAATACCGGGATGCCCTGGGCAGCGATGGCGGCGGCGGCCTGGTCCTGGGTGGAGAAGATGTTGCAGGAGGACCAGCGTACGCTGGCGCCGAGTTCGATCAGGGTTTCGATGAGCACGGCGGTCTGGATGGTCATGTGGATGCAACCCATGATGTTTGCACCCTTCAGCGGCTGTTCCGCCTTGTATTTTTCACGCAGTTTCATCAGGGCGGGCATTTCGCCTTCGGCGATCTTGATTTCTTTGCGGCCCCAGTCGGCGAGGGTGATGTCGCGGACTTTGTAGTCGTTGAAGGTGTTCAGTTGTTCTGCCGGAGTGCTCATGGTGTTCTCCTGTCGCTTTCAGTATTGGGTGCAACTCGATTTTCGGTGCTGCTAAATTCGGGCGATTCGGGAGTGGGGGTTGCCTTCCGCGGAACCGCTTCAAGCACATCCATGTGCGCTTGACTCCGGCCATCCATGGCCTCCGACATTCCGCGGAAGGCAACCCCCACCCCCTCTTTCAAACCTTGGGTGTTTGCGTTCATCAATACGCTGCTTAACCCTAAAAGGTCTTGTAGGCTTCAGGAGATCTTCCCTCGGGCACCAATGTGGTGACCAAGGCGAGAGGCTTGCTCCTGAAGCCATGCTGCAGCAATATCAAAGACCGGCAGCGTCCTTCAGGGCAGAAGCCTTATCGGTCTTCTCCCACGGGAACGCGGTGAAGGTCTTGCCGCCAACGGTCATTTCGAACGGGTCGCGACCGAAGTGACCGTAGGCTGCGGTGGCCCGGTACATCGGGTGCAGCAGGTCCAGCATGCGGGTGATGGCATACGGACGCAGGTCGAAGTGCTCGCGGACCAGTTTGATGATCAGGTCGTCGCTCACCTTGTTGGTGCCGAAGGTGTTGATGGAGATGGATGTCGGCTCGGCGACGCCGATGGCGTAGGACACCTGGATCTCACACTTGTCGGCCAGGCCAGCGGCAACGATGTTCTTGGCGACGTAACGGCCGGCGTAGGCGGCGGAGCGGTCAACTTTCGACGGATCCTTGCCGGAGAACGCGCCACCACCGTGACGGGCCATGCCGCCGTAGGTGTCGACGATGATCTTGCGGCCGGTAAGTCCGCAGTCGCCCACCGGTCCGCCGATCACGAACTTGCCGGTCGGGTTAATGTGGAACTGGGTGTCGGCGTGCAGCAGTTCAGCCGGCAGCGCGTGCTTGACGATCAGCTCCATCACCGCATCTTTGAGGTCGCTCTGGGAGACTTCCGGGTCGTGCTGGGTGGACAGGACGATGGCGTCGATGCCGGTGACCTGGCCGTTTTCGTAGCGGCAGGTGACCTGGCTCTTGGCATCCGGACGCAGCCACGGCAGCAGGCCGCTCTTGCGGGCTTCGGCCTGGCGCTCGACCAGGCGGTGGGCGAAGGTGATCGGCGCCGGCATCAGCACTTCGGTTTCGTTACTGGCGTAGCCGAACATCAGGCCCTGATCGCCGGCACCCTGGTCTTCCGGCTTCTGGCGGTCAACGCCCTGGGCGATGTCAACGGACTGTTTGCCGATGATGTTGATGATGCCGCAGGTGTCGCCGTCGTAGCCCACAGTCGAGGAGGTGTAGCCGATGTCCTTGATCACGCCACGGACCAGGTCTTCCAGGTCAACCCAGGCGCTGGTGGTGATTTCGCCGCCAACGATGGCCACACCGGTTTTTACCATGGTTTCACAGGCAACGCGGGCGTGGGGGTCTTCGGCGAGGATGGCGTCCAGAACCGCATCGGAGATCTGGTCGGCCATTTTGTCCGGATGGCCTTCAGAGACCGACTCGGAAGTGAAGATGCTGTAGTCAGACATAGGTGTTGCTCCTCTGTGAGCGTTTCATATTCCGGAGACCGGACACTGGTTTAAGGTATGGTACGTATAACTACGTACAACTGTATCAAAATATTTTGATATTCGGTTTTTGTAGATCAGTTCTGGCTGGCAAGCTTCCAGAACTCCCGTACCTGCATCTGGAATCCGTTACGCAGGCCAATAAATAGCTGTTCGCCGGCGGTCAGCCCGGCATCGGCCGCCCAGGCGGTAAGTTCCTCCGGCTCGAACCCGAGCCACAGGTCGCCGCAGTTTTCCTTGGCCCAGTCCTGGTCATGGCTGCACAGGTCGCTGATCACCAGGCAACCGCCACTGTTCATCAGTGCGGCGGCATCGAGAAAGATATCCGCCGGGCTGGGCACGTGGTGCAGCACCATGTTGGCAACCACCAGGTCGAAGGCATCGCCGCGGGCCAGCAGGGTGTCGGTTACCCCTTCAATCAGGTCGACGTTGTTCAGCCGTTCTTCGATGCAGGTCCGGGTGGCCTTGGCCAGCATGTCCCGCGAATTGTCCAGGGCGACCACGTTGCCGCACAGTTGGGACAGCACCGGCAGGAATCCGCCTTCGCCCGGGCCAATCTCCAGCGCGCTGTGCCATTCATGTTTGCCGGAGCGCTTGCGCAGCAGCTCGGCAACCGGCTCGGCATAGAGCTCGAACGCCGCAATCAGTTCCTGCTGTTCGCGGAACTGCTCCGCGTAGCGGGCAAAGAATGCCTGGGACTGGTCCGCCCGCTGGTTGCGGATGGCCTCGATCTTTTGCTCCAGGTGCAGCGGCAGCGGCAACTGGTCGACGGTTTCAAAGATCTGGCGGATGGTGCGATCGGTCAGCTTGTCGCTTTCCAGGTGCAGCGGGCGACGGTAAAAAATGGCGTTACCTTCCCGCTGCGGCTCCAGCAGCCCGGCCTTGTGCATCACTTTCAGGTGGTGGCTCATGCCGGACTGGCGCATGTCGAACAGCTGGCTGAGCTCCAGCACCCCGAAGGTGTCGCGGCGCAGCACACGCAGGATCTCCAGGCGCAGCGGGTCTCCGCTGGCCTTGAATATCGGGGCGAGGGTATCCGCCGGGGAGGTCTCGCTGGCGTGTGTGGTCATGTTAGTCATGGGGCGGAGTTTAGGGTGGATTGACTGGTCACGCAATAGCCATATCAAAAAAAATTGATATAGTTTTATGACCTGTGTGAACGATCTCGGAAATCCACAGCCATATAAGCGACAGGTTGATTTGCTCCGCCACCCACTAATCGGCGAAAATACGCGCCTTATTTCTGATCAGCCCCTTTCTTTCCGACCAATACTGGAGAAACGTCAATGCCGTCTCGCAAAGATCTCGCCAACGCCATTCGCGCGCTGAGCATGGATGCGGTGCAAAAAGCCAAGTCCGGCCATCCTGGTGCGCCTATGGGTATGGCGGATATCGCCGAGGTTCTGTGGAACGATTACCTCAGCCACAACCCGGCCAACCCTCAGTGGGCCAACCGTGACCGCTTCGTGCTGTCCAACGGTCACGGCTCCATGCTGCAGTACTCACTGCTGCACCTGAGTGGTTACGACGTTTCCATCGACGACCTGAAGAACTTCCGTCAGCTCCATTCCAAGACCCCGGGTCACCCGGAGTACGGTTATACCCCGGGCATCGAGACCACCACCGGCCCGCTGGGACAGGGAATTGCCAATGCGGTGGGTTTTGCCATTGCCGAAAAGGCCCTGGCCGCCCAGTTCAACCGTCCCGGCCACGAGATTGTTGACCATTACACCTACGCCTTCCTCGGCGACGGCTGCCTGATGGAAGGTATCTCCCATGAAGTGTGCTCGCTGGCGGGCACCCTGGGTCTCGGCAAGCTGATCTTCTTCTACGACGACAACGGCATTTCCATTGACGGTGAAGTCGAGGGCTGGTTCACCGACGACACGCCGAAGCGTTTCGAGTCCTACGGCTGGCAGGTGATTCCAGCGGTCGACGGCCACGATGCCGACGCCATCCGCGCTGCGGTGGAATCTGCCCGCGCCAACACCGATCAGCCCACGCTGATCTGCTGCAAGACCATCATCGGTTTCGGTTCCCCCAACAAGCAGGGCACCGAAAGCTGTCACGGCGCACCGCTGGGTGACGATGAAATCGCCCTGACTCGGGAAAAGCTGGGCTGGAATCACGCCCCGTTTGAAGTGCCGGCCGATATCTACGCTGCATGGAATGCCCGCGACAAGGGCGCGGCCGCCGAAAGTGCCTGGGATAAAGTGTTTGCCGCCTACGAGCAGGCCGAGCCGGAACTGGCTGCCGAGTTCAAACGCCGGATGGCGGGCGAGCTGCCAGCCGATTTCAGTGCCAGGGCGGATGCGTACATCCAGGAATGCCAGGACAAGGGCGAGACCGTCGCCAGTCGCAAGGCCTCCCAGAACAGCCTGAACGCCTATGGCCCGTTGCTGCCGGAACTGATGGGCGGCTCCGCCGACCTGGCCGGCTCCAACCTGACCATCTGGGGCGGCTGCAAGGGCCTGACCAAAGACGACGCCAGCGGCAACTACATCTACTACGGCGTTCGCGAATTCGGCATGGCCGCCATCATGAACGGCATCGCCCTGCACGGTGGTTTCGTACCCTACGGCGCGACCTTCCTGATCTTCATGGAATACTGCCGCAATGCGGTACGCATGGCCGCGCTGATGAAGCAGCGTGCCATCTATGTGTTCACCCATGACTCCATCGGTCTGGGCGAAGACGGCCCGACCCACCAGCCCATCGAGCAGATGGCCAGCCTGCGTACCACCCCGAACATGAGCACCTGGCGCCCGGCCGATGCGGTGGAATCCGCCGTTGCCTGGAAGGCGGCCCTGGAGCGTAACGACGGCCCGACCGCCATGGTGTTCTCCCGTCAGAACCTGCCGCACCAGCAGCGCAGCGCCCAGCAACTGGCCGACGTCGCCAAGGGTGGCTACGTGCTGTCGGACAGCGAAGCCGCACCGGAACTGATCCTGATCGCCACCGGCTCCGAAGTGGCGCTGGCTCAGGACGCCGCCGCCAAGCTGCGTGAGCAGGGCAAGGCCGTGCGTGTGGTTTCCATGCCGTCGACCGACGTGTTCGATGCCCAGAGCGCCGAGTACAAGCAGCAGGTACTGCCGCTGGACGTGTCCAACCGGATTGCCGTTGAAGCGGGCATTGCCGACTACTGGTACAAGTACGTGGGCCTGGACGGCCGCGTGGTGGGCATGACCACCTTCGGCGAGTCTGCCCCGGCTGGCCAGCTGTTCGAGGAATTCGGCTTCACCGTCGACAACATCCTTGAAGTGGCCGCGGAGCTGCTGGACGCCTGATGACCACTCCGGCGCCCTTCCGTATAGCGATCAACGGGTACGGCCGTATTGGCCAGTGCGTGTTGCGGGCACTTTACGAGAACGGGTTTCGCGATCACCTGCAGGTGGTCGCGATCAACGAGCTGTCAGACATCGACACCATCGCCCATCTCACCAAGTACGACTCCACCCACGGCCGGTTTCAGGGTGAGGTCAGGGTGGATGGGCAGGACCTGTTGGTGAACGGCGACCGCATCCGGGTACTCAGGCATCCGGACCCGGCCGACCTGCCGTGGGGGTTGCTGGCCATCGACCTGGTGCTGGAATGTTCCGGTGCCTTCTCGGACCGGGCGACCGCCCAGAGCCATATCGACGCGGGTGCCCGGCGCCTGTTGTTTTCCCAGCCTGCCGAGTCCGATGTGGACCGCACGGTGGTATTCGGGATCAACGACCGGGAGCTAACCGCGGACGACGTGATCGTTGCGGCGGGCTCCTGCACCACCAACTGCCTGGTGCCGGTGATCCGGGTACTGGATGAGGCCCTTGGTGTCGAGCAGGGCAGTACCACCACCATTCACGCCGCGATGAACGACCAGCCGGTGATCGACGCCTATCATCACCAGGATCTGCGCCGTACCCGCAGCGCCCTGCACAACATCGTGCCGGTGGACACCGGCCTCGCCCGCGGTATCGAGCGCCTGTTGCCTCACCTGGAGGGGCGCTTCAGTTCGGTGGCCATGCGGGTGCCCACCATGAACGTGTCCGCCATCGACATGGTGGTCAACGTGCGCAAGGCGACGTCTGTCGGGGCGGTTAACAAACTGTTAGAACAGGCCGCAAGCGGTCCGTTACAAGGTATCCTTGGCTACACCGATGAACTGCTGGCCAGCTCCGACTTCAACCATGATGCCCATTCCGGCATTGTCGACGGCGGCCAGACCCGGGTCACCGGTGGCACCATGGTGAAGGTGCTGTGCTGGTTCGATAACGAGTGGGGCTTTGCCAACAGGATGCTGGATGTCAGCAAGAGCTGGTTAACCAACGATCTGTAATCTCAGAATTTTCCCAAGGGATAAATGTTATGGCCATCAAGAAAATGACCGACATGGACCTCGCTGGCAAGCGGGTGCTGATTCGTGAAGACCTCAACGTACCGGTAAAAGACGGCAAAGTGACCAGCGATGCCCGTATCCGTGCCTCACTGCCCACCATCAAGGCGGCGCGGGATGCTGGCGCCCGGGTCATGCTGATGTCTCACCTCGGCCGCCCGGAAGAAGGCGTGTACGACGAAGCCTCTTCAATGAAGCCGGTAGCCGACCACCTGAGCCAGGTGCTGGGCCAGGAAGTACGGCTGATCAAGGATTACCTCGACGGTGTTGAGGTGGCCGACGGCGAAGTAGTGCTGTTCGAGAATGTGCGCTTCAACAAGGGTGAGAAGAAAGACGATGAGGCGCTGGCAAAACGCTACGCCGCGCTGTGCGACGTTTATGTGATGGATGCCTTCGGTACCGCGCACCGCGCCCAGGCATCGACCCACGGTGTTGCCCGCTTCGCCCCGGAAGCCTGTGCTGGCCCGCTGCTGGCCGCTGAACTGGACGCCCTCGGCAAGGCCCTGGATAACCCGGCCAAGCCGGTGGTTGCCATCGTCGGCGGCTCCAAGGTGTCCACCAAGCTGGACGTCCTCAACGCCCTGGAAAAGGTCTGCGACCAGATCATCGTGGGCGGCGGCATCGCCAACACCTTCCTGGCCGCCGCCGGTCATCCGGTTGGCAAATCCCTCTGTGAACACGACCTGATCGACACCGCCAAGGACATCGCCGCCCGCGTGGAAATCCCGCTGCCGGTGGATGTCGTGGTGGCCAGCGAATTCGCCGAGACTGCCGCAGCGACCACCAAGGGCATCGACGAGGTCAGCGCGGACGACATGATCCTCGACGTGGGACCGCAAACCGCCAGCCACTTTGCGGAGCTGCTGAAGTCCGCCAGAACCATCCTGTGGAACGGCCCGGTCGGCGTGTTCGAGTTTGACCAGTTCGGTAACGGCACCAAGGCCCTGGCCAATGCCATTGCCGACAGCGACGCCTTCTCCCTGGCCGGCGGTGGCGATACCGTGGCCGCCGTTGACAAATACGGCGTTGCAGACAAGATTTCCTACATCTCCACCGGCGGTGGTGCCTTCCTGGAGTTTGTGGAAGGCAAGACCCTGCCAGCCGTTGCAGTACTCGAAGAACGCGGCGCCTGAGTGCGCCTGAGCGCGGGTGGTTGGCGCCACCCGTTCAACGACACTTTTGAACAGACTTTTACCCGATTAAGGAGAGTTCCCCATGGCCCTGATTTCGATGCGGCAAATGCTGGATCACGCCGCCGAGCACGGTTACGGTGTGCCTGCGTTCAACGTCAACAACCTCGAGCAGATGCGCGCAATCATGGAAGCTGCGGACAAGACCGATTCCCCGGTGATCGTCCAGGCCTCTGCCGGTGCCCGCAAGTATGCCGGTGCGCCGTTCCTGCGCCACATGATTCTCGCTGCCATTGAAGAATTCCCCCACATCCCGGTGTGCATGCACCAGGATCACGGCACCAGCCCTGCGGTGTGCCAGCGCTCCATCCAGCTGGGTTTCAGCTCGGTGATGATGGACGGCTCACTCGGTGAAGACGGCAAGACGCCAACCGATTACGAGTACAACGTCGACGTTACCCGTCGCACCGTGGAAATGGCCCACGCCTGTGGCGTGTCGGTAGAAGGCGAGCTAGGCTGCCTGGGCTCCCTGGAAACCGGCCAGGCCGGTGAGGAAGACGGCATCGGCGCGGAAGGTATTCTCGACCACAGCCAGATGCTGACCGACCCGGAAGAAGCGGCGGACTTCGTCAAGAAGACCCAGGTAGACGCCCTGGCCATCGCCATCGGTACCTCCCACGGCGCCTACAAGTTTACCCGTCCGCCTACGGGCGACATCCTCGCCATCGACCAGATCAAGGCCATCCACGCCCGCATCCCGGACACCCACCTGGTGATGCACGGCTCCAGCTCCGTTCCCCAGGAGTGGCTGAAGATCATCAACGAATTCGGTGGTGAGATCCCGGAAACCTATGGTGTCCCGGTTGAGGAAATCGTCGAGGGCATCCGTCACGGCGTGCGCAAGGTCAACATCGATACCGATCTGCGCCTGGCCAGCACCGGCGCGGTCCGTCGTTTCATGGCCCAGAACCCGGCCGAGTTCGACCCGCGTAAATTCCTCAAGGAAACCATGAAGGCGATGACGGAAATCTGTATCGCCCGCTACGAAGCTTTCGGTACCGCCGGCAACGCCAGCAAGATCAAGCCGATCAACCTCGAACGCATGTTCGAGCGTTACGCCGCCGGCGAACTGGACCCGAAGGTCAAGTAAGCCTGCCTCGCCCCCGGCCGTCCGGCCGGGGGCTGCTTTCCCGTCTGCACTTCAGCGATTCATCCGGAATGATGCCGGGGTTTGCGTTGTTACAGCGCCGCGGCCTTCAAGCCGTTGCTCAGGGCACGCACGCCGGCTTCAATCTGTTGTTCGCTCGCACTGGCGAACCCCATCACCAGTCCCGACCTGGCGGCCGATCCGATGTAGTGGGCGCTGAGCGGAGTACTGCCGAAGCCCCGGCTTCTCAGCCAATGATGAGTTGCCACGTCGTCGAATTCGCCCTCCAATACCAGGTGCATGCCGGCGCTTTCCGCCACTGGTCGTACCCGTCCGCCAAGCTCTTCTGCCACCCGTCCCTGGAAACGGTGCCATTTGTCCCGGTAGAGCTGCCGCATGCGCCGGAGGTGACGGCTGAAATGGCCGCTTTCAATAAACTCGGCAATGGTTGCCTGCGTGAGCAGGGGGGCTTCCCCGCCGCTGACCTGCTTGGCCCAGAGCACCGGCTCCACCACCTGCTCGGGAACCACCAGGTACCCAACCCGCAGGGCAGGCACCAGGGTTTTGCTGAAGCTGCCCACATACAACACCGGTGGGTTGTCGAACATCCCCTGAATGGCGGCCGGATGTCCCGGTGCCTGGCGCCGGGGACACAGCTCTGTCTGTCCTTTGCGGTAACCAACGAATGGGTCATGAGTAAGTCCGCCTACCATCACAGCGCCAACTATGAGTCGGTGGTGCTGTTCGGTCGGGCCGTGCAGGTCACCGGTAATGACGAGTTTGATGCGGCATTTGAGGCCATCATCAACCAGCTTGAGCCGGGGCGCTGGGAGCAGGTACGGGCTCCCAGCCTGAGTGAACGCAAGGCAACCGCGCTATTCCGGATACCCATAGAGGAGGGCGCGTTCAAGAGCCGTAGCGGTGGCCCCAGCGAGGAACCCGGCGACATGGCGTTGCCTGTCTGGCACGGGCTCCTCCCTGCTGGGTCTTAGCCAGGATCTGCAGGGTTCTATCCGGGGTCAGTCGCACTGTCCGCTTTCATAGAACCCTTCAGCAGTTTCCTTAACCCAGCTGTAGGTGCCAGACAAGGCCCCGATGGCGTCATCACCTCCGGTGGTGAAATAACCTCCGGCATAGTAAGCCCGGCCGGCAAGGTCATGGTTAAGGTTGGTGTCGTTCCAGTCCTGGCAGGCAAATTCGCCACCGCCGCTGCCGCCGTCACCCGATCCGGTGCATGCAGCCGGCTCGGTGGCATACCAAAGCCCTGGCTCGCCTTCGTACAGCGTGATGCTGCTCCAGGTATCGAAGGATCCACCAATATCCACATCATCGCCGTTTGCCAGAGCCCGAAGCTCATACAAACCCCCGGCATAGGCGCGGCCTGCGGAGATGTGGCCATTGGGCGAGGCCGTGGCCTGTTCGCAGGTTTCGATGGGGGCAGCGGGATCGAAAACGTCGACGGTTCGTTCTTTGGTGGTGGCGTTGCTGTCGCTGTCAGTCGCCACGTAGGCGCAGGTGTAGGTGCCTACGGCTGCGGTGTCCACCTGGCTGCAGTCGGCCGTGACGGTCAGGGAGCCATCTTCGGCGTCTTCCGCCGTTGCGCCAGGATCGGTGAAGGTGGTGTTGATGGCGACGGTCATCGGATTATCGCCAAGCAGGGTGATTACCGGGAACCCTTCCGGCTCCGAGCCGTCGCGGCTGTGACGGTTGAAGAAATCCCAGATGATGTCCGGATAGCTGGGACCAACCTTGACGGACCACTTGCCATTGTTGCCATTAACGCCACCAACCCAGTAGTGGCCGTGGTCGGTGTCCTGCAGGTTCGGGGTGGACAAAGGGCCGTCCAGGTACACCGTTTCCACCACGGAGCGGGTGCCGAGGGTACCGTCCCGGGTATAACGGGTATGCACGCAGCTGTAATTGTTCTGGTTGAAGGGGGAGCAGGCCGCTGCCGAGGCCTCGGCTTCGGTCGGGGTGTCGAACGCCGGATCACCGAAAACCTTGAGGTGGGCATCCCGTGCGGTGTCGGCAGCGGTTTTAAGAACGGTGCAGTCGTTTTCGTTCTGCAGCACCATCATCGGGATGGGATAGGAGTCGTCCAACTCGGCCTGCATGTCGGACACCACGCGGGCGACGCTGTGAAATGTCGCGCTTCCCGGACACTGTCCGGATAACGAGACAGAGGCCGCATCCTCACCATAAGGCAGTCCCGCCGCCGGGGCGGCGGCGGCCCAGTATTCGTTGTGCGTGGTGGCGGCTACGATGGTCATGGCACCACCGGAGGACAGCCCGGTGATAAACCGGCGGTTTGGGTCAATGCTGAAGTTACCTTCCACAGCCTGTGCAATCTGGTGCAGGTCTTCCACTTCGCCGCCACCTTCGTGGCGATGGTGATCAAACCAGAAGCCCCAGCAGTTCTCGTTGCGCAAACCATCGTAACTGGTGATAAACGGCGCCACCAGTACGAAACCGTAGTCGTCTGCCGCCGTGGTCAGGCCCCAGTCGTTCAGTACGTCGTCATTGGTCTGCTTGCAGCCGTGGAGTGCCATCACCATGGGGGCAGGGCTGGTGAGATTGTCCGGCACATACACCTTGTAGTTCCGTGCGCGGGATTGGCTGTAGGCCTGTTGAGGCAGGGTGTATGAGTAGGTCTGGCCGGCAGTTGCCGGTGTGATGGGGGCCATGAGGATTACTGACAGCACGAGTCCGGACAGCAACGCCGGGCCGCCGTGCAGTGAAGCGGTCGATACCTTCATAGTTCTGAGCTCCGTTCTTGGATTTATTGTTCGGAGATTGGAGCCAAGAAAGTTTCATGCCAGGATTGTAACCAATTGAATTGTTGGCATATCTCTTGGGAGCTGCCCCGATGGGGTGACCGGAAATCTGGACGCATTGTCCGAATTGCAGGACAGCTATTGACTAATCGAGTCCCGGAAAGCGCCGCGTCAGCGCAGATAATGCTGCGTTATTGCGACCCAGTAGGCGGCACCGACGGGCAGGTTTGCGGGATCGAAGGCATACTCGGGATGGTGAACCATCGGGGTATCGCCGTTCCCGAGAAAGCCGTACACCGACGGTCTCTGCTGCGCGAAAAAGGCAAAATCTTCGCTGCCCATGAAGGTGGGCCCGGGATTGACCACCCGTTCTTCACCAAGTAGCCGGCATGCCACTTCCGTGCAGATCCGGGTTTGTTCGTCGTCGTTGACAAGGACTGCGCCCGGTTGCCCCTCCCGGATCTCGAATCCAACGTTGTAGCCTTCTGCCGTTGCGGCGGTGATGGCCCTGATGCGGTCCAGAACCCGGGTCCTCGTATCGGGGTCACGACTACGGACACTCAGCCGCAGGACGGCGTTTTGCGGGATTACGTTGCCGGCCTCGCCGGAGTTGAAGGCCCCAATGGTCACGACAACGGCATCCTGGGCCGCAACATTCCGTGAAACGATGGTTTGCAGTGACATCACCAGGGCTGAGCCGGCCACCAGAGGATCAATACAGCGTTCCGGCATGGATCCATGGCCACCTTTTCCGGTCAGTTCGATTTCCCAGTTATCGACTGCGGCCATAACCGGGCCAGCGGTCAGGTACAGCGTTCCTGCTTCCAGCCCCGGCATGTTGTGGAGCCCGAACATGTAATCCATCGGGAATCGCCTCAACAGGTCGTCCCCCAGCATGGCCGGTGCGCCCGCCATGATCTCCTCCGCCGGCTGGAAGATCAGATTGAGTGTGCCGTTGAAGTTGCCTTTGCGCGCCAGATACTGGGCAGCGCCCAGCAGCATGGTGGTGTGGGCATCATGGCCACAGGTGTGCGACTTGCCAGCCACCTTGCTCTTGTAGGGAAGGTCGGTCATCTCCGGGACCGGCAGCGCATCGGTATCGGCCCGCAGTCCGATGGATGTGGTCCCGTCCCCGAGTTGCATCCGGGCTACCACCCCGGTACCGCCAATGCCTTCCGTCACTTCGTAGCCCCACTGCCGCAGCAGATCGGCGATGTACGCAGCGGATTCCGTTTCTTCAAAGGCCAGTTCCGGATGCTGATGAAGGTGCCGGAAGTAAACCTCCATGGGAATCTGTTCTGCTTGGATATCATCGATCAGGCTGGGCATGTCATGTCTCCGTTCTCGGTCTGGTGCTGTCTAGTCTACATCCGGGGATCAGCGCTGCCAGCCGTTCTTTCCGTAACTGGCCAGGTTTCATCATGCCCTTCAATGATGCAATCAATCTGGCGCTATCGTTCAACCCTTGAGCAAAAACGCGCCAATTCGAGGCGAATGGCCGGCTCCGGGGGCTTTCATAGTGCGTGTGCACCACGGCCTGTTCCGTGGTGGTGCAGCAAAACCGGTTGTGGGCGGGATTGGCGCAGTGTTTGGCCTGGCTGGCGGGCCATTATGGTGCCTGCTTGTCGGCTAATTGATTGATATAAAAGACGTATAGCTCGTTGTGGAACACCACGTGCAATGGGTGCAGGGCGTTTGACGAACTGCACAACTCCCCAAGAACGAAAAGGATGCACGTGATGAAATTCAGCAAACACCTGAAGCTGGGCCTTTCTGCCCTGGCCTTGTCTGTTTCCCTGCACTCGGTTGCCGCCGAGGATCCCATCAAGGTGGGAATCCTGCACTCGTTGTCCGGCACCATGGCAATCAGTGAATCCGCCCTGAAAGACACCATGCTCATGCTGATCGAGCAGCAGAATGCTGCCGGTGGCGTGCTGGGCCGCCAGCTGGAGGCGGTGGTGGTCGACCCGGCGTCCGACTGGCCACTGTTTGCCGAGAAGGCCCGCGAGCTGCTGGCCAAGGAGAAGGTCGATGTGATCTTCGGTAACTGGACGTCGGTATCCCGCAAGTCGGTGCTGCCGGTGGTGGAGGAGCTCAACGGCCTGCTGTTCTACCCGGTGCAGTACGAGGGTGAGGAATCGTCCGAAAACGTGTTCTACACCGGCGCGGCGCCCAACCAGCAGGCCATTCCGGCAGTGGATTACCTGAAGAACGACCTGGGTGTTGAGCGCTGGGTACTGGCTGGTACCGACTACGTCTATCCGCGCACCACCAACAAGATCCTCGAAACCTACCTGAAGGACCAGGGGGTGGCAGACGCGGACATCATGATCAACTACACCCCCTTCGGCCATTCCAACTGGCAGGCCATCGTGGCGGAGATCAAGAAGTTTGGCAGCGCCGGCAAGAAGACCGCAGTGGTGTCCACCATCAACGGCGACGCCAACGTGCCTTTCTACCGGGAACTGGGTAACCAGGGCCTCGCCGCGTCCGACATCCCGGTGGTGGCATTCTCGGTGGGCGAGCAGGAGCTGGCCGGGATCGACACCGCGCCCCTGGTGGGCCACCTGGCTGCCTGGAACTACTTCATGAGCGTGGATAACGACGCCAACTACGACTTCATCGATGCCTGGGTCAAGTTCAAGGGTGACGACAAGGCGGTCACCAACGACCCGATGGAAGCCCACTACATCGGCTTCAACATGTACATCGAAGCGGTGAAAAAGGCCGGCACCACCGAAGTGGATGCGGTGAAAGACGCCATCATCGGTGTCACCGTCCCCAACCTCACCGGCGGATTTGCCGCCATGATGCCCAACCACCACATCACCAAGCCGGTGCTGATCGGCGAGATCCAGGATAACGGCCAGTTCTCGGTGGTGTGGGAAACCTCCTCCACCGTGGCCGGCGACGCCTGGTCGGACTTCCTGCCGGGCTCCCGGGACCTGATCAGTGACTGGCGGGCACCGCTGAAGTGCGGCAACTTCAACGTGGTCACCGGCAAGTGCGGTGGCGGTACGGCGGAAGTCGCGTCCAAGTAACGGGCCATTTTCAAACGGGGCCGGCAGGCGCATCAAGCGCCGCCGGACCCCGGACGAGCGCCCGGAATCCATCTATCATGCAACGCCAACAGGAAACCACCATGAGCATCCTGCGATCGCTCGCCCGGCTGACCTTCGCCCTGCATCTGGTCCTCTTGTCATCGTTAGCCGGTGCCCAGGTCAGCGAGCAGCAGGCCGCCCGCTTGCTGCAGGGCCTCGCCGGCGCCAGCCAGGCCGAGAAATCCATCATCGTCCGCGAGCTGGCCGGCAGTGGTGACGAACGCGCCCGCAACTGGCTGGAAGCGTTCAGTGCCAACAAGCTGAGCCGGATCAAAACCACCGGCCAGATAGTGATCGTGACCAGCAACCGGGGCCGCAACTGGGCCATTGCCGACGCCCTTACCGGTGAGTCGCTCGGGGAGATGTCCCGCCGCGAGCTGGAGGCGGTGCAGGTCAACAACACCCTGCGCGGCGAAGTGGACGACCTGCTGTCGGTGATTGACCTGACGGTGGCCAACCCCCAGGTGCGACTGACCGCTGCCCGTGCCCTGATGGGGACGGTGAATGCGCCGCTTGCCGAACGCCTGAACGGCTTGCTGGCCGATGAAGACAACCCCGCAGTACGTGAGGCACTGGAAAGTGCGCTGGCGATCTACCGGCTGGGGCAGGGCGATGGGGCTGCCGTGGCGGTGCTGGCCGGTAGCCTGAACCCGCAGGCCCGTGCCGCCCTGGCCGGCGCAGCACGGGGCGATGATCCGCAGATTGCGGCAGCCGCCACCCGGGCCCTGGCCAGTATCGAACAGAAACTCACACTCAATCGTGCCGCAGAGACCCTGTATTTCGGGTTGTCACTGGGCTCGGTGCTGGTGCTGGCGGCCATCGGTCTGGCCATCACCTTCGGGGTGATGGGGGTCATCAACATGGCCCACGGCGAGCTGATGATGCTCGGTGCCTACACCACCTGGGGCATGCAACAGTTGTTGCCCGGCCAGCCGGGCCTGGCGCTGATCCTGTCGATTCCCGCCGGTTTTCTGGTGGCGGCCATGGCCGGCATCGTCATCGAACGCAGCGTCATCCAGCATCTCAAGGGCCGCCCGCTGGAAACCCTGCTGGCCACTTTCGGGGTCAGCCTGATCCTCCAGCAACTGGTCCGCACACTGATTTCCCCCCTCAACCGTTCCGTCGTCACGCCGGACTGGATGAGCGGCTCCATCATGATCAACGAGGCGCTGTCGCTGACCCTGAACCGGCTTTACGTGATCGGCTTTGCGCTGGTGGTGTTCGCCGGGCTGATGCTGATCATGCGCAAGACCCGTCTCGGCCTGGAGGTGCGGGCAGTCACCCAGAACCGCGCCATGGCCCGCTCCATGGGCATCCGTGCCACCCGGGTGGACATCCTCACCTTTGGCCTCGGTTCCGGGGTTGCCGGGCTCGCCGGTGTCGCCCTGTCCCAGATCACCAACGTCGGTCCCAACCTGGGCCAGAGCTACATCATCGACTCCTTTATGGTGGTGGTGTTCGGCGGTGTGGGCAATCTCTGGGGCACCCTGCTGGCCGGTCTTTCCCTCGGCACCATCAACCAGATGCTTGAGCCCTGGGCCGGTGCGGTCCTCGCCAAGATCATCGTGCTGGTGTTCATCATCCTGTTTATCCAGAAGCGGCCGCGGGGACTGTTCCCCCAGAAGGGCCGGGCGGCGGAGGGTTAAGCCATGCCGGTATCATCCCAGTGGCTGAAACGGCCCCTGCTTGAACGTTCCACCCAGCTGTTCCTCGGCGTGCTGTTTGCCGCCATGGCGCTGGTGACCCTGCTCCACGTTGCCCTGCCGCAAGGCAGCGCGCTCCACGTCAGCGCCTACACCGTTACCTTGCTGGGCAAGTACCTGTGCTACGCCTTGCTGGCGGTGGCGGTGGACCTGGTGTGGGGCTACCTTGGCATTCTCAGCCTCGGCCATGGTGCCTTCTTTGCCCTTGGCGGCTATGCCATGGGCATGTACCTGATGCGCCAGATCGGCGACCGCGGCGTGTACGGCAACCCGGAGCTGCCGGATTTCATGGTGTTTCTCAACTGGCAGGAGTTGCCCTGGTACTGGCAGGGCTTCGACATGGCCTGGTTCGCCTTCCTGATGGTGTTACTGGCGCCGGGGTTGCTGGCTTTGGTATTCGGCTTTCTGGCGTTCCGCTCCCGGGTCACCGGGGTCTATCTGTCGATCATCACCCAGGCACTGACCTTTGCCCTGATGCTGGCATTCTTCCGCAACGAGATGGGGTTTGGCGGTAACAACGGCCTGACCGACTTCAAGGACATCCTCGGCTTCAGCCTGCGCAGCGATGCCACCCGCCTTGGCCTGTTCATCGCCACCGGCATTGCGCTCGCCATCGGCTACGTGATCTGCCGCGGTATCGTCACCAGCAAGCTCGGCCGGGTCAGCATCGCCTGTCGCGATGCCGAAGCCCGCACCCGCTTCCTCGGCTATCGGGTGGACCGGGTGCAGCTGTTTGTGTTCGTGGTTTCGGCCATGCTCGCCGGGGTGGCAGGCGCCCTTTACGTGCCCCAGGTGGGCATCATCAACCCCGGCGAGTTCTCGCCGCTGTTCTCCATCGAGATTGTGGTCTGGGTGGCGCTTGGCGGTCGCGCCACCCTGTACGGCGCGGTGATCGGGGCGCTGCTGGTGAACTACGCCAAGACCGTGTTCACCGGCGTGATGCCCGACGCCTGGCTGTTCGCCCTCGGCGGTCTGTTCGTGCTGGTCACGGTGTTCCTGCCCAAAGGCATTGCCGGGCTGCTGCAACGACGGTCGGCGCCGCCGGTCTCATCCCCGTCTCAGGAGGCTGCGGCATGAGTGTTTTCCAGCAACTCACCGAGCGGGACCGGGTATTCGACTTTCTTGCCCCGGTGCAGTCCCCGGTGGACGTCCGTCACGGCGCCATCCTGTACCTGGAAGATGTCAGCGTGAGTTTTGACGGCTTCCGGGCCATCAACAACCTCAACCTCACCATCGACGATGGCGAACTGCGCTGCATCATCGGCCCCAACGGCGCCGGCAAGACCACCATGATGGACATCATCACCGGCAAGACCCGGCCCGATACCGGTTCGGTGTGGTTCGGCAGCCGCCACAACCTGCTCACCCTGAACGAGCCGGACATCGCCGCCCTCGGCATCGGCCGCAAGTTCCAGAAGCCGACGGTGTTCGAGGCCCTGACCGTGTTCGAGAACCTGGAGCTGGCGATGGCCGCCGACAAACGGGTGCTGCCCACCCTGACCGCGCTGATGACCCAGGACATTCGCGATCGGATCGACGAAGTGCTGCTGCTCACCGGCCTGCAGGAGCTGCGTGGTGCCCTGGCCGGCATTCTCTCCCACGGCCAGAAGCAGTGGCTGGAAATTGGCATGCTGCTGATGCAGCGGCCCCGTCTGTTGCTGGTGGACGAACCGGTCGCCGGCATGACCGAGCAGGAAATGGAACGCACCGCCGAACTCCTGACCGGCCTTGCCGGCAAGCAATCGGTAGTGGTGGTGGAACACGACATGGGCTTCGTTCGCTCCATCGCCCGCACCGTCACCGTCCTGCACCAGGGCAGTGTGCTGGCGGAAGGCACCATGGACCAGGTGTCTGCCAATCCGAAAGTGATTGAAGTCTACCTGGGGGAGGGCGCGTGATGCTGAAGATCGAACAACTCAACCAGTTCTACGGCCAGAGCCACACCCTGTGGAATCTGGAACTGGACGTGCCGGCCGGCCAGTGTACCTGCGTAATGGGCCGCAACGGCGTCGGCAAGACCACCCTGATGAAATGCATCATGGGCGAGGAGAGCGTCAGCGGCGGCCGGATCATTCTGGCCGGCGACTCAGAGCTGTCCCGACGCCGCACCGAAGACCGCTCCCGGTTGGGCATCGGCTATGTCCCCCAGGGGCGCCAGATTTTTCCGCTGCTGACTGTGGAAGAAAACCTGCGCACCGGCCTGGCGGTGCGCAAGGATGGCAGCAGGAAAATCCCCGAGCGGATCTACGAGCTGTTCCCGGTGCTGAAGGAAATGAAAAACCGCCGCGGCGGTGACCTGTCCGGCGGCCAGCAGCAACAGCTGGCGATTGGCCGTGCGCTGGTGATCGAGCCACGTCTGCTGATCCTCGACGAACCCGGCGAAGGCATCCAGCCCAACATCGTGGCGCAGATTGGCGAGGTCATTCGCCGGCTGATCGCCGAGGATGGCCTCACCGTGCTGCTGGTCGAACAGAAACTGCCCTTTGCCCGCAAATACGCCGACCGCTTTGCCATCATGGATCGTGGTCGCCGGGTGGCGGACGGCGCCATCAGCGAACTGTCTGACGACCTCATCCGGCAGCACCTGACGGTATGACGATACTCACCGCCATTCCAATCCCCGCCCCCAGCGCGCCCGGACCAGGCGCGCGGAACGGCTCCGGTCACCGCTTTGACCCGGACCGGCGCTGGGCCGCCAGCCTGGAGCTGGAATTCCAGCTCCGGGGCAGCGAGCTACAGGCCTCCACCGCGCTGACCCGGGTGCGCCATCACGGCCCGCTGCGGGTGCAACGGCCGTTCTACCCGGAAGGCCGCCGCGGCTGTTGCCACGTCTACCTGTTACACCCGCCCGGCGGGCTGGTCAGTGGTGACCTGCTGCAGATTGACGTCAGCGTCGCCAACGGCGCCCGGGCCCTGCTCACCACCCCGGCCGCCGCCAAACTCTACAAAGCCGACAGCCACGGCGTGGCCTGGGGCCAGCACACCCGGCTCAGCGTTGCCGACGGCGCCACCCTGGAATACCTGCCCCAGGAAACCATCGCCTTTGACGGCTCCCGCGGCCAACAGACCACCACCATTGACGTGGCCGACGGCGGCCGCTGCCTCGGCTGGGAAATCCTGGCCCTCGGCCGCCCGGCCAGCGCGCTGCCGTTTGCCAGCGGCCATCTGGAACAACGCTTCCTGCTGACCCGCCAAGGCCGCCCGCTGTGGCAGGAACGCCAGCTCCTCGACCCCCAGCACAGGCGCTTTAGCGGGCACTGGGGGCAGGGCGGCGCCACTGTCCAGGCCACCTTGTGGGCAGTCGGGCTGGAAGACGCCGGCGACGCGGTGACATTGCTGCGGCAAACCCTGCCCGCAACCACCCGCTGGGCCGTCACCTACCGCCGGGGCGTGCTCTTGCTGCGCTACCTCGGCCGCGAACGCAACGAAGCCTGGGCCCTGTGCCAGCAGGCCTGGGAACTGCTCAGACCAACACTCACCGGTCAGCCGGCCAGCATTCCAAGAATCTGGCTGACCTGAACAGCATTCGAACAACATCGGAACAACACCAGGATAACGGAGCGCACCACGATGGAACTGACACCCAGAGACAAAGACAAGCTGCTGCTGTTTACCGCCGCACTGCTCGCCGAACGCCGCAAAGCCAAGGGCCTGAAACTCAATTACCCGGAAGCCATCGCCCTGATCAGCGCCGAAATCATCGAAGGCGCCCGTGAAGGCCGCTCCGTGGCTGACATGATGGCCGCCGGCCGCGAAGTTCTCAGCCGTGCCGACGTCATGCCTGGTGTCCCCGAAATGATCCCGGAAGTCCAGGTAGAAGCCACCTTCCCGGACGGCACCAAACTCGTCACCGTCCACAACCCGATCGTGTAAGGAGCCCGCCATGATCCCCGGCGAATACCAGCTCAAAGACGGCGACATCGAACTCTGCGTCGGTCGCGAACGCACCACCCTCGACGTCGCCAATACCGGCGACCGCCCGGTCCAGATCGGCTCCCACTACCACTTCGCCGAAGCCAACCCGGCCCTGCACTTCGACCGCGCCAAAGCGCGCGGCCTGCGGCTGGACATCGCCGCCGGCACCGCCATCCGCTTCGAACCCGGCCAAAGCCGAGCAGTCACGCTCATTCCCTTTAGCGGCAGCCGCGAAATCTACGGCTTCCGGGCTGAAGTCATGGACAAGTTGGAAGTCCAGAAATGAAAATTACCAGACAAGCCTACGCCGACATGTACGGCCCAACCACCGGCGACCGCCTCAGACTGGGCGACACCGACCTGTGGATCGAGGTCGAAAGCGACGCCACCCACTATGGCGACGAAGTAAAATTCGGCGGCGGCAAAGTCATAAGAGACGGCATGGGCCAGAGCCAGCGCGCCGACGACAGCGTGATGGACACCGTCATCACCAATGCCCTGATACTCGACTGGTGGGGCATCGTCAAAGCCGACATCGGCCTCCGGAACGGCCGCATCGCCGCCATCGGCAAAGCCGGCAACCCCGACACCCAACCCGACGTCCAGATCGTCATCGGCCCCGGCACCGAAATCATCGCCGGTGAAGGCAAAATCCTCACCGCTGGCGGCATCGACGCCCACATCCACTTCATCTGCCCCCAGCAAGTGGAAGAAGCCCTGATGAGCGGCATCACCACCATGCTCGGCGGCGGCACCGGCCCGGCGACCGGCTCCAACGCCACCACCTGCACCCCCGGCGCCTGGCACCTCGGCAAAATGCTCCAGGCCGTCGACAGCCTGCCCATGAACATCGGCTTTCTCGGCAAAGGCAACGCGAGCCTGCCCGAAGCCCTCGAGCTGCAAATAAAAGCGGGCGCCATCGGCCTGAAACTGCACGAAGACTGGGGCACCACTCCCGCCTCCATCGACAACTGCCTCACCGTGGCGGACCAGTACGACGTCCAGGTGGCCATCCACACCGACACACTTAACGAATCCGGCTTCGTCGAAGACACCCTCGCCGCCTTCAAGGAACGCTGCATCCACACCTACCATACCGAAGGCGCCGGCGGCGGCCACGCTCCCGACATCATCACCGCCTGCTCGAAAAGCTACGTGCTGCCGTCCTCTACTAACCCGACGCGGCCCTACACCGTCAATACCGTGGACGAACACCTCGACATGCTGATGGTGTGCCACCACCTCGACCCCAACATCCCGGAAGACGTCGCCTTCGCGGACTCTCGCATCCGCCGCGAGACCATCGCCGCCGAAGACATCCTCCACGATCTCGGCGTGATCTCGATGATCGCCTCCGACTCCCAGGCCATGGGCCGGGTCGGCGAAGTGGTGTGCCGCACCTGGCAGACCGCCCACAAAATGAAACAGCAGCGTGGCCTGCTGCCGGAAGACCAGAGCCTGGGCGCCGACAACCTCCGCGCCCGGCGCTACATCGCCAAGTACACCATCAACCCCGCCATCACCCACGGCATCGCCCATGAAGTGGGCTCGGTGGAAGTGGGCAAGCTGGCGGACCTGGTGCTCTGGAGCCCGGCCTTCTTCGGCGTGAAGCCCGCACTGATCCTCAAAGGCGGCATGATCGCCGCGGCGCCGATGGGCGACCCCAACGCGTCTATCCCCACACCCCAGCCGGTGCACTACCGCCCCATGTTCGGCGCCTTCGGCAAGGCCGCCAGTGCCACCCGGCTGAGCTTCGTCAGCCAGGCCGCCCTGGATGCCGGCATCGGCGAGCGGCTCGGCCTCGACAGCCCGCTGGCGGCCTGCAGAAACGTGCGCGGCATCCGCAAGAGCGACATGAAACTGAACGACGCCTGCCCCCACATCACCGTGGACCCGCAGACCTACGAAGTACGTGCCGATGGCGAACTGCTCACCTGCGAGCCGGCGACCGAGCTGCCCCTGGCCCAGCGCTACCACCTGTTTTAAGGAGACCACCCATGCTTGAACTCACTCAGCGGATCGAGAACGTGGACGCCAGCGAAGTGCTGGACACCCTGACGCTGCCCTATGAACTGCGCATCCGTGGCCGCCTGCGTGCCACCACCGACACCAACCAAGACGTGGGGCTGTTCCTCGACCGCGGTCCGGTGCTGCGGCACGGCGCCTGCCTGCAGGCCACCAGTGGCGAGATCGTCCGCATCCGCGCCGCGGAAGAACCGGTGGTGACTGCCCGCATCGCCACCGGCCTGCCACTGGCACGCCTGTGTTACCACCTCGGCAACCGCCACACCTCACTGGCTATCGGCATGGACAGCGAGCAGGTGGGTTGGGTGCGCTTTACCCCCGACCACGTGCTGGAAGAACTGGCGGAACACCTCGGCGCTACCCTGGAACACCACAACGCGCCATTTGATCCGGAACCAGGCGCCTACGCCCAGCCCGGGCACAGCCACGGTCATGGTCATGGTCACAGCCATGGCCATGCTCACCACCATCACGATCATGAAGGCGGCCACAGCCACAGCGAACACCACCATGACCACACTCACGCTCACTGACAGCAGCCGCACCGCGGTGGATGACCTGGCCCTGCTGGGCCTCCTACAACTGGTCAGTCCCGCTCTGCCCATCGGTGCCTTTGCCTGGTCCCAGGGGCTGGAGAGCGCCTTTGAGCTGCGCTGGGTCACCACCGCGGACGAGTTGGGTGACTGGCTGGAAGGGGTGCTGGAAGACGGCCTGACCCGCTGCGAGCTGCCACTGCTGAAGCGGCTTCAGCAAGCCTGGGCCAACGCAGACGGAGCAACCGTAGCCCAGTGGAACGACTGGCTGCACGCCACCCGGGAAACCGCCGAGCTGACCGACGAAGACATCCGCCTGGGCGCGGCCCTGGCGCGCCTGCTCGGCAGCCTGGACCTGTTGCCGGAAGAAGGCCTGCTCCCGGAAGACCCCGGTTACGTCACCTTGTTTGCCTGGGCCGCTCACCTGCGCCGGGTGCCGGTACGGCAGACCCTGCTCGGCTTCGCCTGGGCCTGGCTGGAAAACCAGCTGGCCGTTGCCTGCAAGGCCATGCCCCTGGGCCACACCGCCGCCCAGCGCCTGACCGAACGGCTGCGCCCGAAACTGGTGATGGCCGTGGACCACGCCTTGCAGCGAGAGGACCACGAACTCGGCCCGGTACTGCCAGGCCTGGCGCTCGGCAGCGCCTTGCACGAAACCCAGTATTCACGGCTTTTCAGAAGCTGAACCAACAAAGTACACGAATAGGAGAACACGCCATGAAACATTGCCTGAGAGTAGGCGTCGGCGGCCCGGTAGGCTCCGGCAAAACCGCCCTGCTGCGCCAGCTGTGCAAGGCCCTGAAAGACCACTACGACATCGCCGTGGTCACCAACGACATCTACACCCGGGAAGACGCCGACTTCCTGCTCAAACACGATGCCCTGCCAGCGGACCGCATCCTCGGAGTGGAAACCGGCGGCTGCCCCCACACCGCCATCCGCGAGGATGCTTCCATGAACCTGGCGGCCATTGACGACCTGCAAAGCCGCCACCCGAACCTGGAACTGGTGCTGGTGGAATCCGGCGGCGATAACCTCTCCGCCACCTTCAGCCCCGAGCTGTCCGACCTCACCCTGTACGTGATCGACGTCTCCGCCGGCGACAAGATCCCCCGCAAAGGCGGCCCCGGCATCACCAAATCCGACCTGCTGATCATCAACAAGATCGACATCGCCGAGCAGGTCCACGCCTCCCTGGAGGTAATGGACCGGGACTCCAGGAAAATGCGCGGCGAACGCCCCTTCGTGTTCACCAACCTGTACGACGGGGTAGGGCTGGAGACCATCATCCGCTTCATTCTGGAGCGGGGCATGCTGCCGGAACGCCGGCCTGGGAAAGTGGCTGAAATAGCCTGAACAAACCAAATCCTGAACGTTTAACGCACAACGGAGATACAACCATGAAACTACGTAACCAACTCACTCTGACTGCCAGCCTGCTGCTGGTTTCTGGCGTCACCTGGGGCCACGCCGGGCACGAAGCCCTCGGTGACGGCGTGCATATTGAGTACCTGCTGGCAGCCGGCGTGGCTGCCGCCGTGGGGCTTTTTGCCCTGATGCGACACAAGCGGGGCGGGCAAGACTGACGCTGATATTGGCGGCACCGAGGCAACTCCGTATCGGGTAGGCCGACCAAAAAGTACAGAGGAAACAGAAAGCTGCGTGGCAATGCCTTGCAGCTTTTTTGTGGCAGGAAATTTACGTACTTTTTTAATGGGGACGAAAAGCGGCGCGGAGATGGTCTACCTTAGGTAGCTAAACACTGCGGAAGAACCGATTGTTAGGGATAACGTCCGATGGATCCCTCGCTACTGATACCATCTCTTTCAAACCTCTGGTATTTGGTACTACTGGTGCTGCTGGTCACCGCCGCCGTGGCATCACACTGGCGTAACGTTCAGTGAACCGAGGGATTAGCATGATCGAAACCCCAGCGGAGTTCCCGAGTCACGGTACAACCTGTCGCGGTGTTTTTTACACTCAGAATGCCGACAGAAGCGGTTTACCGTGTGTCGTGATGGCCCATAGTGTTGGGCATGACTCATGCCAGTGGTCTGACACCGTTTAAAGAAGCCTTGTGCAATGCAGGTTATGCGGTCTTTGCCTTTGACTACCGCCACTTCGGTGAAAGTGATGGTCAGCCACGACAGATGCTGAGCCCTCGGGAAGAAGTGGCAGATTGGCTGGCTGCCCTGAATTTTGCGCGGCAGCTGGATCGTATCGATGGGAGCCGCATGTGCCTGTGGGGGACGTCGTTTTCTGGCGGGCTTGTGATTGTGGCCGCGGCAAAGGATGGAAACGTGCAATGCACTATCTCCCGGTGCCCGATGACGGATAGTTTGGCGTCTTTGCCGGGTGTTGTCGGTTATGCCGGCCTCATGCAGGCGATGCGCCTGACCTGCCACGGGACGGTGGACTGGCTTCGTCGTGGGCTGGTGATGTCTCCCCGGTATATTGCATCCGCAGGCCGCCCCGGCGAGCGCTGCGGCCAAAGCGGCCGAGAGAATGCCGAACGCGGAAGTGAAGCACTATCCGGTCGGTCATTTTGATGTTTATCGGGGCGAAGCTCGGGCTCAATCCATCGACGATCAGCTTTATTTCCTGGCCCGGTTTTTCCGGTGAAAGTAACAACCGGGGCAGATCTATTAACGGCTGAGTCGGGGGTCGAGTGCGAGCGTCTTGTTCAGGTCCGATTCATAAAGAATACGCGCCCCTTACAATTTGCAACATATTGAAATATAAATAAAAGGTAAGGGTGGCATCGCGAGTATTTCTGATATTCTCGAATGGTTCACAAAACCGACAAGTGCCTGATGGGACGATGGAGACAATGGTTTCCTTCCGGTCATACTGGGCAGGTCAGACCACCTGAACAATGGGATTTACACCAATGAAAATGAAATCACTGCTCGTTTTTTTATCTCTGAGTGCCACCTCTTTGGGTGCCGTTGCGGGTGACACCGCCGACGCCGCGCTAGGTGGCGGTATTGGCGGAGCGATTGGGGCGGCTATCGGCAACGAGGTAGGTGGTAGAGATGGCGCTATTCTCGGTGGTGCCGTCGGTGCGGCAACTGGAACAGCCATTACCACCAAAGATCATAGAGAATACGATCGCGACTATGATGGCCGTCGTCATGACTATGACGATCGCCACCGGTCTTACCGTCAGTCTGGTGGCCATTTCTGCCCGCCGGGCCAGGCGAAAAAGGGCAACTGCTGAAACGCAATAAGCTTGCAATTTAATCGTGACTTCAAAAAGCCTTTCTCCAACGGGAAGGCTTTTTTCGACCTTGAGCCACCTGCTGAAGTAGTGGGTTATTCCGGCTCAGGGTTCCGCTTTCTGTTCTAAGCTTTATCCAAACGCCTGTGCTGTGAGACCTGTAGTACTCCCTTAATACCCGCTTAATCGCCGCCGCTGCTACTGTTTCCAGACTTGGCAACACAAGCACAAGGAGACAGCCATGAGCGGGAAGAAGATTCTGATGATTACCGGTGATTTCACCGAAGACTACGAAACCATGGTGCCGTTCCAGGCACTGCAGGCCGTGGGTCACACGGTTCATGCCGTTTGCCCCGGCAAGAAAGCGGGCGATACCGTTGCCACTGCCATCCATGACTTCGAGGGTGACCAGACCTACAGCGAAAAACCGGGCCATCGGTTTGCCCTGAATGCGGATTTTGAGGGGCTGGATCCGGCAAATTACGACGCTCTGGTCGTGCCTGGTGGTCGCGCACCCGAGTACCTGCGCCTCAACAAGGATGTGCAGACTCTGGTTCGCCATTTCTTCGAAACCAACAAGCCGGTGGCGGCAATCTGCCACGGTGCCCAGTTGTTGGCCGCAGCGGGGGTTCTTGAGGGCCGCAAGTGCTCGGCCTATCCGGCCTGCCAACCGGAAGTGGAGCTGGCCGGCGGGACCTTTGCCGGTATCGAGGTTGATCAGGCGGTCACCGATGCTAATCTGGTAACAGCGCCCGCGTGGCCGGCTCATCCGGCCTGGCTGGCGCAGTTCTTCAAATTACTGGACCAGTAACTCAGCAGGGGCCTGCCCACCGGCCCCTCAGTGCTCTCAAGCATCCTCAATAGCACCCAGGCACACCCAGGGAGGTCGTCATGTGCAAGCTCTTCATCAACGCCGATCCGGAGCTTTGGCTCAGCCGGACTCACTCCCTGCGTATTGACGGCATGGTGACCAGTGTGCGGATGGAAAACGCCTTTTGGCAGGTGCTGGCAGAGCTGGCCGAGCGGGATGGTATGAACCTGCCGCAGATGATCACCCGGCTTTACCACGAGTCCATTGATGCGGGCCATGATCTCGGCAATTTCACATCCTTCCTTCGGGTTTGTGCGCTGCGTTACCTTGAGCTGCAATTGAGCGGCGACGTTCCGAGGGATACCCGGGTACCGATTGCCTCGCTTGATGCCGACCGTATTCTCGCTGGCAAAACCGGTGAGCCGCCAACTCCGGACGTGGTGAGCAAAGCAAGGCACTGAATCCGAAAAAAACGGGACCACATGGCAATTCCTCAGTTGATGAGCTCGCCAAATTGGCCACTAATGACAAGTGCATTGTCCCCTTGTCCTCTCACGGCAGTGGGTTCTCCGCCCGTATGATGACCGCACACTCATCACGCTTCCCGGGGGCTCACCATGATTGCCAGGAAAACGAACGCCTCTGTTCACCCGATTTCAGCGCGCGGTACAGCTCGAACGACCACACCGAAGGGTATGATCCCCGAAGTCCGGCAGCCGGATTTTGATCTGGCCGACGATGTGCCTAAATACTGGTGGGACAATGATCCGGCCAAAACGCTTCTGCTGGCTGCACTGTCGTCCAGTTTTCCGCCCGGCGAGCGCTTCTTTATCGACTCGGTACGCCACTATCAGAAACAGATTACCGACCCTGAACTGAAAGCGGGGGTGCGTGGTTTTATTGGCCAGGAGGCTCACCACTCGAAGGAACACAAGGCCCTCAACGGCCTTATGCAGGAACGCGGTATCAATCTCGATCGCCTGGAGCGGGAGATTCAGGGGCTGATGAACTGGATGCGCAAGCAATTCAGCCCCGAGCGTCAGCTGGCCCACACGGTCGCCGTGGAACATTTCACCGCCCTGTTGGCCGAGGAGTTTCTTCTGAAATATAACGCTCTGGACGAAATGGACCCGCGCATGGCAGCCATTTGGGCCTGGCACGCCATCGAGGAATCCGAACACAAGGCCGTGGCTTTTGATGTTTACAAGAGCATTGGCGGCAGTGAATTTGTCCGGGTGACGGAAATGATGGCCGTGAGTGTGATGTTCCCGCTGTTCAGCGGGATTCACCTGGTGCAGCTGATGAAAGAGGATGGCCAGCTCTTAAACTTCAAATCCTGGCTGGGCGGACTCAATTACATGTGGGGCAAGCCCGGCGTTTTCCGCAAGCTGTTGCCGAGCTACTTCAAGTATTACAGCCCTGATTTCCACCCCTGGAATCACGATGCGCGCGATCTGGTCGAAAGGGCCAAGCGCAAATGGCTGGCGCCGGTAATGAAAAAGACCGCCTGAAAAACGTAGTTCAGGACAGAACCTGGCCGCCATCCACCACCAGCGTCTGGCCGGTTATCCAGCGGGCCAGATCGGAGGCGAGGAACAACGCCACGTCGGCGACTTCCTCCGGCGTGCCCAGGCGCCCGAAGGGAATCCCCCCGCGAATACGCTCGTAGAGCTCCGGATTGTGCTGACGGGCCTGATCCCAGACGCCGCCCGGAAACTCGATCGAGCCCGGGGCAATGCCATTAACACGCACTTTATGCGGGGCCATGGCCACCGCGAGGCTGGCGGTGTAGTGAGCGACGGCGGCCTTGATGGCCGCGTAGGGGGCGGTGCGTGTCGAGGCGTGCAGGGCGGCGATGGAGGCAATGTTGATGATCGTGCCCCCGGTTTCCTTGAGCGCTGGCAGGCAGGTGTGACCGGCGCGAACCGTACCCATCAGATCCACTTCAACGCTGCTCAGCCAGCCTTCTTCGTTGTCCTCCCGCCCGAAGGCCGAGGCGCAATTGACCAGCACGTCGAGGCCGCCCAGCTTGGTCATGGCGCTCTGCAGATATGTCTCCAGTGCGGCCTTGTCGCCGATGTCGCAGGAGGCCACATGCAGCGCCAGCCCCTCGTCTGCCGCTTCTCCCGCCAATGCGTCCAGGGATGCCTGCCCGCGCGCGCACACGGAAACGCTGGCACCGGCTCGGGCAAACCCCAACGCGATGGCCCGGCCAATCCCCTTGCTGCCGCCAGCGACGATGACGCGCCGGCCGTTGAAATCAAACGTCATTGATTGCTCCTGATTTCCCATTAGGTTGGTCTCGACTCTGGGCGCGCCAGTGTCTGGAATCTCCAGCTACTTTAGCGCTAAACGTGGGCTTGGACGATCTAATGGTTGAGTGAATTGCTTGAGTAATGAGAAGGTCGCAACGACATTTGCTAGTATCTTCGCCTCCTCCTCCTGAAAGCGATCAAGTCCCCGAGAATGAATGCTCCTTTCAAACTGCGGCCCTACCAGCAGGAAGCTGTCGACGCCACGCTGAGCCATTTCCGCAAATCGGACGAGTCTGCCGTCATCGTGCTGCCCACCGGCGCGGGTAAGAGCCTGGTCATTGCCGAGTTGGCCCGGCTAGCCCGCCGCAAAATTCTGGTGCTGACCCACGTCAAAGAGCTGGTGGAGCAGAATCACGCCAAGTACCAGAGCTACGGCTTGGAAGGTGGCATCTTCTCCGCCGGGTTGAAGCGCAAGGAGAATCAGCACCAGGTCACCTTTGCCAGTGTGCAGTCCGTCGCGGCGAATCTGGATCAATTCCGGGATGAGTACTCGCTGGTCATTATCGACGAGTGCCATCGGGTCAGCGGTGAGGAAACCAGTCAGTACCAGCGGATTATCGAGTTGCTGCGGCAGCAGAATGACGCCCTCAAAGTGCTCGGGCTGACCGCCACACCCTATCGCCTGGCCATGGGCTGGATCTATCGCTATCACTACCGGGGCTTTATTCGCGGCTCGGGTGAAGAGCAGGACAAGCCCTTTCAGCACTGCATCTACGAACTGCCTTTGAGCTACATGATCAACCGCGGGTATCTCACCCGTCCCGAGCTGGTGAATGCGGCGGTGGCCCAATACGATTTCTCCGCGCTGGCCCAGGACCGCTTTGGCGAATACGCAGAAAAGGACGTCAACCAGCTGCTGAGCAAACACAAGCGTGTGACCCGGGCGATCATCGAGCAGGTGGTGGAGCTGGCCGCCGACCGCAAAGGCGTGATGATCTTTGCGGCAACGGTGGAGCATGCCCGGGAGATCACCGGCTATCTGCCTGAACACGAAACCGCCCTGGTGACCGGCGCAACCGATTCGAAGGAACGGGACTTGCTGATCCAGCGCTTCAAACAGCGGCAGTTGAAGTATCTGGTGAACGTGTCCGTGCTCACCACGGGTTTTGATGCGCCCCACGTGGACTTTATTGCCATTCTTCGGCCTACCCAGTCTGTCAGCCTGTATCAGCAGATCGTTGGCCGCGGTCTTCGTCTGGACGAAGGTAAACGGGACTGCCTGGTGATTGATTACGCGGGCAACCGTGTGAACCTGCATCACCCGGAGGTGGGGGAGCCGAAACCGAATCCCGACAGCGAGCCGGTGCAGGTATTCTGCCCGGGCTGTGGTTTTGCCAATATCTTCTGGGGCAAGACCGACAGTGAGGGCCGTGTTATCGAGCACTTTGGGCGCCGTTGCCAGGGGCTGTTGGCGCCTGCGGAAGGGGAGGAACCTGCCGGGCAGAGCGGGCGCCCGCAACAGTGCGATTACCGTTTCCGGTTCAAGGAATGCCCACATTGTGGTGGCGAGAATGACATTGCTGCCCGTAACTGCGGGCATTGCCACCAAGCGATTATCGACCCGGATGATCAGCTGAGAGATGCACTGAAACTGAAGGACGCCATGGTGATCCGTTGTGCCGGGATGACGTTGGGCGTTGGTGGAGGCAAGCTGAGAATCACCTATCACGGCGAAGATGGGGAGGAACTCAGCGAGTCGTTCGATTTCACCAAGCCCGCGCAGCGCGCCGTGTTCAACAAACTGTTTGGCCGCAGGTTCGCCAATAGCCAGGCCCCGAAAGAGTTCAAAAAGGTGGATGCGGTGCTGGAGATGCAAACCCTGTTGCCGGCACCGGATTTCGTGATTGCCCGCAAGCAAAAGCACTATTGGCAGGTGCAGGAACGGATTTTTGATTATCAGGGGAATTATCGTAAGGCGAACGAGCGGTAACTTGGGTATTGCGGCCGCTTTGTTTACTATTGGGCGCGGCGCCAGTGACGGCACCCTCGACAATTTGGATGATTCTTCAAGGACAGAAGGAACAAAGGAATGAGCAAGAACGTTGTGCTGTTGGGTGATTTGGGAACAGATCACCAGGGATTTCCCCCCACGCCGGTTATTGCCGGCTCCCCCGATGTGCTGATTGACGGCAAACCCGTTGCCCGCGTCGGCGATCCTCTCGCTCCACACGCCAAGCCCAAACATCCTCCCCACCCGCGAGCCATCGCTGCTGGCTCGGCAACGGTGCTGATCAATGGTATTCCCGCGGCTGTGACGGGGGGGGCAATTTCCTGCGGCGGCGTCACTATTGGTAGTGGCAGCGTTGTGATTGGTGATACCCACTCACCGGCGCCGTTTTCCGCTATTTCACCCGCACCAGCAAAGCCCGCTCCGCAGGCGGCATCGTCTTCCGCCCGTGGTTTTGAAAGTACCGCTTCGGAGCCCTCAATCGCCGACGGGGCAGCGAAAAGTGCGGGTAGCGCAACGGCAGGTGGGCCGGTGGCCTCCAGCCTATCTGGGCAATTCCCAATCACCAGTGAGCCGAAGGCCGCCGTAGAGCCTGGCTACCATGTCGTCCAGAGCCCAACGAGCAAAACGGACTTGTTGACTGCCCTATATGGAGAGGCGTCGGCAAAGCCGGATCACTTTGACCGGTTGAACCCGGGCCTCGGTGAGCGTGTGTTGCCTGGTGAGATGATTGTGCTGGGTGACCCGGAAGGCATGGAGTGCACTCAAGAAGAAGCCGACTTGATGGAAGTGGCGGCGCAGGTGAACGCCCAGGTAAGGTCGCTGGAGCAGGACGAGGCGCAGTTTATCGTCAAGTATTACGATCTGTTGGAAGCCGTCACTTCAACGGGCTCGGCTGGTCTGGGTGCTGGCGCAGTGATGATTTCGAAGCAGATCGAAAGCATTGAGGCGACGCTAAAGAATATCGAGCGACTTCATCAGGACAGTTACCGTAAGCATGGTCATCTCAACCATCCGGAGTTTTTCGAGAAGCGGCAGGCGCTATTCAAGAAGCTGGATTTTGCTCTGGGGAGTTTGGCACGCAAAGGTATGTCGCTGGATGATGATGCCAAGCTCAAACGAGCGCTGGGGTTATCGTCGAAGAGTATTGTGAATAGTTGGAAGACTGCTGGGGTTGGTGGCATACCGGGGTATGCCACGCATTACGAGCGGCTGGCGACGGGTGCGAGGTATGTACGAAACGTTGGCTATTTGGGCATCACCCTGGATGCCGCTTTGTCCGCTATGAAGATCAATGAAGCCTGCAAAGCGGGCGACTATAAGGAATGTCGGGTCGTGGCGTATAGGGAGAGCGGTAAACTGGTTGGCTCTTCAATTTTTGGTGCTGCGGGAGGAGCTTTGGCTGGTGGGTGCACGTTGGTGGCTGTCACTTCTGCAGGCATAGGCGGTGTTGCCTGCGCGGTCATTGTCGGAGGTTTGGGAGCTGCGGGAGGTAGTCATTTCGGCTCTGGTGTCGGTGAGGCTATGGGCGAGCTTTTGCGGGAGTCAATTCATGAATGACGGGAAGTACGTAGACATTGTGGAAGTGATATTCCTTGTTTCAATGCTTGGAGGATTCTTCCTCCTCTTGCTTATATTGACGTTATTTTTTCCTAAAGTTGTCGAGGTTGAAAATCGCATCGCAACACCTGGCAAGCAACTGGACGGTATACGTAATGTATGGGGTAATGGTCCAATCGGGCGGTGGATGCGCGTGGTCCATGTATTTTTCTTTTTCGTCTTCAGGAACCTTCCGCGGGTTGGTCATCGCATAGAATCCAGAATGGGAGATGAGAGTGAGGCGCTTCCGAGAGGCCTAAAATTTTGGGTGATTCTGCCAGTATCGGTTTTTTTTGCTTCAATTGTCGTGTCGGTTCTGGCGGCGTGGTTTCTTGGGGTGTTGGACTAGCGGAAGGGCATTATGCCGGCTTCGGCTTGTAAGAAATGTCTGACGGCGTTGCACTTGGAGTTGGAGACCTCCCTATTGACGTGATGTAGAAATGGCCGGCGTGTGCGCTGGCGAAATCTAGAACAAGGAAGTTCATGAGTGAAGAGCAATTAACAGAAATAGCGGCGATTACAGGCGCCGCCTCTCTGGGAACTAGCATTGTTTTGATGTTCCTGATGGTCACGCTGTTTTTTCGTAAAACCGAGGAAGTTGAGCGGCGAATTGCAACTCCAGGTAAGCAGCTGGATGGAATCCGGATGATCTGGGGTAATGGCCCGATCGGACGATGGATGCGGGTGGCACATGTTTACGCTTTCTTTGTATTCCGAAACCTTCCACGAATAGGATCTCGTATCGAATCCAGAATGGGTGATGAGAATGAACCTTTGCCACTTTCGTTGAAGCTTTGGGTGATCGTGCCTTTCACTGTGTATACAGTTCTTATGTTTTTGTTTTTCTTATCAGGCTGGTATCTCGGAGCATTCGACTAGCGAGGGGTTCTACCCCGTTGCCTGAGGTCGCTTGCATATATTGTCAACTCGAAGGCTATTTCCGGAAAACCAGCAGCCGGTTGTTCGCTGGCATGGCATGGTTCTCCGCGAGGTTCAGGCCCACCGATTCCGCCAGTGCAATCAGATCTTCCAGATCCCGGATGCCCATGTGGGATGCGCGGGCTCTCAGATATTGGTCAAACTGTCTGTTGCTTTCACTGGTATATCGGCCGTGGTTGTTGAACGGGCCATACAGACAAAAGGCCCCATCATTTGGCAGGCGCTCGCCAATGTTGCGAAACATCTGTTCGACTTCGCTCCACGCCATGATGTGGGCGGTGTTTGCCGAGAACGCCCAGATGAAGGATTCGACGGGCCAGGGTGCGGTGCATACGTCCAGTTCAACAACAGGCAGGATGTTGGGCAGCGCGGCTTGCTCCAGCCGGGCGCGACAGAGATCCACCGCGTCCGGATGGTCGGACGGTTGCCACTGCAGGTGGGGCATTGACTTTGCGAAATGCACCGCGTGCTGCCCGGTGCCTGTGCCCACCTCCAGGACGTTTCCCGGCGCATCGAAAATCTCACGGAGCTTCTCCAGGATCGGCGATTTGTTGTTCTCACAAGCCTGAGAAAAGGGCAGGTTGGTGGTCATCGAGCCGGGTCTCCTGTTGCTTGGCAGTATGATCAGGTTAAATTCTGGTGATTATGAATCCGGGAGTGCTTAGCCGGCAGCTGCGGTGGCCTGATGCCGATTCTGCCCGGGTGTTTTCCATTGGTGAGATTCGCGCCGCGTTGGAACGGCCATATCAGCTACTGGTTTACGGCTAAAGTGAACGGGGAGCGTGTATAAATCACTCTCCCAACAATTATTTCGTGTTTCATATATACTACCTTGCCGAATCTGGCAAACAAGCCAAGACTTAACGTGGATAATATAATGAGCAAGAAAGCCGTAAAATCTACTTTAACTTCTGCCGAGATTGAGGCGCATACTGCTGAATTTTTAAAGACTGGCGGGCGTGTTGATTATGTGGTGAAAGGTAAAAGTGCACAGTTTTCCACCACTGGTCCAAAGCAGATTAACCTGAAAAGCAGTTGATGATTGCGCGAAAGCTCAAGCAGATCGGGGAGGCCATTCTACCCGGATCGGATCAACAAAAAAGGCAGCCGAGGCTGCCTTTTTTCGTCACGTCTTGGCTGTTATTTACAGACCAATTACGTTCTCGGCCTGCGGACCTTTCTGTCCGTCAGTCACTGTGAATTCAACTTCCTGACCTTCGGCCAGAGTTTTGAATCCGCCACCCTGAATAGAGCTGTAGTGAACAAAAACGTCTGCGCCGCCTTCACGAGTAATAAAGCCGAAACCTTTTGCTTCATTGAAGAACTTAACGTTGCCTTTAATAGTAGACATAATAATTATCCTGATTTTAATCAAATGGTTGCTGCCAATAGATCGTTGTGATTTTTGGTCAGCGATATGCAGGAAATAAAAAACGTGCAGGATCAAAAACAGGACAAGAGGTTTTGCAACACTAAAGGTCTGATTCGTGAAATGCTTTGCTAAATCTTTCCGACGGAAGAGACAGTACGCTAATTACCAGGTATTGCATAGCTAAATTTTCCAGAAAGCTGGAAAGTTTTGTTTTTGGGTTTAGTTATCTGGCCGTAACCATGAGCTGGGTGGTTTCTTCAGGTGTTTCGTTTCTCGCGGGTGACGCCTATGCTCATAACATACATTTCTTGTCCGGGAGTTGCTTTTATGAGTCTGGCTATCGCACTGCATGTTCTCTCTGCCGTGATCTGGGTTGGTGGTATGTTTTTCGCTTACATGGCCATGCGTCCGGCGGTGGTCGAGGTCATTGATGCGTCGCAGCGGGGCGTGCTCTGGTGTCACACGCTGTCCCGGTTTTTCCGGTGGGTATGGGCTGCCGTCATCCTGTTGCTGGTGACCGGTTACTGGATGATTTTCAGCGTGTTCGGCGGCATGGCGGGTGCCGGCTGGCATATCCACGTAATGCAGGCGCTGGGGATCGTGATGATCCTGCTCTATTTTCACGTTTACTTTGCCCCCTTCCAGCGACTGAAGCAGGCCGTTGCCAACCAGGATCCCCAGGAAGGTGGACGCCAGGTAGGCCAGATCCGCAAGTTGGTGGGTACCAACCTGATTCTGGGGCTGGTCGTGGTGGCGATCGGCGCTGGTGGCCGCTACCTGTAAGCCCGAAGCCGTTTTCCGGTTGCAGAGATCGACTATTGGAACGCCAGTCGACTGTAGCCGCTGCTGGAGCCAACGCCGCCACTGGTTATAATGGCGTATCTTGAACCGTTGCAGAGAACCCTATGCCAATCGAAAAGAATCAGGTGGTCTTGTTTCACTACAGTGTCCGTGATGAACAAGGCAACGTTGTTGAAAACTCCCATGGCGGCGAGCCGAACGCCTACCTGCATGGTCACGGCGGCATTATCCGCGGCCTGGAAGAAGCCCTGGAAGGTCGCGAGGCCGGCGAAAGCTTCAGTGTCACCGTCGCTCCGGAAAAAGCCTACGGTCCGCGCAAGGCCGACGCCATCCAGCGGGTGCCGATAAAACATCTGATGGGTGCCAAACGCTGGAAACCGGGCATGATCGCCCAGGTGCAGACCGAGCATGGCCCGCGCCATGTGGTCGTCGCCAAGGTCGGCCACAAGTTTGCCGATGTCGACACCAACCATCCGATGGCCGGTAAAACCCTGACCTTCGATATCGAAATCATCGAAGTACGTGCGGCCGATCCGGAAGAAATAGCGCACGGCCACGCCCATGGGCCGGGTGGGCATCATTGAAGGCTTAACTCATCCCCGGATTAAGTGGGCAGGCGCGTCCCAGTCGACGATCTCAAGGTATTCGCGATGAAATCAATTGCCCTGGCGGCGCTGTTGGTCGTCCTTCTGGGGTTGATCGGTGTTCAGTATTACATTACTTCCGTCCCGGCTCTTGAGGCTCCTGTCACCGTTGGTGACGTTCGAGAAGTAAAGCCTGAACAATCGCTGGTGGTCACTCTGGTGGACAGCGAAGGGCAGCGATTTACCATCGGGCTTCGGGGCGATACCGCCAAGCCGGAGGAAGTCGCGCTTTTCTATATCCGGAACCCGGATGTCATTCCCTATGTGTTCTGGCCGAGTCTCCGAAGTAATGATGAAAAGCGGGTTCTGGAATTGTTGGAGGACCTGATCGAATCGGATGCGTCCGACGTTGCCGCCGTTCGCAGCATTTACTCGGTTTTAAAGGAGCGCAACTGACGATCAGGACGGACCAGTCCTGACAGGAGGGCCGGCCCAGAATCTTTCTCTACTCAAACCTTCCTCTAAAAGGTAAGCAAGAAAACGCAGATGCCTCGAAAGGCCAAGATAATCGTCTCATTGTCTGCGCTCTGTTTTCTGGTGTACAAGGAAGTTCAAGTTTGTTTGGAGCTTATTGATGCAGCCAAAAGACATTGTCGCCCGGTTCATCGCGGATATCCGCGCCCAGCGGCTGGATGAGGCAAAGGCCTTGCTGGCGGCGGAGGGGTTTGAATACGTGGGGCCGAACATGCGCTTCCTGAGCCGGGATGACATGCTGAACTATCAGTTCGGCATGTTTGCCATCCAGAAAGACCTGGTCCTGCGGCAACTCAGTGCTGACGGTGAGCATGTGTTTGCGATCCTGGATTACTGCACGCACTTTGAACCTATCGGGGATGTGCGCCTTGCTGTCTGGTTTCGTGTGCGGGAGGACAAAATCCAGAGCGTTGAAACGTTCTATAACGCGGCAGTGGTGGAGAACATGCTGGGAGGCAGCCTGCCTTAGGCCGACTGAAGCATTGGCCAGGGTTTCAGGAAGCAGATCTTGCCCGGATTCAACAGGCAAGGTTGATATGCGGCAAGATGCTGAAATGTGTCCTACCATTGAGAAACAGTTCCCTCGATTCAAGGAGTGAGTCATGAGCATGATCAACCGCGCACAAGGTTTCTTTCTCTCTTCTGTTCTCGCTGCCTCGCTGGTTTCCGGAGTCCATGCTGCAACGCCCGCGCCTGAAGGGGCGGCGGTGTATTTTGTTACGCCACTTGATGGGCAGACTGTGAATTCGCCGGTAACGGTGAGCTTCGGCCTGGAGGGTCTGGGGGTGGCGCCGGCGGGGGTGGAGCGCGAGCGCACCGGCCACCATCACCTGCTGGTGGATGTAGACGACCTGCCGGCGCTGGATCAACCGGTGCCTGCCGATGAGCATCATATTCATTTTGGTGGCGGGCAAACCCAGACGACCCTGAAGTTGTCGCCGGGTAAGCATACCCTGCAGTTACTGGTGGGAGATCACCTGCACGTCCCCCACGAGCCGCCGGTCATGTCCGAGAAGATTACCATCACGGTGGAGTAAGGGTCGGCCCGCGCCATGAGGCCGCGACTGAATAAGACATAACCGTAATCATTGCTGATTTCCAATGCAGGTTACACTCGTAGCAGCACGGACCTGATATGAGGAACAGATGCCGCCATGGGAAACGATGAGCAAACCCCGGCTTCCGCAAGGGAAGCGGACGGTCGGGATCCCAGGGCAGCGCTGATCGAAACGATCAATGTCCGAAGCATGTCGTTGATCATCCTGACCAGCATCGCCACCCTCTATTTTATCGACTGGGCCCAGCCGGTGCTGCTGCCGCTCGTGGTCGCGGTACTCATCAGCTATTCCCTGGACCCGCTGGTATCGGGGCTTGAACGCATTCATATCGCCCGTCCCCTGGGGGCAGCCATGGTCCTGTTGGCACTGGTCGGCATTCTCGCTGCCGCAAGTGTTCCTCTGAAACAGGAAGCAATGGTTATGCTGGACAAAATCCCCAAGGCGATCAAGGAGTTCCAGCGCGAGGACGCATACTCGGCTGAGGATGAAGAGAGCATCATGGAAAAGGCTCAGATCGTCGCGAAGGAGATCGAGGAAACCGCCAAGAAGAGCCGGGAGGGGCAGGCCGCGGCCGAGGTTGGTGTTACACCCGTCCGGGTCGTGGATCGGCCCATGGACATCCGCGAGTATGTGATCAGTAACTCGCCGGCAACCCTGGTGCTTATCTCCCAGCTCTTTTCGGTGCTGCTTTTGGTTTACTTCCTTCTGGCGATCGGGAAGCTCTATCGGCGTAAAGTGGTGAAGATTTCGGGGCCGTCGTTCAAGCGTATGCGCAAAGCGGCCAGAATCCTGAACGACTTGCACTACCAGGTTCGCCGCTTCCTGTTCGTGATGGTCGTCAGTGCCCTGTTCGTCGGCATCCTGACATGGCTGGCCTTCCTTGTGCTCGGCATGGAGCAGGCGGCCCTGTGGGGAGCTGTGGCCGGGATAGCCAGCGCGATCCCTTATCTGGGCCCGTTTCTTGTTTTCGTGGGTTCCGGGATTGCCGCGTTCGTCCAGTTTGGTGAACTCGACATGGCCATTATCATCTCAAGCACCTCGCTGATCATTACCAGCATCCAGGGAAATCTGCTGATGCCCTGGTTAACCAGCTATGTTTCAAGTCTCAACGCGGTGGTGATCTTCGTGGGTCTTTTGTTCTGGGGCTGGCTCTGGGGGCCGGTCGGGCTGATTGTGGCTACCCCGATCCTGATGATCACCAAATCGCTGTGCGACCATGTGGTCGACCTGCGCCCGGTGGGCGAGCTGCTGGGTAAGTAGGAGGGGCGTTCTGAAACGCCTGGAGTGGCCTACTCCCAGTTGGGCTCTCCGTCCCGGGAGGGATGGGCCGTCGGTTCCTTGGGGTTCTCCGGGGCGGGCTGTTTCATGAGCGCCATCCCCCCTTGCATCAGAAGGGTTCGGAGCCGCGGGTCTGATTCCTGAACGAGGCCAACTGCGAACGCTGTCAGGGCCGATTCCAGCGGATTCTCGCGGATCAACTCACGCAGCTTCTCGATAGCGGAGGTTGTGCCAGAGCCAGTGCCCGGGGAGCGGCTGGCGGTCATTCGCCAGAAGAAGGCGGCGAGAAGGACGACGCAGCCGAAACCAACCACTGCCATCGCCCCGGCCTGACCCAGGTACGCCGAGAGCGACAGGATGGCGGCCTGGACCAGGAGGTAAAACCCGGTGATCAGAAGGGCGGTCAGCAAAACCAGCGCGAGCAGGAGTCCCGTGACTGCGGCAATGGCTTTGCGAACCGCACTCTTCAATAGCGCTGAATCAGGCATGGTCAGCGGTCGAGTAACTTGCCAACGAGAACACCCGCCAGGAACATGAGCAAGATTGTGAGGAACGGCCGCTCCTCTATCTTGTGCTCAATCTCGTTAACCGCCTTTTCTCCGGTATCCCTGGCCCGGTTGATTGCGTCGTTGCCGGTTTTCCTGACCTGGTCAAACGCCTCACGACTCTCCCGGCGAATTTCGTCCCGGAGGTTGCTGATATTGCTTTTCTGACTCTCGGTTACGGAACGTGTCAGATTGGCCAGATCCTCCCGAAGCTGCTTCAGATCCTGCTGAAGTTGTCGGTATTCTTCCTGGCTGGATTTCGTTTCCATTTTCCATCTCCTGTACCAATGAACTTACCGCTTGATCGGCGAACGGGGGCTCATGACACCCAATCGAGCATCTCCAATTTTCCTTGAAGGGTGTCTTTCAACCATGGCAGCCGAACTCCGGATTCGCAACTTTCAGGCGTGTATGTGGAAGGACGGTAACCGGGCGTTCATCCGGGGGGCGCTCAGGGCTGCACAAAATGCCTTTCAAGGGATAGGCATCGGTCGTTTCCAGGGATGAAACAGTGCCAGCCACAGATACTTCAGGTACCAGGTAGCAAACGGGTAGTTCCCCCGGTCCTTTGGCGCCAGCAGCTTGATGAGATCAAAATGATTGGTGAGGGCCTCACTCGGCGGCTGCACAAAAACCGGCCTGCCGCCGATGTGAGACATGATGGACCTGGCCACGTGGGCATAGGCCCAGGGCGTCGAGGTGTTGGTGTCGAGTACGCCAGGTGCCAGCAGGAAGAGGTTGGGAGCGTCTGCGGAAAGGAAGCGTGAGTAGCAGCGGCTGCTTATCTCATTGAGGTTCCTTGCCTTGTTGATTGCTTCCAGGCCGAGGAAGCTGAAGTCGACGCTATACCCGGTACCCCAGAGCAGCAGATCGGTTTCCAGTTCGTCGCCGCTTGAGAGTGTGATGGTGTTGCCGCGCAGTGAGCGCACTTCGCCGTGATGGCGCTCAATCCGGGCAAAGTTTTTGATCATGCCCGGCCTACCCGGGATGAGTTGGTCGCGACGGATGTCGAAGTCGCCCTCCGGCATTATCTCGCTGATACCCGCTTTTGCATACCTCGCCCGCAGGTCCTTGTTGGTCAGCCGATGGACCATGTTTGCGGGCAACCCGAGCATCTGGTACCTGGCCAGGATCCGCATGTCGATGCCAAGGTGTTTGACCTGGCGCGTTGGTCGCATCCACTTGGTAGAGCGATAGATCCACGCTACGCTGCGCGCGCCGTGGGCGAAGCAGAGGTCCAGAAGATCGTACGCAGACGCGCCACCTCCCACTACGGTGAGGCGCTTGTCTCGCACTTCTCCGGGATCGCGCAAGGCGGAGGAATGGTATTCAGTGATTGAGGAACCCGTCCGTTCGACGTGCGGGACGACGGGGTGATTGTGGCCACCAGTGGCGGCGATGAGCCATTTTGCTTCATGGGTTTTGGTATCGGTAGTCAGGCGCCAGCCTTTCTCGCACCGCCGGGCGCTGGTCACGGGCGCATTCAGGAGGATATGGGGAGACAGCTCAAATCGTTCGGCCCAGGCTTCGATATTGCCCAGAATGTTGGTCTGATCCTCTCCGCCGAGCGGAAGATTGCCAAGCGTCCAGTCCTCTTTGCGGAACTGGATGTCTTGCCAGGATGGGAGGTCGCGCCATAGGCCTCCGATGCGATCACTGCGCTCCAGCAACAACGCATTCAGCCCGGCGTCTTTGGCATACTTCAGGCAGATGATGCCGCCAATGCCCCCGCCGACGATAACCAGATCGAGGCCTTCATCGGTGTTCATTGGGTGCTCCTGCAAATGCGGTGGCATCCCGAAGAGGGCAGGGGGTGATCGACGCATTGCGGTCAATTCTTAACCTACACCCTCCTGACGCCCGGCGCCAACATTCCCTGTTTTCCGGACTAAATCCGACTAACAGTGCCGCCATAGTCCTCAAACAGTCTAATAACTGGCTGGTGTTCCCGCTGAAAGGGCGCAGGATGGTGAGTGGAGCCTTTCGGGGCAAGGAGATGGTTATGACCAGGTTACAGCAAGGAAAGATTGACACCTTCCGAGGGCGGTTCGGTGGCGCTGTGTTTGAGCCGGGCGACGCCGGGTACGACGGGGCCCGTCAGATCTGGAACGCGATGATTGACCGGAAGCCGGCGTTGATTGCCCAGTGCCAGTCGCCGGAGGATGTGGTGGCGGCGGTCAACTTTGGACGTGATCAGGCAATGCTGGTTTCGGTCAAGGGCGGTGGACACAACATCGCGGGCAACGCAGTGTGTGATGACGGTCTGATGATCGATCTGTCGCAAATGAAGGACGTTGAGATCGATGTTGCGAAACAGCGTGCCTTCGTAGGGCCCGGATGCACGCTGGCGGATTTTGACGCGGCTGCCCAGATGCATGGATTGGCGACGCCACTTGGTATCAATTCCACAACCGGTGTCGCGGGCCTGACGCTGGGCGGCGGGTTTGGTTGGCTCAGCCGCAAGTATGGCATGACTGTGGATAACCTGATTTCCGCCGACATGGTGACCGCCGATGGGCACCAGACTCGCGCCAGTGCCACCGAGAATCCGGACCTGTTCTGGGGTACCCGGGGCGGCGGCGGTAACTTCGGCATTGTTACCCGGTTTGAATTTCAGCTGCACCACGTGGGACCAGAGTTATTGAGTGGGCTGATAGTGTTCCCGTTTGCCCAGGCCCGATCGGTGGTGACCCGGTTTGCGCGGTTCACCGAAACCATGCCCGATGAACTTAACATATGGCTGGTGATTCGCCACGCGCCACCCTTGCCCTTCCTGCCTGAGTCGGTTCATGGCGAGCCGATTGTCGCCCTCGCTATCTGCTATGCCGGGGACCCGGAAGAGGGTGAACAACTGATCGCACCGCTGCGCTCATTTGGCGACGCGCACGGCGAGCATGTCGGTGTTCAGCCTTACGCAGATTGGCAGCAGGCCTTTGACCCACTGCTGGCGGACGGTGCGCGGAATTATTGGAAGTCCCACAACTTTGTGACGCTGACCGACGATGTTGTCCGGGTAGCGCTGGAATATGGGGGCAAGCTGCCATCGCCTCACTGTGAGATCTTTATTGCCTCACTCGGCGGCCAGACCGGCCGGGTGCCGCACGACGCCATGGCCTATTCCAGTCGTGATGCAAACTATGTGATGAACGTGCATGGCCGCTGGGAAACGCCCGGGGAAGATGAGCATTGCCGGCAGTGGGCCCGCGCCTTCTTTGAGGCCGCCAGGCCTTATGCCAGCGGAGGCGCTTACATCAACTTTCTGTCCCATGATGAGACCGACCGGGTCGAATTTGCCTATGGAGCGGCCTACCCGCGGCTGGTGGAGGTCAAGCAGAAGTATGATCCGGAGAACCTGTTCCGGGTGAATCAGAATATCCGGCCCCGTTAGCGGGCTTTGCTGGGCCGCTAAAGCAATCCCGTTCGGATCATGTCGAACGTGTCCAGAACCCGCGCCACAAATTGGTCTTTCGGGCGAAAGCTGCTTTGGGTGCTGAGGGATACGTCCCGTTGCAGGTGATCCAGTAACTTGTGCAGGCGCCGGCGATGTAAGCCGACCGCCGCCTGCACGGGATCGAAAATCACCCCGGACAAGGCCGCGAACGCCGCCAATGCGGCCATCACAGCGACCATGACACTGGCCGTTGTTGCCAGCGACGGCTCCGGTGGAAAGACGCTGTAGTACCAGCCGCCGATGGTTTCACCCAGGATAAAGTCCCTGGCGGCCAGGGTCTTTGCGAGCATGGACGCGAGTACCACCCCCAGCCCGATACCTCCCGGGGTAAACTTCTGGAAGGCAAAGGCACCGAGTACCGTGCAGGTAATACTGTTGGTGATATCGGCCGATGCCGTCCGGGTCACCCGGTACTGGCTGAGTGTTTCCGCAATCAGCGGCTCGATCAGCCGGCCAAACCGCTGGTGATCGACCGGCTCGCAGCTATGGCGCGCATAGACCGCCTCCAGTGCCTCAACCAGGTAGCGCTCCAGCAGCGGCCCCTCCTGGCCATTGTTTAACAGGTCCACCAGAATCAGGTGCGAGATGTGCTGTTGTACCCGGGTGGTAAAACCGGCGGGAACACGGCTTGCCAAATCGTGCAGCCATTTCAGGCCCGCTCGTTTGGAGGCCAGGAGTTTCACGAGGGATGCCAGAGCGTACACCGGCGCCCAAAGCAGATTAATGGGCGCCCGCAACATGTCCCATCCCAGCGCTATCCGGTTGGTTGCGATGGCACCGGGATAATGGAAATGGCGGTCAATAAAGGCCGGTATCCGCGCCCGGCAGTCGTCAAAGTAGCGTGCAATGCCCGAGCGGATGGCCTGCTCTATCTCAAGTTCGGAGACGTTGGGCTCGGGCGAGGTGGCAGTGGGCATAGTGGCAGGCGTGTCGGCAGGCAAGTGAGTGTCTGTGGCATTAAAGCGCAATTGAGAAAACCGTGACAGGTTTGTTTTTAACAGCTGACTATTACGATTGGTAGAACTATCTGACAGCCGCAAGCAGTTCGGAGCCTGTCATCTTCAAGGGCGAGACTCAACGTCCACAACCTGTCCGTTTCTCAGGGTGACTACCTGCCGAAACTGGTTGTTGGAGAAGTCATACAGCCACTCCTGAATCAGTACCGGTTGCAGGGTTTGCCAGCTTTCCCAGCGTTTGCGAAGCGGGGGTGCCTGCCACTCCAGGCGTTTGGAGATCGGTTCTCCACAACGGGCGATCAGCTCGTATTCGGTTTTGATAAGCCTCAGCATGTTGGGGGTACAGCGGGGGGAATCGCCGGCATGGAATCCGTATCCCAGGGTGTCAACCCGGGCGAGCTTGCCATTGCGAAAGATCAACCGCTGCATGAAGCGCTGGGGGCCGTGGTTGTAGTACCAGTGCGCTTCGGTCTGCACCACACCCAGGCCGGGCACCGTCGCACTGGGGTATTCCGCAACATAATCCGGTGGCCCGCAGCGTTCCTCCACCTCGATGGGCCAGGCACCGTTGCTGACCAGCGAGCTGCCGCAGCGAAGTTCGCCGTGGCTGGTCTGGGCAAGGGCGACGAGGGCGGCGAACGTCAACAGGGCCAGTAGTGGCTTGAGGTTATTCATGCTGTGACTTTGCGCTGGTTTGGTGTTTCGATGCAATACTACGTCTTTATCTGAACAGCGGACTGATAGGGTGCTGAATGTGCCCGTTGCGGGATTGGGGGGAGAGGTTGGTTTATGGCAGGTGAAACTGCATGAAGAACATATCGTCAGAACAAGGTCTAGCGGACATGCTGCAATCCAACGCCGCCGTGTTGCTGTTGTTCGGCGGCCCGCACTGCGGTGTCTGCCAAACCATCAAGCCGCAACTTGAAAAGCTTGCCGCCGATGAGTTCCCCGGGCTGGTCACCGCCTACATCGACTGCCAGGATACCGCCGGCGCCGTGTGCGCAGCGCGGGGCATTTTTTCGTTGCCGGTGGTGCAGCTCTGGTTCGAAGGACAGCGCTTTGCGGAGTTTGTCCGGGTGTTTTCGCTGGGCGAGGTCCGGAATGCGATAGAGCGGCCTTATCGTGCGTTGTGCCTTATGAGACCGGGATAAAGCGTGTGCACGGTATAAGGCCCTGAAGGGAGAGACTCAGTGAACCAGAAAGGGGTACTTACCACATGGAACGACGCCAAGGGCTTCGGCTTCATCACTCCGGAGGGTGGTGGTGAGCGGGTTTTTGCTCACATCAGAAGTTTTGCGGGGCGTGGGCGCCCGGTTTCCAATCGCAAGGTGGTTTACAGAGTCGTCAGGGACGATCAGGGCCGGCCCAGGGCAGGGGGTTTCCAATACGCGGGAGCTGCCCGAATCGGCGCCAACGTGGCGCCAGGGGTATGGGTAGCCGGGACTTTTGTGCTGGGGTTTTTCGCCATTCTGGCCGGCCTGTTGTATCTACATTATCTGCCAGTCTCCATTCTGGCCGCCTACGGTGTGGTGAGTCTGTTGTTGTTTGTGATGTACTGGATTGATAAACGGGCTGCGCAGCGGGGTGCGCAACGCACAGCTGAGAAGACGCTGCATATCTTTGAGCTCTGCTGTGGCTGGCCGGGTGCTTTGTTGGCGCAGCAAATCTTCCGGCATAAAACCCGGAAGGGAAGCTATCAGTTTGTCTTCTGGCTGGCGGTTCTGGCCAATCTCGGCGCACTCGGGTGGTTACTGGTTGCTCCCGGGGCCATAAGTTGGCGGCAACAATTGGGCTTTGATTTGTCGACGTTGATACAGCCGCTTATCTGGTGAAGGCAAATGCGCTTTTTGATGTACCAACGTCGTGTTTTCAGTTGCTAACTTCGATTACGGTCCGTCGCGGTCTTGCGTTTAAGGCCTTTGAGAATCTCGGGCACCTTGAAGGGCAGCAGTGTCCTGGCCGCTTTTAGAAGGTTGATAACAACATTCATCCGCTTGTACCAGAGTACGCGGCGAATCTTCTGCTGCATGGGGCGGTAGCCTTCCAGATACAGCTCGTCCACACGGTCGGCGTTGTTGGTGAGGCTGTAACTGCTTAAATCCAGTGGCACCACGATGTCTGCGTTTTTCAGTTGCTTGCGGGTGTTAAAATCGATCCCGATGTTGATGGCGTTGCTGATCACATCAAACGTGTCCTGCGGTTTCGGGTAGCGGCTGACATGGCTCAAATCAATGGCCACCGTAATACCCGCGCCCATTTTCGCCAACGGCGAAATCGGGACATTTTCCACCAGCCCGCCGTCGACCAAGGTCCGGTCACCTATCTCCACCGGTACAAACAGGCCGGGCACCGCCATGGACGCGCAGACGGCATCCGCCAGATTGCCTTCCCGGAAGATCAGCTGCTCGCCGGTTTCGATATCCGTTGCGCAAATGGCCAGGGGAATGAGGGCGTCTTCGATCCGGCAATCCCCCAGATCCCGATGGATCATCTCCCGAATGGCATTGGTACTGAAAAGGCCACCCCGCTCCAGGGTGAAGTTAATAATCTTCGACAGATTCAGCGTGGAGCAAATGGACAGTATGGATTCTGCCGGGCGGCCGAAGGCGTGGTAGCTGGCGACCAGTGCCCCTACGCTGGTACCCGAAATGCAATGAATCCGGATTTGCTCTTCCTCGAAGGCTTTCAAAACGCCAATGTGAGCAATACCCTTGGCGGCACCGCCCCCAAGCGCCAGACCGATGCGGGTGTTAAACGGATTGAGTTTCATGCCGGGGGCCTGCTGTTGTGACGGATGGTGTTATGGTGGAAAAGTCCGGAATGGATTTTAACAGACCAGACTTACCTCGCTCTCGCATTATTCACAATTGAAGCGGGGCCGGATTTCCGTTACATCTACACCTTCGCTTACGGCGAAGGCCGTCCTCTTAACCGATAGATCAGGAGCTCGACAATGTCGGAATCATCACTCAAGGACCAACTGGGCAGCGCGGTGAAAGACGCGATGCGAAACAAGGATAAAATCCGGCTTGTTACCCTGCGTATGGCTCAGGCGGCTATCAAACAGATCGAGATCGATGAGCGCCGAGAGCTGAGTGACGAAGACGTTCTTAAGGTGTTGGATAAAATGCTCAAACAACGCCGCGACGCTGCCAGTCAATACGATGAGGCCGGCCGCGGCGAGCTGGGCGACAAGGAGCGGGCGGAGATGGCGATTATCGAAGAGTTCATGCCCGCTGCCCTGAGCGAAGACGACCTGGACAGCCTGATCCGGATGGCGATCAGTGCAACTGGTGCCCAGGGCATGCAGGACATGGGGCGTGTCATGAACGAGTTGCGCCCCCAGGTACTGGGGCGGGTCGACATGGGCCATCTCAGCAAGAAGGTACGGGCTGCGTTGGCGGGTTAGTGGCAGCCCCTGCACCGCGGTGATTCGCGATAAACCGCTCGCGCCCGGACCATGGCGGCAGTAACGGTCGAACTACTTCCTGAAAAACAGGAGGAAAGCACCCGCCGCTGAGGCCGCAGCGCCACCTATCAGATACCACATGGTCTCATCCGTAAAGCGGCCGGTGACCGTCTCGATCACCTGGTTGCCCACGGACTGTGTTGATTGGTAGCCGAAATAGAGTAGGGCAAGCCCCACCACCAGCAGAATGACACCGATCAGTTTTGAGCTTCCCATTGTTTTCTCCCTGTGAGGTTTGCGGTTAGTTTCATTCCAACGGTGAGTACCCTATAAGGGGCAAATACCCGAGATCCATGAGGTGAGTATGAACACAGGTCCGTGGCACGAGCAAGCAGTGACGCTGATCCATCAGGCAGTGCTGGCGCCATCCAGTCATAACACCCAGCCGTGGCGCTTCCGCATCTCGACCTCCACCATCGACCTGTACGCCGACCGAACGCGAGCCTTGCCCGTCAACGATCCGGCGGATCGTGAGCTGACAATAAGCTGTGGCTGTGCGTTGTTCAACCTGTGCGTCGGCGCGGCCGGCATCGGCCTTCTCGCACAGGTTCAGCTGCTGCCAGCTCCGCATGAACCGGATTGGTTGGCCCGGGTAGCTTTTACCGGTGGGCCGGAGGATGCCGGCGTGGATGCCTCGCTTGCCCGGTTCATCCCGATGCGGCGAACCTATCGCAAGCGCTTTGCGCCACGTGAGGTTGATGCAGCTGTTCTAGCTGAAATGATCGACGCGGCGAGGTCTGAAAGCACGTGGCTGCTACCGCTGGTTACCCCGGAGGCACGGCAGCAAGCGGCGAGCCTGGTCGCCGAAGGCGATGCCGCGCAATGGACCGATGTAAGCTGGCGGCATGAACTTGCAGCCTGGATGCACCCGCCTCGCCGTGGTGACGGCTTGACTGTATCAGCGTTGATGGGACCAGTGGTGCGGGCAGTGGTTCGTGCTTTCGACTTGGGAGGCAGTGTTGGTGCGAAGGATAGCGACCTCGCAGAGGCATCACCTCTGCTGCTCGTGCTCGGGACGGAGCACGACGATCCAGCCACTTGGCTGGCAGCCGGACAGGCGCTGCAGCGCGTCCTGCTGACGGCGTGCAAGCACGGCTTGCAGGCCTCCTATCTCAATCAGCCGGTGCAGGTGGCGCCGTTGCGGTCCAAGCTGCGAAACCTCATTGGCGTTGGATTCCCGCAGATCTTTCTGCGAATAGGGTATCCGGCAAGCGAGATTGCCCCGGCACCCCGCCGCGAGGTCGCCGCGGTGATCGATACCGCCGTATGACTTGGTCAGAGGCAGGTGGCTTGAGCATTGCCGCGGTCACAATATGAGCGGGGAAGGTTGGCGAAAGTCTCCCGGCCTGGGTACCTGATAGAGTTTTAGCTTATCTGCCGACTCTGGCCGGACCAGTGTTGTGCCCGGAGGGCTTTCTTGTCGACTTTTCCGATGGCTGTCAGGGGCAGTTCGTCCACAAAGATCACTTTCTTGGGCGAATTGACAACGCCTTTGTGTTGGGTGACGTAGGTGATAATGTCCTGTTCGCTGCAGCTACTGCCTTGTCTTGGCACGACAACAGCGGTTACCTGCTCGCCCCATTTTTCGTGAGGAATACCGATCACAGCAGAAGATGCCACGTTGGGGTGCTGGGCCAGGCAGTTCTCAACCTCGCTGGGATACACATTGAAGCCGCCGCTGATGATCATGTCTTTGTTGCGATCCACCAGGTACAGGTACCCATCGGAATCCATTCTCGCCATGTCGCCGGTGTGCAACCATCCGCCTGCAAACACCTTGTCGTTTTCTTCGGGACGATTCAGATACCCCTCCATGACAAGAGGACTGCGCACGCACAGTTCACCGATTTCCCCGGTTTTAACGGGCCTGAGGTCGGCACCCAGTAGCTCCACCTGATTACCTACAATGACTTTTCCACAAGAGCGTAACCGCTCCGGTTGATCTACGAGGTGATCCTTTTGGGGAAGATAACTGATGGTCATTGGGGCTTCGGCCTGCCCGTACAGCTGGCCAAAAACCTGGCCAAATGTCTGCAGGACCTGCCATAACCGGCTTGGCGCGATGGGGGAGGCTCCATACAAGACCAATGCCAATGATGAATGGTCAAAAGTGCTGAGTTCCGGGTAGTCCAGCAGCCCGTAAATCTGGGTTGGAACCAGGAAGGAGAAGTTAATGCGGTGTCGCTCGACTGCATTCAGGAAGGCTTCGGGGCTGTATTTGTCCATCAGGTAGACGGTGCCGCCTTTGAGCAAAGCGGGTAACAGCAATGAGCCTGCAGCATGGGAGATCGGGGTTGTCACCAGATACCTGGGGCACTCTGGCCATTCATAGGTGGCGAGCATTTGCATGACCATGGTGGTCGTTGTTCGATGGGTATGAATAATGCCCTTGGAACGGCCTGTGGTGCCGCCAGTGTACGCGAGCTTGTAAATGGCGCAGGGATCGTCAGGGGGCGACATAGGGGTGTTGTCCAATGTCGCAGCCTGTTTGATCAGCCCTGGCCGGGAGGAGGAACCATCAATCTCCATAATCCGGGGTACCGCATTATGCAGGAGTGGAACCCTGTCTCCATAGTTGCGGTCATCAATGATCAGGGCATTTGCTGAGGCGTCAGCCAGTATGAACGTATGGTCCTCCGGCGACGCCATTGGGTGTAACGACAGGTATTTCAGCCCCAGCAGCTGGACTGCGATGAGGACAATCAGTGCTTCCTGGCGATTGCTGGTCAGCAGGGCAACGGTATCTTCCGCTTTCAGGCCCTGTTGTTGCAGCGCGCGAACCATTTGCCAGCTCAGACACTCCAATTGATGGTAGGTGATGCTCTGATCATCTGAATGTACGGCGATCTGGTTGGGGTTCTGGCGCAAGGCCCGCAGGTATAGCTGTGGAATGGTTTCACTGTCGTGGACAAGGTTGGCCCGGGATGGCATGAGGAGGTCTCCGTATCTGGTTTTCAATTGGTTGGCCGCGCTCGCCGTCGGTGCAGCATGTAACCGGCGGCGAAGGGGGCGCTAGCAAATTGCAGAGCCGGCCGTTCAGGTCCGTTGCCAGGGGTAGCCCTTTTCATTTAGCTCGGTCTGGTATTTCTTGAGCAAAACGTTGTACTCGTCCCAGATTGCCTGGCCATCAAAACCCGCTTCATTCATGTCTTTAATCCAGGCCCGAACGTATTTTTCAGAATGCTCGAACAGCTTCTTTCGCTCTTCCTCGGTCCATCTGATGACTTCAATGCTGTTGCCAATTTCTCCTGTAGGCAGCTTACTGAGCACGTCTTCGTTTTCCTTGATCAAGTGCTCGGCATAGTAATTCACCATATCTGAGCCAATCTGACGAAACAGGCGCTTCTGATCGTCCGAAAGGTCGTCCCAGACCCATTTGTTCATTACCATCCCCATGCCGGCGATCTGGCCCCAGTTCACTAAAGCTACACTGGTGGATACCTCGGCTGTTTTGAAGGCTCGCATGGCATAGAGATAGCCTCCACTGCAGTCGATTAGGCCGCTATCGAGAGCTTGGTAGATTTCGCTATATGTGAAGTTCACCAGATTTGCGCCGACTTCATTCAGGATCTTTCCGTAAATCGCCGAAGCTCGTACTTTCTTACCGTTCAGGTCGTCAAGGCTGCGGATCCTCACATCACCGGCACACTCCAACTGCATCTGGCTGGTTGTGAAGTTGGTGATGTAGACGACATCGTTCGCGTCGAATGCTCGTTGGAGATCTTTGTTGGTGGTCATGAGGTCGTACATGGCACGCATACCCACCCAAGGGTCTGCTTCTGGAACAGGGATGTCGCCGACACTCAAGGCTCGCATTTCCTGGGGGGAATAAGCAGCCCAAGTAGTACCCAGCTCTGTAGTGCCTGCCGAGACGCCACCAAGAATGGCACTGGCTTTAAGCAATGATCCGCCCCAATGGAACTCGATGTTCAAGCCGCCGCCTGATTTCTCATTCAGCTGATCGGCAAAATATTGCATTGCTTGCGCTCGTGCTCCCCGATTGGGGGTCGCCTCAGCATATCGGAAGGTGATTTCCGTGCTTGCATGGGCAAGGGTAACTACCGAAAGAACAGAGCTCAGTGCTAAAGACGTAAGTACGGTTTTCGCTTTCATTATTGTTTTCTCCTGCGAACCATAAGGAAAAGCTTGGCAGCTTCCTTTGAAAAACCTAGCAGCGGAGGTAACGATCAACCAATTGCAATGGTGTATGGGTTGTATGCCGCGACATCATGGTTCGGATGGCATGACGGGTATGCTGTAACGGCATTGAAGGGATCGGATGAACGTCGGAAGCTGTAGGGTGGGGAGCCGGCTACTGGCTAAGGGCAAACAGGTGTCCCGGTTTCAGGGGGCGGCACCAATCTTGCTGAGGTTCATTCGCCAGGTTTCCGGTAGACTCCCCGTTACTACCTAACAGTTCTGTGGAGCCATCATGAGTGATAACCCGTCAATGCACGCCCTGGCTATGGATGGTGAGGAACGGTACGACTACTTTCTCGACGCGGTGATTGAGGAACGTGAGGTATGGATACTGGTCAATGCCGACAATCGCTTTCTGAAGATCGTCTCGGACGAGGACCGTGTGGCGTATTTACCGGTCTGGCCGGGCGAGCAATTCGCCATTGAGTATGCGAAGGGAACGGATGAGCTTGCTCCGAAAGCGATCTCGCTGCCGGACTTTTTCAATAAGTGGGTGCCGGGGTTAACCCGGGACGGGCTTGAGGTTGGTGTCTTTCCCGGCGCAGAAAGTGAGGTCTGGATTACCGCGCCGGAAGAGCTGAAGCGGGACCTGCAAGAGGGGTTGTCGGGTTCGGGCTTCTAGGTACCTTCCAGGCAAAACGCCAGGACAGTACAGCCGGGACTGTTTGATTATTCAGGAGCCATCATGAACAAGATTCACATCGACATCGTTTCCGACATCGCCTGCCCCTGGTGCGCTATTGGCTATGCCCGCCTGGAGCGGGCCATGGAACAGCTGGCGCCCGAATTCGAGTTCACCGTTAAGTGGCATGCGTTCGAGCTGAATCCGGACCACCGCGGCGAAGGTGAGCCGATCCTGCCGGCGCTGGCCCGAAAGTACGGGCGCAGCGAGTCGGAGATGCGCGCCAACCAGACTCAGATGATGGGGATCGCAACGGAGCTGGGCCTCAACTTCGAGAAAATGCAGGAACGATTTACCTGCAATACCTTTGATGCCCATCGCCTGGTCAAGTGGGCCGACGAACAGGGTCAGTCGACTGCAATGAAACAAGCGTTGTTCGAGGCCTATTTTGGCCGGGCGGAAGCTGTCTCGGAGCCAGAGGTGCTGCTCAGGTGCGTTGAAGCGGCCGGTCTGGAGCCTGAAAGCGCCCGCGCCGTGCTGGAGACAGGCCAGTACGCCCGGACAGTGCGCGAGGATGAGGCCAGGTATCAGCAGGCCGGTATTTCGTCGGTCCCGGCGTTTGTGATCAACGACAGGTACCTGATCTCCGGGGCGCAGGAGCCGGAGTCTCTGGTGCAGGCGTTTCGGGAAATTGGCGGGGAGTCTGAATAGCAGTTGTTCAAATCTCCCGCGCGGAGGGAATGCCTGCAAACACGCTGTCTGAAAGCCAGTTCTGGATGTTACGGGTGAGGGCGGATGGCCCGACCAGGGTCATGCTCCTGTCAGCAACGGCCGCCCTGTAGGTTTTGTCTCCCATCCAGCAAGCCACCATGGTTCTCAAGTCGGTGGTGAAGTAGACATCGACGTCCTTCCCGGGGTTTTCGAGGCAGATATCCACAGTGCAGCCGTGCACCAGCAGCCACCAGTTGTTCAGCTTTGGCAGGTCGGTGAACTCGAACTTGATCACTGACTGGTTCCCCGGCAGGCATTCGGTTTTGATGCTGCGCTGCAGATAAAGCATCAATAGCCCTACGTCGATGTGGGTTTCCCTCAGATCGCCACGAGCCCACCGCATACCCCATTCGCCGAGCGCCCTGATCAGCGGAAGTGTTTCCTTGCCGGCCTGGGTAAGGTAATACTCGGAGCCGCGCTGGCCGGGTATTTTCTTGCGCAGGATGAGCTCGGCATCGGCCAGTTCATTCAGGCGCTTGGTGAGAATGGAAGGCGAAATGAGGGGGAGCCCGCGCTGCAACTCATTGAAGCGGGTGGCGCCCATGTGGAGCTCGCGGAGAACGAGAAAGGTCCACTTCTCCCCCAGCAGTTCCAAGGCTTTGGAGACAGGGCAGAACTCTCCGTATTCCATGTTCCCCTCGCAGTGACTCACTTCTTTCATTGTAGTTGGGAGCTACAGAAAGCGTAGTTGGTTACTACGGACCGGGAAGTATTTCGCCGGTTGTCGTTTGCCTAGGATAAACCCATCAGACCGATGCGGCTCTGATAATCCCAACCAAACGATACAGCGGAGAAATGCACCATGCCACTCATCACCGTAAATCTGATTGAGAACGTGTTCAGCAAGGAACAAAAAGCGCAGATGATCAGCAAGTTGACCGACACGATGGTTGCAATAGAAGGCGAGGCGATGCGCCCGGTCACCTGGGTCAAAATCGAAGAGGTCGCCGAAGGCCAGTGGGGTATCGGCGGCAACCCCCTCACCGCGGCAATGATTCATGACATGCAGCAAGGCTGACTATTCCACACCGGCGTAGTCGGGATCGGGGTCGACGCCGCGCAGTAGGCCCCGAAAACCCGATAATCCGTCGGCTGGAGGGTGGTGCGGGGCCCTTTCCGCCCCGGCTCAACGGCTCTGGATCATGCCGTCCTCATCCGAGATGACAATTTCGACCCGCCGGTTCTGTTGCCGTCCGGCGCTGGTTTCATTGGTCGCAACCGGATACGCCTCACCGTAACCCATGACTTCTATCCGGCTGCGGGCAATGCCTTCCGCCGTCAGGGCATCCCGTACGGCCATTGCCCGTCGCTCGGACAGATCCTGGTTGTAGGATTCGGCACCGGTGCTGTCGGTGTAGCCCTCAACCCGCACCCGGCGGTTACCATACTGCAACATGAAGTCTGAAAGCCGCCGAACAGTGCGCACACCGGCAGGCTTCAGGTCCGCCTTGTTGAGATCGAACAGCACATCACCGAGAGTCAGCACCATGCCGCGCTCGGTTTTCTCGGCCTGCAGAGCCTCCATCTGCGCCCGCAGTGCTTCGGCCTCGCTTTTACTCATCTCCAGCATGACTTGCTGGCGCCGTGCCTCGGCAGAACTGATGTCTTCCTGCAGTTTCGCGCGCAATCCCTGCTGTTCAGCAATCTGTGCGTGGCGGTTGGCAAGGTAGGCCACGTGTTCCACCTGGCCGATGTCAGCGTCGTCTTCCAGCAGGGCGTCCGCCCGGTCCAGTTGCGTCTTGGCGCTGCGAAGCTGGGTCGCGGCGCTGCGCGCCACATACGGATCTTCCGCGATGGTGTTATAGGCCAGGCGGGCTTCTTCGACCCGGGCATTCTGTTCGGGGGCGCTGGCACAGCCAACCATCAGTAGGGGTAGCCCGGCTGCCAGGATTGTAGACAGGGTATGGATTTTCATATCAGTCTCCTTGCTCCGGGCTTACTGTGGGTTCGATTCCATTTGATTGCGGAGGTTTTCGATGCTGCTGTTGATCTCGGCCACCGCCTGCCGGGCTTTCTCGGTTTCGGCGCGGGCGCCTGCCAGCTGGGCATCAACGGCGGCCTGCTCCAGTAATCTTTCGGCTTGCCGGTATTCCTCCCGGTCGATCAACTTACGGGCATCGGCCAGTTTGTTCTGGGCCTGATTCAGTAAAACCGGCTCGAATCTCCTGGCATCGGTCGCTTCGGCTTGCTGAATGGACGTTTCTGCCCACTGCAGCTGGCTGTCCGGTCGTGGCCCGGGGCCGGCACAGCCAATGAGTGAGGCGGTCAATCCGAGCAGGATCAGGAGGCGTGTGTAGCGTTTGTGCGGCTTCATGAATAAACTCCCTTGTTCCCGATATTTCCTGTGAGGTGGTGCCTGCGGAATTGTTAATTCATGTAAACGTTTAGTGTCACTATAGCAGTCAGCAGGGAATACCAAGAAAGAATCGCTCAAAAAACAACCAGGATTGCCGGTCCTGACCAGGTTGTTGCCCGGGTTTCATCATTACGGGCACGCCGGAGCCCTGTTACCCTGGAGTTATCATGGCAAAACACCCTATCGAAGCGCGGCAACGCGCAACGCTGAGTCGGCTGGAAAAGTTCAGTCGTTTCACTGACAGCAGTATTGGCATTCCCTTTACCCGGCTGAGCATCGGCGCGGAGGCGATCATAGGGCTGGTCCCGGTCATAGGGGATTTTGCCGGCCTGGTATTATCCAGCTATGTTCTCATCGAGGCGCAGCGCGCGGGCGTCAGCCGGGCGGTAAAGTTGCGTATGTTGCGCAATATGGGGATCGATTTTCTGGGCGGGATGCTGCCGGTGGTGGGGGATGCCTTCGATGCCATCTATAAGGCCAATACCCGTAATACCCGCTTGCTGAGGAATTACCTGGAAGACCAACTGGCCGTCGAACCGCCTGCGCCGCCGTTTCCCTGGAAAACCCTGGTCGGGCTGTCGATTCTGTTTGCGGCCATGGCGGGCGGCGTGGCGCTGATTCTGTAAGGCCTCTTTTGCCGCACGGTTCAGGCGGTGTTCGTCTATCCTCAAAGCGCTGCCAGAAGATCCTTACCACCAACAAGAACAAGATTGCCAAAGGGGCACCGCAATGGCTCAGTATGACTTTCTCATCGAAGGCGGGCGTTATTTTGACGGCACCGGGGCGCCGTCTTTCATCTGTAACCTGGCCATCAGGGATGGTCGCATTGCGAAGGTCTGTGCCGAGCCGATTCCTCATTATGAAGCGGATCGGGTGATCGATGCCAGTGGCTGCTGGGTTACGCCGGGGTTTCTGGATACCCACACCCACTACGATGCCGAGTTGCTGGTCAGTCCCAGCCTGTCGGAGTCGGTCCGTCACGGGGTGACCACGGTACTGGTGGGCAGTTGCTCCCTCAGTATGATCTGCAGCAGGGATGAGGATGCCTCGGATATTTTCACCCGGGTGGAGACGGTGCCGCGGGAGCGGGTGCTGCCCATTCTGCAGACCCACAAAACCTGGTCTACGCCGCGGCAATGGGTGGCACACATCCGGCAGGTGCCGCTGGGCCCCAATGTCATCAGTTTTCTGGGGCACAGTGATCTGCGGGTGGGTGTGATGGGCCTGAGTCGGGCGACGGACCTGGCAGTTCAGCCAAGTGAGGAAGAATTGCAGGCCATGGAACGGTTGCTTGAGGAAGCCCTCGATGAGGGGTTCCTGGGGCTGTCCACCATGTGCCTTAAATGGGACAAGGTGGACGGCGACCGGGAATGGTCCAAGAGCCTGCCGAGCACCTACGCCCGCTGGAAGGAGGTTGCCCGGCTGAACCGGTTGGTACGCCGCTATGGCCGGGTGCATCAGGGGGCACCCAATGCCGCGACGCCGTTGCAGATTCTGCAGTACGTGCGGGAGTGCCTGGGCTGGCTGCGTCGGCCATTGAAAACCACGCTGATCAGCCAGATGGACCTCAAGGGCAGTGCCTACCTCACCAATCTCACCCGGCTCACCTCGAAGGTAACCAATGCACTGCGCGGCGATTTTCGTTGGCAGGTGTTGCCCACCCCCTTCACGGTGTACGCCGATGGCATTGATGTGGTGTTTTTTGAAGAGTTCGGGGCAGGGGAAATGGCGCTGGATCTGAGGGATGCCGTTGAGCGCAACCAGCTGCTCAGGGACGAGGCGTACCGCCGGGATTTCCGCAAGTTTTACGGCGAGAAGCTGAGCCCGCGGGTGTGGCAGCGGGACTTCGGCGACGCCATGATCATCGATTGCCCGGACACCTCGCTGATTGGCAAGAATTTTGAAGAAGTGGCACGGGCCCGCGGTGTCCACGTGGTGGATCTGTTTCTGGACCTGGTGGTGGAGTTCGGCAAACAGATCCGCTGGTACACCACGGTGGGCAATCACCGCAAGCCGGTGCTGAAACGGATGGTAAAAGACCCTCGCGCGCTGATTACCTTCAGCGATGCCGGCGCCCACATCCGTAATATGGCGTTCTACAACCTGCCCCTGCGCATGCTGAAACTGGTGCAAGAGTCCATCGCAGACGGCGACCCGGTAATGACTATGGAACAGGCCGTTCACCGCCTGACCGGCGACCAGGCCGACTGGTTCGGTGTCGATGCCGGCAGAATCCGGGAAGGGGATCGGGCGGATGTGGTGATCCTGGATCCGTCCGGCTTTGATCAGGATCTGGAGGCGGTTTGCTGGGCAGATATGGAGAACTTTGACCTGCAACGGCTGGTGAACCGCAACCCGGGCATTGTGAAGACGGTACTGATCAACGGCAAACTGGCGGTGGAGGATGAGCAGCTATCGCCCGGGCTGGGGCGGGAGATGGGGTTCGGGGTGTTTATTCCCGCCCGTTAGACTGCGCCCTGGTGGTTGCAACTCGCTTGAAACAGCCGCCACCGATGGCGTTATACTGGAATCACCGAAAACAACCAGGTGACAGTCGTATGCGCGATATCGATGCCCTGGACTATTGGCACCAGCAGGGCCCCGCCTATTTTCGTGACCTTTCGAGCCTCGGTGCGTTACCGGACGAGGTGATCCTGCGCCTGTTGCAGGAAGGGCGGGTAATCAGTCTCGATGCAGGGGACAGCCTGTATGCGGTGGGCGATCGCAGCGATGCCTTCTACATCGTGCTTGCCGGCAAAGTCGGTACCTGGATGCCTCGACGAGACGGCGGCTGGACCCTGGCCCGTTGCCATGAACCGGGTGACGATATGGGGTTTGTTCCGATGATCGCGCTTTCGAACCGCCCTGCCACCACCCGGGCCGACGAAGATTCTGTGGTTCTTGAAATCAGTTGTGGTCACTTTCTCAACCTGCATCAACAGGAGCCGGACGCCTTTGGCCTGATGCTCCTCAATCTGGTTCGTGGTATGGCCCGCTCCATCATCAATATGGCGTCGATGCTGGCGGAACAGGATTTTGAGTTGCACCAGACTTACTCTAGGTCGCCGCCCCCCGGCGGCCACTGAGTTTACCGATCAGGAACTGGGTGGCCCGCAACAGCCCGATTAGCAGCGGAGCCACCAGCCACAGCAGCCAGCTGCCGAGGTAGAGGGCGGGAATCAGCAGCAGCAACCAGCCGGCAAACTGAACGGCCACCGTGGGGTAGCCAAGGACGTCCGCAACACCGGCGAGCAGGTCGTTGATGATGCTGGGGTGGGCAATGACGAGGTAGCCGGCACCGATAACTACCGGCCATTTGGCGTAGCGTGCGCTGCTCAGCACCATCCGTCCGCTCCGGGTGACGCGGGCGGCCAGGGCAGCAGAACGGGTGCCCCGGCTGGCACCTTTGGTGGTGACTGCCGCCGCTCGTCCAAGGCGCAGCACCTTCACGGCACTGGCAAACACCAGTACATCGACTGAAGCCCAGCCGACATCACCGGCGGTAATCTCTTCCCCTGAGCGGTAGTTCATTTCCAGCGTGCGAATGCCGCTGGCGAAAAACCGGTTCAGCCCTTCCAGCACCCGCTCGGTGCTGACCCACTGGGTGTTACCCTCGGCGTCGACCATGAACTGGCCGAGGAAGTCGTGGCCTTCACTGGCGATAAAATTGACGGCGTACCAGCCGCGCTCCTCAGGCGACAGTTTGGCGCGGGGCTCAGATGCCGGGTTGTCCGGCTGGCTGTTGCTGGCGGTGCCCTCGCCAGGGTTCTCAGGGCGGTCATCCGGCGCGTCATTAAAGTATTGCCGGATGGCTTCGTAGCGCCGGGCGGCGGCATTCATCAGTTCGATGGAGCCAATCGGCTGGCGCACAAAATGCTGGATCGGGGGCAGGATGTTCTCGCCATAACGTCCCAGGATGTCCTGGAATTCCGGTTCCGCGCCATACAGCGGGAACAGGGTGCGGGCCATGTCAGGGTAGCGCAGGAAGGCGGCCTGGGCCTTCACCAGCAGCAACGGGTCATCGGCAAGATCGAGCAGCACCGCCTGCACCTCGACCGGTTGCTCCTCAATGCCGGTAAAACCGTCCAGCACGTCGCCGGCGTGGATCTGTATCAGCTTCTGCTCGATAGGCACCGGCCGGGCAAGCAGACTGAACGTTGCCGCCAGGAGCAGGGCGAGGCTACAGATCAGGAGCAGTTTTCTCACAGTCACACCACTCGATAACGGGGCGCAGGCATGGAGCCTGCGGGCGGGTTATGGTTTCATGCCGGTAATCAGCACGGTGTCCGGTGTTTCAGCCGGTTGCTGAATAAGCCAAGCATAACACCCGTGCCGGTCCAGCAGCCGCTGTGTTGATTAACGTTGATGAGGTAACCGTATGCGAGAAGATGAACTGGACGCACTGCTGGAGGTCATTCCCGATGTGCGGGATGGCCTTACCCGCACCGAACGGATCATCCTGTATGTGTTGAATGAAACCCAGCGGGAGCTCAAGGGCCGCAACGTTCCCACGGTAATGTTGTACGGGCGGGTACTGGAGTACGTGAACATCAGCGAGCAGGAGCTTCACCTGTATCTGGACCGCCTGGGTGTCAAAGGCGATGGGCAACCCTGACCGGTCTTGAGGTTACTTGCCCGATCTGTCGCCCGCCGTTTTTTCAACCCATTCAAGCAGCTGCCCAATCGGCATGGGCCTGGCAAAGTGGTAGCCCTGGAATACCTCACAGCCGTAATCTCTCAGGTATTCGAACTGATCGGCGTTCTCGATCCCCTCGGCAACTACTGTCAGGTCCATTTCCCGGGCGAGGGTGATCACGCCTTTGCAAACGGCGGCGTCCTTGTCGTTGGTCACCACGTTACTTACAAAACTGCGGTCAATCTTGATCTTGTCGACGGGGAGATGCCGCAGGTAACTGAAGCTTGAAAACCCGGTGCCAAAATCATCGATGGCGGCGGCAATGCCCATGTCGTTCAGGGCATTGAGAATGCCGATGGCCCCGTCACTGTCCTTCATCAGAATGCTTTCGGTCAGCTCCAGTTCAAGGTACCGGGCGGGCAATCCGGTCTCTTCCAGAATACTCCGCAAGGTGGACAGAAACCCGGGGCGATGAAATTGCAGCGGCGAGAGGTTCACGGCCATGCGGCCCGCGAGCATACCCCGCGCGACAAGTTTCTGGGCGTCCCGGCAGGCCTGGCGGGTGACCCACTTGCCAAGGTGCACGATCTGCCCGGTTTCTTCCGCAACCGGAATAAATTCGGCCGGTGCAATGAGGCCTTTCCGGGGATGGTTCCAGCGTACCAGGGCTTCCAGGCCACAGAAGCTGCCGGACCGGTCAACCAGTGGCTGGTAGTGCAGGTTCAGCTGGCCGGAGGTCATCGCCTCCTGGAGCTCGTTTCTCAGGTTCACCCGCCGGGCAAGCTTCTTATCCAGGTCACGGGAGTAAATTTCATAGGTATCACGGCCCTGCTTTTTGGCCTTGTACATGGCCATGTCAGCTTGCTGCAACAGCTTTTCGGGACGCTCAAGGTCTTTACACAGGGTACTGATACCGATGCTTGCCGAGATATAGAGTTCATGTCCGCCAAGCAGGTGGGGCTGGGATAGCTCCCCGAGAATGCGTTCGGCGACTTCCTCGGCTTCATGGGATGAGCCCAGGTCCGGTAATAGCAGGACGAACTCGTCTCCCCCCAGCCGTGCCAGGGTGTCCGTGGGGCGTATCGCGGCAGTGAGACGCTGCGCCACGCTGATCAGCAGCTCATCACCGATTTTGTGGCCAAGGGTGTCGTTGATGGGCTTGAATTCGTCCAGATCAATAAAGAGCACGGCAAGTTGCTGCTGGTGGCGTTTTGCCAGCGCGAAATCGTGCGCCAGACGGTCCTCGAACAGGGCGCGGTTGGCCAGGCCGGTCAGTACATCGTGGGTGGCCTGGTAGGCGAGACGTCTTTCCTGCTCTTTCTTCTCGGAAATATCGTTCATAATCGCCGCGACGTGGGTCACCTGCTGCTGTTCATCACGCACCGGGGCCAGTGAGACCTGATTCCAGAACGGCGTACCGTCCCGGCGATAGCTTTTCAGCGTCAGGCTGACCGGTTGGCCGGCTTTGGCGGCTTGTCTGATCCGGGCGAGATCTTCGGCATCGGTTTCCGGCCCGGTCAGCAGCTTCACGGGAGCGCCAATAACCTCGCTCTCGTGGTATCCGGTCATTTGAGAGAATGCAGGGTTCACAAAGACCACCGGCAGGTTTGTCGAGCGGATATCCACCACGACCACAGCGTTATCGCTGGACTCCAGGCTGCGCTGCAGGATCCGCTGGTTTTCCTGGGCTTGCAGCCGCTTGGTGACATCTTTGACGATGGCGAACACCCCCTCCACCCCGGCGTCCACGACGATGGGCAAGAAGGCGCATTCGTAATCCCGTCGCTCGCCGTGTTGGTTGACAAACCCTACCTCGAAAGTCTGTGTGCGACCTGCCGCGGCGTTACGGAAGCCCTTGTCAAAGCGGGCAAAGCCGGCTTCATCCATTGCCTCATCGGTCAGGACATCCCGGTAATGGGTAACGCCAAGGTCCGATTCGCCAAGCCCGACGATGGCTTGTGCCACCGGGTTGAGCGATGTGTAGTAGCCATCCTTGTCAAAGCCGAAAACGGCATCCGGAGACTGGGAGAACAGCGAGCGAAAGCGCTGTTCCGCAGTGCTCAACTCTTGCGCCTGGATCCTGTGAAGGCTTAGCAAGCTGCGCCCCATGATCAGCACATAGCTCGCTACCACCGCGGTTACTGTACTCGCGGCCAGGAAAGCCATGCGGGCCCCTTCCCGCGAGAGCCCGAGATGTTCCGGTAGCAAGGTTCCGGGGAACACCTCGGCCACGGCAACGAGTAAGCCGGTCAGCAGGCTGCACACGAACAGGATAATAAGGCACGCCTGGAGCCTGAGATCTTTGGGATTCTGCAGCATTACCGTGGTGAACAACGAAAGCATGTGGAAGGGGGATCGTGAAATCCGGTGCTTTGTGGCTATAAAAAACCGTATATCACGACATCGGGCGCTATGTTGGCGGCAAAATTGCTGTCACTCAATAGCATTTTCGTTGTTCAACAACTAATCAGGTAAACTTTTGTCAAACTGGATCTGTAACGTGTTTTTCTGAGGATGCAGCGCTGGCCGGTTTGTTGAAATGGCCGCCGAAGCCTCTGTAACCCCTTGGTTACTTCGGACGCTAACTTGATTCCCGTCAGCCGGGTTGTCACACTCCCTTCCTATACTCAGCGCATGTACTGAGTCTTCCCGTACTCAAGGATGAACTATGCCCAATCAAGGCGTTAAGCCCGGTTTCAAACTCATTCTGGCTGTTGTCATTATTGCGGTCGTCGCGCTGGCGGCATGGTATCTTTTGCCTGGCGGGCAGTCGTTGCCCGGGCATATTGCGTCCGGCAACGGTCGTATTGAAGCCACGGAAGTGGATATTGCAACCCGCATTCCGGGCCGTCTCGAATCCTTTGCGGCGCAGGAAGGTGACATGGTGGAAGCCGGTCAGTTGCTGGCGGTAATGGATACCGATGAAGTAGAAGCCCGGCTGGCCGCCGCCGAGGCAAACCTGCACCAGGCGGAACAGTCGCAGCATCTGGCGGAGGCAGTGGTTGCCCAGCGTGAGAGTGAGCGCCGTTATGCCCGGGCGGAACTGGCCAGAATGGAAACCCTGGTAGACCGCGGTCATGCTTCCCGGGAGCAGCTGGACCGTGCCCGCACCGCTGCAGAAACTGCAGATGCAGCCCTGCAGGCGGCCCGGGTGCAAGTTGCCTCCGCCTTGGCCGGGATCGAGGCGGCCCGCGCCAGTATTCGCCAGATTCAGACCAGCATCGATGACAGCCAGCTCGCCACCCCCGTGGGTGGCCGGGTGCTCTACCGCCTGGCCGAGCCGGGTGAAGTGCTGGCGGCCGGTGGCAAGGTGGCTACCGTACTGGATGTGACCGATGTGTACATGACCATTTTCCTGCCCACGGCCCAGGCCGGGCGGGTGCGGGTGGGGTCTGAGGCCCGGATTGTGCTGGACGCCCTGCCGGACTATGTGGTGCCGGCGGAAGTCAGTTTTGTCGCTGCGGAAGCCCAGTTCACGCCGAAATCCGTGGAAACCCGCAGTGAGCGGGAGAAGCTGATGTTCCGGGTGCGCATCCGTATCGATCCGGATCTGCTCAGGGCCTATCGGGACCGGGTGAAAACCGGCGTTCCCGGTGAAGCCTACGTGCGGCTGGATGAAGGCCTGGCGTGGCCCGAGAGCCTGACGGCGAGCCTGCCCAATGACTGAAACCGTGGTCCGGCTGGAGGGAGTCAGCCACACCTACGGGGATACTGTGGCGCTGGCTGGGGTCACGCTCGCCGTTCCCGCCGGCGGCATGGTCGGTTTGATCGGCCCCGACGGCGTTGGTAAATCCACTTTGCTGGGATTGATTGCCGGCGCCCGCGAGCTTCAGCAGGGCCGCTTGAAGGTCTTGGGTGGCGATATGGCCAGTCACCGATTCCGTAACCAGGTAGCGCCCCGGATTGCCTATATGCCCCAGGGGCTGGGCGGCAACCTCTATCACAGTCTTACCGTGGACGAGAATATCGGCTTTTTCGCCGATCTGTTCGGGCTTAGTGGCCAGTCCCGGCAACAGCAGATCGACCGGTTGCTGGAAGCCACTGGTCTGCTGTCGTTCCGCAATCGTCCCGCCGGCAAGCTATCCGGCGGCATGAAACAGAAACTGGGGCTGTGCTGCGCGCTTATTCATAGCCCCGACCTGCTGATTCTGGATGAGCCCACAACCGGGGTGGATCCGCTGTCACGTAAACGTTTCTGGGATCTGATCGGCACTATTCGCCGTCAGCAGCCGGGCATGAGCGTGCTGGTGGCGACGGCCTATATGGAAGAGGCAGAGCGTTACGACTGGCTGGTGGCAATGGACAACGGGCAGGTACTGGCGACCGGTTCGCCACGAGAGCTGCGCCAGCAAACCGGCACCGACAACCTGGACGATGCCTTTATTGCGCTGTTGCCGGATGGCCGGCAGGAGCATGGATTACCGGCAGTGGCACCGGTGGCAACACCGCGCGCCGGGTACGCGAGCGGTGCGCCGGCCATCGAGGCCCATAACCTTACTCTGAAGTTTGGCAACTTCACCGCCGTCAGGGATGTTAGTTTCTCCATTCCCAAGGGAGAGATATTCGGGTTCCTCGGCTCCAATGGTTGTGGCAAAACCACCACCATGAAAATGCTCACTGGCCTGCTGACGCCCACCGAGGGCGAGGTCCAACTGTTTGGTGAGCCCCTGAATGCCCGGGACCTGGCGACGCGGAGGAAGGTTGGCTACATGTCCCAGTCGTTCTCCTTGTATGGCGAGCTGACGGTGCGGCAGAACCTGGATTTGCATGCGCGGCTGTTCCATCTTCCGGCAGCAACCATTGCCGGGCGCATTAACACCCTGGTTCGGGAATTCGGGCTGGAAGAGGTCATGGATCAGCGCGCGAGCCGCTTGCCGCTGGGGGTGCGCCAACGTCTTTCGCTGGCTGTGGCGGTGGTGCACGAGCCCGAGTTGCTGATTCTCGATGAGCCAACCTCCGGGGTCGATCCCGGTGCCCGCAACCGGTTCTGGCAGCTGTTGCTGAGGCTGTCCCGCCAGGATGGCGTAACCATCTTCATTTCTACCCATTTCATGAATGAAGGCGAACGCTGTGATCGCATCTCGCTGATGCATGCCGGGGAAGTGCTGGCCTGTGATACGCCGGAACAGCTGGTTGCAGAGTCCGGTACTGACAGCCTCGAAGGCGCCTTCATGAAGACGCTGGAGGCCGTCGACAAGGAGCCGGAAAACCATGCGGATGGACTGGTGCTGGCGGCGTCAGCGGCGCACCCTGGCCGCCACCAGCCTTTCAGCGTCCGGCGGCTGCTGGCGTATGGTCGGCGCGAAGCGCGGGAGCTGTTGCGGGACCCGATCCGTATGGCGTTTGCCTTTATCGGGTCGGCGCTGCTGATGCTGATCCTCGGTTATGGCATTACGATGGATGTGGAGGATTTGTCGTTTGCGGTGCTCGACCGGGATCAGACGCCCCAGAGCCGCGATTACATCAACGCGATATCCGGTTCCCGCTATTTTGTGGAACGGCCTGTGCTGGGCTCGATGGCCGAGCTGGAACAACGCATGCGCTCCGGTGAGCTGAGTCTGGCCATTGCCATTCCGTCGGGCTTCGGCAAGGATCTGAAACGGGGGCGGGATACCGAAATCGCCGTCTGGGTCGATGGCGCCATGCCGTTCCGGGGTGAAACCATCCTCGGGTACGTCCAGGGTATGCACCTCAGTTACCTGAGCGAACTGGCGCAGCGCAGCTGGGGTGAGGTGCCCGTGCTGAGCCTGGTAACGCTGGAAGATCGCTATCGCTACAACCAGGCTTTCCGCAGCCTGGATGCGATGGTGCCGGCGGTGATCCCGATCCTGCTGATCTTCATACCGGCCATCCTGATGGCTCTGGGTATTGTCCGGGAGAAAGAGCTCGGTTCCATCACCAATCTGTACGTAACTCCGGTCACCCGGCTGGAATTCCTGTTGGGTAAACAGCTGCCGTATATTGCGTTCAGCATGGTCAGTTTTGCCAGTCTGGTGCTGCTGGCGGTATACGTGTTCAATGTGCCGCTCAAAGGCGGTTTGCTTACCCTCACCCTGAGCGCCCTGTTGTTCGTGACCGCCACGACTGCGCTGGGGCAGGTGATATCCTCTTTTGCCTCTACCCAAATTGCGGCCCTGGCGGCCACCGCCATTCTCAGTATTCTGCCGACCGTGCAGTTCTCCGGCCTGACCGAGCCAGTGTCTTCGCTGAGTGGCGCCGGTGCCTGGATCGGCACCTTCTGGCCGGCAACCTGGTTCCTGCAGATCAGCCGTGGGGTGTTCACCAAGGGCCTGACCCTGGCCGACATGCAGGGTGCCTTTCTTGCACTGGCAGCATTCATTCCGGTACTGACGCTGATGGCGGTGGCACTGCTGAGGAAACAGGGGCGCTGATGGTATCTTTACGCAATATCTGGCACCTGGGCATCAAGGAACTGCGCAGCCTGTGGCAGGACAAGGTTCTGATGATCTTTGTGCTGGTGGCCTTCACGGTCATGATCTATACGGCAGGATCGGCCGGCTCGATGGAACTGCACAACGCGCCGATTGCGGTGGTGGATGAAGACCAGACCGTGTTGTCCGGGCGGATCATCAATTCGCTGCAGCAGCCCTGGTTTCTGCCGCCGGACATGGTGGGCTATGACCAGATCGATGAGCTGCTGGACAAGGGCAGTCATACCTTTGCCCTGGTGATTCCGGAGGGCTTTGAGCGCAAGGTACGGCAGGGGCAGCAGGTCAGCCTGCAGCTCAATATAGATGCCACCCGGATGAGCCAGGCATTTATCGGGACCTCCTACATCGAGCGCTTCGCGATGATCGAGGTGGCGGAGTTTCTGCAGCCGGGCAGCTCCCGGAGCGCCCTGCCGGTGCAGCTGGTGACCCGTGCCAGCTTCAATCCGAACCTGGATGGCAGCTGGTTTGGCGGGGTGATGGAGCTGATCAGCCAGGTCACCCTGATCAGCATTATCCTGACCGGTGCGGCGCTGATCCGTGAGCGGGAACACGGCACGGTGGAACACCTGATGGTGATGCCGCTCAGGCCGTTTGAAATCATGGCATCGAAGGTCTGGGCCAACGGTCTGGTCGTGCTGCTGGCAGCTTCCGTATCGGTTACGCTGGTGATACAGGGCTGGCTGCAGGTTCCTGTTGCCGGCTCGATTCTATTGTTCCTCTTCGGCGCGCTGATTTACCTGCTTTCCACCAGCGCCATCGGTATCCTGATTGGCACCGTGGCGCGTACCATGCCCCAGTTCGGTCTGCTGCTGATACTCACCATCCTGCCCCTGCAGCTGCTCTCTGGTGGTATTACCCCGCGGGAAAGCATGCCTGATATCGTGCAGGACCTCATGCTGGCGGCTCCGACGACCCATTTCGTGAGTATGGCTCAGGCCATTCTGTACCGCGGGGCGGGCCTTGAGGTGGTCTGGCCCCAGCTGCTGGCGCTGCTTGCCATCGGGGCCGTGTTCTTTTCTGCCGCCCTGGCGCTGTTCCGGCGACACTTGTCGGTGTGAAGTGTTCAGCAGGAGAGGGCAGGTTGATGCTGCGTTGATCTGCCCCCGCCGCCTGCCCCCTAAGGGGTTTGCTTGATCAGTGCGTTATCCAGCTCGTTGGCCCGCCTGGCCGCTGGCCGGCTTCCGCTGCGCTCGACGTAGTCCTGGAAGACCGGGCGGGGATCCAGGTTCTTCTGCATCATTTCCCATCCCAGGTAGCTGCTGACCACCACGTCCGCTGCGGTGAACTGCTCGCCGCAGATAAAGGGCCCCCTGGCCAGGGCCTGCTCCAGGGCGTTGGCAGAGTCTTCGATGTGACCGCATCCCACCGCCTGCACATTTTTCTCGTCAATGCGCCAGCCATAGGCCCGCGCGCTGGTGGCCATTTCGAATGGGCCCGCCATGAAGAACAGCCAGCGGTAATAGGTGCCCCGCTCAGGGCTCTGGGGTGGTGGCGCGAGCTTCTGTTGCGGAAACTGATCGGCCAGGTAGGCGCAGATGGCGGCCACTTCGGTGACCACGGTGGTGCCATGTCTGATGGCGGGCACCTTGCCCATGGGGTTGATGGCCAGGTAGTCCGGGCTCTTCATGGCGGAGCCGAACTCCACGATTTCCAGCTGGTAGGGTACGTCGAGTTCTTCCAGCATCCAGCGGACAATGCGCCCGCGGGACATGGGGTTGCTGTAGAAGGTCAGTTCTGACATGGCGATCTCCTTTTCGGTGTCAGTCGTCTGCGAGGGGATTGGGGTGTTGCCTGATCAGATTAGAAGAGAAGCCGCAGAGATTCCGCCTTCCATGGGGTAGATGATGAAAGTTTAATGGATGGGGGGGAGGGCTTGGTGCCGGGGGTGGCAGAAAGCTGACATGGTTGGCAGCAGGGAGGGCAGGGTTGGCATCAGGGGGACAGATTTCAAATCTGCCCCCCCTGGGGACCGGCTCCGGGTTTTCAGCGCGCGGTCGTCACGTACTTCAACACCTCAACGACTTGTTCCGGCGTTTGCGCCCAGGCCATGGCGGCCGCGTCCACTTCCTTCAGGGGGTGAACGATGTCGTCATTGTGAAGAGTGATGTAGGGCGTTCCCATTGCGGCACAAAAGCCCGCATCAAAAGCTGCGTTCCATTGCTTGTACTTGTCACCGAAGCGGATCACCGCCAGGTCGCACTGCTCCAGCAGAGTCTTGGTACGAATGCCGTTCACCTTGGAGGACTGGTGGTCACGCCAGAAGGGCACCTCCGGCTTGCCAAGCACATCGCCCGCGGCATCGCTGGCTTCGTGGTCGGTGACTGGCGCGGTGAATTCAACCGGCAATCCGGCAGCTTCGGCCCCGGCCTGAATCTGCTCACGCCAGTCGGTATGAATTTCGCCAGAAAGATAAACAGTCCAGATCATGGGGTTCTCCTCGGTTGTCATCGGAACAGGTCGGTTGGAAACCGTGCAATTACGATGCGCTATCATACGTTAGCAGACGGCACGATGCCTCCCCGAAGCGCCTGCCGGTTCAGGTGGTTCCAGCGGGTAGGGGAATACGTTTATTTCTGCGGTTTACGCTATCGGGATTCCCGCAAGCATGCTAAAAGGTGACCGCCGCAAAGACCGCCGCCTGCCCCAGCGACAGCCAGCGTCGCCACAGGCGGTTGCTTTCTCTTTTCAAACCATCAGGGTTTCAGCATGTCAGATAAATTTTTCTATAAGGGCCGGCAGGATGCGCGTCAACATCACACGGCTTACGGCGGCTACCAGACCAAGGCCAGCCAGAAGAGCGGTAGCAAGAAGTTCCCGTTAACACTGGTGGTAACCAGTGAAGCGCGCCGGCAAGAAGTTGAAGCGCTGGTTACCGAGGCGAACCTGCATGCGAACATCACGCTGGACACCCGCGAGGGTGCGGTGGAGTCGATCGCTGAACTGACCGTCATCCTGAACAAAGCCGCTACCGTCCGGCAGGAAAAAGCGCCGTCCCGAAATGATCCCTGCCCCTGCGGCAGTGGCGTTAAATTCAAGAAGTGCTGCGGTTAGGGTCACCTGAGGAAATTGCATGATTATCTGTGGTGTAGAACTGACCGGCAGCGATGCCGTTGTGTGTCTGCTGAAGTTGGAACAGGGGCATTTCAGCCTGCCGGAATGCAAGGTCCGCAAGTTGACACTCAGGAAGAACCATACTCGTGCCGACCTCCAGCAGTTTCAGACCGCGTTTGCAGATCTTATGGCTGAGTACCGCGTTGAAAAGGTTGTGATTAAAGAGCGTATGCCCAAGGGCAAATTTGCCGGTGGCGCCATCAGCTTCAAGCTTGAGGCGGCGATTCAACTGATCTCCGGAATCGACCTGGATGTTACTCTGCTGTCGCCCGCGCTGATCAAATCCACCCTGTCCGCTAACCCGCTGCCCATCCCTTTTGCCGACACCGGCCTGAAGGTATTTCAGGAAACCGCATTCGTGGTGGCATACGCCGGGCACATGGTGAAGGGGTGACCGGCACGGCGGCCAAGGTCCCGCCCGCTTATCGCTTCCGCCATGGGCGGGGTGGACAGGTTGTCGGCTTCCAGGCAACGACGTTGTATCAGGACAAAGGCAGAGTGACCCAAGAGTGGTGTAGCGAGATCCTCTTGGGTCACTCTGCCGATTGAAGGCAGTATGCCTGCTCGTTAGGCGGGCATCATTTAACCAGTTTTGCCCCCTGGTATTCCATGCCGTCCTTGAACTTGCCCAGACCCTGACCGCTGTCGGTTCCATTCACCGCAGAGGTGGTCATGGCAAAGGTCATCACCGCATGGGCGAGGGCGTCTGACATCTGGTCGAGGGCGTCCAGGCTGATGTTGTCATAGGTGTCGCAGGCGAGGTGGTAGCACGGGTCGTACTGCTCGCCCGCCGTGCCCCCATAGAGGGCCGCCTCGTCCGGGGTTTTGATTCCTTCGGCACCGGTGAACAGTCCGCCCGCCGGAATGCCGACAGCAATAAACGGTCCGTAATCGGAACGGCCGTCGAAGGCGGTTGGCTCGACCGGTAAGGACATCTCTTCGAAATAGTCCAGGAAGACCTGTTCAATGGTCTGGGAACCGTTGGGGCCGGCAAGTGGCGTGTCGGAGCCATCGCCATCGTAGACAAAACGCACGAAATTCGGCGAACCGATCATGTCAAAGTTCAGGTTCAGTGCGATGTTCTTGATATCCCGTGCACTCAGGTTGGCGACATAGTGTTCTGCCCCGAGTAACCCCGCCTCTTCGGCACCCCACCAGGCGAAGCGCACCTTGTTGCGCGGGCTGATTTGCTGAGTCGCCATCTGCAAGGCCGTTTCCAGGATCGCTGCCGAGCCACTGCCGTTATCCTGGATGCCGGGGCCTTCCGACACCGAATCAAGGTGCGCACCCACCACGACAATCCGGTCATCGCGGCCAGCGGTGGAATCGGCGATGACATTAGCGGACGTCCGGATTTCTGAGCTGGCATCCACCAGAACTCGGGCGACAACACCGCCGGCCGCCAGTTCCGCACCGACTGCATAGGAGGCGCCAACAACCGGTACGTTAAAGCCGGGGCCACCCAGGGTGCCCAGGAAATTCTCGGTGCGCCCCGGCTGGCCCTCATTGAAAATGACGACGCCGCTTGCGCCGGCATCCAGAGCATTTTGTGCCTTGATGGCGAATGAGCAGGATCCCCGCTGGACCACCGCAATATTGCCCGCAGTGAACCCGGCGAAATCGGCAGCTTCGCATCCGCTGGTGGAGGAGTTGGCATCCGCTGGCGGCGGCAGCAGCAGGTCAACGCCCTCGGCGGTCGCCGTCACATCTCCGCTGCCGGAGTAGGTCATCGTCGCAAAACCGTCGGTGCCGAAGTATTCATAGACGGTAGGGGTCGGTGTGATCTGCTCGAGAATGGCGGCAATGTTTTCTTCAAAAAACGGGTAGTCGAAGTGCTGAATGGTGACCTCGTAGCCTGCGGCCTGCATTTTCCCGGCGACATAGGCAACGGAGGCCTGGTACCCCGGTGACGATGCTTCCCGCGTGCCGCCGTTCGCATCAGCGGCGGCCTGGAACGCGGCCTGGTGGCTGCGTACGCCCTCCAGGGTAACGGCTTCCCGCAGGATGTAGGTATCGGTGCTGACCGCCGACTGCGCAGTAAAACTTGCAGTGGTAGCGATCAAAAAGGTGAGTTGTGAAACGCTTTTCAGCTTTCCCTTCAACATGAGAGGTGCTCCCTGTTAGCTTGAATCGTTTGTTTTTTATTCCCTGGTTACAACGATCATTTCCGTGCTACAGCTATTTCTACAACGGCATTAAGGGTAACAGCTCTGGCCGGTGTCGCCAGTTTTGTCGGGCGGTAAGGGCTCATCTTGTGATAAAAAACAGTGGTGGTGTGTTGGTCGGACAGGCCGACGACGCGCGGGGCGTAGCGACAGGTGTAAACGGAGTGATGTCGGGTATGGATAAACTGAATTTGCGCCATCTCCATTACTTCTGGGTGATCGCCCGCGAGGGCTCAATTGCCCGTGCGGCGGAGAGCCTGGAGCTGACTCCCCAGACCCTCAGCGGGCAGCTCGCCACCTTCGAGTCTGCCCTGGGCAATGCACTGTTCCGGCGTGCCAACCGGTCGTTGCAGTTAACCGATTTCGGGCAGACGGTGTTTCGTTATGCCGATGATATGTTTCAGACCGCCCAGGCACTGGCGGATGTGCTTCGCCAGCCCCCGGAGAACCGTCCGCTAGGACTGTCGGTCGGCATTGCCGCGTCGATCCATAAGCTGATCGCCTATCGGTTGACCGAGCCTGCATTGGCGCTGCCGCGGGAAGTGCGGTTGAGTTGCCACACCGGAGATACCGAGGTGCTGTTGAAGCGGTTGGGGCAGCGGGAGCTGGATGTGGTGCTGACTGATCGGCAGCCAGGGTCCGGGGATGTTGGACAGGTTCGCAGTTACCGGCTGGCCAACTCCTCCATGTCGCTGTTTGCGGCTCCGGAGCTGGCGGACCGGCTTTCCGCGAACTTCCCGCAAAGCCTGGATCACCAGCCGTTTCTGGCCACATCGCTGGATGCACCCTATACCAGTGCCCTGATGAACTGGTTCGCCAGTCAGAATATCCGGGTGAACGTGGTGGCAGAAGTGGACGACAGCGCCCTCATCAAGGTCTTCGGTCGGGAAGGTGTGGGGTACTTTGCCGCGCCCACGGTTATCCGGGATGAAGTTTGCCGGCAGTACGAGGTGGTTCATATTGCCCGCATCGATGAGGTCAGGGACACCCTGTATGCGGTCACCCGGGCCCGGGGAGGCTATAACGCAGCCGTTGCCGAGTTACTGCGGGAGCGGCCCGAGCTGGATGAAAGCATCGATAAAACCGAATAGAAAATAAGATAAAGCTATATTTATTGCGATCTTTGGCTGGTTGATGATGGCATCGTGTCCCAGGCAGGAGAAAGGTGTCATGAAAACGATCCACAAATTTCGTCTCGAAAGTGGCAAGGAGCCCAATGTCCTCCGGCTGCGAAAAGGGTTCAGGGTAGTTCGCTGTGAATACATTGTCCCGCAGAAAGCCGTTTACCTGTGGGTAGAGCAGCCCCTGAGCGTTGCAACCCCGGTGGTGGAGCGTCAGTTTGTTGTGGTGTCCTCGGGGGATCCGGTGCCGGTCAGTTACCAGCACCTGGGTACTGCACTCGACCCGTTCGGACCGGAGGCTTATCACGTCTATGAGGTGGTCAAAGCGCAGACAGAAAGACCGCTTGCGCCATTCCACTTGGGCAACCCGGCGTCATTCAGGCCTCCTTTTTCAAAGATCCCGGCCTGAAGGACAATTAAACGTTCAGGGCCCTGCGGGGCCCTTTTTTCTGTCCGGGACAGGGCAATACCAGGACCCTCGTGGCGGGCACCAGCGTCACGCTTCGGTCATTTTGCGCGCACATCTCGCCAGGGCCCGTGGTTATTGGGTTCAGGCGGGCTGTCCTTGCTCTGCTAACAAAGTTATCCACAGATTCTGTGGGCAAGTTGTGCTGCTAGTCCTCGTCTTTCTCCCTGGCCTCCAGCTCTGCTTTCCGCTTGCGGATCTTCTCCAGCTTTTCCTCGGACAGGGGCATATGGCGGGCTGTATCGCGCAGCAGGAACAGGCTGCCGACGATCATGCCCAGTGCGGCGAGCAGGATGATCCATCCGATGGCGGGCATAGCGGTAAACTCCCTGGTCAGTTTTCCTAATAGTGGATCAGGCCGCCCGCGGCTGCCAGCCCGATTATTGAAGCGTCATCAAGGCGTGGCCTGGCCGTTCTCAGCTTTTCCACAAGGCCGGTCCGGTCATTTTCCAGCCATATCCCGCCAAGCCCCGTGGTTAGCGGTTGTAGGTCACCTGTCCTTGTACTGCACACAAAGTTATCCACAGATTCTGTGTGCAACTTTCGCAATTTTGCGGGTGTTTTGTTCAAGAAATCAGCAGTTTCCCGGTTATTCAGCCGTGCGGGAGGCGGCGGGCACGGCACGGAACCGGAACAGTCGCGCCAGAATCAGGTCCGGGAACGACTGGATACGGGTGTTGTAGACCTGTGCGCTTTCGGTGTAGCTGTTGCGAAGCAGGGCAAGGTAGTTTTCGGTGTCTGCCATGATGGTGATGAACTGACGGATGATCTCGTTGCTGTTGAGCTCCGGGTAGTTCTCGACCCTGGCCTGGAGGGTTCGGGTTACCCGCCGCTCAAACCCGATCAGTTTGTCCAGCTTGCCGGTGGCACTGATTCGGGCGGGGTCAATGCTCCGTAGCCGCGCGATAGCTTTCAGGAGTGGTTTTTCGTGGCCGAGGGTCGCCTTTACCACTTCTTCCAGGTTGGGCCAGAGATCGTGGCGTTGCTGCAGGATGGTGTCGATATTGGCGGCCGCCCGGTCTACCCGGTGTTTCAGGAATACGATGTCGTTGTAATGCAGGATGCCACTGTAGATGCTGAGCACCAGTGGAATGGCGAGTGCGGCAAGCAGCAGGTTATCGGGGCTGAAATTACCGTCTGCAGCAAACACTGCCGTTGCGGCAAACAGGAACAGGCCAAGGGCGACAGCAGTGCCCACGAAACTGCCGGCGCCCCGGGAACGCACGAGTTCGTCCTCGTCGCGGGCACTGATCAGAAATGGCGAGCCGTGGTCCTGTTGCAGCGTCAGGCGGTCGGGCTGTTCCCGGTCCAGTCCGGCGAATCCGAGGCAATAGACGTTGACCAGGGGTTCCAGCAATCGCACGGTGAAGCGTCGGTCGCCGCGAATTTCCGAATGATGTTTTGGGTACTCAATGGTCGCTCCTTCCGGGTGCACACGGATCCGGCCGTGGTTATCCTCAAGCCAGAACGGCACCCGCTCTGAGCGGTGTTCAACTGTTCGCCATTTGTCATCACTGTCAGAGCCGCGCCGCTCTTCCACCTTGTAGTCGTAGGCCACGCATTTCTGGTTCCGCAGCGGGTCGCGAACCGGTGGGTGGCGGTCGTCCACGTCAACCAGGCCTTTGAGCTCGGCCAGCCCGAAACTCAGCCCCCGGCTGCTGCTGGTGGGAATGGCCTCGATCAGACGCTTGAACTTGAGGGTGCGGATGGCAAAAAAGAGCAGGGCCAGCGCCAGCAAAGCGCTTCCGCCAGACAGCGCCAGGCTCTTCCAGGTATGCGCGTAGTGACCTCCGGGCTGGCTATCGACCATTTGCTGCGCCAGGGTGGCGGTGTGGGCATCCAGTTCGGGAGCCGGCAGTCGGTCCTCCACCACCCGGCGGAACATCCAGTGGTCCAGCCAACCATCGGTGCTGCGTTGAATCAGCTGATGCAGGGCAGCGACGTCTGCCTCTACCCGCGGATTGATCCCCGGCGTACCCAGCTGTTGGTAACGGGTCTCGTAGAGGGCGGCGATGGCCGTCCACTCCTGATTCAACCGGGCGATCCCCAGGGTCCAGAGCGTGCCGGTTATTACCACTGACAGGGTCAGCACATAGACCCAGAAACGATGGACCTTGGCCGCTGTCAGCAGCAGCGCCAGCCCCAGGGCCAGCAGCCCGGCGGCACCCGAAATGCGGATGGCCGCGGCAAATAACCGGTCGCCGCTGTTTGCTGCCAGGTGGCGTGCGGACACCAGTGCGGGCAGGGTGAAGGCGTCCAGCCCGGAGAACTCCATCTGTTGGCGGTCCGGATGGTATTGCCCGATCACCCTCACGGTATCGCCCGGTTGAAGCGCCCATTCCGAGTAGATTCTGGCCCCGGTTTGCCGGTGATAGGTGCGGCTAAGGTTCCAGTTGATGGCCCGGAGCTGCTGGCCTGGGGCGATGGCGACTGTGCCAGTGTCATCCCCGAGCAGGAAGGGAATGCCTTGTTCGCCAGCTTCGAGGGTGCGGGTGCGCCGCTCGCCGTCGGCGTCCCGGTATTCTTCCTGCAGCCGGTAGCGAACGTACACCGCCGAGCTTGCGGAATACGGGGTGGTCAGGTTTTCCCGCCCCGTTTTTACCTGGCCGCTGATGGCATAGGGCCCCTTCACCAGGGCTGCAACGGGGGTTTGCGGCATGCGTTCCATCTGGCGGGCCTGAGCCAGCTGGTTCAGTCCGGTTGCCATGAGGTGCCAGGCGCCAGTGAGGCAGGCTACGGCGAGCACCGCCAGCAGCAGTCGGCCCGGAACGCTGGCAACATTAAAGCGCCTCATCACGATCCCTTGGTTGATGATTTGTGAAAGGCGTGAGTATAAGTCCTCAACCGGGCATTCCCAATTCTGCCGTGAAGCCCCCCTCCAGGCTCTTTACAGCGCCCCGCTATATCCGTCTCCCTGTGCGTCAATATCGGTCTAATACCGGTGCTGAAGTGCGTAGTCGCACCCGCCGCGCTGGTCTAACCTGAGAAGACGAGGCTGCGTTACTGAAAGGAGTAGCGGAGATGAACAAGGTTGATTGGCGTATCAAGGGGTTGGAGTTTGTAAATTGTAACTGTGACCTGGGGTGTCCGTGCCAGTTTATGGCCCGGCCGACCCACGGCGATTGCCATGCGTTTGCGGCAGTCAGGATTGAGGAAGGGTTTCTGGCGGATACCCGGCTGGATGGGTTGTCTTTCGCCATGACCCTGAAGTGGCCAGGCGCGATCCATGAAGGCAATGGCGAGGCCCAGGCGTTTGTGGACGAGCGGGCAAGCCCGGAACAGCGGGAAGCCATCATGGCGATCCTGTCCGGAGAGAATTCCGAGCCAGGGGCAACATTCTTCAACGTGTTTGCCAGTACCATGACCAAAATGCACGATCCGGTATTCTGTCCGATTGACGTGTCCTGCGATGTTGAAGGGCGTCATGCGAAGGTCCGGGTAGCCGACCTCGTCGAGGCGACGGGTGAACCCATCGTGAATCCGGTGTCCGGTGAAGAGCACCGCGCACGCATCGATCTGCCGCATGGTTTCGAATATGCAGTGGCAGAGGTGGCCAGCGGGCATACCCGTGCCAGTGCAGGAATTCCCATGGAACTCAATGCCAGCCACTGCCACCTGTCGCACCTGGATATCGGTCCGACCGGGGTTTATCGCTAGGTCGGGCGGGAGCACATTGATGAGGGCCGCTAACGGTTACCTCTCGCAGCTGGCGTCCCGGGATGCCCTGGTGACCCTGGCCGGGCTGCTGGCGGTTACCGTTATCAGCTGGTGGTACATTGTCGAGATGGCCGCCGGGATGTCGGCGATGGCGCCCGGCATGATGCTCAAACCCTGGACGGCCAGCTATTTCACCATGATGCTCGCGATGTGGAGCATCATGATGGTGGCTATGATGATCCCAAGCGCTGCGCCGATGGTGCTGCTGTATCGCCTGGTGGCCAACAAAAACCGGCTGGCCCGGCCCGGGCTCGGCACCGCGTTGTTTGCTGCGGGCTACCTTGTAGTCTGGTCGCTGTTCAGTGTGATGGCGACGCTGCTGCAATGGTTGCTGGAGGAATGGGCGTTGCTGAGCCCCATGATGCGCAGCCAGAGCGTCCTGTTCAGCGGTATCACCCTGATTGCCGCGGGTCTCTATCAATGGTCATCACTGAAGCAGGCCTGCCTTCGCCATTGTCGCGGTGCGTTGTTCTTCATCTCGCAACACTGGCGTCCCGGGTCCGCTGGCGCCTTTCAGATGGGACTCACCCACGGCATGTATTGTGTAGGCTGCTGTGGCGCCCTGATGGCCTTGCTCTTCGTCGGCGGCATTATGGACCTCACCGTGATTGCGGCCATTGCCGTGATTGTGCTGCTGGAAAAACTGATGCCTGGCGGCGAGTGGCTGGCACGTCTGCTGGGGGCTGCCGCCATTGTCCTTGGCGGTGTCGTCATCGTTTCCGGGATGATGTGACGACCCGAGGATTATTCATGGGGGCTGGCTGGCACCAGCCCCCGGGATGGTTGTCAGATCTGCTTTGACGTGCCGGCGAAATGAGTTGCCAGTTGCCCGGCCCATTCGGTGATCGAGTTCTTGAGTTCCCGATCAATGCTGCTCATGGCCGCCTGGTTGAACTCGGTTGCTGCCGGTTGTTTCAGGAAGGCTTCGTACTGCGCCAGTTTTTCCTGTTCGAGGTTGCGATAGGAGTAGGCAAGGGAAATCAGCACCATTTGCTCGATACTGGCGCGGTTCTGTTGCAAACCGGCCTCTACCTGCTTCTCAATCTCGCCAATATTGACCGCAGTTCCCGGTTGCGACGCTGTCATCAACGCGGAATAGACGGCGAGGCTGCTGTGCTTCTGAAGGTCCATGGCCATATCGGTGCCGCCGAAAAGTTCATTCACGGTCTGGCTGAAGGCCATTTTCTCCTGGTCGGCAAGTAATGCGGGGGCCTCGGCTATCATTTGCTGATAGGCCTCCGGCGTCGAGCCGCTTTCCTCGGCACGGGTGATTTCGCGTCCGAGATCTGACTGGTACCAGGTCAGCAGTTCCGCGACCTGTTCCTCGCTGAGGGAAGCCTGCAGGGATGCGCGAATGCCAGACATGATTCGGCTTGGCTCGAACGCTTCGCGGGAGCTGCTCATCATGGCCTGGAAATCTTCCTCGGCAATTGGGGCTCCACCCTGGTGAGCCTGCTGCAGGCCGGCCCGGATCACTTCGGGTAACTGCGCCACCTGTTTGGTCAGGCCGGACAAGTCCATCAGCTTGTCGATGGATGCGTCGGAAGCCGCGCCAAAGCTGAATGTGGAAACCACAAGCAGGACAAGTAAGGTGAGGGTTTGGCGCAGGTAACGGGTGGCATGAGACATCATGCGAACTCCTTTTCGATTATTGTGCGTCCCCTTGGGGGAGTGGTTTTATGTTATTAATTTTGCTGCTTATTGCGAGAAACAGCATAGCAGCGGTTGGGCGGCGCAAACTGTGCAAAATGTTTCAATTCGTAAAACGGACTGGACCGGGTTGCGGGACATTGCCGGGGTTTGCGTCAGGGGCAAGTTGTCAGCAAGGCGTGCGACTTACGAAAGTCAGAGCATTCGGCCTGTGCCGGTTTTATAATGCCGGCGGGTTTGAATTCTGGAGCTTTTAAAAATGCCTAAAGCAAGTGAAATAAAAAAGAATTCCGCGGTTGAATACGATGGCCGGGTTTGGTTTGTGAAGGACATCGAGCGTTCGGTCCCGCAGGGCCGCGCCGGTGGCAGCCTCTATCGCATGCGGATGTACGATGTGGTGACCGGTAACAAGATCGACGAAACCTTCAAGGATTCAGACATGCTGAATCTCGCCGATCTGACCCGTCGGGCAGCAACCTTCTCCTATGCTGACGGCGACGAGTACGTCTTCATGGACACCGAGGACTACACCCAGTACAGCCTGAACCGGGAGTCGATCGCCGACGAGCTGCTGTTTATCAGCGAGGATACCCAGGGCCTGATGGTTATCCTGGTCAAGGACGCGCCGGTAGCACTGGACCTGCCGCCCACTGTCGAACTCGACGTTGCCGAAACCGACCCGTCCATCAAGGGTGGATCGGCGACCGCCAGAACCAAACCGGCGAAACTGTCGACCGGCCTGGTGGTTCAGGTGCCTGAGCATATTGCGACCGGCGACCGCATCAGGGTGAATGTCGAAGAACGCAAGTTCCTCGGCCGCGCCTGATCCGGACACAGTGCCGCAATGCGGCAGGGGTGCCACCTGCGGGCATCCCTGTCCGGTTCACGGGCGGGCACTGTGGTCGACGCGCTGGTCAGATAGCCAGCGGTCGGTGTGCTTCGCTTGCAGTGCGTTTGGTGGCGGTCACCAGGTGCACTGAAACCGGGAAGTGTATGGTTCCGTCTGCGCGCTGGAACGGGGCAAGACCGGACTGTACCTCGGCGATTACCGCCTCGACCTGTGCCGGTGTCAGGGTGACGCCCGCAAAGGGAAACCAGCCTTCAATATCGGCCAGCGCCAGCTCCTTCAGGCTGGCGAAAATCGCCGCCTCCTCCAGTCGCACGTGTTCAGTATCGTGGATGCCAGCACTGCTGAAGACGCGGTTAAGCCGATCCGCGCTGCCCATCGAGAAGGGAACCCGGAGCAGGTTGCCCATGGTATCACTGACCACGTCATCATAGATCTCGGCGAGCGCCCGGTAGACCGGTTGTTCGGCGAGGTCGCCAAACACCGCAACGACCAGGTGCCGGTGGTGGGCCACAACCCGGTACATTTCCCGCAGGGCCTTTGCCGGGTCGGGAAACAGCATCAGCCCAAACTGGCAGATCACGGCATCAAACTGATTGTCCGCGAACGGCAGCGTTTCGGCGTCACCTTCCAGCCAGGTAATGTGGCTGGATTTGGTGCGCGCAAGGGCAAGCATGCCAGGATTCAGATCCAGCCCGGTAACGTGCCCGGCTGCCCCTGTGCGCCGCGCTGTCTGCAGGGTCAGTTCGCCGGGGCCGCAGGCGACGTCCAGTACCTGATCGCCCGGTTTGACATGGGCGGCGTCGATGGTGTGGCTGATCCAGGGCGCGAGGAGCGTCGGGCCGAGCCGTGCATCATACTCCCGGGCGACCATTTCGAGGGCTTTTACGGAGATAGCGTCCATAGCCATCCTCCTTCTCACAAGCGGAGGTTGTCCAATGCCTGTTGGATTATCAGGGGGCGCCTTTCTGGTTGCCCCTTATCCTTGATTATGGTGTCTGCCGCCACAAACGGAAGGGCCGATCTGTAAATCTGCCAGGCCGCTTGCTTTTTTCGCAGGTGCACCGAGTATTAAGGATAGATAGCTGCTCTGATCGCCGACGAGCAATTTGCAACAGCGAAGTGCAATGAGAAATGGAGCCCCAAATGGACTTCAAAGACTATTACGCCGTCCTCGGTGTGGGGGAGTCAGCCTCTGCCGAGGAAATCAAAAAGGCCTATCGCAAGCTGGCGCGCAAGTACCATCCCGATGTCAGCAAGGAGGCCGACGCCGACGAAAAGTTCAAGGATCTGGGCGAAGCCTATGAAGTACTGAAAGACCCGGAGAAGCGGGCCGAGTATGACCAGCTCCGCAAATACGGAGCCCGTGCCGATGGCTCCTTTGAACCGCCGCCAGGCTGGCAGAGTGCGTCCGGTTTTGGCCGTGGCGGCTATACCGAAGCCGATGCCCGCCAGTTCAGTGACTTCTTCGAGGAGATTTTTGGCGGTGGCCGGCGCAGTGCCCGCGGTTTTGACACCGGCGGTTTTGGTGGTTTCCGCCAGGGCCATTCCATGCGCGGAGAGGATATCCACGCCCGGCTGCCGCTGTTTCTGGAAGAAGCGTTCAACGGCTGTGAGAAACAGGTTCAGTTCAAGGTTCACGAAGCCGATGAACAGGGCCGGCTGGTGGCCCGTAACAAGACACTCAAGGTGAAAATACCCGCCGGTATGCGGGATGGCCAGCACATCCGCCTGAAGGGGCAGGGGGCTCCGGGTGTCGGTGGCGGTGAGAACGGTGATCTGTTTATTGAAGTGGAGCTGGCACCACATCCCCATTTCACGGTGGAAGGCCACGATGTTGTACTCACTCTGCCGGTGGCTCCGTGGGAGGCGGCTTTGGGGGCCACGATAACGGTGCCTACGGTGGACTCGAAAGTGAATCTGAAAATTCCCCCCGGGTCGAATACCGGCCGCCGCCTGCGCCTCAAGGGTAAGGGCTTCCCGGGCAAGCATCCCGGTGACCTCATCGTCGTGCTGCAGGTGGTGATGCCCGAGCAGCACGCCGGCCAGGCGGAAGCCCTGTACCGGCAACTGGCGGAGGCCGAGAAGAACTTCAATCCACGCAGCCGTTTGCATGTGTAAGTGAGGGATGAGCGATGACCCCCAAGGATCAGATCATCACTATAGACGTGATTGAGCCCCAGGCAACTTTCAGTCTCCGCGAGATTTGCGAGCGGGGCCACTGCCACGCCGAGTTTGTCATCAAACTGGTCAGTTACGGCATTATCGCGCCGCTGGAGGAAACCGCTGACATCCCGCAATGGAGCTTCGACCTCGGCGCACTGGCCCGCTTGCGCAAGGCCCAGCGGCTGCAGCGGGATTTCCGGATGAATCTGCCCGGGCTGGCCATGTCCCTCGAGCTGCTCGATGAGGTTGAGAGTATGCGCCGGGAGGTGGACCGGCTGAACCGGCAGCTCCGGCAACTGCTGGGGGAGTGGTAGCCGGGGAGCGGGTTACGAGTTGGTTGCCAGGCCGGGGAGGCGTTACTCCCCGGGTCACTTTTCGACACTCAGCTTGGTCAGTCAGCGTCCTGCTTTGCCAGGTTTTGCAGTTCTGCGTATATCTTCTCCGCTTCTTCCATCAGCCGACCATGGCTGCGCAAATCCCCGTTGCGCTGGGCGTGGAGCGCTTTGGTCAGTTTGTCCTCGTAGGCTTTCCTGAGTTTTTTCTGCGGGTCACTTCTTAAAAATCCGAACATCGTCAGGCTCCAGAACCTGTGGTCATTGAAGGCTTTACGTTCTGTGCCCGGTAAAGTTCACAAAATGTTCATGGAGAAATTATGGACAATTGATTATTTGGGAATAAAATCCCATTTACGAACATGGGAAAATAATCCCAAAAACGAAAAAGCCTGGAGAACTGCAATGAAACAGAATCCTTTGGCAGTAGCGGTAAAACTCGCCGCAACCGGAACGCTCATCGGAGCCCTGGCAGCATGCGGTGGCGGCGGCTCGGGCACGGATACCACCGTGTCGGCATCCTCGGCGGGAACCAGCGTAGGGCCGGTATCGGGGTTTGGTAGCGTCTACGTCAACGGTACCCGTTTCAGCACGAATGGCAGCGTCAGCAGCGACGATGGCCTGGAACGGGAAGACCAGCTGGAAAAGGGGATGGTCGTGAAGGTCCGCGGGAGCTGGGATGACCGCGGCCAGGGCGCCGCCCGGACCATTGATTACGACGACACCCTGCGCGGTCCGCTGGAGTCAGCGAGCTGGGATGATCTGGAGCGGGTCGGTGAGCTCCTTGTTGCTGGCCAGCGGGTGCTGCTGGACGGCCAGACCGTGTTCAAGGGGGCAACTCCGGTTGAGCTGGCGGCGGCCGGTTCCGCGACCTACCGGGTGCGGGTCAGTGGCTGGCGGCTCGATGATGGTAGCTTTCGGGCCAGCTTTGTCGGGGTGAAAAGCCTGAACGACAGCTTTGACGACCAGAACGATGTCGAGGTTGAGGGTGTGGTGAGTAATCTCGACAGCCTGGCGCAGACGTTTACCCTTAACGGCCTGCCGGTGGACTACCAGAGTGCGCAATTCGATGATGACCTGTCACCGGAGGAGCTCGCCAATGGTGTGGTCGTTGAAGTCGAGGGTTACCTGCAGGGTGGCGTACTGGTGGCCGAAGAAATTGACGATGAAGACGACCTGTTTGATGACGACGACGATGTTGAAATGTCCGGAGCCATCGTCGGCGATTACGACGTCAATGCCCGTCAGTTCGTGTTGAACGGCGTTACCGTGCAGGTCACCAGCGGTACCGAATTTGATGACGGCGTCCGTGAGAGTGACCTGGTCGATGGCTTGCTGATCAAGGTCGAGGGCGAATTCCGTGGCGGTGTTCTGGTGGCCGAAGACATCGAAAGCCGGGACAGTAATGCCGGGCTGGAAGCTACCGTCAGTGAACTCAACGCCGACACCCGGACGCTTGTGGTGGGTGGTGTGCGGGTTCTGGTCACCGCCAATACCCTGATCGAGGATGACGACGCTGACGAGGGCGACCGCCTGGGCTTCAATGACCTGCGTAACGGTGATTACCTCGAAATCGATGGTATCCAGCGCGCTGATGATGGCAGCTATCTGGAAGCGCTCAAGATCGAGCGGGACGATGACGACGATGACAACTTCGAGATGGAAGGCCGTGTCGAGGCGGTTACCGCTACCACCATTACGGTGATGGGGCGGGAGCTACTGCCCGGGGGCCTTAGCCTGTCCGGCATTACGGTGGGTAGTCAGGTGGAGATTGAATACCGTATGACGACCGGCGGGGAGTATGTGATCGACGACATCGAACTGGAAAGCGATGACGACTGACCGCAAGGTCACGGCCAGGCCCGCCGGAATCCCCGGGCCTGGCCTTCTGGTTTTGATGCTTGCATGGGAATACAATCCCAAACATGAAAAAAACCGACACCCATCCGCTGTATCGTGCGCTGTATCGCATCCTGCGTCCGCTGGCGCGTCTCCTGCTTCGTAATGGCATTCCGTTCAGCGAGTTTGCCGAACTGGTCAAGCGTGCCTATGTTGAAGCGGCGCTGGAGGATTTCAGTGATGACCGCCGCAAGCCCACGGATTCGCGGGCGGCGGTGATGACTGGCCTGACCCGCAAGGAAGTGAAGCGTCAGCGGGAACTGCTCGCCGCTGAGCCTTCCGGCAATCAGCAGGAACCGCGAGCGGGGCGGGCGTCCCGCGTTGTCGCTGGCTGGGTCCACGATGAGGCTTTCCAGACCGGCGATGGCGTCCCGGCGGTTTTACCATTTGATGGTGCCCTGAGTTTTACCGAACTGGTCCGTCGCTACAGCGGCGACATGACCCCGCGGGCGGTGCTGGACGAGCTGCTGAGGGTGGGGGTGGTGGCAGTGGATCCGGATTCCGGCCGTATCGAACTGAGAAGCCGTGCCTATGTTCCCGCGGGGGACAGTGCCGAACTGCTCCAATACTTTGGCGAAGACGTATCAGACCTTGTGACGACCGTGGATCACAACCTGGTGGCCAGCGAGTCCGGCCGGACGCCCCTGTTTCAGCGCACGCTGACTTACAACAACATCCCGCCGGAAGTCATCAGTCGCTGGCGGGCCCACGCGGCCAGCCAGTCCCAGGCCCTGCTTGAGCAGCTCGATTGCTGGCTGGGGCCTCATGACCGGGACATTTCCGGGCAGCGCCGGGAAGGGGATACGGGCCAGTCGGTAAGGACCGGGCTCAGCATTTTCTATTTTGAGGAGCCATTGCAGCCGGACGATCCGGAGCGTGGTCGCTGAGCATACCCGCTTCCGGTCAGTGTGTATGCCGGTATGCCAAGGAAACCTGTTGCGGCTGCCCGCCAAGGGCGGTCATGGAGACAACCAAATGAAGCGTCAATCTCCCTTATCGCTGGTGAAACACTCGTTTACCGCAGCCACTCTTGGCGTCCTCGCGGCCTGCGGCGGTGCCGGGGGTGGCGCCACCATTGCCGATGGCGGCATCCGCGGCACCGGCGCCAGCGTGGGACCGGTTTCCGGATTCGGCAGCGTGTTTGTCAACGGGGTTCGCTTTGATACTGCCGATATCCTTAACCGGGTGGTCGACAGTGACGATGGCATCGGCTCCGAGGCGGAGCTGGCCAAGGGGATGATCCTGCGGGTCAACGGCGAGTGGGCGGCCGACGGGCAGGGTACCGCTGAGAGTATGGCCTATGATGACAGTCTTCGCGGTGCCATCACCGTAACCCGCCCCTGGGATCCGGTTACCCTGAGTGCGGAGATTGCGATCTATGGCCAGACCGTGCAGATCGACCGCCAGACCGTGATCCAGGGCAAGCTGGTTGCGGATCTGGCGGATGGCGACCTGGTCCGGGTCAGTGGCTGGCGCCTGGCCACCGGTGGCTTCCGCGCCAGCTACATAGGGCTGCTGACCGGCGGCTCCGAAGACGATGTGGAGCTGGAAGGCCGGATAGATACCGTCGGTTTCAACCCCGACCAGAACCACTTCCAGATTAACGGTCTGCGCATCGAGTACAGCGACGATGCCTTTGATGATGACTTCACCGAAGCCGGGCTGGTGGCCGGACGGATTGTGGAAGTGGAGGGCCGCATCGAGCTCCGCGACAGCGGCCCGGTCTTGGTGGCCCGGGAGATCGAGGAAGACGATGACCGCCGTTATCGTTCTGCGGCCGGTGCCGGAATCGAATTCGCTGGTCCGGTGGCCGCCGCCTACGAGGCGGCATCGGGCACCTTTACCACTAACGGTATTACCGTAAGGATCGATAGCGAAACCAGGCTCGATGACCTGACCTTGAGTGATCTGCAGCCGGGCCTGCTGGTGCAGGTGGAAGGCGATGTGCTGGACGACGGTTCAGTGCAGGCGGATGAAGTCGGGTTGCGTGAGGCCAATGCCCGGGTGGAAGGTGCTATCACCACGGGGCCGGACCTCACCGCCATGACCCTGGAGGTGGGCGGCGTGCTGGTCCGGGTGACTGGCCTGACGCTGATCGCGGATGACGATGAGACAACCCGCCTGGCGCTGGCGGACCTGCAATCCGGGCAGCAGATCGAGGTTGAGGGCATCGAACGGGAGAGCGGGGGTGAGGTCTGGCTCGAGGCGCTGAAAATCGGGCGGGATGACGATGATGACGCGGCATCCCGATTTGAGCTGGAGGGCCGGCTCGGCGATATCGATGGCCAGGGCATCACCGTGCTCGGGGTGCAGTTGCTGATTAACGGCACTACCGAGTTTGACGATGTTTCCGCCGCCGAGCTTGAGAGCGGACTGGCCAATGGGGTGCGTCCGGTGCTCGAAGTCGAGTACTATCGGGCCGACGGTGTGTACTATGCCGATGAAATCGAACTGGAAGCGCAGGACGACGACTGACCTGTACGACTGACAATAACCAACAAGGAGCAACCATGGGTGAAGCCAAGCGCCGTAAAGAAACCGGAGCGCCCGTACAGCACAGCAGGAACAAACGCAATCCGGTACTCCTTGGCGGCCTGATCGCGGCGGCTGTGGTGATCATTATTGCGGTGTTCTTCTTTACTGCCGCCCCGGAGCCCACCTCGAATGAGTTGCCGGTGGCCGCCGCCAATGCCGAGCCGTTCCCGGCCCAGCTGGATCGCTTCGGCATTGCGGTGGGGCCGGAGGATGCCGCGGTGGTGGTTCGCGAGTTTGCCGATTACCAGTGCCCCGCCTGTGGCCGCTTTGCCGAAGCGAGTCAGCAACTGAAGCAGCAATACGTTGACACCGGAAAGGTCCGCTTCGTGTACTTTGACCTGCCCCTGCAGCAGCACCAGAACGCCATGCCGGCGGCACAGGCTGCCCGCTGCGCCGGCGACCAGGACGCCTATTGGCCGATGCATGACAAGCTGTACGGCATGCAGAGTGAGTGGAGCGGCTCCGGTGATCCGGTGGCCACCTTCAGCCGCTACGCCAGCGACCTGGGCCTGGATGAGCGCCGCTTTAACCGTTGCATGAGCACCGAGCTTCACCGGGAGGCGGTGGAGCAGAGCCTGCAGGTGGCGATGCAGCTGCGGGTTGCCAGTACCCCCACCGTATTGGTGGACAATGTTCGCCTGACCCGCCCCGGCTGGGGCCAGTTGTCGGCGGTGATTGAGCGGGAGCTGGCAGCAGCCAGAGACTGAGTCCTCTGCCGCTGTCGTAGGCAGTTACCCCACCTTAACTTGAACCTCAGGTCAGGTTGGTTATCATTTGCGCCCCCGGGTGTGACGGGATCTTCGAAAGGGATCCCTGGCCACGACCAGCGGGGGCGTTTCCGTTTTTGAATCATGCTCCGGATTTACGGTCCGGTCCGCAGGAGAACTCTATGACTGACAATGTAGTGGTCTGCGCACTCTACAAGTTCGCAGTGCTGAATGATTACGAGGCACTTCGCCAGCCGTTGCTGGACCTGATGCTGGCGAAAGACGTTCATGGCACCCTGTTGTTGGCCCGCGAGGGTATCAACGGCACCATTGCCGGCAGCCGCGAAGGGATTGACGCCGTCAAGGCCTGGATTGCGGACGACGAGCGTTTTGACGGTGTCGACTACAAGGAATCCTTCGTCGATATCCAGCCGTTCAAGCGTACCAAGGTCAAGCTGAAGAAAGAGATCGTGACCATGGGCGTGGAGGGTATTGATCCCCGGCGCATCGTGGGCACGTATGTGGCCCCGAAAGACTGGAATGATCTGATTTCCGACCCCGAGGTAGTCCTGGTGGATACCCGTAACCAGTACGAGGTGGAGATCGGCACCTTCAAGAATGCGGTGAATCCGGCCACCGATACCTTCCGGGAATTTCCCGATTATGTGAAGCAGCATCTCGATCCGGCGAAGCACAGGAAGGTAGCGATGTTCTGTACCGGTGGTATCCGGTGCGAGAAGTCCACAGCCTTCCTCAAGGAGCAGGGCTTTGACGAGGTGTATCACCTCCAGGGTGGCATCCTCAAATATCTGGAAGAGGTGCCGGAAGAGCAGAGCCTGTGGCAGGGCGAATGTTTTGTGTTCGACGACCGGGTCACAGTCAATCACCGGCTGGAGCGGGGCGGTTACGACCAGTGCCATGCCTGCCGGCGGCCGATTACCGAGGAAGACAAGCAGCGCCCGGAATACGAACAGGGTGTGAGCTGTCACCAGTGTTTCGAGTCGCTTACCGAAGAGCAGCGCGCGCGTTTCGCCGAGCGTGAGCGGCAAATGCGGCTGGCGGAGCAGCGGGGCGAGGCCCACGTGGGTGGTGAGGCCGCGCGGATTATCGCCGAGCGCAAGGCACGCAAGAAAGCCCTGCGGGAGCGTCAGGCCCGGCAGAGCCTTGAAGGAGAAAAGACCCGCCGCGCCAGCTGATAACCAACAGGAGATCTCATGGGATTAGGACGAGCGGTATTGATCACAACGGCACTGCTGCCAGCGATGGCGGTTGCCGAGGCCGAAGACTGGAGCGGTGAAGCCGAGCTGGGCGTGCTCCTCACGTCCGGTAACACCGAGGAAACCAACATCAACGGTCGGCTGGGCCTCAAGCATGAGGTCGAGCGTTGGCGTAACACCGGTGATTTCCGCTCCACCTATTCCGAAGGCGCGGATGAAACTACGGCGGAAAAGTACCGCGCGATCATGGAAACCAATTACAAGTTCCGTGAACGGCACTACTGGTTCCTGCGGGGTTCCCATGAGGATGACCGGTTCTCCGGCTACGACTTCCAGTCCACCCTGACCGCCGGTTACGGTAACCGGCTCTGGCAGTCCGGAGAACGGTCATTTCTCGACCTGTCGGCGGGTGCCGGTTACCGGTACAACCGCCTGGACGAGCCCAACGAGGACGGGCGCCAGGTCGAGGAAGAGGCCATCGCACGTCTTGCCGGCCAGTTCGATTTCGCCCTGTCGGAGTCAGCGCTGTTCAGCCAGAAACTGAGTACCGAGATTGGCCTCGACGAGAACAACACCATCACTGAATCTGAAACCGCCCTGCAAAGCAACATCATCGGCACCCTGTCAATGAAGGCGGCGTACCGGGTCAAGCACGTGTCGGACGCACCGATTGGTTCGGACAGCGTGGATACCGAGACGTCACTGACTCTGCTTTACGGCTTTTGAGGCAGGGCATAGGTAATGGTTGGAAACGGGCCCTGCGGGGCCCGTTTTTTTTCAGCTCACACCCGGTTGCGCAGACCGAGTTCGTCCGGATAGGGCGTCAGGTATTGCTGGGTATGCAGGTAATCCACCGGCTCCCGGCGCTGGGCCATCCGCAGCAGGGTCATGGGCACCACCAGCGGCACTTCACCCCGGTGGTAGGCTTCGATCTGTTCCACCAGCACCTTGCGGTCCTCGTCACCCAGGGCGTCCCGCAGGTAGCCCATCAGGTGCTGTAGGGCATTCACGTGGGAACCACGGCTGACGATTTTTGCCATTGCCGTCATGAATTGGTGGATGTAACGATCGGCAATCTGGGCCAACGGCTCGGATTTCAGGTCTCCGAGCATCGGGCCGAGCTCGCGATAGATTTTTTCCGAGTGGGCCAGCAGCTGGAACTTGTGACGGGTGTGGAACTCGATCAGCGCCCTGGCGCTGAGACTGGCGCCGGCGACATTCTGCATCCAGTCGTCATAGGCGAAGACCCGTTCAATGAAGTTTTCCCGCAGGGCATCGTCGTTGAGACGGCCTTCCTCTTCTACCGGCATCAGCGGGTACGCCTCCATCAGGGACTGCGCAAACATGCCGCGACCGTCACGGCTGCTGACCTGGCCCTCTTCATTGTGGATGCGGATGCGCTCCATGCCGCAACTGGGGGACTTCGCCATCAGGATATAACCGCGGAGATCAGCGAGGGTTGGCAGCACCGTGCGGATGAAGTCCTGCATTGCCGGGGTATGGTCAGCGGTACCTTTGGACTCGATCAGCCGCAAGCCGTCCGCAAACTGGCGCAGATGGATGGCCGGGCGGGGCACGCCAAGTCCGGCTTCGAGCTCCGGACATATCGAGCGGAACTGGAAGTGTCGCGCCAGCACCTGGGTGCAGAAGCGGGAGTGTTTGTGGCCGCCGTCATGGCGGACTTCCCTGCCAAGCAGGCAGGCACTGATTCCTACAGGGATTTCACTCACGAACGACACTCCGCAGTTTAAAAGCGTGGATACGTCACGGTAGTCTAAACCGATTCCCGCGAGCGGTGAAAGGCTGCCTTGGCACGCTCGCGATCCTTGTGGAAGCGGGCCTGGACTTCGGCATAGATCTGGCGGACGTCGGTGGCGAACTGCTCCACGGAAAAGTCCCGGGCGAACTGCAGCGCATTGGCTGACAACTCCTCGCGCAGCGGGTCATCCTCCAGCAGGCGGCGCACCTGTTCACACCAGGGCTCCTGGCGCTCCGGTGTCTTGAAGCCGTTGAAGCCCTGGCGGACCACGTCATCGATTCCGCTGGAGCGTACCGCAACCACCGGTAATCCTGCTGCCATGGCCTCCAGAATGACCATGCCCTGGGTTTCCGATTTGGAGGCAAACAGGAAAACATCCCCAAGCCGGTACCAGGTCGGCATTTCGTCCGGAGGCACTGAGCCCACCAGGGTGCAGCAGGCCTCCAGGCCGAGTGATTCGATTTTATCCTGCAGGCGCTGGCGCTGGTGGCCGTCACCGATCATCAGGAAGCGGAAGGGACGCCGGACCTGCTGTTTCAGCGCCGCCAGGGCGTCAATCATGAAGTCGATGTTCTTCTCATTGGACAGGCGGGACACGCTGATAAACACGGTTTCATCGGTAAGTCCGAGCGACCGTCGCAGCTTGTCCACCTCATGCTCGTCGACTGCACGGAAGCGCTGGTATTCAATGCCGGTAGGTTGCACGAAGGTGGGGGTTTTGACCCCGATCATCCGCAGGTATTCCTCGGTGGAGTAGGTGGGCACGATGACCCCGTCACACTTGTTGGCAAAGCGCTTGATCAGTGCGTGGGAGATCAGGTTACGGAACAGCATGCCGGGCAGCGGCACAAAGTGGGCGTAATGTTCGAGCCGGGTGTGGTAGGTATACACCGCCGGTATGTTCAGCCGCCGGGCGCTGAACAGCCCGAGTGATCCCAGCCAGAACGGGTGGTGCAAATGGACCAGGTCCGGCCTGAAAGCCCGTACGCGTTTCTGCAGCCGTGGCAGGAAGATATTGGCGAGGCGGAATTCCCGGTTTTCACCAAACGAAAATAGCGAAGGTACCCGTACCACGTGGTCTTCCTGGCGGGGCTGGTCCTTGTAGCGGGGCGCCACCACCAGCACGCTGTTGCCCAGCGCCTGCAGACCGCGGCGCAGCCGCTCAATGGAGATCGGAACACCGCCGATGAACGGCAGGTAGTTGTTGGTGAACATGGCCACCCGCACCGGTTTTTCCAGCCAGGGTGTCGGGTCGAGGTCGTAGTCCGGGTAATAGTTTCTGCCCACGAACACCACCGAGTACAGCTTGATGGCAATCACCAGGAACAGGCTGACCAGCAGGAAAAAGTTTACGTACCCCACATAGAACAGGGAGTAAATGAAGAACCACAGGCTTTCCAGAGTTTTCAGCACCGGATGCTGGCCTACCTCCAGACGTTCCAGGTCGGTGCTGATGGTACCGTCACTCTTAACCGACACCTTCACGAAGTGATAGAAGCTCACGTCGTTGTTCAGCACCAGGCCGCCGGCGCCGCCGGTGGTGATGTACTGTGTTCCTTCATGGCCGGTGTTGGAATAGACCGACAGGTTGGCGGAAAACACGGCATTGATCCGGTAGCGTTTGATGGCGTCCAGCAGGGCGGCGCGGAATTCCGCCGGTTGCAGGTAATCCTCGTCCTGCTCGAACAGGGCTTCTTCCGAGGCCTCCAGGGGCGGGTGGCCAATGAACAGCAGGCGCTGGCCTGACTGGTCATCCTGCAGCAGGTCGTCGAGCCAGCGGAGCTGCCATTTCCAAGGGGTTTTGCCGGTGCTGTCGAGGAAGATAAGGCGGCTGTCGCCCACCCTTACGCTGAAATAGTGCGGGCCAAAGTGATCGTAGAAGCGGTAACTGCCAAAGCTGCCGTATTCGTTGGCACCGAAGGTGAGCAGGTAGGGCATGGTCAGGTGCAGGAGCGTGCCATGCAGGGCGCGGTACTTGTCTTCACTGCCGTCCGTGACCGCATTGCCTGCCGACACCAGGAAGTCCACCCCGGAGGCGTTCAGCATGGGAATCATCTGGCGCTCGAAGATACCCACCGAGTTGTTGATATTGCCGACGACAGCAAAGCTGAAACTTTCCTTGTCGGCGGTACGCTGCTGGATCCGTTCGATCTGGTCGGTATGCAGGGCTTCAAACTCGGGCTCGAACAGGTTCAGGTAGGCTTTGTAGCCCACCAGCAGGACGACGAGCAGCATGTTGATGTAGAACAGGATCCGTAACGGGCTCTGGTATCTCATCGTGTGTCCATGGACTTTGGGGTCAGTTCCTTCTGCATCAGCCCTCTCTGCATCAGGATGAGGCCGATCAGCATCCCGGTGTAGATCGTGAGCACCCGCCAGCTGATGGTCACCAGCAGCAGGTGGCCGGGCGTGAGGATGCCGCTGAAGAAGCTGCCGAAGACACCTTCGGAGATGCCCGAGGCGCCCGGCGTTGGTGAGAAATACATGATGAATGTGGTCACCACCATCAGCCCGACGCTAACCAGATAATCTACATCATAGTCGAGACTGACCATCAGCAGCGCCGGGAAGCTGAACAGGCTGAGCAGAAACAGAAAGGTGAAGCACACCGACAGCACCACGCAATGGCGGGGGCCGTGCAGGTATTCACCAAAACTGCGAGCGAACCGCAGCATTTCCCGTCGGGCCTTGAAGTGCCAGCGGCGGTGGCGACGCTCACCGATCAGGTGCCAGCGATGCAGGAGGTCCAGCGTGCGGGCCAGCGGACCGATCAGCCAGTGGGTGCGGAACAGCACGACGGCGAAGAATCCGAGATAGGCCACGATCAGAACCGTCAGCACGCCACCGATCCGGGCCAGCAGACGCTGGCCCTGAAGGACGTCCAGGGTCAGCAGGAATACCGGTGTCAGCGAGAAAATAAAGGCGATGGCCAGTACGGTGCGGATGGTGGTGGCGGCCGTCGCCCGGCCAATGGATACCCCGTGCTGCTGCAGGTACCAGACCTGGGCAAAGCCGCCACCGGTGGCCATGGGCGTCACGTTGGAGAAAAACAGGTTGATAAACACCAGCCGGAAGATCACCGGGAACGGCAGCCGGTAGCCAAGGGCGCGCAGGGTGTAATGAAGGCGCAGGCCATCGGCGGCGAAGTACACGGCGAGCAGGGTAAGGATGGCGAGGAGGTTTTGCGGGGCCAGCAGTTTCCAGTCAAAGGTCAGGCTACGGCCGGCAAACTGGTCGTAGACAGCATAGAGACCGGCAGCGGTCAGGGCAATGAACAGCAGGGCAAACACCATGAGCCGGCCGGCCGAGGTGCGCTCGCGGTAGTGTTCGGTAGCCTGTTCCCTGGTCTGCTCAGTCATTGCATGCCCACCGTGGAGTGACAGGCAGTGTACTTGCAGGTACCGGGGGGTTGTCCAGACCTGCGGCGCCGGTTACTGACCGGCGGCCTCGTCCCCGGTCAGGGACTGCTGGATCAGTTGTTTCTGGTGGTTGGCGAACCCGGTGATCTGCTTTTCCGCTTCGTCCGCATCGCGGTTGAGCACGGCCCGGGTCAGTTTCAGGAAGAACTCGCCGGTGCGGTCGAGGTCCTGGCGGTAGCGGTCCGCGCTCAGGTAATAGGCCCGGCTCACGGCGGGCTTGAAATTGGAGAGGGCCTCCGTGAGGTAGGGGTTGCCGACCACCTCGCAGCAGGTCTCCATTACGCTGAAACTGGCCTCAACTGCGGCGGTGATGTCAGCCTTGCGGGCCTGCATCTGCTGCGTTACCCGGGCGACCGACTGTACCAATGACTCCCGGTCTTTCTCCTGCCATCGTTCACACAGCCGCCGGGCCAGCATGATCAGCAGGTGCATGTAAACGTCGTACAACTCCGCCGCATGGCTGGCATCCAGCACCGAGGCCGAGGCGCCCTTGCGGGGTGTGATGTCGGCCAGGTGCCAGCGTTCCAGGGTGTACAGGGCTTCTTTCACCGACGCCCGACTGACTTTCAGCTCGGCTGCGATGGTGGCTTCCTGGATCCGCTCACCGGGCCGGATCTGTCCGGTCATGATGCGCTGGGCCAGGTAGTTGGCAATCTGTTCGGCAAGGGTGTTGGGTGCCTGGAATTCCATGGAGTCGCTCTGGGTATCGTTGCGCCTGCGCGAATGGCGCGAGTTTAGCACAGACTCCGGCTTGCTTGCTCCTCTGGCTCTTTGGCCGTCGTGATCGCCGGGCCCTTGAAATCCTTCCCTGTTGCACACAGGTATAAGGTTCAGATAACGCCAGCCAACCAGGGAAATTGAACCATGCCCAAACATTTCGAGCAGGCACCGGGCCTGCACGACGCGCCTGTTCCGGAGACCGAAGGTTACGTCTTCAACCAGACCATGATGCGGATCAAGGATCCCGAGCGCTCGCTGGATTTCTATACCCGGGTGATGGGGATGCGCCTGGTGCGCAAACTGGATTTTCCGGAGATGGAGTTCACCCTGTACTTTCTTGCCTACCTGGATGACCGCCAGGCCGCCACCGTACCGCTAGACGATGCCCATCGCACGACTTATACCTTCGGTCGCGAGGCGATGCTGGAGCTGACCCACAACTGGGGCACCGAGAAGGATCCGGAGTTCAGTTACCACAACGGCAATGACCAGCCCCAGGGCTTTGGCCACATCGGAGTGGCGGTGCCGGATGTCTATGCCGCCTGCGACCGCTTCGGCAAGCTGGGCGTGGAGTTCGTCAAGAAGCCGGACGATGGCAAGATGAAAGGGCTGGCGTTCATCAAGGATCCGGACGGCTACTGGATCGAGATCCTGCAGCCGAACATGCTGGAGAAACAGCGCCGGGGCGAATGATTCCGCCGTTTGGCGGCGCCGTCACGGGGTGCCTGGCGAGGTGTCTGGGGCGGTGTCTGGCGAGGTGCCTGCGCGCTTTCCCCGGACACCGCTGTTAGAGGCCACGATCACCGCGATGGTGAGGATGATGGCGCCGCTGATGCCGGTTACCCCAAGCACTTCATCGTGGAAGATCCACGCCAGCAGCGCCACAAACAGCGGTTCCAGCGTCACGATGATACTGGACAGCGTGGCCGGTGTGGTTTTCATGGCGGTGAAAAACAGCACATACCCCAGGCAGGTTGGCACCACGCCGATGTAGCCGACCATCAGCCAGCCTTGCAGGCCCAGCGTGCCCAGCCCGCGGAAACCGCCGCTGGCCGCCACCACCGGCAGCAGGATCAGTGCTGCGGTCAGAAAACAGATGAACGCGGTGGTAAAAACCGGAGTTCCGGTGGAATTGTAGCGGCTGGTCAGGGTAAAGCCGGTATACACCAAGGCCGCCAGCAGCGCCATCAGGATGCCCGCCAGCCGGAGCCGGCCCGCGGTATCCATATCGCTGACCACCAGCATGGCGGTGCCACCGATCGCCGCGATCAGCGCAAGCACCGTTACCAGTCCAGGACGCTCACCCAGTAACGGTGCGGCCAGCAGGGCAACCATGACTGGCGGCAGGCAAAGCGAGATCAGAGTGGCAATCCCCGCCCCGGTGAGATCCACCGCCAGCAGGTAACTGCCCTGGTAGACCGACTGAAACAGCCCCAGGGCCGCCAGGGGCAGCAGGATCCGCCAGTTCAGCAGCTTGACGGAGCCACCGCCGGCGCGGCGGTTGCGTCGCAGTTCTGCCACCATCAGCAGGAAGAAGAATGGCAGCGCTACCACCAGCCGTAACAGGGCCAGCGCCAGTGGCTGCAAGTCGGTATCGTTGAACAGGAATTTGGCAACAATACCCGTGGTCGCCCAGAGCAGGGCCGCCAGGGCGATCAGCAGTGCACCTCGGATCATTCAATAACCAGTACGATAAGTTCTTTGGGTCCGTGGACGCCGTAAGCCAGAGTCTGCTCGATGTCCGCGGTTTTGGATGGCCCGGAGATTAACAGCGCATTGGTCGGCATGCCAGCGGCCCAGTTCTGGGCAAGCATGGCCTGGTGGAAAGTGGCATACAGTTCGCTGGCCTGCAGGACGGCGATATGGATGGGGGGTACCAGGCTCATCAGCCGCGGCTCAGCCACCGTCGGCCACAGAATGAGCGAGCCGGTCTCGGCAATTCCGCCGCGGGTGGAGGTGATGGCTGCATCCACCTCATTGAACAGGGTGGGCTGCCAGCTACTCACCGGCTCATCGTAGACCAGCAGATCGGGGAGGTCGTCACGGCCGGCCTCTCGCAGGCGCGTACCAAGGTCGTGTTGTCCGGAGATCAGCAAGTTGCGGGCACCCCGGCTCTGCAGGATTTCCGCCAGCCGGTCAATCCAGCCGTCGGCCGTCACCCGGTGAACCTCACCATGGACCGACTCGATGGCTTTCTCGAACAGGTCCAGTTTCTCCGCCGTGGTCCAGTCTGGCCGTTGCAGGACCGAGAAATCCACAGCGGGTGCCGTCAGCTGGCCTCCGGCGCGATGGCGCAGGCGGTTGAGGATCGTCTCTTTGGCACTCACCGGTTGCGCTCCTTCAGTTGCTCGTGGAGGGTTTTCGGCGCCAGCTTCGGTGCGGTACGGAAGCGGGTCCAGGCGCCAAGCTGGCCCGGTTGCAGCTTGTGGAACCGGGCTGCCAGGCCGGTGCCAAACCGGTACGCCCCCGGACGGCTGTGCATCCAGCTCCAGCCCTTCCAGATCATCGCTTCTGCCCGGCCCCGCTTGGCGCCGTGGCCGGGGACTCTGGCCGGGTGCAGCTTGTCGCCATCAACAGATTCCTGCCGTAACCGTACCAGGAGGTCCGGAATCGGAATCCGTACCGGGCAGACTTCACCACAGGCGCCGCACAGGCTGGAGGCGGTAGGCAGGTGGCGGCCTTCGTCGAGTCCGATCAGGTGGGGCATCAGGATCTTGCCAATGGGGCCAGGGTAGGTGGTGCCATAGGTATGGCCGCCAACCCGGGTGTACACCGGGCAGTGATTCATGCAGGCGCCGCAGCGGATGCAGCGCAGGGTGTCCAGCAACTGGTCGTCCTGGTAAATCGACGAGCGGCCATTGTCCACCAGCACCAGGTGGACTTCTTCGGGACCGTCCAGCTCGTCTTCCTTGCGGGGGCCGGAAATCATATTGAAATAGGTGGTGATGTGCTGGCCGGTCGCCGAGCGGGTCAGCAGGGCGAGCAGGGCGGTGACGTCTTCCAGCCGTGGCACCACTTTCTCGATGCCGGTGACCGCGATATGGCAGGGCGGCACCGTGGTGGTCATGCGCCCGTTGCCTTCGTTTTCCACCAGACACAGGGTGCCGGTTTCCGCCACGGCGAAGTTGACCCCGGACACGCCAACGTCGGCGTTCATGAATTTTTCCCGCAGCTGCTGGCGGGCGCTGGCGGTGAGGTATTCCACATCGTTGGACAGGTCGGTGCCGGTTTTCTCGTGCATCAGCTCGGAGATTTCGGCGGTGTTCTTGTGGATGGCCGGCATGATGATGTGGGACGGGGTCTCATCCGCCAGTTGCACGATGTACTCACCCAGATCGGATTCCAGGGCCTCGATGCCACGGGCTTCAAGGTAATGGTTGAGTTCCATTTCCTCGGACACCATGGATTTTCCCTTGATCACGCGTTTGGCGCCACGGGCAACGCAGATGTCCCGCACGATCTGGCAGGCTTCATCACCATCGACCGCCCAGTGCACCCGGATGCCGTTTGCCGTCAGTTTCTGCTCCAGCTGCTCGAGCAGGTCCGGCAGGTTGGCCAGTGCACGCAGGCGGATATTGGCGCCAAGGTCCCGCAGCGCCTCAAGATCCCAGCCTTCGAAGGCGGCGGTCCGCTTTGCCATCAGACCATCCATGGCCTTGCGGAAGTTCTGGCGGATTTTCGGGTTGTGGATGGCGGCCCGCGCCCGGTTATGGAAATCCCGCACGTCGACCTGGTGGCCGGCGTGAACGCCTGCCGCCGGCTGGCTTACTGTCTCGCTGCTGCTCATGAGCGTTTGCCTCCCTCGCCGCCGGTCCGCTTCCAGAGGAAGCTGAGAATGTGCTGGCCGGTCATCGGCGTGCCAGCTTTTTCGGCATGGCCGGCGATATTCATCAGGCAGCCGCAGTCGGTAGTGACAAACTCCCTGGCGCCGGCATCCACCAGGGTCGTCAGTTTCTCGCTGACCATGGCGCCGGAAATCTCCGGGTGGCGGATGGCGAAGGTGCCGCCAAAACCACAGCACTCTTCCGGGCGGGCCTGTTCGGCGAGGGTGACGTTGGTCAGCTGGCCGAGCAGGGCTGGTCCGACTTCGGCGATCCCCATTTCCCGGCGGGCCGAGCATGAGGTGTGCATTGCAACGGTGGTGGGCTCGCCCAGATCCTCCAGTTTGATGTGGCAGACGTTGAGCAGGAAGTCAGTCAGCTCCCAGACCCGGCCGGCAATCTCTGCTGCGAGATTTTCGAACGGGGTATCCCGGAACAGGTCGGGGTAGTGCTTGCGCATCATGCCGCCACAGGATCCGGAGGGCACTACAATCGGCCAGTCCTGCGGGAACAGGCCGAGTTGGGCGGCGGCGACGGTGCGGGCCTCATCGTGATAGCCCGACGTGTAGGCCGGTTGTCCGCAACAGGTCTGATCGTCAGGGAAGATAACCTCGATCCCTTCCCGCTCCAGCAGCCGGATGCCGGCCATGCCGGCGTCCGGGTAGAACAGGTCTATCAGGCAGGTACCGTAGAAGTACACTTTTGAGGGCTTGGCGGGATATACCCTGATTGGATCGACCATAACGCAGTGCCGCTGTTGAGCCAGTTGGTTTTGTTATCAACTTACGATAGGCCGCGGCGTTTGGCCTGTCCAGAGGACATTTCGGGCTCGGGGTAACTTTCGGGCGCGAACCCGGTCGGTGGCGGGGACAAGCCCCGCCGGCCCGGATCACTTGATGGCAAGCCGGTCCGCATTTTTTTCGACGGTGCGGCTGCCAATACCTTTGACATTGGCCAGTTCCTCCGGGGACTGGAAGGGGCCGTTTGCCTCACGGTAGGCCACAATGGCTTCGGCCTTGCTCTGGCCAATGCCATTGAGGCTGGCGAGTGTTGCCACGTCGGCGGTGTTGATGTTGACCACGGCAGGTTCGGCGTAGGCAAAACCGGTAAACAGACTGAACAGCAAAACCAGCGTGGCGATAATCGGGGTACGTTTCATTGTTGACTCCTGAGACAGATTCCTTTCTGAGGGTGCTACTGCACACTCCATGTTGTTAAGCACGGGCGGATGCGCCGGGCGCAGGCCTGTGCGTCGATGGTTCAGGAAATCGAGCAGGTCGGAGGGCGGCTCGGGTTCGCCGGCGTTTGCGCGGCACCGATGCCGGTTAGGCAACCAGGCGGTGGTCGATCAGAAGGGCAGGCGAGGTTGGCGTCGGCAAGGCAGGCCTTGGATGCACGGAGTAGGACCACTGTCCGTGTGGTCCTGAATCCGTGGCTAACCCTGTGCCTGGTCCATCAGGCGGCGCGGTTCCTCGCGCTGTCTTCCCTGCAGTTCCTCCATGAACTCACTGTCCTGTGAGCAGTCCCCGATCCGTGGGGAAATCTTCCCTGAGCTCGCATCCATGCCAGCTGTCATCCCTGACACCAACCATTCTAGCGGGGATGCTGTGCCGAGGAATGAGACATCACCGGGGCCATCTGTGAGAGATCTCCTACAGTTATGTGCGCCATGTTCCACGATGCGGGATTTGGCGAAACGGAAGACATCCGGCCTGATTTTCCCTAACCTGAGGCCACAGATGGGACAGAGACACTTCATGATAACAACAACAGACAAGCTCAAGGTTTTGATCGCCAGCGTAATTGCGGTGGTGGTCACCGTTGGTATTGCCCGGTTCTCCTACACCCCGATGATCCCGGAAATGGTGGCGGGCGTGGGCCTCAGCCAGACGGTGGTCGGCCTGCTGGCTACGGTGAACTACGCCGGTTACCTGACCGGCGCCCTGCTGATTTCGCGGATCAGCGACATGGGGTTGAAAGTGAGGCTCTATCAGTTGGGCCTGCTCGGAGCGGTGGTGACCACCGCGTTGATGGGGTTCACCACAGAGGCGTGGCTCTGGTACCTGCTGCGTTTTGCTTCGGGGCTTAGCACCTCCACCGGAATGCTGCTGGGTGCGGGCCTGCTGATGAGCTGGCTGCTCAAGCACAACCAGAAATCCGAACTGGGAATTTTTTTCTCCGGCATTGGTCTTGGCATCGTGCTGACTGCAGTGCTGGCGGAAGTGATCCGGGAGCGCTTTGCCTGGGATGAGCAGTGGGTTATCTACGGCCTGGCTGCACTGGTGCTGTTGCTGCCGATCTGGCGCTGGACGCCGGATTACCGGGCCTGTGCCATGCCCCGCAAGACCGGCGACAACAGTGAGTCGGATCGCAGCCGGTTTATCTTCATCCTGCAGCTGGCGTACTTTTGCGCCGGTGTCGGATATGTGGTCACCGCCACGTTTTTGGTGGCGATTGCCGAATCCATGCCGGCACTGGCCGGGCGGGGCTGGCAGGTCTGGCTGGTGGCAGGACTGGCGGCGACGCCGGCCTGCTGGCTGTGGGATGTGTTTACCCGTCGCTGGGGCCACTGGTCAGCGTTGTATCTGGCCTATGTCCTCAATGCGGTCAGCATCCTGATGCTGGTGCTGGATACCAGTCTGGCCAGCGTGATGCTGAGTTCGCTGATTTACGGCGCCAGTTTCATCGGTATTGTGAGCATGGTGCTGGCCATGGTCGGGCGGGTCTACCCGGAGAACCCCTCGCGCCCCATGAGCCGTCTCACCTTCAGCTATGGCATCGCCCAGATTCTGGCGCCGGCCATTGTCGGGTACCTTGCCGACGCCGAGGGTAACTACACCAACGGGCTGTTGATGACCCTGGTGGTAATGGCGCTGGGGGTCGTTTTCGTGGCGGCCGCGCACCGTCATCAGGGTAAGGCCGGCGCGCCTGCACTCTCCGGCTGAACGATGGTCATTCGCCCGCCAGAATCCAGCCGGCGGCCTTCTCCGCGATCATCAGGGTGGGGGAGTTGGTATTGCCGCTGGTGATGGTGGGCATCACGCTGGCATCCACTACCCGCAGGCCAGCGACGCCCTGCACCCGCAAATGTGAATCCACCACGGCCATCGGGTCCTCCGCGCGGCCCATGCGGGCGGTGCCCACCGGATGGAAAATGGTGGTGCCGATGTCGCCGGCAAGGCGGGCCAGCTCCTCGTCTGTCTGATATTGCGGCCCGGGTTTGAACTCCTCGGGCTGGTATCGGGCAAAAGCCGGCTGGCTGGCAATGCGCCGGGTCACCCGCAGCGAGTCGGCTGCCACTTTGCGGTCTGCCGCCATGCTGAGGTAGTTGGGGGCAATGGCGGGGGCTTCCCGGGGGTCGCGGCTGCGGATGCGCACCGAGCCCCGGCTGGTCGGATTCAGGTTGCACACACTGGCGGTGATGGCGGGAAAGTTGTGCAAGGGCTGGCCGAAGGCCTCCAGGCTCAGCGGCTGCACATGGTACTGGATGTTGGCGTGGTCAAACTCCGCCGAACTGCGGGTAAACACGCACAGCTGGGATGGCGCCATACTCATCGGGCCGGAGCGTCTGAGCAGGTATTCGAGGCCGATCCGGGCCTTGCCCAGTAACGAGTTGGCCATGGTGTTCAGGGTGACTGCACCTTGTACCTTGTAGACCGAGCGGATCTGCAGGTGGTCCTGCAGGTTTTCGCCCACGCCGGGCAGATCGGCCACCAGCGGGATGTCAAACTCCTGCAGCAGGTCTGCCGGCCCGATGCCTGACAGCTGCAGCAGTTGCGGGGAACCGATGGCGCCCGCCGACAGGATGACCTCCCGGGTGGCCGCCGCCAGGATGTCGTCACTGCGGCCTGGTCGCCGGACCTTCACCCCGGAACAGCGAGGCAGGTCGCCATGACCGCTTGCCATGACCAGTCCCATGACCTGGCTGGAATGCCAGACGGTCAGGTTCGGGCGCCGTGCGGCACTGCGCAGGAAGGCCTTGGAGGTGTTCCAGCGCCAGCCGGAGCGTTGGTTGACCTCGAAATAGTCCACCCCTTCGTTGTCGCCCCGGTTGAAGTCCCGGGTGCGCGGCACGCCGGCTTCTGCCGCAGCGGCGGCAAAGTCTTCCAGTACCTGCCATTTCAACCGTTGCCGTTCGACCCGCCACTCGCCGCCGTGGCCATGGAAGCCGCCATGGTCCGCGTCGGCATCACCGCCGTTATCGAGGCGGTGGTGGTCTTCGTGGCGCATGAAGTCGGGCAGGCAATTGTCCCAGGTCCAGGCGTCGTCGCCGGTAACCTCGGCCCAGTGGTCGTAGTCCCGGGCCTGGCCGCGGATATAGAGCATCCCGTTGATACTGGAGCAGCCGCCGAGAGTCTTGCCGCGGGGATAGATCAGCGAGCGGCCGTTCAGGCCCGGCGCCGGCTCGGTGCGGAAGCGCCAGTCGGTGCGGGGGTTGTCGATGCAGTAGAGGTAACCCACCGGGATGTGGATCCAGTGGTAGTTGTCACGGCCCCCGGCCTCGATCAGCAGTACCCGGTTGGCCGGGTCGGCGCTGAGCCGGTTGGCCAGCAGGCAGCCGGCAGTGCCGGCGCCCACCACAATGAAGTCGAATTCAACCGGTTGCCCATGTGATTTGTTGTTGTCGGACATGGTGTTTTCCTGTGTTCCTTAGTTGGAAAGCGGCCGTTGGTCAACGGATCCTCGGGGCTCAGCCCATGATGGTCTGGCCGCCGCGGTCTGGTTGTTGTGGAGGTATCGGAGCTTGCCGGGTCAGCCACTGGTGCAGCCAGGCGAGCGCCAGCAGGGTCAGCCCCAGCCCCATGAACGAGGCGACCCGCCAGAGCCCGGTGAGGTCGGACATATCGACCAGGAACAGCTTGGCGACCACCACCAGCAGCAGGGCCATGCCGCCGTTGTACAGGGCCCGGCTGTGCCGCCAGCCGCCGCCGATAACGGCAGCGGAGGCGAGCAGCAGCCACACCGCCGAATAGGTATAGAGCTCGCCAACCGGGGTGACATTGGCCAGGCTCAGTTCACCCTGCCACAGATGGCGGATTTCCAGTGAGACGAACAGCAGCAGGTTGACACCGGCCAGCAGTCTCGCCGTGGCACCGGCGGTGCCGCGCAACAGGTAGCCGCCCGCCAGGAGTAGCAGGGTTGGTAGTCCGTAGCTGAGCAGCAGCAGGTTCCACAGCGGCGTCGTGCCGACCGGTGCGTTGCTCCACAGCGGGTTATGTGCCAGCACGACAAACAGCAGGTAGTTGCCGCCGGCGGCCGCCAGGTGCAGCCCGGCGATTACCCGGTAGAAGCGCTGCAGGTAACGGCTCATGCCCGCCCGCACCTGATAGAGCAACCCGGCACTGCCCCAGATTGCAGTGTTGAGGCTGGCTTCCAGGAAGCTGTATTCGGCGCGGAAGATGTCACCGTCATATAGCCAGTAACGCACCTCGGCGGCCAGGGTGAGCACCAGCAGGTGGGCGCCCGCGCCCTGCAGCCAGGCCTGCATCTTGTGGTTGTGGCGCAGAATCCAGGCGGCCCAGAAGGCACATAGTGTTGCGCCGCCGTAGGTCCAGAGGGACCAGTGGGTATCACTGCTGTAGCCTGGTAACCAGGGGTTGAAGGTCAGGCGACAGATCAGCACGGCCAACAGTAAGCGGATGACCCAGCCCAGCAGGGGGAGCTGGTAGTAGCGCTGGAGGGCCGCAAGGCTGATCAGCTGTGCTGCCAGGGCAAGGGTGAGCGTAGCGTTGCTGAACCAGGTGACCGCAGCCAGTGACAGGCCGAGGTGGGCGGCACTGATCAGGATCACGCTGATCAGGTCGGCCGCCTGGCGCTGCACACTGAGTTTCGCCAGTGCCAGGTAACCCAGCGCCAGCACTGCCGCCGCGCCGCCCCAGGTCCAGTCGGCGGTGAAGGCGGTAATCAGGTAATAACCCAGGGTCACCATCAACAGGGGCGCGGCGCAGCCAAGAGTGGTCCAGAACGCTGGATAGCTTGCTTTTCGCCACACCAGGGTAACCGCAACGCCGGAGTAGAGCAGCATCAGCAACACCAGCCGGGGGATCAGCAGGGCCTGGGTTTCGGCGCTGGCTGCCACGAACTGCCACCGGTCGCCGTTCCAGCTCAGCAGGGGCAGGATCACCGCCAGCGCGGTGAGGCCCAGTAGCAGGGCCGGTAATGGGTTCAGCTCGGGGCGGCGGCTGGCGGCAAGCAGCAACAGCAGCGGCATCAGCAGCAGCGTGGAATAGCTGCTCCCGCCAACCGTTTCCAGCGCCAGGGTGCTGCCCTGGGCGAGCACCAGCAGCAGTAACGCCGGAGTTGCTGGCCAATTGCGTTCGCCGTGGTTGTCCAGCAGCAGTCGCCACCAGGGCCGGCCCGCGGGTTGCCGCTGCTGGCGCAGCAGCCAGTCCTGGCCGGGTACGGCGAGGAACAGGTAGCCAAGTACCAGCAGGTAGAGCGAACGGACGCCGTCTTCCGGCGCTGTCCACAGGGTGAGCCCCCACCAGGCCAGGCTGCCACCGATCACGCCCAGCCAGAGCCAGCGGCGCTGCACATAAGCCAGCAACCACAGGGAGAACAGACTGAGAATACAGATATAGACCAGCGCGATTTCGATCCGCCCGGAGCCGGTGCTGACCAGCACCGGTACCAGGTAGCCGCCCAGCATCCCCAGCGCCGCAAGCACCGGACCGTGACGCAAGGCCAGCGCCAGCGAGCCGAAAGATACCAGTGCCATACCGCCGAAGATCAGCCCGGGTGAAACTTCCGGCAGCAACCGGAAGGCGGCGAACAGCGCGGAATACAGGATGATGCTGGCACCGCCGGCCAGAGCCGCGAAGACATTGTGCTGGCCCCGGGTCCGGCGCAGCCATTCGGCCGCCAGGTGCAGGGCGCCACCGGCGATCAGGGACAGATTGATGCGTGCTGCGGGGCCGAGCAGGCCCTCTTCGATGGAATAACGCACCATGAAGACGCCTGCCAGGCCGACGCAGATGCCCCCGAGCCAGATCATCCAGTTGTTGCGGATACTGGCATCAAGGCGCGCAGAGATCGTCCGGTGTCTGGCGGGTTCCCGCTGTGCGCGGGCACCTCGGACGGGTTGCGGAGTGGGCTTGGGAGTGGGTTGGGGAGTGGGCTGCAACTGCTGTTCCAGTTGGTCAATGCGCGCGCGCAGCCGGCGCAGCTGCAGGAACGAGTGGATCCCGAGAACGGATCCTGCCAGCACGACCACCGGCAGGATTGCTAAAAACAGCCAGAGTATATCCATTAACTCACGTTTCCTTTAACTCACAGTCCGTTGCTGACTCACAGTCCGTTGCCGGTTTGGTCCGGTGCGGCCGGATAGCGCTCAGAGCCCCGCATCCCGTACGTTCTCCATGACCACGAAGGTGCTGGTCTGGAGCACGTGGGGCAGGGCGGAGATTTCTTCCCCGAGAACCTGGCGGTATTCGGCCATGTTCCGTGTTCTCACCTTGAGCAGGTAATCGAAATTGCCGGCGATCATGTGGCACTGTTCAACGGCCGAAATCTGTTTCACCGCTTTGTTGAACGCGGCCAGCGCCCCGCTGCTGGTGTCGTTCAGGGTGACCTGGGCAAAGGCGATGTGGCTCAGCCCGAGCTTGGTCTGGTTGACCAGCGCGGTGTAGCCGGTGATGTAGCCCTGGTCTTCCAATCGCCGCATCCGCACCTGGCAGGGAGTTTTCGAGAGCCCGACACGGGAGGCCAGCTCTGTCACGGTGGTCCGGGAGTTCTTCTGCAGCTCGCGGATGATGGCGTGATCGATTCTGTCCAGTTCGACCATGATTTTGTTTCCTGGCTGTCGTAATGGCTATTACGGACTTTGAATGTAACCAAAATACCTTTCCGGTGCTTCTGCGGCCAGCGCTTTGAATGGTCACGTGTTATGGCCGCGGGTGCCGGGATGGCCCCGGAGCCCCGGGATTCCTGCAAGTCAGGGGCTTGGCGACTATGCTGAGAAGACCGGATGTGCCGCCGCCGTTTTCTTGTGGTCTAAGCCATTTCGTCTAAATGTCGCCATATTCGTAGATAAAAAACAAAATATTGGCGATCAAAAAAGACAGTATGGCGGGTGTATCCGAATTCTACAGATAAATAGTCTATGTCGTTCTCGGTAGAATGCGAGCGAGACAAACAACTATGAGGGTACAACTATGAGACCGCAGCAATCAGCGACTCCCGCACTTGTCGATAGCCGCCAGGCCATTCGTGACTACTACCTGGCTGACGAATATAAGGTGATTCGCGAGTTGATTGCTGACGCCCGGTTGTCCCGGGCCGAGCGTGAGGCCATTTCCGCCCGCGCGGCGGACCTGGTGCGCAGCGTACGCAAGAACGCCAAGCCTACCATCATGGAGAAATTCCTCGCCGAGTACGGCCTTACCACCAAGGAGGGGGTGGCGCTGATGTGCCTGGCTGAAGCCTTATTGCGGGTGCCGGATAACACCACCATCCACGCCCTGATTGAGGACAAGATCACCTCCGGGAACTGGGGCGCGCACGTAGGTAAGGCGTCGTCATCCTTTATCAATTCCACGACCCTGGCGCTGCTGATGACCAGCAACCTGCTGAAGGATTCCGAGCGTCATACCGTGGGCGACACCCTGCGCAAACTGGTCAAGCGGCTGGGCGAGCCGGTGGTCCGGACGGTGGCCGGCCAGGCGATGAAGGAAATGGGGCGCCAGTTCGTGCTCGGCCGGGACATTGATGAAGCGCAGGCCGAGGCCAAGAGCTACATGGCGCGGGGCTACACCTACTCCTATGACATGCTGGGGGAGGCGGCGCGCACCGATGCCGATGCACTGCGCTACTTCGAGTCCTATGCCGCTGCCATTGATAGCATCGCCAGGGCCTGCGAGGGCGACGTGCGCAAGAATCCGGGCATCTCTGTCAAGCTGTCTGCCCTGCACGCCCGTTATGAGTTTGGCCACAAGGAGCGGGTGATGGCGGAACTCATGCCCCGTGCCCTTGAGCTGGCCAAAAAGGCTGCCGCCGCCAACATGGGCTTTAACATCGATGCCGAGGAGCAGGACCGGTTGGACCTCTCGCTTGAGGTGATTGAAGCCATACTGTCTGACCCGGAGCTGGCGGGCTGGGACGGTTTTGGCGTAGTGGTGCAGGCGTTCGGCAAGCGGGCGTCCCATACCCTGGACTGGCTCTATGCGCTGGCTGAGAAGCTGGACCGTCGCATCATGGTGCGCCTGGTCAAAGGCGCCTACTGGGACGCCGAAATCAAGCGTGCCCAGGTGATGGGACTCAGTGATTTTCCGGTGTTTACCCGCAAGGCCTGCAGCGACGTTGCCTATCTGTCCTGTGCCAGAAAGCTGGTGGGCATGGCCGATCGCATCTATCCGCAGTTTGCCACCCACAATGCCCACTCCGTTTCGGCGGTTCTGGAGCTGACCAGGACCGCGGGGCTGACCCATTACGAGTTCCAGCGCCTGCACGGCATGGGGGAGTCCCTCCACGATCAGGTGATGCAGGAGAGCGGCGTGCCCTGCCGGATTTATGCCCCGGTCGGCAAGCACAGCGATCTGCTGGCCTACCTGGTGCGTCGCCTGTTGGAGAACGGCGCCAACAGCTCGTTCGTGAACCAGATCGTCGACACCCGCATTACACCGGAGGAGATTGCCAGGGATCCCGTCGATACTGTTCTGGCGATGGGTGAGAACATATCCAGCAAGGCGATTGTGCGACCGGCAAACCTGTTTGGTCCCGGGCGCCGTAACTCCAGGGGCTGGGACATCACCGATCCGGTCACGGTTGCGCAGATCGAGGCTGGCCGCGGTGCGTTCCGTAACCATCGCTGGCAGGGTGGACCGGTGATTGCCGCCGAGGTCACCGGAGCGGAGGTTCAGCCAGTGCACAATCCGGCGAATCCGGACGACCTGGTCGGCCATGTGACCCAGGCCTCGGCGGAAGATATCGATGCCGCGATTGCCGCTGCCCGGGACGGTTTTGAGGCCTGGTCCGCCACCCCGGTGGAGGAGCGGGCGGCCTGTATCCGCAAGGTGGGTGACCTGTTCGAGCAGAATGCTCACGAGTTGTTCGCGCTGACCACCCGGGAGGCCGGCAAGTCGCTGCTTGATGCCATTGCCGAGATCCGCGAAGCGGTGGATTTCTCCCAGTTCTATGCCAACGAAGGGCTGCGTTACCGGGACAGCGGAGCCGCCCGTGGCGTGATGTGCTGTATCTCGCCGTGGAACTTCCCGCTGGCGATTTTTGCCGGCCAGATCCTGGCAAACCTGGCGGCTGGCAACGCGGTGGTGGCCAAGCCGGCGGAACAGACCTCGTTGCTCGCCATTCGCGCGGTGGAATTGATGCACCAGGCCGGTATTCCGAAGGCGGCGATCCAGCTGCTGCCGGGCACCGGTGCCACCGTCGGTGCCGCAGTGACCTCGGACTCCCGCATTGCGGGTGTGTGCTTTACCGGCTCGACTGCAACGGCGCAGCGCATCAACCGGGCGATGACCGAAAACATGGCGCCGGATGCGCCGCTGGTGGCGGAAACCGGTGGTCTGAACGCGATGATCGTGGATTCCACCGCACTGCCCGAGCAGGTGGTGCGGGACGTGCTGGCGTCCTCGTTCCAGAGTGCCGGCCAGCGCTGCTCCGCCCTGCGCATGCTGTATGTGCAGAAGGACATTGCCGGACACTTGCTGGAAATACTCTACGGCGCCATGGAAGAGCTGGGCATCGGCGATCCCTGGCTGCTGTCCACCGATGTGGGGCCGGTGATTGACGAGACCGCGAAGAAGAAAATAGTCGACCACTGCGCGAAGTTTGAAGCGAATGGCCGTCTGCTGAAAAAGCTGCCGGTGCCGGAGAGCGGGCTGTTTGTCTCGCCGGCAGTGTTGAGTGTGAGTGGCATCGAGGAGCTGGAAGAGGAAATCTTTGGCCCGGTGCTCCATGTTGCAACCTTCGAAGCCAGGGATATCGACAAGGTGGTGGATGCCATCAACGCCAAGGGCTACGGCCTGACTTTCGGTATTCACAGCCGCGTGGACCGCCGCGTCGAACGTATTGCCAGCCGCATCCGGGTAGGCAATACCTACGTCAACCGCAACCAGATCGGTGCCATTGTGGGCTCCCAGCCCTTCGGTGGCGAGGGCCTGTCGGGTACCGGCCCCAAGGCGGGCGGACCGCAGTATGTGCGCCGCTTCCTGCAAGCGGCGACGGTTGAGCGCGCGGCGGAAGCCGGCGCCCGTGCGGTGGACGGCAAGGCGTTGCAGAAACTGCTCGGCAAACTGGATGCGCTCGCCGCACCGGCACCGGATGCCCGTCTGGCGGCACTGGAGCCGATCTTCGGTAAGGTGCCGGCGCCGCTGGATGCCCATCCGGAGGACATGCCGGGGCCGACCGGCGAGCTCAACCGGCTCTCCAACCATGCCCGCGGTGTGGTGCTGTGCCTTGGCCCGGATCAGCAAACCGCACTGGAGCAGGCTGCGACGGCCCTGTCACAGGGCAACAAGGTGGTGGTGATTGCGCCGGGCGTTGAGGATACCGTTAACCGCGCCGCCAACGCCGGACTGCCCATCGTGGGCAGTGACGGCCTGCTGGTGCCCGAGGCACTGGCGACGGTAACCGGTTTCGAGGCGGTGGTGAGCTGTGGCGAGCCGGCGCTGCTGCGGGAGTATCGCCAGGCGCTGGCACAGCGGGCCGGCGCGTTGCTGCCGCTGATTACCGAACACACTCTTGACCAGCGCTACGTCATCGAGCGCCACCTGTGTGTCGACACCACGGCTGCGGGCGGTAACGCCAGCCTGATTGCCGCCTCGGAATAACGCGGCGGCTGTTGTTGACGAGCGGGGACAGACCGAAGGTCAGTCCCCTTGGGCGGTGATGTGCTGGGGACTGACCTTCGGTCTGTCCCCGGTATTCCTGCGCCCCGGGGATTGCAAACGCCATCGCAGAGTCGGATAGTTCAGGGTCAACCTTTCACCGCTACCGGGTTCCGCACCGGTATCCGGTAGCCGCCAACTTCCGCCAGCTGAGTGAGCCCCCGAAATTGTTAGTCCTGAATGTCCACCTGTTGTCTGCCTTTATCCCGACGTTCTTCATGGTGTCCATCACCCCCGGCATGTGCATGACGCTGGCGCTGTCCCTGGGTATTACCATCGGTGTGCGGCGGGCCATGTGGATGATGGTGGGGGAGTTGCTGGGTGTCGGCCTGGTGGCCACCGCATCGGCGATCGGCGTTGCTACCTTCATGCTGCAGTACCCGACGGCTTTTACCGTGTTCAAGTATGCCGGCGGCGTGTACCTGGCCTGGCTGGGGCTGCAGATGTGGCAGTCGCGGGGCAAGATGGCAATGCCGGAAGAAGACACCGTACCGGTGCTGAGTTCCAGGCTGCAACTGGCGTTGCAGGGTTTCGTGACCGCCATTGCCAACCCCAAGGGCTGGGCTTTTTTTATCGCCCTGCTGCCTCCGTTTATTGACAGTACCTTACCCATGGCCCCCCAGCTGGCGGCACTGGTACTGATTATTCTCGGGCTGGAATTCCTTTGCCTGCAACTCTACGCCCATGGCGGCCGCACCCTGCGGCGGGCCTTGCAGAATGGCGGTGGTGTGCGGGTGGTTAACCGGGTTGCCGGCAGCCTGATGGTGCTGGTAGGCGCCTGGCTGGCCTTCGGTTGATCCGCTACCCGGCACGGGGTGGCGGAGATGTAATGTGCGGGTAAGGACGCCAGGGCCGCCGGCTTCTACACTGTTGGAACAGGTGCAGACGATCTTTCGTGAGTCGCTGTCTGCCGGGAGAGGAAAATGGCAAAACATGTCAAGGTAACATCTCTGGTCCTTATGCCGGTTCTTGCGCTGGCCCTGGCCTCGGGCGGTGTACTCCGGGCCGAGGAGACCGGGGATTCGTCGGTCGAGACCCTGCAGGAGGAAACCCGCGAGCTGGGCCAGGCGCTGCAGTCCTACGGTGCCGAGCAGAAGGATCAGGCCGAGGATGCGATCAACCGGACGCTGGATGCGATCGATGCCCGTATCGAGACCCTGGACAAGGAACTCGAGGAGAACTGGGACGACATGAGTGAGCTGGCGCGGGAACGCTCCCGTAAAAGCCTGGAGTCGTTGCGGGAACAGCGGGCTCGGGTCCAGTCCTGGTACGATGAGCTGAAAGCCAGTTCGGCGTCGGCCTGGGAACGGGCGCGACAGGGCTTTTCCGAAGCCTACGAGGCCTTGTCAAAACGCTGGAATGAGGCGGAACAGCAGATCGAGCGGGATTCGGACAAGCGCAACAACAGCATCTGACCGGGGTGGCGCCCGCCCCGCGGTGAGGTTATCGGGGAGGGAGTGATGCAGACCTTGCTGATCATTCTGGCGGTACTGTTTGCGGCGTTGTTCGTGTTGGTCCCGCTACTGGAGAAATTTTCGCCCAAAGGCAAGCCGCAAGACTATCGCAGGCTGAGCCGGTTTATTTTCCCGCTGCTGGCCCTGCTGATCGTCTTGCAGCTTATCGCCTACTATTTTTTCTGATGCTGCTGTAGCCTCAGAAATGCACCACGTGCGGATGAACCAGGCGCTCAAAGTCCTGGTAGCTCATCTGCATCACCTCATCGTGACTGCCCGCATTGAAGGAAATCTTCTCGTCCCGCCGCAGGTGCTCGTTGACGAAGACTTCCATGTTGTACAGATTGCCAAACGGTGGCATCGCGCCTACTTCACAATCCGGAAACGCGGCGAGCATTTCGTCTTCCGTTGCCAGTGCCAGGTTCTGCTCGCCGAGCGCCTGTTTCAGCTCGTCAAGGTGCACCCGGTCTGTCGACGGCATGACGGTCATCAGCATCCGGTCATTTGCCTTGATCAGAACGGTCTTGGCAAATTCGCGGCCCGGTGTGTGGGTGGCCTGCGCGGTTCGCATGGCATCCGCTGTCGGGACATGTGGCTTGGTCTGGTACAGCACCTGGTGGTTGTCCAGGTAGCTGCGGAGTTTCTGGCTGATCATGGCGTGGCCCTCCATATGACGTTTTTCGCAACCCGGTTCAATGGAAGTATGGCTGTTCGCGACTGGATTGTAGGATCAATCGTTTATCAGGAAATGGCGGAAGCTCCCTCTGACTATAAGCCCGTCGGGCTTCGTTTGAATTTGTAACCGCCCTCTGCGGCCGGGCGGGGAACTGGTCACCGGCAGCGCCCGGCGTGACCGGTGTTTCCAATATTTTTTAATGCAAAAACATAGTCTTGCTGGCTGATGGCCAGGCTGAATTCATTGTGACCTTTCGTGGCATTGAGTGCGCTTTTGTAAGCGTCAAATTGTTGACGAATTGCGTGTCAAAAAGCAGATGTACTGCTCAAAAAACAGCCGCCCGGAGATCTAGGATTTTTGTACCAAAACTGAGATCCGGTACGAAATCATGTCTTCGAACGTCAAGAAACGCGTGCAGCAGGGACTGCTGACCCTTCCTCTGGTCGCCTTTATCTCCGGGTGTGGTCTGGCCGGCAGTAGTGCCGACAGCAGCACAGACAACCGGATGTCGTCCCAGACTGCGGCAACCGACCAGCCCGAGGTTCGCGTCGCCGGCGCGGCGGTGAAGGGGGTGATCCGGCAGGGACTGGTAACTGCCAACCGACTGGTGTCCGACAAGTCCGGAACCTATCAGCTCGACCGTCTGGCCGCAAAGCCGGTCCGTACCGACAATGATGGTCGCTACGAGCTGCGGCTGCGGGGCCAGGCCGAAGGCTGGGCGCTGGTAGAGCTGACCGCCGATGCCAGTACCCGGATGGTTTGTGATGTAGTCCCTGCCTGCGAACAGGCCAGCGGAGAAGCGGTGGCGTTTGGCCAGCCCTTCCAGCTGGATAGCGCCATTGTGCTGCGGGGCGCCGGCGATCTCACCCGGGACGCAATCTATCTGACCCCGCTGTCGCAACTGGCCATTGCACTGGCTGAGCGTGCCACCAACGGTTACTCCCCGGAATCCCTGCAGGCCGCGTACCAGACGGTTGAAAACTGGTTCGGACTCAGCGCCGGTGCCCTGCGGCTGGCACCGCCGGACCTGACGCAACTCGATCAGGCGGGTGATGTGTCCGCCGATGCCCTGCAGGTTGCGGTGATGAATGCGGCGTTCCTCGCAGTTGTGAATAACAACGCCAGATGGTCATCCCTGGGTGATGTGCTGGATGACATGGCGGGCCAGATTACCCAAACGGGACAGCTGGCGATTCTGGGTGATGGCAGTAACCTGGCGCTGTCGGACATCCTCGCGGCGGCTGCCGTGCAGGCCTCCGATCTGCAACAGACCGTGGCGTCCGGGACCCTGAGCCAGAAACTTGTCATTGTCGAATACCGTAATGTGCAGCGCTTCAAGACGATTGCCGGTGTTTATGGCACCGACGGCAGCACCGTTGCCGACGGTTCCGGCACGACCGGCGCTACAGGTGATACCGTGGCGGGGCTGCCCGCCAACTCCGCCCTGCTGAGCTGGCAGGCGCCGCTGACGCGGGAGAACGGGGTCAGCCTGAGCATGGGGGAGATTGCCGGTTATGAGGTGGGCTATGGCCCGTCACCGGACAACCTCAGCCAGAGCCTGGCAATAGGTGACGCCTATGTGGATGAACTGCTGATTGACGAGCTGTCCGCCGGCACCTGGTACTTTGCGGTCCGTACCCTGGATGCCGAGGGCAACCGCAGCCGCTGGTCAGAAGTGGTCAGCAAAGTCATTTCGATCTGACGGTGATAACGGGGTGGCCGGACGGGTATAATCCTCGGTCCGGCCCTGGCATTGCCTGGCCGGTCTGTGCTGCCTAACCCATCGTCAGGAAACCGGCCAATGAGTATCGTCCCGTTTGAAGCGCTGGCCTGTCCCCTGGACGGCGTTCCCCTCCACCGTGAAGGTGCGGCCTGGCGCTGTGCCGGTAATCACAACTTTGATATTGCCCGCCAGGGCTATGTGCATCTGCTGCCCGTGCAGAACAAACGCTCGCGGGAGCCGGGCGACAGCAAGGACATGGTCGCGGCACGCCAGCGCTTTCTGGATGCCGGCTATTACCAGCCGATTGCCGATGCGGTCGCCCGGGCCGCCCTCGAGGGCGTTTCACCCGGGAGCACGCTGGCTTGCCTGGACGCCGGCTGCGGAGAAGGTTATTACCTGCGCCGCCTGGCTGCGGTGGCCGGTGACAGTCATACCCTGGCGACCCTCGGTCTCGATATTTCCAAGTGGGCGGTGCTGGCGGCGGCCAGGCAGGACAGGCGGCCGAGCTGGGTGGTGGGCAGTAATGCCAACCTGCCGGTGCTGCCGGCCTCCCTTGACCGCATCCTGTGCCTCTTTGGCTTTCCGGTCTATTCCGAGTTCGCCCGCGTTCTCCGGCCGGGTGGCAAACTGCTGCAGGTGGACGCCGGTCAGGATCATCTCCGCGAACTGCGGGAGATCATTTATCCCTCCGTCAGGGAGGACTCGAAGACAATCACCCGGGCCCCCGACGGTTTTCGTCGTGCCGGCACGGAAGACCTGCGTTTTACCCTGCACCTCGCGGGCGCCGGACCGATCGCCGATCTGCTGGCGATGACCCCCCACCTCTATCGCGCCAGCCCGGAGGGGCGGGCAAGGGCGGCCACCCTCGAAACTTTGTCCGTCACTGTCGATGTTTGCCTGCAAATCTTTGAGCGCTGTACCTTGACGGACTGATCGCCCATCCACTGTGCCACGGGGAGCTTCCCGGCCCATTATGCCTGCTGTCTTCTACGCTTACGCTGTTCCTGCCCTGTTTGTCTGGTTGTGGAGTACCGGGTTTATCGGTGCCAAGTACGGGCTGCCCTATGCCGAACCGTTCACCCTGTTACTGATCCGCATGCTCAGTACGCTGGTGCTGCTGGGTGGGCTGGTCTGGCTGATGAAGGCGCGGTGGCCCGGCTGGCGTGGGGTTGGCCACACCGCCATTACCGGGCTGCTGGTGCATGGCTGTTACCTGGGCGGGGTGTTCTACGCCATTGATGGCGGCATGCCGTCCGGGATCGTGTCGCTGATCGTGGGCCTGCAGCCGCTGGTAACGGCATTGGCAGCGGTGCTGGTGCTGGGGGAGGCGGTGGCCGTGCGGCAATGGACAGGGCTGATACTGGGGTTATGTGGGGTCAGCCTGGTGCTCGCGGAGAAACTGGGCAGCCCGGGGGAACTGGGCGGCTTTCCGCTTTGGACATTGATGGTGGCGCTGCTGGCGTTGGCAGGCATATCGCTGGGCACGGTCTACCAGAAAAAGCACGGCGGGCAGATTGACCTGCTGACCGGCACCTTCATCCAGTACACCGCGGCATCGGCGCTGTTTGCCCTGGGGGCTTTCACCCTCGAGACCCGGGAGGTCGTCTGGGCGCTGCCCCTGCAGTTATCCCTCGCCTGGCTGGTGCTGTTCCTGTCCGTTGGTGCCATCCTGTTACTGATGTGGCTGATCCGTCGCGGTGCTGCCTCCCAGGTAGCCAGCCTGTTCTACCTGGTGCCGCCGGTAACCGCCGTCGAGGCGTTCTGGCTGTTTGACGAGCGGCTGGGCTGGCTGGCAATGCTCGGTGGCGTGTTGTCGATCATCGGCGTGGCGCTGGTGGTAACCCGGCCCGCCGGACGTCACTGAGCCAGGTTCAACCGCTGGTCGTGAGGCAGTAACGGCGCTCCGGCCGCCCAACGCTGCCGTAACTGACGTCAGCGGTCAGTTCGCCTGTTCCCACCAGGTATTCCAGGTAGCGGCGGGCGGTGGTCCGTGAGGCACCCATGGCGGCGCCAACGTCTTCGGCACTCCAGTGGCCGCCCTGGCTCACCACCTCGCGAATTCGATCAAGCGTCAGGCTGTCGATGCCTTTGGGCAGGCGCGGCGGAAGTTCTGCAGTGGCGTCGCTGCCGCCCCGCGGCAGCAAGGCATCCACCTCCCGCTGGGCGACCTGGCGCAGAGTGGAGAGGGTTTCCAGGTGGGTGCGGTAACGATCGACCGCCTCCTGCAGCCGTTCGAAGACCAGTGGCTTGAGGATATAGTCGAAGACCCCGCCGCGCAGGGCACTGCGCAGGGTATCGACTTCTTTGGCGGCGGTGATCAGGATGACGTCGGTGGCGCTGTCGCTGGCCCTGAGTTCCCGCAATAACTCCAGACCGTTGCCATCCGGGAGGTAGACGTCCAGTAGCATCAGGTCCGGGGCGAATACCTCGGTCAGGTCGCGGGCATCGGCCAGGGTATGGGCAATGCCGCACAGTTCCACCGCATCCAGGCGTTCGACGAAACGGCGCTGGATTTCGGCGATCTTGCGGTCATCCTCGACGATCAGAACTCGGATCGGTGTCACACGGTGGCCTCTTGCTGTGGTGTCTTGGGCAGGTACAGGGTAAACCGGCTACCGGCCGGCTGCAGCTTCTCGACGGTTACCGAACCTCCCCAGCGGTTGATGAACTGCTGCACCAGAAACAGCCCGATGCCGTGCTGTTCTCCCGGCTTGGTACTGACGCCCTTTTCGAAGATATGATCGTGCAGTGACTCCGGCACGCCCGCGCCCTGGTCGTCCACTTCAAAGATCAGCTCCTGGCCCAGGTCGGTCATGCTGAGGTGTACGGTGCCGCCCTCGCCATGATGGCGGCGGGTCGCTTCAAGGGCGTTATCAAGCAGGTTGCCAAGCACGCTGACCAGCTGGTCACGGGGCAGCTGTGGCGGAAGGTCCGCCATCTGGCTGCCCGGATCAATCTCCAGCTTCAGCCCCATTTCCCGCGCCCGGTTGTATTTGCCCAGCAGGCAGCCGGCAATCACCGGGTCGGGGACGGCGTCGAGCAGCAGGTGGAGCAGGGCCTGGTGGTCGCTGACCTCGCTGCCGATCAGGGCCAGGGCCTCTTCGTTGGCGCCGAGCTGGATCAGGCCGGCAATGGTGTGCAATTTGTTGGAGTATTCGTGGGTCTGGCTGCGCAGGGTGTCGGCGTATTGGCGGATCCGGGTGAGCTGGCGGCTGACCTGGTCTACCTCGTCCCGCAGGCGGAAGCTGGCGACCACCCCGATAATCTCATTGCCCTGGCGCACCGGAAGCCGGTTCACGATCATCTGGCGGCCATGTAACCAGACTTCCCGGTCGAAATCCGGGATGCCGGTCTCCAGCACCGACTGCAGGTCGCTTTCGGGCAGCACCTCCTGCAGCGGGCGCCCCACCATCGGGGTGTCGGGCTGCAGGCCAAGGGTTTCCAGCGCGGTGCGGTTGACCGTGGTGATGACGCCTTCCCGATTGATGGCGATGATCCCCTCCCGCACCGATTGCAGGGTGGCGGCCTGCTCCTCGAACAGGCGGGCGATCTGTTCCGGTTCCAGGCCAAAGATCGCCCGCTTGAAACGGGCCGCAATGGCTATGGCTGCCAGCACGCTGAACAGCAGCATGACCCCGACCACTCCGTACAGCACCAGGTTGTAGCGCTGGATCCTTGCCTCAACCTGGTCCACGCCATAGCCAACCGAGACAATGCCGACGATCTCACCACCCACCAGGTCTGTTACCGGGGCCTTGCCGCGCATGGAGTTGCCAAGACTGCCGCGGGCCAGTGCCACATAAGCGTCACCATCCTGCAGGGCGCGTTCGCCATAGTCACCGTCATCGTCGGCCATCGAATGGCCAATCCGGCCCGGGTCCGGGTGGGCCAGGCGAATCCCGTTGTGGTCACCGATTACGATGAACAAGGCTTCGTTGGTGCTGGCCAGGCGTCCGGCCAGATCGTTAAGGCGGGTGATATCCCGTTGCTGTATTCCGGCAATGACCGCCGGACTGGCGGCGACGGTCTTGGCGACCATCAGGGCGCGCTGGCCAATCTCGTCGTACAGCGATTCGCTGAGGTAGTAGCCGGCAAAGGCACCAATGAGACCGGTCTGCAGGGCGCTGACCAGTCCCAGGGTGAGAATCATGCGGGTCTTGAGTTTGAGCTTATGCAACACGGCCGTCGGGGCAGTTCTTGTGGTTAGTCGTTCAGGGTAGATCAGCCGGCGGGGATTTGCCCGTGAACTTTATGCCCAAAACGCAGCAAAAGGCCTTTATACGCAATACGCCCACAAGCTTCATGGCCGGCTGGTCAGCTTTTAACCTGTTTGCTGAATCCTGCCGGTGCCGTCTCCCATCCCTGAATGCGGTCTGGTGGAGATCACAACAACAAACGTGAGGTAACAACAATGTTGATCAAACGAACCCTGTCTTTTGTGGCCGTGGCCGCTTTCAGTATGTCTGCCATGGCCTGGCAACCGTCCGGAAAAGTAGAATGTCTTGCCCCCGCCGATCCCGGTGGCGGTTGGGATTTTACCTGCCGCAGCGTGGGTAACGTGCTCCAGCAGCTCGGCCTGGTGAGCGGCAGCGTGCAGACCGTCAACATGGCGGGTGCCGGCGGTGGCGTGGCCTACGCCCATACCGTGAGCAAGCGCGCTGAAGACAACAAGCTGCTGGTTGCCGCATCCACCGCCACCACCACCCGTCTGGCCCAGCGTCAGTTCCCCGGCATGGACGCTGATATGGTGACCTGGGTCGGTGCCCTGGGGGCCGATTACGGCATCATCGCGGTGGGCAAGAACTCCCGTTACCAGAACCTGACCGAGCTGATGGCGGCGGTAAAGGCCAATCCCAAGTCGGTCAAGTTTGCCGGCGGTAGTGCCCGTGGTGGCTGGGATCACCTGAAAGTGCTGATTGCCGCCAAGGCGGCCGGAGCCGGCAAGCTGCCAGCCATTCCCTACCTGTCCTACAACAACGGTGGCGAGGCCATGACCCAGGTGGTCGGGGGCCAGGTGGACGCATTCACCGGCGATATCTCGGAAGCCACCGGTTTCATGGAATCCGGTGACCTGCGGGTACTGGCGGTGCTGGCCGAAGAGCGCCTGCCGGGCCAGTTCAGCGACATTCCGACGGCCAAAGAGCAGGGTATTGATGCTGTCGGCCCCAACTGGCGCGGTTTCTACATGCCCAAAGGCGCCGACGATGCGGCGAGGGAGTATTGGGTCGACGCCGTTGATACCCTCTACGCCAGCGAAGAGTGGAAGCAGGTGATGAAGAGTAACGGCCTGATTCCCTTCCATCCGCCGGCTGACGAATTCGACAGCTTCGTCCGTACCCAGGTGCAGGATATTGAGAACCTGTCCCGTGAAATCGGGTTGCTGAAATGACCAGTCTCGGTGATCGCATTCTCGGACTCGGTCTGCTGGTTCTCGCTGTCGCCTATGGCTGGGCCGCCCAACAGTGGCCCGAGCCGTTCGGTGGCGCCGAGGCCGTGGGCCCGGACACCTTTCCCACCATCCTGGCGGTGGTGCTGGTGGCGGGCAGTCTTTACCTGATGATCAAGCCGGATCCCGACGCCCGCTGGCCGCTTGGCAAATCGGCGCTTGAGCTGGTGGTTTCCCTGGTGGTGCTGGTGGTCTATGCGCTGCTGCTGGAGCCGCTGGGCTTCGTCATCGCGACCACACTGGCGGTTGGCACTCTCAGCTGGCGGATGGGCGCCGCGCCGCAGCGGGCCTTTCTGACCGGGCTGGTCAGCGCCGTAGTAGTCTTTGTGCTGTTTAATTATGGTCTGTCCCTGAGTTTGCCGGCCGGCCTGCTGGAGGTGAACTGATGGAAACCCTGGGCTTTCTCATGGAGGGGTTTGCCGTAGCGCTGACCCCCTACAACCTCATGTTTGCCCTGTTCGGGGCGTTTGTCGGCACCCTGATCGGTTGTCTGCCGGGACTGGGTCCGGCCAACGGCGTCGCCATCCTGATTCCGCTGGCCTTTACCCTCGGCCTGCCGCCGGAAACCGCGATGATCCTGCTGACGTCGGTGTACGCCGGAGCCATGTACGGCGGCCGGATCTCGTCGATCCTGCTGAACATTCCCGGCGACGAGCCGGCAATGATGACCTGCCTGGACGGCTACCCGATGGCGCAGAAGGGGCGGGCGGCCGACGCCCTGGCGGTGTCCGCCATTGCGTCGTTTACCGGTGGCCTGATCGGGACGATTGGCCTGATCATGCTGGCGCCGGTGCTGGCCAGGTTCGCCCTGACGTTCGGTCCGGCGGAATACTTCGCCCTGTTCCTGCTGGCGTTTGCCACCCTTGGCGGGATTACCGGCAAGAACCCGATGAAGACGGTGATTGCGGCCACCCTGGGTATCATGGTTGCCACCGTTGGTATCGATATCTCCACCGGCACGCAGCGTTACACCTTCGGTGTCCTCGAACTGTATGAAGGTATCGATTTCATTCTTGCCATTGTCGGCCTGTTTGCCATCTCGGAACTGCTGTTCTTTGTTGAGTCCCGCCTCGGCAAGGGGCGCAAGAGTGTCCAGATCGGCAAACTGACGCTGACGCCGAAAGAGCTGATCAGTACCGTTCCAACCCAGTTGCGGGGCGGTGTACTGGGTTTTATTGCCGGTGTGCTGCCGGGTGCGGGCGCCTCGCTGGGCAGCTTCATCAGCTATACCCTGGAGAAGCAGATCCTCGGCCGCAAGGCCCGCTTCGGCGAGGGTGACATCCGGGGTGTGGTCGCACCGGAAGCCGGCAACAACGGCGCCTCCTCCGGCGCCCTGGTGCCCATGCTGACCCTGGGCGTGCCCGGCAGCGGCACCACCGCGGTACTGCTGGCGATGCTGATCTCCCTGAACATCACGCCCGGTCCGCTGATGTTCACCCAGAATGCCGACATTGTCTGGGGCGTTATCGCGGCGTTGCTGGTGGGTAACGTGCTGCTGCTGTTGCTGAACATTCCCCTGGTGGGTTTCTTTGTCCGGCTGCTGTCGATTCCGCCGATGTACCTGTTGCCCATTGTGACCATGGTTGCCTTCGTCGGTATCTACTCTATCAGCCACAGCACCTTCGACCTGTACTTCATGGTCGCGTTCGGGGTGGCCGGTTACCTGCTGCGCAAGCTGGAGATTCCGCTGGTGCCGATTATCCTCGGCATGCTGCTGGGGCCGGAAATGGAGAAGAACCTGGGACACGCCCTGGTGCTGTCGGACGGGGACTGGAGCGTGCTGTGGTCCAGCCCGCTGTCGATCACCCTCTGGGGTATTGCCGCTCTGGGCCTGGCGTTGCCGTATCTGGTTGGCCCCTTGCTGCGCCGCCGCATGAACGCAGCAATGAAGGAGAGCCCGGTCAGCGACTGATCGAATGATAACCCTGACGATCTGCGGTTAATCTTTGGCCGGGTGGCGACACCCGGCCTTTTTTGTGCCGGTTCTAGACGGGTGAAGTGCTGGTTGGGGCGCAGTGGTGTTCCAGTGTGGTGCCGACCGGATCGGCTGCCGCCACCGAGGCGACTTCCGCCGCGGTCAGTTCGCGATACTGTCCGGGCTGCAACCCGGGGTCCAGCCGGATCCCGCCCATGCTTTCCCGGTGCAGCGAGGTGACGCGGTTACCGACCGCATGGAACATGCGTTTTACCTGGTGATAGCGGCCCTCGTAGATGGTCACCCGGGCCTGGCATTCGGCCAGCTGTTCGATATGGGCGGGGGAGGTCCTCAGTTGTTCGTACTCGAACCAGATGCCCTCGGCGAAGCGCCGGTGGGCCTCCGCGGTAATCGCGGCCCCGGTGGTCACGCGATAGACCTTGGGAATTTTGATGCGGGGTTCGGTAAGCCGGCGCGACCAGTTGCCGTCATTGGTGACGATCAGCAGGCCGGTACTGGCACGGTCCAGACGGCCACCAATGTGCAGGCCGGCCCGCAGTTCGGGGGCAAACAGGTCCAGAACCGTGGGGTGGGTGTCGTCCACCGTGGCGCTCAGGTAGCCAGCCGGTTTGTTGAGCATCAGGTAGCGGGCCGGGGCAGCATGACGGATCACCGCGCCGTCGACGGTCACGCTGGCGAACCGGTCGACCTCCTGTTGTGGCTCGCGACATACCTGCCCATTGACCGTGACCCGACCCGCCGCAATCAGGGCATTGGCACGCTGACGGCTGGTACCGTTCTGGTTACTGATTATCCGGGACAATTTCATCGCTGAACATTCTCTTTGTCGAATCCGCTTCCGTCGTGTAGAAGTTAATAAGGATTCGGAAGAAAAAACACCTGACCAATAGCTGACATGAGCTGCGAGGAATCATTATGCCCTTTTCGCCAGAACAGATTGCCGAACTTAACCTGCTGTCACTGTTCGACACCACGTCCCACCAGGAGGGGCTGAAGGTACACCAGCACTCGGCGCCGCCAGACACCGTGGACGCTGCCCGCCGCCTGCATGACAAGGGGCTGATTACCCAAGTCGACGGTGGTTACCTGACCAATCTCGGCAGTGAAGCGGTGGAGCTCACCCAGAAACTGAAGTCGATTCTAACCGCTCCCTGACCCTACCGGCGACTCTCTTTGTTGGTGCTTCATTAAGGATTTATAAGCTTCCGTCCGGTGGCCGTTGCGCTATGGTTAACCGGACAGGGGGCGGACCACCCCGGTTGGTTGTCCAGGGCAGGACTGAACAGGGCAGGACTGAACAGGGCAGGACTGAACAGGGCAGGACNAACAGGGCAGTACCGAACAGAGAGCAGGGTTCAATGACGCATTGGCTGGTTGCCAACCCACAGGCCGGCGATAACCGGCGGAACCGGGACTTCTGGCTGGCGCACCTGGCGGCTGCCGGCATTCACCACCCCGAGTGCGGTGATCCGCAGGATGAGCGCTGGCAACAGCAGGTCGGCGCTGACGACGTGGTACTGGTGGCCGGGGGCGATGGCTCGGTCAACCACATGGCTCGCCTGTGTCTCCGCACCGGGGCGACCCTGGGGGTCTTGCCGTCAGGCACCGCCAACGACTTTGCCCGCAATCTCGAACTGCCGGAGGACCCCGCCGACCTGTGCCGGCTGGTTGCCGACGGACCCGTGCAGCATGTCGATGTGGTGGAGTTCGGTCACCAGTTGTTTCTCAATGTGGCCCACATCGGCTTGGGGACCTTGCCGGTGCGGCAGTCTTCGAACCACGCCAAACGGCTGCTTGGCCGTTACAGCTATGTTGCGGGGTTACTGCAGCGCATCAATGCACGCCGGGGATTCCGGGCCACCATCCAGTGTGACAAGGGCCAGGTGGAGGGGCGCTGGCTATCGGTGGCCGTTGCCAACGGCGCCTTTTTCGGTGGTGGTAACCAGGTGCCCGGCGCCGCTGCCAACGATGGACAGCTGGATGTGATTGCGGTGCGTCCCCGTCCGCTGCTCCAGCTCCTGCTCACCTTCCTGACAGTTCAGCTCAGCCGCAAGGCGCCCCGGCGAACCAGTACCATGATTCACCTCAAGGGCAGGCGTTGCGCCATCTACACCCGTAAACCCAAGACCATTACCGCCGATGGCGATGTGGCCGGTACCACGCCACTGCTGGCGGTGTGCCGGGCGCAACGGCTGAAGGTTATCGCCCGGACCCTCGCCGGCGTGGCGGGCTGACCGGCGGCGGCAAGGTGCCGCGCCGGGCCAGGCTCAGAGTGCCGCGAGGATGGTCTCGGCACTGGATTTGTCGATACCCTGGCTGTCGACATTCAGTAATTCGACGGTGCCATCGTTGACGATCATCGCGTAGCGCTGGCTGCGGATGCCGAGCTGGGCGGCAGTGCGGTCCTGGGTCAGCTCCAGCGCTTTGGCGAACTCGCCGAGGCCGTCCGCCAGCATGATGATTTCTTCCGCGTTCTGCGCCTTGCCCCAGGCGTCCATCACGAAGACGTCGTTGACGGAGGTGCAGATGATGCTGTCCACGCCTTTGGCCTTGATCTTGTCGGCATGAACCACGTAACCGGGCAGGTGGGTTTTGGAACAGCCCGGGGTGAAGGCGCCGGGCACGGCAAACAGCACCACTTTCTTGCCGGCGAACAGGTCACCGGTGTTCACTTTTTCCGGGCCGTTTGCGCCCATCACCTGCAGTTCCATGGCGGGAATTCGGTCGCCTGTCTGAATGGCCATTGTTCGGGTCTCCATTGGTGTTTTCGGGTGAACTGCCGGGGCAGTCCTGTCTATACGTGGCTTGGTGCCGACTGGCCCTGTGGAGCGTGTCGCCACCGGCTGATCAGCTTGCTCAGTTCCCGCAACCAGAGGACCGAGCTGGCGACCGCAAAACAGGCCAGCCAGTCTGCCAGTTCCAGGCTCACCGTGGAAAAGGCTTTTTGCAGGAACGGCAGGTAAACCACCGCCACCTGCAGCAGCAGGGACAGCATCACAGCGCCCCACAGCCAGAGGTTGGAGAACAGGCCGCAGAAGGCGCTGAGTTCATCCGAGCGGGAGTTGAAGACGGTAAACAGCGAGAACAACACCAGGGTGGTGAAGGTCATGGTCTGGGCGTAGGCCAGAGTCCCCGTACCTTCAATCAGTCCGCCGGGCAGGCAGGCGTCGAGCACCAGCAGCGTTCCGGCGGCGGTCACCGTGCCGACAAAGGCGATGCCGGCCCACATCTGGCGGGTGATTACCCCTTCTTGCCGCGGCCGGGGCGGGTGGGTCATGGCGGCGGGCGAGGCCGGGTCAAGGCCCAGGGCCAGGGCCGGGGCGCCGTCGGTTACCATATTGATCCACAGGATCTGGGTGGCGAGCAGCGGCAGCGCGAAACCGCTGCCGCCGGCAGCCGTCAGGCCGATGATGTCGGCCAGCAACACGCCGAAGAACATGGTCATCACTTCACCGATATTTGACGACAGCAGGTAACGCAGGAACTTGCGGATGTTGGCGAAAATGGCACGGCCTTCCTCAACCGCCGCCACGATCGACGCGAAGTTGTCATCCGCCAGCACGATGTCGGCGGCTTCGCGGGATACATCGGTTCCGGTAATGCCCATGGCGATGCCGATGTCAGCGGTTCTCAGCGCGGGTGCGTCGTTGACGCCGTCACCGGTCATCGCCACGATGGCCCGGTCCTTCTGCAGCGCTTTGACAATGCGCAGCTTGTGGTCAGGGTTGACCCGGGCGTAGATCGAAACGTCGCGAACCGTCTGCTCCAGTAGATGGTCCGGCATCTTGTCGATTTCGGCGCCGGTTACCGCCCGGCCATCACGGACAATACCGAGTTCCTGGCCAATGACCGCAGCGGTGACGGGATGATCGCCGGTTATCATCACCGGACGGATACCGGCTGCCCGGGCTTCGGCAACGGCGGCCGTAGCTTCTTCCCGGGGCGGATCGATCATTCCGATCAGACCGACGAACACCAGGTCCTGTTCGACGTGTTCGCCGATGTCGTCGGGCCCGAAGCCGTCAGCGGGCAGCACCCGGGCGGCTACGCCAAGGGTGCGCAGGGCTTCCCGTGCCAGGCCGTCGTTGAGTGCAAGGATCTCCTTGCGGCGTTCGGTGGTAAGTGGCCGGGTAGCCTTGCCGATCCGCTCCCGTGTGCAACGTCCGAGCAGGACGTCCGGCGCGCCCTTGGTGAACACCTGGATGGACTCCTGCTGTTGGGCATCGGTGTGCAAGGTTGACATCAGCTTGCGCTCGGAGGAGAACGGCACCTCGCCAACCCGGGCAAACCGCGCATCGAGCAGCTCATCGGCCAGCCCCGCCTTACGGGCGGCAACGATCAGCGCGCCTTCGGTGGGATCACCCTGGATGGTCCAGCGACCATCATCTTCCTGCAGTACTGCGTTGGTGGCCCGGTCGCCCACGGTCAGCGCCCGTTCCACTTCAAGGCGCAAGTCGTCATCGAGCGCGGCGGTATCGGCCCCGGTGGTGCCGGCGCGGTGTGCGGTCACCTCGCCCACCGGCTCATAACCGGTGCCGCCGAGGGTAACCCGGCCACTGGCGGTGACCACGGCCCTGACGGTCATTTCGTTGCGGGTGAGGGTGCCGGTCTTGTCCGAGGCAATCACGCTCGCCGAACCCAGGGTTTCAACCGCTGCCAGATGACGGACAATGGCGTTGCGGCGGGCCATCCGCTGCACCCCGAGTGCCAGCACTGCGGTGACCACTGCAGGCAGGCCCTCCGGCACCGCGGCAACGGCCAGGGCGACGCCGAGGATCAGGACATCGAACAGCGCGGGCAGGCCCCGGACATGCTCTACCAGAATGATGGTGGTGATCATGACGGCCGCGATGACCATCACTAGCAAACCAAGCAGCCTGCCCACCCGGGACAGCTCCTGCTGCAGCGGCGTGGTTTCCGGCGGCGCCTCTTCCAGCATGCCGGCAATCCGGCCCGTCTGGGTCTGCATTCCGGTCGCGGTGACGATCGCCTTGCCCCGGCCATAGGTGACCGCTGTTCCGCTGAACACCATGTTCTGGCGGTCACCAACGGCGACCTCTCCGGTAATGGTTTCAGGATCTTTGGATTCCGGCAGGCTTTCGCCGGTAAGTGCGGCCTCGGAGGTTTGCAGGGCGACCGACTGGAGCAGCCGGCCGTCCGCAGGGACGGTGTCGCCTTCCTCCAGCAGAATGATGTCCCCCGCTACCACCTCGCTGGCCGCTATGGCCATTTGCTGGCCGTTGCGGATCACCCTGGCCTGGGCGGCGGACATCCGTTGCAGTGCCGCCACAGCCTGTTCCGCCCGGGCTTGCTGGATAAAGCCCATGGCCGCATTGAGCAGCACGATGGTGAGAATGGCGATGGCTTCGTAGGGCAGTTCCGAGTCGCGCTCAAACAGCCACAGTGCCAGCGAAATACCGGCAGCAACCAGCAGCAGAATGACCAGTACGTCGCTGAACTGCGCGAGTAGCTTGCGCCAGCCCGGCACTGGTCGGGTTGGCGTCAGTTGGTTGGGGCCATCCCGCTCGAGGCGGGCGCGCGCTTCGTTATCACTCAGTCCGCGCCGTGGATCGCTGCCGAGGGCGGTGATGACCGCGTCGGGTGGCAGCCGGTAGGCGGCCATGGGCTCAGTGGGAGTCCGTTCTGGGGGCATGGGGTGGCGTCCTTGAGCCGGTCAATGTCACAAGGAACAGTGTAGCTGTTACCGGCGTCCGAAACGGCGATCCCGGTCAGGAACCGGTATTGTCCATCCCCAGCCGTGTGCCCCGTGCCTTGAGCCGGTAGAACTCTTCGATGATGCCAGCCATGGCATCGGGGCAGTACTCACGGAGGCCGCCCAGCACCAGCCGTTTGGAGACCTCGCCGACGGCTTTGCCGGCTGACATCAGGTGGTACTCCAGTGTCACATTGCCGCGCTTGCCGGCCACCTCCAGGTCAGCGTTGTTCAGCTCGAGATCCGGCTGCGGGTTGTCCAGATGCGTGAGTGCCAGGCTCATGCTCTCATACATCACCATCGGACGGTCGGGATTGAACATCACGCCACGGGATTCCATCAGCGGCTTGAGGGTATGGGGAAAATTCTTGCCTGAGGCCGCCACGTAGCAGCGGGTGAAGTCCTCAATGACCTTCTCGTCCCGGGTCAGTTCTCCGCTGCGGCTGACTTCCAGGTATACCTTGCCGGCCTCGTCACAGACCTCGATGGTGCCGTTGTCACTTTCACGGAACTCCAGCGGTACCTCGGCACCCAGCAGGTTGCGGAACCTGAACGTCATGTTGCTCGACAGCCCGAAACGGGCCAATACCACGGCAAACAGCAGGTCTCCGGGAACGCAGAACCGGCGGGCATCCGGATCGTGGATCGGGTTGAAGTCCCCGGCCACTTCCTTCGCAAAATGGCTGGCCTGGGGCGCGGTAATAAGGATACGTCCGTCCTGGACGGAGTAAAAACGGTCTGAAAACATGGTTTGCCTTTGTCCGGATCGCAGAGGTGAAGGTGCGATGATGGCCTGATTTGCACTGAGTATGATAGTTGAGCGTCATCAATACCAATATGCGCTATTTGTCCTAGTGTAATAACACAACGGGATAAACCACCAGTGATGGAAGCCGGGCCATGTCAGCGACCGTTGAGGATACCGATCACCAGGCGCCCCGCCAGCCCGACCAGAATGGCGCCGAACAGCCGCTCGAACCAGAGGGTGTGCCGTTGCAGGATGCCTAGCCAGCGGGGGTTGGAAAATAACCAGGCGACTACAAGGTACCAGCCGCCATCAATCACCATCGCGGTGGCGGCGTAGCCGAGCTTGGCGAGAAATGAGGTATCGGCGCCCACCACCTGGCTGAACAGGGCGATGAAGAACACGGCAATCTTGGGGTTGAGGAACACAATCAGGAAGCCGTCGCGGGCGGCGCTGGCGGTGGTCGGCGCGTCGGGCAGCGCATCAGTCTCGCTGCGCCGGGCGGTGAGCCCCCGGAAGCCGAGCCACGCGAGGTACAGGGCACCACCCCACTGCAACACACTGAATGCCAGGGGGGATGCGGTGATGACCGCAGCCAGGCCGATGATGCTCAACAGGGCGTAAAGCCCGACGCCGAGCCCGTGGGTGACGGCGGTGATCATGCCGTTGCCCCGGCCGCCGGTGAGTGTCTGCTTCAGGACCAGGGCAAGGGATGGCCCGGGAGACATGGCTCCCAGAATGCAGATGGTGACAACAGTAAGCCAGGTTGCGAGGGTCATGGCCGGGTATTCCTGTCAGGGTCAACGGGGTGGGCTGAACAATACGGTCGTGGGTGCGCATACTTTAGCGGACTCATCGTAAGGTTTCTAATGGCAAGGGTGAAGGGAGTTAACTATGGGCGTTACTGCAATTCCGGTGGACCAGCGGGTTATCGATATCGACTCTCGCCGATTTGCCTCGGTGGAGAAGGCGCTGGTGGAGCTGATCACCAACAGTGACGACAGTTACGTTCGGCTGGAACAGGCCGGCACCGCGGTCAGTGGTGTAATCACCATCCACTATGAGCGCCACCAGAACGGCGCGATGCTGGTGGTGTCCGATCAGGCCGAGGGAATGACCTGGCAGCGGGCCTGCGCCAACCTGACCTACGGCGGCGCCCACAGTCCGCTGGCGCGGGGCGAGGGCAGTGGGCGAGGTTATTTTGGCCGGGGACTGAAACAGGCCATCTACGGCCTGGGTTATGGCTGGATCGAGACAATCCACAACGGGCGCTACACCCGCATAGACCTCTACCGCGGCGAGAATGGCGGCTACCTCTATGACGATGGCGATGGCGACCGGGAAGCCCGGGATACCGACTATACCCGGCTCCGCACCACTGCCAACGGCACTCGCGTGGCAATTGTGATCGATAACCCGCTGGTGAACATCTCCCAGTACCGTTCGGTGCTGCAATCCATCGCCAATAACGTCTACCTGCGGGAGATCCTGGGGCGGCGCCAGGTGGAGCTGGTGCATATGCAAGGTGGCCGGGAGGTAGAACGCAGCGCCCCCATCCATCACCTGGAACCGGAATCGCGTCTGCTGCTCGGCCCCCAGCTGGAGAGCAGCTTTGTTCATGAGCAGGTCCGCTATCCTTTTACGCTGACCCTGAAACGGGCACTGAATGCCGAACTCAGCCCTCGTGGCGATGAGCGCACCAATGGTTTGCTGGTACTGTCGGGCAACGCGGTGCTGGACTGCCAGTTGTTCGACTACGAGAACCAGGTGGGAAGCGAGTACCTTTACGGTTCGGTAAATTGCCCTGCGCTTACCGAAAAGCTCGGTGCCGGGCTGGCAATCATCAGTGACGAACGGGAAGGACTCAATCTCAAGGAGCCCTTTGTGGCAGCCTTTGCCCGGGCCGTGAGCAAGTTGATCGGACCTGCGGTGCTGGCGGAGCGGGATAACCTGAAGCACCTGGAGCATGCCACGGCTTCGGGGCGGACCAGCCACATGATCGAACATTTGCTGGAGCGGATGAACCGGGCGGCCATCCAGGATATGGGCATTTCTCTGCCACCGTTGGGCGAGGGGGCTGCGATGCCCGCCACCACCGAGGAGCCACTTCGGTTTACCACGCCCTTTTACTATCGCGAGGCCGGGCATCCGTTTCATGTGGCCCTGCTGGTTGATCCTGCCGGCTTCCGCAAGGATGACGTGCTTCAGGTCAGCTACCGGTTTCCGGACTCCGTGCATCTCGATTCCCGGGTGACCGAAATTCCGGTTGCGGAGCTGGCTTCCCGCGGGCGCATTGAGTGGACACTGACCGGAGATAATGACGGCGACCGGGGTGAGATCACCGTGCGCAGTCCCCATTACTGGGCCTGGTGCGAAGTGGTGATTGCCGGGCAGGGGGCCCGGCACCACCATCACCACCAGCATCGTCCGCGGCCCGCCCACCACGGGCACCATAGCCGATCCCGTGATCACGGCGAGGCGATGTTCACCGGCTACGACTTCCGTAACCTGCACAATGAGCTGGATCGTGCCGTCTACAGTCCCCGGGAGCGCAAGATCCTGATCAACACGGCGGCACCCACGGTGCAGCTGTATGTTGACGGTCGTGGTCATTTCCGTGATTCCGCCCGGCTGTTGCTGGCGGAACTGTTCATGGATGTGATCTCGGATGAACTGGCCCGTCACCGGCTGGCCAAAACCGGTGAGCAGAACAGTGTCGAGGCGTTCCACGCCGCCAAGCTGGACATCATTCGACGTTATGGCAGCGACATTCACCTGTCCTTCCTGAGCGGCTGACGCCGCAGCGGTACAGGCGGCCGGCCTGCCCGTGGGTTAACGGACCAGGAAAACCCACAGGTAGATTGCCAGCAGGCCGCCAAAAACCGTTGCCAGGTTGGTCAGGCCGTGGTTCTTGCGGAAGGCGCGCGGGTTCCAGTACAGCAGCTTGTCGCGGTCCAGGTTGGCCAGTCGCGGCACAAAGCGCGGCACGCTCTCGCAATAGGTGCGGTAGGCGGCGCCGAAGACCTCCGGGAGCAGGGCTTCCTCCCGTTCGACGCGGGTGACCGCATAGAAGTAGTAAATGACGCTGGCAATCGCTATCAGCCATGGGTTGCCGGTCATGACCACGATGCCGATCACCAGCAGGAAGCGGGTAATGTACTGGGGGTTGCGTACCAGGCTGTAGGGACCGCGATTGGCCAGTGTGGTCTGGGTGTCAATACAGGCAAAGGCCCAGGCCTGCAGCAGGGCCCCCAGGGTACTGATGGCGGCGCCCGGCCAGAACCAGTCCTCCTTGATCTGGCTGGCCAACAGTACCACCAGCAGGATGCCCAGAGGCAGACGGATTGCGCGGAACCCTTTGCGTAGTGTGGGGTTGTGAAAGAACTGGCGGATGGAGGTGGTCATTTGGCTGCCCCAGTGTTTTGGTTTGAAATGATGCTTGTGATAGTGCTGCTGCAGATACTGCCGGCGTTCATCGTCCAGTGTGTCCGGAGACAGCTGGCGCCAGCATTTGTAAAGTCGTGAACGATCGATCCGGCGCATGCGGGTGGCCAGGCCAAAGGGGGCGGCCGCCAGGAACAGCGCAGATCCGAAGTCGATAACATGGGGTTGGCCGGTGCTCCTGTTTACCAGGAGGTTGCGCAGGTTACCCAGGTCCATGTGGGCTACACCGCGGGCATGCATGTTGCCGACGGTTTCTTCCAGCCGGTAGAAGAAAGTGCCATCCAGGGTTTCCCGGCGATGGCGCAGGTCCCGCAGGGTTTCTCCGGCCACATAGTGGTAACAGATGGCATCGCGGTCGAGCCGGAAGGCACCGTCCGGGGTGCCGGGCACGTCGTCCAGTTGCCGTAGCGCCCGCAATTCCCGAGACAACAACCAGCGGCCCCAGAGGTATTTCGCGACAATACTGTGGCTGAAATCCTTGATGACCCAGGGTTGGCCGTCAATGGTGGCGACCCTCACCTGAGCCTGGCCCCACCGTTTCCGGTGCAGGAGCCGAAGGTCTCCCGCGCTGAGGTCTGTCCGCGCAAAGGGCCGCGGATCGCGGCTTGCCTCAGCTAACTGAACGTTGCGCTCCATAGCCCGGTGACGCCTCCTTCCCTGTGATTCGCCCTGTTATTCTGAATATGCAGATCCGCTGTCGGAAATCCGCCAAAACGATCCAGGGCGATGCTCTCGGGTTCGCCATTTCTGGTGATATATTGATCCAGTGTAGCCCAGTCGCCAATCCGTTGGTTAAGAGGCAAGCGCACGGAAGGATTCGTGTTCTCTGTCGTCCGCTCCCCCACCCGTCACTTGTGATCTCCTCAGCGCCGGCCAGAGAGGCTATGAGAGAGGCTATGGCTGACAACAGGGCCGGATTCCGGCCTGTCAGGATTATTTCAGATATCGGTGGGAGATCATGTATGGATAACCTTCACTTCGTGCCGGCGTACCGGTGGTGGCAGTTATGCGCGCTTGTTCTGGCGCTGTCAGCGAATACAGCGGTGGCGGGACCGCAAATTTATAGCGGAGAGCCGGTGGCGGTGGGCAACGGCACCGCCCGGGTAATTGTTGCGACCAATGATCGTGACGAGCCGACAGTGCTCTCGGTGGTGCTGAGCGCAGCGGCCCTCCAGGGGTTGCCGGAAGCCAGCCCTTCCCAGGCAGTCTGGGTGTACGGGTTGAAACTGCCGGCTGCTGCGCCGGATACCGGTTTCAGTCACGTCATGCTGGACTGGAATCCCGCAGGACACCCGCCGGCAGACATTTACACCGTGGCGCACTTTGATGTGCATTTCTATGTGATCGACGAAGCGGCACAAAACGCCATTACCTTCGTGGGCGCTGACCGGGAAGCGGCCATGCAGGCTCCGGATCAGGCCCTCATGGCCAGCGGTTATGTGATTCCTCCGGACACCGAAGTCGAGCGTATGGGCATTCATGCCATCGATCCGGCCGGTGGCGAGTTCCATGGCCAGGGATTCAGTCACACCTTTATTTATGGTTATCACAAGGGTGAGCTGGTCTTTGTCGAGCCGATGGTTTCGCTGGCGTTTCTGCAGTCAGAACCGGAAGTGACCGTTCCGGTGAGGGTGCCCGAGCGCTACAGCTTTGGGGCCTGGTACCCGACCGGCTACGGCATCGGCTTCGACCGCATAAACAACGAGTACCGCATCGATCTGACCGGGCTGCAACGGTTCCGTGTCCCGGTACCGGCAGGAACGCAGGCGGCTTCTTCGCACTGAGGTCCGCAGGGCAGTCGTCGCTACTTGCGCAGAAAAATTTCTTCGCGCCTGTAACGAACCGGCGCTAGTATTGCTCGGACATTCACGGTTGCCAGGCGGTTCGTCTGCACAGGGGTGTCCGACACTACCGGCTGCCGGCTATCCGGACTCTGCTCCGGTTCTTATACAGGGTTCAAACATGAAGAAGTTGTTGTGCGTCATCGTTTTGTCTTTGCTGTCTGTAACGGTTTCCGCCGCTGATTTTGAGGTCGATACGCACTACACCGTGGTTGGTACTGAGGCCAGTGCCGAGCCGGAAGTGGTCGAGTACTTTTCCTATGTCTGTATACATTGCAAGACTTTCGAACCGCTGTACCTGAACCTCGCGCCGGCCTTCACTAACGTGAACGTTGGCAAGATTCACGTGCCCTGGCTGGGCGGCGAATGGGGGTTGCTGATGCAGCGGGCATACGCCACGGCCGCTGAGATGGCGGTTGAAAGGCCGGTCAGCCAACAGATTTTTGCGGCGGTTTTCGATGACAACGGGGCACGTCGGCCGGTCACTGTCGAGGATGTCCGTGAACTTTTTGTCGCCGCAGGCGCCAGTGGCGGGGACTTCGACACGGTGTTTGGCAGCCCGGCCGTGGATGCGCGGGTTGCACATTACGATGCCATGACAAAGGCGCTCGGCATCATGGGTACTCCGTCGTTCGTTGTTAACCGCAAGTACAAAGTCGAATTGGCTAGTTTGTCGACGGAAGACGAGTTTCATGAACTGATTCGTCACCTGCTCGCACTGGAGTAAATCGGTTCAACGGGCTCCGGGGGCGCCTTCCAGATGCTCCCGTGCCAGGCGGAGTTGCTTGCGGACACCGTCAACCAGCCGTTCCAGGTGCACCGTCTGTATTTCCCACCAGGCGTCCGTCACCCGGAATCCGGAGCCCATCCGGAGTCCCCGGGTGAACAGGGCCAGGGAAACGTTATCAATCGGGAACCGGACGCAGGGGGCCCGGTTCTCAAGGGCCGCGACAATCTGGTGGATGGGTAACCGCAAAGTTTCCTGCGTCCAGTCTCCGGCCAGGTGCCACACCGGCAGCGGTTGGTTATCGATGACTTCGGTGTCATTGCTGATCTTCCCCCGGGCCTGCACCGCGATTTTGCGGTATTCCGGCACGCGGACGCCGGACGGGTACCCGGATAATTCCATACTGGCCCAGCTGGCGAAGTCATCGAGGCCAACGGCAAGGAGCTGTTGTTGCGCGGAAGCGAGTGCCTTGGGTAAGTCATTGGCAGGTAAGTTCATGGACATAGACCCGATCGACGTTGCGGGAGGGCACCAGTGTAAGGCTATCTTAGCGCTTGAGCGTAATCGGAATGAGGGGAGCAGGCGCTAATGCGTTGCCGTCAATGCGGAAGTCATATCGAGTTTGGTCCTTTCCATGGAGAGAGCCGGCGTCGCTGGCTCCAGTTTCTCGTGTTAGCTGCCCTGCTGGAGTCTCTGGCCATCGTCCTGCTGGTGCTGGCCATTGAGATATGGCCCTGGTGGCTGGCAACAGCCGGCCTGTTCGTGCTGTCCCAGGCGTTGTTGAAATGGCATGACAGCCGCTGGGTAATCTGCCGGCACTGTGGCGAATCCTATACTCACTGGGGTCGTGCGGGGCCCTGATCAGAACAGCCCCAGCTGCTCGCCCCCGGGGCGCCGGAACAGGTCAGTACGTAGTGGGGCGTGGGCGCTCTTGTCCAGGCCGAGCGCGCGCGCTCTCTTGTTGAACCGCTGGCGGATCAGTTGGGCGTAAGGGCCGGTGCCGGTCATCCGCTCGCCGAAGGTTGAGCTGTTGTTCTTGCCGCCCCGCAGGTCGCGGATACGATTCATCACGTGGCTGGCTCGTTGTGGAAAGTGCCGCTGCAGCCAGTCCTGAAACAGTTCATCCAGTTCCAGCGGTAGCCGCAGCATTATCCAGTGGGCTTGCCTCGCGCCTGCCGCAACGGCTGCCTCCAGAATCGACTCCAGTTCGTGGTCGTTAATGAACGGAATCACCGGGCCGATGATGATGCCCGTCGGCACCCCTGCCGCAGTCAGTTCACGAATAACCCGGAGTCGCATCGCCGGCGCTGCGGTGCGCGGCTCCATCTTCCGTTTAAGTTCATTATCCAGGGTAGTCAGGCTGACACTGACGGAACACAGGCCGTCGGCGGCAAGGTCCGCGAGCAGGTCCAGGTCCCGCAGGATCAGGGCGCCCTTGGTGATAAGCGATACCGGGTGACGGTATTCGGCCAGCACTTCGAGGATCTCCCGGGTAATCCTGCGGTGCTTTTCCACGGGTTGGTAGGCGTCCGTATTGATGCCCAGGGCAATCGGCGAGACCCGGTAGGACGGCTTGTCCAGTTCTTTGCGCAGTTGCTGTGCCGCGTTCGGTTTGGCGATCAGTCGGGTCTCGAAATCGAGCCCTGGCGACATGTCCCAATAGGCGTGTGTGGGGCGGGCAAAGCAGTAGATGCAGGCGTGCTCGCAGCCACGGTATGGGTTGATGGACTGATCAAATGGCACGTCCGGTGACTGGTTGCGGCTGATGATGGTGCGCACTCGCTCATCCGTCACCTCTGTGGCGATGGAGTCCGGCCTGAGTTCATCGTCCGGATCCCGGTGCCAGCCATCATCAAACTGGCGGTCGGTGACGATCGGCTGGAAGCGGTTGTGAGGGTTGAGTCCGGTGGCGCGGGTTTTCATGGCTGAGTCCAATACTGTTCATTTATACAGTATCTGGAATGCTACGCCGATCCGGGCACCCGGGCAAGTCCGCGCTGGTGGTCTGGCTGTCTGCCCGGGTGCTCAGTCCGAGCGGTAGGTGGGGTAGATGGAGCGGGATAAGGTTGGCTCGCAGCCAGTTGTACGCCAGGCCTGGGTGTGGGCATGAAGATACCAGCGCAGGCCCGCATGGGTGAACCGGTCGGCGGCCAGGGCAAGGCTGACCGTTGTGCGACTGCCCGCCTGCTCACTGCCATCGAGGTGCCGGTAGTAACACTCGGCCGTGATCTCGACGGGCTGGCGGACCGGCACTTCGATAAAGCCGTCAGGGCGTGGGGTGGCGGCGGTACCGTTGATGCCGGTAACCGTCAGACAGGGGCCGGGATAGACAATTCTCAGCTCGCGGAGGTATTCGCTCAGACAGTGCTCTGCACGGAGGAAAATCACCCCCCTGGCTTCACCTTCCTGCTTCGACGGCAGGGCCTGGCAGCCGCTGAGCAAGATCGTGAGGGCTAATATCTGACTTCCGCGAGCAATCGCAGTTGGACCACGCATTTACCCTGCGACCTCAGTCACAGCTGTAGTCGTGCAGGTCAAGACCCTCGGCGAGGTAGTCCGGCAGCAGAGGGTGGGCAATCAGATAGTCCGCGGTGTATTCGTTCCAGGCATCCGTCGCATCGCTGACGGCTCTGGACCATTCGTCCAGGCTATAGTCGCCGCGTCCCAGCCAGAGCAGTGCGACCACCTGTTGCTGCTGATCCGGTTCCAGGTCATCGATGATGGAACGGAATTCTGCCAGGGTGGCATCGCCGGCGTGTGACGCCAGCATCTGGATATGCCAGTCGTCGCTGGCATTAACATCGATCGGGGTATTCGGGATCACCACTTCTTCCTGGGCATGGAATTCCCGCGCCAATTGTATCAGACGGCAGACGGTATCCGGGTTGACATCCAGCATGATGCACCTCACCGGTTCAGGGGGTTGATTGATCATTCTATAAACAATGATGAACCCGGAGCTTGATGCTGATCAACATTGCAGGGCGTCCGGTTTTGGCGAGAGAACGAGAGAGCGAGAGCTGCGGCAGCCACGGGAGGGAGCGATAAAAAATGCGGCACTTGTTTCGTTTGGTGAAAGCTGATTTCATGATTGATCCTGTTCAGCCCCGGCTGTCCTTGCCAGCGAAAATAATTGGCAGCCAGAATCAAAAAAGGTGCAACGATGGAAAACAACAAACGATACATCCTCGCTCAGCGGCCTGTGGGAATGCCGGACGATACCCATCTCCGTCTGGAGGAGGTGCCGGTTCCCCGGCCGGGTGCGGGTGAGGTGTTACTGAAGACCATTTACCTGTCGCTGGACCCTTACATGCGTGGCAGGATGAACGATGCTGCGTCTTACGCCAGGAGTGTGGCCATTGGCGAGGTCATGACCGGGCAGACCATCAGCCAGGTGATCGCCAGTAACAGTGCGGAATTCAGCGAAGGGGATTTTGTCCTCAGTAACAATGGCTGGCAAACCCATGCAGTGGCAGAGCCCGCCAGCCTCTACCGGCTTGACCCGAGACAGGCGCCGATCAGTACGGGGGTTGGGGTGCTGGGTATGCCCGGCTTTACCGCCTATGTCGGGCTGCGTGAATTCGGCAAGCCTAAGGCCGGGGAGACCGTTGTGGTGTCGGCCGCCGCTGGTGCGGTTGGCCAGGTCGTCGGTCAGATTGCCAGGTTGCAGGGATGTCGCGTGGTCGGCGTGGCCGGGGCTGATGACAAGTGTGACCATGTGGTGAAGGCGTATGGGTTCGATGCCTGCGTAAACTATCGCAGCGACGATTTCGAGGCGCAGCTGCGGGCAGCCTGCCCTCAGGGCATTGATGTCTACTTCGAGAATGTCGGTGGCAAGGTATTTGATGCGGTGATCAAGCTGGTGAACGACTTTGCCCGCATCCCGGTGTGCGGTCGCATTGCCCACTACAACCAGACCTCGCTGCCGGAAGGTCCGGACCGGCTGATTCCCCTGATGGGCAAGATTCTGGTCAAGCGACTGATGCTGAGAGGCTTTATCCAGTCAGATCATCTCGAGCTGCTGGCGGATTTTCGCCGCGATATGAGCCAGTGGATCCGGGATGGCAAGGTGCACTACCAGGAAGACATTGTCGAAGGCTTCGAGAATACCATTGGCGCCTTCCAGGGGTTGCTGCAGGGGCGTAACCGCGGCAAGTTGCTGGTGCAGGTGGCCGCGGATCCTACCCGGCGCTGACGATCAGAACGGCCCCGGAGTCCTGGTTGCCGGGGCCGTTGACAGGTCAGGCAGTGCGGCCAAACAGCCGCTCAAAGAAGCCACTTTCGCGAACATCCGGAACAGGCAGGCTGTCCAGTTCGGCCATCGCCTTGTGCCAGAACTGCTCCGGATGGTCCAGCCCTTCTACCTGCTTGCGTTCTTCTGTGCTGTAGGAGTTACGTTCGCCGCCGAGGCCGTGCGCTTTCACTTCCACGGTCCACAGATAGATAGCTGCACGAATGGTTTTCAGCAGCCGGCAATAGGTGTCGCGGCTGACGTTGATGGCCAGTTCTGCGCTCAGGTTAATCTGGGACTGGAGGGTTTTCAGCTGCTCGGGCGGCAGCGCGATGCGTTTGCCGTCGCCTTTCTTGCAGTTCAGGCAGGTTTTCTCCAGCGCCTTGATGCCTTCATCCAGGTTGATGTGGCCGAATTCGCCTTTCTGGCTGTCGTCGACCGGAGCCGGAATCCAGCCATATTGCGGTGAGCGGGCCACGATATGGCCAGGCAGATCCACCCGGTAGGGTGGCAGGCTGGCTTCCGGCGCGTAGCCGTCGAACTCGATGCGCAGCCAGTTGGCCATGGTACGGTGGCGGAGCATCATCGCCAGGGTAATGGCCGAAGGCAGGATGTCCTCAAGAAGCTCTCCGGAATCCAGGAGTCTTTCTTCAAGGTGATCGACAGGTGCAGACATAAACGGAATCCCCTTAACAGCGCTATCGGTCATGGCAGACCATGTCCGGAGCGTACTGGCTTATTGTTGTTGTTCAGGTCGCGTCTGGTTATTAAACCGACGGCTGAAACAAAAACTAGGCCCTTGGGTCGGGGAATTCCGTTGTAAAAAGGTTACCGGATTGTAACGTCAGGTTAATCCTGCGTCAGCGTTGCTCAGGAAGCCGCTGCGTCATCATCGATGGCGCCCTGGTTCAGTAGCGAGGGCTTTTTCAGGGCCCGGGCAAACAGCTCCTTTTCTTCAGCGATGGCCATCGCAGCCTGCTCTGCCAGAGCCTCGTCGAGGCCCTCCACCCGGGCCTGCAGGAACTGGGTGATTTCCTCGGCCAGCTCCAGGATCTTGTCCCGGGCATCGGCGTCGGCCTTGGACGAGAACAGCAGGGTGTCAGGGTTCTTCAGCGCCATGTCCAGTCCATCCCTCTCAGAGTAATACAGTGCGTTTACAGCCATGACTTGGTCTCCGTCAGGTGTCCGCCGTCCGGCCATCGGGGCTGGCGGGGAGTGTTGTTAAATCCGTACCGGAGTCTACATTAAAATACTGTATATTAATACAGCCTCCGTTTGCTTCCGGATAGCGCGCGCCCACGCTAGAATCCGGTCATTGTCGATTGCCGCAAGGGTTGCCGGCGTCGGTCCGGTGATCGTTGCAAGGATCAGGTTGCAAAGAACATCTCAGAAAGGACAGGTCGGAAAGAGCGGGTTGAAGAGGGCAGGTTGAAGAGGACAGGCGTTTGGCTCAGGCATCACTGGTAAGGCGTTCCTTCAGGTTTGTGGCCCTGGTGCTGCTTGGCCTGTGTCTGTTGCTGGCGGCCCTGCTGGTATTGTTCCGGTTTGTGAACCCGCCCACCTCGGCCTTCATGATTGCCCATCAGATCAGTGGTTCCGGCCAGGGCGTCCAACAGCAGTGGGTGTCCCTTGAGCAGATTTCCCCCTGGATGCCGCTGGCCGTGGTGGCCAGTGAAGATCAGCGTTTTCCCGACCACTGGGGGCTGGACGTCCACGCCATCGAGTCTGCAGTGCGGGAGTTCGCCAGTGGCGAGGGCCTGCGGGGCGCCAGCACGATCACCCAGCAGACGGCCAAGAACCTGTTCCTGTGGAGTGGTCGCAGCATGGTGCGCAAGGGGCTGGAGGCCGGCCTTGCCCTCGGGCTGGAGGTGGCCTGGTCCAAACGCAGAATCATGGAGGTTTACCTCAACATTGCCGAGTTCGGCCGCGGCATCTATGGCATAGAGGCGGCCAGCCGGGCTTATTTCGGCATCCCGGCCCGTTATCTCAGCCCGTCCCAGGCCGCCCGGCTGGCGGCGGTGTTACCCAATCCCAAGGTGTTCAGTGCAGCGCAGCCATCCGCCTACGTCTGGCAACGCGCAGAATGGATCCAGCAGCAGATGCGGCAGCTGGGTGGTACCGGGTACCTGGCGTTCCTCTGATCGCAAAATTCCTTCCGACAGCTTGGTCAGCTCCGTATTATGCTTTAGTCTTAGTTGTCCGTTCTGATAACGACTTTTTATAACAATAAAAGCGCCGCATGCTTCACGGGCGCCTGCCGACAATAATAACAAGGAGCCAGACATGGCGGTCGACAGTGACAAACAGACTTCCCTTCACTGCCTGTATTACTGGGCAAAGCAGACGCCTGACCGGGTTTACCTGAGCCAGCCCTATCCGGATGGCCGGGTTGAGGATATTACCTGGCGCCACGCTGCCGACCAGGTTTCCCGCATGGCCGGCTATCTCAACGGCCTGGAGCTGCCACCGCGCAGCAATATCGCCATTCTGGGTCGTAACAGCGCCCACTGGATACTGGCGGATCTGGCCATCTGGTCCGCCGGACATGTCTCGGTGCCGTTGTATCCGACCCTGAACGGGGACACAGCAGCCTACGTTCTAGAGCACAGTGAAGCGAAGCTGTTGTTCCTGGGCAAAATGGACGGCACTGCAGACGGCTGGAATGACATTCGGGGCCACCTGCCCGCGGAATTGCCAATCGTTTCCCTGCCGATGTCGCCGTTGGACGATACCCCCGCCTGGAGCGACATTGTTGCCAGTGGCACGGCGGCAGAGCCGAAGCTGCCGGCGCCGGATGATCTGGCAACCATTGTTTATACCTCAGGTAGTACCGGTCGTCCGAAAGGGGTGATGCACAGTTTCCGCACCATGATCTCCGTGGCCGATGGTTTGCAGCAGCTGTTTCCGGTCGATCAAAACGAGCGGATGCTGTCGTACCTGCCGCTGGCCCATGTTGCCGAACGGGCGGCGGTGGAAACCCAGTCGTTGTATTACGGTTTTCACCTTTACTTCGCCAACTCCCTTGATACCTTCCAGGAAGACCTGCAGCGGGCCCGGCCCACACTGTTCTTCTCGGTACCCCGGCTGTGGATGAAGTTCTACATGGCCATCAACAGCAAGTTGCCACCGGCCAGGCAGAAGTTGCTGTTCAATATCCCGCTGGTCAGCGGGCTGGTAAAGAGGAAGGTACTGAAGCAGCTGGGCCTGGACCACTGCCGCGCGGCGCTCACCGGTGCCGCTCCGCTTTCGGCCGAGATCATCGGCTGGTACCGTAATCTGGGGCTGGAATTGCTGGAGGTATACGGCATGTCCGAAAACTTCGGCTACTCCCATGCCAACCGCCCCGGCCAGACCAAGGTGGGCACCGTGGGATTCTGCAATCCCGGCGTGGAGCACCGTCTCGGTGAGGGGGGCGAAATCGAGGTCCGCAGTCCGGGGCAGATGCTGGGTTACTTCCGCAATGAAGAGAAAACCCGCGAGGATGTGACCGCGGATGGTTTTCTGAAAACCGGCGACATGGGGGAAATTGACAATGACGGTTGTTTGCGGATAACCGGGCGGGTTAAAGACCTGTTCAAGACCTCCAAGGGCAAGTATGTGGTACCGGTGCCGATCGAGAATCGCTTTAACCACCCGAAAGCCGAGGTGGTCTGTGTGGCCGGCGCCAATCAGCCGCAACCCTGCCTGATGGTCCTGCTGTCAGAAGAAGCGCGGGCCGAGCTGGAGAGCGGGGCTGACCGTACCGAACTGGAACAGGAGCTGCAGGCGCAGCTGGCAGCGGTGAATGAGGGCTGTGAGCCCCACGAAAAGCTGGCCTTTGTGGTTGTGGTGGCCGAGCCCTGGACCATGGAAAACGGTATGTTGACGCCCACCATGAAGATCAAGCGCAACGTGATCGAAAACTTTTATACCGAGAAGATGAATGACTGGTTCAGCCGCAAGCGTCCGGTTGTTTGGGAATTCTGATTCCGCCATAAAAAAACCGGTGGTCATGCCACCGGTTTTTTTGTGTCTGCAAATTGGCTCGTCAGCACGAAAGTTCAGTGCTCGCCCTGAGGCATCGGCTGCAGCTCCGGAGTAGCGGCCCGGGCCTTACGTCCCCAGGAACGGAACATTTTTGCAATCTGTTTGCCGGCTGCACGGCTGTACTGACGCCTGACCTCGGTAGAGTTGTGGAGGATACTTGACGGCAGCGGGTTTGCGGTTGCGATATGCTTCTGGGTCATAGCGCCTTCCTCCTTTTTTCAAAAGTGAGTAATGGGATTGATCCGAATATGCCTTGAATTCTAAGGATTCTTTTTTGCAGCGTGAATACGTTAAACTCCGTACTCATGTTGCAAATATGCAGTGACTATGGATTGGGATTATCTTCGTTATCTACATGCTCTGGCAACTGGTGGAACCCTCGCCAGGGCCGGTGAAATCTTGGGCGTTCACCAGACCACGGTGCTCCGGCGCCTCGACCAGATGGAAGAGCAGCTCGGGGTACAGTTCTTCGAGCGCAACCGGGATGGTTTACAGCTCACCCCTGCGGGAGAAATTGCCTTCCGCGAGGCTGAACGGCTGACCATCGAGATGGAAAATCTTGAACGGGAGCTGGTTGGCCAGGACTCTGCCCCGGTGGGCAAGGTCCGGCTGGCACTGACCGACGCCATGCTGGCGGGCCTGGTGGCCCCGGTCATTGCGGAACTGACAATGGAATACCCGGATATCGAACTGGAAGTGCTTACCGACAACGATGTCCTCAACCTCAGCCACCGCGAGGCGGATCTGACCCTGCGGCCGGTCAACAAGCCCCAGGCCACCCTCGAGGGAGAACAGATCGGTACTGTGGAGTCTGCCATCTACGCCGGTGCCGGCTATCTGCAACGCCACCCGGAAGCAGACCCCGACAACCATCCCGAAGCCTGCCTGTGGATCGTCCCGGACGACAGCTTCAGCCAGCTGGCCACCGGCCGCTGGTATCGCAAGCAGCTGCGGCACGCCAACGCACTGATCCGTTGCAATAGCCTGCAGGCCATGCACAACCTCGCGCGGGCGGGGGCCGGGCTGGCAGTGTTGCCCTGTTACCTGGGTGACGCCTCGCCGGAACTGACGCGACTGGCAGGTCCGCTGGAGGGCGAGGGGGTGGATCTGTGGTTGCTGGTCAACCAGGACACCCAGCAGATGGCGCGGGTAAGGATGGTGATGGAATTCATGGTGGCGCGGCTGCAACGGATGCAGGATCGCATCGAGGGGATCCGGCCGGCAGAGGCCTAGCCGCAGAACGGCCAGATTTCATAGAATCGCCAGCACTGGAATTCCTGTTCGCAGCTGGCCAGTTGTTGCCCGTAACGCCGGGCGCGGGCGGCAACCCGGACGGCCAGCGACGACACCTCGGGTTTGGCGCGGTAGCTGCCACGACGGTAACCGGTGCGCCCTTCATGATAGGCCAGGTACAGCTGGCGGGCGTTGTCCGGGGCGATGCGCAGGTGCCGGTGGCTCAGGCTGTTATACCAGCCGATGAAGTCCAGGGCATGGCGAATGTGGGTGCGGACCACCAGGCTGCCACCGTCCACCGCCTCAAGGTATTCACTCCACGCCGGATCCAGCGCCTGGGCATAGCCATAGGCGGAGGACGGGCGGGTCCACGGAATGAAGCCGAGCAGGGTGGTTCGCGGGGGTTGGGCATGGCTGCGGAAGGACGATTCGTGATAGACAAAGGCCATCTGGACCTCCACCGGAGAGCCCCAGCGCTCGCGGGATTCCACCGCGTAGTCGTACCACGCAGGATGTTCGCGGAAGATTTCACACAGGTTATCGGGATTGCGCGGCGGGTCTGGCGCCAGCAGGCTGAATCGCAGGGTAACCCACACCGCAACCAGCACACCGGCCACGGGGAAACCGTACCAGCGCAGCCTGGATTTCAGTAAGCGCAGCCGTTGTTGGCGGCGGGTCTTTTTGCGGGTTTTTCGTTTTGCCATGGCGGGCTGATTATAACGTCCGGTGCCCGATTGATGCGTTACCGATTCGACACTCCGTGACGATGGCCGTCGGGGATGACCACCCGGTCGGTGTACTGGCACAGTTCCTGGTAGACCCGTTCCCGCTGGCGGTCATAACGGTGCGAAAAGTGAAACGCGATCAGCTGCCGGACGTCGGCCAGGTTGGCGATGCGGGCGCAGGCTTCGGTAGTCAGGTGCTGGGTGCGGACCGCCTGGTCCTTGTCCTCGCACAGGAACGACGACTCGCAGAACAGGGTATGGGCGCCACGGGCAAGCCGGCACAGCCGGTCGATGTTCTCGGGGCTGTCACGGAAATCCGTCGCATAGACCACCTGTTCACCGGGTTCTTCAAGTAACAACTGGCTGGCCAGTTCGGCAACGGTGAAGCGGGTCCGGCCGTCCGGCGCCAGGGTGCGGTCCAGCTCGTCGTTCAGCCAGGCTTGCTTGAGCTCCTGCAGCCAGGGCCCGGGCGCAAGGCCCAGCGCAGCCAGGCCGTCCCGGCGCACGTGGAGCTGGAAGCGGGGCTCGTAGCTGTAGGCCAGCACCGGCACCCGATGGTCCAGCTGGGTTGCCCTCATCACAAAGCCGGGTTCGCGACGGATGACGCCCTCCCGCAGCGGCAGGTCTTCCAGCGGCTCGGCCCCTGCGATGCCGGCGACAATGCGCCAGCGCCGCAGGTGTTCGCCATACCATTCATGGATTTCAAAGCAGGGGCCGCGGTCCTCCACCCGGTCCCAGAGAATCCCGTTCACCATCCCGAGAATATGACGGTGTAACCCGGGTGGCCCATAAAGCCGGCAGGGTGGGAAATGGCCGATGCGACTGCGCATGAACCAGACAAAGCCGCCAATGTGGTCAGCGTGGGCATGGGTGATAAAGACGTCTGAAACCTGGTGGGCAGCCCGCAACGGCATCCGGCCGGCATCGCCGAGGTCAAACAACAGGCTGCGGGGCTGATGCAGCATGCGCAACTGCATCAGTGGATCACCGGTCACGCCATTGACCAGGGTGGCCACCACCTGGCCGATCCGGATGGCAACCTGGGGTTCCCGGGCAACACTGGTCAGCGTCCCCAGTTCAACTCTCACCTCGGTTGCGCGGGGCGCTTTATCCGGTAGCGCCGGCGGTTTGCGCAGGGTGCGGAGCTGGCCGTCACGGATTGCAGCATCCCGTACCAACAGCTGGTTGACAGGGCCGGGTGGCGCGGCCACCTGCAACTGCAGCAGGTGCGGCGCTGCCCCGCTGATGCAGGCCAGGGTTTTGAACTCGCCGTTGCAGAGCAGGGCAACCTGGCGGCCCTGCCAGGCAGCCGGATTATCCAGGGACGGTGGCGTGCCCAGCAGCGCCAGGCCGTCGGTTGCCAACTCCAGCTGGCTGCTGTGGGCCATGTGCGCCTGCCACAGCTGATTGCGTAACCGGACCCGCTCCGGTCTTGCCAGGGTGTGGGCGTGGGCGGAGGGCGTCAGCCGGATCAGCCGCAGGGGCAGCGCGGCCAGTTCGCCCGCCAGCGGAAAAGGTTTGTCCTCAGGGCACAGCAACAGGCACAGCCCGGCGCCGCTGGTCGTGACAAGGGCCGGAATCAGTTCCGCTCCGCCAACGCCTCGCACCACGCCGGGGCTGTCGAGAAAGAGGGGGCCGGGCGGTGCCCTGGTCAGCAGGCGAGTGACGGCCAGTAGCAGCGGCAGCCGGAAGCGGCCGGCATCAAGGCTGCACAGCGGCTCGGTTGCCAGCACATGCCACTGATGGCCGTCAAACCGGCCGAGGCTGACCGTGCCCGGCACGCCGAAGCCGGGCAGCCCCGGGTCGCAGTTCAGGCAATAGCCGGTCTGCCCCCGGTCGCTGAGGGCTGTCACCAGTGTCCGGATGAGGGTTGTTTTGCCGGCCCCGGATTCGCCCACCACGATGACCCGGGTGTGGCCTTCAGCCAGTTCCGCAATCAGTTGCGGCCAGGCGGTGCCCGCGCTATCGGGGTCGCCGGCAAGATGGGTCAATCGCTCCATTTCGACTGCCTCTGGCATATCTTCGCTGTTCATTCTTTGCTCAACTATCTTTACTCAACTGTCTTTGTTCAACTATGGAGCAGGCCGCCACAGATGCAAGCGGAAGCCCACGCCTGCGGCCTGAGCCGCACCGGGTTGTGGGGCGGACGTGGGATGGAATCGGAGGGCGAGTAAATGGCGAAGGTAGTTACCGGACACGGCTCAGACACGACCGTCCGGCTGTTCCTCGCCGGGGATGTGATGACCGGGCGCGGGATTGACCAGGCACTTGGCCATCCGTCGCCACCGGCGCTCTATGAATCCTGGGTGCGGGATGCACGGGAGTACATCGCCCTGGCGGAAGAGCGCAATGGCCCCATTGCGCGGCCGCTGGCGGACGACGCTGTCTGGGGCGATGCGCTGGGCGTGCTGGCGCGATTCGCCCCGGATGTCCGGTTGGTGAACCTGGAAACCAGCATTACCACCAGCGCTACGCCCTGGCCGGGCAAGGGGATTCATTACCGGATGCACCCGGCCAATATCGGCTGTCTGGCGGCCGCCGGCCTGGATGTCTGCGGACTGGCCAACAATCACGTACTGGACTGGGGACACCCCGGGCTTTATGAAACTCTCGAATGCCTGCAGGCAGCGGGAATCGCCGCCCCCGGTGCCGGTACGGACCTGTCCGGGGCCCAGGCGCCGGCGACCGTGGCGCTTCGCGGTGGTGGCCGTTTACGGGTGGTGGCCTGCGGCCTGGCATCCAGTGGCATTCCGGAGTCCTGGGCGGCCAGGGACGGACGCGGCGGAGTCTTCCTGTTACCGGACCTGTCGGCCCGCAGTGTCCACCAACTCGCCGGCATCATCGCTGCGGCCAGGCAGCCCGGGGATATCGTTGTGGTTTCGGTGCACTGGGGCGGTAACTGGGGCTACGACGTCGATCTTGGGCAACAGCGCTTCGCCCGTCAGTTGATCGACCGGGCCGGAGTGGCTGTGATTCATGGCCATTCCTCCCACCATCCCCAGGGCCTGGAGGTGTATCGCAACCGGCTGATCCTGTATGGCTGTGGTGACCTGATTAACGATTACGAGGGGATAGGCGGCCACGAGATGTATCGGCCGGAGCTCTCGCTGATGTACCTGATCACGCTGGATGCCGGCAGCGGGGAGCTCAGACAGCTTGCCCTGGTGCCAATGAGGATGGCGCGGTTCCGGCTCAATCGGGCGACGGCAGAAGAAGCGCGCTGGCTGGCAGAGCGGCTGAACGGCGTCTGTCGGGAATATGGTACAAGTTGCCGGCTGGCGCCGGACGGCTGGCTGATGGCGGGCTGGAACTGACGGCCGTTGAAGGTGATTTCGGTGTTGCCCGGCCGGGTTGTGGGCAGGGGCACGGTGTTGCCGTGCCCCGCCAGGATTCGGCTCAGGTGCGGCTGGTTACTTCCAGCAGGTGGTAGCCGAACTGGGTCTTGACCGGACCAATGACGGTATTCAGCTCGCTGCTGAACACGGCCTTGTCGAATTCCGGAACCATCTGGCCCGGGCCAAAGGAACCGAGCTCGCCACCGTTGCGGCCGGACGGGCAGGAGGAGTGTTGCTTGGCAACTTCTGCGAAGTCCTGACCACCTTCGATGGCTTTTTTCAGTTCTTCACACTTTGCTTCGCTGTCTACCAGAATGTGGCGTGCGGTTGCCTGGGTCATGATCTGCTTCCTGTGTTGGTTTCAGCGTCGCTTGCCGGCGTGTACGTAAACAGTGCACTGGCGGGCAAAAGCGCTGAACGCGGGTTTAATGAAAGTCGGTACGGCATCCGAAGCTCGCATGCAGTCCGGCCATTATAGCGAAGGCCAGCGTTTTTATCCGTGTTAATGCGGCCTGCGGTAATCCGTGCAAACCTGTACAATGCCGGCTTTCTTCACCGGCCGGCTGCCGGTCCTTACTTTCCAGCAGGTTCTTTCCTTGATTTCTACCGCCAATATCACCATGCAGTTCGGGGCCAAGCCCCTGTTCGAAAACGTGTCCGTCAAGTTCGGCAATGGCAACCGCTACGGTCTGATCGGAGCCAACGGCTGCGGCAAGTCCACCTTCATGAAAATCCTTGGCGGTGATCTCGAGCCGTCGGCCGGCCAGGTCATGCGCGATGCCAACAGCCGTCTGGGCAAGCTGCGCCAGGACCAGTACGCCTATGAGAACTGCACGGTGATCGATACCGTGATTATGGGCCATGAGGAGCTGTGGCGGGTCAAGGCCGAGCGGGACCGTATCTATTCGTTGCCGGAAATGAGCGAGGAAGACGGCATGGCGGTGGCGGACCTGGAAGTCCAGTTTGCCGAAATGGACGGTTACACCGCCGAATCCCGTGCCGGTGAGCTGCTGCTGGGCCTGGATATTCCCCTGGAGCAGCACAATGGCCCGATGAGTGCGCTGGCCCCGGGCTGGAAGCTGCGGGTGTTGCTGGCCCAGGCGCTGTTTTCCGATCCGGACGTGCTGCTGCTGGACGAGCCCACCAACCACCTGGATATCAACACCATCCGCTGGCTGGAGGGGGTGCTGGTCGCCCGCAACAGCACCATGATCATCATCTCCCACGACCGCCACTTCCTGAACAGTGTGTGTACCCACATGGCGGACCTGGATTACGGTGAGTTGCGTCTGTTCCCGGGTAACTACGATGAATACATGACCGCGGCCACCCAGGCCCGGGAGCGCATGCTGTCGGACAACGCCAAGAAGAAGGCCCAGATTGCCGAGTTGCAGCAGTTTGTCAGCCGCTTTTCTGCCAATGCCTCCAAGGCCAAGCAGGCCACCTCGCGGGCTCGTCAGATCGACAAGATCCAGCTCGAAGAGGTCAAGCCATCGAGCCGGGTCAGTCCGTTTATCCGCTTTGAGCAGCACAAGAAGCTGCATCGCCAGGCGGTCACTCTGCAGGATCTGACCAAGGGTTTTGATGGCAAGCCGCTGTTCAGCAAGCTCAATATGCAGATTGAGGCGGGTGAGCGGGTTGCCATCATCGGCCCCAACGGTATCGGCAAAACGACCCTGCTGCAGTGTATGGCGGGTGCCTATACGCCGGACAGCGGCGAGGTAAAGTGGACCGACAGTGCCCAGATCGGTTACTTCGCCCAAGACCACACGGCGGACTTTGCCGAGGATATGACGCTTACCGACTGGATGGCGCAGTGGACCAAGGGCGGCGAGCAGCTGGTGCGCGGTACCTTGGGGCGCATGCTGTTCTCCGGCGATGACATTGGCAAGTCGGTCAAGGTGATTTCGGGTGGTGAGCAGGGCCGGATGCTGTTCGGCAAGCTGATTCTGCAGCATCCCAACGTGATGCTGATGGACGAGCCGACAAACCACCTGGATATGGAGTCCATCGAGGCGCTGAACCTGGCGCTGGAGAACTATCCGGGTACACTGATTTTTGTCAGTCATGATCGGGAGTTTGTTTCTTCGCTGGCTACGCGGATCATTGAGCTCAGGGCTGATGGGGTGACGGACTTCAGTGGGACTTATGATGATTATCTGAGGAGTCAGGGGTACCTGTAGGTTTGTTGATTTGGGCTTTGGGAGTTTGCGGACGGGTGGGTAGGCCTTTCCAAAACACGCTCCTTCGGCCCATCCCTGGGGCGCTTGGGCTCCGCCATCCCTGGCTCCGCACAGTTTTGGAAAGGCCTACCCACCCGTCCGCTCGCACCTGTGAGTGGCCGTCTAACGAATTGGGAGAGAGCGCGTGAGCGAAACCGGGATTATTAACGCGACCCGCAAATGGGTCGAAGACGTTGTCGTAGGCTACAACCTGTGTCCGTTCGCCAAACGGGAGCTGGTGCGTGACCGGGTTCGGTTTGTGGTGTCCGACGCCGGGACCGAAGACGAGCTGCTGCAATCACTGCACTCAGAACTCCAGCGCCTGGACGACGAGCCTGCCATCGAAACCACGCTGCTGATCCATCCGGGTGTATTGCAGGACTTCGGTTCCTACAATGAATTTCTGGACGCGGCGGACGGGTTGCTGGTGTATCTGGAGATGGAGGGCGTCTACCAGATCGCCAGTTTCCACCCGGACTATCAGTTCGCAGGTACCGAGCCGGATGCGGCGGAGAATTATACCAACCGGTCACCGTTCCCGATGTTGCACCTGTTGCGGGAAGCCAGTCTGGAGGCGGCGATTGACAGTTACCCGGATGTCGACGGAATTCCCCAGCGTAACATTGAGCTGATGGAGAAGCTGGGTGCAGAGAAGATGCGGAATATTTTAAGGTCGTGTCTGGACGGATCCGAAACAGAGCGGACTGGGGAGTAAACATCGGGAGCGGTTGGGAGGGTACTTTCAAAACTGTGCGGAGCCAGGGATGGCGGAGCCCAAGCGCCCCATGGATGGGCCGCAAGGAGCGTGTTTTGAAAGTACCCTCCCAACCGTGACAGCACGGACTTGCAGGCTGCGGACCGCAAACTCCCCAAAATAAACAATCCGGTAAACAAAGCCGAACAGAAGGGTCAGCAAAAATGGGACTGCTTTTCGAACAAATTGACAGCCAACCCTCCGTGATCGGCGAGATCACCCTGCGCCGGCGCCGCATCCCGGCCATTGGCGACCGGGACATCTACGAAGTCAAACTCGGCGAAGAATTCCTCATGTCCAGCATGTTCGTCGACGCCGAAGTCGCGCTCTCCGATATCGGGCTGGGCGAAACCGAAGGCGACAACCTCAGCGTCGTGGTTGGCGGCCTCGGCCTTGGCTACACCGCCGTTGCTGCCCTCAAACACCAACGCGTTGCCGAACTGCTCGTGGTCGAATACCTCAGGCCCGTCATCGGCTGGCACCAGCAGGAACTCGTACCCCTCGGCAAAGACCTCAATGCCGACCCGCGCAACCGCTACGTCCACGGCAGCTTCTTCGACCTCGCCATTGCCGACCCTGCCACCGGCGGCTTTGATCCAGAGTCCCCCGGCAAACAATTCGATGCCATCCTCCTCGACATCGACCACTCGCCCCGGGCATTGCTGCACGACTCCAGTGCCAGCTTCTACACCGCCAACAACCTGCGCCTGATGGCCCGGCAGCTCAAGCCCCGGGGCGTGTTTGCCATGTGGTCGAACGAAGGTGAGGATGAGGAATTCATGGCAACATTGCGCGACGTGTTCATCGATGTTGCCTGTCACGTCGTATCCTTCTTCAACCCGTTCCAGAACCGGGAATCGTTCAACACCGTGTATGTGGCCCGCAAGCCGGGCTGAGAACCCGGAGATTGTATGCCCGTCGACCGTTACCGAAGCCGCCCCTTCAGTTCCAGTCAGCGCCTGCCCGAGCCCGAGCAGCCGCTGGTGTTGCATGAGCCGGACGAGGCCGGCGCGATGCTGGCGGCGTTTATCCGTCGCCACCCCCGGTTGATGCTGCTCACCGGCGCCGGGGTGAGTACCGATTCCGGCATCCCCGACTACCGGGACGGCGACGGTGCCTGGAAGCGCAAGCAGCCGGTTCAGCACCAGGCCTTTATGTCCGACCTCCATACCCGCCAGCGTTACTGGGGTCGCAGCCTGATTGGCTGGCCGGTGATGCGCAATGCCAGGCCCAATCCCGCCCACCACTACATCTCGGACCTGGAACTGCTCAACCACAGCAACCTGGTGGTTACCCAGAATGTGGACCGGCTGCACCAGAAAGCCGGTACCCGCGCGGTGACCGACCTTCACGGCAGGGCGGATGAGGTGGTCTGCATGAGCTGTGGCTATCGCTGCCCGCGGGAAGAGGTGCATGACCGCTGTGCCGAGCTCAACCCGGCGTTTACCCGCTTTTCTGCGGCCACGGCGCCGGATGGTGACGCGGACCTGGAGGTGGATTTCGCCGGGTTCCGGCTGGCCAACTGTCCGCGCTGTGACGGCATTCTGAAGCCGGACGTGGTGTTTTTCGGGGACTTTGTGCCGAAACAGAGGGTCACCGCGGCACTGGAGGCCCTGCGGAACAGCGACGGCCTGCTGGTGGTGGGTTCCTCGCTGATGGTTTACTCCGGCTTCCGCTTTTGCCGGTACGCCCGGGAGTGGGGCAAACCCATTGCCACCCTCAATCTGGGGCGTACCCGCGCCGACTCACTGGTCGACCTGAAACTGAACGCGCGGATCGGCGAGACCCTGGCGGCCTCGCTCGATCTGCTTTGAGTCGCCCGGTTCAGGCAACGCCAATTTCCTTGCGCCACTTGCGCAGCAGGAAGCTGGTGTCGTGTTGCCAGGGATGGAAGTCCGGTTTGAAGTAATCCAGGTACTCCGGAATGATCGCGGTAAACATGCCGCGACGTCCCCAGAACCGGTTCAGCCCGCTGACCCAGGAGCGCAGGTTGGTGAGCTGCCTGTCTTCCCGCATCAGTTCGATCACGAAGGCATGGATGGCCACCATGATCAGCACGGTAATCAGCGCCATCACCCCCATGCGGAGGGCATAGTCGGTGATATCCGGCTCATAGAGCTGGCGGTAGGTGTCAAAGGCCACGGCCTTGTGTTCGTTTTCCTCGATGCAGTGCCAGGCCCAGAGGGTTCGCATGCTGGGGTGGATCGCTTCAACCAGGTCCTCACGCTTCAGCAGCTGGGCGGAGAGAATGCCGGTAAAGTGCTCCAGGGCGACCGTTGCGGCCAGGTGGGCCCGCTTGCTGTTCAGCAGGGGCAGATCCTTGGCGGCCAGAAAGCCACGGGTCCAGCCTTCCAGTTTCTTGATATCGAAACCCTGTCTGATCGCACCCTCGTTAAAGTTGCCGTGCTCTTTGGCGTGCATGGCCTCCTGGCCGATGAACGCGCCGATGTCCTTTTGCAGCTGGGGGTCCTGAATCTGCTCCCGTACCGCCCGCACGCTGGCAACAAAAAAGCGTTCGCCATCCGGGAACAGTGCCGACAGGGCATTGAACATGTGGGTCATGAACGGATCGCTGTCCACCCAGTGGCGGGGAACGTCCTCAAATCCGAAATCCTGGCGGCGGACTGGGAATGATGCGGTTACAGCTGACATGGAGTGACCTCGTTGCGGTAGTGTTCTACGGGGTCAAAGATACGACGTCGAGCGCTGAAACCTCCGGTCAGTAGGGGACAATCACTGGTCAGATCGTGTGCCAGCGCTTATCCTGCCACGCCTGATTCAACGACTTGTGAACCGGTAATGTCTGAACTTTCCCTGATCCAGTACCTGCTGATTGCCCTGGTTTTTGTCTGGAGCGGTTTTGTCCGATCCGGGCTGGCGTTTGGTGGTGCGGTGCTGTCGCTGCCGTTTCTGCTGCTGATCCATAACGACCCGCTGGTATTCCTGCCGATCATTTCGGTCCATCTGCTGGTGTTTTCGTCCCTCACGATCTGGATGAATAACCGCAAGCCGGCCGGCTCCGCAGTGTCGGAGGACAGCACGGGGCCTGCCGGCACCGTGGACTGGCAATACCTGTGGAAGATCCTCGGCATCATGATCGTGCCCAAACTGATCGGCGTATTTGGCCTGATCACGCTGCCATCGGCGGTGATGAGTTCGATCATTTTTGTGATCGTCTCGGTGTATGCGGTGTCCTATATCCTCAACAAACCGTTCCGCAGCAAGAGCCCGTTTGTGGATACCGTGTTCCTGATGCTGGGTGGTTACATCAGCGGTACGTCGCTGATTGGCGCGCCCCTGGTGATTGCGGTGGCGGCCCAGCACCTGCCCAAGGAGCGGTTGCGGGATACCCTGTTTGCCCTCTGGTTCATTCTGGTCACCATCAAAATGGCGGCGTTTGTCTGGGCCGACATCGACCTGCAACTGATCCACCATCTGTGGCTGTTACCCTGTGCCACCGTGGGGCACGTGTTGGGATTGTGGTTCCACGAGCGGATGCTGAAATCCGAACCCCGGGTGTTCTTCCGGTTTCTCGGGGTGGTGCTGCTGGTGGTGAGCTCGCTCGGGTTATGGCGGGGGCTGGCCGGGTAGCCGGCGGTACGCCCGGGCTGTGTCGCCCGCGCGTACTGCCGGTAATGGCTTACATCAGGTTGTAGATAAACACCACGGCGACGGCCACCGGAGTGATGTAACGCAGGGTTACGAACCACAGGGTGAAGGCCGGGGCCGACAGTGACAGCTCGTTCTCCATGGCCTGGCGGGACATCACCCAGCCGGCCAGCAGTGCAACCAGCAGACCGCCGAGGGGCAGCAGGATGTTGGCGGTGAAGAAGTCCAGCAGATCGAAGATGGTCTTGCCTTCCAGCATCGGTATGAAGCCCAGTGGGGCGACGTCGGACCACAGGTTCAGGGACAGGATCGACGCAATGCCCAGCGCCCAGCAGACCGTGCCCGCACCCAGGGTACTGACGACCCGATTCATCCCCTTCTGCTCTTCCAGCCACTCCACGATGGGCTCCAGCAGCGAAATGCCGGAGGTCCAGGCGGCGAAGATCAGCAGCACGAAGAACAGGGTGCCAAACAGGCTGCCCATGGGCATCTGGCCGAACGCCAGTGGCAGGGTCTGGAAGATCAGGCCGGGGCCGGCGCCGGGCTCCAGGCCATTGGCAAAGACGATGGGGAAGATTGCCAGGCCGGCCAGCAGGGCTACGCCGGTATCAATCACCGACACGGTAATTGACGTCTTTGCGATGGAAATGTTCTTTGGCAGGTAGGAGCCATAGGCCATCATTACCGCCATGCCGAGGCTCAGGGTGAAGAAGGCATGGCCAAGGGCCACCAGAATGCCGGAGGTGGTGAGTTTGGAGAAGTCCGGCTCGAACAGGAAGCTGACCGCCTGGCCAAATGAGCCGGAGGTCATGGCGTAGCCGACCATCACCAGCAGCAGGATAAACAGTCCGGGCATCAGGATGCTGACGGCCCGCTCCAGGCCCGACCGCACGCCCTTGGCAACGACGACCATGACCAGTGCCATGAACACGGTGTGCCACATCAGCAGGGTGCCCGGGTCGCTCAGCAGACCGGAGAAAATTGCCCCGATGGCGTCGGCGGACTGCCCGGCCAGCTGGCCACTGGCGGCGGTCCCGACATAGGACACCGCCCAACCCCCGATCACCGAGTAGAACGACAGGATCAGGAAGCCGGCCAGTACGCCCACCGCGCCCACCAGTTTCCAGGCGGGATGCAGCCGGTCCCGTTCGGCAATCAGGCGCAGGCTGTTGACGGGGCTGCGGCCACCGCGACGGCCAATCATCACTTCCGCCATCATGATCGGGATGCCCACGACCGCGATACAGGCCAGGTAGACCAGGACAAACGCGCCGCCGCCATTTTCGCCGGTGATATAGGGAAACTTCCAGATGTTGCCGAGGCCGACGGCGGAACCGGTGGCGGCCAGGATAAAGGCCAGGCGTGAGGACCAGAGCCCCCGCTTGGCATTGGAACCCTCAAGTGCCCCCGAGTAGGTGGCAGAACCTGATGAAGTTACAGACATGACGATCTCCTGTGGTACTTGTTGTTGTCAGGGGAAAAAGGAGGTCGCAGCTACCTGCGACCTCAAGGGACCTGCGCCGGTAAGGTGTTAGCCGGCGCGTGCCAACCGCTGCGGCGCCAGCCCGGCACCTGCGGTGTGTTTGTGGAACCGCTCTTCTGCCAGCTGATTGGCAATGGCTCCGGTGGGCAGGCCACTCTGGTCAGAGCGCCGGAAGATTTCGGTCAGGGTGTCGCCGATGGTTTCGACGTGGGCCCGCACCGTCTCTGGCGTGGCGCCAGTACGCTCGTAGAACACATCGATGATGCCGCCGGCATTGATGGCAAAGTCCGGCGCATAAAGGATGCCGCGCTCTTTCAGCAGGGCGTCGTGGTGAGGCTGCTCCAGCAGGTTATTGGCGGCACCGGCCACCAGGCTGGCGCGAATCTGCGGGATGCTGGTGTCATTGAGCACGGCGCCCATGGCACAGGGGGCAATCACATCCACCGGCAGCAGGAGGATGTCGGTGGCGGACGCAGGGGTGGCTCCCAGTTCATCCACCGCCCGTTGCATATTGTCGGCATGGATGTCGTACACCCACAGCTCCGCACCGGCTTCTTTCAGGTGCCGGGCCAGGCGGAACCCGACATTGCCGACACCCTGGATGGCCACTTTCAGACCGCGCAGGTCATCTCGCCCGAGCCGGTGCCTGACAGCCGCTTTCAGGCCGATAAACGTACCGTAGGCGGTGGCCGGTGACGGGTCGCCATTGCTGGGCTTGCCGTCGAACCCGGTGCGGGCGGCAATGCCGGCGATATGGCGGGTGTGCCGGCCCATCACTTTCAGGTCAGCGACGCTGGTGCCGGAATCCTCGGCAGCGATGTACTGGCCGCCCAGCTTCTCCAGGCTCCGGCCCATGGCTTCCATCAGGGCTTCGGTCTTGTGCTTGCGGGGATCGCCAATGATGACCGACTTGCCGCCGCCAAGGTCAAGGTTGGCCAGCGCAGACTTGTAGGTCATGCCCCGGGACAGCCTCAGTACGTCGCGCAGGGCTTCTTCGTCGGTGGCGTAGGGGAACATCCGGCAGCCGCCCAGGGCGGGGCCGCGGGAGGTGTTATGGACAGCAACAATGGCTTTCAGTCCGCTCTCCGGGTCGCAGAAAAAGGACAGTTGTTCGTGATTGTCGAATTCGGGATGGCTGAATACGTTCATGGCGTTATGCCTCTCTTCCGTGGCCGCCGCTACCCTTGTGGGGCCTGCGGTGGCTCCTTGATTGAGCAGGTGGCCGGGACGGATAGTCGCCAGCCTCCCTGATTACAGTTTAGACCGCTGCGTTAGCGATTTGCTGATGTTCCCGCGCAGTCGGGTTAAGCTCGGCGCGCAGCCGGCTGCGTTCCTTGCGGGTGGTGCGATAGGCGTTCTCCTTGACCGGGCCGTAGCCGCGAATTTTCGCCGGCAGGGCGGCCAGGTTGCGGGCAGCGTCTGCGTGGTCCGTGTTGAGGTATTTCAGCAGGAAGGCCACGTCCGCCTCGTATTCACGGATGATCTTGCGCTCCAGGCGGCGGTCCGCGGTGTAGCCGAACGGATCCAGTGGCGTGCCGCGCAGGCCGCGGGCCCGGGCAAACAGGGCGAACACGGTTTCCATCCAGGGGCCGAACTTCAGCTTCTTCGGCCGTTCACCGTTTTTGCTGCGACTGAGCAGCGGCGGTGCCAGGTTGAACTCCAGCTCCACCTCGCCTTCAAACTCCGCTTGCAGCTGTTTGCGCAGGCTGCCATTGCTGAACAGGCGGGCGACCTCGTATTCATCCTTGTAGGCCAGTACCCGGGCGTAGTTGTCTGCAATGGCGCGGGTCAGCAGGGGGTCGCGGCCCAGCCGTTCGGAGATGGCTTTTTCGGCGGTGCGCACCAGTTTTTCGTAGCGTTTCGCCAGGGCTGCGTTCTGGTACTCGGTCAGGTGCGCCTTGTGACGTTCGATCAACTGGTCGGTGGTTTCCATTACCTGGACGACTTGCCGGTTGGCGTCCCGGGGCTGGGGAAACGCCAGTGCCTTGACCCTGTCGAGGTCATGGGCGGCCCGGCGGCCCCAGAGGAACGCCTGCTTGTTCTTGTCGATCGCTACGTTGTTCAGTTCGATGGCGCGCTCGATGGACTCGGCACTCAGCGGCAGCAGACCCTGCTGGTAGGCAAAGCCCACGGTGAACAGGTTTACCGCCATGCCATCGCCCATCAGGGCCTTGGCCAGGCCGCCGGCATCAAGGAACCAGCTGCCGTCAGGACGGCACGCCGCACGCACGCTCTGTTCCATGGATTCGCCGGGGAACTGGATGTCCGGATCGCGGGTGAAGGCCGCCGGCATGGCCGGTTCGCTGTTGACCACCGCCCGGGAGAAGCGGTTGTCCATCTTGGCCAGGGCATCATCGGTGGCGGCCACCATCAGGTCGAAGGCCATCATCAGGTCGGCCTCACCGGCAGGGATGCGCACCGCGTGGATGTTGTCCTGCCGGTCACTGATTCGGATGTGGCTGACTACTGCACCGAATTTCTGGGCCAGGCCGGTCTGATCCAGTACCGACACGCCCTTGCCTTCGATGTGGGCAGCCATGCCCAGCAATGCGCTGACCGTGACCACCCCGGTACCGCCGACGCCGGTCAGCAGAATGCCATAGGGATTGCTGCCCGCCACCGGAGTCGGCTCGGGCAGTTCCGGAAAGTCCACATCGGAACTCACGCCCGCGGGCTTTTTCAGCTTGCCGCCCTTGACGGTGACGAAGCTGGGACAGAATCCGCGCACGCAGGAGAAGTCCTTGTTGCAGGCGGACTGGTCGATGGTGCGCTTGCGGCCGGCATCGGTTTCCTTGGGCAGGATGGACAGGCAGTTGGACTGGATCCCGCAGTCGCCGCAGCCCTCGCAGACATCGGAATGGATCATCACCCGCTGATCCGGGTCGGCCATGGTGCCACGCTTGCGCCGGCGGCGTTTCTCGGCGGCACAGGTCTGGTCGTAGATGATTACCGAGCAGCCTTCAATCTCCCGCAGTTCCCGTTGCACGGCGTCGAGATCATCGCGGTGGTGGAAGGTGGTATGATCGGCAAAGTCGGCCCGCGACGGGTACTTGTCGATGTCGTCGCTGACCACCGCAATGCGGCGGACCCCTTCACCGTAAAGCTGGTGGCTGATCTGCTGGACGGTGAGGGTTCCGTCCACCGGCTGGCCGCCGGTCATGGCCACGGCATCGTTATAGAGAATCTTGTAGGTAATATTGGCGCCGGAGGCAATGGCGGCGCGGATCGCCAGCACCCCGGAATGAAAATAAGTGCCGTCCCCGAGGTTCTGGAACACGTGCTTCTGGGTGGTAAACGGCGCCTGGCCAAGCCAGGTCACCCCTTCGCCCCCCATCTGGGTGAACGTGTCAGTGCCCCGGTCCATCCAGGTGGCCATGTAGTGACAGCCGATGCCACCAAGGGCGCGACTGCCTTCGGGCAGCTGGGTCGAGGTGTTATGGGGGCAGCCGGAACAGAAGTGAGGGGTGCGCTCCAGCCGTTCCCGGGGCTGGGCGAGGCTGTTTTCCTTTTCGGTGAGGAAATTCAGGCGCTGTTGCAGAGTGTCGTTGCAGTAGCGGCCGTCCAGGCGGGAGGCAATGGCGCGGGCCACCATGGCCGGTGTCAGCTCGGCGATGGTGGGCAACAGGTCGTTACCCTCGTTGTCCCGTTTGCCGATGACATTGGGGCGCCGGGCATCCTGCCAGCCATAGAGCTGGGCCTTGAGCTGATCTTCGATCAGGCCTCGCTTTTCCTCCACCACCAGAATCTCTTCCAACCCGCTGGCAAACTCGAAAATACCTTCCGGCTCCAGGGGCCAGGGCATGGCCACTTTGTAGACGGTGAGGCCGATGGCTTCCCGTTCTTCGTCGCCCAGGCCCAGGTCGGCCAGGGCCTGGATGACATCCAGATAGGCTTTGCCGGTGGTTACGATACCGAGCCGCGGCTGGCTGGCGGCCAGCACGGTGCGGTCCAGGCGGTTGGCGCGGCAGAACGCCTTGGCTGCCTCCAGCTTATGGCGGTGCAGGCGTTCTTCCTGCTCCATGGGTTTGTCAGGCCAGCGGGAATTGAGCCCGCCCTCGGGCATCGGGAAGTCCCGCGGGATACGGATGTCGATGCGGTCCAGGTCCAGGTTGGCAGAGATGGACGAGTCCATGTTCTCGGCGAGGGCCTTGAAACCAACCCAGCAGCCACTGAAGCGGGACATCGCCCAGCCATACAGGCCAAGGTCGAGGATGTCCTGGATGCCGGCTGGGTTCAGCACCGGCATGCCGGCGTCGAGGAAGGCATAGTCGCTCTGGTGGGGCAGAGTGGATGACTTGCAGGCGTGATCGTCGCCGGCGACTGCCAGGACTCCGCCAAACCGGGAGGTACCGGCGGCATTGCCGTGCTTGAAGACGTCGCCGGTGCGGTCCACGCCGGGACCTTTGCCGTACCAGAGTCCGAATACGCCATCGTAGCGGGCGCCTTCGAAAATGTTGACCTGCTGGCTGCCCCAGACGGCGGTAGCGCCGAGGTCTTCGTTGATGCCGGGCAGGAAGTGAATATTGTGTTTTTTCAGGTAATCGCGGGCTTGCCAGAGCACCTTGTCGAACCCGCCAAGGGGCGAACCGCGGTAGCCGGAAATGAACCCGGCGGTGTTGAGGTTGTTCCTGCGGTCCAGCTGGGCCTGGAGCAGGGGCAGTCGCGCCAGGGCCTGACTGCCATTCATGAAGACGGGGCCGGATTCTTTTTCCCAAACGTCATTCAGGGAGACGGGACGCAGCCCGTTCGGGACGCGTGAAAGCTTAGGCATGTCGAAATCCTCTCCCACCTGGCCGGATCGCGGCGGTAGGCATATCTTGTTGTTGTTCACCCGGCTTTTGGCCGGCTGCTCGATTTCGGTGGCCCAGTACCCTTGTGGGGTGGGCGAAAAATAAGCTAGCTTCTTCTTACGTAAGCGTCAATTATTAATTGCGGATTTTTGTGACCGGGGCTTGCGGCGAAACTGTGTGCAAGTGCGAATTTATTTTGCAGATCAGGAAGTCACGGCTTCGGGAACTACCTATACGTCGTTCGGAGAAAGTTACGTAGCTTGCGTCAATGACAAACACTACCTATTCCTACCAGCTACAGCCTGCGAAGATTCGCTATGAATTTTTCCGGCTGCTCCCTATCTCACTGTTCGTGGTGGCATTTGGCATGGCGTTCGGCCTTGCCGCTGTCCAGAAGGGGCTGGAGCCGATGCAGGCGGTGCTGATGAGCACCACGGTGTTTGCCGGCGCCTCGCAGTTCGCCACCCTCGATATGTGGGGCAGCCAGGTGGCCGTGCTGCCACTGATTGCGGTGGTATTTGCGATCAATTCCCGCCATCTGCTGATGGGCGCCTCCCTCTACCCGATGCTGAAAGACGTCGCGCCGGCCAAACGCTATGCCATGTTGCTGTTGCTCACCGACGCCAACTGGGCGGTATCGGCCCAGGAGTACCAGAATGGCCGCCGTAACCTGGAGGTTATTATTGGCGGCGGTTTTGTGCTCTGGCTGGCCTGGATCGTCGGCACCCTGCTGGGGGTATACTTTAGTCGCCTGCTGCAGGATCCCCAGAGCCTCGGGCTCGACATGGTGCTGGGTTGTTTCCTGCTGGCCATGGCGCTGGGCGGCAACAAATCACCCCGGGTGCTGGTGGCCTGGCTGGTTGCCGGGCTGTCCTCGCTGGCGGCCTACTACTGGCTGCCGCCGCACACCCATGTGGTGGTCGGGGCCCTGGCCGGTGGTGTGGTGGGCTATTTCTGGCTGGAGGCAAAACCGCAATGACTATTGACGCATCCGGTGCCGGCATCCTGCTGATCATCGCCATTATGACCCTGGTTACCCTGCTGACCCGCTATGGCGGGGTGCTGGCGATGTCCTTTGTCAGAATCAGTCCGCGGATCGAAAGTTTCATCAATACCATGGCAAGCTCGGTACTGATTGCCATCATCGTGCCGATGGCGGTGCAGGGAGATGCCGGCGCCCTGGCGGCACTGGTCGCCACCGCTGTTGTCATGCTGGCGCTGCGCAAGCCCTTGCCGGCCATTGCCGCGGGCCTGGTGGCGGCGGCCGGAGTCCGCTACCTCCTCTGATCCGGGCCGGCCGTATCAGCTCCCCGGGACCGGCTGGTGGACCGGGTTGGTGCTGCGCAGCGCAAGTTCGCCGACTCCCGGCAGTTTGATCCCCAGGGCGAGGGGATTGATGCCCAGGGACAGCCCGAGCAGATTGATTTCCACACCTTCCCGCAACCCTGCCAGCAAACCGAAGTAACCTCCCAGCGACAGCTGATATCCGGTTCCGCCGGGAACTTCCGACACCAGGTCGTCGCCCAGGTAGTCCTTGCCGATGGCATTGTTGGGCAGCGCCACGTCAAAGCCGGGAACCTGGCGGATCACCCATGCCACGAAGGTGTTGCTGTTGGGGCCGGGCCAGGCTTCGTACTGTTCCGGCCAGGGGTAGGCCGGTACTGCTGCCAGGATGGCTGGCAGAATCTGCTCCGCCTGGTCACCGCGAATATCGGCGATCAGTTCCGGTTTTGCACCGTACCAGGCCCGGTCAGGGGCATCCGGTCGCGAGTTGATCACATAGCGGCGCCAGCCGGTCACTTCATGGACATACCAGTGGTCGGCGCCAGCGTCCTTGGTGCTGATCCAGGTATGCACGGCAAAGTAACCCCGCCAGCTCCAGGCCCGCGCGGCATAGACCTGCACAATGGCGTCCCGGGTCGTTGCAGCGGATGGGGCAATGCCGGCGCTGGAGCGGTCTGCGGTGCGCCAGCTGCCGGCATTCCCGGTGCTGGTGCAGGCCGCCATGAACAGCGGGCCGGACAGCAGGATAAACAGGCTGGCAACGACGGCGGTCAGCCATTTCACAGGTTTGATCATTATCGGCAATCCGGTTTGTTGAAGTTCCAGACGTGGTTTACGCTGAGATAAGCCCAGAGGTTTATTCTCGGAGACTCGCCGGCTCCTGGCAACGGGATGGTTAACGGGGTGATGAATGGGGTAGAGGCCAGGGGCGGGAGGAGCACTACGGAGGTTCTATGTCAGATCATCATGTCTACAAGAAGGTCGAAGTGGTGGGGTCGTCGAAAACCAGCATCGAGGATGCCATCGAAAATGCCCTTGCGGAATGCAGTAACAGTATCCGCAACATTGAATGGTTCGAGGTACTGGAAACCCGCGGTCACGTGGTACACGGCCAGGTCGGCCATTACCAGGTGGTGATGAAAGTGGGGTTCCGGATCGAAGGCAGCTGAAGGCTGCCCCCGGAGGATTGCGCCTGTCGGGCAGGCGCGGGAGGCTTGGGGTATGGCAACAGAGATGTCCGCCGTGGGAGCCCCGGACAAAGTGCTGTTGCTGGTGGATATCCAGAACGATTTCTGCGAAGGCGGCAGCTTGCCGGTGGCGGGCAGCGCGGCGATTTTTCCGGTGGTCAACCAGTGGATCGACAAGGCCCTGGCGGAGCACTGGCTGATCGTCGCCAGCCGCGACTGGCATCCGGTGGACCACTGCAGCTTCAGGCAGAGCGGGGGCCCCTGGCCGCAACACTGTGTCCAGGACTCCCCGGGTGCCCGGTTTCACCCTGCCGTACAGCTACCGGATAGTGCCATCCGGGTGAGCAAGGGCAGCGCGTTTGACGTGGATGCCTATTCAGCGTTTGACGGTACCGGTCTGGCGTCTTTCCTGCGGCGGCGGGGGGTGACCACGGTTTATGTGGCCGGGCTGGCGCTGGATGTGTGCGTCAGGGCTACCGTACTGGACGCGCTGCGCAACGGTTTCCGTGTGGTACTCATCGGGGATGCAACCCGCGCGGTGGACGGTGCTGCCGCTGCCGGCGTTATCAGGGAGCTGGAAGAAGCTGGCGCGCGCCTTCACCCCGACCCTGCCTGAGGTCCGGGGCCTGCCCGGGTTCTGGCCGCCGTCCATCATTCACAAGGAGCCGGAGCGATGATACGGAGTGAGGATCTCTCACTGCTGGTGGACTTTTACGAGCTGGCCATGGCCCAGGCCTACAGGTCGGAGGGCATGACGGAAACCGCGGTATTCAGCCTGTTTTTCCGTGATCTGCCGCCGCATCGCAACTTCGTACTGGCCTGTGGTCAGCAGCATGTGGCCGAAGTCATCCGGGATCTGCGTTTTTCCGCCAGCCAGGTCGCTCGCCTGGCGTCCCTCAATCGTTTCCAGCCGGAGTTCCTCGACTGGCTGCGGACATTCCGCTTCAGTGGTCATATCCATGCGGTTGCCGAGGGCACTCCGCTGTTTCCCCACGAGCCGCTGATGGAAGTCGAGGCCCCCATTGCGGAGGCCCAGCTCATTGAGAGCCTGGTCATGAACTACGTTCACCTGGAGTCGGTGCTGGCGTCGAAGGCGGTCAGGGTCCGTCATGCGGCGGCGGGGCGCCCGGTGGTGGACTTCGGAATGCGGCGGATGCACGGTGTGGATGCGGCTTACCGGGGTGTGCGCGCCTATCGTCTCGCCGGGCTGGCCGGCACCAGCAATGTCCTCGCCGGGCTGGATTTCGGGGTGCCGGTGCAGGGCACCATGGCCCACAGCTTTGTGCAGGCCTATCCGGATGAACTGGACGCGTTCAAGACGTATGCCCGGCTGTACCCTGGCACCACGTTGCTGGTGGACACCTACGATACCCGTCGCGCCGTGCATCGTATCGTGGCGTGGCTGCAGGCCAACCCTGACGTCAATATTGGCGCCATTCGCCTCGATTCGGGTGACCTCGCGGCGGAGGCGAGGGACTGCCGGGCCATACTGGATGCGGCTGGTTTTACCGGTATCCGCATCATGGCCAGTGGCGGGCTGGATGAATACCGCATCGCCCGAATGCTGGCCGATGGCGTGCCGGTGGATGCGTTTGGAGTCGGCACTGCCCTGGGCGCCGCGGTGGATGCGCCGGCCCTGGAGTTGGCGTACAAGCTCACCGAATACGCCGGTCAGCCCCGGATGAAAAACTCCCCAGGCAAGCAGATCTGGCCTGGCCGCAAGCAGGTATTTCGCCAGCGGGGCAGTGACGGTCGTTACCGCGGTGACATCATTGCCGGCCGGGAGGAGGTGTTTGAAGGCGATCCGCTACTTCGGCCGGTGATGAAATACGGAGTCATCATGGAGGATGCCCTGACGGACCTGGACACCCAGGTAAAGCGGGCGCAGGTTCGGATTGACGATTTGCCCGGCTACCTCAAAACCCTGGCAACCTCCGAACCCTTCCCCGTGGTGATTACCGATTACCTCAAAACCCTGCAGCGGGAGACTCTTGCCCGCGTCCACCACTGACCCCGGCCCGCCTCAGTTGCCACCCAGCGTCCGCGCCCGTATTGCCTCCACCAGGCGGGTGACGAGCTCCCGGGCTTCGCCGTCATAGATCATGCGGAACTTGTCCCGCTGCACATTGCGTTCGTGGCTGTGTTCGGAGGTCGCGGTATCCCGCAGCAGGTCCAGATACTGGCAAGCCGCCAGGTGCGCCTTGATATCCGCATCAATCAACCGGGTAATCAGTTCGTCCACTTCCTGGTGGCAAAACGGCTTTAGTCGATTCTGGATGTCGCGGGCCTCAAGAGCCGCGTGCCGTGCCGCCAGCCGGCTGTCTCCGGCCGGCTCGCCGGCCTCGACGGCCCGCAGAAAAACCCCGAGCTTGTCGTGCAGCGCCCAGACCTGTGGCCAGATCTCCTCGTAGGCGGCCCTTTCGGTGGCCAACCGGGCATCATCGACGGTTTCCCGGGCCAGGGCGTGCGCTGTCTGGGGCGGGTTGCTGAATCCGCTGACTCGCCACTCATCCATGTCATGCCACAAAGTGTCGAGCCGCTGCCGCAGGGCTTCTGCGTCCTGCGCCTGGCGTTTGTCGAGGGCACTCAGACGAATGACCGCCAGCACGGCGACCACGAGTGCGATAGCGCCCAGCACCAGGGGAAAACGCTGGTCAATCAGGAAACTGACAAGGGCATCCGTTTCCATGGATGGCTGCTCCGGGTTGCATGGCGGTCTACCTGGATGAATGCAGGGATCTTACCTTTCCAACAGTGTAGACCACGGAGGTGCGGACGGTCTGCTCTCAGGCAATATCGCTGCGGTAGGGCAAAGCCGTCATGGCGTCGTCCCGATACGCCCTGACCTGGTCCGCCTCCTCGCAGCAAAATTCCGCCAGCGCATCGCGGAATCCGGGGTGGGTAACCCAGTGCCAGGAGTGGGTCAGCACGGGCTCGAAGCCGCGGATCAGTTTGTGTTCGCCCTGCGCACCGGCGTCAAACCGCAGGCAACCGCTGGCGATTGCCAGTTCGATCCCCTGGTAGTAACAGGTCTCGAAATGCAGGTGGTCGAACTCTTCCAGGCAACCCCAGTAACGGCCATAGAGGGTGTCACCACCACGCAGGAACAGGGCGCCGGCGATCATCTGGCGGTCCCGTACTGCCATGACCACCTGCAGCCGGTCGCCCAGTTGCTCCCGTAGTGCGGCAAAGAAAGCCCGGTTCAGGTAGGGCTGCTGGCCGCGCTTGCGGTAGGTGGCCTGGTAAAACACGTAGAAGGCGCTCAGCACCGGGTCCGGTAGCCGGTCGCCGGAGAAGCGGACAAAGTCGATACCCTGTTCCTGTACCTGGCGACGCTCCCGCCGGATGGATTTGCGCTTGCGGGAGGTCAGGGTCGCGAGAAAGTCCTCGAAGTGCCGGTAACCGCGATTGTGCCAGTGAAACTGACAGCCCAGGCGGTGCAGTGTGCCGGGGTTGTCGAGCAACGCCTGGTCAGCACTGTCCGGGAACAAAAGGTGCCAGGAATGGGCGCCCGCGTCGCTGGCAGCCTTGTTGAGCAGGTCGTGGAGGACGGCTGGTGTAAGGGCTGACCGTGCTGCCTCACTGAGCATCAGCCGGCGCCCGGTGCTGGGGGTAAACGGTATTGCCAGCAGCAGCTTGGGATAATAATCCACGCCATAGCGCCGGTAGGCATCGGCCCACGCCCAGTCAAAGACGTATTCACCCATGGAGTGGGTTTTCAGGTAGCCCGGGGCCACGCCGGCCAGTTCGTCATTCAGGTAGAACAGGAGATGGTGGGGCTGCCAGCCGGTGCCGGCCGTGGTACACCCGGTATCTTCGAGCGCCCGGAAAAACCCGTGGTGCAGGAACGGATTGCTACCGTCGCTGAACCGGTCCCAGCGGGCTTCCTCAATGTCGTGGATGGAGCGGATGGTGTCGACCGCGAAGCGGGCGCCGGCCTCGCCGGTCTGTTGGGCTGCCTGAACGGTTGTCTGCCGGGTTTCGTGCAGGGTTTCATGCGAGGAACCGCCCTGAGGGGAGGCAGGGCGGTTGGACGGGCTGCCGGGGTCGGACATGGTAAGAGCACTCTCCTTGGATTTCACTCCATACCATACGTCAGATCCCGGCGCTTGATCACCCTTTACTCGCTGGCGGCCTCAGGCGCGGCGGCGGTGCCGCAGCGTTTGTCCATCCGGGCGTTCCAGTCGCCTTTCCTGTCGGCCCACTCGGCTTTGCGCTCGTCATGGATCTGCTGCCAGATAGCCCGCTGCTCGTCGGTCAGCTTCAGCCGGTCGGCCATCGCCGCACGGGCCTGGGCGCGCTTCTCCATACGTGCCTCGCGGGCTTCTTTACTGAACTTGCCGGTGCCATCCCGGTATTGCTGGCACATCTCATCCTTAGCCGGCTTGCCCTCGCCGTGATGGCCTGCCAGTGCCAGCGGGCTGGCCAGCAGGGTGGCGGTGAGCAGGGCTGTTGCAATCAGTCCGGAAGTCTTGGTCTTGATCATGGGTATCTCCTGTGAGTCATCGTCAGTAGCGACGCATGGAGCCAGTCTAGAGCTCCCTTTGTCAGCGGTTGTCAGGCCTATGTAAAGGTTATGCAAAGGAAAGTCCGGGTCCTGCGGCGGCGCACCCGCGTGGTAGACTTGCTCCAGAGACAGGTCACCCGGCAGGATAACGAAGCCATGCAAAACCGAGTACTTCTGGTGGAAGATGATGAAGAGCTGCGTCAGTTGCTCGCACGTTACCTGGGCAACCAGGGCTTTGAGGTGCGGGAGGCCGGCAACGGCCTGGACGGTCTGGCGCTGGCGAAAGACCTGGACTGTGACATCGTGGTGCTGGACATCATGCTGCCGGATATCAGTGGTCTCGAGGTGCTCCGCCAGTTGCGGGCTGAAACCCACTTGCCGGTGGTCCTGCTGACCGCCCGCGGCGATGAGACCGATCGCATCGTCGGTTTTGAGGTGGGCGCCGACGATTACATCCCCAAGCCCTGTAACCCCCGTGAGCTGGTGGCGCGACTGCAGGCGCTGCTGCGGCGGGTCGCCTGGGACCAGCAGGCGGAAGTGGATGCGTCCCGCACCTACGGCGACCTGCGGGTAGAACCGGCCCAGCGGCGGATCTTCCAGAATGATGCGCCGCTGGATCTGACTGCCACCGAGTATGAGGTGTTGCAGGTTCTGCTGGCGCATGCCGGCAGTGTGGTGCGTAAAACCGACCTGATGCAGTGGGCCCTGGGCCGGCGGCTGGCGGCCCACGACCGCACCCTGGACATGCACATCAGTAACCTGCGTCGCAAGCTCGGCGGGGATGATCCGGCGCGGATCGAAACGGTGCGGGGGCTCGGTTACAGCTACCGGGTGCCGGCATGAGGCTCCCCGCCTTCCCGCTGTTCTGGCGGATTTTCCTGTTGATCTGGCTGGCGATGGCGGCAGCCGTGGTGGTCAGTAACCTGACTACCCGGGAATTGCTGGATCGGGAACGCAGCAGCATCGAGCGTCAGGAAGGGCTGCGGGATATTGCCGCCCAGGCAATCCGCATCCGCGAGAACGAGGGGCGTGGACCGGCCTGGCGTTTCCTGCGGGACGAGGGCGAGGCCCTCGGGCTGCGGATGTTGCTGGTGGAAGCGGACGGCGACGGGGAGTTGCCGGAATCCATTCGCCAGCGCCTGAAGGACGACTGGCGAGCGCACCGGCCGGCGGTGCTGGACCTGGGCAACGGCTATCGCCTGGTGGCCTGGCCCCGCAGTGGCAGCGAGGGCTGGCTGGACCCGAAGTTTTTCCGCCTGATGGAGCTGCTGGTGGGCTTCGTGATGATCACCCTGGCGTGCTGGTGGATTGCCCGCACCGTGTCGCGCCCTTTGCGAGCCATGGAAGCCACGGCGAGGACCATTGCCAGTGGCGATACCTCGCTGCGGGTGGCTGACCGGATTGCCGCCCGCCGTGACGAGATCGGCGCCCTGGCAACGGCCTTCAATGACATGACCGGCCAGCTTTGCCAGTTACTGGATCGCCAGAAGCACCTGCTCCGGGATATCTCCCATGACCTGCGAACCCCGCTGACCCGCCAGCGTATCGCCATTGAACTGGCAGCGGACAGCGGCTCCGAGCCGGACCTGATGGCCAGTATCCTGCGCCAGAACGAACGCCTCGAGGAGATGACGTCGCAGATTCTTACCCTTTACCGGCTCACCGAGCAGGGCAGCGATATCGACCGCAAGCCGGTTCGCCCGGTGGCAGTGGTGCGTGATGTACTCGCGGATGCGGAGGCTTATGCCCGCCATCGCAACGTCGAGTGTCTGCTGGAGATTGCCCCGGGGCTGGAGGAGGTGGCGGTGTTGGGTGACCGCGGGCTGCTGCAGCGGGCCCTGGATAACATCATGCAGAATGCCCTGGACCATACGCCGGGCAGTCACCGGGTGAGGGTGGCGGTAAACCTGCAGGACCAGCATGTTGCCATAGCCATTGCCGACGAGGGCAGCGGCGTGGCCCCCGAGGTGCTGCCAAACCTGTTCGAGCCGTTCTACCGCGCCGATCAGTCCCGCGGTGGTAAAGGCTGGGGGCTGGGACTGGCGATTGCGCGGGATGTCGCGGCCTCCCACCAGGGAACCATCTCCGCCCACAACGGCAGGCAGAGTGGCCTGGTGGTCACTCTCCGGCTACCGGTCTTCCGCGGGGCGCGGTGACGGCGTGGCGGGTTCTTCCGGGTCTTTCGGTTTGAGTTGAGCGGCGGCGGAAAAATCAATACCCTCCTGCAGCTCGTCTTCGTCGAAACGGATGCCGCAGGCCGCTTTTTTTACTTTGGCGGGTGCAGCGGTTCCCGGGGCACGGGTTTGATCGTTATCGTCCGTCATGACAGGCCTCCCTTGGCAGGTCTCAGCAGGCAGGATTGTTGCCCATGGCAAAAGATTATCCCATACCGGCCGGTTTTCTCGAGCGGGAGACCGAAATCAAGAAGAGCCGCTTTATCGCGAGGGTGGCGCCGGTCGGCTCCCGTGACGAGGTGCATCAGTGGCTGGAGCAGGCTCATCGGGACCATCCGGATGCCCGCCACATTTGCTGGGCCTACCAGATCGGGCGACCGGGGTCGGCGGCCGAGGCGGCAATGAATGACGATGGCGAGCCCTCGGGAACCGCGGGCAAACCGATTCTCAACGTGATCCAGCACAAGGACATGGGGGACGTCCTGGTGATGGTGATCCGCTACTTTGGCGGCATCAAGCTGGGGGCCGGCGGCCTTGTGCGGGCCTATGCCGGGGCCGCTGAGAGCGTGCTGGCGGAGGTGGGCCGGGTGGTCCAGCAGCCTGTGGAGGCCGTCCGGGTGATCCTGCCGTTTGCCGCCGAACAGCCGTTGCGGCACTGGTGTGGTGTTCACGGGGCTGCGGTGGCAGACATCACCTACGGCACCGCCGTCACCGCCCGGGTCGAGGTTCCACTTGACCAGGCCCAGGTGTTCGCTGCCTTCTGTGACGCCCAGAAACTGGATTACCGTTTTGAAAGCCAGGGAACGTAACGGGCGTCTCCCACCGTGTTGTGTGCGTATACTGGATGAACAAACCCCGAGTGGAGGTAACGAATAACATGCGAATCTGGATAACGGTTTTGATGTTGTTGATGCTGGGCGGCTGCGCCAGCAACGTGGTGACAGATTACGACTCGACGACGGTCTTCGGTAATTACACCACCTGGAGCTTTGCCGGTGATAACAGCCAGCAAGGCTTCCTGTCGCTGGATGGCGCCCGGGTCGAGAGCGCCGTGGAGCGGGAAATGAACCGCAAGGCCATGCGCAGGGTGGACGCCGGGGACGCGGATTTGCTGGTGGCCTACCGGGTTGTCAAGGAAGAGCGCCTGGAGCAGATTGGTGTTGGCTTCGGGCTCGGTTTTGGTCACGATCGTTTTGGCTGGGGCCTGGCCTCCGCGCCGCCGGTGCGGGAAATCGAGGAAGGCAAGCTGGTGGTTGAGCTGGTGGACAACCAGACCGAGCGGGTCGTCTGGCGGGCTGCCAGCCGCAGGTACCTCAACGAGGATCAGTCGCCGGAGTACCGCCGCGAGCTGATCGACGAGGTAGTGGCCGAAATGTTCACCAAATACCCGCCGGGTATCGAGTAAATCGTTGAACCGGTGCCTCCGGTTGGCACCTGCAAGGAGTGATCATGAAGAAGCGTTCCGGTGGCGGGCTGGTCTTTTCCACCGATGCGGGCCGCATGTGTCCGGACTGTCGTAATCCTGTGGATCAGTGCAGCTGCGGGCAGCCCGAGCGGCCGGCCGGGGATGGTATTGTGCGGGTCAGTCGCGAGACCAAGGGGCGTAAAGGCAAGGGCGTCACCCTGATTACCGGCATCCCGCTGGACGATGCCGGGCTACTGGCCTTTGCCAAGGTGCTGAAGGCCCGCTGCGGTACCGGCGGCACCGTGAAAGACGGCGTGGTGGAGATTCAGGGTGACCAGCGGGACCTGCTGGTGCCACTGCTGAAAGAAAAGGGCTGGACCGTCAAACGCGCCGGGGGCTGAGCCGCCCGGCGGGGCTGGCGGATGGTATAACACGCATTCTGTTCCTTCAGCCGCTACAATGGCTTGCAGTTTCTGGCAATGATCTGGCGGAGGACGTCTATGCATATTCTGGTAATGGGAGCCGGTGTCGTCGGCGTAACGACCGCGTGGTACCTGCGCAAGGCAGGGCACGACGTGACCGTGGTTGACCGCCAGGCCCTGGCGGGTGTGGAAACCAGTTATGCCAATGGCGGCCAGATTTCCGTTTCCCATGCCGAGCCCTGGGCCAACCCCTCGGCGCCCCTGAAGGTGCTGAAGTGGCTGGCCCGGCCCGATGCCCCCCTGCTGTTCAAGCCGCGGCTCGATCCCTACCAGTGGCGCTGGGCGCTGGCCTTTCTCAAGGAATGCACTACCGCCCGCTCGGCCCATAACATTCGCCAGATGGTCAATCTGGGTACCTACAGCCGTAGTTGCCTGCAGGCTGTGCGCAAGGACGCCGGCATCGAGTATGACCACCTCGAAAAAGGCATCCTGCACTTCTACACCAATCCGGCGGAATTCGAGGCTGCCCTGGAGCCGGCCCGCATCATGCGGGAGCTGGGATGTGACCGGCAGGTCATTGATCGCAACCGGGCCGTTGAGCTGGAGCCGGCTCTGGCACCGGTCCGCGATCGCATTGCCGGTGGTACCTATACCCCGGAGGACGAATCCGGTGATGCCCGCCGCTTCACCCAGAACCTGGCGGCCAGATGCGCGGAGGCGGGAGTGGAATTCCGCTACGGCACCGAGGTGCTCGGCTTTGACCATGCCCGTGATCGCATCCTCGGTGTGAACATCCTCAAGGACGGTCATCACGAAACCTTGCGGGCAGACAGCTACGTGCTCAGCCTGGGCAGTTTCAGTGCCATTCTCGCCCGCAAACTCGGCATCTTTCTGAACATCTATCCGGCCAAGGGTTACTCCATCACCGTACCGGTGAAAGACGAGGCGGCGGCGTTCAAGGTCAGCCTGACCGATGATGAGTACAAGCTGGTGTTCTCCCGCCTGGGGGACCGCATCCGGGTCGCCGGCACTGCGGAGCTGAACGGTTACAGTCGCGAGCTCAATCCGACCCGTTGCCGGGCCATTGTCCGCCGTTCCGCCGAGATCATGCCGGACGCTGCGCGCTGGGATGAAGCCGAGTTCTGGACCGGATTACGGCCGGCGACGCCGTCCAACGTGCCGTACATCGGCAAGAGTCACTACGGCAACCTGTTCCTCAACACCGGGCACGGTACCCTGGGCTGGACTCATTCCTGTGGCTCAGCCGCCGCCATCACCGACATCATCTGTGGCCGCCGGCCGGAAGTAGACTTTGCATTCAGCGGGCTCTGAGGAGCCCGCTGCCTTCCTGGATTCTATTGGTTTCTGTTCGTTCTTGTTCTGCCCCTTCGCCATTGGCCGAACCGGGCTGAAAAGTCCGTTTTTCTGTGAAAATGTACCCATCTCCCGGTAGATTGGCCCTTTCTGCACGGTATCTGTCACTTCTCCGCAATAAACTCGACGCAATCTGCGACCTGCTTCACACATTTCAGTCATCTCCGTAACCAGCCGGAGGTGGGCGTTTACCTACAACCGTTTACCTACAACCGTTTACCTACAACCGTTTACCTACAACAACGGAGAGCAGGATGGACAAGCAACGCCGTGCGGTGGTCAAGGGACTCGCTGCCGCTTCACTTACCGCACTGACCGCTTGCGGCGGCAGTTCCACCGATACGCCCGTGGCCGACCTGGCGCCAGCGCCGGGAATTGTCGGCGACGATACCGCGTCCCAGCCTGCGGTGGCCTTTAACCATGGCGTCGCCTCCGGTGATCCGCTGGCGGACCGTGTCATCCTCTGGACCCGGGTGACACCGACAGACGAGCTGCCCCGCACCGTCAGCAGCATCCCGGTACGGGTCACCGTGGCCCTGGACCGGGATATGCGGGACGTGGTGGGCCAGTTCAGTACATCAACCGGCCCGGAGCGGGATTTCTGCATCAAGCTCGATGCTGCCGGCCTGCAGCCGGACACCTGGTACTACTACCAGTTCGCGGCAGGTAACCAGCGCTCCCCCGTGGGACGTACCCGAACCTTCCCGGGTGCGGGGATGGCGGTGGAGCGAGCCCGCTTTGCGGTTGTGTCCTGCTCCAATTATGCCTATGGCCTGTTTTCGGTATACAAGGCCGTGAGTGAGCAGGCTGACCTGGACTTTATCCTTCACCTCGGGGATTACATCTACGAGTATGGTCCTGGCGAGTACGGCGATTTCCCCGGGCGTGACCCGCTGCCGGCCCATGAAATCACCAGCCTGGCGGACTACCGCGAGCGCCACGCCCAGTACAAGACCGATACCAACCTGCAGGCGGTCCACCAGCAGTTTCCGATGATCTGCATCTGGGACGATCATGAGTCGGCCAACGACAGCTACCGGGATGGGGCTGAAAATCATACGGAAGCCACCGAAGGCGCCTGGACCCAGCGCCGCAGCGATGCCATCCAGGCGTATTTCGAGTGGCTGCCCATTCGCGAGGTAACCTCCGATAGCGGGCGCATCTGGCGGGACTTTGCATTTGGCAACCTGATGGACCTGTTCATGCTGGATACCCGGCTTGAAGGCCGTGACCAGCCGGTCTCATCGTCGGCAGATCCGGAACGCTTCAGTGCGGAGCGTCGGCTGGTCAGTGAAGACCAGATGAACTGGTTGCTGGCCGGCCTCACCTCATCCTCGGCCCGCTGGCGGATGATCGGTCAGCAGGTGATGTTTGCGGAACTCAACGTTCTGCGCACCCTGGATGTGGCACGGACCCTGGGCCTGGACGACAGTTTCGGGTTCAACGGGCAGTTGCTGTCCCTCAACATGGACCAGTGGGACGGCTATGTTGCGGACCGCGAGGTCATCCTGCGCACCCTGGCAGCGGAGGCCATCGACAATACAGTGATCTTCACCGGCGACATTCATACCTCCTGGGCCAACGAGGTGTACGCCGATTCCGGCAACCTGCTGGAGAACACCCTGGTCAGCCCGCTGGCTGCGGAATTTGTCACCCCGTCGGTGACCTCTCCCGGGTTTCCGGAACAGGTTGCGGACCTGGCCGCGCTGGCGGTGCGCACAGTGAACCCCCACATGAAGTATGTCGAGCTCAAAACCCCCGGTTTTATCCTGGTCGATGTGACCACCGAGCGCACCCAGGCGGAGTTCTATTACGTGCGCTCGATCCGTGAGCGCGATCTGCAGGGCGTGATTGATCCTGCAATGACCAAAGTGGTGGGCGTGGACAGTGGCAGCAGTCGCATCTATCAGGACCGGGCCTTGTCCGAGCCGCGGGCCATCCGCACCGCTCTGTTCCATCCACCGGTTAGACCACCGGTCAGAACCCCGCCTGTCCGAACGGCCGTGAGCTAAGGAGTCTGCGATGTCCCGACCGATTATTCCTGTTGATAACCGCTGGAGTCGCCGCGATGTCTTGCGCACTCTGTTTTTCACCGCCGGTGCGGCAGGTCCTGCCGCCTGGCTCAGCGGGTGCGGTGGTGATACCGGGGCCGCACCCCTGCCGGTTCCTCCTGCCGGCGGCGGCGCCACGCCGGAACGGCTGCCAGACCTGGTGCCGGAAACCGAAAACCGGCTGGTGGGGCGGTTTGCCAACATCGGTCCGCTGCGGGAGGTGCCGGACGTTCACGGTGTGCGCACTCCGGAAGGCTTTGCCACCCGGGTGGTCGCTATCAATGGCGAATTGCCCCAGCCCGGGGGCATGTCCGCCCAATGGCCGCTGCCGGGCGGGGTCGGCAACCGTCCCTGGCATATCTTTCCCGACGGCGGCGGTGTGGTGCCGCGGGACAACGGCGGCTGGATCTACATCAGCAACAGTGAGGTACCGGGCGTCGGGTCCATCGGCTTCACGTTTCCCGAACTGGCCGGGCTGACCACGCCTATTGAAAGCTTTGTCCCCGGCCTGGCCCAGGTGGGTACCCTGGTGTTTGATCCTGACGGCACGATTGTGGATTCCTACACCATTCTTTCCGGCACCACCTTCAATTGCGCCGGCGGTGTCACGCCCTGGAAAACCTGGTTGTCCTGCGAGGAACATCCGGGCGGCCTGGTGTGGGAATGTGATCCTTACCAGGCGGGGCAGGGCCTGGCGTGCCCAACCCTGGGTGTTTTCGCCCACGAGGCGATCGCCATCGACCCGCAGCATCGGATGCTTTACCTCACTGAGGACATGCCGGACGGGCGCTTCTACCGCTGGATTGCGGATCCGTCGGACTGGCCGGAAGGTGCTGGCCGCGCCGCGCTGCAGTCCGGTCGTTTGCAGGTGCTGGTTGTTGGCGGGGATGGCGTTGAGGGTGCGCTGACCGGCCCGCAGCCAATCCACTGGCTGGATGCGCGCAATCCCCATGCCCCCCAGCACGAGAACCGGCTGGCGGAGTCCACGGTGTTCGAGGGGGGCGAGGGCGTGTGGTATTTCCGCGGAATCGTCTATTTTGCCACCAAGGGTGATGACCGGATCTGGGCCATCGACGTCGCGGCCCAGACCATCGAGGTCATCTACGACCGGGCGACGGCCGTGGCGCCCAATGACATCCTGTCGGGCGTAGACAACCTGTTTGTGACCGATCAGGGTGATGTGCTGGTTGCCGAGGACGGCGGTGACATGCAGGTGGTGGTGATTATGCCGGACGGCACGCTGAAGCCGCTGTTGCAGGTCGTCGGACAGGATGCGTCCGAGGTCGCAGGAATTGCCTTCTCGCCGGATGGCCGCCGGATGTACTTCACCTCGGATCGAGGCGGCCGCAATGGTCTGGGTGGCTTTACCAACGGCCTGGGGATGGTTTACGAGCTGATCTTGCCGGATGACCTGTAGGGCCCTGGCGGTCAACGACGATGGCTCACGCCCTTGCGGGGGTGAGCCATCGGGGAATCACGTCAAAGCCGGAATTACTTCAACTGGTCGCGGATCAGCTTTTTGTTGATCTTGCCGACGCTGGTCTTGGGAATGTCTTCAACAAAGTCGATCTGCTCGGGAATTGCCCACTTGTTGATCTCGCCCGAGTCGACAAACTGCTGCAGGTGGCCCTGGATGTCTTCCAGCGAAGCGTCTTCACCGGGCTTGAGCACCACCAGGGCGTGAGGGCGTTCGCCCCACTTTTCATCCGGCACGCCCACGACAGCAGCGCCGGCGACCGCCGGATGCTGGCTGATCAGGTTTTCCAGGTCGAGGGACGATAGCCATTCGCCGCCGGTCTTGATCACATCCTTGATGCGGTCCTTGATCACCAGGGTGTTGTCGGGCTCCATGCTGGCGACGTCTCCGGTGTGCAGCCAGCCGCCTTCCCACAATTCGTAGCCCTTCTGGGGCTCCTTGAAGTAGTTCTGGGTCAGCCAGGGCGCGCGGGCCACCACTTCACCCTTGGCTTCGCCGTCGTGGGCAACGGGCTGGCCGCTCGGGTCGACAATCTCGAGCTCCACCATCGGGACGGCAATACCGGTTTTGACCCGCTTCGCGGTCTGCTGCTCCAGCGGCAACTCCAGGTCTTCCGGGGTGAGGTAGGTGGTGCTCAGGAGCGGGCAGGTTTCCGACATGCCGTAGCCGGTATACATGCGGATACCGAGCCTGGCGCCGGCATTGCACAGGCCCTGGGTCAGGGCGCTGCCACCGATCAGCACATGCCAGTTACTGAGATCGGCGGTCTTGATGGACTCGGTAGCCATCATCATCTGCATGATGGTCGGTACACAGTGGGAGAAGCTGACCTTGTGTTCCTTGATCAGGTCAACCAGCAGTTCCGGCTCGTAACGGCCGGGGTAGACCTGCTTGATTCCCAGCATGGTAGCGGCGTAAGGCACGCCCCAGGCATGAACGTGGAACATGGGTGTCACCGGCATGTACACGGAAGACGAGCGCAGCAGCGGCATTTCGTCATAGGCGGCGAGGGAACCGGTCATCCCCAGGGTGTGCAGCACCAGCTGCCGGTGGCTGAAGAATACGCCTTTCGGGTTGCCCGTCGTGCCAGTGGTGTAGAAGGTAGTGGCGACACTGTTTTCGTCGAAGTCCGGGAAGTCGAACCGGGTGGCGGCAGCGGCCAGCAGGGCCTCGTATTCACCGTAGGTGTTGAGGGACGTGGCCTTGGCTGTGTTGCCCTCGGTCAGCTGGATGTAGCCTTTCACCGTGGCAATTTCATCCTTCACGCCTTCCAGGATCGGCAGGAAATCATCGTGAACCAGCACCACATCGTCTTCGGCGTGGTTCATGGTGTAGACAATCTGCTCCGGCGACAGGCGTACGTTCACCGTGTGCAGGACCGCACCGATCATCGGGATCGCAAAAAAGCACTCCAGGTAGCGCGGGGTATCCCAGTCCATCACCGCAACGGTATCCCCGGCCCTGACACCGGCGTCGGTCAGCGCGTTGGCCAGGCGGTGGATACGCTCAACCAGGTCGGTGTAGGTGTACCTGCTGCGATTGGCATACACGATTTCCTGGTCCGGGGCGTAGCGGGGGCCCGACAACAGCAGCTGCTTGATCAGCAGAGGATACTGGTGGGCGTTATCCGCCGGCGGAAGGATGCGGGGTTGTGCCATGGTTACTGTACCTCATCTCTCGGTTGTTGGTTTTATCTCGAGAACAGCGGGTAATCTGACACAACCGTCGATAAACCGGAACCGCCGGAAAGGCAAAAAAAAACCGCAGAACACGGGTGCGTTCTGCGGTTTCTTTACTGCCCAGGGCTATTGCCTGTTATTCATAGGTACACAGGTATGCGGTATCGATATCCGCTTTCGCCGTGAAGCTGGACTGGCCCGCCACTTCAAAGCTTTCACCCGCTGCGTAGGTCATCCACTCGGTCATGCCCGGCAGCATCACGGTCAGGGCACCGCTGATGACGGTCATGGTCTCCTTCTGGGAAGTGCCAAACTCGTACTCGCCCGGAGTGATGACGCCCACCGTGGCCGGCAGGGCAGTGGTCTGGAAGGCGATGGATTTTACCTTGCCGTCGAAATATTCGTTCACTTTCAGCATAAACTGAACTCCTCGGATTTTTGGGCTGCACACTGTACAACAAATCCGCGAATTTGGAATGACAAATCTGCAGCCGGCGGCCCGTCATCGGTGACCGGCCGCGGGGTTGTCACCCCTACTGGTCCCAGGGCTTGCCGCGGGTCTGCCCGGTTGTCCCGACACCAATGTGCATGGCCGCCTTGGCCAGGATATTGGCGCTGACCGGCGCGGTGAGAAACAGGAACACGGTGATCAGAATCTCGACCACGCCGACGCCTTCGCCCCGGCTACTGAAAAATACCACCGAGCTGAGCATCACCGCCCCCACCCCCAGGGTGGTGGCTTTGGTGGGGCCATGGAGGCGGGTGAAGAAATCCGGCAGCCGGGCCAGGCCAATGGCTCCGACCAGGGTAAAAAAGCCACCGACCAGCAGCAGGACGGCGATGGTGTATTCGGCAACAGCACTCATGGTCTATGTCCTCTTAGGGCGCAAAGGGCCTCTGTACTCACTCGATCACACTGCCGCGCTTGAGGTACTTGGCCATGGCCACCGTACTCACAAACCCCATCACGGCAATCAGCAGGCCGGCCTCGATGTATTGCCGCGATTCCAGGGTTATCCCCAGCAGGATAATCAGGGCAATGGCATTGATGTTCAGGGTGTCCAGGGCCAGCACCCGGTCCGGGGCATCCGGCCCCTTGATCAGCCGGTACACATTGAGCAGGGCGGCAATAATCACCATGGCGATGGTGATGTTCAGGGCAATGGCGATCATTGGAACATCTCCAGCAGGGGTTTCTCATAGCGGCGATGGATCTCGTCGATCACCGCCTGTTCGTCGTCGGTATCCAGCGCGTGGATCAGCAAAGTCTTGTTGTCATCGCTGACGTCGGCGCTGACGGTGCCCGGTGTCAGCGAGATGGTGCTGGCCAGGATGGTGATTGCCAGCGGGTGCTCCAGCTGCAGGGGGTAGCTGATGAACGCCGAGCGTGGTTCGCGGGCCCGCAGGATCAGGACCGAGACGGTCACGCTGGCACTGACGATGTCGAGCAATACCCGCAGCAGATAGCCCGGCAGGTGCCAGGGTTTGATAAAGGCCGGCCGCTGCGGCCAGAAGCCGCGGGTGATCTGCGGTATCAGCCAGGCCAGCACGGCGCCCAGCACGACGCTGCCCCCTGAAATCCCGTCGCTGAGCAACTGCCAGACCAGGAACAGGGTCAGGCTCAGGTAGGGCTGTGGAAATCCGAGCCGGCTCATCATGATTCCTTACCTCCCACCATGGGTGTCTGCAAGATCTGGATGTACGCATCGGCGTCATGCAGCTGGGCGGCGGTGGCGTCGGTAAAGGCGCTGATCGGGCCCGCCAGCAGCACAATCACCACACTCAGGCCGATCAGTGAGCCGGCGGCCACGGTAATCGGCAAGGTGAGCTTTTCGGTTTCGGCAATATGGCCACTCACGTTACGCCAGAACACAATGCTGCCGGCGCGGCTGTAGGCAATCACGGTCACGAAACTGCCGACCAGCAGCACGCCCCATAGCCAGGCCATGGCAAGGCCCGGGGTGGCGGCCTTGAGGATCAGCAGTTTGGCGAAGAAGCCGCTGAGGGGCGGCAGGCCCGCTGCCGCTACGCTGCCAAGCAGGAACAGTACGCTGAGGAAGGTGCGGTTGTGCATTCTCGGGGCGGTCACGATGCCGTCGGCGGCACTGCCCCGCTGGCGCGCTACCATGTCCGCCACCAGGAACAGGCCACCGACAATCCAGGTGGTGTTGATCAGGTAGAACAGCGCGGCCGAGGTTCCTTCTTCGGAGCCCAGGCCAATGGCCGCGAGCAGGGTGCCCACCGAGATGATGACCTGCCAGGCAATCAGGGTACGCAGCTTTTCCGCACCCAGGGCGCCAATCACCCCCATGGCCAGGGTGACCAGGGCAATCGGGAACAGCCAGTCCATGCCGAGGTTTGCCAGTGGCCCGGCGCTGGCGCCGAAGATCAGCGTATAAACCCGCAGGATGGCGTAGATGCCGACCTTGGTCATGATGGCAAACAGTGCGGCTACCGGAGCCGTTGCGCTGGCGTAGGCTTTCGGCAGCCAGAAGCAGAGCGGCAGTACCGCCGCCTTGAGGGCGAAGACCACCAGCAACATCATGCCGCCGGCCTGCACCAGGAACACGTCGTCGCCACGGACCTGGGCAACCTTCACCGCCAGGTCTGCCATGTTGAGGGTCCCGGTGACGCTGTAGATCATGCCGACACTGATCAGGAACAGGGCGGAACCTGCGAGGTTGAGCACCACGTAGTGCAGGCCGGGAACGGTGCGAACGGTACCGCCGCCATGCATCAGCAGACCGTAGGAGGCAATCAGCAGGACCTCAAAGGCCACAAACAGGTTGAACAGGTCGCCGGTCAGGAAGGCGATGTTCAGCCCCATCAGCTGGAACAGGAACAGCGCGTGGAACTGCCGGCTGCCCTCGTCCGCGCGATGGATGGAATAGAGGTGACAGAAGAACGCCAGCACTGCAGTGACCAGCAACATCAGCGCGGCGAGCCGGTCCAGTACCAGGACAATGCCGAACGGCGGCTGCCAGTTACCGAAGGCGTAGACCCGGTAGCTGTCGTCGCTGGCCAGGACGGTCAGCACAATGGTGGAGGCCAGCAGCAGCACGGTGGTAATCATCGCCAGGGTGCGGCGCAGGCTGATCGGGGCATAGCCGATAAATACCTGCACGATGCCGCCCAGCAACGGTATCAGGATGGGTGCAATGAGCCAGTGATTCATTGGCGGGAGACCTCCGCGGATTCTGGCTCGGTCACGGCTTCAGGCTGACGCCCGTCGACGTGATCGTCGTCGTTATCCGCCTGGTTGCGGAGGGAAAGCACCACCACGAACGCGGTCATCGCAAAGCCGATCACGATGGCCGTCAGGACCAGGGCCTGTGGCAACGGATCGCTGTAGCTTTCCGCCGAACCCAGAATCGGCTGGCTACCGGTGGCCAGCCGGCCGGTGGAAAACAGGAACAGGTTGACGCCGTAGGAGATCAGGGTAAGCCCGACCACCACCGGGAAGGTCCGGGCCCGTAACAGCAGGTACACACCGGACGCCACCAGAACGCCGATAACCAGAGCAAACAACAGCTCCATTACGCGCCCTCCTTTTTACTTTTGATTGCGGAATGGGGTGACAGCCGGCCGATGCTGACCAGTGCCAGCAGGGTGGCGCCGATGACGGTCAGGTACACCCCGAGGTCAAACACCATGGCGGAGGCCACCTCGAACTTGCCCACCACCGGCCAGGTGATATAGCCGAAGGTGGAGGTCAGGAACGGGTAGCTGAAGGCAAGGCTGCCGGCTCCGGCCACTGTGGCGAACAGCAGGCCAATGCCGATCACGTTGTGGTAGCGGAACGGAATCCGGTCCTGGGTCCAGATCATGCCGCTGGCAATGTACTGCAGGATCAGCGCCACCGAGGTAATCAGCCCGGCGATAAAGCCGCCGCCCGGCAGGTTGTGACCGCGCAGGAAGATATACACCGACACCATCAGGGCCAGTGGCAGCATGGGTCGGGCCAGCTGGCGCAGCATCACCGGATAGGCGTCGCGGGTCCAGGGGTGGCCCTGGCCATCCCCCGGGGGTGGCGTCAGCGCCATGTTCTTCAGCATCGAGTAGATCCCCAGGGCGGCAATAGCCAGCACGGTAATTTCACCAAGGGTATCGAAGCCCCGGAAGTCGACCAGAATGACGTTGACCACGTTGGTGCCGCCACCGCCCGGCTTGCTGTTCTCCAGGAAGAAGTCCGAGATCGAACTGAACGGATCGGTCAGCATGGCCAGGGTGATGAGGGTCATCCCGGTACCGGCCGCCAGTGAAATCACAATGTCACGAATCCTGCGGCCGGTGGTGGTTTCCAGCGGCGTCCAGGACGGCATGTAGAACAGCGCCAGCATCAGCAGCACGATGGTGACCACTTCCACCGACAGCTGGGTCATTGCCAGGTCGGGTGCGGAGAACCGTACGAAGGCCAGTGCCACCACCAGACCGACCACGCTGAGCAGCACCAGCGCGAAGAAGCGTTCGCGGTGCATCAGGGCGGTGGCCAGGGCGCACACCATCAGCACGGCGGCCGCGACGGCGGTCGGCCAGTCAACGGGAGAGAGACCGTTGTCGCCGATGGCAATGCCGAGGTTGACCAGCGGCACCAGGGATACCGCCATGGCGGACACCACCAGCAGCATGGCATAGCGCTGCAGCGAACCGTTTTCGATGCGGGCGGTCAGCCGGTGTGCCTTGCTGACAAGGTTCGAGATCACGGCTTCAAACACCGCCTTCTCGTCGACTTCGCGGAACCGGGCGTGGAAGTCAAAGAAGCGCTTGCGCTGGCTGTACATCAGCAGCCCGCCGAAGAACGCCAGGAAGCTCATCATCAGTGGCAGGTTGAAGCCATGCATCACCGCCAGGTGATACTCGGGAACATCGCCACCGAGGGTGGCGGACGCGGCGGCATACAGCAGCGGACCCACGGAAATGGCCGGGAACACCCCCACCATGATGCAAGCAAAGACCAGAATCTCCACCGGAATCTTCATATACCGCGGCGGCTCGTGGGGCGGGTAGATGGGCAGGTCTACCGGCTTGCCGTTAAAGAACACGTCGTGGATGAAACGTGCGGAATAGGCCACTGCAAATATACCGGCCAGGGTCGCCACGATGGGCGGCAGCCAGGCCCAGATGCCGGGCAGGTTGAGTTGCAGCGACTCGGCAAAAAACATTTCCTTGCTGAGGAAGCCGTTGAGCAACGGCACCCCGGCCATGGAAGAGGCGGCCACCATCGCCAGGGTTGCGGTATGGGGCATGAACCGCCACAGACCATTGATGCGCCGCATGTCACGGGTGCCGGTTTCGTGGTCGATGATACCGGCCGCCATGAACAGTGAGGCCTTGAAGGTGGCGTGGTTGATGACGTGGAACAGCGCCGCAACCGCGGCAAGCTGGGTGCCCATGCCCAGTAGCAGGGTGATGAGCCCCAGGTGGCTGACGGTGGAGTGGGCCAGCAGGCCCTTGAGGTCATGCTTGAACATGGCCACGTAGGCACCGAGCAGCAGGGTCGCCATGCCGGTAAAGCTGACCATGTAGAACCATTGTTCAGTGCCGGCCAGCGCCGGATACAGCCGCGCCATCAGGAAGACCCCGGCCTTCACCATGGTGGCAGAATGCAGGTAGGCAGATACCGGGGTGGGCGCCTGCATGGCATGGGGCAGCCAGAAATGGAACGGGAACTGGGCGGACTTGGTGAAAGCGCCCAGCAGGACCAGGGTCAGGGCAAACGGATAAAGTTCGTGGGCCTTGATCAGATCACCGGCGGCAAGCACGTCGTCCAGTTCGAAGCTGCCGACGATACGGCCGATCAGCAGGATGCCGGCCAGCAAGGCCAGGCCGCCACCGCCGGTGACCGCCAGTGCCATCCGCGCGCCGCGACGGGCGTCCTGCTTATGGGTCCAGAAGCTGATCAGCAGGAAGGACACCAGGCTGGTCAACTCCCAGAAAATCAGCATCAGCAGCAGGTTGCTGGACAGCACAATGCCCAGCATGGCGCCCTTGAAGCACAGCAGCAGGGAATAGAATTTGCCGACATTTTCCTTGGCTTTCAGGTAATAGCGGGCATAGACGATGATCAGCAGGCCGATGATCAGGATCAGCAGCGCAAACAGCAGGGACAGGCCGTCCAGGCGTAAGCTGAAGGAAATGCCAAGCGCGGGTAACCATTGGTAGGTCTGAACCAGCACGCCGCCGTCGGCGAGGGTTTGCCAGTGCGGATACAGCGCTGCCAGGGCAATCAGCGCGGGCACCGACGCCGCTATGGCAATCGCGGTGCGGCCAGCCTGCACAAACAAAGGTGCAAACATGGCGCCGATAAAGGGCAGTAGAACGACCAGGGGTAGCGTCATCGCAACCTCATTTGTTTTTCAGATAACCAAGTACGGGGTAATCCGGGGTAATTGGCTGAATAAATGCTGAAACGTTGCCTGAGTTTAGTTCCCGCGATTGCCGCTTGCATGGATTAAGCTGTGCAGAACGCATGGAACCGTCGGCAGGTCAGTGGCGACGGGGAGGGTCCGGGAAGTACGGCAACCGGCCCCAGCCAAGGTAGGTGCTGGCCGGGAAGGGCAGGGCATTGGTGCCGGAAAGTGCGCGTGGCCTTTCGGTCATGAACGCTCCGTAAGGATAAAAGGAGTTCCGATGATACGTGGCAGGACCCTCAGGTCAAGTCAGCTTGCCATTAATCAACTCTATGAACGGCATTGGTGTCATACCTTGGTCGTAGATGGCTGTGCTACGATGCGCCATCACCAAGAACAGCCGAGAGCAGATCATGACCGCCGCCTACCCCAATCTTCTCAAGCCCCTGGACCTGGGTTTCACCGAGCTGAAAAACCGTGTGCTGATGGGGTCCATGCACACCGGGCTGGAAGACCGCTTCTGGAACATCCACAAGTTTGCCCGTTACTTTGCCGAGCGTGCCGAAGGCGGGGTGGGGCTGATGGTGACCGGTGGTTATTCGCCGAACCTGGTGGGCCAGCTGGCGCCGCTGTCTTCCACCATGAACAATCGCGCCACCGCGCTGCTGCACCGGCACGTTACCGGTGCGGTGCATGAAGCGGGGGGCAAGATCTGCCTGCAGTTGCTCCATGCCGGCCGTTACGGTTATCAGCCGCTGATCGTGTCAGCCTCCGCCAGCAAGGCACCCATCAGTCCGTTCAAGGCCCGTGCGCTGTCCACCAGGGGCGTCGAGCGGCAAATCGAGGACTTTGTCAGTGCTGCAAAACTGGCCCGGTTTGCCGGCTACGACGGCGTCGAGGTGATGGGCTCGGAGGGCTACTTTATCAACCAGTTCCTCTGCGAGCGCACCAACCGGCGCACCGACAAGTGGGGCGGTCCCTACGAGAACCGGATGCGGCTGCCGGTGGAGATTGTCCGCCGCATTCGTGAGGCCGTGGGCCCGGAGTTCATCATTATCTACCGGCTGTCCATGCTGGACCTGGTGGAAGGCGGCCAGACCTGGGACCAGATCGTCACCCTCGGCAAGGCCATTGAGCAGGCGGGTGCGACTATCATCAACACCGGTATCGGCTGGCATGAGGCCAGGGTGCCGACCATCGTCACCTCGGTGCCCCGCGGCGGATTTGCCGACGTCACCGCCAAGTTCTATGGCGAAGTGGCCATTCCGGTGTGTACTACCAACCGCATCAACACCCCGGAAAAAGCCGAGGAGATCCTTGCCGCCGGCAAGGCGGATATGGTGTCAATGGCGCGGCCGTTGCTGGCCGACAGCGAGTTTGTCCGCAAGGCCGAGCAGGGTCGGGCGGACGAGATCAATACCTGTATTGCCTGCAACCAGGCCTGCCTCGACCATGTGTTCCAGAACAAGCGGGCGTCCTGCCTGGTCAACCCGCGGGCCTGCCACGAGACCGAACTGGTGCTGACCGTGGCGCCGGTTGCCCGCCGGGTAGCGGTGGTGGGCGCCGGTCCGGCCGGGCTGGCGGCAGCCACCACGGCGGCCAAACGTGGCCACCGGGTGACCCTGTTTGAGGCGGACGACAGGATTGGTGGCCAGTTCAACTACGCCAAGCGAATCCCGGGCAAGGAAGAGTTCTATGAAACCCTGCGCTATTACCAGCGCCAGATTGAGCTGCTCGATATCGAACTGAGCCTGAACACCCGGGCGGATGTCGACCAGCTGGTCAGTGAGGGCTTTGATGACGTGCTCATCGCCACCGGCGTGAAACCCCGGACACCGGCGATCGAAGGCATTGACCACCCGAAGGTGCTGGGGTACCTGGATGTGCTGCGTGACAACAAGCCGGTGGGCAGTACCGTGGCGGTGATCGGTGCGGGGGGTATCGGCTTTGATGTCAGTGAATTCCTCAGCCACGATGCCAGTCATCACCCGGAAGGCGAGCAGGTCGATATCGGCCAGTGGCAGAAAGAGTGGGGGGTGGCGGCCGACTTCGAAGGTCCGGGAGGCCTCGCGGAACGCCAGCCAACCTCGTCGCCTCGCAAGATCTACCTGATGCAGCGCAAGAGCAGCAAAGTGGGCGCCAGCCTGGGCAAAACCTCCGGCTGGGTCCACCGCAGCAGCCTCAAGCACCGTGCCGTGGAGATGCTGCGTGGCTGCAGCTACGACCGCATCGACGACCAGGGACTGCACATCACCGTCACCGACAAGGACGGCAAGCACCCGGAGCAGCGCCTGCTGGCTGTTGATCATGTCATCATCTGCGCCGGCCAGGAGCCCCTGCGGGAACTGTTTGACCAGCTCACCGCCCGCGGGGTCAGGGCCACGCTGATTGGCGGCGCCGATGTTGCCGAGGAACTCGACGCCAAGCGTGCCATTCGCCAGGGTACCGAGGTGGCTGCCGGGCTGTGACCTGCGCGTCAATTACCGAGGGGACTGACCTCAGGTCTGTCCCCGATCATCCTCCCAAGTCCAGGGACACTGGCCTGGGTCCAGAGTTCTGGCACGAGAAAATTGAAGGGAATATTGCCGGAGATCAACGGAATCTTGCCGAACTAAAGGAACTTGGTTGGCGCGTGTGTACTCTGTGGGAGTGCGAGGTCAAAGGCGCAGGCAAGAATTAACTGGCCCGCCGGAAATGGTCAGCAACCCCATTTCTTCCTGAGCGTTCTGATTGTAAGTAGTTGTTCGTAACCGTTGACGTTGTTGGTCTGGTAACTGATCGATATCAAATTCCTGCAAGCCTGCTTTGTTAATGTCCGTGGTAGTTAGAAACCGACTTATCACGCAGGTGATTCCATGGACAAACTCCGCCGGGCCTTGCTCGGGCAGATCGCCAAGCTCACCGCCGGTGCAGCACTGGTTCCTTTAAGCAGCCTTGCTTCTGCCGGTATCAATGCCCAACCCCCGCGCCGTGAAGGTGATCCCTCCAAGCGCTACGCCATGCTGATTGACTTGCGGGCCTGTATTGGCTGCCAGGCCTGTACGGTGTCTTGCCATATCGAGAACGAGGCGCCGCTGGGCAGTTTCCGTACGATTGTTTCCCAGTACGAGGTGGAGCATGAGGAAACCGGCGATATTGCTACGTTCATGCTGCCGCGCCTGTGTAACCACTGCGACAACCCGCCTTGCGTGCCGGTGTGCCCGGTAGAGGCGACCTTCCAGCGCCAGGACGGCATTGTGGTGGTGGATAACGATGTCTGTGTCGGCTGTGCCTATTGTGTACAGGCCTGCCCGTACGATGCCCGCTTCATTAACGAACACACCCAGACAGCCGACAAGTGCACCTTCTGTGCGCACCGCCTGGATGTAGGCCTGCTGCCGGCCTGTGTGGAATCCTGTGTGGGTGGCGCGCGGATTATTGGCGACCTGAACGACCCGGACAGCCAGATCAGCCGCATGATGAAAGAGCACTACGAAGACCTGATGGTGCTGAAGCCGGAAATGGGCACCGCCCCCCACGTGTTCTATCTCGGCATGGAAGAGCGGTTTATGTCTCGCCCACAGGCCAAGCCGGCCATTTGGGATGTGCGTACTCAGGAAGGTAAGGAGATCGGTTATGAATTCGATGGCCATTGAGGTTCTTACCCCTCGCTATGGCATTGCCTGGTACCCCTGGGCGGTGCAGTACTTTTTCATGATTGCGGTCTCTTACTCGGCGCTGTTGCTGACGGTGCCGGGGCTGATTTTCGGTAACAAGAACTATCAGCCACTGGCCAAGGTGGCCTTGCTGGTTACCGTTACCTGCACCCTGGTGGGGCCGGTGGCGCTGCTGGCGGATTTGCACCAGCCGCTGCGGTTCTGGCACTTCTACGCCAACCTGAACACCCAGTCCTGGATGTCTATCGGCAGTTTGTTGCTGCCGCTGTACCTGGTGATGGTGCTGGCCTATGCCTGGCTGGCGTGGCGCCCGGCCATGCAGGAGCAGGCACAGGAGCCTGGCTGGATTGGCAAGTTGTCAGGCTGGATCAGCATGGGTAGCTGGCAGGCACCGCGCTGGATGCTGGTGCTGGCGGGGTTGGGTGCCCTGGCCTTTGCCTTCGGCATCATGCTGTACACCGGGGCAGAAGTAGCCATTCTGAAATCCCGCCCGCTGTGGCACACCAACTGGCTGCCGGTGATGTTTGTGCTGACTGGCCTGGTGGCGGCCTCTGGGCTGGTGGTTCTGATCAACCGCTTGATGACCGGTAACGATGAAGAGATCAACCGGCAAGGCCTGAAGGTGATCTTTGTGAGTATGGCGCTGGCGGCAATTGTGGCGGCGCTTTGGGTATCCGAAGGCATTACCGGTTTCAGCCCGTCTGTTGAAGCAGCGTTTGAATCTTTGAAAGGCAACGCGGAATGGCGCCTGGTAGCCATTTACGGCCTGGCGGTAGGCATTGTGCTGACCCTGGCCACCATTGCCATGCTGCGCCGCCCGGGCTGGATGACCCGTGCCTGGATTGCCGGCCTGCTGGCGGTGCACATCGGGTGGACCTTCCGCTGGATGGTGCTGATGGAAGTGCAAACCGTGGCCAAGAATACCGCAGGTTATTACCAATACGCCGTAGAGGCAGGCTCCAGTGGCTTGCTTGGAATTGTCGGCACCTTCGGGTTGTGGCTGGCAGCGTTACTGATTATCGACATCCTGGTGCCCTGGAAGAAAGGCCTCCAGGCTGGCAGCCACTGATTAAGGGCGGAGCATAGTTATGGACAAGAATCGTCGTAATTTTCTGAAAGGAGCAGCGGCTGCTGGCGGTGTTGCTACCTTCGCGGCGGGCTACTACGATCCGCTGGAAAAAATGGCCAAGGGCCTGGTGAACGGCACCTCTGGCAAACCGACTAACGACCGGCTGCACGCCAACAGCCTGGCGCCGGAGTATTCCGTAGACCCCACCACCGGTGAAGTAAAACTGAACCCGGGCCAGCGCATTGCCTTCACCGTGTGCTATGGCTGCACCACCAAGTGCGGCGTGCGGGTACGGATTGATAAAGAGCAGGACAAGGTTCTGCGGGTGTCTGGTAACCCGTACCACCCGTTGTCTTCTGACGAGCACCTGGACGAGAACACGCCGGTAATGGATGCGTTCCGCCAGATGAGTAACTTCAAGGACCAGGGCCAGCTGAACCGGTCTACGGCCTGTGCCCGTGGCAACGCCGCCATGGCCCAGCTCACCAGCGACCAGCGCGTACTCACCTGCCTGAAGCGGGTAGGGCCGCGGGGCAGCAACCAGTGGGAATCCGTTCCGTTCGAGCAGCTACTGGATGAAATTGTGGAAGGCGGTGACCTGTTCGGCGAAGGTAACGTGGAAGGCCTGCGTGCCATTCGCGATATCGAAACCCCGCTGGACCCGAAAAACCCGGAATACGGCCCCAAGGCCAACCAGTTGCTGGTAATGGAAGCCACCGATTACGGCCGTTCTGCGCTGCTGAAGCGGTTCGCCTGGAACGCTTTTGGTACCCGCAACTACGGCCACCACGGTGCCTACTGTGGCCTGGCGTTCCGTATGGGTTCCGGCGCGGTGATGAACGACCTCGCCAAGAACGCCCACGTTAAGCCGGACTTCGCCAACACCAAATTTGCGCTGTTCATCGGCACCGCGCCCAGCCAGGCCGGTAACCCGTTCAAGCGCCAGGGCCGTATGCTGGCCCAGGCTCGCACCAAGGGTGACCTGGAATACGTGGTGATCGACCCGGCTTTGACAGCGGCTGCGTCTCACGCGGCGGGCGAGCGCAATAACTGGATTTCCATTCTGCCGGGCACAGACCCCGCGCTGACCATGGGCCTGATGCGCTGGATGCTGGAGAACGATGGCTACGCCAAGGATTACCTGGCCATCCCGGGTAATGCGGCGGCCCAGGCTGCCGGTGAAAAAGGCCACTCCAACGCCACGCACCTGGTGATTGACGACGATGCTCACCCGCGGGCCGGTTACTTCCTGCGTATGAGCGATATCGGCCGCGCCACTGCGGGCGCTGAAGACGATGTGCCGGTGGTTGTTGATGCCAATGGCGAGCTGGCAAGCTCCGAAGTGGCCAGCAGTGCCGAGCTGTTTGTGGAGCGTACCGTAGAAACCGGCAACGGCCCGGTTGTGGTGCGCAGTTCCCTGTTCAAGCTGCGTGCAGAAGCGCAGAAGTACAGCATTGAAGAATACGCTGATATCTGCGGTATTGATGCGGAAATCATCCGCCGGCTGGCGAAGAAGTTTGCCAGCCACGGCCGGCAGTCAGCAGCCGATGCCCACGGTGGCATGATGTCTGGTGCGGGCTTCTACGCCTCTTTCAGCGTGAACATGCTGAACGTGCTGGCGGGCAGCTTTAACCATAAAGGCGGCGTGGCCAAGGGTGGTGGCTCTTTCAATGGAGTAGGCAAAGGCCCCCGATACGATCTGGCAGATTTCCCCGGTAAGGTCGGCCCGAAGGGTATTTTCCTGAGCCGTTCACGGTTCCCGTACGAGAAGTCTTCCGAGTACAAGCGCAAGGTGGCCAGTGGCCAGTCTCCGTACCCGGCTGAAGGCCCGTGGCGCAAGCTGGCGCCGCCGATTCTGACCGAGCATTTGATGTCTGGACTGGATGGCTACCCGTATCGCATCAAGGCGATGATCAGTGCCATGGCCAACCCGCTGTATGGCCAAGCCGGCCTGACTTCCGTCATCGAAGAGAAGCTGAAAGACCCGAAGAACATCGGCCTGTTTGTGGCGGTGGATGGTTTCATCAACGAAACCAATCGCTTTGCCGACTACATTGTGCCGGATTCCGTGATGTATGAAGTATGGGGCTTTACCGGAGCCTGGAGCGGTACGCTCACCAAGATGACTACTGCCTGCTGGCCAGTGGTGGAGCCTCGCCAGGTGAAGACTGCCGCCGGCGAGCCGGTGAGCCTGGACGCCTTCTTCATTGAACTTGGCAAGAAGCTGAGCCTGCCGGGCTTTGGTGATGATGTGATTGCCGGTGCCGATGGCACCATGCATCCGCTCAACCGCGCCGAGGACTTTTACCTGCGTGCGGCGGCGAACATTGCGATGACTGGCAAGCCGCTGTCTGCGCCCAGCGAGGAAGACATTGTGGCCGGTGGTATCGAGCCGTTGATGGATCGTATCAAGTCTACCGTGGCGGAAGACGAAGTGGGCCCGGTGGCGCACCTGTATTCCCGCGGTGGCCGCTTCGAGACCATGGAAAAAGCCTACGACGGCGATAAACTGGGCCACGCCTGGAGTCGCCCGCTGTGTGTCTACAACGAAGATGTGGGCACAGCCATCGACAGCTACAGCGGCAAGCGCCTGACCGGTACTCCCATGTACCATCCGCCGCGCTTCTGGGATGGCTCGCTGATGCGGGAGCACTTCCCGGAAAACGAATGGCCACTGCTGGCGTTCTCGTTCAAGAGCAACCTGATGAACTCCTACGCCATCGGCCTGGAGCGCCTGCGTATGATCAAACCCTACAACCCGGTGCTGATCAACCGCAAAGATGCCGAGAAGTTTGGTGTGCAACACGGTGACACCATCAGCATCGAAAGCCCGGGCGGCAAGGTACTGGCACTGGCGCTGGTGGGTGACGGTGTGCACGAAGGCGCGATCGGCATCGAACATGGCTACGGCCACCGCGAACTCGGTGCCGCCGGCCACGTGATCGACGGCGAAGAACGTCCCGGCAACCCCTACCTCGGTGCCGGCGTGAACATAAACGACCTCGGATTTGCCGACCCGACCCGCACCGACCAGACAGCCACCTGGCTGGAAAACGTCTCCGGCGCCGCCGTACGCCAAGGCCTGCCCGTGCGAATCCGCACCGTCTGATTAAACTTGTCCACTTCAGTTCCGGGGCCAGACCTGAGGTCTGTCCCCGAATGCTCTGGTAGTCATAATTGGTCACGTTTACATGACCACAATGGGTCACAAACTGACCAGTCACATCAAGCCGATGATTACCGGCTATGACGACATTGATGACGCTCCGCGCCAACCCTGATCGACCGCCGGCCTGGTCCTCAGGCCGGCAACACGCTACTGCAGGGCCTTGAGGGCATCGCTGATGGCCTGTGCTTCCGCTGCAAGTACCTGATAACGCAGGCTGTCGGCCTGCCCGCTGGCCTGTTGGAGTTGTTTCTGCTTCATATCATAAAGCCGGTTGAGCAGGGCTGCCTGGCCGGTTTTGTCGGGTGCGTTCATGGAGTTACACCTCCCACGGTTGCACTCTTGTCAGTAATTTTTACGTTTGTGGACGTTAATTGGCCCATTACCTGTGATGCAGCATAATCCGTGCCGTAAACGTCCGGCATTGGCCGGTGCTACGGCGACCGGCGGCGGCGCGGCAAGGGTTTCCGGGACGATCACTCCGCCAGTATCCGGCAGGGAGTGGTTGCTTCGGGTGGAGGCCGCTGCAACAATCGGGGCCGGACTGACAGGAGACCCCGAATGACCGATACCCTGATCGATCGCCGTGATCTGGCGTTCCAGCTGTACGAGGTACTGGATACTGCGAGCCTGACGGCGCGGGAGCGTTTCAGCGAGCACAGTCGCGAGACCTTTGATGCGGTCATTGAAACCGCCGACCGCATGGCCCACGACAAGTTCGCCACCCACAACAGCGCCGCGGACAAGGACGAGCCCCGGTTCGTCAACGGCCAGGTGGAGATGCTGCCGGAGGTCAAAGACGCCTTCCGTGCCTACGCCGAGGCGGGTTTTATTGCCGGCCGGTACGATTACGAGCTGGGCGGCATGCAGTTGCCGGAGTCGGTGATGGCGGCCTGTAATGGATTCTTTACAGCGGCCAACCCCGGTACCGCCGGGTATCCCTTTCTCACCACCGCGGCAGCCAACCTGATCCGGGTGTTTGGCAACGACCAGCAGAAGGCTACCTTTCTGCCACACATGCTGTCCGGTCGTTTCACCGGTACCATGGCCCTGACCGAACCCCACGCCGGCTCATCACTGGCGGACATCCGTACCTCGGCGACACCCACCGACGGCGGGCATTACCTGATCAAGGGTGCCAAGATCTACATTTCCGGCGGTGACCAGTCCATCACCGACAACATCATTCACATGGTGCTGGCGAGGATAAAGGGCGCGCCGGCGGGGGTGCGGGGGATTTCCCTGTTCATTGTGCCGAAGGTCCTGGTGGACGCCGATGGCAATCCGCAACAGCGCAACGGCGTGGCGCTGGCGGGGCTGATCCACAAGTTGGGGTACCGCGGCACCACCTCCACCGCGCTGAGTTTCGGGGACGACGCCCCCTGTCACGGCTACCTGGTGGGAGAGCCCCACCAGGGCCTGAAGTACATGTTCCAGATGATGAACGAGGCCCGTCTCGGGGTGGGCTTCGGCGCGGCGGTCATCGGCTATCGCGGTTATCTGCACAGCCTGGACTACGCCCGGGAGCGCCTGCAGGGGCGCAGGCTTGCCGAGAAGAACCCGGATGCCCCCCAGGTGCCCATCATCGAGCATGCCGATGTCCGCCGTATGCTGCTGGCCCAGAAGGCGTACTGTGAGGGCGGCCTGGCGTTGTGCCTCTATGGCGCACGCCTGGTGGACGACCAGCACACCCATCCGGACCCGCAGAAGCGGCTGGAAGCGGGTAAGCTGCTGGACCTGCTGACACCGGTAATGAAGGCATGGCCCTCGGAATTCGGCCCGAAAGCCAACGACCTGGCGATCCAGGTCTACGGGGGCGCCGGCTATACCCGCGAGTACCCGGTGGAGCAATGTTGGCGGGATAACCGGCTGAATCCGATCCACGAAGGTACCAACGGCATCCAGGCCCTGGACCTGCTGGGCCGCAAGATCTGGCAGGACCAGAGTCATGGCCTGCAGTTGTTGATGCAGGCCATGCAGGTTGACCTGGAGGCCGCCACCACCGCCCGATGCCAGCAGTGGGCCCTGTCGCTCAGTGAGACCCTGCAACAGGCGGTGAAGGTGACCCAGAGCCTGGGCAAGACGCTGATGCAGGACAGTCCGGAGCGGGTGCTGGCCAATGCCTCGGTCTACCTGCACCTGTTCGGTCATATTGTGGTGGCCTGGATGTGGCTGCGGCAGGCCAACGCGGCGGCGAAGGCCCTGGCAGACGCGGCCACTGATGATGACCGGCATTTCTACCAGGGCAAACTGCAGGCGGCGCAGTACTTCTTTCACTGGGAACTGCCCACCGTGGCGCAGGACCTGGTGTTGCTGCGCAATCAGGACGACACCTGCCTGAACATGCAGGCAGACTGGTTCTGACGCTCAGCCGGGCTATCAGGCCGCTGCGGAGTCCGCCCGGGCTTCCCGCCGTGCGCTGGCTTCCGCGGCTACCCTGGCCGCGTAATCCGCGTATTTTGCCATCAGCTCGTCCTTGCGCTCCGGATCCCAGTTAATGCGGGTAAGATCGCCCTCATAGTGGTCGATCACCCGCTTATCCATCATCTCGTACCACGTTGACGGCAGGTACGCTGGCAGGATCAGTGATGCGTAGCCGCCCGGCAGTTGCGGTGCCTCTCCGAAGTGACGCAGGGCCTGGAACTTGCGGGTCGGGTGGGCATGGTGATCGGAATGACGCTGCAGCTGGTACAGCACCAGATTGGTAATGATGTGGTTGCTGTTCCAGCTGTGTTCCGGCTGGGTGCGCTCGTACTTGCCGCTGGCGTCTTTCTGGCGCAACAGGCCGTAGTGTTCCATATAGTTAACCGTTTCCAGCAGGCTGGCGCCATAGGCGGCCTGGGCTACAAGGAACGGCAGGGCACGCGGGCCACAGGCGAGGGTGGTGGCACCAAAGAAACCGGCGGTCATCGCCCAGCCCTGCAGCAGTTCGTTCTCCAGACTCCAGAACCCCTTGCCGCGGCGCTTCAGCCGGGACTTTTCAATCTCGATGGCGGATTTGATGCCGCCCACCACCGTGCGTGGCAGGAATTTCCAGAAACTCTCCCCCATCCGGCTGGTGGCCGGATCTTCCGGAGTTGCGACCCGCTTGTGGTGGCCAAAGTTGTGCTCTACCACAAAGTGGGTGTAGCCCGTCGGCGCGAGCGCAGCCATCGACGCCAGCTTGTTGACCTTGCTCGACTTGTGACCCAGCTCATGGCCGGTATTGATCCCCAGGCCGTTGATGCCGCCCACGGTGAGGGTAATACCGATCTTGTCTTCCAGCGGCACATTCTTGCGGCTGGCCAGCCAGGCTCCCAGGAAGGTCATGGCGTACTGGGTCGGGATAAAGGCCTTCACAATGAAGTCGTAATACTTGTCCTGTTCCAGGGACGGCACCGCCGCTTCCGGCGGGTTGCTTGCGTCCTCGCCCACCAGTCGGTCCAGTGCCGGAATGATGCCGTGAATCAGTGCGGGCCCGGTCCAGGCCAGTGCCTTCAGTTTCTTTGGGGCAATGGCATAGCCTGCCAGGGCCGCCAGACCCACTCCGGGCAGTGCCGGGCTCATTAGCCAGAGGTAACGCTTCGGGTCCGACCAGTGGCGGCCTTGGGCGTCGTTGCTTGCGGCCGGCGAAGCCTTGTCACTGGGGTTCGCAGCGGGTGCCTTGGCGCTGGTGCTGGGTTGAGTGCTCATCAGTCTTTCCTCCGGGTCGACGGCTTGTTTTGATATGTTGTCCGACAATATGGCAATAAGTCAGTCAAAAATCAAACCCGAACTGATCAAAAATTGATAAAAATCCATTCCGCTCTGGTTGGCGAACTCGCGGGATGTGAACCAAACTAGTCAGGTGCCCGGCTGGGCACGCTGTAACTCACTGCATGACAGAACCAATGCGCTGCACATAACAGGGATGAATCAGCGATGAGTACAGAGACACCTACCTCAGAGAACTGGCAGTCCGCCACCTGGTCACTCCAGGAGCAGTTGCAGGACTATCGTTGTGCGGAAACCCTGCTGGAAATTGTCTACCGGGATGAAGCTGGCCAGATCCAGACCGTTCATGATGTGGTCCGGGACCTGTTTGTCCGGGCCGGACAGGAATTCCTGATTCTGGGGCGCGGGCAGCTGGTGCGGTTTGACCATTTGCTGGTGCTGGATGGCAGGGTGATCAACCAGGCCTGAACCTGAACTCCCGGGTTGACAGCCCTGAGCCTGAACTCCCGGGTTGAAAGGTGGTTGGTGTTTATAACCTGTTGTCTTTTCTGAAAAAAAGGTAATCCCCCCGTAATTGTGCTGACCCTGCCCGCAGACGTAGACTCTGTCCCGGACATTTATCTGCCAATGGAAGGAATTGTTATGAACAAATTCACACTGACTGCTCTGGCTCTGGTAATGACCCTTGGTCTGGCGGCCTGCAGCGACGACAGCAGCAACGAGCAAGGTGTTGATGTCGAGCAGGCTGCGGACAATGCGGCGGACATGGCGCAGGATGCCGGCGACGCCATGGGCGACGCGGTTGAAGAGGCCACCGGCCAGACCGATAGCGCCTGGGAGCAAACCAAGGATGCTGCCAAGGAGACCGGTGAGCGTATCGGTGAAGCCGCTGAGGAAGCCGGCGATGCCGTGCAGGACGGCTACGACGACATCACCAAGGAAAACGCGGAATAATCCGTCAAGTCCGACTGTCGACTTGTTTGCTACATCGTTATAAACAGCAAAGCCCGCCACCTCCGGCGGGCTTTGCTGTTTATGGCCGGTCATTATGGCTGTCAGAATTTGTTAACAGAACTGCCGCCAATTGTTCACCGGTTTGTCATGGGGTGACGGGAAACTTCACAGCACTGTGTTGATCCTGAAACGTTGATTTCGAAACGTTGAACCTGAAACTCCCTGAGAGAGACCGAAAATGGCAAAGCATGACATTGACCCCAACTACAACGACCCCAATTACGAGCCGGTAGTCAACCACTCCGGCAATACCCCGTTTGAATCAGTACTGGCGTCCCGCTTGAAGCGCCGTTCCGTGATGAAAGGTGGCATGGGCGCCGCCCTGGCCAGTGTGATGGGGCTCTCCCTGGCCGGTTGTTCCGATGACGACGACGATGCCGTCGCCACACCGTCAACTCCGGCGCCGGATGGCGACACCCCGTCGGCCACCGAGCTGGGTTTCAAACCGGTTGCCGTTTCTACCGCCAACAGCGTTGTGGTGCCGGAAGGTTACACTGCCAAAGCCTTCGTACCCTGGGGTACCCCGCTGACCGGCAGCCTGCCGGAGTACCGAGCCGACGGCAGCAACACCGGTGAGGAGCAGGAACAGCAGGTGGGGATGCACCACGATGGCATGCATTTCTTCCCGATCGATCTGAAGGCCGGCGGCAACAGCTCTACCGAAGGCCTGCTGGTGATGAACCACGAGTACATCAACCAGACCCATATTCATCCGGCTGGCGCGACCGGGGAGAGCAATCTTGACGGTGTGATTATCTCCCGCCCTGCCGATGAAGTCCGCAAGGAAATCGCCGCGCACGGCGTATCCGTTATCCATATCAAGCAGGGTGCCGATGGTGAGTGGGCGGTGGTTCATGGCAGCCCCTACAACCGTCGGGTAACCGGTGGTACCGAGATGGATATCCGTGGTCCGGTCAGTGGCTACAGCAAGCTGGTCACCCGGTTCAGCCCGCTCGCCAACCAGACACGCGGCACCCTGAACAACTGTGCCATGGGTCCGACGCCCTGGGGCACCTACCTGACGGCTGAGGAAAACTGGGCGGGCTATTTCGCCAACAAGGGCGCTATCACCCGCGAGCAGGCCCGCTACGGTACTGGCTCGGCCTCCCGCCGCTATGACTGGGAACTGGCCGACAACGCCGCCGATGAGTACGTTCGCTTCAACGTCACGGCCATCGCCGCTACTGCCGATCTGGACTACCGCAACGAAGCCAACACCTATGGCTACATGGTGGAAATCGATCCGTTCGCCCCGGAAAGCCGGCCGCAGAAGCGTACCGCCCTGGGCCGCTTTGCTCACGAAGGGGTTATCTTCGCTCCGGTAACCGAAGGTGAGCCGGTGGTGTGTTACTCCGGTGACGATTCCCGTTATGAATACATCTACAAGTTTGTCTCTGCCCAGCCCTATTACGCGGCGACCGCCGGTGGCCACCTGCTGAACCAGGGCACGCTTTACGTGGCCCGTTTCAACGAAGACGGCACCGGTGAATGGCTGCCGCTGGACCTGAGCGATGCCGGCTTCAAGGCCAAGGTGGATGCAGCAGTGGGCACCACTGTTGGCGCCATTGCCTTTGACGGTTTCGAGAACCAGGCCGACGTGCTGGTCAACACCCGTCTGGCAGCGGACATTGCCGGTGCTACCCCGATGGACCGTCCCGAGTGGGGCGCGATCGACCCGAACAGCGGCGAGGTGTACTTCACCCTCACCAACAACAGCAAGCGCACCGCCGACGACATCGATGCCGCCAACCCGGTGATCAACAACATCAACGGCCACATCATTCGCTGGGCCGAGGCCGGTAGTGACTACACGGCCACCAGTTTCGAATGGGACATCTTTGTATTTGCCGGCGAGCAGGGCACCGAAACCGTGGTTGATGGTGAAGCAGTGGTCACCCTGGACGACAGCAACATCTTCAACAGCCCGGATGGCCTGTGGTTTGACTACAACGGCCGCCTGTGGATCCAGACCGATGGCTACAGCAACGAGGTATTCGGCAACCAGATGATGCTGGCGGCCAACCCGGTCACCCGGGAAATCAAGCGTTTCTTCGTGGGCCCGCAGGGTTGCGAAGTGACAGGCGTGGTGACCACCCCGGACAGCAAGACCATGTTCGTAAACATCCAGCACCCGAAAGCCAACTGGCCGAACGCGGCGGAAGCCCGTCCCCGTGACGCGACTGTCATCGTCACCCGTGACGACGGCGGCGTAATCGGCGCCTGATTCCGGCGCTGATCAGAGCCCTGCCGGGCAACCGGTCATGTTCGCATGGCTGGTTGTCGGGCGGGGCTTTGCTGTTTTCTGGCAATTGGATTCTGAGGATGGTGCGGGTGGCTCTTTGCGGGTTCTCCTGCTGTGGTAGACTCGGCAAAAGCCGTACCTCAGGAGAGCAGCCTTGGCAGAACCCGAATACATCCCCGCAAACAGCGAGCCCACCGAGCGCCGCGCCGATCCCGCCCGCAACCTGGCCGTGGTTGTTTATATCCTGCAGGCATTGTCCTTCTTTCTGGGCGGTGTGACCGGCCTGGTGGCGGTTATCATCAACTACATCAAGCTGGATGAAGTCAGGGGGACCTGGGTCGAACCCCATTTCCGCTGGCAGATCCGCACCTTCTGGTTCGGCTTGTTGTGGACGGTGATCAGCATTGTGACCATCCCGATCCTGATAGGCTGGTTCATCCTGCTGGGTATTTCGATCTGGTTGATCTACCGCATTGTCCGCGGCGCACTTGCGCTGAACGACGGCAAGGCGCCCTGAGCCCAAGCGGCCATTCAGTGGCCGTCGTCGTCCCGTGCGGGTGCTGTTCTCCCCTTGGCCGCACTGCCGCTAGCCTCGATAAAGTGCAGTTTCGCCTCAATGCAGACGGCGCACAGCGCCTTGGTGCAGGTATCCGGATCGTGGATCTGGATGCCGTAATGGGTGGGTGACGAGAAATGGCGGGCGGTCAGCCGCTTGCAGCCCCGAATATAGTCCTCCAGGGCTTCGCTGGCTTCCGCCCAGGATTCGAATGGCCCCAGATCTTCCTGTTCGCGGGTTCGGGCGTACCAGCCTTTCAGGGTCTTGATGAAGCGGTCCGACCGCACGTGCATGCCGTAGTCCGAGCCGAAGCCCGGCTCATTATCCTGTAGCCCCTTGGCCTGCTGCCCGCTGCCAGCACCCTTGCCTTTGCGTCCCAGACGCCGAAACTGATCGAAGTTCATCCTGCTCCTGTTGCCTTACCAGCTGCGGATTGATCCTGGCTGGTTTCGGTTCCCTGCGTTCAAAAATAGTACAGCTGTCCACTTTAAACGAATTTCTGGCCCGTGGGGATGCGCAAAATGTGTAACAGTTCCTTGTCAATTCGGGTTAATCGAGTGTCGATTTGTATGTCAGGCTTGCAATAGTAAGGGGCTGTTATCTAAGGA